>NC_019676.1:5094048-6329823 GCF_000316625.1 Nostoc sp. PCC 7107 | reverse complement strand
GAAGATATGAGCAAGCACCAATTTAGCATTCAGATGATCTAGACCTAAGCTAAACTTTGAGTTCTAATCATTTTGGGACTACCCAGTAGGCCATATCCTAACACCCACTGACCAACACGGAGAAGCAAAGACACATGAAGACAACAGTGCAGAATATTGATGGCTGGAGTTCGCTCTTGAACAAGAGAGCTAACATTGTGAAGTTAAGGCTGCTAAGTGGGATAGCCATCGTGTCTTTAGGTGGTTGTGGTTTTTTACCTGCTAAAACTTTTGAAAATTCTACAGATAAGCCTTTTGTTTCCGAACCCAAAACATCTAACCCCGAATCAGCGATCGCACTTCCACCTATTATCTCCGCATCTGGCGATCCTAATTTTGTTGTAGGCGTGGTGAAAAATGTTGGTGGTGCGGTGGTGCGAATTGACTCCTCCAGAACCGTGACATCTCGCATTCCCGAACAATTTAATGATCCCTTTTTTCGGCGGTACTTTCGAGACACCCAACCTAGACAACGAGTTGAACGGGGTAGTGGTTCAGGATTTATCATTAGTTCCTCTGGACAAATCTTGACCAATTCTCATGTCGTCGATGGTGCAGATACTGTAACAGTGACTCTCAAGGATGGGAGAACCTTTGATGGCAAAGTTTTGGGGGAAGATCCTGTAACAGACGTAGCGGTGATTAAAATAGATGCCAATAACTTGCCAACGATATCTTTAGGCAATTCTGAAGTTTTACAACCAGGGGAAGCCGTAATTGCCATTGGTAATCCTTTGGGTTTGAACAATACTGTGACATCGGGGATTATTAGTGCAACTGGTCGATCTAGTAGTGATATTGGTGCTAGTGACAAGCGTGTTGATTATCTGCAAACAGATGCAGCCATTAACCCTGGTAATTCTGGTGGGCCATTGCTCAATGCACGCGGTCAAGTCATTGGGATGAACACAGCAATTCTGCGGAATGCTCAAGGTTTGGGATTTGCTATTCCCATCAACACTGTGCAGAAAATCGCTCAACAATTAATTACGAAAGGTCGAGTGGATCATCCTTATTTGGGTGTTCAGATGGTGACACTGACACCAGAGATTAAAGAAAGGATAAATCAGAGATTTGGCGATCGCATTAATCTGACGACAGAGAAAGGTGTGCTATTAGTCAGTATTGTCCCGCGTTCTCCAGCTGCGGCAGCGGGATTGAAAGCAGGGGATGTAATTCAAAAAATTAATAACCAGTCTGTTACTAAGGTGGAAGAAGTACAAAAGCTCCTGGAAAATAGCCAAATTGGCAATCCTTTACCAGTACAGGTAGAGCGCAACGGACAAACTACGCAAATCATTGTTCGTCCCGCACCTCTACCCGTGCAACGAGAAAGCTAAATGAAGTATGAAGTGTAAAGTATGAAGTCTGAAGTGAATGTTTTAGGTTAGGAAATTGTATGTAAATAATTAGAAAATCCTATGTTTGCAAAAGTTGACAATCTCAGATTGTCAACTTTTATTGAATTATGGATGTTTTTATTCGTTATCTGCTAACTACTCAAGGAATTTTTTATATGGCTGACTTACTACCAATTGTGCAGTTAGGCGACCCGATAATTCGCCAAAAAGCCATTTGGGTTGATAATATTCATGATGAGAAAATTCAAAAATTAATTGATGATTTAATTACCACAGTTTCTCAAGCTAATGGTGTCGGCATTGCGGCACCGCAAGTTGCCAAACAACAGCGTTTATTTATTGTCGCCTCCCGCCCCAATCCCAGATATCCCAACGCTCCCATAATGGAACCTACCGCTATGATCAACCCCAGGATAGTGTCACATTCTCCAGAAATTGTTAAGGGATGGGAAGGTTGTTTATGTATCCCTGGTATTAGAGGATTTGTTCCTAGATATCAGACTATTGAAGTTGAATATTATGACCGCTATGGGCAATTACAAAAACAAAAATTTTCTGACTTTGTAGCGCGAATTTTTCAGCATGAATACGATCATCTCGATGGAATTGTATTTATAGATCGTGTCGAAAGTACTCACGATATAATCACTGAGCAAGAATACCAAAAACGGGTAATTAACATTACTTAATCTAAAATAAATCTTGAAGACGATTTCATCTACGGAAATAATAGGTTATATTTAACCTATTGTTAACCTTTTAGCCTTGGTGCAACTATCGAGTAAATGACAAAAACTCTCAGTAGTCGCGGATTAAGTCCAAAAGAGGCTTTGTCTCCTGACTTAATTTCTGTTCAGCGTCATAGTAATCAAGTACAAGTGCATAGATATACCAGTTCAGCAGCTGCCAACTTAGAAACGCATTTGCCAACTGGTGGGTTAGAAATTGTTCATACAACCCACGGTCGCATCCGCATCCGCGCTACTGACGGCAGTTTAAACTCAACACTAGAATTAGTATCTGAATACTTAAAACAGTGCAAAGGAGTCAAGGAAGTTATAACCAACGAGCAATTGGGCAGTCTGGTTGTTAACTTTGACGAAAGTCATTTGACATTACATCAGATATTGGGAATTTTAAAAAAAATAAATATTCACCCTTCCCCAATTTCGCCGCAATCAATGACCAGTAAAGATCCCTTTGCGGTGTGGAAGTCTCCTGATTTTTGGATGGAGCAAACTATTTCCTTTATTCCCTTGATGACTGGTTTAGCAGTCACAGGAGGTTTAGGAATTAGTGGGTTAGCGTCGATCCCAGTCTATATGATTACCGCAGATGCAACTCGTCGGGTAATAGACTATTTAGAACCACAAATTGCCAAATCAGACAGCAATAGCCAATCTGCAAAACCAAATAACACAACTAATCAACCGAAATTGACACAAGCATTAACTAATCCAGTTGTTGCACAAGTAAGGCAAGACGTAACACCGTCAGCAAATATTGCCTACACTGTAGTTCATAATATTCCAGGCAGGATTAGGTTCCATGTACCCCGCATTGCCCAGGATCAAGCATACACAAAACGGCTAGAAAGGTTGTTGAAAACAGACGCTCATGTAACTAACGTGCGGATGAATTGTGATGCAGCATCAATAGCGATCGCATTTCATCCGGGTAATGTAGCGGTCAACCATTGGGTAAAACTGTTGGCATTGGCCTTGGAAATAAATCCCCCTACACCTAGCGTCCAAATCGGAGAAAAACAACAGCCTGTAGAACAAATTACACAGTCTGTTGTATCGGCCGATACAACAAAAACATCAGCAGAAAGTAACAATCTAAACGTGTCCAGCTTATGGGCCCAGATGAAGCCCGCAGCTATGTCTTTTTCTTTAGCCTACATGGCGAACTTTCCGTTGTAGATCGTTCCGTTAAGGAACACAGGAGGATGAAAATGGAGGGTTCTGTATCCTCATCGGCATCGCAACCTCCTGGGGAAAGCCCCTGGAAAATAGCAGCCAAAGTAAATAATATCGCTGGCGATCGCCAATATGTGCAAAGCTTAGGGAACTTGCTCAAAGCAGATCCAGTGGTAAGAAGTGAGCAAATCAATATCACCTATCAAACTGGGACACTGCAAGACTCTCAAGAGCGATCGCACAGCGTTATCGAAGCAGCAATCACAGATTTAAATAGTTTGATTCGCTCTGCCAACGAAGCAACGGCAGGTATTTTCGCCAACCCAACCAGCAGAATTTAACCAAATCTCAGCCAATCTTGTTTGCAGTAACTCACCAGTCTGGAGTGATTGGGGAGAGAATTCGCGCTCAAAAATTGAGAGCTTGCTGCCACATCAATATAAGTTTTTTATCTACTACTTTAAGCGAGATCAGGAATGACACCATTGACAGCACAACTAGTATCGCCCGCAGTGCAGAAAGCTTCGGAAACTGAAGCAAAAGAAGAAGTCCCGCTAGGTGAGAAAGTTTACGAAACCGTCAGTACAGTGGTTTTAGCCCAACCAACTTACAAAACTGAGAATGGCAAACTGTCTCAAGTTAAGCGTAATAGACGGTCTCATCAGCCAATCTCTCAAGTTGTTTACAGCGTTGTTCATGCAGTTCCCGGCAGAATGCGGTTGCGTATCCCAAAATTGCGTAATAACGCCGCATATATGCAACGCCTCCAAACTTTGTTGGAAGTTGATCCCCTCGTTACCAGCGTCAAAATTAAACCGGCGGCGGCATCATTAGTTGTTACTTATAAATCTAGTACAGTCAGTGATGCCAAAATGCGATCGCGTCTTAGTTGTCTGATTATGACGGCTAATGATGCCAATGTTGTGCTGTTGGATCAGAAAAAGCCTATTGATATTAAACCCCAAGAGGATGCAGCAGAAGGCGCTTGGCCAGGATTGCAACTTTCGGCTGTAGCCACTGGGTTAGCGGTGCTAGGTGGGCCGTTAGGATTTGCCGTCCCACCAATTATGGTAGCGGGAACCATTGCCCTAGCCACATTACCCGTCTTCCAAAGAGCGATCGCCGGGATCTTGATGCAGCGTAAACTGACTATTGATGTGTTGGATTTGTTGGCAATTGTGATTACCACAGTCCAAGGTCAGTTTCTCACACCCGCATTGATGCTGAGTTTAATTGAAATTGGGGAAAATATCCGCGATCGCACCGCCCGTTCTTCCAAAATGCAGACATTAGATCTGCTCAATTCTCTAGGGCAATTTGTTTGGGTTGAGCGTAATGGTGAAAAAGTACAAATCTCGATTAAAGAAGTCCGAAGCGGCGATACAGTAATTGTCTATCCCGGCGAACAAGTCCCGGTAGATGGCAGTATTATCAGGGGGAAAGCCTTACTAGATGAACAAAAACTCACAGGCGAATCAGTCCCCGTCTTGAAGATCAAAGGCCAACCTGTGTTTGCTTCCACATTGGTAAGGGAAGGCAGTATCTATATCTTGGCAGAACGCATAGGTAACGACACCCGCGCCGGACAGAGCATCAAGCTGATGGAAGAAGCTCCAGTCCATGATACGCGGATGGAAAACGGGGCGATCAAAATTGCTGAAAAAGCAGTTATACCCACCTTGTTGTTAGGCGCAGGCGTGTTTGCTGTCACCCGCAACGCTGCCAGAGCCGCCAGCGTTCTCACTCTGGATTTTGCTACGGGGATAAGGGTATCAGTCCCGACAACTGTGTTAGCTGCTTTAACTTATGCCGCCCGCCACGGGATTCTCATTCGCAGTGGTCGCGCCTTAGAGCAATTGGCAGAAGTTGACACCATCGTTTTTGATAAGACTGGTACATTGACGAAGGGTGAAGTTGCGGTAATTGGCGTTGATAGTTTTCATTTTGAAGTCTCCCCAGATAGAGTATTAGCTATAGCCGCCGCCGCTGAACAACGCCTCACCCACCCAGTCGCTGAGGCTGTCATCCGTTATGCCGAAGCACAGCAAACTATTATTCCTAGCCGTAGTAAGTGGAACTATAAACTTGGCTTGGGTGTGGAAGCAGAGATTTATGACGAACCTGTTTATGTTGGTAGTGAGCGCTTCTTACGTCAACAAGGCGTAAACATGGAAGCTCTCAACGATGCCAACCGAGTAAATTCCGTTATTTATGTCGCCACCAATGGCCAACTTCTTGGTAGAATAAGATATAGTGATGTTCTACGTCCAGAAACACGGGAAGTAATTAACCACCTGTTGACGGTCGAAGGTGTAGAAGTTCATATACTCACCGGCGACAATCAACGCACAGCCAAAGCTGTAGCAGCAGAACTCGGAATTGCTCCAGCCAATACCCATGCAGAAGCATTCCCTGAACAAAAAGCTGCCGTTGTCCGCGAACTGCACGAACAAGGCAAGACAGTTGCCTTTGTCGGAGATGGAATCAACGATTCCCCGGCTTTAGCCTACGCCGATGTTTCGGTATCATTTGCTCACGGTTCAGAAATTGCCCGTGAGACAGCAGACGTAGTGCTGATGGAAAACGACTTACATGGAATTTTAGCGGCGATCGCCCTAGCACGCAACGCCAAAAAGTTAATTCGCCAAAACACCAGTATCGTTGCTATTCCTAATATTGCAGCAATGGCGATCGCTGTGCTATTTGGGCTAAACCCCCTAGGCGCAACGGTAGTTAACAATGGTTCAACAATTGTTGCAGGTGTTAACGGTTTACGTCCAATTCTTAAAAATTCCCCCAAGAAAGCTCTCCCATCAGCAAGATGAGACCACACCTTGGGTAGATTAAGCTAGATAGCTTTCTGACAATTTTTCAATTCAACTGGAGATACTTGATTATGCCGAAAATTACTGATTTTGTTGAAGATGCTGGCGCTCCTGGAATCATAGCTGGTATCGGTGCAGTCCTCCTCGCACCCGTCCTGATTCCTGTTGTGGCGGGAATTGGTAAACCCATTGCTAAGTCCATCATCAAAGGCGGAATTTTGGCTTACGAAAAAAGCAAAGGAGCCTTTGCAGAACTAGGCGAAACCTGGGAAGATATCGTAGCTGAAGCCAAAGCCGAACTCGCAGAAGATAGAGAAACCCCATTATTTGAAGCTGCTGGTACTCCAGTTGACAACACATCTGATAATGGTGCGTAAGCTTGCCGCCAGTTTTGAGGAAAGGATGAAGTATAAAGTTTCATGCTCAATACTTCAAACTTTCCTATTCTTCAGATGTGGCAGTTCTCAATCATTCGTGAATCAAAAGATCCCCGAACTCTTAAGGAAGTCAGGGATCTGAGCAACATAATTTACCAATCAAATAGGAAAGCATTCAAAGATTATTCAGGAGGGTGGATGTGTTTACAAATAATCATGGTAATGTCACTATGATGCCTAAAGTTTTGGGGGCAGCAGCCTTGAACACGCCATCCCAACCTATTTCTACAAAAATTATTAGCGATACCCCAGGCAGATTACGCTTAAGAATAGCGCCATCTCATCGTCAAACAGGGGAAATACGACGCATTGTAAAAATTTTGGACTCTCAACCCAACATCAGTCAGGTAAATACTAATATCCAAAATGGCAGTATTGTCATTCACCACGATCGCAATGATGAAAGCTGGCAAAATGTACTAGCTACACTCAAAGATATCGGCATAATTTTCGCCGACGTTACTAACGAAAGCCACTCCGATGCAGCAGCCACTATCGCTAATGCTGTTTATGACTTAAACGACAGAGTAGAAAAAGCAACAAATAATGTAGTTGATATCCGCTTTATATTTCCTTTGGCGCTAGGATGTTTGTCTGTACGACAGTTGCTAGTAAAAGGTTTGCAACTAGAAATCATCCCTTGGTATGTTTTGGCATGGTATACCTTTGATAGTTTCATCAAACTGCATGGAACCAGCAAACCGCAGCCTATTAAGTAGTCAGACAGAATTAATTACACAATGAATGTAAATATTTTTGTCCGATTACTTAGTACATCTGGGAAATAGTCAGCATCATCTCTGCACCGAATCTCAATCACTAACCTTAATTGAGATTATTTATTCCTACGTGCCGCTTGCAGAGCATCAATAGCTAAACTGACACTTCCTTTTTCATTGTTATAAAAATGGTTTTGTGGGTTTTGGAAAATTCTTTGAATCGTTTGTAATTCATCTATGGCATTAATATCAGATTCAGTGACAAAATTTGCCCTAGCTTTTTCTTGCAGATTAGTAACTATTCTCACAATCGCTCTAGCTGCTTTGCTACGCACCGTCCAATCTGGGTCTTGCAAACCTTGGATTAAATAAGGCATAGTTGCACTAGTATCGGTGCCAATGCTACCAATAGTCTCTAAAGCTAGTCCTCGCACTGATGGTTCGGTGTGTTGCAGAGCTTTACCAATATTTGGCAAAATCGGAGTAGCTTCATTACTAATTGTCGTCAGGTTTTCAGCATTAGCCAGTCGAGTTTGTGGATCGTCAGTATTACTAAGATTGGAAATTAGGCGAGATACAATAAATGACGATTTAGTATTTAACTTGACTAAAGCTGTAGCCGCACTAAAACGTACCGAAAAGTCAGAATCTTGCAGCGCATTAACCAAGTAACTGGAAAACTTAGCAGCTTCAATCACAGTATTTGCGCTACTAGCATCACCAGTATCTTCAGCAATAATATTGCCAATGGCTCTAGCTGCACTACTGCGAACAAACCAATTCTCGTCTTGAAGATTTTTAACTAATGCAGGTAAAGCATTTTTAACTATTACACCACCTTTTTGCGACAAAACTAAGGCTGCACCACTACGCACACGCCAATCTGGGTTAACTAATGCTTGTTGGAGTTTATCTAGTGCTTCGCTACTAAACTCTCTATCATTGAGGTTGCCTAAAGTTGTCGCCGTATTCAGTTGTTCTAATAAATCTTCGTTGCTGAAACTTTGGATTAACTGATCAACTCTCTGTCCGTTGGGAGTTTGTGCCAAAGTTTTATAACTGGTACTGCTGACAACCAAAGGTGATACAAAAGTCAACACAGTTACTGCCATACGATGTGCTAACAACCAATGAGGAACTCTAGCCCAGAAGCTGAAGTAAATGTGTTTTGCCATAAAATGTACTTCTGTATACAAGAACGCTATTTTGTATCCTTAGTGCTTCATATTACCATTCAAAATCTTGATGTACAAATACTAAGGATCATAATTTTGTTCAGAACCCTGACACTAAATTTCAACAACTAACCTTTGTGCGTAAGTCCTAGAATAGTTATCACAACAGATTTGAGTCATATCTACCAGTGAAAGCCCCTACCAGCAATTTTGCACAAACTCAGTCACGTAAAGCAGATCATATCCGCATCTGTTTGGAAGAAGATGTTCAGTGCCGTGAAATAACCAGTGGATTAGAAAATTATCGTTTTAGCCATTGTTGTTTACCAGAAATAGACCGCAACGATATTAATATCAGCACAAATTTTTTAGGTAAATACCTAGCAGCACCATTATTAATTTCTTCGATGACTGGAGGAACCGAAGAAGCCGGAACTATTAATCGCCGTTTAGCGGAAGTTGCTCAAAAATATAAACTAGCGATGGGTGTCGGTTCTCAAAGGGTGGCGGTAGAAAAGCCCCAGGTAGTTGACACTTTTGCTATCCGCAAGTATGCACCGGATGTATTATTGTTTGCCAATGTGGGTGCTGTGCAACTGAACTATAAATATGGTCTAGATGAATGTCTGCGGATCATCGATATGCTAGAAGCTGATGCGTTGATTCTGCACATCAACCCTCTGCAAGAGTGTATTCAACCTAGAGGTGATGTGAATTTTCGTGGGCTGCTTGACAAAATATCGTTATTATGCAGCAAATTAGATGTACCGGTGATTGCGAAGGAAGTAGGTAATGGGATTTCTGGTGCAATGGCTGAAAAACTGATGGCGGCTGGAGTGAGAGCAATTGATGTTGCAGGTGCGGGGGGAACTTCTTGGGCGAAAGTAGAAGGTGAACGGGCAGAAAATCCTTTGCAACGCAGGTTAGGTGCAACATTTGCAGATTGGGGTATTCCAACGGCAGAGTGTATTACAAGTGTACGAGCGATCGCACCGAATATTCCTTTAATCGCCTCTGGTGGCTTGCGTCACGGCTTAGATGTAGCCAAAGCGATCGCTTTAGGTGCAGATATCGCCGGGTTAGCCATGCCTTTTTTGCAAGCAGCCGTAGTCTCAGAATCAGCCATTGCGGAGTTAGTTGAAGTTTTAATTGCAGAAATAGTCACGGTGTTATTTTGCACTGGTAACGCTAACTTACAGCAGTTACAACATTCTGGAAGTTTACACCGCATACAATAAAACAGTAGTAATTTGTCTTTGTAGCAAATTACTCATGACCACTCATTATTGACTAATAACTATTGACTAATGAATAATTTTCTTAAACAAACTGTTGCCAGTTTAATCGGCAGCCTACTAGGTCTATTTATTTTCTGTGGAATTAGTACTACAGGACTATTACTACTATTGTTTGCGATCGCCGCTTCTCAAGATGTTAGTCCAGTAGTTAAAGATAAGTCTGTGGTAGTTTTTGACTTATCAATGAATATAACCGATAGAGAACCTAGTGCAGGGGAAGAGTTACAAAGAACATTATCAGGTAATCCAGAAGACAGGATCACACTCCGCAAAGTTCTAGAGGCGATTGAAAAAGCCAAACAAGATCCGAAAATTGTTGGCATATATTTAGATGGGACAAAGACAACAGGTAGTAACCTTGGTTTCGCTTCCCTCAAAGAAATTCGCAAAGCCTTAGAAGAATTTCGCGCGGCGGGGAAAAAAGTAGTGGCGTATGGCCAAGATTGGGGTAAAAAAGAATATTACCTCAGTTCCGTCGCTGATACCATTGCACTAAATCCTTTGGGTGCAATAGAAGTCAATGGTTTAAGTAGCCAACAGATGTTCTTAACAGGAGCATTGCAGAAATTTGGTATTGGAGTCCAGGTTGTCAGAGTTGGTAAATTTAAAGGTGCTGTCGAACCCTTAATTCTCAACAAACTCAGTCCCGAAAATCGAGAACAAACACAGAAATTACTAGACGATGTGTGGAGTGAGTGGCGGACAACAGTAGGTACAAGCCGGAAAATCAACCCGCAAAAATTGCAAGCGATCGCTGATAATCAAGCCATAGTCGAAGCGCCCGTAGCCAAAACTAATGGTTTGGTAGATAAAGTAGCATACCATGATCAAGTAGTTGCCGATTTAAAACAACTCACGGGTAGTGAGCAAAACGATAAAACTTTTCGTCAAGTTGATCTCCTAGAATACAGCCAAGTGATCAACAAATCCTCAAGTGCTGCCAGAGAATCAAACAATAAAATTGCCGTAGTTTATGCCGAAGGGGAAATTGTTGATGGTAGCGGTGATGATGAACAAGTAGGAGGCGATCGCTTTGCTAAAATCTTCAACAAAATCCGGCAAGATAAAAATATCAAAGCCGTTGTCTTAAGAATTAACAGTCCCGGCGGTAGTGCGACAGCCGCAGAAGTTATGCAGCGGGAAGTCCGGTTAACCCACGATATCAAACCCGTAGTAGTATCAATGGGTGATGTCGCTGCCTCTGGAGGTTACTGGATAGCCAGTGATTCTAGCCGCATTTTTGCTGAACCAAATACAATCACTGGTTCAATAGGTGTATTTGGTATCCTGTTCAACGGGCAAAAACTAGCGAATGATAACGGCATCACTTGGGATGTTGTCAAAACAGCACGCTATGCTGATAATCAAACTGTCTCTCGTCCCAAATCCCCCCAAGAACTAGCACTTTATCAGCGCAGTGTGAACCGTATTTACAGTCTATTTCTCAATAAAGTTTCCCAAGGGCGCAAACTACCAGCACAAAAAGTCGCCGAAATTGCCCAAGGACGGATTTGGTCTGGTGTAGCAGCTAAACAAATTGGTTTAGTAGACGAAATCGGTGGACTCAACGCGGCTGTACAATATGCTGCCAAGAAAGCAAATTTAGGTAACAATTGGCAATTAAAAGAATATCCCAAAGAAAACAGCTTAAACGAAATTTTCTTTGGCAAAGCCGTTGAAGAGGCTAGTGCAAAGTTAAAAATTCAGGGACAAAAAATCAAAGCATCTGCTCCTCTGACAGCCGAATTTCAAAAACTGCAACAAGAATTAGAGACATTTCAAAGCATGAATGACCCTAATGGAATTTATGCGCGTTTGCCGTTTAATTTAAAAATTGAGTAAGTATAGCTGTAGTTCCTTAGATAAGGACAGTGTTGATGGCTAAAATCCTCAAAATTACTAGATTAATACTCAGCACTTGACCATAACTGCTGTACAGATAAACAGATTTTGAGAATTAGAGGTTAGTGAAAAAATGCCCTGGTTTGTCAAAATAGAGTCAGGTATAGTCAATAAAACTATCTTTGACCAATATGTACCAGCCCACAAAGCCTTCGTGCAAGATTTAATAGCCAAAGGGCATCAAGCCAAAACGGGCTATTGGGCAAAAATGGGCGGTGGGATGTTATTGTTTGAAGCCGCGTCTCTGGAGGAAGCCCAAACAATAATTGCCCTTGACCCCTTGGTAAAAAACGGTTGTGTCAACTACCAGCTTTACGAATGGAAAATTGTAGTTGAGTAGATCACACTTACGGAGTTTTCGTGTTACTATTTTATTAGACCTGGATCTATGCGACTGCAACGCCTAAACCTTGTCAGAACCGGAAGGTGGCAGCAACACGGGATGCTTGTAGTAGGCGTAGTCTCCGGGTCGCCCTATTTTGTAGGAGCAATCAGCAGCGATGCCCGGTTTTGGAGATATTGTACAAAAAGCTTTTTACCTCGGTGTCGGGTTAGCTTCTTACGCAGGTGAGAAAGCGGGAGGTAAATTATCCGAACTGCGATCGCAAGTCCAAAAGCTGGCAGATGAAATGGTAGCGCGGGGCGAAATGAACACAGAAGAAGCCCGCCGCTTCGTTGAAGATATGATGACGCAAGCGCAACAGCCACCAACTCCTGCTGATAATGCTGAAAAAACAACACCTTCTGAACCTCGTCGCATCGAAATCCTAGAGGAAGATGAAGCGCCAACAGTAAAAGAGACCTCGACTGAAAATGTGGATGACTTGCGTGACCAAGTGCTAAAACTGCAAGAAGAGTTAAAAAAACTGCAACGTGATTGATAAACGGCAGTTTTTATCTTCAGCATCAGCAGTCAATAGTACAATAACTCACTGTCTCACCCAGGAAGTTGACAACATACATTGCCTAGAATGTATTCATATACTTTGATTTGGGTGGTTGTTAGCATCCTAATTTTATAGCCAGCAGAGCGTCAAATTTATGGAAGAATGGCACAAAGATTTAATGGGAATCGTTGAAACAGTGGCAGAGGAAGTAGAGCGCTTCTTTCAAGGAATGAATGATATGGTTGATAGCTTTTTTGACCTGACAGAAGAATTAACTGAGGAAGTACAAAATAGTATTGCCATTGAAGTAGAACAATACTTACAGGAAATATCTGCACCCTTCTTAGAAATGTATTGGGAACTAGAAGATATAGTTACAGATGCAGATCCAGGTTTTCCCTACTCAGTTGAAGCTACACCAGAACAAAATGCTGCTTGTGTAGGTTGTACAAACTACCACGGTCAAGTTTATGGTGGTAACTTGTTAGTCTGTGCTATGCACCCCCAAGGCTGGGATGATCAGAATTGTCCTGACTGGGAACAAGAGTAGTACAACAAGGTGAAAGTAAAAAGGCAAAAGGTCAAAGAATTTTTATCTTAATCAGCTTTTCGCCTATTATTGTTGAGGCGACAGATGACCAAGGAGAATTGACCCATGACCCAGGACACATCAGAAGTAAAGTATGGCGAACGCAACATTGCGGAAGGAAATTTAATTACCTTTCCCAATCCGCGAGTCGGTAGGCGATATGATATCAACATTACTTTGCCAGAATTTACCTGTAAATGTCCATTTTCCGGCTATCCAGACTTTGCCACAATTTATATTACCTACATACCAGATGAACGGGTAGTAGAATTAAAAGCCCTGAAGCTTTACATTAATAGTTACCGCGATCGCTATATCTCCCATGAAGAATCTGCCAATCAAATTTTAGATGATATGGTTACAGCTTGTGATCCCCTAGAAATTACCGTAAAAGCAGATTTTGCTCCACGGGGAAACGTGCATACAGTTATTGAAGTACACCATCAAAAAACGTCAACCTAAACTTGTTATATCTATCATATTGAGAATAAATATTAAGGCTGAATAATTACAGTGAAGATACAGAGAGAATCACTATATTTATTCAGCCTTTAAAACTTAATGTTTGCGTTTATGAAGTGGATAGGAATTTACTTAATAGTATGACAAGTTAATCTACCCCACTACTGCTGTTGACTGCGTATTCAGTCCATTCAAAATCTCTAGGACTTCTTTTTCAAAAGCAACTTGAGCGCGATTGGTTTTACCACCCACATACAAGCGATCGCCTTTTTGTAATGCCCAAATTTGCGAATGGGAGAAGTAACTCATAACTACACCCGCCATCAAAATGGCAAAACCACCATAAACAATTGGTATCCCAGGATCAGATTTGATTTGTAAGCCAGTACTACCAATAATTTCTAAGATTTTTAAGTTTGTACCGTTGACTTCGGTAGCCATACCAGCACGCACAGTATTAATTAACTGCCCTTTGGAGTCATAAATTAATATCATGCCTTGCAGATCTTTCACAATCAAAGACACGCCCTCACTCAAATCGGGTTTAGTCGGAAGCCAAGTTCCCCAAAGCCTACCTTGTTGAGGACTGGTATTTAACGCCGCCATTGGTAGCTGGAACACAGGACTGTTATTAAATTGGAACCGGACACCAGAGATTCCCCAATCGGCTTGATAGAAAGTTACGCCACGATAACGCAGAGGTTGGTTTACAAAAATCGTCTTGCGGTCAATCTCTTTACCGTCATTATCTAAAACGGACATATCCGAATAAAACTGGTCAATACTCCCAGAGGGCGTATAGTCAATCCAAAAACGATTAACATGTAATGACCAATCTTTTAAGTGTTTGGTGTTTGCCCAAGGGCCAGCATTAATAATGTTTTCTACCTGAAATTTATCGCCACTAGCAATTTTTTCTTGGGCGGTAAATCCAGTCATAGACCCCCAAATTCCCCCCACCAGAATCGTGACTATGCCAATATGCACGATTATCGGGCCAATACGTCCGACTATGCCTTTACGGGCGTAGAGGATATGATCTTTGTCTTGAAAAATTTTATAACGACGGTTTTGTAATAATGGAGTGAGAGAATTTAAAGAAGCTGTATCTAATTCTGCGCTTAAAGCTAATTTTTGAAATTGTCGGGGTTCTTCATAATATTTCCAGCGTTGAGCAGCTTTTAAGGCTGGTAATTGACGCGTAAATGTACAAGCGCTCAAACTACTACCAAACAAGATAAGTAATGCGGTAAACCACCAAGTATGATATACGCGGTTTAACCCAGTTATTAAGATGACCTTCCAAGTCAGAAAACCAAATAAAGCCGGATGTTCTGGGTAGTTAGTGCGATAGAAACTGACTGACTGGTCTTGTTCAATCACAGTACCACTAATACTAAACAGGGCGATGATTAAGAATAAGGCGATCGCCAATCTTAAGTCTGTCAGTACAGGCAAAACCTCCTTACGCATAAAGCGCCAAGGTGCTGACAACCAACTTGATTCTGTAGACGCTGAATTATCTAAAGTCATGGGTTACAAACTGCCAAAGGGAATGCGAGAAATCAAAGAAAAAACACCAAATCCTACTAATAGCGCCCCGCTGACTGGGTTAATCCAACCAGACCAACGGCGCAACTCCAGCAGTTTTTTGATCGCAGCGGTAAAAGTACCTGCCAAAATTAATGGTGCAACATACCCTGCTGTATAAGAAAGTAACAAAACTGCGCCTAAAATTAAGTCTTGTGTGCTGGCGACCCAAGTTAGTAAACTGGCTAAAACAGGTGTGCTGCAAGGAGAAGCCACTAAGCCAAAAGTTAAGCCGAGAGAATAAGAACGCACTCCCGGCGGTAAATCTGGGGATATCCAATTCGTCTCGCCCAAAGAAGGAAATTGTATGGGTAATGCTTCGAGTAAGTTCAACCCCATAATAATGGCGATAACACTCACAATAATTGGTAAACCAACTCCGATTTGTCCGTAGACTTTGCCAACTACACCAGCTATGATGCCCATACCAGCAAGGGTAGTTGCTAATCCTAACGCAAACCAAGTTGACTGGGCTGCTGCTTGTAGGCGGCTTTTTGCTTCATATCCCCCGATATACCCGATGGTAATGGGTAGCATCGACAACATACAAGGAGTGAGGCTGGTGAGTAAGCCCGCCATAAAAATTATACCTACACTCAATAAACTCAGGTGTGTGAGTTGGTTAGCAACTAGGTTGTTGGCAAATTGTTCGAGTTCATATATTCGAGTTTGTAAAGTCTCCAACATAAGGTGTTTTTAATCTAGAAATGCTTGATATGCTTGAATTTTAGCTTACTTCCCTTTTAAAGATATTTTTTATGTATAAATTACTTGTACTACAGTTACAGATAGTATGTTGATGATTACGCAAAATAGTTGCAGGAATATTTGTGTGTACTAGATGCTGCAAAAATCCTTCATGGGATGGCATAGTCTAAAACTGCATCTGTAAACGAAATACTTATCACTCTGCCATGAAAATGATGTTGCCGAAAATCAGTGCTAACGCACCGCCAGATATCTAGCGGTGCGTTATGCGATCGCTCAGGGGTGGCGATCGCACATCTCAAATCCAAAATTATTTGAATAGACTAAAGAACTGTGCCGCGTGTGCTTTCTGTATCAATTGGCTTGATGAGATATAGCTGCAACATATTCCAAACAATGGCGATAATTGGCGGTATTCTTTGGAATAATTTAACCAAACTTGGTTGATTACTTTTGTTAATCGCAGCGATTTTCAAGTTATTCTCAGAACACTGTTCTAAGCGCCAGAAAAATTCTGGGTGATTTGTATTGAGGATGAGGGGAAATGCGCGTGCAGAAGTGTTATTTGTTTCTTGAATAACTCGGTTGTTGTATTTACGGGGATGAATCCCAATTGCTTCGTAAAATGAGGCTCGTTCAAATACTGTCATTGTATGGGTAGCAAACACAGTCAGCAAAAAGAACCGCACCCACAATTTCGCTGTCCAACTTTTCCAGAGTTTGGTTTGCGATCGCAGCAATGCTTTAAAGAAATCCCCATGTCGATTTTCGTCTTGACACCAACTCTCAAATTTGCGGAACAGTGGATAAAATTGGTATTCTGGATGCTCCTGCATGTGCTGATTAACTAAGATATAACGCCAGTAACCAATCTTCTCCGATAGGTAAACTGTGTAAATAATCCACTCTGGCGGGAAGAAAGTATATGTACGGGATTTAGTTAAAAAGTTTAAGTCTAGAGAAAGTTTTAAATCTGCCATTGATTTGTTGAGGAATCCTGCATGGCGAGCTTCATCTCTAGCCATATATTCAAAGGCTTCTGATAACAGCGGGTTATTTTTTTTCAGGCGGCGCGATAATTCTTTAAATAAGAGAAACCCAGAAAATTCTGAGGTACAAGAGCGTTCTAAAAAGTCAATAAAGGTGCGGCGTTTTTCACCTGTAATGTGATCCCATGATTGTTTAAATTCATCATCCCGCACAAAGTGATGGCGGTTATAGTCTGCACGCAGTTCATCAACAATCGCCCGGATTTCTGCCTCATTAGCCGATATGTCCAATTTCGCCACTGCATCAAAGTCAGTGGTGTAAAACCTAGGTGTTAATAATGTTTCTGCAACAGGTGCTTTAATACCCGGCTTCAGCAATTGAGGCTCTGGAGTTGCCACTGAATCGACCATGAGACTCCTTGATATTATTTTATCTTTTAATAGTTATATAAACATAAAACGCTATAGTTCCACATCAGTTAAATTATTGAAAAGCAGATTTCACGAGATAACCTTAATGCTGAGGTTTATCAGGGTTATAGCACCTGTTTTTTGGTTGATTTTGCCGCTTTCCAGAGATGTAGCAATGCAACATCTTTATTTTTGCCAAACATGTAGGAATATAAAGAAATATTAATAGCTGTATAGTTATACAAGTATTGATAGTTAAATGATTTTGGGAGAACAAAAATCCCTCTGAACAGTATCGGCAGTGGTATTTGCTGGTTGAAGTGATGCCGATGCTTTTCCCCTCTACATCTAGAATAACAATTCTCTATCTCTGACGTGAATTCTTTTTAAGGCGCTGGGTGCTGAGTCAGAATACTAGCCTCTAACCCCTAATCCCTCCATTAATGTAAGTCGGTGATAAAGGAACCAAAAATGAGTAGTAATTTAGCTGTCAAACTGCGTTCTGGTACGCAAAAAGCGCACACAGCAGCAGAAAATGTCGGATTCATGAAATGTTTTCTCAAAGGTGTTGTCGATAAAGACTGCTTTGCAAAGTTTCTTGGTAACTTGTATTTTGTTTACACCGAACTAGAAACAGCCTTAGCCAGTCACCAAAACAATCCGGTAATTGGTGGGATGTACTTTCCTGAACTGAATCGCCGGGCAGCTTTAGAAACAGACATGGTATTTTACTATGGCAACGACTGGCGAAGTTTAATCACACCTTCCAACAATGCCAAAAAATACATCGCCCGCATTCAACAATTATCTGCATCTGCACCTGCATTATTAATCGGTCATGCCTACACCCGCTACATGGGCGACCTGTCAGGTGGTCAGATGTTACAAAAAATTGCCCAGTCAACCCTGAAGCTGTCTGGCTACGAAGGAACATCTTTTTATAACTTTGACCAAATTCCCGACAAAAAAGCCTTTAAAGACAAATACCGGGATGGGTTAAACGCTGTACCTGTGGATGATGTCACAGCCGAGAAAATTGTGGCTGAAGCCAATCATGCCTTTAGTTTGAATATGCAAATGGCTGAAGAACTAGAAGGTAGTTTAATTAGAGCGATCGGTCAAGTACTATTTAATAACCTGACTGGTTCTCATAACCCAGGCAGCACTGAAGCAGCCGCCACTAATTAATTTTTGAGAAATTGGCTGTTTGGTTGGAGTCAACACATCATGCACCGCAACTGATATCTAAACTAGACAGCAGCTAGACGAAAAGAATAGGGAGTAGAGGTGCAGGGTAAGAATATCTTACTCAGCATGAATATTTCCGCTGCTTTGCATTAGCACATAGAAAATTTATGGGCAATTTGTTGGCTGTGAACGAAATCAACAAGTTGCCACTTCTCATAACGATACAGGACTGCTATTTGATTTTTGCAAAGCTTAGGTAGCCTTTATTTCCCATTCCCCATCCCTACAAGTAATTCAGCAATTAAATCAGATTGCTATACAACCAACTACTCAGACTGGTTTTCAGACTCGTTGTGATTTGAGAGTTTGAAAAGACAGCCTAACCAATACATTGGAGGTTTTGATGGTATTCATATCACCTGGTGTCAAATTTGATTTGGATTTGATCAAAAAGTACGACACAGCAGCACCAAGATACACCAGTTATCCACCAGCGACAGAGTTAAGCGAAGCATTTACAACGGCTGATTTTCACAGTGCGATCGCCGCTTCCAATCAAAGACAATCTCCGCTATCATTTTATTTCCACATTCCTTTTTGCCAAAGTGCTTGTTATTTCTGTGGCTGTAATACAGTAATTTCCAACAACAAGAATATTGCCAAACCTTATCTAGAACATTTAGCTCAAGAAATCAAGAATATGTCTAACTTGATTTCTCCCGATAGAAAGGTATTGCAAATGCACTGGGGTGGTGGTACACCCAACTATTTAGACTTGGAACAAGTAGAATTTCTCTGGAAGAAGATTACACAACACTTTGATTTTGACCCCCAAGCCGAAATTTCCATTGAAATTAGTCCCCGTTACGTGGATAAAGAGTATATTTTCTTTCTGCGGGAACTCGGATTTAATCGCGTTAGTTTTGGTATCCAAGACTTTAACAATGAAGTTCAAGTAGCTGTCAACCGCATTCAGCCAGAAGAATTATTATTCAATGTCATGGACTGGATTAAAGCAGCCAAGTTTGACAGTGTAAATGTGGATTTAATTTATGGTTTACCTTATCAAACTCTCCAGACATTTCGAGAGACAATCAAAAAGACAGTTGCATTAGATCCTGACCGAATTGTGGTGTTTAACTTTGCTTATGTCCCTTGGTTAAAACCAGCACAAAAAAATATACCTCCAGAGGCTTTACCAAAACCCCAAGAAAAGTTAGAAATTTTGGAAATGACCATTGAGGAATTAACCAATAGCGAGTATTTATTTATTGGGATGGATCACTTTGCTAAACCTAACGATGAATTAGCGATCGCCCAACGAAATCGCACCCTCCAACGCAACTTTCAAGGTTATACTACTCATGCTGGCACAGATTTGTTTGGTTTTGGTGCCACTTCTATCAGTATGTTAAACGATGCCTACGTCCAAAACCATAAGCAATTAAAAGATTATTATCAGGCAGTTGCTAACCATGTCTTGCCTGTTAGTAAAGGTATCAAACTAACTCAAGATGATATTATCCGCCGAGATGTAATCATGTGCATTATGTCGCACTTTCAGTTGTACAAACAAGATATTGCTGAGAAGTATCACATCAACTTTGATCAATATTTCTCCCAAGAACTAGAAGCATTACAACCATTAGCCGCAGATGGACTGATTAAATTATCTGCCCATCACATTCAAATTACCGACATCGGCAGGTTATTGGTGAGAAATATTGCTGTTGTTTTTGATGCTCATAATCAAAAACAAGATAAACAATTTTCGCGTGCAATTTAACATATACTTGTCATGATTTCCGGAAAAATTCAGCAGTCAGGGTGTCAGGGTTTGGCGTACTATTATTTCAGTCCCATCTGTATAGCTTCAATCCAATATGTTAGAAAATTGTTGATTGCTCCAAGCCTTAATAACGGCTGCACTTATACTCAGCATTCAACACTTTGCTAAACCTTTGATTTTGGTATCACTGTGTAAGTCCTAAAAATAAAACAGCACTATTTTAGATTCTCTGCATATATAGGAATCATATTTGAATTATGAAAAAAATAGTAAATTTTTACCTGACTACTCAGTAATTTTTAATCAAAATACTGATGCTGCATATATCTAGATATTTTTATCTATAAATTTGTAGATCAACTCCTATCTATCTTTTGACTTGAAAAGTTACCTCATCTGGCAGAAACGCCCAGAAGTCAATGTTGTTAATCTGGTTACAGATGAGATTTTGAGGTCGTTATGAATATTATTGCTTGGATAATATTAGGTCTTTTAGCTGGTGCGATCGCCAAAGCCATTTACCCTGGTTATCAAGGTGGTGGAATTCTTTCCACAATGATTTTAGGTATTGTTGGTGCTTTTCTTGGTGGAAGTTTATATACTTTGTTGCAAACGGGTACTTTGCAGTTGACAGCCACAAGTTTTAGTCTACCCGGTTTATTTATTGCAGTCATTGGTGCAATAATTGCTATTTACTTGTGGGGACTGCTGCGAAGAAGCAGTAATGCGTAAATTGCTGTGCGAAGCCCATTATTAAATCTAGAGTGTATTTGGTAATTCTTCCAATAACACTCTTTACAAGCATTAAGCATGGTGACTCATTAATTGAGACCATAATGTACCTACTGTAGAAAGTTAGTTTTTCCATAAACAACACACTAATCATATTACTGGCAGTATCCAAAATTATCTAGAAGAGCAGTAAAAAATATAAACTTCCACAGCAATAGATTTATTTGTTGCCCACTATTTTTTGTTGAAATAATCAAAGAGGCATTGCATGTTTTTTCATAAAAAAGAGCCAATCCATTCTGTAAACATTAGTGAACCCAATCCTCGGTTTGCTCAGTTACTTCTTGAGCAATTTGGCGGTGCAACCGGAGAACTAACTGCTGCTCTCCAATATTGGGTGCAATCTTTTCATGTAGAAAATGCTGGAATTCGAGATATGTTGCAAGATATTGCCATTGAAGAATTCGGGCATTTAGAGATGGTTGGTAAACTTATTGAGTCTCACACTAAAAATACAGATCAAACAGAGGTTTATAAAAGTACTCTGTTTGCTGTTCGTGGTATTGGCCCTCACTTTTTAGATAGCCAAGGTAATGCTTGGACAGCTAATTACATTAACGAAGGCGGAGATGTAGTGCGTGATTTAAGAGCCAATGTCGCAGCTGAAGCTGGCGCTCGCCAAACTTACGAAGAGCTAATTAAATTAGCAACAGATCAAGGGACAAAAAATACCTTGGTGCATCTACTAACGCGAGAAATTTCTCATACCCAAATGTTTATGAAGGCGCTTGATTCACTGGGTAAATTGACAGATCCATTTTTTGGTAATATTCAACCTGATGAAACGGTGAACATTTACTATAATCTGTCAAGTAATGGCAATGGTCACGATGAGCGAGGCCCTTGGAATTCTGAACCTGCTTTTAAATACATTGCTAACCCTCTAGAAAGCAAAACTAACTAACTTTTCTCTCCTCTTAATTCCTGATTCAATCTCAATAATTATGACTTGAGTCAGTTGGAGTTGCTTCCCTGGCTCAATTTATTCAGGACTTACGTACAGGCTACGGAAAATCGAACCACAGAGACGCAGAGGTCACGGAGAAATGAGAGTTTAAGAGGTGTTTTGCGTAAGTCCTATTATTGTCAAAATAAATAAAGTTGCACGATGTGCTGGCCGTTTGAAGATGAAAAATTTACAGTCAATGTCGAAGCTTCCGGCTTATCTCAAGTCAAATTTGAAAGTCCACTTCAATTAATCCAAGCACTCCAGGAAGCTCCCATCAAGTTACTGGTGTGGAATTTTGTTATCGGTTAAAACATCCAGAAAAATGAAAAAGCGCTTGGGAGTGTTGCCGTGTTTCCACCCCATGCGCTCTTTCTTTTCAACTTGCTCCTCACACACAAATATAAAGTAGCATTTGTTTTTTGAATTAGTAAATCCGTTGTGTGACAGTTTTACTCGTTGCACAAAGCATGATATAATCTATACCTGAATTAAAAAGCACCTAAGAGTGTTGCCTTGTTTCCACTCTTGGTGCTTTCTAGTTTTAACTTGCTCCTCACACACAACTAGAACCTATCACTTGTTTTTTAAAATGGCAAGTATATTATGTAACACTTGATATAAAACTTACTTTATTGGGCTGAAAAGCATTCAATTTAGATATTTAGATAAAATATAACCCAGGGTGGTTGCCCACCATAACCAAAATTTTATGTCTTTAAGACATATTACTGCCAAGGATTAATGCAGTATGTCAAAAATCCAGCGCTCCTATTTGCAGCGTTACTATGTTTCTGTTTTGTCCGTGTTAATCGCGCTGCTACTAGGCTTAATGCTGGATAGCCTGTTAAAACTAGAGGTCTCGCCACTTTTTTTTGCGGCTGTAGTTTTGAGCAGCTGGTATGGGGGATTAGCGCCTGGGTTATTAGCTACAGTCTTGGCGGTTTTAGTCAATAACTACTTCTTCATTCCGCCCATCTACTCCCTGATACCCGATACCTGGACTGATGCACTCCAGCTAATTGTTTTTAGCTTGATATCTCTATTAATTAGTTCTTTAAATTCAGAATTGCATATTGCGAAACAAAAGTCTGAGGCCAAGCTGGCAAAGCTCACTGTGAGCTATCGCAGTCTATTGGAGACAGCCTACGAAGGTATCTGGATATTTGACCAAGACGGACAAACAGAATATGTCAATTCTCAATTAGCCCAAATGCTTGGTTATAGTGCAGAGCAGATGCGCGATCGCACGATTTTCGATTTTATGGAACATGAGACTCAAATCGAAATTCAGCAATGGCTAGAGCAAAATCAGCAACACCATCAAGAAAGTAAACAACAATTGGAAGTGGGTTTACGCCGCCAAGACGCAGCGGAACTTTGGGTAATTGTTTCTCTTAGCTCCATTTTGAATGAGCAGGGAAAATTCGCTGGTATGGTTGCTATGCTCACGGATATTACGGAGCGTAAGCATTCCGAGACGATTCTGGCTGAAGAACAAGCAAACCGCGACAGAGAAAGTCAACTGCTGCGTGCCATGCTAGATATTCTACCTGTAGGTGTAGTCATCTCTGATGCTAAGGGCAAATTTATCGAAATTAATCCCGCAATTAAAGCGATTTGGGGCGAAAACGCGCCATTTTTGGACAATACCAGTCAATACCATGAGTATAAAGGATGGCGGGCTGATACAGGCCAACCAATTGCCGCAGAAGAATGGACACTCGCCAGGGTTTTAGCTACAGGGGAGACAATTATTGGTGAAGAAATTGATATTGAAAGCTTTGATGGTCAGCGCAAAACCATTCTCAATTCTGTTGTACCGATCCGAGATGAAACCGGAGTCATTATTCATGCAGTAGCTGTCAATGTAGACATTACAGAACGCAAGCAAGCCGAAGAAAAACTGCGCCAAAGTGAAGCACTAGCCAAAGCACGGGCGGAAGAACTAGAAACCATCATGGAAACTGTACCCGCAGCAGTTTGGATTGCTCACGATCCCCAATGTAATCAGATGACAGTCAACCGTAGTGCTTATAAATTGATGCGCCTACAACCAGGCTCAATCATGACAGCAACTCCAGTCAGTGGAGATTATACTTTCCCATTTAAAATTCAAAAAAATGGTCAAGATGTTCCTCCCAACGAATTACCAATGCAGCAAGCTGGCCTGACTGGTCAAGAAGTTGAAGGAGAATTTGAATTTGTTTTTGGTGAAGATGATGTGCAATTTCTTTATGGCAAAGCTGTACCTTTGCGCGATTATTCCGGTACTGTCAGGGGTGTAATTGGAGCCTTTATAGATATAACTGAGCGCAAGCAAGCCGAAGAAGTATTACGACAAAAGCAAGAATGGCTGGATTTAGCTCAGACCGTAGGTAAGATTGGCAGCTTCGAGTGGAATATCCTAACTAACGTGAATATTTGGTCAAAAGAATTAGAGGCAATTTATGGTTTACAACCAAGTGAGTTTGGTGGAACTTACGAAGACTGGAAAAACTTGGTTCATCCTGACGATGTAGCCATAGCAGATACATACATAGCCAATTCTTTAAAAACAGGTGAGTTTTTCACTGACTTTAGGGTAGTTTGGCCTAATGGAAGCATTCATTGGCTTCATGCCAGAGCTAAAGTTTACTACGATCGCGAAGGTAAACCTTTACGAATGGTAGGAGTTAACGTTGATATTAGCGATCGCAAGCAAGCCGAAGCAGCACTACGACAAAGTGAGTCTCGACTGCGACAGCTACTAGAATCAAGCATTATCGGTATTATTGAAGCCGAACCTGACAAAATTACCTTTGCTAATGATGCTTTTTTACAGATGCTCGGTTACACCCAGGCAGATATATTAGCAGGTAACTTGGGTTGGCAAAAGATGACTCCACCAGAATATAATCAACTGGATCAAGCCAAGGTAGAAGAAGTATTTGTATCTGGTGTTTGTACTCCGTTTGAGAAAGAATATATCCGTAAAGACGGCTCCCGTGTACCTATTTTATTAGGTGCGACGCTATTAACCCGCAGTCCATTTAGATGGGTTTGCTTTATTCTAGATTTAACCGAACTCAAGCAAGCCGAAAGAGAACGGGCGCAGGCTTTAGAAAGAGAACGCGCAGCCCGGATAGAACTTGAAAGAGCCAACCGGATGAAAGACGACTTTTTAGCAATTGTCTCTCATGAATTGCGATCGCCACTTAATCCGATTCTCGGTTGGGCAAAACTACTCAAGAGTCGCAGATTAGATGCAGCTAAGACAACCCAAGCTCTAGAAACCATTGAACGCAACGCCAAATTGCAAGCGCGGTTAATCGAGGATTTACTAGATGTTTCGCGGATTTTGCGGGGTAAACTCAGTTTAAATATCTGTGCAGTTGACTTAGTAACTACCATTGAATCTGCATTAGAAACTGTACGTCTAGCTGCTGAAACCAAATCGATTCACCTGCACACTGAGTTTGCTATTGGTAAGGTCAAAGTTGAAGGCGACCCCAACCGCTTACAGCAAATTATTTGGAACCTACTCACAAATGCGGTTAAGTTTACACCAGAGGGCGGTCGGGTAGAATTACGCCTAGAAAAAGTTGGGAATTTTGCCCAAATTCAAGTGACTGATACAGGTAAAGGTATTAGTGCAGAGTTTCTCCCATTCGTTTTTGACCGTTTCCGCCAAGCCGATGAAGTCACAACTAGAAAGTTTGGTGGACTAGGACTAGGATTAGCAATTGTGCGTCATCTGGTAGAACTCCACGGTGGTTCTGTGCAAGTCACAAGTCCCGGAGAAAATCTAGGTGCAACATTTACAGTGCATTTACCTTTAATGGCTGCGACTACGGAAATATTGATCGAATATCCTTTAATTGAAAATGCGCCAAATCTTCAAGGTGTCCAAATAGTCATCGTGGATGATGATGTTGATACTTTGAATTTACTAACTTTTATCCTCGAACAGTATGGGGCTACAGTCCAAGCAGTAAACTCAGCCCAGGACGCACTAAAAGCGATCGCTCAAACTCAACCAGATTTACTGTTAAGTGATATTGGTATGCCGACAATGGATGGTTATATGCTGATTGAGCAGGTAAGAAGTACAACTTCAGCCAGTATATTACCTGCGATCGCTTTAACTGCTTTTGCTGGCGAAGCTAACTCTCAAAAGATTATTTCCGCAGGTTTTCAGCGACATCTTACCAAACCAATCGAACCCGCAGAATTAGCAGCTGTAATAGCTAATCTTATGCGTATGAGCAAGAATGATAAATAATAAAAAACGTCTGGGAGTGTTGCCGTGTTTCCACCCCAGACGCTTTTTAATTTCAACTTGCTCCTCACACAACTAGAGAATAACACTATGGTTAGATAAGGGCAAGTGTTATTAGTGACAGTTTTACAACTGCACTATCTGGATTCAATTAGCACCCAAGATTTTTGGTTGGGGCTGGGTGTAGGCGGAAAATCAAAAGTCAAAAGTTAAAAGTCAAAATTTGTGAATGAGTCGCAATTAATGTAAGAAGTGACGTACTCCTGTCAACACCATCACCAAACCTAATTCATTAGCCGCTTTGATGGAATCTTGGTCGCGCAAACTGCCCCCTGGTTGGACAATTGCGGTAATCCCAGCGGCGGCGGCGGCTCTGATAGTATCATCAAAGGGGAAAAATCCATCACTGGCGAGAATTGCGCCTTTAGCTTTGTCACCAGCTTGTTCTAGAGCAATTTTTGCGGAACCAACGCGGTTCATTTGCCCAGCACCAACACCAAGAGTAGTGCGATCGCTTGTGACTACAATGGCATTAGATTTAACGTGTTTGCAGACTTTCCAAGCAAACAGCAATTCTCCTAATTCATCGGCTGTAGGCTGGCGTTCTGTCACCACTTGCCATTTACTTGTATCAGCTAAAATATCATCCGCAGCTTGCACTAAGAAACCGCCAGCAATTTGTTTGACTAAAGTTTTCGGGCCATTACTTAAATCTGCTAATGTCAAAACCCGCACATTGGTTTTCTTTGAGAGAATTTTTTGCGCTTCTGCATCACAGTCAGGCGCAACTACACATTCTAAAAATGTCTTAGTTAACTCGCTGGCTGTCGCTGCATCAATCGGGCGGTTGAGGGCGACAATTCCGCCAAACGCCGAAGTTGAATCTGCATTAAACGCCTTTTGATACGCCTCCACAATAGTATCTCCCAACGCCGTACCGCAGGGATTGGTATGTTTAATAATTGTCGCGGCTGGCGTGTCGGTAAACTCGGCAATAATTCGTCGGGCGGCTTCTAAGTCAACCAAGTTATTGTAACTGAGTTCTTTGCCTTGTAATTTCTTCGCTGCTGCCCATCCTGTGGGCGTAGCACCAGTTTGATACCAGGCGGCGGGTTGATGGGGGTTCTCGCCATAACGCAGAGATTGTAACTCAGTACCGCTTAGAGTATGTTGTTGTGTACCTGCGAGATAGGAGGCGAACTGACAAGTCAGCGCTTGCGCTATCGCGCTATCATAACTCGCTGTGTGTAAAAATCCTTTCAAAGCTGCTTGTTGGCGAAATTCTAAGGAAGCTACTCCGTTATTTTGCCGTAGCTCTTGCAGATATTCATCATACTGCGCTGGGTCACATAATACCGTCAAATGAGCAAAGTTCTTTGACGATGCTCTTAACATTGCCGGGCCACCAATATCAATTTGTTCCACAGCTTCCGCCAAAGTCACCCCTGGTTTAGCGATCGTAGACTCAAACGGATATAAATTCACCACCACCAAATCAATCGGGCGAATTTGGTTATTTTCTAAATCTGTCAAATCACTAGCGACATCCCGCCTAGCCAAAATCCCGCCATGAATGCGCGGATGTAGCGTTTTCACCCGTCCACCTAAAATCTCTGGTGAACCTGTGTAATCAGAAACCTTGGTGACAGGTATTCCCGCATCCTTGAGGGCTTTGGCTGTTCCCCCACTGCTGATGATATCAAAGCCAAATTCTTCCACCAAGCTACGGGCTAGGTCAATTAAACCAGTTTTATTAGATACACTCAGCAGTGCTAGACGCGCCATGTCTCAATTCCTCAGATGCCAAAGACCCCAATTTTCACACAACCCTTGCTTCACTTCAAGCCTTGATGGGTGATTAAGAGAAAAATTTCATTAGCTGTTGTAGTGTTTATTTAATAATTAGTTTGACTAGCTGATCAACCAGGCGATCGCGCTCAATGGGTACAATATCACCACTGTGCAACACATCTCGCAGTAGAACAAAATGAATCAGTGTTCCCATAAAGGCTCGCGCTGCAACTTCTGGGTCTGGGAGTTCTAATTCTGGGTGAGAGCCTAGATAATGTGTCATGGCTTGCAGCATTGGTTTTTCAATGTTCTGCACAAAGGCTCGTGCTAATTGGGGAAAGCGTCCTGATTCACCGATAATAATCCGCAAGAATGTCAAGCTTTGGGGATCATCTGCAACATGGGTGAGCATCATATTGGCAAAGGATTTTAAGAATGAAGCTACATCACCTTGAGCCGATAGCAGATGATTTGGATTAAAAAGCTCTTTTTCGCAAGCCAATTGCTGTACCAGTTCGATAAATAAAGTCTCTTTGTCAGGAAAGCGCCGATAAATTGTCGCTTTAGAAACACCTGCCGCTACGGCAATTTTATCAATTCTGGCAGCAGCATAGCCGTTTTCTAAAAACTCTTGCATTGCTCCATCTAAAATAGCCTTCGTCTTTTCTGGAGATAAATCGCGCTCAACACTTTTGGATTTCATGCTTCAAGGGTACAAACAAACTAGCGAATACCTGATAGGACTAACGCAGTGATAACAATCTAGGGTTATACAGGGTTTGTAGATGAGCAAAAATCTTACACCTTTATACACCCCTACACCCAGTTTTAACAGAGTGTTTTTCTGCGTGAGTTTTTTAGTAATTCACCTAATTTCCAGTATACCCTTGACAAGACGAAACAGTTTAGTTTAGTTTCTATATAGACGAAACAAAACAGTTTAGTTTTACCAAGTGACATCAAGAAATTAGGGGTTTGCAAAATGCTGCAAAACTTACCAGCCAAAGCTTCTTCAGCTACAGTTCGTCAATGGATGGGGTTAGGGGCGACGGCGCTGATTGTTGTGGGTGGGGTTTCTGCTTATCTACTGTTCCAATCAGCATCAAAGCCACAGATAGAGAATCAAAACGCCGCCATCAGTTCACCGCAAATTACCACAGTGACGGCCTTGGGGCGGTTAGAACCTCAAGGAGAAATCATTAAGTTGTCAGCACCGACCGCAAATAACGGCAATCGGGTAGACCAATTACTAGTGAAACAAGGCGATCGCGTCAAGATAGGACAAGTGATTGCAATTTTGGATAGTCGTGATCGCCTGTTTGCAGCCTATCAGCAAGCGCAGGAAGATGTGAAAGTTGCCCAAGCTAAAATGGCGATTACCAAAGCCGGGGCAAAAACCGGCGAAATCAACGCTCAACGTGCAGAAATCGCGCGTCTGGAAGCACAGCGCTTAGGTGATATTGATGCTCAAGCTGCAACCGTCGCGCGGTTAACCTCAGAGCAAACAAATGCCCTCAAACAATACAACCGCTATCAATCGTTGTATGAACAGGGTGCAATTTCCGCGGCTGATCGAGATAGCAGACAGTTAGCTTTAGATACCGCACAAAAGAGTTTACAAGAAGCACAAGCAATATTAGAACGGATTCAATCAACTAGTCCAGCACAACTCAATCAAGCCAAAGCTAATTTAGAGCGCATTGCTGAAGTCCGTCCGGTGGATGTCAAACAAAACCAAGCAGAGATTGATCGGGCTGTTGCGGCGATTAAACAAGCCAAGGCCGAACTTGATCAAGCTTATGTGCGATCGCCAATGAATGGGGAAATTCTCGAAATTCATACCCACGCGGGCGAAGTGGTTGGGACTGATGGGATTGTAGAAATTGGTCAGACTCAGCAGATGTATGCAGTTGCCGAAGTTTATCAAAGCGACATTAGTAAAGTCAAACTGGGACAAAAAGTGCGTGTCAGCAGTGATTCTATCCCCGGTGAACTACTCGGAAAAGTAGAACGTATTGATTCCCAAGTTAAACGGCAAAATGTTGTCAACACTGACCCTAGCACCAATATTGATGGCCGGGTAATAGAAGTGCATATCGCCTTAGATGCTGCATCCAGTAAAAAAGCCGCTAAATTTACCAACTTGCAAATTACAGCCGAAATCGAACAATGATTGCATTTATCGAGCAATTTCAACGACGGACACCTTTGGGATGGCTGCAACTAAGCAAAGAAAAAGGTCGGCTTCTCGTCGCATTATCAGGGATTGCTTTTGCTGATGTGCTGATGTTTATGCAGATGGGTTTTCAAAGTGCGTTGTACGATAGCAATACAAAACTCAGCCGCAGCTTAAATGCAGATATTGTCTTAGTCAGTCCCCAAGCGCGAAATACGCAAAATTTAGGGACATTTGCCCGCAGACGTTTATATCAAGCCAAAGATATTCCCGGAGTTCAAATCACCCAAGCGTTTTATTCCAACACAATTACTTGGAAACATCCAGAAACGCGCAAAGATACATCCATGCAGGTGATCGGTTTTTCTCCAGAACAACCTGCTTTGAACTTACCGGAAGTGAATCAGCAATTAGATAAAGTCAAAATTCCAGATAGAGTTTTGTTTGATCGCAATTCTAGAGGAAATTATCAACAAGCGATCGCCCAAGTTGAACAAGGAAAAACTGTCACTACAGAAATCGAGCGCCGCACTGTTACTATTAGTGGCTTATTTACATTAGGCGCATCTTTTGGCGCTGATGGAATTTTAATTGGTAGTGACCAAACCTTCTTGCATTTTTTCCCGCGCCGAGAAGCAGCCAGTGTCAACTTAGGATTAATTAAGCTCAAACCTGGATATGATTCCCAGCAAGTAGCTAAGGAATTAGCCGCTTATCTTCCCAATGATGTGAGAGTTTTTACACATCAAGAATATATCACCTTTGAAGAAAGTTACTGGCAAAAAGAAAGTCCCATTGGATTTATTTTTGGCTTGGGAACAGGGATGGCATTTGTTGTAGGTGTGGTGATTGTTTATCAGGTACTTTCAACAGATGTTAACAGTCATCTCAAAGAATATGCCACCTTTAAAGCAATGGGATATCGTAATCAATATTTACTCACGGTAGTTTTTGAAGAAGCAATTATTTTGGCTTTTTTAGGCTTTCTCCCCGGTTTGATTTTACCAATCGGACTTTATCAATTAGCTGCCACTGCCACTGCCTTACCCATTGCCATGAACCTTTCTAGAGCAACGACGGTGTTGATTTTAACGATTATTATGTGTGGAATTTCGGGAGCGATCGCAACTCGTAAACTGCAATCTGCTGACCCGGCTGATATGTTTTAAGAAAAGTGCTGAGTGTCATTTTTATCAATCTTTGTGTACCCAATTCTTGACGGCTATTTAATATTATGGTTAACGAACCTGTAATTTCTATTCAGAATCTCAACCATTATTTTGGTAAAGGTCAATTACAAAAACAAGTTTTGTTTGATGTTACCTTAGAAATAAATACTGGTGAAATTGTGATTATGACAGGGCCTTCGGGTTCTGGTAAAACTACCTTACTCACCTTAATTGGGGGATTGCGATCGGCTCAAGTTGGGGGGAGTTTGCAAGTTTTAAAACAAGAACTTTGTGGTGCTAATGCCGCAGAATTGACCTTAGCACGCAGACACAATGGCTATATATTTCAAGCACATAATTTGCACAATAGTTTAACCGCTATCCAAAACGTCAGAATGGCGTTGGAACTACATAATAATTTGTCAGTCAAACAGATGCTAGAACGTTCGGCACAAATGCTGGACTTAGTTGGCTTGGGTCATCGCCTAAATTATTATCCTGATGATTTATCTGGGGGACAAAAACAACGGGTGGCGATCGCGCGAGCTTTAGTCAACAATCCGCAAATCGTTCTAGCTGACGAACCCACGGCGGCTTTAGATAGTAAATCTGGACGAGATGTTGTCAATTTGATGCAGACATTAGCTAAAGAACAAGGCTGTACTATCTTACTTGTAACTCATGATAATCGAATTCTGGATATTGCCGATCGCATTGTCTATATGGAAGATGGCAAATTAACTAATAACTCTGTTGTCAGTTTGGCTTCATAAATTAATTGTTTGATGCAGAGGCGCAAAGAAGATAAGGCATTTGAGATTTCAATCAATCGAATGACCAGATTTTTATTTCTACAGACATACTTAAATCCCTCTGTATATTGAAGATTTTTATATTAATAGTGAACTAATCTTCTTGAGGAGATACAAACCTCAAGGGTTATTCCTATGCCTAAAGATGTATTTGAGTTATCAGCACCGCCAGTTAATTCTATTGTTGGTCATCTCCAGCAACTGGGGCAAGATCCGTTAGGGTTTCTCAGCCGTTGTCGTGATTATGGTGATATTGTTCCCTTGCAGTTAGGGTTAACATCTGCTTGTTTAGTTACTAACCCTGAATATATAGAAGAAGTTCTCAAAAATCGCACCGATTTTATTAAAAGCCGCGGCTTACGTAGTTTAAAAACTCTCTTAGGAGAAGGCTTATTAACAGCAGAAGGCGAATCTTGGTTTTGGCAGCGTCGCCTTGCACAACCAGTATTTCACCAAAAGCGGATTAATGTATATAGCCAAATCATGGTGGATTACACCAACCAAATGTTGCAAACTTGGGGTGATGGTGAAACCCATGATATTCATGCAGATATGATGGGTTTGACGTTAGAAATTGTGATGAAGTGCATATTTAGTGCTGAGGTGGATGCTGGAGAAGCAAAGGTGGTTGCTCATGCACTGGATGTAGCAATGAACTGGTTTGAGAGTAAGCGGAAGCAGAATTTTCTGGTGTGGGAGTGGTTTCCTCGACCAGAAAATATCAATTATCGTCAGGCGATTGCCCAAATGGATGAAGCTATCTACAAACTAATCCAAGCACGTCGCAATAGTAAAGAAAAAACTAATGATTTGTTGACAATGTTAATGGAAGCGAAGGACGAACAAACCGGTCAGCAAATGGATGATAAATTGCTGCGGGATGAAGTCGCTACCTTAATGTTGGCAGGACATGAAACTACCGCCAATACTTTATCTTGGACGTGGATGCTTTTATCACAAAATCCCCAAGTGCGGGAAAAATTACAATCAGAACTTGATCAAGTCCTGCAAGGAAAGTCACCAACTCTCGAAGATCTAGGAAAGCTGGTTTATACACAGCAAGTAATCAAAGAATCAATGCGCTTATATCCTCCTGTCTCTCTGATGGGACGGGAAGCCGCAGTAGATACGCAGATTGGTGATTACGAAATTCCCCAAGGTACATCAATCATGATTAGCCAATGGGTAATGCACCGTCATCCCAAATATTTTGAGAACTCCGAAGTTTTTCAACCAGAACGCTGGACAGAAGAGTTAGAAAAACAACTCCCCAAAGGAGTGTATATTCCTTTTGGTGATGGGCCAAGAATTTGTATTGGTAAAGGTTTCGCTCAGATGGAAGCGGCTTTGTTATTAGCGACTATTGCTCAAAATTTCCAAATAGATTTAGTGCCAGGATACCCAATTGTTCCCCAGCCTTCAATTACGTTACGTCCAGAAAATGGACTGAAGGTGGAAATCAAAAAAATTAAGTTGAACGCTGCTGAAGATGGGAAAAAACCAGTGTCTGGTGCAAACATTGTTTAGTACAGGCAAAAACATTGTTGCCGATTTCCTCTGGTTACAAGTAATTTAGCATGGCTCAACTACAACGAATTGCGATCGCTCCTTCTCAATTCCAACAAGACCAAATTTTACTCACACCCCAACAACTACATTATCTAGGACGGGTCTTGCGTTTGCGTGAGGGCGATCGCTTTATTGCAATGGATGGTATGGGTAAATGGTGGTTGGCGCAGCTAACAGGGGAACAAGCCCAGGTTTTAGAATCACTTTCCGTAGAGACAGAATTGCCTGTGTCAATTACCTTGATAGTAGCTTTGCCCAAAGGTAATGGATTTGATGAAGTTGTCCGCTGCTGTACGGAAATTGGTGTAACTTGTATTGCTCCAGTGATGAGCGATCGCACACTTCTTCATCCCAGTCCCCAAAAACTCGAACGTTGGCGACGCATCGCCGCTGAAGCCGCTGAACAATCGGAACGAGCGTTTGTCCCGACGATTTTAGAACCAGTGGCTTTTAGTGAGGCTTTGTCAAAAGTTAATGGTCATAAATATATCTGTGAGGCGCGTGGTAATTATCCTCACTTACTCAATTGCTTACCAAATAAAGAAACCAGAATAAATGACCAAGAACTAATTATTGCTACAGGCCCCGAAGGCGGATGGACAGAACCAGAAATTGAAAATGCGATCGCCTCTGGCTTTCAACCTGTATCCCTCGGTCGTCGTGTTCTCCGCGCTGTTACTGCACCTATTGTAGCTTTATCCATAGTTACCGCAGCGTATGAAGTATAAATGATCATAAGCCGCGTCAAAAATCAAACGCGGAGATGCGGGGAGATAAACCATGATTGAGCGTGTTGCGATCGCTTTTGACCGTAAAGATTATCACACAGCTGCGAAATTACTCCAACAACTGTTAAAGGAATCACCGGATAATCCTTGGGTGCAATTTTATGTTGCTAGGCTTTATGAGGTATCTAATAAGCGACAGAATGCAGAAAAGATTTATCGCCAGTTGTTGCAGAGTACCACCAACTCCAAAATAGTTACCCAAACACGTCAAGGTTTACAACGTCTCCAAGAATTTGAACAAGAAGAAAGACAACGCGCCATTGCTAAAGCCACAGCCGAACCTAGCAGTAGTGAGCCAGGAGTACTCGTTTTAGAACCACTAAATAATGAGCAAAAGTCTACAGTTATCGCTAAATTTGCTCAAATTATGCAGTTAGACCCTTATACAGCTAGGCTAGTTATACCCAGTCGGAGTTGGAAAGTCTATCGCTCTGGGCAAGTGGGAGCGTTGAAATTCTATGGTGAACAGCTAAAAGCCGCAGGAATTCCTTGTTTTTGGACAACAATCGCCGCAGTTCAACAAATACAAGTTTATCAAGTTGAATATTTTGCGGAATCTACTTTACAAGCTACTGTGGCTTGTCGTAATCAAACCAATCAACTTGGTTCTTTAACTTTTAATTGGTCAGAAGTACAAGCAAGAGTAATTGGACTATTACCGATTTTTGAGGAAGTTGTCGATATTGATGCGCGTCACAAGCTAGAACGGAAAATTCAAACTCAAGACTATGCCCAGTTTTATGACTTACATATTCCTGGGCGACGCTGCATTCTGCGGCTGTCTGATCAGAGTTATGATTTCCAACAAGGTGTAGAAATTGCTGCTCAACCAAGTCAAAATACTATCAGAATTAACTGGAATCAAGTACTCAACTGGTTAGAGCAGCATCTGCCACAAGTGAAGCTTTGGTCAGATTTCACACCTTTTGCGGAGACGATTTTAGATCAAACAGAAATCTTAAGCAATATCACACCCAATATCAACTTGTTTCGCCGAGAACCAACAAATTGGGATGCTGCTTTTCAGTTGTACAGCGGATTGGTATTTCAAAAATGCTCGGCGATCGCACACAATGAAAATTGAACCACTAAGCTTGGTTAGGAGTTTTGACTTGACTAGCCATATCTAAGAAAGAACTCATATTTGCTCCTGGACGGCGGCGACCATTGGTAGCAGCAGGTGTTAAATATTTGGGTGCAAATGTTTTTTCGGTTGGTTCTTTCTTCACCGCCACCACTGCGGGAGCTTTTTCTGGTTCAGTTGGTGCAGCTTTGCCATTTTGAGATGCTTCTACTTTGGCTGCTTTAGCCGTAGGTGCAGGTTTTTTTGCTGGCTCAGGTGCTTTTGCTGTCGCTTTTGTACCGTTAGAGGTGGCTGCTGGTGAGGCTTTAGGTGCTGGTGCTGGAGTTACTTCTGCACCACTCTCATCTAATTGGAGGTAGTAGCCACCATTTTTTTTCTTTTTGCCACCTAACAACCCTGTGAAGAAGCCTAAAATCCCAGCAATTAAATTTTTGATAAAACCGAACATTAGAATTTCTCCTGCCTTCTATAATTCTGTAAATCTGACCGTAATGTTAAAAATTGCAGCTTAATGCTACATTTTTTTGCGCCGTACTATTACTTTGACTAGCTTTATAGTTTAGTGTTTGAGCAACACTGGAGTAAGACTACAGAGCAAATGTCTTTGATTTTTCAGGCACTTGCAGCCCGTACATATCAAGACTCATTATTAAATTTTACTGTAACTATAAGCAAGATTATGAAAGTTAGCTTAATAAAAATTAATATCTTGCCTTGGGTAAATATATAAATAACTGTGAAGCAAATATTCAGATCCAAGCCAATGATGTGAGTGTCATAGCTCATTCACAGATGGCAAGCTAACTTAGCTAGATTTTTCACAGACTCATACTAGACAATCAAGTAATGAATACCATTAATCAGCAATATAATCCCGTCTTATTAATCCACGGCATTAGCGATACGGAAGCAGTCTTCCGCAAGATGCGAAATTATTTACAAGATAAGGGTTGGTCTGTGTATGCTCTCAATCTAGTACCGAATAATGGTGATGTTGGCTTAGATATATTAGCACAGCAAGTAGCTGATTATATTGCCGCGACCTTTGCACCAGAACAAACACTAGATATAGTCGGTTTTAGTATGGGCGGAATTGTTAGTCGTTATTATGTCCAAAGACTGGGCGGAATTGAGCGCGTGCAAAGGTTGATCACCATCTCATCGCCTCATCATGGAACTTATGTTGCTTATGGTTCTTGGCGGCCAGGTTGTGAACAAATGCGTACTCACAGTAACTTCCTCAAAGATTTAAACTCTGACGCTGTGATGTTAAAGCAATTGAACTTTACCTCGATTTGGACACCTTACGATTTGATGATTGTCCCAGCAAAAAGTTCGCAAATGCCCATAGGTACAGAAGTAATTATCCCCGCAGCATCGCACCCTTGGATGTTAACTGATTCCAGGAGTTTAGCCGCAGTCGCCACAGCCTTAGCCGAACCCATACAGAATATTAACCGCGATCGCCAATTTGGGTATACTCATAACTACCAAATATCGCCTCTGGGTAGCGGTAATACTTAAACTCCAGCAAATTATAAAAGGGATCTTCCAAAAAGAAAGTCCGATGTTCTAAAGGAGAACCCACAAAGCGGTCTTTAGCTTCTTCCCGAAATAACAGTTGGTGCGTTTGTGCTTTACTTAACAAGCTTTCCCAGTCACTTTCCTGAGTAAAAATTAACCCAAAGTGCCTTGGGTAAATAGTACGCTGTTTAGTCAAGGGTTCTTTGGTAGTATGTGCTACCAACTGATGCCCGTAAAGATTGAGAATCAGCGCGTGAGGATTTTCCCGGCCAGGAATACAACCCAAACCATCGACATAGTAAGCTTTTGTCTGTTGGATATCACTCACCGGAAAAGCTAAATGAAATATGGGTAGACTCATAACTGAATATTTACTAGATTTGTACTCTATGTATAGCCAAAGTCATTAAGACATTAACTCTGTAACCTGTTATATCTACAATTTATGCCCGGAAAACTTGTTTGTGGTTAAGTGCAACACAGTTTTATATTGCTGTCACTTATATGCTGATAGCGATATTTACAGCAGTTTCTAACTTCATGAGCTACAAAACTAAAAATTAACAACAGAAATTATTCGTCTTACTCCTGACTTCTTCCAGCTAAAAAATTTGTTCTTTGTCTTCCCTGTTTTTTCTCTCGCCACTAGTAAAAGTAAGAGAATCTAGGCACTTCTAAAATTAAAGAATGAGAGGTAACACCAAGGTCTAAAATTGGTTATTCTGTTGATATGCTGCCAATGACAACATTACTTGTGATTCACTGCTAATGTTACCTTTACTTGACTCTGCGAATCCCTGGTTAGTGGGAGTAGGATTAAACGCCATTTTATTGGGTTTAGTTTGGATTGCTCCAAAAAAGCTGCTCACCCCAGCAGGGTTATTCCACGCCTGGATACTGGGTGTGCTGGTTTGGGGAACGGTAGGTTGGCAGGGATATCTTGTAGTGGCGTTTTATTTCCTGGTGGGTTCAGGGGTGACGCGCATTGGGATGGCAGAGAAAGAAGCGCAAGGTATAGCCGAAAAGCGTTCTGGTGCAAGAGGCCCGGAAAATGTCTGGGGTTCGGCATTAACCGCAGCATTATGTGTTTTGGGTGTAGGGATCATCAATTCGGGATTTATCGTAACTAATTCCCAGTCTTTAGTTCCCCATCCTGTGTCCTTGCTGTTGTTGGGCTATGTAGCGAGTTTTAGCACTAAACTATCTGACACATCAGCCAGTGAAGTAGGAAAAGCCTACGGTAAAAGGACATTTTTGATTACTACACTACAACCAGTACCACGAGGTACAGAAGGTGCAGTTAGCTTAGAAGGCACATTAGCGGGTGTGGTAGCATCAATTGCGATCGCCTGCGTGGGTTGGGCTGTAGGATTGATCGACTCACTGGGAATTGTATGGTGTATCTTAGCGGCTTTCATTGCAACCAATTTAGAAAGTGTCATTGGAGCAACACTGCAAACTAAATATACTTGGCTGACGAATGAACTAGTCAATATTTTAAATACATTAATTGGTGCGATCGCCGCTATACTCTTTGCTTGGTTATGGACAACTGCGATCGGCTAGTTATCTAGTGAAATTTAAACATATTTTTAGGTAACACATTAACAGTGTAGTTGCCGTAATTTCCCATGCTGACTCCTGACACAGTTCGGGTAGCCGCCAATTATGAAATTTTAGCTGTTTTTATTGAGTTAATTCATGGAATCTTTATCATTTCTGTCAATAAATGATCATCCACTCTCAATCACACAGGCAGTAAAATATCTGCAAGCTTCTGGCAAATTATCACAGTTTATTGGCGATATTCTTCGCCAGTACGTGATTGAGCAAGAAATCCAAACTAGAGATGATTTAGATATCAACCCAGCTTTAACAGAACAAGCAGTTATTGACTTTAGGCTCAAAAATCAACTTACTCAACCACAAATTTTTCAAGAATGGTTACAAACGAATGGTACAGATTATGAAACATTTCATTCATCAATTACCTTGGGGTTCAAACTAGAAAAACTCAAAACATTAGTTACCCAAACCAGCATTCCTGAGTACTTTATTGAAAGGAAAATTTTTTTAGATCGTGTAGTTATCTCTCGCATTATTGTTGAAAGCCAAGAACTTTGTGAAGAACTCAGAACACAAATCGAAGAAGGAGGCAGTTTTGAACAACTAGCCAGAGAATATTCCCTCACAGAAGATCGCATCATGAACGGCATGATGGGAGCAATCAGCCGCGGCACAATGCCAGATACATTACGGGCAGCAATTGATGTTGCCAGTTCTGGGCAATTAGTAGGGCCAGTAGAACTAGAAGGACGTTATGGTTTGTTTCGTGTAGAACAATTTCTGCCAGCGTCTTTAGAAGATACTCAACTCCAACAAGCATTACAAAATGAGTTATTTGAAAAATGGCTAGCAGAGAAAATTCAAAAGCTAACAGTGAAATTACAAATGGGTTAACACCACTGGATCATGAATCTTTAGAAATTAACGCTATAGCAGAAATACCGTGGAATCAAGGGCCATTATGTTGGCTAAGTAGCGAACAACAAGCGAGATTGCGTTATCAGGTAATTATCCATCGCTACCAACTAGGAGAAAAAATCTGGTCAACGCAAAAACGCGGCTACCAATACTACATCGTCTCAGGCAAAGTCAGACTGAGACAAGAACAAGATAGTCTTGCCCTAGCAGCCTTGCAAACTGGCGACTGGTTTGGCGACCTTTACACAATAGCTGTAGACTGCAAAGCCGTAGCCGCCAGTAAAGAAGTCATCGTCGCCTGTTGGGACAGCGCCCTGTGGAAAGAATTTAGCACTCCCGAAATTGCACAATTTTTCTCTGGTTCCACCACAGAACCACCACAAATTAATACTCAAAACCAACCCAGCCTAGAAGCACAACTGCCTCTACCAGCCGCCACAGTTAGCCCTCCAGAAACTCAGCAGCCAACTCTACAAGAATTACTCAACCGCACTCCAGATACCTCAAATTATCCCTTTATTGCCCACAGCAACACGGCTGCCGCCTGTCTGACAATGGTGGCGCAACAACTAGACAACCCTGTTCAACTCGAATGGGTACAACGGCAACTGCGGGGACAAAACTCGAAACATATTGTCGAAGGTGCCGAGAAACTTGGACTAGTATTGCGGCGACTCCAAGTTAGTTGGGACGAATTACCCAAACTTTCGTTTCCAGCCCTGATGTTGTGGCGTAGCGAAACTCAACCCCAGTCCAGTTGGGTAGTTGTTTATGCCGTCAAAGGTTCACGCTTAATTATTGCCAACCCCCTAAATTTAGGGCAAATATGTGAGACTCTACCCCAATCAATTGTCGAAGCTGCTTGGGATGGGCAACTTTGGCAAGTAGAACTGATTAACAAACAAGAAAAATTTAACCTCAGTTGGTTTGTTCCGGCTGTTTGGAAATATAAGGGATTATTAGGGGAAGTTCTGCTGGCATCCTTCACATTACAACTATTTGGCTTAGGCACACCCCTCATTACCCAGGTCGTGATCGATAAGGTGATGGTGCAAGAAAGTTTGCCTACCCTGGATGTGATGGCGATCGCTTTATTGTTAATTGCTTGTTTTGAGGCGGTGCTTGGCACTTTGCGCCTTTTCATCTTTACCCATACTGCGAGACGATTGGATTTAAGTTTATCGGCACAGCTATTTCGTCATCTCATGCGCTTGCCTTTAGCTTATTTTGAGTCTCGGCGGGTGGGTGATACTGTCGCCCGTGTCCAAGAACTGGAACAAATCCGGCAATTTCTCACAGGTACAGCTTTAACGGTCATTCTTGACAGCATATTCGCTGTTGTCTATTTGGTGTTGATGTTTTACTACAACATCCCTTTAACTTTTGTTGCCTTGGCGGTGTTGCCATTGTTTGCCGCTTTAACGATTTTTGCTACACCAATCTTACGCAACTGGCTCAACGAAACGTTTAATCGCAGTGCCGACAGTCAATCATTTTTGGTAGAAACAATTACAGGTATTCATTCTGTAAAAGCTCATGCGGCTGAACCCGTAGCGCGGGAACGTTGGGAAGGTTTGTTTGCCCGATTTATCCGTACCAGTTTCAAAGCCTCAACGACATCTAATATTAGTAGTAATATTGGTGACTTTCTTACTAATTTTTCTACCTTACTAATTCTCTGGGTGGGTGCAAAGCTAGTGATTGGTCAACAACTTACCATTGGTCAGTTAGTTGCTTTTCAGATGTTATCTGGGAGAGTGACAGAACCACTGTTGCGTTTGGTGCAACTCTGGCAAAATCTGCAACAAGTATTGCTATCAGTAGATAGAATTGGTGATATTCTCAACACTGCCCCAGAAGCGGAACCAGGTACAGGATTGGTCTTACCAACATTAAAAGGGCAAGTAAATTTTGAACAGGTATTTTTCCGTTATCAAGCCCATACTGAACCTGTGTTACGTGGGATCACTTTTGATGTACAACCAGGACAGTTTGTGGGGATAGTCGGACGTAGTGGTTCGGGCAAAAGTACACTGTCAAAGTTATTGCAACGGTTATATCAAATTGAATCGGGACGCATCTTAATTGATGGGTTTGATATTAAAAGCGCAGATTTAGCATCGCTGCGGCAACAAATTGGGGTGGTGTTACAAGAGGACTTTTTGTTTAATGGTTCAATTTTAGAAAATATTACTTTGGGTAATCCCAATATTACGGCTGAACAGGTAGTAGAAGCTGCAAGATTAGCTGTAGCCCACGATTTTATTAGTCAATTAGCATTTGGTTACGAGACAAATGTCGGTGAGCGAGGTACGGCTTTGTCTGGAGGACAGCGACAACGTATTGCTTTGGCACGGTTGTTTTTGTCTGATTCTCCAATTTTAATTTTGGATGAGGCGACGAGTGCCTTAGATAGCGAAACAGAACAACAAGTACTCCAAAACTTACAACGAGTTTCGGCAAATCGCACAGTGTTTCTGATTGCTCACCGCTTTGCACCACTCAAGCGGGCTGATTTAATTGTAGTAATGGAGAAAGGCGTAATTGCTGAACGTGGTACTCACACTCAACTTTTACAGCAGAAGGGTTTGTATTGGTCTCTTTATCAGCGTCAACAGGCTAATGTGTAGTTTTGAAAATAAAGGCTAGAGGATAGTGCCATAACTACCAACCATGTTCTGCTTGTTGAAAAACATAAGCAGCTACATCCAAAATTTCTTCAGAAGTTAATTTATTTTTGAAGGGAGGCATGGCATTTTTACCATTCTGCACTTGATGAATAATTGCCTGAATGGAGTCAGTGTTATAATCCGCCAAGTATTTTGATAATGCTTCTTTGGTTAAAGTTTTTTCGGCAACCAGAATGTTACCGCCGCCTATGTGGCAAGAAGAACAGTTGGCGCTGAAGATTTTGGCACCGTTGGATGTTTCGGCAGCTAGTGCTGGATCAGTAAATGTTAATTTGAAGAGAGCGATCGCTAGAAATAACATGAACAAAAATATTCTCAAGTGATTCTCCAGGCTCCAGCGACTAAATAAATATAGTTCCAATCTATACTTCGACTGCTATATTTTATCAGTTTTACATTTCCATAAAATTAGCGGTGACGAGTTAATCTCTGACATCGCTATGCGCTGTTGAGCATTCTGAGCGGAAATAAGACTCGTCACCGCCATTGCTAGATTTTTTGTATTTGCCAAACTCTGGCATTTGTTCAGTTTGTTGATTGTACTGAAGAGCCTAGAAAATATCTAGGTCAACAGTGCTACCTTTACTCAACGGTGATTTTACCAACCATGCCAGCACCACGGTGGGGTTCACAGTAGAAGGTATATTCACCCGCAGGTGCATCGGCTGGGAAAATGGTTGTGTCTTTTTGACCAGGACTCATTAACAGCTGTTTATGAGACAGAGATTTAGCTAAATCTGCACTTTTAGAAGGGTTGAGGGCTGAATCAAAAACAATGTTATGGGGAGGAACTTTGTTGTTTACCCATTCAATTGTATCGCCGGGTTTGATGGAAAGCTTTTTGGGTTCAAATACTAGCAACCCTTTATCGCTACCCAGCTTGATTTGGTGGGTTTCAGCAGCAGCGGAAGGTGTAAAAACAGCAAAGCTGCTCACAACTAAAAGAATTGTCAAAACAGCCAGGCTCAAGCGTCGCAGGCTTGCCGTAATTATTTTCATGACTTTCTCCTAACAAAAGGTTTTATTTTCCTTATTTCATTTTAAATAAAATCAACGCCAAAGTTTGACAATATGTCGTAGATCCAATTTTTTTTATTAATCGGGTCATAAATTAATATTCAGCAACTTTGCAATCAGCAATAATTCATCAACTACATTGCACCCAAAAACTTATGGCTCAACTCATAGGAAGCAGCATATTATATCTTGATTGCTCAAAAATATAGGGATTAGGGGCTGGGAATTTTAGATTTGAAATTTTGGATTGCAGACCAATCTAAAATTTTTTCTCAAACCACAATTCCTAGCATCTAATCCCTTAAAATTCAGCAATTAGTACTGAAGTTTAGTAATAAATTTTGCCACCACCCCACTTGGTACCGACAACTTTGGGTTGTAGGAGGATGTGACCAGCGATCGCTACTAAATCATCTTCGGTCAGATTACGCATTTCTGTGAAAATATCTGCACTCTTGAGGCTGGGGTGTAATTCAGAGATTTCCTCTTCCCCATCATAAGTAGTGGGATTTTTCATGTAATCTACCAAACCTGCAATGTTGTTCCGGTTGGGTGTAGCCAATTTTAGGGCTTCCGGTTCAAGTCCGACGTTTTGGTTGACTTTAGTAACCCCACCAACATGACATTGGGCGCAAGCGTACTGAAATAAGCGTTTGCCTTCTTTAACTTGTTTGAGGCTAAGAACGACTGTATCACCCTGTTCATTTAATGGCACTGTTCTGATAGCTTCGTCTAGTTCCACAGCTGTAGCATTACCGACCATCAACTGAAACGCCAGTAAAACAGTAACCACAACAACGCCAATTAATCTTCTAAACATTGTTTCCCCTTAAAAATTTTGACGCTCAACACAGCTAAATAATGCGATGCTCAATCTCCATATCGCTAACAGCGGTTCTATGTTATTAAAAATTCGCTCCAGTCCGAAATCACCCACCAGGTGACTCTGGTATCACTCACCGAGTCGCTAGTACCTTGGTGGTGAATTTCCGACGATGTTTGCGCCATAATTGCTTTTGCATTTTCCAACGCCCAATAAGCCTTTTGGCATTTATAGGCAATTCCCAATTGCTTATACAGAGAAAACACTTTTGCCACAGTCTTACTGTAGTTTGTTGCTATCTCTGCGATCGGTAGATCTGCAAAACCCATAATGTTTGTTAACAGACAAATAGAGATTAAGTCGCTGTAATACCAATATCACGTTAGGAGTGCAATTTGTTGCCCAAATTTCGAGGACGCACAGACACAAGTTGAGTTAATTTATTGTCCCTAGATAAAAATCGCCACTTCCGATCTTGGATTTGATCAGTTCTTAAAACTCAGAGTTGCATAGAGTTTGTCTGTGGAGAATGGGTGTAGAGGTTTGAGGGTGTAAGGGTTTTGGATACATCTACCCTTACATCCTTCTCCAAACCCTTGATTTTTTGTTTTACTGCGTAAGTTCAGTTCTAACTGATTAATTTTGGCAACTTGGTATGACAGATCGTCATTTGACATCGTTGCTACGAAGGTAAACAATTTAACACAGAGAAGCTTTGATCAGGTTCCTCGTAATAGTCTGGCGATTGTCAATTTTTATTAAAATTGATAATGATTATCATTTTGTGCTGGCGTGTGTAAATCACACGTCTTATTTCTGCGCGTGCAGACTAATGCCTTTGGAAGTGAAAGAGTCTATTGATAATTTTGAATGATTGTTGTGTGAGAACGGAATGAGCCAAATTTATCTGCGCTTCAATTTAGGATTAGCCTTATTACTAAACATCTTCGTCAATCAGCCAACTTTAGCTACAGACAAAGAGAAGATTCCTCGAATTTCGGATATCCAGCATCCTTATACAAGTGTCAAAGGGTTGCTAGTTCAGCAGCCTTCTGAGGTGATTTCAGTTACAGGTGTCAGGTTGAATCAGACTCCTAATAACTTGGAGGTAATTCTTGAAACCACTGCATCGGACAAGCTGCAAGCCATAACTAAAGTTGAAGGCAATAATTTTATTGCAGATATCCCTAATGCTCAACTAAGTTTAGATGGTAACAATTTCTTTCGCCAAGAAAATCCCCTGCCGGGAATTACGGAAATCACAGTGACAAATCAAGATATAAATAATGTCCGTGTCACGGTGGTGGGAGAGGGGAATTTACCAAAAGTCGAATTGTTTGACAGCGAGGAAGGTCTAGTTTTGGGGGTGACAATAACATCTCAGCCTAGTAGTGAAACACAACCAACTCAACCAGATATTGAACTCATTGTTACTGCTCAGAAAAGACCAGAAGCATCACAAGATGTACCACTTAGCCTGACGGTGATTCCTCAGCCAGAACTAGAAGACGCTCAAATAAGTTCTTTGAGTGATATTGCCAATTACACACCCAACTTTAGCTTTTTCCCCACCACGGCGGGAAGTTCTGACTTTAATTACTACAGCATTCGTGGCTTAAATAACTTTAACTTTCTGGCGAGTCAAGATACTGTCGCTTTTTATGTTGATGATGTGCCATTTGATTATGGTGGCTTTTTAGACTTGAATTTGATTGATTTAGAACGGGTAGAAGTGCTGCGAGGGCCACAAAGTACACTCTACGGTAGAAGCAGCCCAGGCGGGGTGGTGAATGTGATATCAAGGCCGCCCAGCAATCAGCCAGAATTTAAGATAGGAGCTAGTTACGGTAACTACAATAGCCGGGAAGTCCAACTTTCTTTGAGTGATGCAGTTATTCCTGATCAGTTGGCGTTTAGATTGGCAGGAGTTTATAAAGCACAAGATGGTTTTTTTGACAATGTGCTACTCGATCGCCAAGTTGGAGAGCGATCGCAATTAACCGGACGCGCTCAAATTCTCTGGACACCGACACCAGATTGGAACGTATCGTTTAACACCTACGCCAGCGATAATGATAACGGCAACCCCACTTTTAATCGGCGTAATGCTCCTGACCCCTTTGAAGTTTCTCAAGAAGTTGATGGTTTTTATCGACTCAGTAGTAACACTCAAGCCTTAAAAATTGGCTACAACGGCTCAGGATTGCGTGCTACGTCGATTACAGCCCGACGCTTTACTAATCAAAGTACCTTGGTTGGTGATAACTTTGTTGGTGACTTATTGCGCCAGAATATCGGGATAAATTCTACACTGTGGACGCAGGAATTTAGACTTCAGTCGCCGGAAACGGCTGATCGTTTTCGCTGGTTGCTGGGTGGATATTACGAGTCACGGGAATTTAAAGTGATTGACGACAGCTTTGAATATACTGAATTGGGAGCAGCAGCCTTTGGATTAGCCGCACCAGGGAGCGATCGCGTTTCAGCAGAACAGTTGCGTCAAACCTACGCAGTATTTGGACAAATAGACTATCAGCCCATAGAACCCCTGACTTTGTTTGCCGGACTGCGTTATGAATGGGCAAATACAACCCTTGATCGTCGCCGTGTGTTTGCAGCCTCTGGCGGTGAAACTACCCTCACCAGTCCTGAACTACGGGGTGCAGAAATCAATAGCGAAGAATTGATTCCCCGGTTTGGCGTGCAGTATCGCTTCAGCCCAAATTTAATGGTATACAGCACAATCGCCAAAGGTTATCGACCCAGTGGATTTAACTATCGTGCTGATGATGAAACCACACGCCGATTTCGAGAAGAAACTTCCTGGACTTATGAATTAGGCTTGAAATCTTCTTGGTTTAGCGATCGCCTCACCGCTAACTTATCAATATTTCATACAGATGTGGATAACTATCAAGTCTTACTCGCCGACGATTTTGGCTTTTTTAGAAATGTCGCTAGTGCAGGCGTTAGCGTGACTGGACTTGAATTTGAGTTGAAAGCACAACCAACAAAAGGATTAGAGTTTGTTGCTGGTGTCGGCTATGTTAACAGCCAATTTCAAGACTATACCAATCCCTTTACAGGCATCAACTTCAGCAACAATCGCGTTCCCTACGCACCAGAAATTACTTACAACCTAGCAGCACAATATCGCAGTCCAGGTGGTATTTTTGCCCGTCTAGAATTACGTGGTTACGGCACAACCTATTTTGATGATGCCAACCAAGTTAAGCAAGATCCATTTGCCTTAATCAATGCTCGAATTGGTTACGAAAAAAGCAACTACGGTATTTATTTGTTTGCCAATAACTTGTTTGACACACGCTACATAACCTCCGGTTTTTTATTCCCACCACCGAATGTCACTGCGGGATTTGGTGAACTACTCACTTACGGATTGCAAGTTCGTGCCAACTTATAACAACACCATGATCTCCAAGCTCGTTTTGCTTGCTACCCTTTATGTTTCTCAATTCATCCCCACCACTTTCTTTTTCCAGGCATTACCTGTTTTTTTGCGACAACAAAATATGTCGCTGGATACTATTGGATTTTTAGGTTTATTAGTTATTCCATCAGGGTTAAAGTTTCTGTGGTCGCCTTTTATTGACCGCTACCATTTAGGAAAATTAGGACATTATCGCGGTTGGATTATTTGTTTCCAATTGTTGTTAATATCAACTCTTTTAATCAGTGCTTTTCTTGAGTATCAAGAAAACCTAACTTTATTGCTAATTTGTGTGTTTTTGTCCTGTTTATTTTCGGCTAGTCAAGATATTGGAACTGATGCCTTAGCAGTGAATTTATTAGAACCCCAAGAACGTGGATTAGGAAACGCTATTCAATCGGGAGGAAACGTTTTAGGAGCAGTGATTGGCGGCGGTATAATGCTGATTTTATTAGAGAAAGTGGGATGGCGTTATAGTTTAGTTGCGATGTCAATCTTCTTGCTGCTAAACCTCATACCAATATTGCTTTATCAAGAACAAGTCACCTCAAAATCAAAAAACTTAAACTTTTTTCAGTCCTATTTCCAACCCTTTGTTAGCTTCCTCTCTCGCCCCAAAATCATACCTTGGCTGTTGGTTTTGCTGTTGTATATGACTGGTGAGAGTGTGACTAGTGTATTGATTCGTCCGTTGCTGGTAGATAGAGGTTTGTCTTTAACAGATATTGGCTGGATATTAGGTGTAGTTAGCTATAGTGTCCGTATTGTGTCAGCCTTAATTGCGGGAGTGATGGTTATGCGGTGGGGACGTAAGCAGTCTCTAATTGTGTTTGGAATTGTCGCCGCCGTTGCAACGCTGTTGTATATTTTGCCAGCGATGGGTATTGCTAGTTTCTCTGTGCTGTATACAGTATGTATTGTAGTTAATGCTACCCAAAGTATGGCATATACTGCAATTCTCAGTGCCATGATGGACAAGAGCGATCGCACTACTGCCGCAACTGATTATACAATTCAAGTATCAGTAATATTTTTAGGTGGAATTGCCGCTACAATTTTGGCTGGAATTCTCGCTCAACGCGCAGGGTACGCCTCTACTTTTATTGTCAGTGCTGTTGTCAGTTTGTTAAGTGTGTTTTTTATTACTAAAGTATACGAGTAATACTAGTTTTTTATGAATATTAGGACTTACGCACGGACTAAGATTTTACGTCATTACGAGCGAAGCGAAGTAATCGCAAAAGCTTAGTTTTTTGTCATGAATGCGTAAGTCCTATTTTATAAAACTATCCTTTCCCGCCTGTAAAGGCTGCACTTTGAATAAAATAGCGGTTGAAGAAAGCATATATACTTAAAGCAGGTAGGGTAAAAACCATAGAAGCGGCCATGATGTAGTTCCAATAGCTGATGTATAGACCTTTGAAGGTGTTCAAGCCCAAGGGCAAGGTGAACATTTCGGGGTCAAATAAGATGACGACAGGGAGCAAAAAATTATTCCAACTACCCATGAAGACGAAAACGGCTTGGGCTGCTAGGGCTGGTTTGGCTAAAGGTAAGACAATATATCTAAAAATTCCCCAGGTAGTTAAGCCGTCTAATTGTCCTGCTTCTTCTAATTCTCTAGGGAAATTGACGAAAAACTGCCGCATCATAAAGATAAAAGTAGCGTTCACCATCCCCGGTACAATCATGCCTTGATAAGAATTTAGCCAACCGATCGCCTTTAAAATCAAAAAGGTGGGAATCAAGGTAATTTGGGCTGGGACTGCCAACACTGCCAAAATTAAGAAAAACCAGAAGTTTTTACCAACAAAGCGCAGTCTCGCTAAGGCATAACCCGCCATTGAGTTAAAGATCAAGTTTAATAGTGTCACACTAACGGCGATCGCTATACTATTGAATAACCAGCGCCAAAATAGCGGTTCTTGTAAAAAAATTTGCTTGTAATTATCTAAAGTAAAATTCTGCGGGATAAAATTACTGCTGCCGTTGACAATCTCTGATAATGGTTTAAACGATGCCGACAATGCCCAAAGAAAGGGTATGACAGTGATAACTCCATAAACTGTCAACACTAGGTATAACAGTACTTTGAGCCAAGGAATGCGAGAAATTATCGTCACATTTTTTCGCCTCCAAATAAATGCCGCTGAATTAAAGTTATGGTGATAATTACTACAGCTAATAAAAATGCGATCGCCGCTGCATAACCCATCTGTAAATTGCGAAATACTGCTTGATAAATCAGCAACACCAAAGTCAGCGTCGCATTATTCGGCCCGCCAGTCCCACCAGAAAAAATGTAAGACTGGTCAAATAATTGAAAAGTCCCGATAATTCCGATGGCTACGACAAAAAAAGTTACAGGTTTGAGTAACGGAATTGTTACGTAAATAAACTGCTGCCAAGTATTTGCCCCATCCAGTTCTGCCGCCTCGTACAATTTTTGGGGAATATCTTGCAACGCCGCAAGATAAATCACCATATAAAACGGCGCAGTTGACCAAATATTCATCATCATGATGCCTTTCAGTGCCACAGATGGATCACCTAACCAGTTATAAGTAGGTAAACCCACAAAAGCTAAACCATCGTTCAGTAGCCCATCCGTGTTATAAATCCACATAAAAATCAGTGTCAGCACGGCGGAAGAAGTCACTGTGGGCAAAAAGTAGAGAATGCGCCACCAATTCTTCCCACGAATCCCGGAGTTGAGAGTTACTGCCAAAACCAAAGCCAAAAGAGTTTGGCTAGGTACGACAATAGCCACGTATTCCGCCGTATTTTTTAAAGCAATCCAAACGCGTTCATCTTCAACTAAGCGGCTGAAATTGTGAAAGCCGATAAACTCATATTCAATTTCGCCGAGAAGTTGGACTTTGTGTAACGACAGAAAAACGGCGTAGAGAATGGGTAATACAACAAAAGTTCCCAAAACCAGAATAGTGGGTGCGAGAAACAGATATCCAGCCAGATTTTCTGTCAGATTTTGCCGTCTGTTAATTTGCAACATAACTTAACTCCGCCTAATTCCGCACAACCCAGTTGAAGCGATAAGTAGTGCATGATTATTTATGGTACATCGGGAATGAGAGCGATCGCTTCTGTAAGCTAACTGCATATCTCAGTTTGGGAACAATAGATTTGGTTATTGTCAGGAGACAAAATGTCATATACAGCCTATTTAAGCTCTATCAAAAATGAACTGCAAAGAACAGGTAAAGCCAAAAAAAGCTTGCGAGTTAAAACCATCATGGAACAGTTTGGTTATCAACGTCGAAGCCAAGCATTTATAGATGATTTTAATACCATTCTTGATAACTTAGGGCTGTGTGCTGACCCAGCTTTTGATTTATATGTTCCGTTAGACACCAAAATAGATATTTCTCTCAAAGGTGTAGAACTTTCTGAAGAGTTTTTATCATCTGAGGTAATTTCTCAAAAGCTTAAAGAAACGATTCAAGTTAAGCATGATTTCTTTTACTATTTATTTGACTTTGGCTCTGACCAAGAATATGAACGCTTCCAGTCTTGTTTAGATTCAAATCAACCTATGGGAATTTTTCTCATCCCTCAAGAGGTGGATTTTTTTTCAGATATTGTTGTCAAAATATTTAATTACGAGTTGATTAGAAAATTTCAATACCAAGGAATAACTGAGGTTACAAGTACTTCTGTACGCCAATTTCCTACCAATATAATTGATTCTGATGATGATTGCGAAAATGACAAAGAAAGCTCCATTAAAGGCGCTAATATATTTCATTTCTATCGCTCAACTATGACGAGCGTTATACTTGGAGGTACGGGATTAGAATTACTAGATTCAGAAAAATTTGATGAGCAATTTGAATATATATCTTTGTCTTTAAACAAATATAACTCTACACAATCTTTCCTTTTGTTCCATTGTCCATCATTATTAGAAATTCAAGCCCAACAAAAAGAAGATAGTTTAGGACATTTAGTAGATACAGTTGCCAGTAAAATCCCTTTTACTTTTACACTGAGATGTAAATATTCTCATGAAGCTGCTATTGAGAAAAAAGAAGAAATATTATCTCACTTCCGGCTATTATTAGAACTTCCTTATTACCAAACAGATGAAGATGATGTCTCTCTACTTAATTATTTTTTAGAGCTTCAAAAAGCTCAAATTCAAGCTGAATCACAACTACTACTGAAGATAAAACCTGAACATTTGTATCATCTGAAGTGGCAGCAAGAAAGCACTGAATACATATATCTAAAATATTTTGCGATCAAAACTTTAGAAAGTTTAGGATATGAATTATGTCATATCGGCTGTGAAGTAGAGTTAACTTCCCAAGAAGAAGATAATACAGATGAGGATGAATATGAAGAATATCAAACCGAAAAAATAGAAGTATATATCAAAAATAAAATTGTTGTTGAAATAGAAACTCTCAAATATCAAGAATTTGCTGATACCAATCTATTTTTTGATATGATCAAGAGAATTTTGCGAAAATCTCAGGTATGGCCAAATACTTTAGAAAGTGTCTGGTTAGTAGTACCTGGATTTGAAATTGCTCGTAACTACTATCAACTGAAAAAGACTAAAGAAATTTTAGAATATAAACTAGCAGAATACTATGGTGGTAACTTTAAAATTATAGTTATGACACCAGATTATGAAAAACATCAATTAGTGCCTGTTTCATTTGAAAAAATTGAATATCCGACTTTTGAATATAGGGTTAAAAGAAATGTTACCAGACAACTCACACCCGTTGTCAAACAAGTAAAACTGGACTTTAGGCAAGTCAAAGGACTAAATGAGGAAAAAGAAAAATTAAATAAACTGCTCAAATTACAATCCAAAGGACATAAAGGTGCAATTGGGGGCATTCTTTTCTATGGATTACCTGGATGTGGTAAAACATTGCTGGCTAATGCTTTTGCCAATGAATCAGGGCGATATTTCTTTAAGTTTTCCCCGGCTGATATTATCAGTGTTTGGATAGGTCAAAGTCAGAAAAATATTCGAGACATTTTTGTCCAAGCTAAGAAAAAAGCCCCTTCTGTGCTATTTATAGATGAGTTAGATAGCATTGGGTTTAACCGGAATGATGAGAATTCCCACACTGACCAAAGAGCCACAATTAATCAATTATTGATTGAACTGAATAATATCAAAGATAGTGATGTAATAGTTATTGCCGCTACTAATTATTTAAGTGGCATTGATAACGCCTTAAAACGTTCTGGCAGATTAGATTGGAAGGTTCCAATTTTTCCACCAAACCAAGTAGAAAGAGCCGATATATTTCAGCATTATCTATCACAAATTAATGTAAATCAGTCTGTAAGTTTTGAAATGTTAGCAGAGAAGAGTAGCAGATTTACTTCATCTGATATTGAGTTAGTTTGTCGAGAAGTCAATAATGCTATCTTACTTGAAGAGATAAATTCATATCTAACAACTTCAGATGTGATTACTTATATTGATAATCTTCAAGATGGCGGTTTAAGTTTGACTCAAGAACAGGTGAAGGAATTTTTGGAAGAGTGTAAGCGACTGAGTGTCAAAAATCCTAAGTTGGAAACCTTGAGAGTAGAATGGGAAATTGATTAGAAACATTCAAAACATTTACATTTATGTTGGGTTACATAAAATTTAATCCAACATATTATATTACTAATATCACTAACCTGAACGAACCACAGAGATGCAGAGAACACAGAGAGAGAATTTTTATTTAGAAGTCTATTACTCCATCACTTTAATTTGCTGATTTGCCGAATTCTGCGCCCGTAACATCGCTTGCTGTAATGGTTGTTGTCCTAACAAAGCACTGACAAACTGATTATCAAAATTATTCATAATTGCTTGGGGATATTTCCCAACTTGCCAAGGTGTCGCATAACTCACTCCTGCAACTAATGATTTTCGCAGAATATCTTTGTCATAGCCTAACTTTTGCGCTACGGATTTTCGTGTTGGTAATGCAAATCCTGTGGCTGTCCATTTTTGCATTCCCGCTTTACCAGTCAGATAAGAAATCAACTCCCAAGCGGCGGCTTTATGCTGAGATTGCTTGTTCATGACATAGGCGACAGTAAACACCATTGTGCCTTTTTGATTATTAATCGTAGGTAATTCGGCTGTAGCAAATTCGAGTTGAGGAAATGTTTCTTGTAGGTAAGGAATCGCCCAGTTTCCCTCAATCACCATCGCTACTTTACCTTGACCAAACATTTCGCTACCTGAGTTTGTGCCGACATCAGATTTTTGAGCAGATGATTTATCTTTTTGATACTGGTCGATGACTAATTGCAAGCCTTGTAAACTAGTTTGACTGGCAAAATTTGCATAACCGTTCTCATCAATAATTTTTCCATTAAAGGCTCTAATTTTATATGCCTGACGTGCTAATTCAGGCAATTCACCAAAACCATATTTGTTGAGCTTGCTTGTTAATTTTTGGGAATAAGAACGCAGTTCTGACCAAGTGGTTGGCGGACTATTTAAACCTGCGGCTGCAAAAGATTTTGTGTTATAAAAAAGAGCTAACGTAGAATAGTCTTTTGGTAGCCCATAAATATAGTTTTGATACTTGAAACTATCTAAAAGGGTAACTTCAAAGTCTTCTATGTCAAATTCTGGCTGAATGTAGTTATCTAAAGGTTCCAAAACATTTTGGCTCATCAAAAAAGGCGCTTCCAGGGCATCAAGATAAAATACATCAGGAGCCGCATCTCCGACCAAACGAGTTTTAATTACGTCCATGTATTGGTCAGAAATAACTTCGTATTTAACTTTGATGTTGGGATGCTGGGCTTCAAAGTCTTGCAAAACTTGTTTTAATAGCTTTTGTTCAACCTGGGAACCAGCCCAGCCACTAAGTTTGATGTTGAGGGCATTTGCTGTTGGTTGTTGTAGACTGTGACAACCAATAATAGCGATCGCGATCACTATTACTACACCAAAAAATCTCCACAAGCTAATTCTTTTCACGGATAGATGACAGTAGCTTTTACTTCACTTATATCGTCTGTAGCTGAGGACAGATGTTTAATAAATCTGAACTTTTGTTGAGATTAAGCAAGATAAAATAACGAAAAATTATACCTAAAACTGCGCCGAGGTGCGTTACTTCAAATATAACTATGGATTCTGTTCAGGTCGAAACAGCTGCTTCTCCGATTCTGGAAATATCCCAGATTGTTACACCAACAACTACACTTGTTCCTAGCAAAAAACCTGTCTTCTGTATTTCTAAGGATGGGATTCGTACTAGTTTACGCGCCTCTACGCTGGATGCTATTTTAGCAACGGTTTTTGGAATTACTACTGGAGGTATTTTACTCAGTAATTTCCTCGTGGAATTAGATGCTAGTCCAGTGGTATTTGGGATGTTATCTTCTATACCTATGCTGGTAAATCTCATTCAGCCTTTGGGTGCATATTTATCAGAACGCACTACGAGCCGTTTTCGGTATGCGCTGGGGATATATGGAACTGCTCGCCTAGTATGGCTAATTTTAGCGATCGCTATTGCTGTTTTTAGTTGGGGCGGTATAAGTTCACAACAGTTAGTTTTGATGACTCTGTTAATTGTTTTAGCCACTCATCTTTTAGGCGGGTTAGGTTGTGCATCGTGGATGAGTTGGTTAGCAATGATCGTTCCGCGACGATTGCGCGGCCGATATTTTGGAATTCGCAACAGTGCGGTTAGCTTAACTAATTTGATTTGTCTGCCTTTAGCTGGTTTAGTGGTATCTCATTGGTATGGCGGGAATATCCAAGGTTATGGGGTAGTTTTGCTAATTGGGGTTGTGTTTGGCATTGTTAGCATTAGCTGTCAATATTTCAAGGTAGACATTAATCCTCAATTACAAAATTCTTTGGGTTCTACTTCTATTAAGAATACAAATGAATTAGTTTCTTTACCTAATACAAGTATTTGGAAAAATTATAACTTTTTAATATTGCTAATTTATATCAGTTTATGGATGTTTGCTGTTCATTTGAGCGCACCTTTTTTTAACCTCTATATGCTGGATACGTTGGGTATAGATGTGAGTTGGGTGACGCTTTACGGCAGTTTGCAAGCTGGGGCTAACTTGTTGATGATGATTTGGTGGGGCAAATTAGCAGATAGAGTTGGTAATCTGCCAATTTTAATTTTTGTGGGAATTATGGTAGGACTGACACCAATTTTGTGGTTAGGAATTAATGCCAATCAACTGGATATTTGGCTATGGTTGCCACTTTTACATATTTTGGCTGGTGTGACCTGGGCAGCCATTGATTTGTGTAATAACAATTTACAATTAGCGATCGCACCAATTAAAAATCAGTCAATTTATTTTGCGATCGCGGCGGCTGTGGCTGGTGGTAGCGGTGCTTTAGGCACAACCATCGGCAGTGTTATCGCCCAATTTGCTATTTGGGATGGCTTACTGGGATTATTCGCTCTCTCTGGCTTGTTGCGCCTAGCCGCACTTGTCCCACTGTTTTTTGTCCAAGAACCTGGAAGATAAGGCAAAAGGTGAGGCAGTGCGTTGGGCGGGTTTCCCGACTTGAAGCAACTGCCGAACCCGAAGGGCAAAAGATCAAAGGTAAAACAAATCTAAACTTTTACCTTTTTACTTTTATTCAACTGCTGTAGAACTCAATGTCATTGACTCCCACAACATCATTGAAGGGGCGGTTGTAATTGGTTGGTGTAAAGCAATTAGCTGGGACAAGGTATTCTTTAACTGAGTACGGGGTACAATATCGTCCACAAAGCCATGCTTGAGCAAATCTTCAGCAGTCTGAAAATCGTCTGGCAGTTTTTCCCGGAGGGTTTGCTCAATCACGCGCCGACCAGCGAAACCGATGGTTGATTTAGGTTCTGCCAAAATGATATCGCCTAACATGGCAAAACTCGCAGTTACACCACCAGTTGTGGGGTTAGTCAACACAGGAATATACAATAATCTAGCATCACGATGGCGGTCTAAAGCTGCGGAGATTTTCGCCATCTGCATCAGGGAAAGCATACCTTCCTGCATTCTTGCACCACCAGAGGTGCAGACAATAACTACAGGGTAACGTCGCCCAGTTGCTTGTTCAATTAAGCGGGTGATTTTTTCGCCAACAACGGAACCCATACTACCACCCATAAAACGGAAGTCCATCACAGCCAAGGCTACGGGCATTCCGTTGATTTGTCCCAACCCGGTTTTCACCGCGTCTATGAGACCGATTTTGCTTTCTGTTTCCCGGAGGCGATCGCTATAAGGTTTGCGATCGCGGAATTGTAAGGGGTCTGTCGGACGCAAATGCTCATCTATCGGTTGCCAAGTGTTGTTATCTATCAATTGGCGGATGCGTTCATCACTATCTACCCGATTATGATGCCCACATTCAACGCAGACCATTTGATTAGCTCTCAAATCTTTTGTATAGGTTAAAACACCACACTTAGAACACTTGTGCCATAACCCATCAGCAATTTCCCGTTCTTGCCGTTCCAGGTTGGTAGAGCCTGATTTTCTTCGATTTGCAAACCAATCAAACAGAGACTTTAAACCGCGTGATTCTTCGTTGTTTGCCATTTTTATCTTATTCAAGTGGGTATGGGTCGAAAACAGTCTTTTGTCATTAGGAACCAGTATTTTGGGGAAACAAGTGCGTTGCAGAGGTTTCCTCCGTTGTCGCAACTGGCGTTCATTTGCCATTAATTAAAACAAATGCCTGATGACTACATAGCCAAAATTACGCTTATAAGCAATTCAGACCTTAGACCAGTTATCAGTTATCAGTTATCAAGCTTATGGTGGGGGATTGAGACCTACAACCAACCCATTCCACTAATTAGTGCGATGTTTCACTAAGGACATAACTGATAACTGTTTACTGTTCACTGTAAATTTGTATCTTTGGTTGCCAGCTTAACGAAAATGCTTATACCAATACAAGTCTCTCGCGGATATCATTTTGTAAATGTATTAGCTTGCGTCATCTCCATTGGAATACCAACTCTCCCAAAAATATGCTGTTACCCAACCCTAGCGGCAAGCGGCTGTCCCCATCTTTTGTAAATTATTGTGCTAGTTTCTGAGCAGTTAGCATCTGTGGCTTTAGTTTTGCCAACGGGTCTCTTTCGTTAAGAGGGTAATACAAGTCACAGGCTGATATTATCAAAAGGTGAAGCGGCGATGGCGTAATGACTGTTACAGTCGTTAGGAATTGTAAGTGCTTTCTTAAGCTATAAACAGAAAGCTGATAAACAATACTATTATAGTAGATCACGCGATCGCTTGCTCGGTTTATCTAGAGAGCAGAATATTAAACTTGCGATCGCTCCACTTCTGTGGCCAAGAATCGTTGAAATTAGTTCGATGTTACGATCAGGCAATAATATCAACATATTATTTTCAGCGAACTATGCAGCTTGAAGACTACTTTAACTTTCTTGCACCTGATGATATTAGACTCCAGGGTACAAGAGTAGGAATTGAAACAATTTTATTTGACTACCTATTCCGTGCTAAAACTCCCGAAGAGATTGCTAAAACCTATACTTCACTTACTTTAGAGCAGGTTTATACTACTATTCTCTACTACTTACACAATCAACAAGCTGTAGATGCTTATTTGAAAGATTGGCTAGAGTGGGGCGATCGCATGAGAGAAGAACAAAGTCGCAACCCTAATCCAGTTGTTGAAAGGCTACGTAAATTAAAGGCTGAAAAAATGGCGATACAAACTCATGGCACTGAAATATCTCGTAGTTATATTTGTAGGTTGGGTGGAGCGATCGCGTAACCCAACACTTTATCTAATAAACTTATGCTGGATTTTGTGTCTCAATCCAACCCAAGTTGATAGATTTTATAACTAATTACTATGTGAATTTAAATTTTTGTAGTTGAGAAATTTTGATTTTTTTATATCATTTGTTGGGTTCCACTTCGTTTCACCCAACCTACGAGAGATTGCTGTATTATGGGTAAATCACTCATCAAGATGCAAAAAATCTAAAAAATTTTGTCGCGCTTCGCACGGGAGAAGGGTAAAGAAAAAAGTGTAGAGGGCAAAAGGAAAAGAGAGTAAAGTGCTAAGAAGCCCTGCCCCGCACAACCACAACCCGAAAACCCACGAGGTCGAACCTGATGACACGCCCATACCCGCCGCGATTCGCCGAACGGCAATACCTAGGATTGCTGCCCCACTAACCACCGCGCAGCAGAGGATATAGATTATCATTCTCAATCAGCCATGCACTGCCATCAGTCGGCGCATTATTATAATTTTTGTGCCACTCATCCTGACACCATTACCATACATTACCACACATATCGAATAAACCAAAGGGGTTTGCCGGAAATTTCCCAACTTCTGTTGTTTGTTCCCGATATTCACCTTTCGGCCCCTGACCATAATTACCTGGGTAAGTTTTTCCTTGATACTCCCAGTCTGTTCCTTGGTAATTTGCTAACTCAGTCGTAATCGTTTCACCAAAATAAAACGGCGTAGTTGTTCCCGCCCGACAAGCATATTCCCACTCTGCTTCACTGGGTAAGCGATATATCTTACCAGTCTTTTTCGACAATCGAGCGCAAAACTCTACCGCATGATCCCAAGAAACACACTCTACAGGACGGTTAGCGCCTTTAAAATGGGATGGGTTGGGATTTAAATCAATATTTACCTTATCCAGAGCCGCAACAGCTTTCCATTGAGCTTGGGTGACAGGAAATTTACCCATAAAAAAGGGTGGAACAGTGACGTTATGCTGTGGACTTTCATAGTCACTTCGTCCTTCCTCACTTTCTGGCGAACCCATGAGGAATTTACCGCCAGGAATTGACACCATTTCTAGAACTACGCCATTACCCAAGTCTTCAGTAAAAAACTCGGCGCGTCCCTGACTGCGGTTGATGATTTGTCCTTTAGCGTCCACCTTCACTATTTCAAATTCAAACTGATTAGTTTGAAATAGTGAAGTAGAACCCCTCTCCAAACCTCTCCCCACAACTCCTTCTGTTATTACTTTACTTGGACTTGTGTGTACACCGTAGCCTTCCCTAGTAGGGAAGGGGCTGGGGGTTAGGTTTGAAGAATACGCCACATCAGGTAATTCTTCCACAAACACAGGCGGTTTTGCTTGTCCAATTATCCTTTCTTCTATCGGTGCGACATCTTCATCCCGCAAACCCAAATGTTGCTGATAATCTCTTAAATCGTTGAGCGTTCTTTCACTCAGGGTTGGTTCACTTTCAACTGTTTCAACAAGCGTTGCTGCATATTCTTCTAACTTACGCTGATACTCCAGATATGGTTGTTTAACTTCCGCTTCAATGGCATCAGCCACATCAGACCTTTTTCTATGCCTTCTACAAGATAATGAGTGTAAATTGACAAGTCTAAACCATCAGATTCAAAAGCATATTGTGTAGAAGAAGAAGCTGTGAGAATTGCTCTACCCTCACCGCCTAATTTTTGTTCTAGGTCAATATTATCAATGTCTTTTGCTGTCAAACCTTTGGCAAACGCACCACTAAAGCAGCAGTCTAAAATTACTACCTGTCGCTTAGATTTGCTTTGGTTCATCCAGCTATGTACACTTGTCCCAGCTACGGCGGTTGTAGGGACTAATTTGTTTTGATTTTTTCTGGTGATGGAAGTTGAGAAGTAAAAATCACCGCTTTCAACTGTCACTCCATGACCAGAAAAGTAAAACAGCAGCAAGTCATCCTTGTCACGATGGGCATACAAGTTATAAATAGCATCTTCCATTTCTTGCCGTTGGGGGTTTTGCAGCACTGTGACATTCTCTGGTGCAAAATCACCCATTTCTGGGTTTACCAGAACTCGCCGCATCGCCTCAACATCATTCACAGCATTGGGTAGCGGTGTTAGTCCTGGTTCATATTCGCTAATCCCAATTAACAGTGCTACCTTATCCATTATTGCTGTCTTGTCTATTTTTGGCGTTGTTCAATAAAGTTTCGGTTTTTTCGAGGATGAAAATCAAATCTTCTTTGCTACTAGCTTTCGCCTTGAATTTTTCTCCGTAAGCTTCTACTTCAATTTCAAAGGTTTTGTTAGACAAACGCCCTAAAAAATCAAACACAGGCTTAATTAAAGCAGGGTTCACCAGTGCTTTAAATGTTCCCAAAGAAAAACCACCCAACGCCTTAGAACCTTGTGGTACTTCTGTAACAGCAACTAAATCTGCGTCTTCTACCCCATCCACATCTCGCAACTGGGGGAGTAAATTTTGTACTTGGGCTTGCAATTCTTCATCATCCAAGCCCAATTCCGTCAGGGAAACTGTCACCTGAACATCAGATTTAGTTACCATATAGATCGCTTAAATATAATGTAGAGTCTGTTTAACCGATTGTATCGGTTAATCTGGGTGTTTGAGTAAATCAGGACTACACACAAAGATTTTCTATGGAGAGTGGGTGTAAGGGTGTCTTAGCCCCGACGAATGGAATTCGCGGCTATAAAAACGAAGTCCGCCTACGCGGACTAACTAAAATCAAGAGTTTTGAACCCGCGCAGTAGTTTGTAGGGTGGGCAAACTTTGCCCACCCTACTTTACAGATATTATTTAGCTGGAAGGAAAGGCAAATTTCAAATAAGCCGATAAAATGGCTGGGCCGGTAAAGACAGTGATGATTGCGCCTAGTGCTAAAAAAGGGCCGAAGGGGATTTTTACTCCTGTTTTTTGAGGCGATCGCACAATTACTAATCCACCTATGAATACTCCCACGGCACAGGCAATTAAACTAGCCAAAAGCAAATACCGCCAACCCAGCCAAGCGCCCATCATGGCTGCGAGTTTGGCATCTCCCGCCCCCATTGCAGTTTTACCTAACACAATTGAACCACCAAGGGCGATCGCCTCAAACAGCCATAAACCAATAACTGCACCGACTATTCCCATCATCAGGTGTCTGATTATTCCTACCCCGCTGGCTTCTGGGACAAAACCGCTAATTATTTGATATCCCAAACCTACCACTAACCCCGATTGCGTTAGGGCATTGGGTAAAGTCATGGTATCTAAGTCAATTAAGGCTAAGGCTAATAACCAACTGCAAAAAGTCCAATATCCCAATGTAGCAATGGAAACTTGAAATACTAAAAAAACAATGACAAAAATTACACCCGTTATCGCTTCTACCACCGGATAACGAACAGCAATTTTGCTTTTACAATAACGGCATTTTCCTCGTAACCACAACCATCCCAGCACAGGTACATTGTCATAAGCTTTTAGCTGGTTTAAGCAATGGGGGCAACGGGAAGGTGGCCAAAGAATCGATAACCCCGCAGGGATTCGATAAACGACAACGTTGATAAAGCTACCTATAGATGCACCCAAGGCGAAAACAACAATCATCGCCGGAACAGCCATTAAAAAGTCCATATAGTCATTTGTCAAATGTTCTGTGTCATTTGTGCTTTGTCATTTGTTATTTGTCAAATGACCATTGACTTGACTATTGACTAATACATGTGGGACTCAATTTGATTTAAAGGCACAAAACATTCTTGAGGTAATAGAACTGGTTGGTGAGTAAAAATCACCTTACCTCGATGGGTAACACGATTAATTGCTACCCCGGAAGGCTGCCCGGCGATTTCAGGATGTACTTCACAATATGTGTAGTAAATCTGACCAGCCGCCCTGATGATAGCGGGATCAACCAGAGGCGGCTGGATTCTAGAGGCGGTGAAATTAGCTGTATCTTGTCGTAAAGCGTACACTATGTTACTGCTATCTACTTACTAGATTTTGTCTATAGTGTACCCGAAACTTCTTGTAAAAATTGCCAATTTGGCGAGTTTCTCCTCAAAGAATTATTTCTCTAGTGCTTGAATGAGTGACTTACCCATTGCTTGGCAACCCAAAAGATTCATTCCTGGTGACATGATATCGCCTGTGCGATCGCCTTGTTCTAAAACTTGCAATACAGCTTTTTCGATGGTATCTGCTGCTTGTGGCTGATTTAACCCGTAGCGTAACATCATCGCCGCACTCAAAACCTGTGCGAGAGGATTGGCTTTATCAAGTCCGGCAATATCGGGTGCAGAACCGTGGACTGGTTCATATACGCCAGGGCCAGAAGCACCCAAACTAGCAGAAGGTAACATTCCAATACTGCCAGTCAACATCGCCGCCGCATCGGAGAGAATATCGCCAAACAAGTTACCTGTGACAATCGTATCGAATTGTTTAGGAGCGCGGACTAATTGCATCGCGGCATTATCGACATATAGGTGAGACAGTTCCACATCGGGATATTCGGCGGACAGCTTGGTGATGCGATCGCGCCACAACTGCGATACTTCTAATACGTTGGCTTTATCCACAGAACAGAGTTTACCGCGTCTTTTTCTGGCAGTTTCAAAGGCAACTCTCCCGATGCGTTCAATTTCTGACTCGCTGTAAACCATTGTATTCACACCGCGTTTCTCACCAGTCTCAGTTTCAAAAATGCCTTTGGGTTTACCAAAGTAAATTCCTCCCGTGAGTTCCCGCACCACCATAATATCTACGCCTTCGACAACTTCCCGTTTCAAAGTCGAAGCGTCAATTAACTGCGGCAGAATTTGGGCGGGGCGTAAATTGGCAAATAAACCTAAACCCGCGCGTAATCCTAACAAACCTGCTTCTGGGCGCTGGTGAGATGGTAAAGTATCCCACTTATAACCACCAATAGCGGCGAGTAAAACAGCATCACTGTTCCGACAAGTATCTAAGGTTGCAGTCGGCAAAGGTTCGCCCGTTGCGTCAATGGCTGCACCACCAATCAAAGCTTCCTGGAATGCAAACTCAATATCAAATTTTTTCCCTACGACTTTTAGCACATCTACCGCCACTGCCATAATTTCAGGGCCAATGCCATCGCCGGGAAGTAAGGTAATGCGGTAGTTTTGCGTCATAGCTAGTTTCTATTAGGTAAATGCTTGCAGATTAAATATCATACCGAGCAAGATGTACATCTGGAAGCTTTAATTTTCAGTTTCAAAATCTGGAATCGTCTAATTTGGTGGCTTCACCACGATTAGTCAGCCTTAATTAACTGTTAATCTGCCATTTCGCATCTATTCAAAGATTAAAAAAAACTGTTCATCAAGATTTTTTACTCAGTTTCTTGTATGTTTTTGATAAAAGCAGCAAGAAATAAAAAAGAGTATGAATTTTAATCAAATCGGACAAGTTGCCATTGCACTGTTAACAGGGTTTGGCTTGAAAATCCTGGGTGCGATCGCTCTGTGGATTGTGGCACAGAAGTTGATTGATTTTGCACTCAAGTTAGTCAGACGTGGTTTTCGCAGTCAACACGTTGATCCAACTCTAGTTAACTACCTGCTGAATATCATTGCCGTAACTTTAAGAATTATTTTAGTTGTGGCAATTCTCGGCTTTTTCGGCATTGAAACCACTTCTTTTGCCGCATTATTAGCCGCAGCAGGTGTGGCTATCGGTGCAGCGTGGGGTGGACTGTTGGCTAACTTTGCCGCTGGTGCTTTTTTGATTGTTTTTAATCCATTTAAAGTCGGAGACTTTATTACAGCCGCAGGTGTCACAGGTACAGTTACAGAAATAGGACTGTTCACCACTAATATCACCACACCGGATAATGTCTTAACAATTGTCGCCAATAATAAGATTTTTTCTGATAATATCCAAAATTTTTCTGCTAATCCCTACCGTCGAGTTGATTTGCTGGCTCAACTGCATCATGATGTGAATCATAATGATGCGATCGCTCGTTTAAAAGCCAGAATCAGCGAAATTCCTAATGTGATCAATAATCCCGCACCAGATGTGGAAATTATCACCTTTAATTTAGCCGGGCCAGTCTTAGCAGTACGTCCCTACTGCAATAACGATCACTACTGGCAAGTTTATTTTGACACTAATAAAGCCATCCGGGAAGCCTTTGGTGAAGCAGGTTATCCTATCCCCGAACAACGTTATGCCTTTAGTAGCCAATCTGTAAGTGGTACACCAAATGATGGAGACTCTGCGATTTCATCTGCATCAATGATGAGTTAAGTTTGCCCCATACACATCAAATTTAATTTGTCAAACTCTTTCAAAAAATAAGAATATTTATGAACAAGTAGGTAGGTTATATGCCAATACGGTTCATATTAAGAAAACTAAATTACAACAAAACCAACAAATAATTACTCAACCAAAAACGCACGAATGATTTTGGAGGGGGTTTGGGGGACGCAACCGTCACCCAATAGGGGGCTTGGGGGATTCTCCCCCAAATCTTGCTGAGTGTCTGATAGGTAAGCAGAATTGAGAAATCAACTCTCATCACCTTAACTGAACCGTATTGGGTTATATGCTTTACCTGCTTTTTTACGTGCTTAAGAAGTAATTAGCTGTATATTTAAACACTGAAGATAAATTTGACATTAACTCAGTTTCAATTTCGGAAACGAGCCTGACAACCATGTCAGAGAGAGGCTAGGTTAGTGTGTAATTAACCGCCGTACTCTAGCAGCTATGGTAAAAGAATTAGCAATTCGCACCTGTGGACTCACTAAGCAATTTGAAAGGTATATAGCCGTCAATGATGTTGATTTAGAAATCCAAGCGGGTGAAGTATACGGACTGATAGGGCCGAATGGCGCGGGTAAAACAACTCTCATCCGGATGTTAGCAACTGCTGAGGAGCCAACAACGGGTGAGATATATATTAATGGCGATCGCATGGTACGTGACAAGAGTAACCCCACTATCAAGCGTCGTCTTGGCTACTTACCCGATGACTATCCGCTATATGAAGATTTGACAGTCTGGGATTACCTCGATTACTTTGCGCGGTTGTATCGTTTGCGCGAACCACGTCGCACTCAGCGTCTCCATGAAGTTTTAGAACTTATCCAATTAGGTAATAAACGCAACAGTTTAATTGCTACACTGTCGCGGGGAATGAAGCAGCGCCTTAGTTTAGCACGTACTATCATTCATGAACCAATTTTATTACTCCTAGATGAACCCGTATCTGGACTTGATCCCATCGCCAGGATGCAGTTCCGTGAAATTATCAAAGCTTTGCAAGAAGCTGGGATGACAATTTTAATTTCGTCCCATGTTCTGAGCGATTTAGCGGAACTGTGTACTTCAATTGGAATTATGGAACTAGGCTTTTTAGTAGAAAGTGCTTCACTCAAACATCTGTATGAGCGTTTAGCTCGACAACAAATTATGTTGTCAACCTTGGGAAAAATAGACGCTGTAATTAGTGAATTAAAAAATCATCCTTTGGTGGAAGCGTGGGAAGTTTTACCAGGAAATCACAATATCAGAGTAAATTTTTCTGGTGATCAAACAGCTTGTGCAGAATTACTGCGATCGCTGATTCAATCTGGTATACCCATTACTGATTTTCATTGCACTCAAGAAGACTTAGAAACCATTTTTCTCAAGCTTGGTCATAAACAAGCATCATAAAGCATCATCCCTCAAACTTACCCTAATTTCTGCTATGTATCTCAATCTCTTAGACAAAATTGGCGACTGGAATCCTCAGTTTCTACGAGAAATTAAAGGTCGCCTCAAACCTTTTCATCTGATATTTGCCTTTGCTATCTCACTAATTAGTCAATTAGGACTTTTTCTCTATCATCTTGGAAAATATCCCCATAATAAATATCCTATGAATGGGGTGTATTGTAATTTGAGCAAAGTTTATCAAAAGCAAATTGAATCAGTTTATAAACTCATAGATCAGACTCAAAAACAAGTTAACTTTTATAGTAGTAAGAAAAACTACGACCTCACAAAACTGCTGGACTCTCAAGATAAATTGCAATCCCTCAAAGCACAACAAAAACAGTTAGATTACAACCTATATCAGCAACCATGCCCTATTTCCGAAATTAACTTTCAAATGTGGTGGCGCGACCATTGGGAATACATATTTCTTACACTCTGTGTAGTTTTTATCTATACACTATTAGTAGCAGGTACATATTTGCTAGTCAATAATTTAGCCCAAGAAGAACGCCGTGGCACTCTCAACTTTATTCGTCTTAGCCCCCAGTCAGAAACCAGCATTTTAACTGGCAAAATGCTAGGAGTACCAATTATCATTTACTTGATAATTTTGCTGGCAATTCCCTTACACATCTGGTCAGGAATTTCTGCCAAAATTGCCATTAGTTATATTTTCAGTTTTTATATACTTCTAGGCGCTAGTTGTTTCTTTTTCTATAGTGCCACATTATTATTTGGCTTAATGAGTAATAGATTTAGTGGCCTTCAACCTTGGTTAGCTAGTGGCGCAGTATTTATGTTTTTGATAACTATAATGCAGCTTGCATTAAATACCCAAAACCTCCACACTACAGCAGCTTGGCTAAGGCTATTAAGTCCTTTTGATATGACAAAATATCTGTTTCCCAATCTATTTAACAGAGGTAATCCATCGCTTTTATCAGAAACCCAATTTTTCTATATACCATTAGGGAAGAATGTTTTTACATTTATAGGATTACATCTATTCAATTATGGTGTTAGCTGCTATTGGATTTGGCAAGCACTCAAACGGCGGTTTCGCAATCCTAATGCTACCTTACTCAGTAAAGGACAAAGTTACTTACTTCTAGCTGGCGCTCAAGTAATTTTTTGGGGTTTTACTCTGCAATATACCAAGAATTACTGCCCCGCTTACCGACAATATAAACCAATAAACTGCTACTATGATTTGAATTATCAAATCGGTCAAAATTTCTTCTGGATTGTATTATTTAACCTGGTTTTACTAACTTGCTTGTTAGTAATTTTGTCTCCTCATAGACAACAAATACAAGATTGGGCAAGATATCGCCATCAACAAACATCTAGTAGCGGTGCTTTTAGCAATAAATCTGTATGGCGCGATTTAATTTGGCATGATAAAAGTCCTATCATAGTTTCAGTTGCGTTGAGTTTAATAATCATTACTATCCCCTTACTAGTTTGGATTATACTCGCCCCTGCGTTGAATACTCATGATAACAATGCCATTGAATGGGTGAACAAAATTGGCAGAATGAAAGCTATCTTAGGATTAGCTATGTTTATTAGTTTAGCTATGATTTATGCAACTATAGCGCAGAGAATATTATTACTCAAAACTCCACGGCGAACTTTATTTGCGATCGCAACTATAGGTGTGTTGATATTTACGCCACCAACAATTTATAGTCTGTTGAACATTACACCTGAAGCAGATTCTGTCTTTTGGTTATTTTCTAATTTTCCTTGGTTAGGACTAGAACACTCAGCAACATTCACTGTTTTTATGTCACTTTTAGCTGAGGTTACTGTTTTAACATTGTTAAATTTACATTTAACAAATCAGGTGAAGTTAGCTGGAGAATCTGCGACAAAAGCATTGTTAGCAGGACGCTAATTTATAAAAAAGGGGAACTAGATATTCAACTAGTTCTTTTTAAGCTGTTTATTAAGTATTTTTTGGGAGAATATAGTAATGATAGAAGGTTTGATACATCGCTTAGGAAATTGGAATCCACAGTTATTTAGAGAACTCAGAGGGCGGCTAAAAACACGTAATATCGTATTAGCATCTGCTATATCTTTTTTGGGTCAATTTATATTATTCATGTCATTTCAAGCCCAGTTACCTACACGCCTGAGTGTATTACAAGGTAGTCCCAATAAATATTGTACAGGTATCACAAAATATGAATATCCAGAATGCCTAACTGATGGGTTAGGTCAAGTTATCATCAATTGGCAATTGTGGTCGTTTGATATTTTTACTTGGCTGAGTATTATTGTTAGCTTTGGATTATTAGCAGCAGGAAGCTATCTTCTGATTAATGATTTAGCTACAGAAGAAAGACGTGATACTCTCAATTTTATTCGCCTTAGTCCCCAATCATCACAAAGTATTTTATGGGGGAAAATTCTAGGTGTTCCAGCCTTAATTTATGTTGTTGTAGTGTTAGCCTTACCTTTGCATTTATGGTCAGGGTTGAATGCGAAAATTCCTTTAATGGAAATTATCAGTTTTTATGCAGTAGTCATAGCTGCTAGTTTGGTCTACTACAGTGCTGCATTATTATTTGGCTTAGTTGGTTCTTGGTTAGGCAGTTTTCAAGCTTGGTTAGGTAGTGGCGCATTATTAGGTTATCTCATATTTAGCAAGCAAACCATAGCATCTAATTTTTCTGCTAATAATCCAGTGAGCTTTTTTGGGCTAGTTAACCCATGTTTCTTAATTCCATATCCTGAGATTAATTCTGAATTAACCAAAAATATTCCCCAGTTTACCGACTTTTTTTGGTTTGTTCTGCCTGTAGGAGAAAGTTTTATCACTACAGCTTGCTTTGCAATAGTAGTTTATTTTGTAGGTGCGTACTTTATTTGGCAATCTTTACAGCGTTGCTTTTCTGATCCTAATGCAACTATGTTGACTAAAAAGCACAGTTATCTACTCACTGTTTGCTTTAGTGTCATTATTTTAGGATGTGCTGATTGGCAAGATTTAATATTTAATATCTCACCTAGGAGTTATGCAATTCAAGAAAATATCGGTCTTTTAATGGTTTTGAACTTAGTGCTGTTTTTATATTTAATTGCAGCCATCAGTCCTGGTCGTATAACACTACAAGATTGGGCAAGATATAGACATATTTTTCATACCAAAGGTTTAGGAAAAAATAGTTTAGTTAATGATTTAATCTGGGGTGAAAAAAGTCCGGCAATTTTAGCGATCGCTATTAATGCGATAATGTCTGTTACAGGCTTAAGTTGCTTTGTTTTAATCTCCCAAGCAGATAGCGAAAATAAAACTAATGCTTGCCTAGCACTGCTTTTTGCTGGGAGTTTAGCTGTTATGTATGCAGCCTTGACCCAATTAGTTCTATTCATGAAAAATGAACAGCGCCAATTATGGGCAACAGGGGTGTTAATGTCTGTAATTATACTCCCACCCATTTTATTAGGAATATTTTTCTCTAAACCTGACAACTATGCTGTAGTTTGGCTATTTTCCATTGCTGCGCCAGTCATCGCTTTATCTCCGCCAACAAGCACCAATGGATTATCATTGACTTATTTTCTGGCAATTTTAGGACATTTTGCACTCACCGGACTTTTGGTATCTCAACTAATGCGTAAGTTGAAAAAAGCAGGAGAGTCTGCAACTAAAGCATTGTTATCAGGAAATGAGTATGCTATTTAAATAATTTCGCTTTTGTGAATTGTAAAAGTTTTAGATACCCGACTTCTTTAAGAAGTTGGGTATCTGTTTGTTTACGAATGATTTAGAAATACTATATTGATTCTGGTAACTGTATTCTTATTTAGCTGTGTCAAGCAGTTAACAGGCATAATATTTAAAATACAGCTTTTAGTGGATGGATTAATATTTGTGACTACTTTGATGCTAAATATTGAAGATACGAATGAACTCTATCATTAGCTGTAGATATCAGTTAAATCTGTCTGGATTCAGTCAAAAATAATATTTGTACTGAGTGAAAATTCTGTTTTCTTCTAACTAAAGTCTTATAGTAGTGCGATCGCACCACCACCAGCAATAAGTTGACTTTCAATTCCTTTGTGCTACATTAAGTTACAAGGTAATAATACATTTTCTCAACTATGGTTCGGGTTCTCTATACCCAACTGGTGCGCCAACCTCTGGATTGTGCGTATACCGTAGAGTAATTGGTTGTTACTCCATCGCTTGATTAGCTCAGTGGTAGAGCATCCGAGGTACTCGGCTGGTCGTAGGTTCGACTCCTACATCAAACACCAACACCCTGAAAGTTAGCTCACTGGTAGAGCAATCGACTCATAATCGATGTGTTGCAGGTTCAATTCCTGTACTTTCTCCCACCCTGTCCGGGTTAAAAGACAAATTTGCGGAATAGAGCAGTTGGTTAGCTCGTTGGGCTTGTCCCCAAAGATCAGTGGTTCAAATCCACTTTCTGCCACCAAAAACCTTTCCAGGTTAAAAAACACTACCCCGTCAAGGGGTAGCTAATTGAATTTGAGTAAAAACTCTGCATTGTAGGTTGACTACTAATATCACCTCGTGGTGTTGGTAGTCACAGTTAAGGAGCCTGTGCAAATGTTTTCTCTTCAACTTGAGTATGTCCTTCGTTTACTTCCAGTTATCTAGAATGGGCAAGCTGAACGGCATATTTGAGCGTTGCTGTCTTTTTTGAGATTATCTTTGGGTAGTTTCAAGAAAGTAGTAACAATCTTAATCCAGTTTTGGAGATACATTTGCCCGCAACTGAACTGTAAAAACCTACATTTGCAGAGTTTTAAAATGAGTTGGAAAAATAATACGCAAGAAAATATAGAACAGTTAAAAAAATACAATTTAGATATATATAATGCCGAGCAAATTGCAGCGGCTATGAAAATTAGTATTGATCGACTTCGTTTTTTAGCATTTAATTCTCAAGGTTCCCAGATTTCACATTACATTCACTTCAAAACTGCAAAAAAAATTGCAGGAACGCGAATTATTTCTGCACCATTGCCGGATTTAAAACGCGCTCAAAACTGGATTTTGCAGAATATCTTACAAAAAATTGCCATTAATAATGCCGCACATGGTTTTTGTGGCGATCGCTCCATCATCACTAATGCTACCCCTCATGTTGGTGCAAAAATAATTATTAACCTTGATTTACAAGATTTTTTCTCGGCTATTACATATCAGCGTGTTAAAGGATTATTTCAATCTTTCGGTTATTCTTCATCTGTTGCTACAATCTTTGGGCTATTGTGTACTGCACCCGTAGTTGAAGAACGCAACGTAAACGGTAAAATAGACTTTGTTGAACTCAAGCAACGTCATCTTCCCCAAGGCTCCCCAGCCAGCCCCACAATTACTAATATTATTTGTCGGAGTTTAGATGAGCGTTTAAGTGCGATCGCCACAAAATCTACTTTTACCTACACTCGTTATGTTGATGATTTAACATTTTCAGCATCAGGTGAGAATGTTAAATATACCAGTAATTTCATTAAACAAGCTCAATCCATTATCTCTGACGAAGGATTTGCCATCAACCCAGACAAAACCCGCATTTTGCGAAACTCTCAACAGCAAGAAGTGACGGGGATTATCGTCAACGAAAAAACTAATATTTCTCGGAAAAAATTAAAAAACTTCCGTGCAACTCTACATCAAATAGAAAATGAAGGGTTAGACGGTAAATATTGGGGTAAATCTTCTCATCTTCTCACCTCAATCACCGGATTCGCCAACTTTGTCGCAATGGTAAACCCCGAAAAAGGTGCAGAGTTCCAACAACAAATTCAGCGTATTCAGAAAAAATATGGCAAGAAAAATTGAGAAGTATTTCCTTAAGTAATTACCGTCTGTTTCTGCATATCTGCTTGAGTTAAATTAAGTATCGATTAGAAATACATTGTGCAAAGCTCTAGTTTGAGTTCTGTATGCTCAACTGGTACGTCAACCATTGGATTGAACGTATACCGCTGCCTGATATGTAACTAGTCATGAGAAAGTTATTTCACTAAGTGAGCGATCGGTGTATCGCCGATTGGTAACAGGTAAAAACCCTGTATTTTCTCACACAACACCTCGCCTTGGATAAAGGCACCTTGTTAGGGACAAGGCTATTTCGCACTCACAGAATCGGGAAAAACCAAGAAAGAAAAAATCTATTTTGGTTAGTAAACTCTGCGATGTTCGTGTTCTGCTACCGTTGATTACTCATAATCTTCGTTAGTAACAGCCAGGAAGCCAGTGCAATTGTTTCCTCCTTAATTTTGAGTATGTCCCTTCGTTGGTCACATCCAGTTTTCTGGAACTGACAAACTGAACGGCATATTTGAGATTTGCTATCTTTTTTGAGATTATCTTTGGGTAGTTTCCAGAAATTAGCAACAATCTTAATCCAGTTTTGGAGAGGCTTTTGCCCGCAACTCAACTGTAAACACTGACATTTGCAGAGTTTAAAATTAGATATATGGTATTTTTCCAAAATTACTCATAATAAATTAAAGCAATCCAATTTGATGCTGATATTATTTGTGTACTCAGAAAACCAAGCACAGCAAAAATTTTGTAAAAGTAGCGATTTTTTTCAAAAATTCTAAATTTTTTAGACCAATTAGTCAAATATTAAAGATATTTTAAAGTTAGTATATTCGTTGCGTAATTGCACCCAATTAGTGGGATTTGTGGTGATTTTTGAGGCATATTAACTACATAATAGAATTTGAGCCTAGTCAAAAATAAATAACTTAATATCTACGGAGCTTCAATGACTCAACGTATCACCAGTGCAGTCAATTCAATAGTGACAAAATTTTCACGGCGAAATGCTCTTTTGTGGCTAGGAGGTAGCGGATTAGGTACCGCCTTAGTTGCAGGAACACAAAAGGAAGTAGTCGCTCAGGGTAATGCAAATAGAGATGTGACTTTGCTGAACCCGCCAACTTTATATAATGCTCCTCAAAATGGCTATAGTCACATAGCAATTACACCACCAAGAACAAGAACTGTGTATATTTCTGGTCAATTTGGGTCAGACTTACAAGGAAATCTTGTGTCTAGTGACTACGAAGGGCAATTAGTCAGGGCTTTTCAAAATCTGCGGTTTGCCTTAAATGCAGCCGGTGCAAGACCTAAAGATGTAGTTAAAACAACTGTGCTGATAGTAAATCACACCCAAGAAAAATTAATTCCATTAGGACGCGAAATTGGTAATTTGTGGGGTAACACACCACCTGCAAACACACTGATTCCTGTTCCGAGATTGGCTCTGGATGGTATGTTGTTTGAAATTGATGCTTATGCGGTGATTCCAGAATCACCTAATAGAGGCTGGTATTAATTTTAGGAAATGTCAAGTTGCTACACCTTATTTTTTAAAGTATCAGGGTGTAGATTCAGGGTGTGTTAAGGTTTGAAGCCTAACGCACCCTCATTTTTTATGTTTCATCTAGCGATGATCGCTAATACCAATTTGAAAAAAGAATGCGACAAATGGTAAAAATAGACAGAAGTAGCATTCAGGGTATGTGATGGTAGGGGTAACACAAATCGAGATAGAAGAAAGTGTCGAGGAACTAGAGAAGTTGCTCAAACATCAAAAACAGTCTCGGAGCAAAGAACGTATACAAGCCCTATATCTGATTAAAGGGCAAGAAATGAGTGTAAGTGAGATTGCTAAAATCTTGGGAAAACATCGAGCTACAGTACATCGATGGTTGGCAGATTATCGAGAAGGAGGAATTGAGGCGGTTGTTGAATTTGGAACGAGTTCAGGTCGAAAAAGAGCAATACCAGATTGGGCTGTATCGAGTTTGAAAAAACAACTCGAACAACCAGAAGGTGGGTTTCAACGGTACACACAAATACAACATTGGTTAGAAAAAACCTTGGGTGTGCAAGCTGAGTACGCAACTGTACATCATCTGGCACGTTACAGGCTCAAAGCCAAGCTGAAAGTCCCACGTCCGCGTAACCGAAAACAGGACGAAGAAAAACTAGAGTCTTTTAAAAAAAACTCGGTGATGACTTGCAATTAATTGCTCAATACAGTGCCATTATCTTGCCTCAGTACGAAAATATTCGTTATTTTGTACAAGATGAGAGTCGATTTGGACTCAAAACCATTGAAGGACGTAAAATTACTCTTCCCGGAGTTAAGCCTATTGGTGATTGGCAGTGGCAATTTAAAGCGTTCTGGCTATATGGAGCAGTTGAACCACTTACTGGGGAAAGTTTATTTTGGCAGTTTTCTCATGTTGATACCGAATGCTACCAACAATTTTTGAACGAGTTCGCTGCCTGTTATCCCAAATCACTTAACATTCTCCAAGTTGATAACGGCTTATTTCATCAAGCTAAACGTTTACAAATTCCAGAGAATATTGTTCTTTTGTTCCAGCCTGCTCATTCTCCTGAACTCAATCCCATAGAGCGCGTTTGGGAATATCTCAAGCAAGACTTGAAATGGGAGCTATTTGATAACAGGCGAGCATCTGCAAACCAAGGTTGCTCAACTCCTAGCTCTCCTCACTCCTCAAATTGCTGCTTCTTTGACTGGTTATGACTTCATCCTCAATGCCTTATCTGTCGCAAACATTTTTTGAATTGGTATAACTCTCTTTGTAGTACAGAGTATTACAGATGAGTAGTAAATAAATTTCAACATTTGCGGAGTTTAAAATTACAATGTATTATGTATATTACAGATGTTAGAAACTTATTAGCTCAATTACAGGGTGTGTCAGGCAATTTGTGATACATCAAGCTTTCCCTACTTGCCAGAAAACATCCAGGTAAATTCTTCAAGCGAAACTGATAAATGTTTTTATCAAATCTTCTTTCTAGGCTACAACTGCCTAAGTTATCTATGGGAATTACTATGTGGAAAACGTTCTATATCAAACCTAACGAAATTGGTATCTTATATCACCGCAGTGATTTTAAGAAAATTTTGCAGCCTGGTACTTACACTTATTTTGGCAAGCATTGGCAAGTCACAACCTATAACCTCAACCAACCAGAAGCTAAGATTGAAAACTTGGAACTATTGCTGCGAAATCACAGTTCAGAGTTACAGGAACATCTTGTAGTAGTAAGAACTGGATTCAATCAAGCAGCCTTAGTCCACTGGGGTCAAAATTGGGTTAGTGTTCCACCAAATCAACTCAGAGCTTTTTGGCGTGGTTTTATTGAGGTAGAAACTCACCTTTTTAACTTGAATGAAAGTTTGGCATTACCTGCTGAATTTGTGCAACAATTACGGGGAATTGCCTTGAATGGAATTAAGAAATTCCAAATTTCCGAGTATGAGATTGGTTTACTGTATGTGCAGAATAACTTTATACAGCCGCTAGAATCTGGTGAGTATGCTTTTTGGGCTACTGATCGAGATGTGACAGTACGAACTCTCAGCCGGATTGTCCCAAATCCAGATTTTCCTTTAGAAGAGGTGCTGATTGAACGACATCCTGAGTTTGTCGCGGCTTATTGTGAGACAGTGCAATTACAAAATCAACAAGTAGCGATCGCTCGTTATCAAGGTAAAGTAATTGCTATCCTCAAACCATGTAGTCGCAAACTATTTTGGCGGGGTATGGAAGTAGAAGTGATTGACATCAATACTGATGCAACATTACCACCACGTTTAATTGCTGAATTAGTTTCAGGTTTACCAGAAACTCTCACTTTGAGCCGTAATTGTTTGCATATCTGCGAAGTTCCAGCACAGTACCTTGGGCTACTGTATATCAATCAAGAGTTTCAAACACAATTGCAACCAGGAATGCACGTCTGGTGGGTGTTCGGGCGTTCTGTGCAAACACAAGTTTTTGATCTACGTCAGCAAACCTTAGAAGTATCTGGTCAAGATATTCTGTCTAAAGATAAGGTACCGTTACGCTTAAATTTAACTGCTGGATATCGCATCATCGACCCTCTGAGAGCCAAAAATGGGTTAGCGGATATTGTTGGCTACTTATACAAAGAGCTACAATTTGCTTTGCGTGGCGCAGTCGGCGAACGAACCTTAGATGCGTTACTAGAGGATAAAGGCGCGATTGATAATAGTATTTTTGAATACATCAGCCAAAGAACCGCTGACTATGGAATTGAAGTCGATTCGGTAGGGGTGAAAGATATTATTCTTCCTGGTGAAATTAAAACCATTTTGAGTAAAGTGGTAGAAGCGGAAAAAACCGCCCAAGCCAACGTAGTTCGTCGTCGTGAAGAAACGGCTGCAACTCGCAGTATGTTAAATACTGCCAGAGTTATGGAAGATAATCCCGTCGCATTGCGGTTAAAAGAACTAGAAATACTAGAACGAATTGCCGAGAAGATTGAAAAAATTCAAGTTAATGGTAGCTTGGATAGTATTCTGACAGAGTTGATTCGGATTAATCGGTAATAAAATTACCATGCGCGAATTACCTTCTCCAAAGTAGGCTATCCCAAAATAGCCTTGACTACATTTCCAGAAGATATCAAGTTATTGTGATAACTAGTAAAAAGCTGGCCACAACGCATTTAAAATAAGTGAGTATTTGCCTGCTTTTGTTCCACAAGATACCCAAATTTTTAGAGAATTCGGGTATCTGAACCTATCGATTTTTACCAAATTATTGATCAATCACAGAAAGTATCTACTCTGATATCTCTGAGGATTTCCGAAACCTGCCATCCTGAATTGGCGATAGATAAAACTACAGGATTATCTCGCAACGGAATATAGTCGTCCTCTCTATTTTCTACTACATTAATTACTTGTTTCTCCTCAGATGTGGCTTCTTGGCTCTCAAAATCATCTATTGAAAGATTTTCTTCTTCTATCTGTTTTATTTTTTTCAGGATTAATTTTTCGGATTTTTTGATGAGTCGTATATCCATGATGATTTGTTAAGCCTTAAAGTGTGACAAAGAAATAAGCAACAAAAGGTAGATTCTTAGAGAGTTCAAGAACTTCTTCAAGAACCTTGAGGGAAATCCGTAAAAAAGTTTTATGAACTTGGGTGTTGAAAAAATTACCTAAGAAAATCTAGGATACATCAAAATCGATTTAAAATTCCCAGATTAAATTGGAAAGTTTATGGAATTGCAGATATAGAATTAAAACCAGACCAACTACCGCCATCAAGCACAATACAGTTTATGTAATCAATTCGATAGCTTTTTTCTATGTTTGTAGGAAAGTCTATACTTGCCAATCTGTGCTTATCCAGAAGGATATGAAGAGAAACACAAGGTCAAGTTTGCCAGATTTTATCAAAAATTGAATGCGATCGCCTATGGTGGGGTTTGTGCCATCCCTGATCTTGTTTACTTGAGCAAAAATTCAATATCAAGATTCTGGATTAAAAAATCAGGTGATCGCGCTTTATCAAAAACTAACCGCGTTTACATAGGAGATGCAACAAAATGTTAGCATTCAGGTTACTTACTTTCAAATCCATCAACTTCAGCAAAGGGAGTTATGAGCTTCCCTGCTAATTAAATATCTTGCTGATATGTTGTTAATATTGCTGGGATGTGATCATAGCCATCAACACCGATAATCGCCATAATTTTAGAACGGTGTTGTTGTAATAGATTTTGGAATGCTTCTTTGCCTATTTGTCCTTGCAAAATTGTTAATAAACCTGCGGGCTGTTTCCATTCACTAGAAGCAATCTGCTCTAAAATATACATTCCCAAACCACCAGTATAAATGGCTTTTTCGGCATTTTGTAGTTGATAATAAGCTTCAGCTAAATATGCTAAATTTCGTCCTTGAAGATATAAGTCTCCGCAAGTTTGTGCTGTTTTAAAACCATCTTCTAAATATTTAATCGCAGTTGGCGCTTCATCAATTACAAGATAAGCAATACCTAAACTACTCAAACACAAGGCTTTACTTTGGATATCTCCTAATTTATCTAATAACTTTAAACCTTGTGCTAAATAATTAATTGGCATTTCATAACTTTCTGGTTCAATTTGTTCTAATTGTTGCGCCTGCATAACTTTGCTGTAACCCAAATTTACCAAAGCATTGGCTTCACCTGTGCGATCGCCTGCTTGCCGACTCAAGATTAACGCCCGTTGGCTATAATTAATCGCCTCGCCATAATCTTTTTCCTGTACATAGGTGCGGCTGAGGTGGTTGAGATTGGCAATTTCACAGGGGCGATCGCCTGCATATCTGGCTATTTCTAATGCTTGCTGATGAAAATTAATCGAGCGTTGATATTGTCCTAAAGCTCGCTGTGAATAACCCAATAACGTCAAAATTCTGGCTTTTTCTTGGGTTCCCTCAACTTGGCGTAATGGTTCATCTAAATAATCTAAGGCGTTGCGTAAATAACTACCTGAAAAAGAAGCAAATATCCCACCATACAGGGGAAAATATGCCCGCTGGGCAAAATTCCGCAGAATTTGCAGCATAATTTGGGAACCACCATCACCATAGATAGCCGCAGTGTTGCCAAAACCACTCGCTAACTGACTCCAAATCACGGCAAAGGTCAAAAAAGTCGAAATTGATAATTTTGAGCCTGCTTGCACATTATATGGTTGTTGGTCAAACCAACTGACTAACCCGCGTTGCAAATACTGTAATATCAACGTCATTTCTACCCAATCGCTGAGGATGATATTACGTCGCTGTTGGGCAAATTCGATTGCCGATTGTTCCAAAGCTAAACTGCGAAACAGCGCTTGGGGGAACTCGCTGTTAACTTTTTTTGCCCAAGTTGCCCAAGGGCCATTTTCTCCTGGTACGCCGCCAAACCCCAATTCTCGATTTTGCTCATACATCCAACTAATCAAGTGGTCTTGGAGTTTTTGCCAACCAGCCAAACCACGCATAATGCCTTGTGAGATTTGTTCGATATCAGTATCTAATTGAGCAAATTGTTGTAAACCTTTGGCTAACTGTTGTAATTGTGATGAGTTGAATGGTTGCTTTTGATTGGGATCAGTGAAACGCAAGAATGTAGAGAGGCGTTCATCTGCGGAAGCGGTGGTAATTTCTCGAACTGCTAAGGCGATCGCTTCTATGGCTTTATTTTGTTCCCAATAACGTTGCCATTGATTTTGAATTGTTTTAATTGCTCTGAGACTGCGGTTAGCCTTGGCTTTTTTGAGTTCATCCTTTTCGCTGTCTACCTGACTTTGGATGGTACTCAAGCGATCGCTCAACGCTAACTCAAATATTTCCCCTGTACCAGATGTTATACCTTTTTGCAACATTTGGTACACCATCTCCACCGAGCTAATTTTGCCCTGGAGGGTGAGTTGCACAATTTCGTCAATTAAAGCGAGGTAGCGATCGCGCAATGGCAGAGAGTCTGACACTTTGGCTATGGGATAACTTTACATTAATCTCCATTTTAATGTTAGGGGAGGAAGTAGGAACTTTAATTGCGGCAAAAAAGCGATCGCATAAATAAAAAAAAGGTAGGAAGCCCTACCTTATACCCAAAAAAAAGCATTTTGTAACCAAATACAGCATTTAATATCACATACAGTTGTGACGACCATATTGCGAACACACGACGATGTTGTGAATAATTTTATCTTGAGGCTGCTTGCACTAACTTGCCATCTTCCATCTGCACAATGCGATCGGCAATGTCTAAAATCCGATGGTCGTGAGTCACCATTAAGATGGTACAGCCTTGTTCTCTAGCGAGTTTTTGCATCAGGTTAACTACATCTCGACCAGACTGACTATCAAGGGCGGCTGTCGGTTCATCGGCTAAGACAATTTTGGGATAACTTACCAAAGCGCGGGCGATCGCTACTCGTTGTTTTTGCCCGCCTGAGAGTTTATCAGGATAGTAATGCAGGTGATTTCCCAAACCAACCTGTTCTAGCATCAAGATTGAGCGCGTTTGGATTTCTTCGGGACTAATATGTGGGTGTAATTCTAAACCGATTTTGACATTCTGCACTGCGGTTAAACTACCATGCAGGTTGTGTGCTTGAAAGATATAACCGTTATGGCGGCGTGTCTGCACTAATTGTTCGGCTGTACCGCCGCAAAGTTCTTGTCCTAAAACCTGTAAGCTGCCAAATTGTGGAGAACGCAACCCACCGACTAAAGTTAATAAAGTAGTCTTACCAGAGCCAGAAGGGCCTGTCAAAATAATAATTTCACCAGCGTTAATTTCTAAGTTGATTTTAAACAAGACTTGCTTACGCAGTGGCCCATGACCAAAGTAGTGATTGAGATTATCAATGGAAATAATGGGTTTGTGAGTCATAAGTAAGTCAGAATTTAATGAGAAATTCTCAGTATGTTTCGGGTGTGTGACGCTGTTGTAACAAGTGAGGCGATCGCTGCACAAACGATACTAAAATTGAAAAATATAGGACTTCTACTTGATTTTTGAAAAAACTCAGTACAGTTTCGCTTCCATGTTCCTAGCTTGACGAGTAAGTTCAGAAATCAAATCGAACTGCTATATATTGCTGTTCTTTGTACAGATAATATGAACACTAACACCGTCAGTTTACCTGCTCCCCTCGAACTAAATATTGACTTAACTGATGAGCAGTTTTTTCAACTTTGTCAAAATAATCGTGACTTGAGATTTGAGCGCACAGCTACAGGGGAATTAATTATTATGCCACCGACAGGAAGCGAAACTGGTTACTACAATGCCGATTTAACTTATCAGTTAAGAGCTTGGAGTCGCCAGAATCAGCTAGGAAAATCTTTTGACTCTTCGGCTGGATTCAAACTTCCTAACGGTGCAGAACGTTCTCCTGATGCGTCTTGGGTGAAAATAGAACGGTGGAACGCTTTGACTCAAGCTGAAAAAGAAAGATTTGCGCCTTTATGTCCTGATTTTGTGGTTGAATTAATGTCTCCCAGTGATTCCCTAGAAAAGACACGCGCCAAGATGAGAGAATATATGGATAATGGCGCAAAATTGGGATGGTTAATTAATCGTCAACAGCAGCAGGTAGAAATTTATCGCCCCAATCAAGAAGTTGAAATTTTGCAAAGTCCGCAAACTTTATCGGGAGAGGATGTTTTACCAGGATTTGTTTTGGATTTAACGGAAATATTTTAAAACATATCCGCAGGGTCAGCAGATTGCAGTTTACGAGTAGCGATCGCACCGGAAATTGCACACATCATAAAGGTGAGAATTATTACTTGTAATCCCCGCATTAAAGTCATATACATTGGTAAATTTGTCGCGGCGCGGGTTAGCTGATAAAGCCCCAAGGATACGGCTACACCGGGGATAAAACCTAGTAGTGCTAAAATTAATGCCTCTTCAAAAACTACACTGAGTAAATAGTAATTGCGATAGCCAATAGCTTTAAAGGTGGCATATTCCCTGATATGGGCATTAACATCAGTCGAAAGCACTTGGTAAACAATAATTACCCCAACCACAAATCCCATTGAGACACCCAGACTAAAAATAAATCCAATGGGTGAATTTGTTCGCCAAAAGTTGTTCTCAAATTCAATAAATTCGGCATGAGTTAGCACCTTAACATCATCTCTCAGGTGTGATTTCAATGCCATTGCTACCTGTTTTGCATCATAGCCAGGTTGTATTTTAATTAAACCCAAACTGATACTACTTGACTGTCGTCGAGGAAAGATTCGCAAAAAGTTTTGATCACTAGTCATCAGGCTACCATCCGCCCCAAAAGACGCACCAACTTGGAATAATCCACTAATTCTAATTGTGCGTCGTTCCATTTCTGTGGTGAGAATTTTACCTTGATCAATTTTGGCGATCGCTTTTTGGTAATCGCCTCTAGCACCACGGTCAAAGAGAACATTATCAGGTAAGGCGATCGTCTGCAATTGTTGGTTGACATCGGGTAAATCAAAGGCTGGCTTATTGGGATTAAACCCAATTACTAGCACCCCAGTCTCGCGCCGCGTTTGCGGATTCTTCCAAATACTGTTACTAAAATACATTGGTTCGGCTGACTTTACCCCAGGAACATCCATCGCTTGGTACAAGCGTCGCCGCGAAAACGAAGACATACTTTGCAGGTTTCGGGCTTGAGGACTGAGTAACACAATATCTGCTTGTAAACTTCGATGCAGTCTTGTATTACTGTCATACAGTGCAGTCTCAAAGCCAAGCTGCATAAACATCAGCACATCAGCAAAGGCAATGCCTGATAATGCTACTAACAGCCGACTTTTTTCATGACTCAGTTGCAGCCACCCTAAAGGTGTGCGTCGCTGTATTTGTTTGATAAGCCACATCATAAATTAAGTGCTGAGTATGAAGAAATAGTATTTTTTGACCAATAACAAAGGACAAATGACCAATGACAAACAGCAATCAACGTTGAATTACCACTTTGACTAACAGCAATCAACGTTGAATTACCACTTTGACTTGCAAATTACTCAAAGTGGCTGCTTTTTGGCTGGATGCTTGATCTAGTTTGATATGTACTTGGACTACTCGGTTATCAATATTACTCAGAGGGTCACTATTGACTAGATTTTGTCGCCGTACTTGCAAGCCTTTGCGTTCTACTGTTCCTTGCAATTCAATGGGCAAAAAATCACCGACTATTTGCACTTTTTGTCCTGGACTGACTTTGCCAATATCGCTTTCGTAAACTTCTGCGACAACATACATTTGGCTAGTTTGTCCAATGTCGGCAATGCCATCATTGCCGATTAATTCCCCTGGCTGGGTGTGGATTTCAAATACTTGACCATCTTGGAGCGATCGCACGTAAGCTTGTTGTAAATTTACCTTAGCCCGATTCATTGAGGCGATCGCACGATTCACTTCGGCTTGGGCAACTTCAACATCGACTTTCGGCACGTCGGTAATTTGGTCTAATGTGGCTGCGGCTTCTTTGAGTTGTTGCTGACTAGATGTTTGAATGCGTTTTAACTGGGCTTGGGCTTCTTGAAGCGTTTTTTGGGCAGTTTCTAAATTTAAGCGTTTGCTATCTCGTTGGGAAACCGAAATTGCACCTTCTTTAAACAGAACTTGATAACGATTATTTTCAATGACAGCGTTTTCGACTTCGGCTTGTAAACGGGCAACAGTTGCCGCTTGAGAAGCAATATTTCCTTGGCGTTCTGCTTCTAGACTGGCAATTTTTGCTGTTTGGGCTGCAATTTCTCCACGTTTTGCCCCTACTTGAGTGCGATTTAAATTCGCTTGGGCGACTTTGACTTGTTCTTGTGTTTCTTTAAATGCTGCTTCTAAGCGATCGCGATTATCTAAAATGGCAATTATTTGCCCTGCTTTTACCTTATCCCCTTCATTAATTAATAATTGTTCAACTCGATTAACTTCAGTTGATGTCGAAGCTGAGAGTTGTATGACTTTTCCCTTTGGTTCAATGCGCCCCAAAGCTGTGACTGTTTTAATTTCTGGCAACAGTACTGCTGGAATTTGCGCCCTTTGATTAGCCGCTTCCCGAAATTTTAATCCAGTAAAAATACTACTGCCAATTACGGTTAAAGATACAATAGTGGCGATAAAAAAGGGTGGACGGAAAATAGACTGACGAGATATCGGCCTGCCTAGCTTTGAGTTTTGCACGATAGCATACCTTTGAAACCATTCCAGATTGGTTGATTCAAATGCGGGAAAAATAGAATTTTGGTAAATGTCGTGACCCAGTTTGGATGTAGATGCTCAACGGTTATAAGAGAACAATGAAGCGTGAAATACAAAACTAAACCGTATAGTTATATAATTAGGATTATACTAAACCGAGTAGTTTAGTCAAGCCATCGCCAAAAAGTATTTACTATTTAAGAGCATTGCCAGACTTGCTTTCGACTCAAGTGTTACAGCTACAGAAATTCTTAAGACAGATTACAAGATAAGGAATATTAAACAATGGCACGCCCAAAAGCGGGGGAAATTGACCGTTCAAATTCAACAGAGAAAGTAGAAAAGATTCTCCAAGGGGCAATGCAGGAGTTTCTCGCCCACGGCTATGCTGCTACGAGTATGGATAAAGTGGCAGAAGCAGCCAGTGTTTCTAAAGCCACGGTGTACAGCCATTTTCAAGATAAAGAAGGCTTATTTCGGGCATTAATCGAAAAACTGGCAAGAAAGCGGTTTCATTCAATTTTAGGGACGCAACCCCTTCAGGGAGAACCTTACATTGTGCTGCGGAGGTTAGCCAAAACAGCATTAGACCAGATGGTGAATGACCAGGAATATCAAGCATTTGAACGCTTACTAATGGGAGAGTCAGCGCGGTTTCCTGAATTAGCACAAGTGTTTATTGGTAGTATTGCCAAACCTGCAATTGAGACTATCAGTAAATATTTAGCATCTTGCACGGAATTGAACATTCCCGACCCGGAAGCCACAGCTAGGATACTCATTGGTTCATTAGTACATTTTGTGATGACACAGGAGATTATGCACGGTAAGTATATTATGCCAATGGAGAGCGATCGCATTATCGATGCTTTAACACACCTAATTGTCAATTGCGCTGATTAATAGCTTGTAATTTCCATAAACCCAAAACTGGATTTTTCCCTAGATATAGAGGTTCTAAATTATAGTTAATCTTCAGATATTTGTATAACTTTCTTGATGGATAAAACAAAAATAAATTGTCTTGTGCTTTCTGAACCACCAAATCTTGAGGCTGAATCGCCAACTGAAAATTTACATCGGAATTAAGTATATGAGTTAACCCTAAAATATATGGAAATTTAGCATCACTGACTACTACAGGATGATGACTTTGATTGATAACAGCAGCGACTTGATCTAACCTTAAATTATTTGCGGCACCTTTATTCCACCAAATCCCAGCCGGAGAGATAATTACACAAGATATCACACCAATAGAGATGATAAAAATCGTAATTAATCTCCAGATATTTTGCCATTTTATGCTTTGAACCGCGACTAACTTACTAGCTAAAAGATGAGCAATTGTTAATTGAATTCCTAAAAATGTCGGTATTAGATATCTCGCCACTCCCGAACGCCTACCGCCAAAGATAATATCAGGAATAATTAAGGCTGTTGCTGTTGTTAAAGTTAAAGTTAATATAAATAACCAAGTACTTTTAGGCATTGAACGATAGAGATAGTAAAATCCATAACCAATCAAAACTATCAATGCAAAAGTAAATGGTATCAACCAAATTATTGCTTTAGTTGATGTATTTTCATTAATAATTACCCAATCTAAAAAAATTCGCGTGATATTTAGCAGCCATTTCCCAATTAAAGCAGGTAAACTCGTCTCTTCTGTTATCCAATCTAATCGTTGAATTCTGCCAGCAATTCTACCTTGATAAATAATTATCAGCCAAGGGATAAAAGCGATAATGGCGGCTGTGATAGATAATAAATAAGCAATTAATGACTGAGTTTTTTTGAACCCATGAATACTTAATATATAAATGCCATGACCAAGGGCTAAAAAGATTGAAAACAAAAATGTGTAAAAACTTAGAGTGAGTGTAATTGCATAAATCAACCAACTGAAAAATGATTTTTTCCTGAAAGCTAATAAAAATGAATAATTAGAAATTATAATCGTCAATTTCCACAGACTATATTCTCTAGCCTCCTGAGCATATAAAACATAAAACGGCGAGATGGCTATCAGTAAAATAGCAACCCACTTTGTTAAAGGTAATTCAAATAATTCTTGACATAAAAAATATACACTGACTAAAGAAAATACGCTAATAATGGCAGATAAACTTCTAATTGCAGCTACAGAATTACCAAACCAAGCTGACCAAAACCAAGCAAGAGAGTAATATAGTGGTGGATGCTGAGAGTCTTCTAAAGCCAGACGAGTAATTGCACCACTGATACCTTGGGTAATATTTATCTGTTGATATTCTTTTAAGATACCAAGATTAACAATTTCACCATGATAAAATTTTTCGATAATCTCTGAACTGGAATGACCAGAAAGCCATAATGATGTGTAAACTTCATCTGTCCAATAAACTTTATGGCCAATATTCGCAAACCGAAAATAAATTCCTAAAATTATAATAGAAATAACAAGGATTTTTATCCAGATAAAGTCTCTTTGATGATTTTGAATAGATAGAGTTTTCATGACAAAAGAATTAGCAAAATATGAATTTTAGTTGTCCCATATCTTGCACCATTATTAATAATTTTATTCATTCTAATTGAATTTATAGCAGTAGCCAAGGCAGTTAGTAACTTAGTAAAAGTTAGTATTTAACTTAACTTTTCTTAATATCACCAATTGCCTTAATTAGCCGTCTGCAATCCAAAGTCCCAATGATTCGTCATTTTTGCTTGATGAACAGACATTTGTCTTCTTGGCTGTTCCCCGTTGTTTTTTACCTACTGCTTCCACGCAGATGTCCAGTCATCAAACTGGATTCCTATAATTACTTCGGGTTATTTCACCAATTCTGGAATAGTGGCTTCTAATTTTAAACAATTAGCGCCGTTAACTTGTAATTGGTACTCTACCTTATCCATAAGACGATTCATAATGAGCCATCCATAACCCCCTTCTTGTTTGTCTACAGGATTGGGTGCTAAGTAAGTAGACATATCATAGCCTTCACCATAGTCCCAGATTTCTAGGGAAATGTCTCGGTCTTTGAGTTCTAAACGCAGTAATACTGGTAAATTCGGCTGCTCTTTGTGGGCATGACGCACCACATTAGAGTAGGCTTCTACCAAAGCCAGTCGTAAACGACTAGATTGACGAGACCAATCAACAGATTCTCCTAGCTTGACTTTCAAGCATCCCAGCAACCAGGCTTCGACGATATTTAAATAATTCAGATCACTTGGTACATGAAGCTCACTTTTCATTACTTATAAAACCTCTAGTGAAAGTATAGTTTGATCATCTTCTTGAACTTGATTATTTGCTTGGATGCGAGCTAGTAAATGGTTGAGGGAAAGTGGTTGTGGTTCTGTTTGGAGAAGTTGCCAAAGGCCTTCTTGATTCAGCATAGAGTGAGTACCTGCCGAAAAATTACCATCTATTTTTTCGCATTTTAGTAACTCATTTGATACTGTTGCTTCAGTAATCCCATCACTAGCTAACAATAAAGTATCTCCAGAAGAGAGATGTAATCGTCCTGACTGTGCTTGCCAGGTAGGTAAAATACCCAGAGGAATGCCGCGGACTTTAAGATAGTTGGGTTCTTGAGTTGAGGTAGCTTGATGTGACCATAGCAGAGGATAAATATGCCCAGCATTGGCGTAGACTAGTTCTCCTGTGGTAGGGGTATAACAAGCTAACACAAGAGTAATAAAGCAATTATTGCTAATTAAGTCATTACACAGAGCATGATTAAGATTCTGGACAATCACATGGGGTTCGGCTGGTGTTTCTTGAGATAATTCGCGGCGCAATACAGAAATGGCACTAGCCATGAATAAAGCCGCAGGTACACCTTTTCCCGAAACATCGCCCACAGCCAACCATAAATCTCCTTTGGGGTGGACGAATACTTCAAAAAAATCGCCTCCCACTTCTCGCGCCGGATAGCAGCAGGCTTGTAGCTTCGCCTCTTTGATATCAGGTAAACTTTGCCGCAGCAGGTTGTTTTGAATTTGGCGTGCTACCTCTAACTCTGCGCGAATTTGCTCTTGTTTTTCTTGCAGGCGTTGGTAGAGTTTTGCTTGGAAGAGGGCTAATGCTGCTTGGTCAGCTACACCTGTAATTAATTTAATATCTTCATCTGGCCAAAGTTCATCTCGTCCCACCTGATAAAGAGCCAGTACCGCCAATAATTGCTGCTGATAGGTAAGAGGTACTACCAGATAGTTACAAGGGTGGCCGTCAAAGGTTTCTTGATTAAGTTGGTAGTGACGAGTTTCAACAACTTTTTCAAATAGACTGTGGTCAAAAGCAAAATTTAATATAGAAGAGTTGGCATCTTGATAAGAGAATTTGTCTTCAGTCAAGCGATCGCCTTCTACAGGTATCAGTAAGCAACAAGTTGCATCAAATGTTTGTCCAATCGTGGCGACAATTTTTTGCAACATATTGCCATAGTCGAGAGACTCTCGAATTGCTGTCGTCACCTCATTAAATAAAGATTCTCGTCGCAGAGAACGACGCAACTCTTGGGTGCGTTGCTTGACTAAGCGATATGTCTCAGTAGCTTGTTCAACTAGTAACTTTAGCCGTTCAGGATTCCAAGGTTTTGTGATGTATTTGAAAACTTGACCGGAGTTAATTGCATCCACCAAATCTTCAACATCAGTAAAACCAGTTAGAAGAATCCTAATCGTATCGGGAAACCGTTCTACCGTGCGACTGAGAAATTCGGTGCCATTCATTTCTGGCATTCTTTGATCTGAGATGATCACGGCCATCTCACCTTCTTTATCCAATATGTCCAGCGCACTTAGGGCATGATTGGCTTTAAATACTTGAAAATCTCGCCTAAAAGTGCGGTAGAGTAAATCCAGATTATCTAGCTCATCATCAACAATCATGAGCTTGAGTTTTTCTACCTCTGTCTCAGTCATATTTGACTTTAATTTCCGATACTTGTGTGGCGAGATAATAAAATTTTTATCCCACCTGATGACAACCTACAAACAAATCAAAAAACTAGCCCTAATCCAGAGAAATCATCTGCTTTGAACTGATAAATTCACTCAAAGTTAGCTTCTTCCTCAATATATTTCAGGGTTTTTATATCCTGAAATCGCCTCATCCAACCAACCCAGAGCGCAAAGCTCTGACTGCTGCTTGAGTACGGTCATCAGCGCATAGCTTATTTAGAATATTACGGACATGTGTTTTTACAGTCCCAACTGTAATATAAAGTCGTTCAGCTATAACTGCATTGCTACAACCTTCGACAATTAACTGTAACACTTCTAACTCGCGTTCTGTCAGGGTATAAGGGTCAATTATTTCCTCACTTTCCCCAAAGCCTTGATTTTGGGGGATATTTTTGTTGCCTGTTGGAACTGTTTCCTGTTTAGGGGAATTATGTTGTGCCTGTTGTAACACAATTCTGGCGATCGCTGGATCAATCCAAGCATTGCCATTGTACGTAACTCTGACTGCTTCTAGTAAATTATCAAATTTGATATCTTTCATACAGTAAGAGTCTGCTCCAGCTGCGAAAGCTGCAAGCACGGCTTCTTTATTATCTCGGAGTGTTAGAATCAACACTTTTGTCGCATCTTCTCCTGTAGACAGAGCTTTAATTTCTTTGGTAAGTGCGATACCATCTTTATCGGGTAAACCAATATCGACGATCGCAATATCTGGGTGTAAGATTTTTAACAATTTTAAGCCTTCCGCAGCATTGCCAGCTTCGCCTAGCACTTCAATCTCTTCTTTTTGCTGTAGTGCTGTGCGAATACCAACACGGGTGAGGTCATGATCTTCGATCAAAACAATCCGAATTTTATTCATTGTCAACTTCCGCCCGTTAAACTAACTGAACTGTCAAACCGAGTTAATGCAAAAATCTTGGTAGATTGTCGTTGAAAAACATTCGTAAAAAATAAATATAGAAGTTTTGCCTAGGTAAACCTAGTATTTAGTAGTTTTGCTGACTGATTTGGTAATTAATTCCCTTGAATATTAAATGTCAGGTTATACCTGAGATACAAGTAATCTAACCAATTAGTTATATTTTGTTGGATATTTTGACTAGTAAGCAAACTTACTTAGGTTATGTAAAAGCCAACCTCCTTTTTTATGAGTATACTGGTTGATTTACGACAGATTCATACTTGTCAACTACTCATTACGATCAGCGGAATGCGATCGCTAGTAAAAATTACATTCAGATGAAGGTTAGCTATGAAACATCGCAAATCAATAGAATACCAGAAGGTCTAGATATTAGAAATTCTTATCAAAAAAAATCTTGGTATACATCACAACTTTCTGGCATACTCTCCTCTGAGAGAAAGGACTGAAGAACTTTTATTGGTGTGACTTTCTAACTAATATTTGCCCAAAATTGCCTAGGCGACTGATTAAAATATTTGATAAACTATCGTTCGAGACAATCTGGTGTGATGTGAGGCTAATCAATAGGCTATGTCTAAACCGCCTAAAGTATTTTCGGTACTAGGAATACCAGTTCATGTCATGAGTAACTATCCAGGCTGGTTGCTAGAATGCCTGCAACACAGCAGAGGTACTCATGTAGTGACGCTGAATGCAGAAATGACTATGCAAGCAGAACGAAACAGCGCACTAGCCCAGGTAATTCACGATGCTGAGTTAGTGATACCTGATGGTGCTGGTGTTGTTTTGTATTTGCAGTGGCTTTTCTGGCAAAAAGTTCAGCGTTGTCCAGGAATTGAACTATCAGAGACATTACTGCGGGAAATTGGACAAAAGCAAAAAGATGCAAAAGTATTTTTTTACGGCGGCGCACCAGGAGTAGCAACAAAAGCCGCAGATTTTTGGCAGCAGCAAGCCCCGGATTTAAATATAGTTGGTACTCATTCTGGATATCATTCTCCAGAAGAAGAAGCTCAACTACACCAAACTCTCACCCAACTACAGCCTCAAGTAATTTTGGTTGGTTTGGGAGTACCACGTCAAGAATTATGGATTGCCCAAAATCGCCATTTATGTCCCCAAGCAATTTGGATTGGTGTTGGTGGTAGTTTGGATATTTGGTCAGGAAGCAAAACCCGCGCCCCCGCTTGGTTAGGTAATAATAATCTGGAATGGCTTTATCGGTTATATCAAGAACCTTGGCGTTGGCGACGGATGTTAGCTTTGCCAGAGTTTGCACTCAAAGCGTTTGTTTACCGTTTAACCGTCAAAAGTGCAGTCTAGGAAATAGGGAGTAGGAAGGCAAAAAGCAAAAATCAAAAGAAATCTAGTTTTTTACCTTTTCACTTTTTGCTTGATTGATACCAAATCCCAAATTAGGGCTTGCGGATAGTACTGAAAATTGCCAAAAAATTAAATTTTTGCCCTTAAACTTGAGATTCCTAGGCCTGTCCTGGGAATCATTATTTTTAAGAGAATCTTAAATTGAAATTTTTTAGGTTTTTAGTTCTAATCAGGTGTATACATTTTTCCCATGAGAACAGTTGTCAAAACTCCGGTCAAAACTGATCAAGATATTCCCGTAAAAGATATTAAGTCTCCACCGGAAAGCGTTAGTAATGCTCCCATTGTGCAGTTACGCTCTGTGACAAAAACATATAACAATGGCTGTCATGGATTGTTAGATGTGAGTTTAGAGGTTAAGCCGAAAGAATTCTTATTTATTACGGGGCCAAGCGGTTCTGGTAAATCAACACTGTTGAAACTGTTATATGGTGAAGAGTTACCGACTCAGGGAGAAGTAATTGTCAATGACTGCAATGTCACAGATTTGCGGGGCGATCGCTTATCACTGTTACGGCGAAGGATTGGAATTGTCTTTCAAGATTACAAACTCATTCCCCAAAGAACGGTAGCAGAAAATGTGACATTTGTACTGCAAGCCCAAGGTTACACGCGCAAGGAAATTCAGCGACGTTTAGAACCGACTTTAAAGCTGGTGGGTTTACTTTCTAAAGCTGACTGTTTTCCCGATCAGCTTTCGGGGGGAGAGCAACAACGGGTAAGTGTTGCAAGGGCGATCGTGGGAACACCACCATTACTTTTAGCAGATGAACCCACAGGAAATCTCGACCCAGATAATTCTTGGCAAGTGATCCAAATTCTGCAAAAGTTAAATTCTTTTGGGGCTACAGTTATTGTGACCACCCACGATGAACAACTGGTGAGGCGGTGCAATCATCCTGTGGTGCAAGTTCGTAATGGCAGACTGTATCGGAAATGAAGTCTGAAGTCTGAAAATTACAGCAGAATTTGGCTAATAGTTCAAAACTTGAGACTTTTGGGTTTGGACTTTTAACTTGACTGGTTGTAAAGGCGTAGCTGTGCTGGATGGTAGATTTTGTAGCTTATCTAAGGTTTGTAAACTCTCAAAAGCTGCCTCTCGAATGATCTTTTCTTCCTCTGTAGTCAACAGAAGTTGCAAACATTGGATAACTTCTGGCTGTAGCGCAGCATTAACTGGCTGACGAGAGACAAATTTAGTAATGCGGCGTACAGCTATCAATCGCTTCAATGGGTCTTGTTCAGTTAAATTGAGTAACAACTGCTCAAATATTACTTGTTCTTGATTGGAATGACGGCTGAGAATTTGCCAAAGCAACAAAACTAACGTGAATAAAGTTCCCAAACCCTGCAAAATAGCACCAGTAGCCATCCAAGGGCTGTGAGAGTCAACCCAGATAGCCGCTGCCATATAAGTGCTAATAGTCGCCAGGCCGCCACTACTAACAGCTAAGACCAACCGACGATTTGGCCCTTGGAGAAATTTCTGAATTTCTACCCAACGCATTTGCCAGTTCCATTGTTGGGTTGAGTAGGAGATTAACATCACTCCAACGCCAACAACAAGAGCTAATAGCAGTTTCCAGTTCCATAAAAGCATCGCAATGACTATTGTCAGGGAGCCAAGAATGCTTCCTGAACTGGAAAAAGGCTTGAAATTTTGCTGCTTGGGACTTCCTGGCAAAAATGCTGGAAGTGACCAGTTGGGTATCTGGTTAATTAGTTGCTGCAAAGAAAACGAAGCCTTTGCCACAGTATTTACCTAATTTGTTTACGAGATTTTCTAATATATCTTTTACCAGGGATTAGGCACATGATGAAGTCAAAATTACTGATTATTGATAAGTCTATACGGCAACTATTGAGTTAAGTGGCTTACCTGTACCTCATACATCAAGTAGGGAATAGGGAACCGACTAAAGACAAAAACGAAAGTCGTCAATGGTAAATTGACCGTCAAACGCACAGAAGGTCACAAAGTGAATCTTATTAGCTGTGACAGACAATAAGGTGTTTGGAGGTACAGCTGATTCAGAATTGGCAAGATTAGCTCCCGGAAGCACTGTTTGGCTGAGAAGTTGCCGATCGCCATCATAGGCAGACATTACTAGCCGTTGCGAACTAGTAACATAGGCACTAACATAGTTGACTGGATTGACAAAACTCGCTTCGAGAAATCCGCCTTTTGGTGAACCCATCAATACTATCTGACCAGAATGGGTGGGAAATGCCGGGTTTGAAGGTTGTATGGCGATCGAATTGCGGAAAATTACACCCCAACGCTCATACTGAGTTTCTACAGATTCAAAACATTTTAAATCTTCTAAGTTTAAACACACACAAATAGGGATACCGACTTTGGCTGTTTCTAGAGTTTCTGCTAACTGTCCCCGCCAAGCTGAAGCTATATGCACATCGCAGTTTTCCAGTACATCTTTAAAATCTGCCAACGTTGGTGCTTTATCCGATTGAAGAGTAGCCTGCTTTACCACAACGCCCCGCCTTACCATTACCTAGAGAACGATTTAGATAAGTAATTATATCTAAAGCTGTTTTTGCTGAACGCAGAATCGTTGTTAATCTTAGGTATTTCAACTATTCTGGACGCTCAAAACTTTACGTGAGTTTTCTGATAGATTACCATAAAAAACTGATGCCCCTTATATGACTAAAGTAATACAAGCTACTTGGTTAAAGCCTTTAGCTAAAGTATTTCCAGGCAAATACACGGCAAATGAGAGACAAAAAAATCACTGAATCTTTACACGTAAGCCAGTGATTTTACATCTGCTTAATCTGGCGGAGGCTAGAGGTAGAAAAATGAGGGTTTGCTAATAATAGCAATAGATAATTTCTAGGAAATCCCATTAAAGTACGGGGTGTTAGGGGTGAAGCGAGTGTTAGTTGCACTCAATAACTTGATTTATTCATAAATTAACGACAGATATATATGTTTCAGCCACAGGGATTTGAGCAAAGCTCAATCATCACATCGCTAGGAAGAATGGTATATTACACTGCTACTGGCTCACTTTGGCAAAATAAAGCGATCGCCAAACCAGAAGCAGAAACTTTAGTATTTCTACATGGTTTTGGCGGTGGGTCTTCTGCTTATGAGTGGTCAAAGGTTTATCCAGCTTTTGCTAGTGAATATCGCATTCTCGCCCCAGATTTAATCGGGTGGGGTAAATCAGAACATCCAGTGCGGAATTACCAGATTGAAGATTATTTAACGACGATTCGGGAATTTTTGCAGCAAACTTGTACAGCACCAGTAACAGTGATTGCGTCCTCCTTGACCGCGGCGTTGACAATTCGAGTAGCGATCGCTCATCCTGAATTATTTAAGTCTCTAATTCTCACCACACCTGCTGGACTATCTGATTTTGGCACAGACTACTCCCGGAGTTTTTTCGCTCAATTGGTCAGTGTGCCAGTTCTTGACCGTTTACTCTACAGTACTGGTATTGCCACAGAAGCAGGGATTCGCAGTTTTTTAGAGCAAAGACAATTTGCTCAAGCTAATCGAGTCTATCAAGAAATTGCTGAAGCTTATCTCCAGTCTGCCCAGCAGCCTAATGCCGAATATGCCGCATTATCTTTTGTGCGGGGCGACTTATGTTTTGATTTGTCACTGCATATTCAACAACTGACAACTCCCACTGCAATTATTTGGGGGCAAAAATCCCAATTTACCGGCCCCGACATCGGTCGTCGTTTGGCACAGATGAACCTCCAAGCAATTCGCGTATTTCAAGAATTAGATGGTGTAGGATTAACACCCCAGTTAGAACTACCAGCAGTCACTATTGGATTAATTCGCCAGTTTTTGACTTTAGTCAATGGTCGGACAATTTGAGATTTTTGATTGATTCCCCGGATTTATCCGGGGGCTTACATCCATTGGTCAATGGACTTTTGATTTTTGACTCTGGACTATTGACCATTGACCATTGACTCTTCTTATTTATTCTGCACGCGCACATCAATCACAGTGGCGTTGAAGTTGTAATTAAAGCCTTCTAACTCAAAAGGCATACCAATTTTGACTTTGCTGTTACCTAAAACTGGGCCACTTTCTGTTACTTGAGCCTTACCTTCCAAAGTTAACAGCATATCTGTACTGTAATTGTTCTTTCTAGGATCTTTGACTTCCTTAACTGAACCATCTGGTTGGGTAGCGGTGATTGTTCTCTCTAGCACTTCAATAGATTTAATGCCAATTTGACCGTAGGGCTGATTGCGGATAATGACGTTAGTTTTACCGCCTTTTTTAAATCCATTGTCAAATAAGCGTTCAGGGTCGCGCACATTCAAACCCCGTACTGCCAAATCTACTTCAATCGGGACTGTTTTTGAACCAACTTGAGCTACAGAACCAGAGGTTCCAGGAAAGATGAAAATGCCCACTATGACTAGAATAATTACGAGTGCAGCACCTAAATCAAGAATATTGATTTTCCCGAACAAGCGACCTTTGGAATCAAAAATAGCCATAAAAACTTTTCCTATAGACAAACAAAGTATTTGATTGTAGCAACAAAGTTGATCTGGGACACGGTAGATTTTCCGACTGAAAATAAGGCTGAAAATGGCTGGACGTTGCAGTCTTGCGACAGTGTATCACGAGTTGGAAAAATCGGCGTAAAGTTGCCAATCCTTTACACACTTGCTATCGCCTAATTCAGATAAATACTTCTGGGGAGAATATGGGCGATCGCATCCGTAGTCATCAGATGAAAATGCAACTTCACAAGCTGTAATTTCGTCTCATATTTTGTCTTAATTATTTTCCCTTGTCCTAAAACTATTATCAGAAGTGCTTATGATGACTTGGAAAGGTTTTTCGGCCAATTATCGTCGCTGGCAACGTAGTTGGTTATATCCGATAATTTCGGTGGTAGTTGCTCTGAGTTTGTGTCTGAGTACTCCCGCGCCCAGTCGGGCTATAGATTTATTACCACTGTTGTTCCAAGGAGCGCAGATACTTCAACTGTCTAATATATCTGATCGCCAGGAGGTAGAACTGGGCAAACAGATGAATGATGAGCTACGTAGTGAAATTCGTCTGTATCGAAATGAAGCGGTGAATCGTTATGTGCAAGACATTGGTCAAAAATTAGCCGCCAATAGCGATCGCCCCAATCTTCCCTTTACGTTCCAAGTAGTAGAAGACAACGCTGTAAATGCTTTTGCTACCACTGGGGGTTTTGTTTATGTCAACACAGGTTTACTAAAAACTGCCGAAAATGAAGCAGAACTAGCCAGTGTGATAGCTCATGAAATTGGTCACATAGGTGGTAAACACTTGGTTAAGCAAATGCGACAAAGAGCGCTTGCTAGTGGAGTGGCTACAGCCGCAGGCTTAGACCGTAATCAAGCAGTGGCTATTGGTGTAGACTTAGCGCTCAACCGTCCCCGCAGTCGCCAAGATGAGTTTGATGCTGATAAAAGAGGTTTAAGAACTTTAACAAGAGCAGGCTATGCCCAATCAGGTATGGTCTCCTTTATGCAAAAGCTGTTAAAAAGTGGTTCTGGCCCAACGTTCTTGAGTACACACCCGGCTACAAGCGATCGCATTACTAATCTCAAACGTGCAATTAACGCTCAACCTAGTAGTAGGCGTGATGGCTTAGATAACGCTGCTTATCGAGCTAATATCCGACCGTTAGTCTAATTTTATTTTATTGTGCAATCAACAACCAAAAACTATGCTCGCTGCGGATGGCGGCGAGCTTTGATTTGGGAAGGCTCAACCGTAATTACCCCATCTTCTAAAGGCAAGATACGCACACTATTTTGAAAAACATTCACTTGATAAATTAGCTGATTGGTAATATCTAATCCCGTTAACCAACCACTGCGGGGATGATAGGCTCCCGTATCTATATCTAACCAGCCTTTGCCTTCGGCTAGTTTACCGGGAGTTACGTTTGGTAAAGTAAAAGTGATAGTATGCCCAACAATAATGAGCTTATCAGGAAAATAAGGCTTTTCGATCCCGTGAAATTCGTCCCTAATCCAGCAAAACTGATCGGCAGTTTGTTCGGCTAAAGGCATGGTAGGGTTTAATCCGGCGTGAGTTAACCAAATGTCACCCAAATCTAGATAAGTGGGCAGCGCTTGAAACCAATCTAAATGGTCTTGGGGAATGGTAGATGTTTGGTAACTGCTGAGAGTTGCTTGTCCGCCGCTGTATAGCCAAGCCTGCATGGCTGGTGGGGGAACATTTTTTTGGGTGAGAATATTCAATAACATCTGCTCGTGGTTACCTAGCAGACAGGGATAATTATTCTGTTTGACAAAGTTAACTACATGGTAGCTGTGGGGGCCGCGATCAATTAAGTCGCCGAGAAAATAAACTTGATCATTTGATGTTGGTGCGATCGCCTCTAACAGAGTCATCAAGCCTTCATAATGGCCATGCACATCCCCAATAACTATTCGCCGTTGCCTAGTTTCGCTCATCTGCTTTTAACTGGAATAAAATCAGTTTAATATTTTTGCTACAGTATGAGCGGTGTTTATTCCGTAAATAAATATAAATATTACTTGAGTAAATTTAAATTTTATTTGAAGTCTTATTGTCTGTACCAAAGACGCTAAATCGGCAAACACGCACTAACACTAAACATTGGCTTTGCATTAGCTTAAAATTTAGGATGTTATCTTAATTTCGTTTGCCCAATGTCTGAACAATTTTCTCCCGAAATTAGCTCACGCATCTGCAACCACATGAATGAAGATCATGCTGAGGCGGTATTACTATATGCAAAAGCTTTTGCTAATGTCACAGAGGCGACAGCCGCCCAAATGCTATTAATTGATGCTCAAGGTATGGATTTAAGCGCACAACTAAATGGAGAAACGATACCAGTGCGTATCCAATTTGACCATGTTTTAGCTGATGCGGAAGATGCCCATCAAACTTTGATTGCGATGGTAAAACAGGCACGGCTGACAGGTGATAGGTGATACTAGTTCGTAATTCGTAATTAAGAAAGTCAGATATAGCATGGTTTTCAGGGTTTGAATATGTTGCTTCATTTTAGAGAATTGGTATTACAGGTGATAGGTGACAGGTAACAGGTGACAGAGTTAAAAGTCTTGTGCAGTTGTTTTAATTACCTTGGTTATGGCAATAAGTAAAAATAATTACCACCAAAAATTACTTATTCAATTAATTTCGCTTTGTAATAACCAAAAGCCGCTGTAAGTCATCCCAGAATCATCGGGTTGAATTAACAAAAAGTGTAATCCTCGACTTTGTTGTTTACGCTGTTCATAAATTTTGGCAGCGGTGGTGACTTCAGCATCTTCAAAAGTGGCTAATACCCATCTATCAACCAAACCAGCTTCTAAAATTAAACCATCGGGCGCACCAGCTATGTAATTTAAAGCTACAGGTTTAGCTGTGGCTAACCAACGTGCCAAACGCATAGATTGCCTACCGCCATAAATTACTACACCAGGAACAGGTATTGTTGAGGCCAAACCCAGATTTATGGGTGTAAGAAATTCTGGCATAGATAAAATGGGAATGGGGCGATCGCTAAATTCCGTTTCTAAGTCGCCAGCCGCTAAAGTTGCCAAGCGCCACTGTTCACCCCAAAGATTTTCTGGTAATGGTAAAGGTGCAGGTTTTTCTAAACTAACAGCAGAATGCCTTTCTTGTAACCACTGTTTGAGTGCTAAAGTCCGGCGGGTTGCTTCTACCACAATACCTAAGTTGCGTCCGGCTGTTTCAATTAAACTTAACGACTGCGGCCGAAAAACTTGAATCACATTTGGTAATTTTTCACCTGCTGCTTGTTGAATTTGTTCAATAACCCAGCTTGAATTTGCCTCTGACTGGGGACAGGCTGCTGTATACTCAAAGCTGCGATTTACATCACAAATCAACAACTCCCACAACACTTGTCCAGATTTATCTTGTTGTGAACTCCGATAAAAATCAGCTTGCCAAATTTTCATAACCAACTTTTGTGTTGAAATCCTAGTTTTATTTTGATTTGCGATTTCTGTTTAACCACTGCACAGCCTCAATAGCAGAGGTACTTTAGAAACAGGCACTTCCCCTGTACTGGGATTAATTGCTTTCAGGAACTGCATAGGTTGTATATTAATTTGCTTGACAACCCTGAATAATTGGTATTCTTCCCAAGAGTCAATTTCAACTGCATTCATTTTTTCCAATATGAGGTCGCCAGTCGAAATTATTAATCAGCTTGCGCTTAGTTTCTAAATCGATACTACTGTGGTGTGCGTACAGGCTATATCCATCTTTAAATGTTAAATCTCAGGAATCTAGCAATCATATCTGATTTTCCCACATCCTGATTCCTGGAGTCTAGCTCCTGAATTCTCACTACAATTCCCCCCTCAAATCTTAGGTAATCCCCAGCCATAGTATTTCCAACTCTGGTGTGGTACAAAATTACCCCTCCCCAACCCCCTACTGTTCAGTTAAGGTGATGAGAGTTGACTCTTCTGTTTATTTGCATCGTTCGACTTAGTTACCTTCAGGTTGATATCGCCGGAGTCTTCATTTGTGAATTCTCCCCTGAAGATGAAGCAGCTTTGCTCACGAATCACAAAAAACTAGGCTTTGCTTTGGGGCGATTGAGGAGAAAGCCAAAACCGATAATTTTCGCAAACGCTTATTGTCTAAGAGACAATTTTGTGCATTTAGGAACAGTTGGCAGCAAAGAAGGCCTAGACAAATGTACTGATTAAACATCAAATGTGAGTTTTATATAAGTACAAAAGGGAGAAAGAAAAAGAAAGCTGTAATAACAAATCTCCTTTTCTTTCTCTTCCTTAGTTTTGTCTTCAAACCTTTGCTTTTATCAGAATGTAAATTTACATTCTACTGAACTCTAACTAAGAATAGCTTAAATTTTAAGTTTCTCAGACTGTATCTATAATATGGCAGAGATTGTAAATCTACTTTAATGTGGATGCGATCGCCACAATAATCAATATAATTAATGATGAGTTTGCTTGAGCTAAAAATCGTTAATTAAAATTGCCATTTTTAATTTCTACAATCAGATTAATATTAAAAACCTGCATCAGTCCTGTTGCTAAAAAACTCATACATCATGCCGCAATATTTTGGAAAACTCCCTACCACAAACCAACCGTGGAAAACAGTCATGAACGGGGAATTGGTAAACAACAATGAACGCAGTATTAATTTTGCCTCTGGTGATTCACGCCTCAGTCTCAGCATACTTGCAGCGAATTTAATCCGCGTGCGTTTTGCACCCACAGGCGAATTTTTGTCTCGTCGTCCTTGGGCGATAACTGTAGATGATAGTGAATGGGAACAAGTATTTTATGAGGTAAAAGAAACTGATACAACTTTAGAAATTACAACAGAAAAAATTCACATCTGTATCCAAAAGCAAAATTTTCATCTTAGCTGCTTTGATTTAGCTGATCGTCCTTTTGCTCAAGATGCAGATATGGGGATTGGTTGGCGTTTAGGTGCAGTTGCTAACTGGAAAAAAATTGCCCCCGATGAACATTTTTATGGCTTTGGTGAACGCACAGGCTTTTTGGATAAACTCAGTCAAGTTAAAACAAACTGGACAGTTGATGCTTTAGATTACGATGCAATCACCGATGAAATGTACCAAGCGATTCCATTTTTTATGGCGTTGCGTCCTCATATCGGCTACGGCATTTTTTTGAATACCACCTTCTGGAGTCAATTTGATATTGGTGCAGCCCAACCAGGGGTGTGGAAAATGGAAACTCGCGGTGGGGAGTTGGACTATTACATTATTTACGGCCCAGAACCTGCGGAAATTCTCCGCACCTATACTCAGTTAACAGGGAGAATGCCTTTACCGCCCAAGTGGGCTTTAGGATATCACCAATGTCGTTGGAGTTATGAATCAGAAACTGTGGTGCGAGAATTAGCACAGGAATTTCGCCAACGTCGTATTCCTTGTGATGTAATTCACCTGGATATTGACTATATGCGCGGTTATCGCGTCTTTACTTGGAGTCTTGCCCGTTTTCCTCACCCAGCACAATTAATTGGAGATTTAGCAAAAGATGGTTTTAAAACAGTCACAATTGTTGATCCTGGTGTGAAGTATGAACCAGAAGCTAATTATCACGTTTTTGACCAAGGATTAGCCAACGATTATTTTGTGCGGAAAGCTGATGGGGCGCTGTTTCACGGTTATGTTTGGCCGGAAAAAGCCGTCTTTCCCGACTTTATGCGGGCGGATGTGTGTCATTGGTGGGGGAATCTGCACAAAAATCTGACAGATGTTGGTGTAGCAGGTATTTGGAATGATATGAATGAACCTGCAATTGATACTCGTCCCTTTGGTGATGGTGGCGAGAAGATTTGGTTTCCCTTGGATGCACCGCAGGGCGCAGAAGAGGATTTTGCTACTCATCAAGAGGTACATAATTTGTATGGGTTGATGATGGCGAAGGCTTGTTGGGAAGGATTACAACAACATCGTCAACAAGAGCGATCATTTGTATTAACTCGTTCTGGTTATGCTGGTGTGCAGCGTTGGTCTTCTGTGTGGATGGGGGACAACCATTCTTTGTGGGAACATTTGGAAATGTCCCTACCCATGCTTTGTAATATGGGACTTTCGGGCGTGGGGTTTGTGGGTTGTGACATTGGCGGATTTGCGGGAAATGCAACGGCGGAATTGTTTGCTCGTTGGATGCAGGTAGGAATGCTTTACCCCTTGATGCGTGGACACTCGGCCATGTCTACGATGCGTCATGAACCTTGGGTATTTGGCGATCGCACTGAAAATATCTGTAGAGAATATATTAATCTGCGTTATCAGCTTTTGCCTTATATTTATAGTTTATTTTGGGAAGCAGCCACCACAGGCGCACCAATTTTAAGACCATTACTCTACCATTTTCCCAACGATCCGCAAACTTACACCCTTTATGATCAAGTACTTTTAGGCTCATCACTCATGGCTGCGCCAATTTACCGTCCCGGTGTGGAACATCGAGCCGTCTATTTACCCGCAGGTACTTGGTATGACTGGTGGAGTGGTGAATGTTATCAAGGCGCAACTCATATTTTGGCTGATGCACCCCTCGAAAAAATGCCCCTTTATGTGCGAGGTGGTGCAGTAATTCCTATGCAGCCAGTGATGCAATATGTGGATGAATTACCACCTAATGAAATTCGCTTGCGGGTTTGGCCTGGTAATAGTGAATATAGTTTTTATGAAGATGATGGGCAAACATTCGCCTACATCAATCAAAATTTTTCCTTCAGAAGAATTAACATACTGACAGAGGCAAATCAAATAATAGTCAACATTAGTATGCGCGAAGGACAATGGACACCACCACGGCGACAAATAATTGTAGAACTTGTAGGCGTAGGCCAACAGCAATTTATTGATGATGGTCAAGAACGAAGCTTGTCATTTTAATTGTGTCGAGAGGGAATAAAAAAGCAGCAATCAAGATGGAGATAGTTTAGCAAAAATAAAATTATAGTCTTATTATAGGTAGATGAAAAAATAGCCAGTTAATAGTAACATCCCAGATGAACAATAAAAGATGTAAACCTATAAAAAACTCAAATTTCAGCACGCTAGTCTAGTTAGAGATGCGGTGACAAAAATATCAATGCCAAATAGCAACCGCTTGCAAATGCAAGATGTACGAAATTCAATATTGGTCAAGGTTGCAGCAGCGATCGCCATCCTTGCAGGTAGTTTTGTGCTGCTTGGATGGATGTTCCACATTGAATTTCTCAAAATGGGTAACAACCCTAGTTTGTTCACAATGAAGGTCAACACAGCGCTGTGTTTTATCTTATTAGGTATGTCGCTGTGGCTGTCACAAATCAACAAAAACAAGCAGACTGATGTAGATTTTAGACAGAAACTCAAGCGAAGACGGCCAGTTATTTATTTGTGGTTGGCTAGAGCATTGAGTTTAATACCAATCATAATTGCCTTACTCACAATTATTCAATATTTATTTGGCGCAAATTTTGGCATTGATGAGCTACTGTTTCGGGACACACAAACTCCCTTGTTGACATCTTATCCAGGCAGGATGGGATTAAACACAGCAGCTAACTTTTTTTTCCTAGGCTGTGCTTTAGAACTTTTGACTGATTCAACCAGTGAACGCCGCTATTGGTATAGTCAAATTCTGACTCTGATGGCTGGGGTGATTTCCCTAGAAGCGCTTATCGGTTACACCTACAACATCAAAATTCTCTACAGTCTCTTTGCGAATGGAACACCGATGGCATTACACACAGTATTACTGTTTAGTGTGCTGTGTATGGGAATTCTTTGGTCAAATGTAGACCAAGGATTTATGCGCGTAATTACCGGTGAAAGTTATGGCGGTTTACTGGCGCGTCGTTTATTGATAGCTGCGATCGCTGTACCTTTATTATTAGGCTGGTTGATAGTTCAAGGCCAGCGAGCCGGATATTATGAGCCGGATTTTGCCATAGCAGTATTTGCACTGATTTTAATTATTATTTTTGCCCTGTTGATTTGGCAATGTGCTGCGGTGGTAGAGCGCCTGTGGTTCAACAACGAACGCACGCAAACAGCCTTGAGAACCTATGAAGAAAAACTTAAAAGTTTTGTAGATGCTAACGTCATTGGAATCTTGCTTGGTGATGTTTACGGCAATATTCACCAAGCAAATGACGAGTTTCTGAGGATGGTTGGTTATACCCGCGAAGATTTACTCGCAGGTCACTTAAAGCGGGATACCATCACACTGCCAGAGTATCAGCATTTAGATGAACAAGCGATCGCCCAAGCTAAAACAAATACTAATGGCGCTTGTACACCATACAAAAAAGAATATCTTCGCAAAGATGGTATGTGTATACCAGTGTTAGTTGGTTACGTATTAGTGGGAGAACAACAGCAAGAATCTGTAGCTTTTATTCTGGACTTAACCGAACGCCAACAAGCACAAGAAAAAATCCTGCAACTCAATCGAGATTTACAACGGCGAGTTGTCGAGTTGCAAACCTTATTAGATGTGATTCCTATAGGAATTGGCATTGCGGAAGATCGTGAATGTAGAAATATTCGTGTTAACCCTTGTTTCGCCAAGCAATTGGGCATCTCAAGCGAGATTAATGCTTCTCTCACCGCCCCTGTTGCAGAACGACCCACAACTTTTAAAATATACCGTGAAGGTAGAGAACTCTTGCCAGAAGAACTACCTATGCAGTATTCCGCCGCGCATGGTGTAGAAGTTCTAGATTTTGAATTAGATATTGTTCATAACAACGGCCAAGTCACCAAGTTGTTAGAATATGTCGCCCCTTTATTTGATGAAGAAGGTAACAGCAGGGGTTGTATTGGCGCATTCTTAGATATTACGAGCCGCAAGCAAGCTGAGGAATTACAGCAGCAGCAACAAAAATGGCTGGAAGATGTGTTAAATCTCATGCCCAGACCATTGCTATTTATTGAGCCAGGAACTGCACGGGTAAAATTTGCGAATCGCACCGCCAACGAATTAGCAGGCGGCGAATTTCCCCAAGATGTGCCAGCCGAAGATTATCACACAGCCTACTATTGCACAGATGCCACAGGCAACCGCATTCCTAATGAGCAAATGCCAGGGGTACGAGTTGCCCGTGGTGAGCGGTTGCATAATGTAGAAATGGACTGGCACACTAACCAAGGTGTATATTCCTTATTAATATTTGCAGATACACTGCCAGCAATGCACGGCTATCCAGCTACCTGTGTGTTGGTATTTCAAGATATCACTAAACTCAAGCAAGCAGAAAAGGCATTATCTCTAGGTAATAAAAGGCTGCAATTATTATTTAGTACAGCCAGCGCTCTTTTATCTAGCCAGCAACCAGTGGCTTTGATAGACAGAGTTTTCCGCCATCTTCAAGAACAAATTAATTTAGATGTTTACTTCAACTATTTGATTGAAGATAACTCTCAAGTAATGCGTCTCGCTTCTTATGGCGGCGTGACACCAGAACTAGCAAAAGAAATTGAGTTATTAGAATTTGGTAAAGCAGTCTGCGGTACAGCAGCCCAATGTCACCAATTAATATATGTAGAAGATGTCCAGCAATCAAGCGACCCCAAAACAGAATTAATTCGCTCACTAGGTGTGAAGGCTTACTACTGTTACCCATTAATTGCTCAAGGTAAGTTGTTCGGTACCCTTTCTTTTGGTAGTTGCCGACGGGATTTCTTCACCGAAAATCAAAGAGGGATGATGCAGGCAATTTGCGACCAAATTGCGATCGCAATGGAAAGAGCGAGTTTAATTAGTTCTTTGCAACAGCAAACCGAGCAGTTGCAACAAGCCAACCGGATGAAAGATGAGTTTTTAGCCATACTCTCTCACGAATTGCGATCGCCCCTCAATGCAATTCTCGGCTGGGCGCAGCTGCTACGTAGTCGCAACCTGAACGAAACTCAAATTGCCAAAGCCTTAGAAACCATTGAGCGCAATGCTAGAATACAAACTCAAATGATTGAAGACTTACTCGATATCTCTCGGATGATTAGGGGTAAGTTAAATCTCAAAGTTTCTCCGTGCAATCTGATCACTATTATTGAATCAACCATTGAAACTGTGACTTTAGCCGCCCAAGCTAAAGAAATTGAGTTGCAATTTTCTAGGGTTAATCAAGGAGATTTACCGCATAACGCCAGCCAATTTGTCATTTCTGGTGATAGCGATCGCTTGCAGCAGATTATGTGGAATCTGCTCTCTAATGCCATTAAGTTTACACCCCAAGGCGGGAGAGTGGAAATTCACATCTCCAGAAGTGTTGGTCATGTGACCGAATCTCTCAGCTACGCACAAATTCAAATCATTGATACAGGTGTAGGTATCCAGCGCGAGTTTCTACCTTACGTTTTTGATCGCTTTCGTCAAGCCGATAGTTCCAGTACCAGGGCGCACGGTGGTTTAGGACTAGGTTTAGCAATCGTCCATCATCTAGTAGAACTGCACGGTGGGACTGTCAATGTAGATAGCCCAGGAGAAGGACAAGGTACGACTTTTATAGTCCAATTACCCTTACTGTTGCCCAACAAAGAAACTATTTCTGCACCAGTTGGCCTACTAGAAGCAGACAGTCTTGCACCTGTACCTCCCTTATTAGCTGGTGTACGCGTCCTGGTAGTAGATGATGAAACCGACACCAGGGAATATATATCCACAGTACTGCAACAATGTCAAGCCCAAGTTCAAGCAGTGAGTTCAGTTAAAGAAGCATTACAAGTAATTTCTCAGTGGAAACCCGATGTATTAGTTAGTGATATCGGTATGCCCGGTGAAGATGGTTATTCATTAATTCGCCAATTGCGATCGCAATCTCCAGAACAAGGTGGTAAAATTCCCGCAGCCGCCTTAACCGCCTACGCTAGAGCCGAAGACCGAATGCGTGCTATTAAAGAAGGTTTTCAACTACATTTACCTAAACCAATAGAACCTGCTGAGTTAGCTACAGTAGTCGCCAGCCTTGTAGGTAGAACCTAAATTGGGGTTTCTCTTCATTTCACCCAACGTAGGAATTACCAGCTTGAGAAATTTTCTCTAGAGAAAGTATATATTTATCTGTTTTAACTGTGTTTATTTCCAGTTAATTATCTTTTCATACAGTACTTATGCGGAAATCACTATTCAGAAATTGTACTAATATTTAGCACTAATCATTACTAAAAATTAATGTCCGGTTTACATTGTTTTTACCTCCTCTTATTAAACCGGATTTATATTTCAATCGCTAAGTTTTGCTTATTTTCTGTAATCAATACAGAGAAAACTTTGCTTTGTTTATACAAATAACCACAAATGCACAAGTCTAAATTTTTCAAGTTTATTCTACCTATTGCTTTACCAGCAGCAGTTTTTGCCATATTTAATTCTGTTCAAAAGCCCCTAACGGCTCAAACCAATGTAAATCATTTAGCGATGGGAAATCCCACTAATGCAGGCAGTAGTACCAATAATTTATTATTAAGTAAATTTCAGTATGCCACTTCACATAACTGTTTTCGCGGCACACCAAATTGGGTAAGTTGGCAATTAAACACATCATGGTTAGGAAGTGCGCCTCGCCAAGATGATTTTCGTGCAGATACTACCTTACCTTCTGGTTGCTATCGAGTCCAAGGTACAGATTATACAGGTAGCGGCTTTGACAGAGGACACATGACTCCTTCTGCCGATAGAACTAACACAGTTGCTAACAATTCGGCTACATTTTTTATGACAAATATCATTCCCCAAGCCCCGGATAATAATCAAGGTGTATGGGCGAATTTGGAAAACTATACTAGAAGTTTAGTCACCTCAAGCACAGAACTCTATGTTATTGCTGGTTCTTATGGCACTGGTGGTACAGGGTCAAATGGTGCGAGAAACACGATTACAACACCTACGGGTGGTACAATCACTGTCCCAGCCAGAACTTACAAGGTGATTGTAGTTTTAAATAAACCAAATTCTGGAGCTGGTAGTGTAACTACCAGTACAAGGGTAATTGCGGTAGATATACCCAATACACAAGGTGTGAGAAATGCAAATTGGAGAAGTTATAGAATTAGTGTTGATACTTTAGAATCAAGACTTACTAGTGCAACGGGAACCACCTACAACTTTCTTTCTAACGTTCCTAGCTCTGTTCAAAACGTAATTGAGGCTAGAGTTGACAATTTATAAAGATAGTTAGTTGAACTTATACCAAGTTGTCTTAGTTTGAATTATTGATTTTTGATTTTCAACAAAACTAACTTTGGCAACTTGGTATCAAACTTCAAACCTATCTGTGTGTAAAGACAGGCAAATAAAATTAGGTTTCTACAACTTTTGTAGAAATTCCCGCTAAATCACCAGATGCAGTTTTACCAATAATATAAACATCAATATTTATCGTCCCTAAACGATAAACTTGGATATCTGTGAGATTATGCTTGAGTGTTTTAAGCATAGTTTGGAATTTCTGCACATCTTGTTTTTGAATTTCATTATGCCATTCTTTCTCTTCAGCAGAGTTCCGAAAAAAATAATCTAAGTCTACTAGTTCAATTGGGGTTTCTAAAGGATGACTTGTTAATTGGAGAAGTTTTTCATTAGTCAAAGGCTCCTGAGCTTGATCTTTCCAGCAAACAACTTCAAAGGGATATTCTGATTCACTCATCATGAGCAAATCATGAGAAGTTTGCTTCAGATTTTCCGTAACTTGATTAATCATACGATTGAGATTGTGGCAATAAAATTAAGCTTTAAAAATTACAACATATTTAGAAAAATTTTCTGTAATCTTAATACTATTCTAATTACTGAAGCGATCGCTCATTTTTTGTGTAAATATATTGATTTTCTCGGCGCTTATTCAAGAAAAAACTCTGTGAACTCCCATAGATGAGACGAAAGAATTATACTTTGTTGATAAACGAGGATTTGGATATGTCACCTTGGACTAGTCTCATCACTGCCTTAACATTGCTGCTGTACTCGGTAATCACAATTAATGTTGGTCGAGCTAGAGCAAAATACAAAGTAATGCCTCCCAAAATGACAGGAGAACCTAACTTTGAACGTGTACTGCGCGTCCAACAAAATACCCTAGAACAAACTATTTTATTCTTACCGGGTTTATGGTTGTTCTCTGTTTATATCAACCCATTGTGGGGAGCAATTATCGGTGCTATCTGGCTAGTAGGTAGAATTGTCTACGCTTGGGGATATTATCAGGCCGCAGAAAAGCGCATGATTGGCTTTGCTATTACTATTATTAGTGGGTCTGTCCTACTTTTAGGTTCGCTGATTGGCATCATTATCACTTTGGTAAAGTCGTAAACTGCTGTAGAGCGTTAAATTAATGCTCTACAAAACTTAGAAAATGTTTGAAAATCCATTATTCATATATGAATACTTTTAGCTCCAACCTGTTCTTAAAAATAGGGAATGACCTACTCAAAGTCTCCTTGTTTAAGGGAGATTTAGAGGGAAATTAATAAAACTTAGGAATTGACCAATATCTTCTTACTTACAGTTCTATAACACCCTATAACCGTTGAAATACTAGAAAAACAGCAGATTGATTAAAAACAATACTTCGATGTTAAAGGAGGTAAATTAAAGGGAATACTAAGCGCAGTTAAAATATTGTGAATATGACTGCAATGTTAGTATTATCTGATAAAGTGTTCTCTTTACCTGGTTATCGAGTTGTAGAACAAATCTATTGTGGTAGCAAAACCTTAGTTTATCGAGGTATTAAGGAACAAGACCACCAACCAGTAGTAATTAAACTGATAAGAAATGAGTATCCTACTTTCAGTGAAATTGCCCAATTCCGTAATCAGTATACAATCACCAAAAACCTCAATTTACCAGGCATAGTTCAACCTCTGTGTTTAGAAAATTATCGCAATGGCTATGCTTTAATCATGGAGGACTTTGGCGGGATATCGCTCAAAGATTGGGGACGGCAGAATAAAGCTACACAAGAGTTTGGGATTACACTACAAGAATTTTTCCCTATTGCTATAGCGATCGCATCTATTTTAGAAGGGTTACATCGCAGTCGCCTTATTCATAAAGATATCAAACCTGCAAATATCCTGATTAACCCCAGTACTTTAGAAATTAAAATTATCGACTTCAGTATTGCTACTCTCCTACCAAGAGAAATTCAATACCTGACAAATCCTAACGTCTTAGAAGGAACACTAGCTTACATCTCTCCTGAACAGACAGGTAGAATGAACCGTGGTATTGATTACCGCAGTGATTTCTATTCTTTAGGAGTCACATTTTTTGAACTCCTAACCGGACAGTTACCCTTCGCCAACACTGAACCGATGGAGTTGGTTCACGCTCACATTGCTAAACAACCACCAACCGTACAGCAAATTAATCGTAATCACCCGCCAATTTTGTCTGCAATTGTTAGCAAGTTAATGGCTAAAAATGCCGAAGACCGCTATCAAAGTGCTTACGGACTTAAGTACGACTTAGAAGCTTGCTATCAGCAATGGCTAGAAATCGGTAATATTACCACCTTCGAGTTAGCTACTAAAGATGTTTCCGACCGTTTTCTCATCCCAGAAAAACTCTATGGTCGTGAAAAAGAAGTTGCTACCTTACTTACAGCCTTTGAGCGCGTAGCCAGAGGTACGACAGAAATGATCCTAGTCGCGGGCTTTTCTGGGATTGGTAAAACCGCCGTAGTCAATGAAGTACATAAACCGATTGCTAGACAGCGCAGTTATTTCATCAAAGGTAAATTTGACCAATTCCAACGTGACATTCCTTTATCAGCATTAGTACAGGCTTTTCAAGACTTGATGGGGCAAATTTTGGTAGAAACTGATGCTCAAATTCAACAATGGAAAGACAAAATTTTCTTAGCATTGGGTGAACAAGCACAGGTAATTATTGATGTAATTCCTGGACTAGAACAAATTATTGGTAAACAACCAGCAATTTCGGAACTTTCGGGAACTGCTGCTCAAAATCGATTTAATCTATTATTTCAAAGATTCATTCAAGTATTTAGTACTAAAGAGCATCCTTTAGTCATTTTTCTGGATGACTTGCAATGGGCAGACTCAGCCTCTTTGCAATTTATTCAACTATTGATGAGTCAAAATAATACCAATAATCAAACTGCTGTTGTAGTTGCGTCTGAACCTACAAATAACTTGTGGAACCCTGTATTTGATGGGGACGTTTTGGAAGTTGATGAAGAGCTAAAAGTTACTCAATCTGAAGGAAACTTTTTACTAATTGGTGCATATCGTGATAATGAAGTTTACCCAGCCCATCCACTTTGTTTAACAATACAGCAAATTGAAAAAGCTGGAACAAGTATTAATCAGATTACCCTAGTACCTCTAAATCAGAGTAATTTAAATTCCTTGATTGCTGATACTCTTGGTTGCCATCAAGAGATAGCTATTCCTCTAGGGCAAATGGTATTTGCTAAAACCAAGGGTAATCCCTTCTTTGCAACTCAATTTTTGAAGTCTTTACATCAAGATGGCATCATTAAATTTAACTTTGATGTAGGTTATTGGCAGTATGATTTTGCTGTAATACAGTCATTAGTGCTGACAGATGATGTTGTTGATTTTATGGCACGGCAAATAGAGAAATTGCCAATAGTAACGCAAAATGTCTTAAAAATGGCTGCCTGTATCGGACATGAATTTGACTTAAAAACTCTGGCGATAGTGAATGAAAAATCTGTAGTAGATACAGCATCTGACTTATGGATATCCTTACATGAAGGAATAATTTTACCTCAAACTGATATCTATAAGTTATTCCAAAATGAGTCTAGTTCCATAGAAATTGGTTTAAATGCAAACTCTCCAGATTTATTCAACAATAGTTTTCCAGTTCCTAAATACAAATTTATCCATGATAGAGTACAACAAGCTGCTTATTCTTTAATTTCCGAAACCCAAAGGCGGCAAACACATTTAAAAATTGGCTTATTACTATTTAATAGTATCCCATTTGCAGAACGCGAAGAAAAGATTTTCCAGCTAGTAAATCAATTCAATATTGCATTAGAACTGATCACTGAGCAAACAACGTATGATGAAATAGCCCAAATGAATTTGATGGCTGGACGTAAAGCTTTAGGATCAACAGCTTATGCAGCAGCAATTAAATATTTAACAACGGGAATCAAACTCCTTTCATCTGATAGTTGGGAAACACAATATGAACTAACTTTAGCTTTGTATGAAACAGCAGCAGAAGCAGCATACCTAGCAGGTGAATTTGAGCAAATGGAGCAATTAGTTGATGTTGTATTAGCACAGGCTAATACATTACTAGAAAAAGTGAAAGTTTATGAAATAAAAATTCAGGCTTATGGCGCACAAAATAAAGCATTAGAAGCTGTCAATACTGCACTTACTGTTTTGGAGCAGTTGGGTGTGGAATTTCCTGAGAATCCTAATCCTTCTGATTTTCAGATGGCAATGGCAGAAATTTCATCAGATTTAAGTGGGAAGTGTATTGAAGATTTAATTAACCTACCAGAAATGACGGCAGCCCAACCACTAGCTATCATTCGTATCATTTCCAGTACAATTGCTCCTGCTTATCAAAGCGTTCCTGCACTTTTCCCTTTGTTTATATTTAAGCAAATTAAGTTATCAGTTCAGTATGGGAATGCTTCCCTATCTTCCTTCGCATACATTAATTATGGAGTGATCCTTTGTTGTGTAGTAGAAGATATAGAGTCTGGTTATCAATTTGGTAATTTAGCTTTGAGTTTATTGGATAAGTTCAATGCTAGAGAAATCAAAGCTAAAATTATAAATGCGTTCAATTCGGTTGTACGACATTGGCAGCAACATACTAAAGAAATGTTGTCTCCATTACTAGAAAGTTATTCTATCGGTCTAGAAACTGGAGATTTAGAATTTGCAGCCTATTCTCTTTATAATTATTGCTGCTCTTCATATTTTAGTGGAAGAGAACTAACTGGGCTAGAAAGAGAGATGGAAACATATAATTATGCCATCTCTCAAATGAATCAAGAAACAATATTTTACTGGGGTGCAATATATAGACAGATAGTTTTGAACTTGCTAGGTAATATTGAAAATCCCTGTTATTTAATTGGGGAAGCCTACAATGAAGAAAAAATGTTGCCGATTCACTGGCAAAGTAATGATGGCGGCAGTTTGTTAGCTTTATTTTTAGGTAAACTACATCTGTGTTATCTATTCCACAATTACCCTCAAGCACTTGAGAATAGCATTTTAGCAAATAACTATCTAGCGGGTGGCACCGGACAAATTGTTATTCCCATTTTCTATTTTTATGATTCATTGGTGAGATTGGCAAATTATACTCATATATTAGATATTGAGCAGAGGTCTATTATCGATAGAGTAACAGCTAACCAAGAAAAAATGCAGAAATGGGCGCATCATGCCCCGATGAATTATCTGCATAAATTTTATTTAGTAGAGGCTGAACGATATCGGGTTACATGTCAATATCTCGAAGCAATAGAATCTTACGATCGCGCCATTTCTCTTGCTAAAGAAAACGAGTACATTAATGAAGAAGCTCTGGCTAATGAACTAGCAGCTAGATTCTATCTAGATTGGGGTAAAGAGAAAATTGCTCAAACTTATCTCACTGATGCTTATTATTGTTATGTACGCTGGGGAGCGAAAGCCAAAGTAGATGATTTGGCAAAACGCTATCCACAATTACTCATGCCAATACTTCAGCAAGAGAAACTGAGCCTACAATTATCTGACAAAATCACTATCTCTACTTATCAATCTATATCACATCAAAGTAGTTACCAAACACTAATTGGTTCTAAAACAAGTATTTCGGAATCACTAGATTTAGCCTCTGTGATTAAAGCTTCTCAAGCACTCTCTGGAGAAATTGAGATGGAGCAACTGTTATCTACATTAATGCAGGTTGTGATGGAAAATGCCGGAGCTTCTAAATCTGCCTTAATCTTGATTGAAGATGATAACTTGGAATTAAAGGTAACAGCTATCAGTGCTAGTACAAATTCTTCATCTATCTCTACAGAGTTTCCATCAATTTTCGTGGAATCTAGCAATGATGTCCCTATTACATTGATGAAATATGTGAACCGCACAAAAGATGTGTTTGTAGTTGATGATGCTAAAACTGTTGATTTTTTAACTGGCGATCGCTACATTATGCGTGAGCAACCTAAGAGCCTTTTGTGCATCCCAATTATCAATCAAGGTAAATTATTGGGGATTCTTTATCTCGAAAATAATCTTACCACGGGAGCATTTACACGCGATCGCGTTGAAGTTTTGAAGCTGCTTACTACTCAAGCTGCAATTTCTTTAGAAAATGCTATTCTTTATAACGATTTAGCACAAGCAAATCAAAATCTGGAGCAATACAACCATAGCTTAGAAGAAAAAGTAGAAGCAAGAACACAAGAACTACACAATAAAAATCAACATCTGCAAGAAGCTCTCCAAGAATTGCAATGTACACAAACCCAATTAATTCAAAGTGAAAAAATGTCTTCTTTGGGTCAAATGGTGGCTGGTATTGCTCATGAAATTAATAATCCCATTAACTTTATTCATGGCAATATTAATCATACTAGTGAATACATTCAAGATTTACTAGAATTATTAGCTATTTATCAGCAAGAATGCTCTCATCCTTCGGATTTAATTACAGCAAAAACAGCAGAAATTGATGTAGATTTTTTAGCTAAAGATTTGCCAAAAATTCTTGATTCTATGAAAGTTGGCAGTTCCCGAATTCGTAATATAGTTTTAGGTTTACGTAACTTCTCCCGCTTGGATGAGTCGGAAATGAAGGCTGTTGATATTCATGAAGGTATTGACAACACGTTAATGATTTTGCAGCACCGACTTAAAGAAAAGAGTGATTCCCCGGAAATCGAAGTTATCAAAGAATATGCAAAAATACCCAATATTAGTTGTTATGCTGGTCAACTAAATCAGGTATTTATGAATATTTTGAGTAATGCGATCGATGCGTTAGATGAGTCAATGGTTAATGGTCAAAATGAACTGTTAACTAGACCTCAGATTCGCATTGGTACTGCCTTGATAGACTCGAATACCTTGCGGATTAGCATTGCTGATAATGGTTCTGGGATGACAGCAATAGTCAAGAAGAAAATCTTTGATCCATTTTTTACGACTAAACCAGTTGGTAGTGGTACTGGATTGGGATTATCTATTAGTTATCAGGTAATTGTAGATAAACACAAGGGTCGGTTAACTTGTGATTCTACTCCCGGAAAAGGCACTGAGTTTGTGATTGAAATACCAATCAAGCAGTGAGGTGCTGGTATTAATGGGTTGGTGCAGTTGCTGTAGGTACTTGAGACCTTTGGCGCACACGCCGCCCTTTAATTACCATCTTGACTCCATTGGCTGGCCCAAGGGTAACGCTTCGGCGTTGAGCTTTCTCTGGTTGTTGACTTTCTAATTCCAGTTGATAGCCAGATAAAATGGTTGCTAATACTAATTTCATCTCAAACAGTGCCAACGCTTCACCCATGCAGCGACGAACACCGGCACCAAAAGGCATATATTCATAAGGAGAAAATTGGTAATTGAGAAATCTATCTGGCTGAAACTTATCTGGCTCTGCATATAAATTCTCACGGTGATGAGTAAGATAAATGCCACCAACCAGTACCGTACCAGGTTCTATAGGATGTCCCAGCAATTCAGCGGGTTCCTGCACCACTCTAGGTAAAGTTGCCATCAAAACAGGGTACATTCGCAGAGTTTCATTGATGACATTTGTAAGATAAGGTAGCCGGAAAATACTCGTAGGGTCTGGTTTATTACCCAAGGTAGCAAGTTCTTGCAGTAATTTTGCCCGAACTTCTGGTTGGTAATGAATCCAATATAATGCCCAAGCCATAGCTGTTGAAGCCGTTTCATGGCCTGCCAATAGCAGAGTCATTAACTCATCACGCAACTCCTGATCAGTCATTGCATTACCTGCTTCATCCCTAGCTGACATCAATAACGAAAGAATGTCAATGCGATTTGGATCAGCCTGTTCCCGACGTTCAGCAATTTCAGTGTAAAGCAATTGATCAATCTGTTGGCGTTGGCGCAGAAACTTGCCCCAAGGACTCCAGTCACCTAAATTTTTTTGCAAAAATGGTAATAAAAGAAAGCTAGATGTAAGTGGTGACTTAAAGACATCCATCAATAACGCTAATAAACGCCGGAGTTGATAGTAACGTTCTCCCTTATGTAAACCAAAAACAGCTTCTAAGATGATTAACAGTGACACTTCTTGTACTACAGTACGAGCGGAAAAAGATTTGTTTAGGGGTAACTCACTAAATACTTTTTCAGTAAGATCACAAATTAAAGAACCATAAGCTTGCATTCTTTCTCCGTGAAATGGAGGCATCAACAATTGTCGCCGTTGTTTGTGGCGATCGCCATCTAACATAATTGTTGAAGTATTACCAATTAAGGGTTGAAAAATACTGTTTGCTTCGCCAAGCGCAGCAAACTTCTTTCTATCATTGGTAAAAATTTCCTGAATTGCTTTGGGATGGTTTACAAATACTACTGGACAACCAAAACCCACTATATTAGCAGTGAAAATATCAGGATATTTTTTGGCTGCACTTTCCATGTAGTGAACAGGATCAACTATCCATTGAAGCTTTTGAATAAAAGAAGGAGTCTGAATAAGATTTGGTAATGGCATATTGACACTTTGCTTTTGAGAATATCACCAATTGTCTTTAGGTTTTGGCAGCAGTAATAGTTTTTTACCGAAAATTTTATATTACCTCAGATTTGAGATAATTCAAGTGATTCTAAACTCTGATACCGATCAGATTGAAAATACCAATCTAGGTTCCCTCGTATCCATGAATGTAATCCTGATATGTATTCTGTAACTTCCTGATCAACTTTTTGATCAAATGATGGCAGAGAGGCTTCTAAATTAATTAATTCTCTTACCTTTTGATCGTGCATTTCTGCTGCAATTATAATTGCTTGAGTTAGATTTATTCGATGTTGATGGTGTAGTACAAATACTAAATTATGAACATCTCTACTACCTATTTCTCTAGGAGCAGAGAAAATATCGTTACACCAGGAAATGATATTATTAGTTATGACATTAAGTTGCTTAATAAGGTGATTTTCTCTGATGGAACCAAAAACATTCATTTGATATCCAATTTCAATTAATGCGAGACAACTATCTACTGCTGAACATAAATTACGGATCATGATATATGTGTTAACACTAGGTACAATCCTTTGAGCGCGATATTCTGCCTGTAGAACGCATCCGTAAAAGTAATCTTGACAGCAACGAACAAAATAATCAAACCACTTCTCATTTCCTCTTTGCAAGATTCTTTGCCTTAAATCTCTTAAAGCAAAGCTTAAAGATATATCTTGATTGTTTGGTTTTGCTCCACATAATATCTCCAGAAATCTTTTGTGATACATGTTTAAAACTTCAGGTTTTGTGCCTAGATCAGACATATCACATTGATCATCCCAGATAAATAGCCAAGTATGCCAATCACTTGTAATTTTGATATCTTCAAGTTCACAGTAGGGATAAGTACCTGCGGCTAATAAAAAAAACTTTGATTTTGAAAAATTTTGATAAATTGATTCATTTGCTAGTAAATCAAAGTGATATAACCATTCCAATGAATAATCTTCTAAAACATCTACATACTTATTAACTTGAGATGGAAATGGGCAGTATAAATCGGGAAAACTTAACTTTTCCATAAGTCCTCTGAAGTTTTGCAAGTTTTTAAATAAATCGCATGGTTGGTAGTGGCTAATTTTAAATTAGCCACTTAGATAGCAATATTTACAGCTATTAATTTATGCAGGTAAAAATTCACTATTTGAATTCTTACTAATGTCCTTTCTGCATTTTAGACACAACAGTATAGCTGCAAAATTACCCTTAATTTTGAAGGCATATTTTTGATGTCTGCATAAATTACTAAAAAATCTTATGCAGAGTCGGAATTTTTGCTGATGATATATTTCCTATAACAACTACAAATCATCTGTGAGAAATGACTAAATACCAGGAAAAGTCAACACAAAAATTCTCACAAACTAATTATGTTTGCTACAGTATTGCCGGAATTTGGATGAACAGCACTCTCAACTCTTACACTGCGTTGTCTACAGTGTAAAATTTTTACTTGTGATTTATGACACTGTGCTGAACTTCACTTGAGACTGTGTTTAAGTAAAATCTCAGTTTCAGCACCTAACTTGTTCTACTATTCTTTAATACTTTTGTAAAAAAGATAACTGTAATTTTGTGTAATTATAAGGGTGCATTAGCTTTTATTTATACTACGTATAATAAATTACTTCATTTCACAGGTAATGACTAAATTTATGTGAGTAATTTAGTCATTATGTAGAAAATTACATCAAAATTTTATCTTTTAGTAACTAAATACTTGTTTCAAAAAGTATGATTATTTTGAGTTTAAATACTTAAATATGATGAATTCATAACATAAAAAATGTTGCAAATAATTGTCTTTACCAAATATTTGTAAAGCAAATATAAAAAAACTGAATAACCATAGAGTTTTATTCCTAAGAAAAGATGTAAAGTTAAGCAAGTATCCAGCAACTAAGCAATGTAATAAATACTACTTAGATTAAAATATATATTAAGTAATGCTTATTTTCCTTCTAATAGTAGTTGAAAAATTCAAGTTTTTATGTAATCTAGAGGCTACACTAGTGTAGACATATAGCTAGTACAAAAAGGCAAAAGGAAAAATAAAGAATATTGATACCACAAGCCTTTTAGCAATTCCAATTGGTCTGTTTATTTACGCCGATCTGTACTAGTAGATAAGTGTGGTAATTTTTTAGGTGAGTAAGTAATTTAACTTCTATTGGGTTGGGATTGCTTTCTAAGACTTGGGTTTACTTAGCAAGAACCACCAAAGTTGTAAACCGATTAAACTTAATCCGCCCAGAGTGACGGCTACTTTGTTTTCTAAGGGCTGATTAAGCCGTTGAAATTGATTTGTTGGGAATGTTGTAGATGAGTGCGGATGATGAGAGGTTTGTCCGATCGCCTCTGTCTGCAAAAAGCTGGGCGATCGCGCGATCGCTTGATCCGCTACAATTGCGAATACAACTCCCAGCAGCAATCCAAATCCTGCTTTATGAAACATTGTTATTTCCTTAATTAGAGTGCTTTAGCTTGAAATTTACGCAAACGCAGCGCATTAGTAACTACAGAAACTGAACTAAAAGCCATTGCTGCACCTGCAATAATCGGGTTCAGCAACCAACCAAATATAGGGAAGAGAATCCCGGCGGCGATGGGAATACCAGCAACGTTGTAGATGAAGGCGAAGAATAAATTTTGGCGAATGTTACGCATTGTGGCGCGGCTGAGTTGAATGGCTGTGACTATACCTTGCAAGTCACCAGAGATTAAGGTGATGTCACTAGCGGCGATCGCTACATCTGTACCCGTACCGATGGCGATTCCCACATTAGCTTGCGCTAAAGCTGGCGCATCATTAATTCCATCACCAACCATTGCGACAATTGAGTGCTGAGTTTTTCTTCTGCTTCTCTGCTTCTCTGCTTGCAGTGACTTAATTACTTCTGCTTTTTGATCGGGGCGAACTTCTGCCAAAACCTGCTTGATACCAACTTCACGGGCAATACTTTCGGCGGTGCGTTGGTTGTCGCCTGTAAGCATAACAACTTCTAAACCGAGTTTTTGTAAAGCTTTCACCGCCTGGGGTGAAGTGGGTTTAATTGCATCAGCAATGCCTATTAACCCTTGAATTTCGCCATCAACTGCTAACCAAACTGCGGTTTTACCGAGGTATTCTAAGCGTTCTTTGTCTTGTTGCAAGGTTTGAGTGTTAATTCCTAATTCTTCCATCCAGCGTTGTGTACCAATTTGCACCAAACGATGAGAAACAATACCTTGTACACCGCTACCTGCTACGGCTGCAAAATCTCTGACATCTGCTAAAGTTACTTCTTGAGATTGGGCATAGCGAACAACGGCTTCTGCTAACGGATGTTCAGAATTGCGTTCTAAGGATGCTGCTAGTTGTATTAGCTGAATTTCGTTACTGTTAGCTGTACCATTAACTGTGACAAAATCTGTAACCGTGGGTTTACCTTGGGTAATTGTGCCGGTTTTGTCTAAGACAATGATTTGAATTTGGTGCGCTAGTTCTAGACTTTCTGCACCTTTAATTAAAATGCCATTTTCTGCACCTTTACCTGTACCTACCATCACAGAAGTTGGTGTAGCTAAACCCAAAGCGCAAGGACAAGCGATAATTAACACCCCGACTGTAGTAATCATCGCTAGGGTGAGGTTGCCCGTGATGTTGTACCATACGACAAAGGTGAGAATAGCGATCGCAATTACCCCAGGTACAAACCAACCAGTAATTTGGTCTGCTAGTCTTTGAATAGGAGCTTTTGAACCTTGAGCTTGCTGTACTAGTTGAACAATCTGTGCCAATACGGTATCCGTACCAACTCTTGTCGCCCGAAATCTAAAACTTCCCGTTTTGTTGATAGTTGCACCAATAACTTCATCTCCTGGTTGCTTTTTCACAGCTACACTTTCACCAGTCACCATCGCTTCATCAACTGTCGATGTCCCCTCAACTACTTCGCCATCAACAGGAATCTTTTCTCCAGGGCGAACCAGCACTACATCACCAATTTGTACTTCCGCAATCGGTACATCTAGTTCTTGTCCATTACGAATCAACCGTGCGGTTTTCGCCTGCAAACCAATTAGCTTACGGATAGCTGCTGAAGTTTGTCCTTTAGCGCGGTTTTCAAATAATCGCCCTAACAAAATTAAGGTAATGACAATCGCCGCAGTTTCATAATACACATCCGGCATCAATCCCTGAGCAGTGAAAAAGCCAGGAACCAAGGTAGCGAATAGAGAATAAAAATAGGCTGCACTTGTACCCAAAGCTATTAAGGTATCCATTGTGGCAGCATGGCGCTTGAAAGCTTTCCAGGCATTGACATAAAAAGTTTTACCACACCAAAACTGTACAGGAGTGGTGAGAACTAATTGCAGCCAAGGGTTATGCAGCCATGTAGGAATAAAAGGTAAGTGTAATCCTGTCATCATTGGCAGTGAACCAATTACTAGTAAACTGCCAATAATCCCCCCTAGCGTTAACTTTCGTTGCAAATCACGAGATTCTTTCTGGCGATGTCTGATTTCTGCATCATCTTCGCCAGCCATGAGATTTTCTTCTTGCAGTGGGTAGGCTGAATAACCTGCGGCATCTACAGCATTTTGGATGGCTTGTAAATTTGTGGTTTTGGGGTCATAATCGACTGTTGCTTGTTCCGCCCCAAAGTTCACACTACATTCTTTCACACCAGGGACAGAACGAATTGCATCTTCTACACTTCTGGCACAAGAAGCGCAACTCATACCGCGCAGTTTCAAGGTGGCATTTTCCATTTGAAAACTCCAATTATCAAGTCGTGTTTCAGACTGACTTTATCTTGACTTCTCCAGTGAACTGGAGTGTCAAGGGGTATAAGGAAAAATTGGAGTTAGCAGGAAAGCCCTTTCTTTAGTTTATAGGAGAAGGCAGGAGGCAGGAGGCAGGAGGCAGGAGGAAAAGTCTTACTATTCCTGGTATTCAAGCTTTCCAGTTGTCCTAACATATCTGACTACCGCTATATCATTCGGCAATTGACAACAGCTTACGTCAAATTTTTCAAACCGATCGCAATCTTACTGTGTTTCTCAATTTGCCCCATGACTTGTTTTGCCCGTTGAATTACTACTGCTGGTAAACCTGCTAATCTTCCCGCTTCAATACCGTAGGATTTATCAGCACCACCGGGTTGAACTTGGTGTAAAAAGATAATTTGGTCGGGTAATTCTTTCACTGTCACTTGATAATTGGCAACATTAGGTAACATGCTTGCCAATTCGTTTAGTTCGTGGTAATGAGTGGCAAAAATTGTTCGTGAACGAATCTCCATTCCTAAATATTCTGCTACCGCCCAAGCAATGGAAAGACCATCAAATGTTGCTGTTCCGCGCCCAATTTCATCTAATAAGACTAACGACCGAGATGTAGCATGGTTGAGAATATTGGCTGTTTCATTCATTTCCACCATAAAGGTAGATTGACCAGTTGCTAAATCATCCACCGCACCGACACGGGTAAAAATGCGATCGCATATTCCCAACTTTGCCGACTTCACGGGGACAAAACTGCCAATTTGCGCCATTAACTGAATTAACCCTACCTGACGCAAATAACAACTTTTACCACTGGCGTTTGGCCCGGTAAGAATGATTAAGTCGGGGAATGCAGTTGCTTCACCACTTCCTAAATTAGTCGAATTCGGCACAAAGAAACCCGCTGGTAAAGATTGTTCTACCACGGGATGGCGACCATCTACAATTTCTAGTTCTCGCCCTGATATCATTTCGGGACGAAAATAACCTTGTTGTACCGCCAACTCAGCTAAACCACACAACACATCCGCCGCCGCCACAGCGCGAGAAAGTTGACGAATAGCCTCGGCTTGTTCGCCGACTTCTTCGCGCAACGCCACAAAAATTTCATATTCCAACTTATATAAATCATCCCGCGCACTGAGAATCCTTGCTTCTCGTTCCTTCAGTTCTGGAGTGATGTAACGTTCCTCATTCTTGAGGGTTTGCTTGCGGATATAGTTAGCGGGTACTTGATCGGCTTTGGTGCGGGAAATACTAATGTAGTAACCAAAGGTTTCGTTAAATCCCACCTTCAAAGTCGGGATTCCCGTTCTCGTCCTTTCATCAACTTCTAAATTCGCAATCCATTGATGGTCTGCTTCTACAGTCGCCTTTCTTTCATCCAACAGTACATTAATTCCCGGACGAATTAACCCACCTTCTTTTAAATGTATGGGTGGTGCTTCGACGACATGGGCTTGAATTTGTTGCGCTAATTCTTCTAATACAGGCGGGACTTTTTGCAAAGCCTTCAAAAAAGGAGAACCCGCATCAGCGACTACACGGGCTAATTCGGGTAAACGGGAGAGAGAATCAGCTAAAGCAATTAAATCTCGTGCATTGGCTGTACCAGAACTCGCCCGTCCTGTGAGGCGTTCTAAATCGTAGATTTGCCGTAATAAATAGCGCAAATCTTGACGTAGAGGTGTATTTTCTTTTAATTCTTGAATTGTATCTTGCCGCGATCGGATGCCTTTAAGATCAAGTAGCGGTTGTAATAACCAACGCCGTAAAGCCCGACTTCCCATTGCGGTGCTAGTTCTATCTAACGCCCAAAGTAGGGAACCGTGAAAAGTCCCATCGCGGACTGTTTGGGTAATTTCTAAATTCCGCCGGGTTTGATGGTCAATAATTAAATAGTCTGTGAGGGTGTAGGTGCGGAGTCTTTGCAGAGAAACAGTGTTTTCTTTTTGGGTATCTTCCACATATTCTAAAAGACCGCCCGCCGCCCGTACAGCCAGAGGAAGATGGTCACAACCCAAACCTTCGAGCGATCGCACCTTAAATTTCTGCAATAATTTACTTCTGGCTTCCCCTTGAGAAAAAGGTACTTGCGATCGCAAACTATAACAAAATGATGGTGGTAAACATTGGGGAAGATGGGGCGAAGTTTCCCCAGGACGCAGCAACACACCCAAATCAGGCGCATTGGTGGGAACCAGCACCTCGGAAGGTTGGAGGCGCATTAATTCTTGGGTGAGGTGTTCTAAATCGCTACCTTGAGTTGTCAGAAATTCCCCAGTGGAGATATCTGCATAAGCTAAACCCCAATGAGTAGCAGCAATAACAACCGCTGCTAAATAATTATTGCGGCTAGACTTTAACATTCCCTCTTCTAACAAAGTACCAGGGGTGAGGATGCGCGTTACTTCCCGGCGCACCAAACCTACCGCTTCCGAAGCATCTTCTACTTGGTCGCAAATAACAACTGCATAACCTTTTTCCACCAATAAGGTAGTGTAGCGTTCCCAAGCGTGGTGCGGTACACCAGTCATGGCGACTCGTCCTGCTTCCCCGCCGTGCTTGCTAGTGAGAACTAATTCCAGTTCCCGCGAAACAGTCACCGCATCTTGGAAAAAAGTTTCAAAGAAATCCCCTACCCGATACAGCAACAGCGCATGAGGATGCTGATCTTTAACTTCCACATAATGCTGATACATTTTACTCAGCTTACTGCGATCTACCAATCGCGTATCCGCGTGAGGCGCAGGGGGTTGATGAGATTCCGTTGGCTGGTTGTCAGAGTCAGAAGCGGTCATAGATAGATGCAGGAAGTTATGCACACAAAAGCCACAATACTCGATGATAACGTGATGTGAAGACTAGTGGCGATCGCTCCAGAATTTTTTAGGTTTTACCGACGACTACTACGGCGTGTCGGTGGTGATGGTGGAGGTGGTTCCTGGGATTTTAGCTTGTCATCATCAGTCAGAAACTCCACATGATAGCCCTTATGATGATAATGCCAACCCAAGATGACGATACTAGCATCACCCATCGAAGTCTTTTCTACAACTTGATTAGGAAATTGAGCCGCTAGTTTTTTGAGTTCCTCTGCTTCCCAAAGTACAATTTGCTCACTAAAAGCAGCCCAAGGGCTTGTTTCATCAGCTGCATAAGTTATAATTTCTGCAAATTCTTTAGCAGCCATACGCTTACTTTCAGAATTTGTTGTTTTAGCTTGGGCGATGTGATTCCCTGCTTCAATAACAGTAGCTAAAGGTAATACCAAAGTTGTAGATTTTGAGATTTCTAGCTGAATTTTCTGATTTACACACTCAAAATTCCATTCATTATTACCAGCAGTTTCTTTTCCAGGAACTTGTAACCAAACGCATAACAGCGATGTATCTATGAGTAATACCTTTCTCATACTAGCTACTATTCACTATGAGAAAGGCTTCTTTCAATGACACCCTTAGTTGTCATATTACCTAAAGAATATGAAGCAAATAACTTAGAGAAGTTATCAATATCTTCTAATAAGGTAAGCTTGCTTTCTCCAGTTTCAGCATCACGGTGTGCGACAACCACAAAGGGAACGATTTCAGGGCCTAAAGCATCAAGTAAAGCTGGGTTATGAGTAGTAAGTAAAATATCAATATTTCTCTTGCTGCCAATCTCACGCATTGTTTTAACTAATAATTCTGCACGAGAGGGATGCAGACCATTATCTATTTCTTCAATGACAATTTGACTCCCTTCAGGACGAGTGAGTAAAGCCGTAAGAATCGCCAGAAAACGTAAAGTTCCATCTGACATAGTTTTAGCGTCTATTAATGTTGTCTCTCCAGGTCGCCATTCTTCTTCACAGTAAAGCATGGCATCAGTTTTTAGTCTACCGACTGCTTCGGCAAATACTTTTTTGATATCTCCTTCCGGTAAATTTTTGATGTAATCTGATAAATTTGATTCGACTTCGACTTTTTTTTCCCTATCCAATGCTGCTAATACGCCAGCAATATTTGAAGCATCACTTTCTAGATTGTCTGACAAACGTGAATAGTCCCGCATTTTATAAGGAATTGGATTTAAAACTAAAATATTTTCCAGCGTTGAAACAACATTTTTTTTTCCTTCATTACTTAAAACAAAAATTGTATCATACAATTTTTTTATGAAATCATTATCTTCTATTAAGATTACCTCTTTTTTATTGTTAGGAAGGTTAGATACTATCTTTTCACGAAGATTTAGGTCAATTCCTCTATTTTGCAAACCACTTTTTGTAGCAAAACTATTATTTTTTAGCTTTATGGTTATAGTATATTCTTTATTGTTTATTCCCTCTTTTTCAATAAAAATTTGAAATTTAATGTACTCTTTTATAACCCTCACTTCAGGAAGTGTTCTTATCTGAATAGAATATAAATAATCTATTCTTTCATCCTCGCCCTGAATTAATGCTTTTAATGTAAATTCTGTTTCCGGTTTTCGTGCAGCCCATTCCACACCACCACGAATAGACGAAAGTGCTTTATCTCCTGCTAAAGCTGTTTCAATGTTTTCACCTCTAGCTATTCTTTGTAAAAATTCCAAAGCTTCAACTACATTAGACTTACCACTTGCATTCGTCCCAATAAGCACCGTCAACGGATCAAGAGGAAGCTCCGCATAACGGAAACTTTTCCAATTTTCTAAAATGAGTTTCTTAAGCATAGCCAACTCCAAAAACTCTAAAAATTTACTCTGATTCTTCCTTCTAAAAACTCCGCGTAACTTTGCGCCAAACTCCGCGTAACTCTGCGTTAAACTTCTTACCTTACCCTCCAAGCATAGCAATTAAAAAACACAACGCATATTTAAATGTAGCTTGCAGCAGTACAGTGTTGACAAAATTCCCAATTTGCGGTATTTACTTAAATAGTAGAAAAACTGTATCTCAATCAGTAATTAATTACCGAAAAAGCAAAACTCCATCGCAGCTATTTTGCGCCAACTGCGACAGAGAAGAAAGAAACTGAAACACCAAGGTAAAGCACAAGCGAAAATTCATGCTTCAACGCTAACATTGAAGCAAAATATTAGGAAATAACCTATTATTTTTGCCTATTCTCTTCCTTGGTGCTTCCTACTGTGCTAGACATGTTCAATATATAGTGTTTACTTTTTGGGAACAGTATTCTATCGATCAGTTTTCGGGTATTGCCTAACAAAGCTAATATCATCGGTGATTGCTGACTAACTTAAATACAACATCCAACACAAAAGATTCTCACTACTGCCGAAATTTATGGGTGGGGATTGGGTTTCAACGAGGTAGTTCACCACAGTTGCTTGCAATAGCTATTGAAGAAGTATTTCAAAAAAATATCCTCGACGAAAGAGCGATCGCCGGAATTGCTACCATCGATACAAAGGCATCAGATATTGCTTTAGGAGAACTTTGTCAACTCCACAATTGGCTGTTGCAAACATTTTCCGCAGAAAAGTTAGCTACTGTTGCAGTTCCCAACCCATCTGCAATCATCACCAAAACAACGGGAACACCCAGTGTTGCAGAAGCTGCGGCGATTTTGGCAGCAGCTAAAAATACCCAACTGGGTACTAAGTTATTGGTTCCTAAAAATATTTTCCGCTTATCAGCACTACCTGGGGTAGTAACTGTAGCGGTAGCTGAAGAAATGCAGCCGTGATTAATCATCTTTCCGACTATTCAACCGCTCTGAGAAAATAATTAATCACACTCGACACAATTGATAGCACAATAGACCCAAGCAAAGCGGGTAAAAAGCCTCTAATCTCAAAACCAGTACCTGGAGTGATAGCACTGGCTAACCACAGAGATAAAGCATTAATGACAAATGTAAATAAACCAAAAGTCAGTAAGGTAATGGGAAATGCCAAAAGCCGCAAAATTGGCCTGACAAAAGCATTAACTAATCCAATAATAAATACCGCAACCAAAGCAGCAACAAAATTATTGACAATAAAACCATCCACAATTCTAGAGGTAATCAGTAAAGCCACCGCAGTAGCTAACCAAGTTAACAAAAAGTGTTTCATATACAGCAGGTATGACTTCCGTTAAATGAATTTAGTAGAGATGCCATACATCCATCTCTACTCAGAACTTGTATAACTACGTATTAGCCTATCGTTGCCCAGGCGATCGCCGCAAGAGAATGTCCCAAGTAGCACCACCAGCTACACCATCCTCTTCTAAACCATAGCGCCTTTGCAATGCCTTAACTGCTGTTTCGGTCGTGCGGCCAAAATCACCATCTATTCCCCCACTCAAAAAACCAAACCTTTGTAATTGTTTTTGCAACGTCAGTACATCTTCACCACTCATCCCTAAACGCAAAATCGGATATCCTTCGGCTGTGTACTGAATACCAGCAACTTTGCGAAAGGTAATAGTTGATGATGGCCGTGCTGGGGGTTTTCGTTGAGTGGTTGGAGTTTTCCGGTTAACTGGTCTTGGTTCTGGTGCGAGGGTTGGAACTTGGGTGGCGCGAGTTTTGGGATTAGCAGGTCTGGGTTCTGGTTTAGCAACAGTGGTGCTAGATAAAGACGCAGCCGTGTTAGATGTAAGTGCTGGTTCTTTGGGAAACAATTTTTGCCAAGTAGCCGCATCAGCCACACCATCAGGATTTAAACCAACTGCTTGCTTAAAGCGAGACACAGCATTTGCTGTATTTTCGTTATAAACTCCATCCACTGTCCCTGAGTAAAAACCCAAAAGCTTGAGTGCTGCTTGCAACTCCGAGACACGCTCCCCTTGAGAGCCAACTTTCAGCGTTGGACGACTAATTGCAGTACTTGGCGAGGCTTGAGCAATTTTCGGCGGTGCTGCAAATGAGACTAGAGACGAGGAAGCAATCAGTAAAGATGTGGAAGATAACAGCAGCAAGCAATACAACTGATTAGCGATCAAGAAGCGAAACCCTGGCGGTGAGTCTAAGTACTTCAATATACATACTGTTAGGCTGCCTTTCATGGAATTTACTCCCAGAATCTTCTGTTGCTAATATTACAGCCGCTTGAGTCCAGAAAAAAGCTAGTCCAGCATAATATTATGGGGTGTGATTGCGATCGCCCCAAGTCAAGCGATAATTACAATGCACTAAAAGTAAGTAAATTCCGCCATTAATTTGTTACTAAATACTGGTTGTCACCCAAATAAATCAATGCTTTTAAAGTTAATGTGGTGCATCTCTATTGCGAGGTCGGGGCTATCTGAGATGGATATTATATCCCTGAGTTATTAATTTATGTTGGCTTCTTAAACGGCTTGGATAAGAGACTTTTAATAATATGCGGAAAAAGTGTAGGCCCTGGAAAAAAAATAATGCCTAACTGTTGCATTAACCCAAAGGCATCGCCTTGCCCCCAATGTTCTACAATTTTGCCGTTTTCAATGCGATCAATGTGCATGATTGATAACTTAATTTGCTTACCTGTTGGAGGAAGACCTTGGAACTCTCCAAGATGTGTAGCTGTGAATGTTCCGCAAGTAACGACTTTATCTCCTTCAATAAGCACTTGGTCAAATGTATGTTGACCGTTCGTAAAGGCTAAGTAGAAAGCCATACCGAACTTTTTAAAACCTTCAGTGTCAAGAGGAGTAGGTATGCCAGCCATGTGAGCAACAAAATTGGGGGATAGAAGTGCCAACGCCTGACTAATATTCCGATTATCAAATGCTCTATAGAACTGAAGAACGATATCTTTATTTTGTTCAGTTAGACTTATTTCTCTACACATACACCCTTAAAAATAGCTTGTCCCATAATTTATCGTCCCATTGTTGGGTAAATTGCGCCAATTGAAGAGGATTATACGCTCTTAAAATTATTGAACCCCAACTGAACAAAGAAGTTTCGCGTCAATAGCTAGTAAAAAGCTTCATTTATCTGAGTTTCGGTAAATAAAAAAATTTGATTCTTATTCTTTGACTACTAAAGCTTGACTTCCAAAGTCACAATGGTTTTTGATGAGGTAGACCAACCGCGCGGGGAAATTGAGGCGGTGTGCTTGCTATCTTTCGCAAATATAAACAGTGACGAATGCTATTAGTTAGGGGAGTCGTGAATGATTCTATTGCTGCAATTTCACCACCTAGCTGTTTCGCAGCATTTTGCAAAACCGTGGTTTCTGCTTCTGTCCAAGTACCTCTATAAATTACGGCTAAACCGCCTTTTTTAATTAACGGTAAGCTGTACTCTGCACATTCGGAAGCTGTACCGACGGCACGGATAAGGGCAAGATCATAGATTTGGCGGTGCTGGGTTTGTTGACCGATTTCTTCAACTCTGCCAACGAGAGTTTTGCAATTAATGAGTTCTAGTGTAGTTAATACTTTATCGATAAAAGCAACTTTTTTGCGGGTGGAATCTAGCAGAGTAACTGTGCTGTTGGGTGCAATCATTCCTACGGGAACACCGGGAAAACCTGCACCTGTACCAATATCAATTACAGATGCACCTGTTTGGAGAGATGGAATAAATTGGTTGTTCAGTATAATTCCCCGCAAGGAATCCCAGAGATGTTTTTCCCAAAATTCCTGGGGTGCGGTAATGCGAGTTAAGTTTAATTGGCTGTTACCTGCCAAAATTAACTCATAAAGTTGCTGGAATTGTGTCTGTTGCTGTGTAGTTGGTTGCCAATTGAGGGTTTGCTGCCAAATTTCTGCCATTTCTGGCAGCAAGGGAGTTGTGGAATTAGTCATTAGTCATTAGTCAATGGTCAATCGTCAGAAGACTCAAAAATGAAATTTTATACTTCATACTTCTGAAGTCACGCTGCTGGTAGGGGTTCTTTCACTTTACTACTAAGTGTGGCTGGATCAACTGATTGTAGTTCACCGTGATTGAGTGTCCAACAACAGTCGGCGATCGCTAACATATCTCCAGCATCATGTGTTACTACTAACAATGTCCAATCTTGTTTCAGTTTCGCCAATAAATTGACTAGTTGCTGGCGCATTGACCAATCTAAACCGGCCGTAGGTTCATCTAATAACAAGACGTTTGGTTGACGAATCAATTGCACTGCTAAGGCTAAACGCCGTTGCTGTCCGCCACTTAAAGCATAAGGCGCAGCAGACAATGATAAATGCTCTAATCCCACTTCACTCAGGGCTTGCTTCACTCGTTCTGAACCTAACTCAGGATGTCCTAAGCGTAATTCTTCTAAAATTGTCCCGCCGCAAAAGTGCCGTTCGGGAAACTGAAACACAATTCCAGCTAGTTGTTGCAGCTGTTCGGCGATGAGTTCTTGTTCTCGCCAAAACACTCCACCGGAAGTTGGTTCGGCTAGTCCCGACAAAATTTCGAGTAAGGTGCTTTTGCCAGAACCACTGGGGCCGATAATTAAACCTAACTGCTGAGGCGGTAATTCTAGGTTAATTGACTTGAGAATTGCGGTTGGGCAAGCTGTGGGATGATAAATTAAATTTCTGAGATAGAGCATTTGTTAAAATTACCAAAAATTGGCGAATGACTCACTAACTAAGGTTAACTACACCAAGCACAATCGGAAAATTCCTCCCTTCTTTATGCCATGTTACTGGCTTCAAGCATAATCTCACAGCCAAACTATCTCTCCATTTTGGCAGAAGAACCTTGAATTCAGGACGGTAACAATTAGGGGAACTTGTAAAAATTAGCCAAGTCAACCTGTTGAGAATGTGTTGACTGAAAATAGAACTCAATTAAGATGAAAATTTTTTGGCATTGTAGGTAACATATAAACCTATTTCAACCGCAATTATTCTGAGGGTGCTAATGACTCAATTATTTCCCGCTACAAAAATAGTATTTACTAAATTAAGTAGATTTGCTCAGACAAGTTTGACAACTGCGATCGCCTTTAGTCTGTGGGTAACTCCATCTTTAGCTGGCGATCCCTTTGGCCGCAACGAACCACATCAAATTGGCGATCATACAGAAGCAGCTTTTAAAGCTATTTTCCAACAAGGTAATTATCCCGAAGCCGAACGTCACCTCAAGGAAGCCTTAGCCACAGAACCCAATGAACCTTTAGCTTATGCAATGCAAGCATCGTTAGCATATACCAAGGGCGATTTCACAGGTTTAAATAACTATAGCCAGCAAATTCTAGAGACTGGGCAGAAATTAGTTGCCAGTGATCCTTTGCGTGGTAATTTATACACTGCCGTTGGGCATTTTTTTGAAGGTGCGGTAATTGTGACGCGGGAAGGTGGGGCGAAAGGTGCTACCCAAGCTTTAGGTCGGTTACGCCAAGTTTACCAGTATTTAGATAAAGCCGAAGCGATTTCGCCCAAAGACCCAGAACTGAATTTGCTCAAGGGCTACATGGATTTAATGCTATCTGTGAATTTGCCTTTTGCCAATCCTGATGAGGCGATTGGGCGGTTAGAGACAAGTGCAGCACCAAGATATTTGGCTGATCGGGGAATTGCGATTGGCTACCGAGATTTGAAACAATACACTCAAGCCTTAGATTATGCTAATCAGGCGATTCAAGGCGCACCAGATAACCCAGAGTTGTATTATCTCAAAGCCCAAATCCTCAAGGAAAAGGGAAGACGGGAAAAAAGTCAAGAGTTGCTGCGAGATGCGATCGCTAATTTTGACAAAGCTTTGACCAAAAAATCCCAATTACCCGCTAGTTTAGTCAAACAAATTGAGCGAGAACGCAATAGTGCGGTCAATCAACTCAATAATTCTGGTAGATAATCAAAAAAGTCTGAAGTCTGAAGTCGGAAATTTGAGGCTTCAGTTCTCAGCCTTGAGGCTTGATTCTTGATTAGCCATCTCTTTGATATGCTTATTTTGAGTAAAAGTAATTGAGTTATTTGAATGCACATTCAGTTTCGAGAAATTAATCCCTTTGATGTCTGGATTTGGTTGGGTTTTAGTACCGTACCTTCTCAACGAGAAAAAGAGTACATAGAAGAAGTTTTTAATTCCTGGTTTTACTTAGGCAAATTGGGTGCATTTAACGCTGAAAATTTGCAAGTCCAGGACACAGGGCTGGAAATCAGCTATCTGGATTATGACCCACAAGGGTATGATAAAAGCTTGTTGGCTTTGATGCACAACATGGGTGAGATTGAATACGAAGGACAATGGGCGCGTTGTTGGTTTGACTTGGGAACTAGTGATGCGATCGCTTTAGATATTTTAATCAACGCCCTTACCCAGCTTAGTGAAGAATATGTCACTATTGAACAATTGTATATTGGCGGCGAAAATGAAGATTGGCCTGTAGAAGACAGCGAAAGCCGTTCTTACTCCATATACGATAATTAGTAACCAGAATGAGTCAATCAGGAGAAATTCGGGTCATAGCTTTAGGACTAATTCGGGATGGCGAACGCATTTTTGTTTCCGAAGGCTATGACCTAGCAAAGCAGTCTCATTTTTACCGCGCCTTGGGTGGTGGCGTTGATTTTGGTGAAACTAGTCACGCAGCTTTACAGCGAGAATTTCAAGAAGAAATTCAAGCTGAGTTAACTAATATTCGCTACTTGGGTTGTATTGAAAACTTATTTATATATAATAATCGCCAAGGTCATGAAATAATTCAGCTTTATCAATGTGATTTTGTTGATTATAAGTTTTATCAACTAGAAAGTTTAATGTTTTCTGAATCAGGAACCAATCACCATCGGGCGTTATGGGTTGAGATTTCTCGGTTTAAATCTGGTGAACTTCGGTTAGTTCCAGAGGAATTTTTTACTTATTTGTAAAGCCTAGATTTTTGCGAGATTAGCTGCACCATCATCATCTGGCGGTGCGTTAGGCTGAAGCCACAACACACCCTACTTAAGATTTACTTTATAGATTGTCTCTTATTTCTAAGAAAGTACTAAATTAGTATCTTTTAAAATTCTTATGTTCCTGGACGAGAGCGAATATGATCGGGTATATGATGGCGATCACCTAATATTTCTAACAAAGGGCCATTAACATCAAATTTCACCATACTTACTGACGCAACCAAAATATTCACCCGATAGCGATAGCGCCCCAAATCAATTCCTAGTAAACTGCAAAGCATAATCCGAATCGTGGCTTTATGGGAAACTACTAAAATATTACCTTGGGGATGTTTTTCTTGAATTTCCGCAATTACAGGCATAGAACGGTTAGCAATTTCTACCGCAGTTTCTCCGCCTTTTGGCGCATTCCAAGCAGGTTCTGTCAACCATTTGATATAGTTTTGAGCGTAATTCTCTTCGATAAACGATTTACTCTTAGTTTCCCATTGTCCGTAACTACCTTCTCTTAGTCCATCACGCAACTGCATCTCCATACCAATCGCATCACAAAATGGCTTGGCAGTTGCAATTGTGCGCTTCATCGGGCTAACATAAACAGCTTCCCAGTCCAATTTTTGATAAACATCGGCAAAACTCGATGCCATCTGCATTCCTTCTTTTGTCAACTCTGCATCAGTTTCACCGCAGAAATTACCACTTTGACTAAAAGTAGTTTCTCCATGTCGCAGTAAATATAAATTGAGTGTCATAGCTTGTATTGCGATTAGGATAAAGAAGTTTGTTCAAAAATAAAATACCATCAATCTTGTTATCGATTATGTAACACCAGGACAAAGTAGTAAACCAAAAATGTCAATCAAACACAAACTTTTTAAATCTAAAACAAAAGTAGCAGTTTCACAGTCAAAAATCTGTAATAATTCAGGAATCATACAGGCAAACTGCTGTTCAAGCTGAAAAAATGATCACTTGAAGTTTGCTGTATCTACTCATATCTATGTTTTTTAGATTTAATAACTTCAATCACATCATCATGACGTTGCCCTTCGATAATATCATTTAAATGAATTTTCCCATCAATATATTGTAAATGAATGCGCCAGCCAGATAATTTATCAATATCGGCGCGATATATTGCTTGTTTAATGCCTTTAACTTTCCGCAGTCTGGTTTTGGGGAAAGTTCTAGTTCTATGGCATTCATTATCTTCTAATTCTGCTAAAGCTGCTAAAAAATCAATTTTTAATTCATCAGGTAAAATCTTCATAGCTTCATAAATTACACCATGTTCATCTAGAAGTGGTTTAATCTGTGGCATCAGCTAGACTGAACCTCAATCTCTTGACTTTTCATACTAAAATCTTGGTAGAGATACTCTGCTACTGAATTATATGCTTGTGAAGCATTTTCAGTACTAACAACTCTAAATAAAGTGATCACAGTAGCATCAAAAATCGGATCATCATCAATTGTGAGGATAATTCTTAAATCTTTATCAATTATCAACGCATAAAGAGAAGAATCATACTCAGTATTAAATTTAATATTTTTTAATTTAAATGCCTGATTTTCTAGTAACTTTCTATTTTTAGAAATTAAATCTACATATCGATTCAATTTTTTAATAATTTTGAATTTTTCCCTATTGTTAAATTTTTCTAAATCTTGTTCAAATTCTTTAGTTGATTCAATAAGTATTTCCATTTAAGCAATTCTTGAATCAGAATACGAAACTAGATTTAATATAGCTGAGAATTATCAATAGTTGAAGTATTCTTCATAGCGGTTATAAACTAGTTCAGGCTCAATATTTTTGGTTAACTTGCTCAGAGAGTGAGATAGACTAAAAATAATGTGCAGGTTGACAAAAAATCAGTATCAGCACTTTTACAGAACCAGGATTAGTACTCCAGATGTTCAGGAAGCTTAGTCACCTCAAACCAGTAGCGGATCAGTGTTTGTATATCTCGTTTTAATTGCTCAAAATTTATCGGCTTAACGATGTAGCTGTTAACTCCGTATCGGTAACAATCTTCGATATCTTTGGGGTTATTGGATGTAGTGAACACGACAACTGGAACAGTTTTGAGATGATCATCTTGTTTGATCTGGCGCAATACCTCTCTACCATCGGTTCCAGGTAGGTTTAAATCCAGGACAATCAACCCCGGCATTAAGGAAATTTCGCGATCGCTATAGTTACCAGTACGGTAAAGAAATGCTAAGGCTTGCTCACCATTGACACATCGCTGAATGGAAATTGCAATGGGCGATCGCTGTAACAATCTGTGTAGTGCCTCAAAGTCTTCATTACTGTCTTCCACAATTAACAGCAGGGGTATTTTGGGGATAGGCGAAGTTGAAATGAAATTCAAGCGATTGCCTCCGGCGCTAATGTGAAGTAAAATGTACTACCTTGAGTAGGTGTAGATTCTACCCAAATTCTCCCTCCGTGCCGTTCCACAATTTTGCGGGCAATAGTTAACCCGGCACCAGTTCCCCCGCCAAACTCATCCCGTCCATGCAAGCGGCGGAAGATTTGAAAGATTTTGTCGAGATGCTTTTCCAGGATACCAATGCCGTTATCACGGACGTAAAAAATTGGTAGTGCTGTTAACAGCGGAGTGTTGGGCGACTCCTGCTGAATGTAGCCAATTTCGACCCACTTTTGGGCTTTATCGTTATACTTAATGGCGTTGCTGATGAGGTTAGTGAAAAGTTCATTCACCTGGGCGCGATCGCACTCCATATTGGGCAGAGTTTGCGGAATCCGAAATTCAATTTCACTTTGCGGTCGTGTAATGCTGAAGGTGTTGATTACCTGCTGTAATAAATCATGCAAGTTCACTGTTTGCCGCATGATTTCGGCGCGTCCCAGTCGAGAGAAATACAGCAGTGAATTGATCAGGTCTTCCATCCGTTGCGTCAACCGCACCAGGGTTTGCAGTTTGGCTATTCCATCCTCATTCAATATTTCTGCATAATCTTCCATCAAAAAGTTAGCGTAGTTGTGAATGCCGCGCAGTGGTTCCTTCAAATCGTGGGAAGCAATATAAGCAAAGGAATCAAGTTCTTCATTGCTGCGTTGTAATTCAAAATTCATTGCAGCCAATTCGTCAGCTTGGCGTAACACAATACCGACAATTAAAATCCGCAATTCGTTGACTGCTGCAATTTCGCAGGGTTTCCAAGGTAAAGCACAACCCCGCACTGTTTCTTGCCACAACGCGAAAGATTTGCGCGGCGACATCCGTAAACTGCCATTTGACAAAACTTCTACAGGCTTGTGAGGGTTGCCCCCCCAATTCACAGTTTGAATAACTTCTGGACGAAACCAGATAATGTAATTGTGATGTACTTTAGAAATTTCTAGGGCTAATACTCCACTGGCGATCGCTTGAAACGACTCAGCCGCAGGATAATTTTTGGAGAGCGATCGCGTTTCAAACAAACCTTGATGCAGTTGTGGTTTAATCCAGTTGAGTAAAGCATGAACTTCTGCCTCTGAGGGTGTTTCCCCTACTTGAATGCACTGGTTACTGCTGTAAATAACCACTCCAGTAGCTTTTACTAGATTGAGTAATTGCGATTGCAACTGCACCATTCCATCAAGAAAATACTTAGTTTGAGATAAAGCCTCGACAAATTGAGTTTGTAATGACTTCAACTGCATTTTGTAGTCAGTGTCTTCACTAGCTTCTTTATTTGCCAGTTCTACAGACATCACCTGTCCAATAAATTCACAATTGGTACGGATGTTGTAAGGAATATATTTAGGTGACGAATGATGACAGGCAATTAATCCCCACATCTGTTGATTTTGCAGCAGAGAAATGGACATGGAAGCCGTCACGCCCATATTTTGCATATATTCCAAGTGAATTGGCGAGACACTCCGTAACACCGACAAACTCAAATTGAGGGGTTGATTTGGAGGGATTAAAGCGACAGGCTGATAGTTGACATCTGGAATCAGCCGCAGCCAATTGAGGGTGTAGAGATGCCGGGCTTGCTTGGGAATATCAGAAGGCGGGTAGTGTAAATCCAGATAAGGTATTTCCTGGTCAGTATCTTCAGCAATGACGCAGCCTGCACCTTCAGGATCAAATCGATAGACCATGACACGCTCAAAACCAGTAATGTGCCGAACTTCTTTCACCACAATCTGGCACATCTCCAGCAACGTGGGTGCTTTTTGAATCCGGGTAATAGTTCCCTTCACCTGGTGATAAAAGTCAACAAAATCGGTTTTTTGTTTTGCCTTTTTTGGTTCTAGTTCCAAAATAATGACTGAATCTAAACGATGGACAATTCCATCAAAATACATAGATTTATTTAAATACTTGAGTGACAAGTTGAGGGGATTAATACTCTCGAAATCTTCTGTCAGGCATTGCTGAATTTTCTGAATTTGTTTGGCATCTAGTAAGTCTGACAAATGTTTGCCTAGTAGTTCCTCTGGTTGATAACCAATGATTTTTTGAGTATTACTACTTACTTGAATGATTTCGAGATGAGAATCTTGCAAAACAAGCAAGACCCCGTGAGGCTGAATTAATCCAGGAATATGAATCGGCTCGCGATCGCAATTTGTCAAATCAATCGTCTTATCAGCCATACCCTACTTGTCCAACTTCTTTTTTGCTTACCAAGCTGCTAAAAGCCGCTTATCTCAGTAATCTCCCTTATTGTATCTTGCTTCGATGTAACCTAAATTTTCTGTGATATAGATAATTTTTGTTCTAGTTTTTTTAATTCGTTGAACTCATGTTGTAGTTATTCAAGTTGATTTTTGACACTCTAGTTTTCTTGAGCTAATTCTTTATGACTAATAAACTAGCATCGCCTCTATTGATTCTCTTATTGGGAATTGCTATTACTCAAACGGTCGGCTGCAAAAGCTTTCAGAATGGTTCAGCAGTTGTCGCCCAAACTTCGCCTAAACCAGCACCTCAAGACATTGTACAACCAGGAGAAGTCCGCGCCTTACCGGGTAAGTTAGATGCAATTCCTGTTTTTAACAGCAACAGCCCAGAATGGATTAAAAATGAGGGAATTTTACTTTCTACCTTTCCTAGTAATGGTAAAAAAGTTCCCGCCACCCACCTCAATTTTCCGTTTCAAGGACGCTTTGATTTATTCGCTCATCATTACACCCATACTCCCAAAGATTTACAAACGCTGTATATCGGTGTAATTCTGCATAACCCTAGTAAAAAGCCTGTGACAGTAAATGTGTTGCAGGCGGCGAGTTATTTGATGCAAGATGCACCCTTTGTCACCTTAGCGCCTTATCTAGAAAATAATGATGGTAAGGTTTATTCTGGGCCTGGGGCGAGGGCTGTTAGTGATGTTTTGCGCGGTGTTCGTCAAACTGATTTCCCGGCTAAGTTAGTCATTCCTCCAGGGGGTAGCCGGATGTTGCTGAATCATCCGATTCCAGTACGCAACTTAGCCAAGCCGGTAAATGGTCGCTCTAGTTTTATGCGTCTGCGGAGTAGTAACAAAGTGTACGCAGCGAGTTTAGCAATGTTTGCGAAAAAAAATCCTGATGGTTCCGACCGTGCGCCTACTCTTAAAGAATGGCAAGCTTTATTAAATAATGGTGGTTTTGCTGGCCCTAGAGATAAAACTCCAACTCCGCCCGATGCTAAAGGTGGTTCATTAATTTATGGACGTGTGGCTGGTGTTTCTCAAGGTTCCCAATGGCAAGCTAATTTGGTAGATAATCCCAAAGCCCAGTATTTAACTATTCCTGAACGTGGTAAAGGGATTTCCTATCCTTTAGTTACTCTGCGTGGTGGTCGATTAGGTACTGAACAAATCCAAACGGCGCAAATGTTGGTGCGTTATCCTGATACCGCCTACGAAGCTCACGGTAATTATGGTGTGGAATATAATCTGAGTTTGCCTTTAAAGAATAATACAAACCAACCGCAAAAAGTTACAGTCACACTGGAAACACCTTTAAAAGAAGACAAGCTTTCTCAAGGAGGCGTTCGTTTCCGCAAACCATCTCTCGATTTTCCCTTTTTCCGTGGTACTGTACGGCTACGTTATTTTGATGACCAAGGACAACAAAAAACGCGGTATGTGCATTTATGGCACAGAACTGGTCAGGTTTTGGAACCATTGGTGCAGTTTGTTCTCCCACCTGCAAGCCAACGGAATGTACAGGTAGATGTGATTTATCCGCCAGATTCGACACCACCGCAGGTTTTAACTGTGAGAACTTTATCACAGTGAACAGTTATCAGTTATCAGTAAATTAATGATGTATTTATCCTGGGGTCAGAGTTCCCCACTGATGCACTTTGATAACTGTTTACTGTTGACTGATTTAATTATTTACCACCGTAGAAAAAAGCAATTTCTTTTTCTTTGAGAGGTGCAAATCCCGCTTCTGTAAGCTTTTGATCGAGTTCTGGTTGGGGAATATGTTTTGCACCGATTCTGACAATGCGCGATCGCATGGTATTTGACACGCCACTACGCTGTCTATTAGCTTCTAGCCCCATGACTTGGTGATAAAGGTCTAGTTTGGCGGTGGGAATGGGTGTTCCATCAAAATCTATCCCTTTGGCGATCGCTACGTCAATTGCATCTGCACCTGTGGTTGGGGAATTTACTTGATTAGTTTCGGCAGTCATGGTTATTTGCTCTTTCTTTGTTCTGGGTAGATTTTACCAGTGTTGCGATCGCGATTTGAACGCAGAGGGGCGCGGAGTGCAGGAGGATGAGGAATGACTCGTGGAGTGTGGATCAAAACTTGGCATTTTGGGAAATTTTGGATTAACCTCGAACCATTGGTATAGCAATAGGTGAGGCTATGTCTGAGGCTCACATTTCTCAAAACAACGATCGCACTCTGGAAAAAGCACTAACCAATAGAATTATTGATGATTATTTCGATAATTCTGAAAGTTGGCTGAGAGCAATTTTACGTATGTGTATATTCTCGTTAGCTCACTTGAATAGAAAACCAGTGTTTATCGTGGAATGTCCGAATCAAGCTGTAGCTAAACGTTTAAGTCGCAAAACTTATCCTTTCCGAGGGTTAGTATATTATTTAACAGATAATTTGTATAGCGGCGATCGCACTTTGTTTTGTTATCAGGAAAGCAAGGACGGTTCTTGGCATTGTTTTGATACTAGTACCAATTCGTGGAAGAATTTACATAATTTGCGATCGCGCAGCTGAAGTCTGAAGTCTTCTACCTTGTCCCCCTTGTCATTGGTCACCAGAACCATAAGGAAGAATGACCATTGACAAAGGACTCGATGAAGCAGTTCAACCTGTATTTCGCATCCCTGCAGCAATACCATTAATGGTTAACAGTGCGCCTCGGAGTAGTTCGCCTTTGCTGTAACGGGAGTGAATGACACCAGAGGTAGCTGTAGTATTCTTGGCTTGGCGCAGGCGCTTGAGTAGGGAAACCTGGATGAAACCTAGAGGGACAATTGTCCCATTACGTAATTGTACTGAACGCTGCAACACTGGATCACCATCCAAAAGTCGATTGTGTCCCGTAATTTTCAGGACAAAATCTCTGGTTAAATAGTACTCGCTGGCGATTTGCTCGAACACTTTATCAAACCGTTCTTTGTCTTCTGGATTGGATAATTCCTGGACGTAGTGTCGCGCCATTTGCATATCGACTTTTGCCAAGGTCATTTCGGCTTTGGAAATCACCATTTTGAAGAACGGCCACTTCATATAAAAGTAGCGTAGTAATTTGAGGTGTTCTTCTGGTTCTTCATTTAAGAATTCTTGCAACGCTGTCCCCATACCATACCAGGAAGGTAGCAAAACTCTCGTTTGTGTCCAGCTAAATACCCAAGGAATCGCCCGGAGACTGCTTAAATCTTTTTTACCAGAAGGTCGGCGTGCTGGACGGGAACTGATTTGCAGTTGGCTAATTTCTTCAATGGGGGTGACTTGGTTGAAAAAGTCGATGAAATCTGGTTGTTCGTAGATTAAAGCACGATAGTGTTGCCGCGATCGCGCTGCTAGTTCTTCCATAATTTCGTTCCAAGGTTCGATATCATCAAACCCTGTCCGCAGCAAACTTGCTTGGATGACGGCGGTGGTGACGGTTTCTAAGTTGTATAAAGCTAAATCCACCAAGGAATATTTCGAGGCTAATACTTCTCCTTGTTCGGTAATTTTAATTCGCCCGTTAATACTGTGTCCTGGTTGGGCTAAAATCGCCTCATAAGCAGGGCCGCCACCCCGCCCCACAGAACCGCCGCGACCGTGAAAAATTCGCAAGTTCACGCCGTAGTCTTCGGCAATTTTCTGTAATGATTTTTGGGCTTTATGAATTTCCCAGTTGCTACTTAAGAAGCCGGAGTCTTTGTTGCTGTCGGAATACCCCAGCATGACTTCTTGCAAGTCGGGGGTGAGAACTGAGTGCGGACTTGATTCAGGTGTCGCCAGTCTTTGCTGAATATTTTCGTAGCCACCAGCTAATAAAGCCCGATATAAGGGAAGTTCAAACAGCTGGCGCATGATGCTGCGGGAACGCTGCAAGTCTTCTACGGTTTCAAATAAGGGTACAACTTGAACTGTGCCGACGGCAATGGCTGGGTCAAATAATCTGGCTTCTTTGGCTAAGAGTAAAACTTCTAGTACGTCGCTGACTTGACGGCACATACTAATAATATAAGTTTGGCAGATGTTGACACCAAATTCTTGTTGCAGCGATCGCAAAATTCTAAAGGTTTCAATGACATCGTTGGTTTTCTCAGAAAATGGCAGTTCCGCTGGAATTAATGGCCTGCGGGTTTGCAATTCTGCGGTTAACCAAGCAACTCGCTGTTCTTCTGTTAGATCATCATAAGCTTGGGGTAATACTTGCAGATATTCTAAAATCTCATTCAGCGCATCGGAATGGCGTGTTGATTCTTGACGAATATCTAATTGTGTCAGGTTAAAGTCAAAGATTTCGACTTGACAAATCAGATTTTCCAGTTCTCGACAACTCAGTCCAGTTTCGCTCAAATTATGCTGAATTAACCGCAATTCTGCCAAAAAGTCGGCTCCCGAACGATACATAGGTGCATCTTCGTTGGTGGGAGTTTCCCGTTTATATAATGCTAAATTGCGATCGCGGGTATTTTCCAACCTTCTAAGTACATAAGCCAGTTTCAAGCGATAAGGTTCTTGGCGATAACGCAACGCTAGGGCATCATATATATCACTTAAATGTGACTGATCTAATTCCAGAGATTCTAATAAATCTGGTAAAACATCACTCCAGTGCATGGATATACTTAACAATTCAATCAGCTTTTTCACTGACTGAATATAACGCTCCAGTACCATTTTGCGCTGATAACAAGCTGTCTTCCAGGTGATTTCTGGTGTGACTGATGGGTTTCCATCTCTATCGGAACCTACCCAAGAACCAAACGCACAAAAGTTTTTCCGCGGTGGTTCCAACCAATCAAAAGTTTTACTCAAAGCATATTTGAACCGCTTATGCAGTTGAGGAATGCCATCAAATAATACTTCTTGGAAGTAGTGCAGGGCATAATCTACTTCATCTAAGACTGTAGGTTTGAACTGATGGAGTTCATCGGTACGCCACCATAGGCGAATTTCTTCCAGCAGTTTTTCCCGTAACTCCCCTGATTCCCAAGGATAAGCACCAACACGATTTTCTACTGCATCTATCTGTTGCAGGAGATTGACTACTTGTCGCTGTTTATCGCGGATGGTGTGACGGACGATTTCTGTGGGGTGGGCTGTGAACACCAAACGCACATCCAGTTGCGAAATTAGGCGTTGAATTTGTTGGGGTGGGACATTCAAATCGTATAGATGGGGAAACAGAGTAGCAAAAGTACCTTTCTGTTTGTTGTGCATTTTGTTAACCCAATTTTTGGCTAACAAGTCTGAACCTATACCTGTGTTAACAAACGCATCATCTTCTTTGTCGTTGGAAGAGTAGCTACTATCAGAGACAGTTTCTGCATTCTTGGATTCTATTTCGATTTCTGAATAGCGGGTTAATTGCTGCTTTTGTTCGTATTCCTGCTCTATGATGTTAATTAGCTGGAAATACAGCGCAAAAGCCCGCGCTGCCCGAATCGCTTCATTAATATTTAGTTGTTCAATCAATTTAACAGCGGAGGCGGCTTGGTCATTTGTGGCTTGTCCTTCTGGCGAACACAAATCTCGCAACTGCCGTAATAAGTCTACCATTTTCTGTCCGCATTCTTGCCGCAGGACGTTCTCCCATAATTCTTCAACTATTTGGAGGCGACGACGTAAAAATAGTTCTGATGCAGGGTAATAATTCGCAGCGTGTGACACAGAGTATAAAAGCGAACTCATATTTGCTTCTCTTGTAAAGCCAATTACTGTTTACATTTTTGAACTTTGTGATTTACGCTCATTGTTTTCTATGAGCGATTTATTTTTTTAAGTATAAGTTTTAGCTTTTATTGGTTAATTCATCGTGATTGGGAAAGGGAAGAATCGGCAAGCGATCGCCGCGAAACAATTCTTCACTAGCTTGGCCTAGAGATTCTAGGGCTTTGAGGGTGAACTTTTCGGTGGTCAGCAGCAGTAGTATAGACGCTGTACCTATTTCCAGGATAAAAGATTGGGGAATGCTAAACAAAACCAGATTTAGTCCGGGGTTGGGTGAAGATTGGGAGGTGATAGGAGGCATTGCTAATTTTTGGTTGTTGGCAAACGAGGAAAATGAAACGCGAAACTCAAAATCTGTATGACTTGCAACGATATAAGACTATCTTGGCCTATTTTGCAAGCACAGAAGGTAACAAAAGTGTTAAAAAAAAACAGCAAAATGTGATAAACGTTATGGTTCTAGTTTACAAGCGCAGGCAATACCCCCGAATACTCGCTTCCTGTAAAGTTAACTGCCCATGAAAAAAGTATTACCAGATAGCCAGCAAACTTTAGTGCAATGGGTAAGCCAAGCAACAGGGATTAACACTTTAGGGGTGAAAATCCGGTTGCGGGGAAATGACCTACACATTCTTTGTGAAGCAATCGAGTGTCCTCAACGCTGGCGCACTCTTTCTGATTTACTCCACGCACTTCAGCAAACTAATTTAGATGTCTTAACGAATAACGAACAACCCTCAATATACCAAGTATTGGTTTATGGGCGAAAAAAGGGCGAAAATCGTCCCCAATGGTGCCATAGGGTGCATCTAAATCAATTAGATAAGCATTTAGAACAGGTAGAGCAAGCATTAAAAGACGCGGAATCATCAAAGCCAGGCGGGGCAATGATTATCTCCAATGAGAGTTTAGCCCGTCGCGGCGACCCGAATGCGATCGCTCATTATCTGAGTGAAACTCTGAGTTCTTTGGGTGTGGGAGTTCAAGTCAAAATTAAGCCGCACCAACCTAAAGACAAAAATCAAGCACAAACAAATCGTTTATGGGTTTTTTGTCAATCTGCCTATAGTCCAGATTCTTCATTATTGGCAGAAACAATAGCCCAAAAACTCAGATTTTTAAAACTGACTGGCTACCAAGATGCAGTCATTACTTCTCAAGTTAGTGGGGAAACAAGTAATGATTGGGTATTGCGGGTAGATTTGACTCCTCCAGAGGTGATGCTCAAAGAATGGGCGCGTTGGGGAGATATACAAGCGATCGCGCGGTTATTAACCGAAGTATTATTAGAGTTTAAAGTCACTGTCCAAGCATCACTTAAAGAATCAACTCTGCATCTTTTTTGCTCCCCAGCTTTTGATCCTTTAGAAGATGCACCCGCACCCGATAAAACGAAATGTCTGGATATTATCGTATCGCACTTAGATGCGATCGCCCCCCAAGGGATTCTTGGCGCTACCATCTACGGTCAAAGAACAGCCCAAAAGCAACCCGCTTGGATTGATTGGATTTCCTTACCTGCGGCGCAACACCCAGCCTTGGCTACCTCCGCTTTAGAGTTAGCAATTAATGGAGATGAACCAGCTACTCATTTTTTACTAGAACGCTTACTAAATACTGATTTAGAATGGCGCTTGAAAACAGGCGGTATTCGCGTAATTTTACTCCACAAAGGTGACTTACTTCACATTATGTGCGATGCGCCTATATGTCCCAACCGTAAACAAGTAGCTAATAAAATTACCCAGTTTGTCCGCCAGTTAAAATTACCGGGAATCACCGGAGTAAGAGTTTACGGTCGTCGTGCGGGGAATAAAGAACCAGTTTGGCATCATGGCGTGGATTTTGTGCAGCGCCAACGTTTAGTTCCCGAAGCTACCCCAGAGTTTGCTGCGGCTTCCGAATATGTGGGTGAACTGATAGTTAAAGATAGTCAAGAGCCCATTTTCCGCCCTGATTTAACCTCAGAAGAAGTTCAAAATTTTGTCACAGAAGTAGCGCGAGATTGGATTGTAACTACCACCACAACAGTTAAAAATTTACTGTTAGGCACACAAATATTTACAGAAGTTGGACAGTCAGCCGTCGCCGATCCTGATTTGCAAGGTGGACTCAAAGTTGCTTTAGTTTGGGGAACATTGGGATTGTTACTCACTCTCCAAACCGATTGGATTAGTGGTCAACTTATCACGCGAACATTACCCCGTAAGCCATCGGTAAATAATGTTGCTGCATCTGCTAAACAAAAGCCACCAGTACCAGCCAAAGCAAAACAGCAAGAAAAATTAGAATTATTGACTAACGCATCTGGGCAAAAATTATCAGGTGCAAAAAATTCAGCCTTCAATGCCTCTGGGTTTACAGTCAATGAGGATGATCCTGAGTCTACAACTTTAATTGCCGCACCATTAAAAGAAAAAGCTACAGCATCAGCAATTTTATTAGCAGCGCGATCGCAAATGCCCAGTTTTAATGCACGGCAATTAGATGAGCAACTAGCTTTGTATCGGCAACAATTAAATATTAAAGGAAATCCGCCCGATATATTAATTATTGGTTCTTCGCGGGCTTTGCGAGGTGTTGATCCGGCTGCATTAGCCAAAGGGTTAGGAAAACAGGGATATCCCAATCTTGATGTATTCAACTTTGGTGTAAATGGTGCGACAGCCCAAGTGGTCGATTTTATTATTCGTCAAGTACTTGAGCCAGCAGAACTACCAAAAGTAATTCTTTGGGCCGATGGTTCTCGCGCTTTTAATAGTGGTCGAGACGATATCACATTTAATGCGATCGCAGCTTCTCCAGGCTATCAAAAAATCTTAGAAAAAGCCCAAAATACGGCTGTTAATCAAGAAGCTGCTAAAAATTCAACAACATCTCTAGACAAACCAAAAACTGGGAAAAAGCCGGATGAAATTAATAATTATCAAGCTATCAATAATGGTTTAAATCAGATTTTAGCTGCTTTTTCTAGTAGTTATCAAAATCGCAAACAGCTTAAATCCTTACTGCATCAGCAACTTGATAATTTGCCATTAATTAGCGATCGCAATTCCCCAGAGACACCATCCACTGAATCTATTTCTGAAAGTTCCGAAGATGAAGCTTCTCTGCAAGCAGTTGATTTTGATGGTTTCTTACCTTTGTCGGTGCGCTTTAATCCGGCTCGATACTATCAAAAACATCCCAGAGTTACAGGCAATTATGATAATGACTATAAATCATTTCATATAGAAGGTAATCAAGATACAGCCTTCCAAGAAGTTTTGAAATTTACTCAATCTCAGCAAATTCCTCTGGTATTTATTAATATGCCTCTCACTGCCGAGTATTTAGATCCAGTTCGGAAAAAATATGAGCAAGAATTTCAACAATACATGATTCGTCTGGCGACAAATCCTAATTTTATTTACCGAGATTTTAGCCAACTTTGGCCAAGAAATAATGACTATTTTTCTGACCCCAGCCATCTTAACCGCTTTGGTGCTTACGAAGTCTCCAAAAAACTAGCAATAGACCCTGTAATTCCTTGGATAACAAAGTAGAGAGGGGAGACAAGGATAAAAAAACAAATGACAAATGACTATTGATTAATAACTAAAATATGAACTTTATATCAATTTCCTACGGCATATTTTTACTGAGTATATTAGGCATTTACTGGACTGTCGCCGAGCAAAAATGGCGATTATGGACTTTATTAATTGCCAGTCTGGCTTTTTATGCTTCGTGGAGTATTCAATACATACCACTTTTATTAACATTGACCTTTATTAACTTTCGTTTGGGGAGAGAAATTGGCAAAAATACTTCTCCAGGCGAGCATAATCTTGATTGGCAAATCTCTAATGAAGAATGGCAGTATGCTAATGCAGACTGGAGTAGTCGCCGCCTGAAATTATTATGGCTAGGTGTAATATTAAATGTTTTATTATTGCTTGGTTTTAAATATATTACTCCAATATTAAACATAGTTTTTCCTATACAAACCAATGCGCCAGAGGCATCTTTTAAAATAATTGCTCCTTTAGGAATTTCATTTTTCACTTTTGAGTGTATTGCTTATTTAATAGATGTTTATCGCGGCGCTCCTGCTACTGACTATTTCCTTAAATTTGCCACCTACAAACTCTTTTTTGCCAAACTAATTTCCGGGCCAATTACGCGTTACCACAACTTAGCAACTCAGTTAAACACACTCCAATTTCCCACCGCTGAGAGAGTGGCTGAAGCATTGTGGTTAATTGCTAGAGGCGCAGTCAAAAAAGGACTTTTGGCAGATAACTTAGGTATTTTTGTAGATTTATGCTTTGGCAATTTGCAACGCGCAGGTAGTGGTGATCTTTGGTTGGCAACTTTTGCCTATGGTTTGCAATTATATTTAGATTTTAATGGTTACGTAGACATTGCCTGTGGCACGGCTTTGTTGTTTGGTTTAGTTTTGCCAGAAAATTTTGATTTTCCTTACTTCAGCACCAGTATTGCCGATTTTTGGCGGCGCTGGCATATAACTTTAGGTGATTGGTTGCGTAACTATGTATACTTTCCTTTAGGTGGTTCTCGTCGTGGTTTGATACGTACCTGCTGGAATTTATTCATTGTTATGGTAATTGCAGGTATATGGCATGGTTCCGCCTGGGGTTTTTTTGTTTGGGGTATTCTCCACGGAATTGCTTTAGCCATTCATCGCCTTACAGATGATTTGAGCGATCGCCATGAAAAGTTAGCTCAGTTGTGGCAAAATCCTTTAGGTATATTTATTGCTTGGTTGTTAACTCAGTTGATGGTTTTTACTTCTTGGATTTGGTTTCGTTTACCCAATCTCCAAGATTCTTCTTTAGTATTTCAGCACCTTTGGGGTCACACTGCTGATGCACAGTTCGCCCAAAAAGTGTATGTAGAAGCTTTAACTATTAGCCCTTACCAACTAACCTGGATGCTGATGATTTTAGCGGCTTTTATGGGGCTGGTCTACGCTTTAAATGGTCGATTAAAACTAGAGTTAAACTGGCCAATTAAGCTTGTCTTCGTACCGTTGTGTTTTTATGTTGTGTGGTTACTAGCTCCTGAAGGCAGCTTACCTTATATATATTTTGATTTTTAAGCTAAAAATAACTCAATTAAATAAGCTGTCGTAATTTGTATTGACAAAGCAATAATTAACCTCTCAATGGAATAAATACCGCTACTCACATAATATTTTGATGAGAGAATTTAGAATTGATTTGTAAACTAATGTAAAGCTATGTAACTAGCGATCGCTTCAATAAAATTGATTCGATGTTGAAATAACTTAAAATCAGACAAATCAAAGCTTTTGATGCTTTTGATGATGGCTATAAATCCAACTCGAAACTTTACATTAAAGAAAATAAATACACAAAATATATTACAGAATATGAAGCTAAATATCCGATGAAAGTAAATTCATGTAGACTAATTGACAACAGGCATAAAAAAATTTGTCTGTCACATATTTAACGAAAAACAGCACTTATAAAACAATGACCACAACCTTACAACAGCGTTCTAACGCTAACGTATGGGAGCGCTTCTGCGAGTGGATCACCAGCACCGAAAACCGCATTTATGTTGGTTGGTTTGGTGTACTAATGATCCCTACATTGCTGGCTGCAACCACCTGCTTTGTAATCGCTTTCATCGCTGCTCCTCCAGTAGACATCGATGGTATCCGTGAACCTGTTGCAGGTTCCTTGATCTACGGAAACAACATCATCTCTGGTGCAGTTGTTCCTTCCTCCAATGCGATTGGCTTGCACTTCTACCCAATCTGGGAAGCTGCTTCCTTAGATGAGTGGTTGTACAACGGTGGCCCATACCAACTAGTAATTTTCCACTTCCTCATCGGATGTGCTTGCTACATGGGTCGTCAGTGGGAACTATCCTACCGCTTAGGTATGCGTCCTTGGATCTGCGTAGCTTACTCCGCGCCTTTGGCTTCTGCTACCGCAGTATTCTTGATCTACCCAATCGGACAAGGTTCCTTCTCTGATGGTATGCCCTTGGGTATCTCTGGAACATTCAACTTCATGATTGTGTTCCAAGCAGAACACAACATCTTGATGCACCCCTTCCACATGCTGGGTGTAGCAGGTGTATTTGGCGGTTCCTTGTTCTCTGCGATGCACGGTTCATTGGTAACTTCCTCTTTGGTTCGTGAAACAACCGAAACTGAATCTCAAAACTACGGTTACAAATTCGGTCAAGAAGAAGAAACCTACAACATCGTTGCAGCACACGGTTACTTCGGTCGCTTGATCTTCCAATACGCATCCTTCAACAACAGCCGTTCCTTGCACTTCTTCTTAGCTGCATGGCCTGTAGTCGGTATCTGGTTCACAGCACTAGGTATCAGCACAATGGCCTTCAACTTGAACGGTTTCAACTTCAACCAATCAGTGATTGACTCTCAAGGTCGCGTCATCAACACCTGGGCTGATATCATCAACCGCGCTAACTTGGGTATGGAAGTAATGCACGAGCGTAACGCTCACAACTTCCCCCTAGACTTAGCTGCTGGTGAAGTTAAACCTGTTGCAATGAGCGCTCCTGCTATTAACGGTTAATTTTCTAGAGATGTTGCTTGACAACATCTCTAATTAATCAAAACGCTCTCCTGAAAAGGGGGGCGTTTTTTGTTTGTATCTCTGTATAAAATCGCTCTTAGCTTTCGGGTATCATAACTACAATGTAAATATTCAAATCAATGGCTGCAAATAGAATCAAGATTGCCAAAGATAAAGCCGAGTTAGTTAAATCATTAGTCGCCTCAAAAGACACAACAGGGCCTTTTCAAACTTATGTAGAAGTGATGGTATTTGCTGCTGCTTTAGGTGTTAGATATAAAAAGCGTATACCTTTAGGCGAGACTACCAAAAGAGAACCTTCCCCCATTCCCCAAGAGAACTTTGTCTCTTTGGGACATGAATTAATAATTAAATTATTAGGAATTAATGAAACACAAGATATAGAGATTATTTCTTCACGAGAAGAAGAATATGAAGATAAACGCACCCAAATTTTTGAAGAATACGCCAATGGTGGACTAGAAATTTTACAAACTGAATTACGTGGAGCAGTAGATTATTCAGAGCGTATTCTTTTATTCTTAATTGCCGAAAAAGATAATAAGGAAGCTATACATGAAGAATTTGACCTTACCAGATTTTTAAGTTAATTTTTGAATGAGCTTAATAAAATTATGAAGACCTTAAATTACTATTATGAATCTTTTTCTCAATTAAATGTAAGTACTAGTCAAAAACGTGGTGTTGCTAAATATAAACCAATATTAATTTTAACTATAATTGATTTATTTACACGAGGGATTCTTAATGAAAATAAAATTCCAGTATCAGAAGAATTAGTTCAAACATTTAAGCGATATTGGAGTATTTTAGGTTCTAAGTCTTATCAAGGTGGGTTACACTATCCATTTATTCATCTACAAAGTGAAGGGTTTTGGCATTTAAAATTTAAGCCAAAGTATAATGGACTTCAGCCAAAAACAACTAACAAGCTAAGAGATTCTGTTGAATATGCTTCGTTAGATGATGAACTATTTGATTTTTTACAAGATGAATATTCAAGACAAGAATTAATTGATGCACTGGTAACAACTTTCTTTCAAGAGCAGCAAGAAGAACTTGAAGATATTTTGCAAATTAACCAATCTTTTCAAGAAGAAGACTTACTCACATTAACAAGCTTTGATCATAATCCAAAATGGGGTGTTAGAAAAGCTGTCATTAGAAATTCTTTTTTCCGAAAAACTATTGTTCATATATATGATTCTAAATGTGCTTTTTGCGGACTACGAGTCACTAAAGCCAAAAATCAAAATATTGTAGATGGCGCACACATCAAACCATTTTCCCAATTTTATGACAGTAGAATTCATAATGGTATTGCTTTTTGCAAAAATCACCACTGGGCTTTTGACCGTGGTTGGTTTACAGCTGATGAGCAGTACAAAATCATTGTTACTAAAGAATTAGAAGAAATCTCTCCTCACACTAAGCCAATGAAAGATTTTCATGGCGAAAGACTACTGTTGCCAAATAAAGAGCAATACTTTCCAGAATTAGAAGCATTTCAATGGCATCGCCAAAATATATTTCAAGGTTAACTACAACACAGGTGGAAGTCCTACTTCTTTTAGTTCGACAAATTCACCATCAAAACCAATTGTTTTATTTTCTACAGTCCTAGCATTAGCTAAAGCCTTACGAAGTTCAGCACGTTCCATTGAGTCTTGAATTCCGCCAAGGATGTAAATTAATAACTTTGCAGCTAATTCTTTTCCAGAAACCTGCACTCGCTTTTTATTAGGGTCATATAAAACCCCGTACCAAATAGATTTAGGATATTCCATCCCAGTAAAACCACCTTGCTGGTCAAACTTTTTCAACTTCTTGAAAATAGTAGTTAGAGAAACCCCTTTTTTAAATACTAAAAATCCTAAAGCTTGGGCTAAAGCAACTTGCGCCACAGGACGGAAAAGTATATTTGCTTCACCACCACCTTTTTCAAAGCTGAACCTTCGTAAAACTGGTGTGTCTTCATGTTCCAAAATTTTATAGCTAGGTAAATTAGCTAAATTATCAAATAGCTTTTTAAATTCTTCAATTCCCTGTTCAATTTCCTCATTTTCTGGACGCATCGGAATTAAGCCTTTTTCCAATGGTTTCCAATAAGGGAATTTTTGACCTAAATATCTCTCAGACATATCTTGTATCGCTTGCAATGTCGTCAAAACTGTAGAGTTTGACGCTACAGTTGAACTATTCCAATTAACACGCGGATTGCGATTTGGCTTTTGTTCTAAAAGTGGATGAGTGACTGCAATTTTTCTAGCAACAATAGAAAAGCCATCATCTTCATTTAACTGTGCTAATTGACCTTTAGTTAAAGGTGCAGCCATCAAGTTAACATGAACAAAAATCGACCTTACTCTTCTTCTAGCTTGGTTACGAGTTTCCCCAGAATTAACTGCACAAATGAACTCAATACCAATTTTTTCTTTAGGTAAGCTTTGTAAATAAGCCGGATCTACTTGATATTGCTCGATTAAATCTGACACTGTAATAAAACTATCATCAGCAGTTTTATCTTTTTTATATCGCTGGAGTTTACCAGTTTTAATTAACTCAATTAAACCCTGCACTCCCATCAACCGATGTTGACCATCTAGCGCATAAATGGTGACATTCTCTTCAGAGACATTGAGTAAGCCGACCTTAGCATCTTTATCTAGAGGTGTAAAATCAGTAGTAGACTTTGTAGCGCGTTCTTCACTATCCCACTCAGATGCTAAAGCATCATCCACCCAAGGCTGATTAATTACTACTAGTACGGGAGGAAACTTATGATTTTTTCTCGCAGCCAAATATTGAACTAAGGGCGCTTGACGTGTCCAGTCAACGGGACGCTGTTGAATTTCATCGATACTATCTGCGTCAATTTCAATGTTATCTGTCTCTTGATTGTAATTTTTTTGTAGCAGAGGTAAACCAGAAGCGAAATGAACTCTGCTGGCAAACCATTCTAAGCTGACGGAACCAACATAAGCCTCACTTCCACCCATCTCAGTTTTTTGAACGAGAATTCGGTCTTTTTTTTCTAAAAACTTATCAAGAAGTAAAGCTAGTACCTCTTTTTCCTTGTTTTCTCTCTCTAGGTACTCTTTAGCGATATCAGCAGTTGGATCAGATGCAATGTCTCTCATATTAATTTTTAAAAACTTAGTCTTGTAGTGTAGCTATATTCTCCAAAAAGTTAGATACTAATAAATCAGTTTTTAAAAACTTTTTGGGAACCCGCACATTCTATATGCTGGGGAAAAAAGCGGTAATGCCCAGATGTCCAGAGGTAGGAAGCAATGACTGAAGCACAACAACCAGAAAATAAAGGTCAGCAGACACGTACTGTAGCAGAGTTGGTAGAGTATATCCAAGTTCTGACAACTGAAATTCAAGAATTGTATTGTTTAGATGCCATACCTTGGGTTGTTGGTTATTCGGGGGGTAAGGACAGCACAGCGACTTTACAGCTAGTCTGGAATGCGATATTGGAACTTCCACCGGAAAAGCGAACTAAGCCAATTCATGTTATTACGACTGATACAGGTGTAGAAAATCCTTATGTAGCTGCTTGGGTACGCAACTCACTAGAGCAAATGAAAATAGCGGCTCAAGAACAACAAATGCCTGTAGAACCGCATTTATTACAACCAGATGTTAAACAAACATACTGGGTGGGTTTAATTGGCAAAGGCTACCCAGCACCACGACATAAATTTCGTTGGTGTACTGGACGATTGAAAATTGATCCGTCTAACCTTTTCATACGTAATGTTATCAGGGCTAGTGGTGAAACAATTGTTTTACTAGGAACACGCAAAACTGAAAGTACCAATCGTGCTGCTATCATGGCCAAACGCGAAGTTGGTCGAGTACGAGAACGCCTTAGCCCTCATCCTAGCCTTGTTAACTCATTGCTTTATACTCCTATAGAAGATTGGCGCACTGATGAAGTTTGGCTGTATTTAATGCAATGGGATAATTCTTGGGGATACAGCAACAAAGACTTATTTGCTATGTATCGAGGTGCAACAGCTGATAATGAATGCCCCTTAGTTGTTGATACTTCTACCCCTAGTTGTGGTAGCTCTCGTTTTGGATGTTGGGTTTGCACACTGGTTAATAGTGATAGGTCTATGCAAGCGATGATTCAAAATGATGAAGAAAAAGAATGGTTACAACCTTTAATTGATATTCGCTTAGAGGATTTGAACATTGATAATGACCGTAATAAACGAGACTTCCGCCGTATATGGGGAGAAGTCCAACTATTTGAACGTAACTTAGATGGAGAGATTTCTGTTGAACCAATACCAGGCCCTTACGTTAAATCTTGGCGTGAACATCTATTAACACGACTATTAGAAGCGCAAACAAAAATCCGTCAAACAGCACCAGAAAATATGCGCGATATTAGCCTTATCTCCATTGAAGAATTGAGCGAAATTCGGCGTATTTGGTTAGAAGAAAAACATGAGTTTGACGACAGCTTACCCCGCATTTATCAAGAAGTCACAGGCGAAGAATTTAAAGACCCACGCCCAGGCGCAGACCTTAGCTTATTAGGTAGTGATGAATGGACTGTGTTGGAACAAATCTGTGCGGGTAACGAGATGCACTTAGAATTGATGGCGAAACTTTTAGACACAGAACGTCAATTTCGCAAAATGTCGCGTCGTGTAGGAATTTACGAAAGCTTAGAAAAATGCTTTGCTACTAGTTCTCGTTCTAAAGATGAAGCAGTGAAAAATGCTCATTTAAAACGAGATTTGAAAACAGCAGTTGAACAAGGTGATATTGAAAAAGTCAAGCAGCTAACTTTAGCAGATTTTGTCGCCCCAGATGAACAAGCAAGTACAGCAGATACACAAATTGATACTGCTGACAATACCAAGACTTGGGCAAATATGAAATTTAAAAATAAACAGACAAAGAATTAAGCTTACTCATCATGGTCAGCATCTCCCAAGTACAGCCTGATAAACTCGTCTGCGGCGGCTGGGTTAATTTTCTTGAGTGCATCACGAATTTCTAACAGTGTATCAGCAACAGGGTCAGTCATCTCATTAACCCATCGGTGAACGTTTGGCCGTCCTGTTCCCATTGTTACTGCTAACTTGTTTTGGCTGATGCTGTATGTTTCTAACACCTGTTTCAACGCTTTTCCTGCTTTTCCCATGCCTTTGATTGTGTCAAAGGCTCTTAACAGAGTAAATGTTCTGTATATGTAACAAACAGTGTAAGATTATCTTGTTACGTTTATGTAACAGTAACTTTTACCAGCAAGCAGGTAAATTTCCATGACTAAAAGCTTTCTAGCCGACACCTGTCAAACCACAGCGCCACTTGTTTATACTAACAACTCTACAGAAACAACACCAGACAGAGAGTCTGTCAAAGTTGTAATTTATGGTTCTAAAAGAGGTGTTAATAACATAATTCTGACTTTATACAAACTGGGTTTTGCCGAAGTTAACGAGTGGAGTCCTTTATTACCTAGTTCTAACCCTGGTGAAGTCATGAGTATTTTAACAAGACAGATTATGACTACTTAAGTTAAAAAGATACGTGGCGATTAGAAATCGCGGCTACACAAACAAAACCCTCACTTCGACAAGCTCAGTGACCACCTGCGCGGGTTAAGGAAAGATAAATTTTGTCTTATCTTAGTCCGCGTAGGCGGACTTCGCCTGTGTAGCCGCGAATTTCATTCGCCCCGAATAATATTTCTATCACTACAAAGACAAATGATATTTCTCGAACTCGTATTACAAAATTTTGGCCCTTACTCTGGGAGACAAGTAATCAACCTTGACCCAAGAAATGAGGAAAATCCTCGCCCGATTCTTTTATTAGGTGGGATGAATGGTGGTGGAAAAACTACGCTGATGGATGCGATTCGGCTGGCTTTATATGGACAACGCGCCCAATGTTCTACTCGCGGTAATTTGAGCTATGGTGATTTTTTAAATCAATGTGTCAATAGTAAAGCGACACCATCTGAAAAGACACGAATTGAGCTACTCTTTGAACATATTGAAGACGATAAGCCAGTCAGATATCGGATTGTGAGAACTTGGGAAAAAAATCCTAAAGATGGTAAAGATGCTTTAGGAATTTTAGGTGATGATGATACTTGGCCAGTTGATTATTTGGTAAATATTTGGGATGATTATATAGAAAATTTACTTCCTTTAGGGATTTCTAATTTATTTTTATTTGATGGTGAACAAGTTAAAGAATTAGCAGAACAAGAAACACCGCCACAAATTGTTATTGAAGCTATTCGCGGACTATTAGGGCTAGAATTGGCAGATAAATTAGCAGTTGATTTAGATGTTTTAGTCAACCGTAAACGCAGAGAAATGGCTGATACAAAAGATTTGGCTAACCTAGAAGAAATTGAACAAAGGTTAGGAGAGCAACAAGAAAATTATCAAACGACAGAAGAAAAATTAGCTAGTATTAAAAATCAAGTTGAAGCATTAGAAACTATCCAACGGGAAGCTTTAGATAAATTTGTATCTGATGGTGGTAAAATCGCCGCCGAACGTAGTCAGTTAGAAGAGAAACACAAGGAAAAAACTACTGCTGTAGAAACAATTAGACAATCGTTGTGTGAGTTAGCTGCTGATATTTTACCTTTAGCTTTAATTCCTAATTTATTGAGTCAGGTACAAGCACAGGGAACAAATGAATTTCGTACTCAACAAGTGCAACTTGCTAGAGATGTTTTGCTTGAGCGAGATAAACGGTTACTTAATTGGCTAAATCAGTTAACTATTGCTGCTGATAAAGTTGATAAAATTCAATCTTTTTTAGCCGAAGATGTCGATAATTTATATGCAAGTTCACTCCAAACTGAAGCACCTTGGTTATTAGCTGATGAAGAAAGCTTGAGCCAGTTAGATAATGTGAGATATCATTTACAAAATGCTTGTAATCTAGCAAAACAACATTTGGGTAAGCTGAAAAATCTGCAAGAAGAAATTATTACTTTAGAAAGACAAATGCAGACAGCCGCAGAACCAGAAGCTTATCAAAAGCTACGTGAAGCTGTCGAAACAGCACAGAATAAAGTTATACAAGCTAAAGCAAATTACGAAACGACTCGACAAAAATTAGCAGCGTTAACAGAGGCGATTGAAATAACGAAAAAAGAATTAAATGATTATACTGACAAAAATATAAAACATAAAAATAGAGAACATATCATTACCTCAGCTACTAAAGTTCAAGAAACACTTAAGCTTTTTCGAGAAAAATTAACGCTGAGGAAGCTAAATAAATTAGAGGAGGAAGTGAAGAACTGTTTCCTTTATTTACTGCACAAATCAGACTTAGTATTTCGCATTGCTATTGATACTAAAACCTTCGCCTTATCTCTGTTTGATTTTGAGGGTAAACAAGTTCCTAAACATCGACTTTCGGCAGGGGAAAAACAACTACTGGCGATCGCCTTTCTTTGGGGATTAGCCAAAGTCTCCGGTCTGCGCTTACCCGTAGCTATTGACACACCCCTCGGCAGACTCGACTCCTCCCACCGCAAAAACCTAGTAGAAAGATACTTCCCCGCCGCCAGCCATCAAGTAATTCTGCTCTCTACTGATACCGAAATTGGTAAAAAAGAAGTCGAAACTCTGCGGAATAATGAAGCGATCGCTCGTGAATATCTTTTAAAATATAATTCCGCAACCCGCCAAACCACAGTGATAGAAAACAAGTATTTTTTCTAAGCTTCAGATTTCAAGGGGCGACAATCGCCTCTAAACCCTGCAAGCTAAAGGTTTGAGAGGCGATTGTCGCCCCTTGAAATCTGATATTTTCTGCACCCTCAAAAGTAACATTACTGCCACACTCAATGGCAAACATTGCTCCTCCGCCCCACTTTCTACACATACCACAATGACAAGCTCCTACGATAGGGTGAACGAAAAAAGGTGTGGGAGAGTAGTTAGCGGACATCATACGCTAACATAGCTCTTGATGTCATGCAACCAAAAGACCCATGAACAACCTCCAATCAATTCTGTCTCACATCAGTGACACACTCTTCGACTTACCGGAGTGTCACCATTTAGAAGAATTTGTGGGCGAATTCTACAATATGTGGCTAAAATTAGGGAATTTTGTGCAACAAAGCTTATTCCAAGCCTTAATTGAAGAAAAAGAAGTCGAATACTCACATCCGAGAACTAAACGAGAAAAAAGATATTACACCCCATTAGGTGAAATGGTTCTTGTACGTAGAGCTTATGAGACAACAGATGGTATTAAAGTCCTAGTTGATGAAGAGTTAGGGCTACCAAAAGATAAATGGCTACCAATGGTATGAGAATTAGCCTGTGCCTTGGGAGTTAGTAGTGAATTTCCAAATTCTCACTCTTTGTTTCAAAAATGGACAAGACTAGATTTGACACAAAAAACCTTAGCTAATCAAGTAGAAAAGACAGGAAATCAATTACAAACACAAGAGTTTCAGGTTCGATGTGAGCCAGACACTTCTTCACAGTTTGAAATTCCCAATCAAGAGCAAGAACCACCAGATTTATTATATGTGGGAGTTGATGGAGTCATGACTCCCTTGAATCAAAAACAAGGATATAAAGAAGCAAAAGTTGGTGTAATTTTCTGGAGTAAAGACCATAAAAAACTTGGTAAAAAAAGAGGTGTAATCCGACAACGAGAATATGTAGCTACTTTAAAATCACGCGGAGAATTTAGAGAAAGAGTATCGCAGTTATATAATCAAGTAGCAGGTAAAAAAAACACAAAAACCGTATTTCTTGGTGACGGCGCACATTGGATTTGGGCGATGGCATCAGAACAATTTCCAGGCGCAGTGGAGATTCTCGACTTTTTTCATCTCTCGGAATATGTGTGGGCAGTGGCGAAAGCCGCTTATCCAAACAAAGAAGACTATCAAAAGGATTGGGTAAAAACTCAACAACAACTTTTGAAAAAATCTGAATGGACTACAGTAATTGAAAATTGTCATCACTTCCCCAAAAAGAAGAAAGATTTAAGCAAAGCAATTACTAATTTAGAGCGTTATTTAACTAATAATCAGAGTCGGATTGATTATCGCTCCTATTTAAAAGCTGGTTTAATGATTGGTTCAGGAGTTGTTGAAAGTTCCAATCGACGTGTGGTTACTCAAAGATTAAAACAGGCTGGTATGCACTGGTCTTTTTTTGGAGCAGAAGGAGTTATGGCTCTGAGGGCAGCATATTTAAGTAATTCAACGCGATGGTCAAATTTTTGGTCATCCTTATCTTATAATTCCCCATAAGTTAGCATAAAGCTGACGATAATATTTGTCCTTTTAAGCTTGTATTTAATAGTGGTCAAAACGAGAGAACAAAGTCTTTCAGATTTAGCAGACAGAATAGAACAATTACAAACCAAAAGGGAAGAAATCAACCAAGAAATCTCCACTCTCCTTAAAAGTGAGGTAGCTGAATCTGGTTGTTGGATTGTTCGTTACCGAGCTAAGGGTAAGGGTGGAGCTTATTGGTATTACAAGTGGCAATCATCCCAGGCCATCTTTGTTACCAAAAATGGATTTAAGAGTTGCCATCAATATATTGGTAAAGCAGGTAGCCCAGCTTTCTTGAAGGCAGTTGAGATGATGAAAAATCGGACAAAAATCGAAGCGTTAAACCAAGTGCTTCATACACTAGCGCTAGGATTAAATGACCTAGTTGAAGAAGCTACAAGATATCAGAAATCTGATGAGAGTTAAACCATCCTCTTAGTCAGAGTTTAGTTAGCGTATGATATCCGCTAACTATTTTCTCTTCCTCACACTTTTTTTCGTTCACCCGGTTCTAATTGCTGATTCTAATAATTATCAGTCTCGCCCTTCTTTACTTCCGCAATATTAGACCTGAATCCTTACGCCAAATTTTTAATTGCTGCCACAGTTTTTGCAAAACCCAGGGTTATCCATCTGATTAATTTTTAGCCAGCACTTCTTGAGGAGTAATTTCCACATACTGTTCTGGAGTGAGAAAACCATCTCTGACATTTACCTTCTTCGGTATTAGTCCTAAGCTATACCACTTATCAGCGACTTCCTGTTGTTTATTAATAATTTTCTCTGTAATCGGTACTAGCGCAAAATCATATTTATTGTGCATGATTTCTAAAGTAGCTGAATCAAGTTGAGTAGCTTGGGCTAGTAATTGAGCAATTTCTTTAGGATGGTTTTTTGACCAAACTTGTGCCTTATGCAGTTCTTCAAGAAAAATTTTGATCACTTCTGGGTTTTCTTGATAAAACTTGCGATTTGTAGAATAAAAATTGTTAGTATCTCGCAAGCCGTTACCACCATCTACCAAAACACGCCCAGTTTGATTTTGAACATTTCTTGTAACAAATGGTTCCCAGATAAACCAAGCATCTACTTTACCTTGGCTAAATGCCACATTTGCATCTGGAGGTGGCAAATAAACAGATTCTACATCACTAAGTTTTAGTCCGGCTTTTTCTAAAGCTCTGACTAAAAGGTAGTGACCAATAGATGCTTTTTGAAAAGTTACCTTTTTACCTTTTAAATCTTTAACACTTTGAATAGAAGAGTTTTTTGGCACTAACAGAGAAACTGCCCTACCATCATTAGAATTAGCAGCTAAATATACCAAAGGCGCACCAGCAGCTTGCGAAAAAATAGGAGGTGACTCAGCTGTAGAAGCAATATCCAGTGCGCCTGCATTTAACGCTTCTAATTGTTGAGGCCCAGCAGCAAATTCTGGCCATTCTACTCTGTAACCTAGAGGTTTTAGTCTTTCTGCTAAAATGCCTTTTTGTTCTAAAACGGCGAGGGCTGTCAGTTGTTTAGAACGAACGATTCTGACTACTTTATTACTACTACCTACATTCGATTTAGATGAAGTTGCTTGTTGCTGATTATTATTTGCAGGACTGCAACTCAACAGTGATGTAGACAAGACTAAGCTATAGCCAAAAGCAAATAAGGCGTGACGACGAGTGATGCGTAGGTTTAGTCTAGATTTAAATTTATTTTTAAAATCTTGTATGTATCGACTCATATTTTAATATCAAGCTATTCAAAATTTTAATTTTCAAACTGAGTAAAAAAGGTGGATAAACCACCTTTAGTAAGCGGAGGTATACTGTGGCTAAAACTTTTGGTTCAGGAAGATTGCTTTACTAAAGTCAAGTCTTCATTCAGTATTTAATTGCCAATATCACTTGATAATCTACTGACGAATCAAAATTAACTACTGTAAATTGGTAGATTTTTAGATGTTTTGATAATATAGTAGTTTTACATGGTTATATATAAAAAGCAAGTAGATTTTGAAAAAAAGTCAAAACTAACGTTAAGTAATCCAAGTTGCGGGTAATAGAATACAAAAGAGGAGATGGAAAGTGTAGGCACAGTAAATAAGGGTTGTACGAACTCCAACCACTATAAAAATGCCATTAGGAATGTTCGGTGTAGTTTAATAGAGAGTAACATTTGCAACTTAGTCAATAAAAGCTTGTTGCAGAGTGTAAGCAAAAATAAAAGCTTGTAACTTCAGTAAAAACCCCTCAAATGTTACGGCATGAAGCGATTTTTGGAAGAAACGAGTGATGCCGCTAAACACGGTTTCAATGTAATGACGAATAGACTGTTTAATGTATTGATTCCACGGTGCATCTTGGCGTTTAGAGTTACTTTTTCGCATGACCTGCATCTAGATTTGACTAGTTTCAATTAAGTCATCTTCCACAGTGTAATCAAGATAGGCAGAATCGGCGTAAACTTGACTCCCAGGCATTAAATTCAAGGGTAAAGCACTCAATCCCCGTATATCTGTTGCGCTAGCTGGCATGAACACAAATTCGACAGGAATACCTGTTTTGGTAGTCAATAACTGTACTCTCACTCCATAAAAATAACGTTTCTTGGATGCGATATAACCCCGATATTCTTCCGAGTGAATTAACTTCGCATTAAAGATACGAATATTATCACATATTGGTACGGGGAACGAGTCTAAAAGATATTCCGTATCTTCACTAATTTCTTTTAGTGCTGTTCCCATGTGATGAAATAAATCGTTCATCAACATCGATACCTTGTGTAATCGCCGGTTAAATCGTGATTTTTCTAACATTCCTGGTATCAAGTTATGGTCTTTCATATAGCTGCAAGCCTTGCTATGATTCCCACCAAAAAACATTGCCTCTATCATTGCCGTGGTGATAATTTCTGCATCACTCATTTCACGACGAATATCCTCATCATGTCCAATCGCCTTCAATAGGTCATCTATGACAGAATAGATAGTAACTATTTCATTTAACATATTTCCCTCCTAATTTTCTGTCTGGAGGGATTTTATTGTTTTTATACCCCTATGTCATCTTTCTTGGTATGTAACTAGCAACTTGAGTTACTACTTAAACCCATATCTTGCCTTACTATTTTGAGTGATTCGCCACCCACAAAGTTTTTTGGGTGGCGATAAAATTAATCAAATTCTTTTGAACTAAAGCCAAGGCACTTCTTCAGGCGCGTAACGAAAAGCGCGAAAGACTGAATTTTGCTCTCCACTCGCCACTGCTGACTTATCATCCAGATTCCGTGCTGCAAAGTGAGGATTGATATATTCTCACACAATCTCGCCTGAAACTGTCACCTCAAATATGCGACCATAAGCACCTTCTGTAATTAAAGTGTTGCCGTTAGGTAAACGCTGTGCGCCTGATATATAAGAACTGAAAAAGTTTTGAGGCGGGTTGTCAGTGTATTCCCAAACAATCTCTTTAGTTTGACGACTAACTTCTATCACACGCGAGAAATTCAGCGCAGTATGACGGCGATATGCGCCATTGTCAAAAATCAGGATATTGCCATTAGCTAATTCGTTAGGAAAATGCTGCTGTGCTAGGATGTCATCTCCAAGTGTCCAGATAATTTCTCCTGTGTTGCGATCGATAATTGCAACAGTAGAGATGTTACGAAAGCTGACTATAATGTTGCCGTCAGCGAGTTCGCCTACAGTATTACCATGAGTCCATTCGTGTCGTTGGTCTTGAGGTGTGATTGTAAAAACATCTGAGTCTAGGTGTTCGTAGGCGTGCCAAGTCCAAACAATTTCACCCCCAGGAGTAACTTCGTAAAGCACATCCGCATAGATGTCACCGTCTGCTTCTGTTCCCGCTACACCGCCTTTGATATGGGGAATCAAAGACTGAGGGATCTTTTCAATGGCTAATAAAATTGTGTTTCCGTTGCGGAGTCTGCGTCCATCGTGATGATGATCTGGATGTTTGTACTCCCAGATAATATTTCCCTTGGGATCTACCTCTAAGACAACGCCACCTTTAAAAGCACCCCACAAAGGAAAACGCGGCGGAATTTCTGGCGTTTTACCGTTATAAAAAAGGTTTCCGTTAGGTAAGAGATAACCATATAAACCAGGAGGATAGGGTAAATTCCATTGATGAATAACTTCTCCTTCCAGGTTGAGAAGATAGACTTCTCCATTACCTGTAAGCGGTGTGAAAAGTGTATAACCCTTATATACTTTGTCTGGGTTGTAAGCTCTTAAACCAGTACCACGGCGACGGATAGTATTTTGGTCTACTAATGCTGTTGCGATCGTCATAATTTTAAATGGATATGATGAATTTTGTACACTAATAAAGTAATTAGGCTTTTCAGATCCCCGACTTCTTGAAGAAGTCAGGGATCTCACAACACAACCTATTTTTAGGGTGCTGGATTTGGATATTGAGTGTGAACTGCGTCTATTTCTGCCAGAATTTCTTGGTCGAGAACTACATTGATGCTATCTATATTTTCTTTTAGTTGTTCTAGTGTAGTAGCACCAATAATTGTACTCGCAACAAACCAACGACTCCGCACAAATGCAATAGCTAATTGTGCAGGACTTAGTTGATGATTTTTGGCTATTTCCACATAAGCCGCAACTGCTTTATTGACATTTGGCTTTAAATATCGCTGACCAAAGTTTTCAAACAAAGTAACTCTTGCTTTTTCTGGTTTACCGTTGAGATATTTACCAGTTAAATAACCAAATCCTAAAGGACTATAAGAGAGTAAAGGAACGTTTTCGTAATAAACTGCTTCTGCAAGTGCGCCATCAAAAACTCGATTGAGTAAATTATAGGCGTTTTGAATAGAGACAACTTTTGGTAAATCAAATTGTTTAGCTGCTTGACTAAATTGGACAACTCCCCAAGGAGTCTCATTACTTAAGCCAATATAGCGAATTTTACCGGCTTTGATAACATCAGCGAAAACTTCTAGCTGTTCCACAATAGGAACTATTTCCTTTAATTGAGAGGGGTCAAACACTGTTTGTCCAAAACGAGGAACATAGCGGTCAGGCCAATGGATTTGATATAAATCGATATAATCTGTTTGTAATCTTTTGAGACTATCATCTACCGCTTGCTTGATATTGTCTCTGTCAATTGCTTTTGCTCCATCACGCAACCATTTAAAACCGCGTCCTGGCCCGGCAATTTTAGTAGCAATTATGAGTTGTTCTCGCTGTTGATGCTTTAACCATTCTCCAATATAACTTTCGGTGAAGCCATAGGTTTCAGCACTGGGCGGTACTGGGTACATCTCAGCCGCATCAATGAAGTTAATTCCTTTGCTGATGGCGTAATCTAGCTGCTGGTGGGCTTCCTCTATAGTATTTTGCCGTCCATAAGTCATTGTGCCAAGGCAAATTTCAGAAACTTTTAAGTCACTATGTCCTAATTGGTTATACTGCATATTTTGGAATATTTTTATTGTTCAGTTTTGGTTACTCAATAATTATTACTTATGCTGAAAAATTTTTAATTTTTAGAGTAACTGAGGATTATTTAAATAATACTACTGAGGATTATTTAAATAATACTACGGTATGTATATCGAATTATGTAACTTTAAAACGAAATTAACAAAAACATATATTTTTTTAGTTGACAAAATTTAGCGATCGCCATCTCAAAAATTCTGACATCGATATAATTTCTTGTATAGTCTAAGCACCAATAAAAAAACAAAGCATGATCATCTCACACGTTCAAGTTCCCATAATTGATATTAGTGCGCTGGTTTCCCAAACTAGCAAATCTTATTCTGGAATTGCAGAACAAATTAGACAAGCGTGTCAAGATTACGGTTTCTTCTATATTGTCGGACATGGAGTTGATGAACAATTACAAAAACAATTAGAAAACCTCAGCCAACAGTTTTTCTCACAGGATGAAGAAACTAAGCTGCAAATTCGTATGTCTCTTGGTGGTAAAGCATGGCGAGGTTATTTCCCTGTAGGGAATGAATTGACATCAGGGAAACCAGACTTAAAAGAAGGTATTTATTTCGGTACAGAACTAGAAGAAAATCATCCACTGGTGAAAGATGGTAAACCAATGCACGGTAGCAACCTATTTCCATCAAATATTCCGCAATTTAGAGAAACAGTGCTGGAATATATGCACTCAATGACTCAACTCGGACATACGCTAATGGCCGGAATTGCTTTGAGTTTAGGATTAGAAGAATCTTACTTTGCAGACAGTTATACAAAAGACCCATTGATATTATTTCGGATTTTTAATTATCCTCCTAATTCATCATCTCAATCTCAATGGGGCGTTGGCGAACATACAGATTACGGAGTATTAACTATTCTCAAGCAAGATAATATCGGTGGGTTACAAATCAAATCAAAGTCTGGTTGGATAGATGCACCTCCTATTCCTAATTCCTTTGTGTGCAACATTGGCGATATGCTCGATCTCATGACACAAGGACTGTATCGCTCAACACCTCACCGCGTTCGGAATTTATCAACAAGTAATCGCCTGTCATTTCCATTTTTCTTCGATCCCAACTTTAATGTTGAAGTCAAACCCATTGAACTCAAAGACGTAGTAGTGAATGATGATAAAAGCGATCGCTGGGATAAAACTAGTGTCCACGAATTTAGCGGCACATACGGCGATTATCTGTTAAAAAAAGTCTCCAAAGTCTTCCCAGAACTACACCAAACAGTACTTTAAACATTTGCATCATGACAAGCTCTTATACTTTGCGCCTTTGCGCCTTTGCGTGAGCTTATTACTACTACTCATCAGCCACACCGATAAAATTAATAAACAGAAGCCAACAACTTATCTATCGCCGCACGAAACGCCGTTGCTGCACCAGCACTCATGTCACGCGGCGCACAGATGCGATTTCTTAGATATGCAAAAGTAATCGCCCCCACAGCAGCGAAGATAGAATCAACACTGCTATTTTTACCACCAGTTCGACCACCCGGTAAAATTTCGCCATTACCAGAAATGAGATAATCAGCGAGTTCCCGCAGGTGAAAATCAACCGCGTCTTTAACTGTGGTCAAATCACCATCTACTGCTATTGCTTGGACTCCAGAATTTTTGATAATATCTTCGATCGCAACTTCTCGATTATCGCTCAATCTCTCAGCTGCTTCCGCGCGATATTGAATATTCTCGCTATCTGCTGCATCTAAAGGTAAGGGATTACCAATCAGTTCTACACCCCATCTCCGACGCAATAGTAAATTGTTGGTAATATTATCCGACTTCACCCGATGATAAGCAGGACGTTGATTTAGTGCATCAAACCAAGCGTTAATTCGAGGAAAGCGCGGATTTCCTTTGATGTGATATCCCCGATACACAGGTAAATTAGCCGCCAATCTATCGAGATGGGGGCTATACATAATGTCTACCAAGCTAAATGTACTGACAAAGAAGGGGCTTGGATATTTCCCTAAAGCTTGCTCAAGTTCATCTAACTTCGCTTCAAATTCTGCTTGTAACTTTGCTAACTCATCAGCATCGGCGGGTGCTTCTCTGAGAAATTTAAACGCAATCTCTCTAAATCCGTTAGTCTCAGCCTCTTCAACTAACTGTCTAGCAACAGCATTTTCCTCTGGATTCTCCGGCAATAATGCAGGACTAAGATACTTTTCTTCTAAAGCCAAGAGAATATCTTTAGATTCATACACCAATTTCCCTTCTATCTTGGCAGCTGGTACAAGAGTTGTAGGAACCAAATCTGTATACCACTTGGGTTTATTGCTTAAATCAATAAACTCCGTTGCAAAGGGAATTTCTTTTTCTTCCAATACAAACCAAACTCGTTCACAAAAAGGACACCAAGAATTAGTATCTCGGTACAGTAAGACTGGAGGTTGAGTGTTTGGAGGAAGTTTATGTAAACTGCTGGGTATTGGTGCAGTAGAAGGTGATTGTCCTGGTCTTTTTACTCTACGTGCAGAGGTATTTTTTCTAGCAGTTTCTAAAAGTTCTTCCCAAGTAGATAATGTGTTTTGAATAGCCATTATTACCTCGCTTTACTAGGAACGCCCGAAAACACAAATAATTGTTGCTCTTTGGGTTGGGGTAAACTTTCACCAAAGTATCGATGAAGACCTACACCCATGTCACCCGTAGCTGTGATTTTAAAGTTAACTTCTGCAGATCCAGACGTACTTAAAACTTTTCGCACATTCTCAGAATAGGGAATACCGTTAGAGTGTCCGCGTGTCCAGATAACAAAAGCACCAGGTTTACTCAGAAAACTTAAATTATCTAATAAGCGATTGAGTTCTGCTTCAGTCAGATTGCCAAAGACACCGCAAGCAATCACAATATCTGCTGGTACTGCACCTACATAATTATTGGCGATCGCTGCATCACCATTGATAAACTCAATTTGCTTGGCTAAACCCAAAGATTCTATAGTTGCGCGTCCACGTTCAACTAATTGGGGGTTGAGTTCCACAAGTCTTGCGTGTACGTCATTTCTCCGAGGGTGATTTTCCAATGTTCCTAATAAATCTCGTCCATCACCCGCGCAAACACTGACTATCCGAATAGCTCCATCTGGAGACGCATTCAAGCTATATCCAATAAATTCTCGCACGATTTCTAGACGCTGCTGCAATCTAGGCTCAGTCTTGTAGAGGTCGTGCCATTCATACCAATCTTTTGGCATAAGGGGTGATTCCCGTTTAATGCACACTGTATATTTATAAAATACGGTTAGCTTATCGATTAACTGTATTTTATGGATGAAAGCAGAGTATCACAGATATTTAGATAAAATCAAGTCTTATCTCTGACGCTTCAGTTAAGGTTGTCTAGTGAGAATATCAGGTTTGTAGAGACAATAAACTTCGCGTCTGGACAAGTATACGATTTATTCGCTTTAAAACGTTGGCTAGTCTGTGTTTCTTCTATATTTTGCTAGTGCGTCGCCGCGCTAGTTAGAGGCTCACATCTTGCACCTAGTAGTCCACCAACCCAATATTGCTGTGTAGACCTTGCAGGGGGAGAAATGAAAGTAACTCTCCCCAGCCCCTCCTCTGTCCACCATGCAAAATTTCCTTGGTAAACCACTAGCCTTGGCGATTAGAAATCGCGGCTATACAAACGAAGTCCGCCTACGCGGACTAACACAACATCAAGAGTTTGAAACCCGCACAGGCGGGTTTTGCCTGTGTAGCCGCGACTTCTAGTCGCTTGGTGCAAGATATCAAAACATTACGAATTATCCTTTTTCAATATCTAGAAAATTGCCCTATGACAACAGTTGCTCCACTTGTGAATTCTCAAGTAAAGCAACTGCGTTCTGTATGCCCAATCGATTTAGACAGTAACTTTTGTACCGTCAAATTTGGTGAAAGTAAAACCGTTAAATTTCTCGTTGTATCCTAGTCTTTCATCTCTGAGTATACTGATTGCAATTTCTTCACCCAAAGCCAAGCCAGCTGCACCATCTGAACGCCAATGGATACCACCGTGACCACGACCAATGTAATAGTTTGTAGCTAATTTATTCAACTCTCCACCGACTGTCAAAGGTGTCCCACTATAGGGAATTAGTTTGGTTGGGTCGCTGGGATCTGGTTCTACAGGGTTGGGAAGGATAAAGTTCTCGTCAAAAAAAGCTTTCAACAATGTAGCTTGCACACCAGCAATGGAGGCAGCACCACCAGTATAGGAAGGATGGAATGGTGCGCCTTCTGGGTAAGCATGGGATAATAGATAAGTGCCAAATGTGCTAAAAGTTCGAGCTAAAGCTGTGGACTTTAAGACCTCAGAATTAATTGGGTAGTTAGTTCTATTGACAATGTTGTTGTAAATCAGTCCACCATAAGCTTCTGGTCTTAAACGTCGATGGACATAATACTTTTGCCAATATGAAGCCCTGATTGCCCGCGAGGGAGCCAAGTTGAGTAAGGCTTGAAAATGCGCTGGTGCAAATGTAGCCGCAGAACCTTGTTGAGTTTTGGAGTTGATATAGGGATTACCGGGATTCAAAGGCGCGTTACTACTGCTCAAAATTAACAAAGCTCCGAAGAACAAAGCCCCACCGATATGTGCTAATTCACCTAGATCACGGACAGTAAATACAAAACGACGTGTCGGATCGTACTTAATGGACTTGCCAGAATTACCTCCATTTTGAACAGTTAGCCATTCATTATAATTAGTTAGGAAGTCATTTTCCCTACCAGCAAGGGCAGTACGAATCAACGGTGAAATAACCTGAGTGTTGTAAGGAATTTCCCGCAACAGAAATTGGGAAATATAAGGGCCATCTGTCACTCCTGGAGGAGTAACATATTTTACTGTTCTACCAGAGCGATCGCGTTCATCAACATAAATAACGCTGCCACGAAATAAGGTTTAAGGAGTCACAATACCATTTTGTTTTGGCCCTCGGAATGAGGAAAGGCTATTCAGTTCAGCGATCGCCGCTAAGATATTTTCATCTCTATCAAACCTATGAAAAGGTACATCTCTTAATAAAGCCTGCCAGTAGAGTTCCACTGCCTCGGCCGCTTGTTCTGCACTATCTAGAGTTGGTGGTGGCGGAACTGATATCTGAGAAGCATTGATTCCTTCTAGGCTAATTGCCAAAGGCCCTTGAGGATTAACCAATTTCCTCGCACCACCTAAGATAATCCTTTCGTAATCATCAGGATTCTGTGTTTTTAAAGCCTTAGCCAAAGATTCGTAAGCTTTTAGATCAACTTCGCCTCGTTGATTGTGTGGCAATCCTCTAGTGTCAGTGGCGATTTTGTTAGCATAGCGTTCCTCATCACCGTTCGTGGGATGCGGTGGAATCTCAATCTGCTGATTATTTTGCGCTGCTTGAACACGTACTTGAAAAGCTCGTTGGCGAAACTTGATATACTCAAAATCTTTAGCACGGTTTTTACCCCAAGCACTTTCCTTAGCTTGTGCAATATCTCCCTTTTTTGAAGAACCGAAAGGTGAACCAATCATTCCAGCGATAACGCTAGTAGCAGTAAAAAAACTAGCGTGTCTGAGAAATGAACGTCTATTTACACCGTCTTGTAAAAAAAATCTGCCAAGTCCTTTTCTACTATTACAAGAGTGAGGGCTTGTCGTTTCAGCTTGCAATTGTGTATTGTCTTGAGGAAGTTGATGAGAATTGCGATCGGGTTCCATAATGATGAATCTTCGTTCTTAGAGTATAAAATTTTGAGATTGCACTATCAAAAAGTAAGTTCTGTCAAACTAATCTCTTAGCAGAGATGCAAAGCAACACTAAGCAAAAGTAGTTCCAACAGTAAGTATTGTGAGTAAAAACAGCTACGAGTAAGCACGTGAGCCAAACCCTATTTCAAGGGCGGGCAGGACTTGTACTGAGCTTGCCGAAGTATACTTACCCCACAATTGGGGATAATTTTTTCTTAAAAATCCCAGACTCTTTAACTGAAACTTTGCGGTCTAGAATCAATAATCAACAGCCTTTGATAAGGCTTTTTCTAGAGCTTTTTAACTATCTATAGATACTGGCTTATGCAGTTCACTATTGACAGCCAAGCTGTTTATCATCAATAGCTAATGTACTGTAAGCAGGTAGGTTTACTGTACTTAATGATAAAATAGAATTTCCCACAAACATCTGAAAAAAGCAAGATGTCTTATTCAAAAAAGTCACTAAGCATTTTAATGAGAATAGGATTTACGCAAAAACTCTCTCAAACTCTTACGTCTTCGTGTACTTTGTCTCCACCCTGCAGGAAGCCGCTGACGCGTCTATGCGGTTTGTTCTTCCTTACCCGTGCGTAAGTCCTATTTAGTTAAGTATAAACGAAGCAGCAAAATAATTAGCGACCCTAACTATTCGCACACAATAAATTTAGATTTACATATTTTTTAATTGCGAAACACTTGAATTTTGTCTAATGCTATGCAATACTGCTCAATTAATCCCCGTTAAATCGGTCGATGATTAGTATTTTATTGGCAATCATCTGTATTACCTTACAAATAAGTCTTCCAGTCTTTCTCTAAGTTATGCACAGATGAATTTAGCTAGTTATGCCTGTGATTTTAAAAATATGACTGTCTATGAATTAAGGAGTGAGAGCTAGTGAGCGCAAATCAATTAGCGTCTGAGCCATCATTTACGACTGACTCCAATCTAGATTTAGAGGCTGATGTTTTAGTAATTGGCGGCGGCCCGGCTGGTGCTTGGGCAGCTTATAATGCTGCGGCTAGTGGAGCCAGGGTGATTTTAGTAGACAAAGGCTATTGTGGCTCTAGTGGTGCAACTGCATCTGGTGGAACCAGTGTGTGGTATGTAGGAAACCCTGAACAACGCGAAACCGCTATGGCGAGTCGGGAAGCTTTGGGAGGGTTTTTATCAGAACGAGATTGGATGGAGCGAGTATTAGACCTAACTCATGCAAATCTCCATCAGTTAGGTAATTGGGGTTATCCTTTTCCGTCCGACCAACAAGGACAACCTTACTATCGTTCCCTCCAGCAAGGTGCAGAGTATATGCGTCTGATGCGTAAGCAAATTAAGAAAGCTGGAGTACAGATTCTTGACCATAGCCCCGCTTTAGAATTGTTAGTAGACCAAACAGGCGCAGTAGCCGGAGCTAAAGGAATTCGTCGTCAAGCCGGTGGACGCTGGACAGTCAGAGCAGGAGCAGTAGTGATTGCTACTGGCGGTTGTGCTTTCTTGAGTAAAGCCCTCGGTTGCAATGTCCTGACTGGCGATGGTTATTTAATGGCGGCTGAAGCTGGGGCGGAAATTAGCTCTGAGAGTAGTCATACTTTTAATCCGCAAGAAGTTATTCAAGCTACCCAAGCAGAAGTTTTACCATATAATCGCAACCTCTTCCGTACTGAACAAGGCTTAAGCGATTCCTTAGAAAGATTGCATAGTTTATGGCGAGAAATTCGTCATAGTGCTGCTCCAACAGACAGTCAAACATTAGCCGCCAGAGAAGCTGCGGCGATGGTTGCCACTGCCAGATGGATGTATACTTCAGCACAAGCTCGGACAGAAACTCGTGGAATGCACAAACATCAGGATTATCCCCAACAAGATGCTAATCAGCAATATCGGTTAATTAGTGGCGGATTAGATAAGGTCTGGGCAAAACCTGAACAAGAAATCGTCAATAAGGAGTTAGTTGCACTGTGATTGAATTAGTTAGTGAATCTAGGTGTGTTAAATGTAATCTTTGCGTCACAGCCTGTCCTACCAATGTATTTGATGCAGTACCAGGACGTGCGCCGAAAATTGCTCGTCAGAGTGATTGTCAAACTTGTTATATGTGCGAACTGTACTGTCCTGTAGATGCACTGTATGTTGATCCCAACGCTGATGAATCAGTCCCAGTGGATGAAGAAACTTTGATAGCGTCTGGCTTACTTGGTAGTTATCGCAAAAACGTCGGCTGGGGAAAAGGACGCACACCAGCCGCCAAAACTGAGAAGTCTGCTTACTACTATCCCGTGATGCAAAGTAGCAGCAATTTACCTACAGATGTTCAAGGTAGAATCTTACCTTGGCGATCGCAACAAAATAATTCCTAATTCCCACTCTATGAATTCCCAAGTAATTGAGTGCAGCTTTCTTCATCGTCTTTTAGTTTCCATCACAACTGTTGCCTTTTTATTTACTCTGACTGGTTGTACTTCTCAACAAGGCCAGTCTGATAACTCAGCAGTTGCTTCATCTAATACAGCAGCTAATTCGACAAAGCCGAAAACCTGGGTTTTGCGGGTTGGTTTTATTAGTTCGGAAAGCAAATTACCAATTGGCCCAGAGGGTTGGGCATTGCAAAAAGGAAAGTTAACACCTGCGCTCAAAAGCCTGGGTGTGACAGAAGTAAAATTTATTCCCTTTGTAGGCGGCCCAGCACTCAACGAAGCCTTAGTTAGCGGTCAATTAGATATGGGTTTGTATGGAGATACCCCAGCTTTAGTTGGTCGAGCCGCAGGTTTACCAACTCGATTGATTAATCAGACAAGAGTTGGTCAGAATGCTTGGCTAATTACTAGTAAAAATGGTGTAGGCTCAGTTGCACAACTTAAAGGTACAAAAATCGGGGTTGCCAAAGGTACTTATCCCCATCGGTATTTGATGGGTTTGTTAGATAAAGAAGGAATTACCAAGGATGTCAAAGTAGTGCAAATCCCTTCTGCTGATGCGAAAGCAGCATTGGAACGGGGACATATTGCTGCTTATCCCTTTGCAATGGGGGCTGGGCCAACATTAGCTTCTCAAGGATTTCCTGTGCTTGATCAAGCCAAAGATCATCAAGGATTAGTAGGGACAGGGGTAAGTGTTGTGACAGAGAATTTTCTCTCTCGTCACCCAGAACTACCACAAAAGTGGAATCAAATGAGACTACAAGCTTTGCAGGAAATCAAAGCTAATCCAGAGAAATTTTATCAGTTTGCGGCACAGGCAAGTGGAAATGTGCCATTAGCGATCGCTAAAGAATCATACCCAATCAACCTTTATCCTACAGAACCTTTTACACCCGAAGGATTAAAACTCTTAAATTCCACAAAGCAGTTTCTCTCCGAGCAGAAATTATTGAAATCAGATTTTGATATCAAAGATTGGCAAATTCCCAATTCTTAAAAGTGTTTCCATGTTTTGCCTCGCTCTTGGGGAAGTTCCGCCCTTCCCCTTTTCTGACTATTAAAGGAGTAAATTTCATGACATACTCTCGTCAAGATGCTTCTGGTGTTAATTTAACCACCGATGTTTTAATTATCGGTGGTGGCCCAGCCGGAACTTGGGCAGCTTGGAGTGCAGCTTCTAGTGGTGCAAAAGTCGTTTTAGTGGATAAAGGTTACTGCGGTACAAGTGGTGCAGCCGCAGCTTCTGGTAATGGTGTATGGTATGTTCCACCAGACCCAGAACAACGAGAAGCAGCAATGGCCAGTCGGGAAGCGATGGGAGGTTTCCTGGCTGATCGGCAGTGGATGACTAAGGTATTAGATCGCACCTACGACAACATTAACTCCCTAGCAGATGAAGGCTATCCTTTCAGTGTTGATGCTGATGGCAAAGTTATCCGTCGCTCTTTGCAAGGGCCAGATTATATGCGCTTCATGCGGCGAAAAATTAAGCAAGCAGGAGTAAAAATTTTAGACCACAGCCCAGCTTTAGAGTTGTTAGTAGATGCAGAAGGTGCTGTAGCTGGAGCAAAAGGGATTAATCGTCAAACTGGGGAACCTTGGACAGTGAAGGCCGCAGCAGTTGTGATTGCTACAGGTGGCTGTGCTTTCTTGAGTAAGGCTCTTGGTTGTAATGTCTTGACAGGAGACGGTCTATTGATGGCAGCCGAGGCGGGTGCGGATTTCTCCGGGATGGAATTTTCTAATGCCTATGCCATCTCTCCAGCGTTTTCTTCTGTCACCAAGACTCGGTATTACGATTGGGCTTCTTTCACCTATGAAGATGGCACAGTCATTGAAGGTGCAGGTTCAAAGCGCGGTCGTTCAGTGATTGCCAAAACTTTGTTGACTCAGCCAGTTTATGCTCGTCTTGACCAAAACATGGATGAAGAGACAAAAGCTTGGATGCGATCATCTCAGCCTAACTTCTTTGTACCTTTCGATCGCGCTGGTATTGATCCCTTCACGCAAAGATTTCCAGTAACCTTACGTTTGGAAGGAACTGTACGCGGTACTGGTGGAATTCGGATTGCAGATTATACCTGTGCTACCTCAGTGAATGGACTTTATGCGGCGGGAGATGCAGCAACTAGAGAATTAATCTGTGGTGGCTTCACTGGTGGTGGTAGCCATAATGCAGCTTGGGCAATGTCTTCTGGGTACTGGTCTGGACAATCTGCTGCTAACTATGCGCTGAGTTTGGGTGAAAAAGCCAGCCAGCGCAGTGTACACCCAGTTGGGGAAGCAGGATTGCATGGAGATGGTCATCATAAATTTTCTCCAGATGAAGCGATCGCCGCAACTCAAGCTGAAGTTTTCCCTTACGATCGCAACCTTTTCCGCAGTGCTACAGAGTTAAGTGCATCTCTAGAAAGACTTGATAACCTCTGGCAAGAAATCCGCCATAGCCACACACCAGATAATAGCCAAATTTTGCGATCGCGCGAAGCTGCGGCGATGCTTGCTACGGCGCGGTGGATGTACAACAGTGGTTTGCAACGTCAAGAAACCAGAGGTATGCACAAACGTATGGATTACCCACAACAAGACCCCAACCAACAATATCGGCTGCTGAGTGGTGGCTTAGATCGGGTTTGGGTCAAACCTGAGTCAGTAGTTGCTAACCGAGAATTAGTAACAGTGTAATTATTTTGAGAAAACCTCTGCGTACCTTTGCGTTAAAAAGGCTTTAAACGCAGAGGTACGCAAAATCAGCGCAGAGGGGCGCAGAGTGTGACATTTTTGACTTAATTAATGAAATTACTCTCTCAGTTTAGATTCAAGTTAAATCTTGATTTACCTGCCTTTAGATCCCGTAATTATCGCCTGTACTTTGCTGGGCAAGCATTGTCGATGACAGGTAATTTCATGACACAAGTAGCAATTCTCTGGCTGATTTATCAATTAACTGATTCAGCTTTACTGTTGGGGTTAGCAGGATTTTTTGGTCAATTACCAGTGTTTGCACTAGCCCCAATTTCAGGCATTTTAGCCGATCGCTACAACCGTCATCACCTGTTGCTGCTACTTCAAGTTGTAGGTATATCTCTATCTGCAATTCTGACAATCATCACATTTTTGGGTTGGTCAAATTTTTCAACATTGTTGACTCTGAGTGCATTGTTGGGTTTACTGAAGGGATTAGATGTTCCTGTACGCCAAGCATTTGTTAGTGATATGGTCAGTCGTGAACTGATGGGAAATGCCATTGCTTTAAATGCCGCTTTTCTTAATGGTGCGCGTCTGATTGGCCCTGCTGTTGGTGGAATTTTTATTGCTCAGTTTGGTGCAGGATATTGCTTTCTTTACGATAGTCTCAGCTATCTGGTGGCTATTTGGGCAATTTCTGCAATGCAGATTACACATAAAGCAGTAGAAATACACAGGAGTAATACATGGCAGAAGTTGAAAGAAGGATTTCAATATGCTTATCAATTCCTGCCTGTGCGTTCAATTTTGCTATTACTAGCAGTAGCCAGCTTAGTAAATATGTCTTACACGACACTTCTACCCATCTTTGCAGTAGAAATTCTGCGCGGAGACTCGGAAACCTTGGGCTTTCTCTCAGCCGCAGCAGCGATGGGATCAGTTTTTGCTTGTGTTTATCTCTGCTTTCGGCAAAATGTAGCAGGTTTAGAGCGTCTAATCGCTTTTTGTCCAGCCATAATGGGAATTGGCTTCATATTTTTCTCTGTGTCTCAAGTTTTCTGGGTTTCTCAGTTAGCCTTGGTATTAGTTGGCTGGAGTTCTACGCTTCAAGTAGCTGCTAGTAATACAGTGCTGCAATTGATTGTCGAAGATAGCAAACGAGGTAGGGTAATGAGCTTCTATGCTATGTGTTTTATGGGTATGGCTCCTTTCGGTAATTTGCTGCTAGGAACTCTGGCACATTACTTTCAGGCTTCAAGTACACTGATTTTAGGCGGTATAGTTTGCATCTTAGGTTCGCTGTTGTTCTGGCAACATCTGCCGCAAATTGTGAATTTAATTCATTTGAAAACAAAACAGTTAGTAAATTAAATTACATAATGTATCAGAAATAGTTCTTGTTTTTGATATGAAGTGACTCTAATTTGTAAAAATTTTAATGAACAAACTACTATAATTTGCTCGACAATAAGTAGTATAATAAGCAGCAGAGTAGAGATTTGCCATCCTATTAATTAACTGCACAAATCAACACTTCTCGCTTCTGTCTTATACCATTTCACCCTATAAATGATACAAATAATTTCTCCTCTGCTCCCCTGCTGCTCTGCGGCCTATTTGTATCAAACTTAAAGTGAAACGGTATTACTGCTCTGGTTTGAGTTGTGCAATCTCAAATAGTCTGCATTCACGCTATTTACAAGGAAAAAATTTCATGAGTGACATACAACTTTACTTTGCTAAAGCATCTACTTTCTCTCAACGCACCCGTGTAGTATTGCTGGAAAAAAACATTGACTTTACGCCGATAGAAATTGACTTACAGAATAAACCAGATGGGTATACGCAGATTTCCCGTTATGGTAAAGTTCCGGCTATCAAACATGGCGATTTTATAGTCTACGAATCTGCGATTATCAATGAATATTTAGATGAAGTTTTCCCCGAACCACCCTTATTACCGCGCGATCCGGCAAAAAAAGCACAGGCTCGCATCTGGATAGATTATGCTAATACTCGCTTTGTCCCCGCTTTTAACAAATTTCTCCGTGGTAAAGATACCCAAGAACAGGAACAAGGAAGAAAAGAGTTCACAGAAGCACTTCTATATATTGAACAAGAAGGATTAGGCAAAGGTGAATATTTGTTAGGAAATGAGTTTAGCCTTGTAGATATCAGTTTCTATCCTTGGTTTGAACGTTTACCACTGTTAGAACACTTCCGTAAGTTCACACTAACAGCAGAAACACCTCGTTTGCAGATATGGTGGAATTTGGTAAGACATCGCTCCTCAATTAAAACAGTAGCAAATCCTGTAGATTTCTATTTACAAAGATTCGCCAAAATTCTTGGTGAACCAATTCCCGTTGGTGCAGCGCAAAAATAGCCAACAAGCGCAAAAATAGCCAACAAGCGCAAAAATAGCCAACACAAACAAAGTTAACTCCCTGCACTTGAAGAAGTGTAGGGGTTTCTTAATAAGCGTGATGATGCTATTTTGTTTCATTACCGTTCTTGCAAAGTTGGTCGAATGAGAATTTCATTCACATTAACATAGTGTGGCTGAGTCACAGCATAATTGATAGCAGCTGCAATGTCTTCACTTTGTAGTGGTGTGATGGCTTTTAATCGTTCTTCAACATTTTTCTTAGCTACAGGATCGGTGACATGATTATTAATTTCTGTTTCCACTAAACCAGGCTCGATAATAGTGACACGAATGTTATCTTTTAAAACTTCCTGGCGTAAGGATTCTGAGAAAGCATTAACACCCCATTTAGTGGCGTTGTATATACCTACACCTGCGCGAGCAATGCGCCCTGCTACTGATGAGATATTGACAATATGACCGCTACCTTGGGCTTTGAATATTGGTAAAACGGCATGGGTAGTATAAAGTACACCAAAGACATTGACATCAAACATTCGCCGCCAGTCTGAAGTGTTGCCGCCATCAATATTACCAGTCAATGCCACACCTGCGTTATTAACCAGAATATCCACTTGTCCCAACTGAGCGTTTGTTTTGTGTATCAGGTTGTTAGCTTGTGTTTCATCAGTGATATCGGTCACGATGGGTAGTGCTTTTCCACCGATAGCTGCAATGTGTTTTGCTAGTGCTTCTAAGCGATCGCCTCTTCTAGCTGCGATCGCTACTGTTGCTCCTTCTGCTGCTAAGGCAATAGCTGTAGCTTCACCAATACCTGAAGAAGCTCCTGTGATAATAGCTACTTTTCCATTTAATTTTATTGTCATAATTTACTCCTAAATTATTTACAATTCCATACTTAGGGATAATTTATTATTGATTTGTAAATTCTAAAAATACTTCATATCAAAAACCAGTTTTATATAAAAATTTGTTTAATTTATCAAAATACAATATTGATTTTATGTTTTTTAGCTTAATAAAAAATATAGGTAGATAGAGAAAATAGTAAAATATCCTCCATAATACCTATATTTCATCATAGTTGAGGACGGCGGAAATCAAAGAAGTTTTATGCTTGATAAACAAGCAACTCTCAGGTATTTATCAAACTGCGATCGCGGGATTTTTGTAATAAGCAGGTTCATTTCCTGGCTTCCATTTGATATTACAACCAATACTAGGTTTTTGTTCCCAAGTTACAGACCTATCTGCCAATACTGCTTCAATAGCAGCCCGCAAGTCCTTTCCAGTTACAGGTATGCCATTCTGTGGACGGCTATCATCTAATTGCCCACGATACACAAGCCGCCGATTAGCATCAAACAAGAAAAAGTCAGGAGTACAAGCAGCAAAAAAGCTTTTAGCAGTTGCTTGAGTTTCGTCAAATAACAGAGGATAATTTAAATCTAACTCTTGTGCAAATGCTTTCAAATATGAGGGTGAATCATCGGGGTGAGCGTTAACATCATTAGCACTAATTGCCACAATTCCCACATTATTATGGGTTCTTTGTGCATAGTCTTTACCCAGTTGTGCTAATTCAAATTTAATGTGCTGCACATAAGGGCAATGACGACTCAAAAATATCACTAGCAAAGCTTTTTTATTAGCAAAATCAGCCAGAGAAGTTGTCTTACCAGAAACTACATCTGGTAAATGAAAATCAGGTGCTAATGTACCTAAAGGTAACATTGTAGAAAAAGTCTTTGCCATAATTTTGAATTTTCTTGAAGGTGTCGAAGTAGAGGAGAAAAAGCTGATTTTGTGTCTTGCTTACACAGCTACAGCTACACGTTTATTGTAAGCAGAAGCATCTCCCTTGACAGCCTGACTCTGCTGACCATTAACACCAACTGGGATATCTCCTACAATAGTGACTCGTTGGACATGGCGGGGTTGATTGCCATAATCTGCAACTGCATAATGTTGAGTAGCGCGGTTATCCCAAAAAGCCACATCACCAAATTGCCAACGCCAACGCACTGTATTTTCAGGACGTGTCACATAAGACTGTAACAGTCGGATAATATCAGCAGATTCAGTTGGGGATAATCCACGAATCTGGCGTACAAAACCACCTATGAACAGTCCTCGTTCCCCAGACTCAGGATGAACGCGCACTACTGGATGTAGAGTTTCATACAAAGTCGATGTAAAAATAGCACGGTAAGCTTTGACATCTTCAGGAAGATTAACTGCGGCTTCTGCATAATCATAGGCGTTGCTATGGACAGCCCAGAGTTCATTAGCAAGATGACGCAAATCATCTGGTAAATCTTGATATGCAGTCACAGAGTTTGCCCAAATAGTGTCACCCCCATAAGGAGGAATCACCAATGCCCGTAAGATAGAACCTAAAGGAGGACGGTCTACAAAAGTCACATCAGTATGCCAATTATTCGCACGACTAGCAGTTTTTCCATAATTCAAATCCAACACTTCCGGGTGTCCAGCTAGAGATGGGACTGTAGGATGGGCGGTAGTAATTTCCCCGAAGCGGCGAGCAAAAGCAACTTGTCCATTAGCATCCAGATTTTGATTACGGAAGAAAATTACTTTGTATTGGATAAGAGCCTGACGAATCTCGCTGATAATCTCGTCAGTGAGATTAGTACTCAAATCAATTTCTAAAATCTTCGCACCAATACGTCCAGCAACAGGTTTGATTTCTAAATGTTGATAAGTCATTTTTTTCTCCAATGAGTAGAGGTAAAGGTGGGCAATGCCCACCAAGGGTGTAAATTGAGCGGAAAATTACAACATCAGGTACAAAAATCAGATTTTTGTTCAATCGCTGGACTTTGAAGCGATCGCAATTGAACCTGTTGTATAACTCTAAAGAGTGAATAAGTAAATTACTAATGACTCATTTGCAATAATTGATTTGCATGATTACTTTCATAGTTCATCACTTTTTCTAAGACTGTCTCTCTGATATTGACGAATACCTCACTAGCCCTATCTCGTGGACGAGATAATCTTACAGATACATCTAACGCAACTCGTCCTTCTTCAATTACTATTACCCTATCTGCTAAAGCCACAGCTTCCTCTACATCATGGGTGACTAAAAATGCTGTAAAGCCTCTTTGTTGCCATAAATCTTCGATTAAATGTTGCATTTCTAAACGAGTTAACGCATCTAATGCTCCTAAAGGCTCATCAAGTAGTAATAAATGTGGTTGGCTGACTAATGCTCTGGCTAATGCTACCCTTTGCCGTTGTCCTCCAGATAATACATGAGGCCATTCACTAGCTCTATCTTTAAGTCCAACTTGTTCTAATACCCAGGCCGCTTTTGTACGCCAATTTTCTTGCAAACCCAAACCCACATTTTCAATCACTCGTTTCCAGGGTAACAAGCGGGAATCTTGAAACATTACTCTTACAGAGTGACTTAGTTTACGTAATGGTTCTCCATCTAACAAGATGCCGCCTGTAGTGGGTTTATCTAACCCTGATACAAGGCGTAGTAAGGTACTTTTACCACAGCCACTGCGTCCTACAATTGCAATAAACTCTCCTGGTGCTACTTCTAAATTTAATGATTTCAAAACAGTTTTATTACCAAAAACTTTAGTTAAATTTAGAATTTGTAGCTGTGTTCCTTGTATGTAGGAAACCATATAATTTTCTCCTTTGTAGAGTAGATAAGCGAGTTACTATCAAAGATAGTAATTTAGACTGAAAGCGGAAATAGAGAGACTGAAGTAGAGATGAAAAATATTTAATGTTTCTTGAAAGCTTTTACCCAGCTTTGTAATTGGGATTCCAAGATAAGAATTTGGTTTCTAGAGCTTTTGCTATAGAATTTGCTAGTTTACCTAGCAGTGCATAAATCACAATACTTAACACAACAACATCTGTTTGCATAAATTCACGGGCATTCATCGCCATATAACCAATGCCAGAATCTGCGGCAATTTGTTCCGCTACAATCAACGATAGCCACATAATCCCCAATGAAAAGCGGACACCAATTAAAATTGAAGATAACGCTCCTGGGAAAACTATTTGCCACAAAAGCTGCTGTGTTTTTAGCCCATAGACTCTACCCATTTCAATTAGTCCAGAATCTACGCTACGGATTCCGTGATAAGTATTAAGATAAATTGGGAAAAATACACCTATAGAAACTAGAAATAATCTAGCTTGATCGCCAATACCAAACCATAAAATTACTAGAGGGATTAATGCCAAATTAGGAATAGTACGCAGCATTTGTAAGGAACTATCTAGCAACTGTTCACCAATGCGAGAAAACCCAGTAATCAAGCCTAAAATGAAACCAATTCCACCACCAACTATAAAACCAGATATGGCGCGTGCTGCACTAATACCCATGTGTTGAAAAAGTTCTCCAGTTGAGGCTAATTTAAATGCTGTAAAAACTACACTACTTGGTGCTGGTAAGATTCTGCTAGAAAGTAAGCCTGCTCTGGAAGAAATTTCCCAAAGTAATAGTACAACAAAGGGTACTATCCAAGGGATGATTTTGTCAGCAAATTTACTGTTGATTAGTGTTTCTAGAGATTTCGCACTACTTTTAGTATTTTTCCAAGTAATAGTCATAAGCTACCAATTATTTACTTTATAAAGTTCTCATTGACGGCAATTCCGTCAATAGAACTGGATATGTTTGGTGTTATTGGGATTTGTTTTACTGAGACAGGAATAGAAATTAATCAAAAAAACCAGAAAATCACTTTGTTGTTAGTTAAAATATCCTGCTATTAAATACTATAAACCGATCGATTTGCCGTAGTTTATAGTAATTGTACACGAAATTAAGTAAAAAGCAACCCCAAATAAACTTTTGGCACGAACCCAGTATGAGCAAGCCTATCTAGATTTCTAGATTTAAGAGGCTTTTATAGTAGAGGACAGGGAGAAAAGGCTTGTGCTGTCTAAGTTTGCTCATTGACTAATACTCTAACCACCTTAAAAAATTTCCAATTTGCAAGATATGTTAGAATAACAGTCTATGAAGCACTATCAGTCCTGAAATAACGGTGGGTTAACGACAGAACAAGCCACCTCATATGTATTGATTATCGCTAAAACCTATAGACAGTACGAATCCATGCGAATAAACTATCAGGATTGTTGGCATTTGAATCTGGTGCAGTTACCCAAATAAAACCAGGTGTAATGTCGATCCTATCGGTGATTTTGTATTGATAAAATCCTTCAATATGCAAAGAAGTATCTTTATCTGCTTGTCCTAAACCTGCTCCCAAATCTACATTCGGACTGAGACTAATCAGTGTTGGTGCCATCCCTACAAACAATCCTCCTAAGCTTCCTTCCTTTCCGATATCTGGGAAAGCTAATCCTACAGACCAGTCCATAGCTCGGCCATCACCGCGCCCTAAATAGCGGTGTGCGCCATAACTTACCCAACCATTGATAGCAAACTTAGGACTGAATTGATAAAAAGCTTGTATGCCATAAAGATTAGCCAAAGTTCCTGTTCCAGGCACAGTGCTATTGACCAAGTTACTCCCAGCAGCTGGGCCAAAGTTAGTTCCACTTAGACCTCGTGAATTTGGTGGACTATAAGTGTTGACATAAGTTAGAGCCGCCCGAAAATTCTTCTGAGGACTGGTATATAAGATTTGCCCTAAAGCTAAATATCGGCCTGTCAAAAAGCCATTATTTTCTGTAGGGCTACTGGCGTTGGGTGCGCTATATGCTACTCCAACTTGGAACTGTTTATTTAATCTGTGGAGTACCGCTATTCCGCCACCAGCATCTCCATATTGATAGACTAAAGCTCGCCGTGAAAATCGGGAAATCCCATTAGAACCGGTTGTTAAACTACTTTCAAAATATGGATTAATCGGAAGGGTAAAACCAAGTTCATTAGCTCCATCAGATAAAGGATAAATGTTAATTTGGGTATTTGAGCCAAGAGGAAACCGATAACGTAGACCATTCAGAAAAAAGCTATTGCGTGGTCTTGTAATGTTGGCGTTATCAGCTGTTCTGCCATCAAAAGTACCTAATAATCCCTCTCTTGTTTGTCCTAAAGATTCAATATTTGCACCTCCCATTGTGATGCCTAGTGAATCTTTACCTGTAAAACTGGCATTCAATCGCAAGGATAATGAATCTTGGAATGTGACTACGCGGGGTGCTGCCTTACCAGTCACAACATTATTACCTGCAAAAAGTGAGCCAAGAACAAACTGTACTCGACCTGTGAGTTTAGCTGTGGGAGAAAATTGTTGTGATTTGATGACTGCGAGTTTTGCCCCTGCTGCATCAACTCGTCCTTGCAGTGAAGCTAATTCTGTGGAAAATTCCTCTCTTAGCTTCTTGATTGTGTCTAAGTCCTCTTGTTTAACTAAGTCTGCTGTGGAACTAGTGATTATTTGATTGATTCGGTCTAAAGCAGTATTTAGACCAGCCGCAAATTCATAGCGTGACAGGGCGCGATCGCCTTTGAATGTATCATCTGTATAGCCTGCGATCGCACCATAGCGTTCCACTAAAGATTGCAATGCTTGAAATGCCCAATCTGTAGGCTGAACATCCGATAATTCTGAAACCGAAGTAACTTGCTCTAGAGAGTTATCTTCATCTGTGAAAGTCTCCTGAGAAAGTTGACTTACTTCTGGGGATGGCAAATAGTCTGGCGTTTCGGTTACTTCTAGGTTCGTAATTTGATTCGATTCAGGCTGAGTTGTAACGCTTGGGGAAATTTCCTCAACCCGTAATTTTAGCTCTGATGAGTCCGGTACTTCAGCAAGTGTGGCTGAAGAGAGGATAAAAAATACATTAAAAAATGCTGGGACAAATATCCCGTAATTCCACAAAACTTTAAACATTGGCTATCGAATTACGTACAAAATCAACAAATCTTTGATTACTAGCACCGAACAGAATTTTTACATCTCGATTAAATATTCTTTTGCAGAAAAATATTTTTCAGAGAGATTGCCTTGCAGATGTTTATTTATAAACAGCTTTGGCAAAGGCTCAATGGTGTTATTGGCTATACACGAGGCAAGAAACTCCGAAAGAGTTATGCTCCCTCGATCATTTGGATTAGCCTAATTTGTGTTCGTTAATAAACTACTAAAAATTTATCGATATTTAGTAATTTTACTAGGTTATTTTGGATAATTTCATAAAACAATAAAAAAAGCAAGCATCCATAGATACATTTTTTAGAAAGAAAATATTAGCAAACTTGTGTTAAGCAGCACTTGCATTTTTTTTGTAAGTGTGAAAAACTCTGTAACAGAGTAAATACTGTAAATCAATCAAGTTATAGTAGTTTTTGATCAGCTACTGCATTTCACTACCGACCCTTAAAAGTCCTGTTAGCGAAGCGGGACATAAGCGGCCTGCTATTAGGGGTATTAGCGGTAACGAGGCGTTTAGCCCGTGCTGAGTAAAAAATACTAGCTTAAGCGTTCCTTTTCATCCGTTATTGATATACATAGTTCATAACGGCTACTCAACTAAAGCTATAGAAAAGCATTGATAGGGCAAAGATGAATCATGTACCTGATGTAAGTAATAGCTAAACGCCCTATTGATATTCCAAATGGTTCAAACTTTCGTACTACAAGATTTATCCTACTAGCAAAGATTTCTCCAACATATAATCCCCTGTATTTAGCTAGAGATTGGTTCACTACGCAATCAACATTTATGACTCAACTGAAAACACTTTCTACATATGACCTTACTAGCAGTAGAACCTTCGGGTCAGTTTACAGAAGAACTCACTGCAAAAATTCATGTGGTTTGGAAACATTAACTTAAGTTATATAGCCATCCAAATTCAAACATAAAATTTAACCTCCCATTATCATGCTGATGGAGTAGGTGTTAGCCTACTCTATTTTCTAAATTTAGTGAAAATCCATAGAATATTCGATTTTTATAAAAATTTTCTATCAAAAAATGTAGTTCCGAACACTTTGTAAATTTCATTAAAATAACTAATATTGATCTTCAAATCCATTTTTGTAATGAAAACCATAATTTTGCTCAAAATGGGGCAATTTCCAAAACGAAATGATATTAAGAAAGTTGTTTTATTACTAGAGGAATGTGGGGCGATCGCACCTCCAAATGTGATATCTCAACCGCGAACAAATTTAGCTATTTAATAAAGAGAAAAGCAGATGAGCAAAACACGCAAATTTCGTTTAGGTGCATTTATTCAAGCTACTGGTCATCATGTTTCAGCCTGGCGACATCCTGACGCACAAATAGACGCGGGTTTTAATTTTGAGCATTACAAAGAAATTACCCAAATTGCTGAACGTGGTTTATTTGATGCCGTGTTTTTGGCTGATAGTCCAGGGGTTTGGGGAGGCTCACCAGAAACGCAAAAACGTAATGGTAAGCTTGTCCATTTTGAGCCTGTCACGCTCTTTTCGGCGTTGTCTGCTGTCACAAAAAATATCGGCTTTATTGCTACCGCCTCAACTACCTACGAAGAACCTTATACCCTAGCTCGTAAGTTCGCATCATTGGATCACTTGAGTAATGGCAGAGCAGGTTGGAATGTCGTTACTACAGGTAATGAAAACGCCGCAGCTAACTTTGGACTAGAACATCATCCAGAACATAGCCAGCGTTATGAACGCGCCGAAGAATTTGTAGCAGTGGTAAAAGGATTATGGGATAGTTGGGATGATGATGCCTTCATCCGCGACAGAGAATCTGGTGTCTATTTCGATCCCAATAAACTGCATATCCTTAACCACAAGGGTAAACATTTCTCTGTCAGAGGCCCTTTAAACGTCGGTCGTCCACCCCAAGGCTACCCAGTGATTGTGCAGGCTGGAGCTTCTGAAGTTGGAAGAGACTTGGCAGCGCGTACTGCTGAGGTAATTTTCACTGCTAATCAAACCCTAGCTGATGCCCAGGAATTTTATGCTGATGTTAAAGGCAGACTAGCAAAATATGGCCGTTCTCCAGACGATCTCAAGATTATGCCTGGTGCTTTCCCCATCATTGGCAGCACAGAGGAAAAAGCTCAAGAAAAGTATGAATTTATTCAATCCTTGATTCATCCTGATGTGGCTTGGGGGATTTTAAAGAACTATTACAAAGGTGTGGATCTATCAAAATATTCCTTTGACGATCTAGCTCCTGAACTACCCAGCGACACTAACAATAACAAGAGTCGTCTCAAACTGGTCAAGGATTTAGCTACTCGTGGGACTTTGACTCTGCGTCAGTTGTATCTGGCTTTGGCTACTGCACGAGGTCATCGCACTATCATTGGTACTCCCGAAAGCATTGCTGACCAGTTAGAAGAATGGTTCAACAACGGTGCAGCAGATGGTTTTAATATCATGCCACCTATTTTGCCTACAGCGTTGGATGACTTTGTGAATTTGGTCGTTCCTATCCTCCAGAAACGCGGACTTTTCCGTACTGAATATGAAGGCAGTACCTTACGGGAAAACCTGGGACTGCGTCGTCCAGATAATCAATTTGTCGTTCAACAAGTAGATAAAAAATTGGTGTTGGCGTAAGTAAATTTTGAGTTCGTAGTAAAGACTTTAGTCCTTCTTTGAGAGGCTATTTAAATCAAATCAGGACTTCAGTCTTTACTACCAGCAAAAAGAGTAGTGAGTTTCGAGTGCTGTAGATGCTTTTGTAGTGAGTCAGTACGTGATTCTTCTGTTTTATTGCACTCAGTACCCATAACTCATTTCTCAGCACTACTTCTGTAATTTTTTTAGGACAAAAATATGACTGAATATAGCAGATTGAAAACTTCTCGTTCGGCTGCAATTAAGGCAAAGCTTGATTATCCAGTCATTGACACCGACGTTCACACCAATGATTTCACTCCGGCATTAGAGGATTACATCGCTAATTACGGTGGCTCAAAACTTGTAGACGCATTACGCAAGGCGGAAAACTCTCGTCTTAATTCCAAAGTTAACGGTAAAGACTGGTATCAACAAACTCCAGAAGAACGTCAATATTACCGCACAATTCGTTCTCCTTGGTGGGCTAGAGTTACACGTAATACCCTAGATTTAGCTACTTACACTCTTCCTAAGTTATTCTATGAGCGTCAGGCGGAGCAGGGTTCAGATTATTCTGTACTGTTTCCTAACAACGTCCTAGCACCCGCAGGGGCTAGTTTAGAACATCGCCAAGCATTGCAACGGGCAGTCAACCACTATCATGCTGACTTGTATCGCAAATATAGCGATCGCCTGACGGTGGTAGCTGGTATCCCGATGACTACTCCTCAAGAAGCAATTGAAGAGTTAGAGTTTGCTGTAAAAAAACTAGGACTAAAGGTAGCAAATATTCCTGGTGGTGTGAAACGTCCAATTAAGGCGATCGCCGATAAATATCCTGCCGACCAATACCCAGAAATCGCCAAGTATGCTTCATACATCGACTTCTACGGATTAGATAGCGAATATGACTACGATCCATTCTGGGCGAAAGCCGTGGAATTAGGTGTACCCATTACTACCCATTATGGTAGTCAAGGTTGGACTGGACGTTCTTCCATCAGCAATTACATGAACAATCACATCGGTCACTTTGCTGATGGTTCGCAAGCATTCGCTAAAGCCTTGTTCTTTGGTGGTGTTACCAAGCGTTTCCCACAGTTGCGTGTCGCTATGCTCGAAGGTGGTGCAGATTGGGGCGCACACGTTTACATTCACCTGGTAGACAGATTCTCTAAACGCAGTTTGAACGTATCGCGGCAGTCCCTACCCTCAACTCTTAGTAGGGTAGGGATCGGAGCGGGTTATTGGAACGAAGTGGAAATAACCAATCCATATTTATTCGGTCGGTGCATCTTGCTCTTTAATATATTGCCTAAGTTGATCAATCGGTGCGCCGCCACTTGACGCTACATAATACGAGCTAGACCAAAACAAAGGTTTCCAGTAAAACTTTTCAATATGCTCCTTAAATTCTTTACGAATGACCCTACTACTAGCAGATTTTAAACTAGAGGTAAAGTCAGAAATATTGTTGTCTGGGTGATAGTCCACCAGTAAATGTACATGGTCTTCTTCACCTGAGAATTCAACCAAAATGCAATTAGTTTTAATGCAAATATTTGCAAAAATCTCGTGCATCCTCTCAAGGATTGGTGCGGTAATTACTTTTTTACGATACTTAGTAATAAAAACGAAATGTAAGTGAATAGAAAAAACAGCGTGTGACCCTTTACGAGAAAGCATTTGACAAGTAGCCGTGTCCGTTGTATTCTGATTAATATACCAGATTTTTGGAGGAAACAAAAACAGCCTGTGGCAACAAGACGAATGACTTTTCGGTTATACCCAAACGAGAAAACTGAATTAATTTTGCGGTATCACCGAAAGCTCCACAAGGACTTGTACAATGCCGCAGTAAATAACAGATTTAACCAGTACAAAATCTATAATCACAAAGTTGATTATTTTGAGCAACAGAATTGTTTGCCAGCATTTAAAGATGTTTGGGTAGAGTACAAAGAACTTCCCAGCCATGCACTGCAAGCAACATTAAAACGTGTTGATTTTGCATTTGAGCGTTGGTTTAAAGGGCTAGGTAAGCGTCCGAGATTTAAGTCAATTAGACATTATTCAGGATGGACTTATCCAGACTGTGCAGGTTTTAAAGTAGAATCTGAAGGCGAAAACGGATATCTCAATCTGTCTAAAATTGGACGTATTCAGATGCGGGGGCAGGCTTTGGGTTGGGGTAAATCAACTACTTGCACTATCGTTTATCGCAATAGTAAATGGTACGCATCTATTACTGTTGATGTGCTAGACCAAGCATTAAAGCCTAAAGTTCTACCAGTTGGTGCAATTGGTATTGACTTAGGTTGTAAAGCAGCATTATCAATTACGGATGGAGAGAATCATCAACAAATCGATGCTCCTAAGTTTTTGAGAAATGCTGAACAGAAAATCAAAAAAGCTTCTAAGGAGAAGAGGCGTAAACGCGCACCAAATAGAAACAAAAAAATTAAAGCTTCTAGACGATATAAAAAAGCCCAATCAAAGGTTACTAAGCTAGTTCGTAAAGTTGGTAATCAAAGACAAAACTGGGTACATCAAGTAGCAGCAGAAATTGTAAGCGGTAATAGCTTCGTTGCGACTGAAAAACTAGAAGTAAAAAACATGACTAGTAAAGCAAAGAAAGGCAAGCGTAAAAAGCAAAAAGCAGGACTGAATAAGTCAATACTAGATGTTGCTTTTGGAATGCTTCGCAATACCATCAAGTACAAAGTTGAGCAAATTGGTGGTGTATTTGTAGAAGTTCCAACGAAGAAAGTAAAGCCTAGTCAAACCTGTCCGAAGTGTGGTCATCAACATAAAAAAACTCTTGATATTCGAGTTCATAATTGTGTTGTTTGCGGATACGTGCAGGATAGGGATATTGCTGCTGCCGAAGTAATGCTTTATTGGTCTAAAGGTACTCTACCGGGGTTAGGAACTAGCCTCGTAGTCGCAGAGTCGCCTAGCTCTCCCACATCTACTGGTAAGCGTAAGCAATCTGGATCGATGAGGCAACTAGGGGCGAAGAAGCGACAAAAATCTACAGAAAAACTCGCTAAAAACGAACTGGGGGATGTAGAAACCCACAGTTCAGGCGAAGCCAATTGTGGGTAGTTCATAGGTCTGCAAAACTACAACCCAGAACTCACTAATGCTAATGAGTTGTACGCATTGTTTGAGCGTTTCGGTAGTGAGTTCCTCGAAGCCCATCCTCTAAGTAAAGAAGAACTCACAAGGAGTGTTCTGGGTTCTTCCTTCAACCGTCATAGTCGTTCACCCGTGGGTAACGAACTCGAAGACTTTGCGGCTGCGGGAATTGAAACTATAGAAGATATCCGCGATCGCTGGGTGAACACTTTCTTCTTTGGTTCTGAATCTGACGATCGCACCATCAGTGCAGCATTCAACGACAAAGCCAATCCCTTGGGTGTGAAAATCAACGCCATCTATTCCTCTGATGTCGGTCACTGGGATGTACCTGACTTAACAGATCCTCTAGCAGAAAGCTGGGATTTAGTGCAAGAAGGAGTGATTTCCGAAGCTGACTTCAAAGCTTATGTCTTCGGTAATCCTTATAAGTTCTACACCCAAGCTAATCCCAACTTCTTCAAGGGTACAGCGATTGAATCCAAGGTAAACAACCTTGCATCTCCACAAGCTGATAAAAACCTTGTAATAGCTTAAATCTTTGCTGTGAGACTACAAGATCCCCGACTTCTTAAAGAAGTCGGGGATCTGACCACCAAACATACAGAGGAATTACAACTATGGCTATTGAACGTCGTTCTGGTTTATTGCCTTATCTGTTCTCGGCTGTTGCTGAAGATGCTAACAAACCTGCGCCTCTGGTGGTGTTTTTGCATGGCGCGCGCGATCGCGGCAATGATTTAAATGTGCTGCTAAAGTGGGGTTTACCTCGTTATGTGAATGAATCAAGCCCCTTACCTTATTTCTTTTTAGCACCCCAACTTCCCGAAGGGCAGACTTGGGTAGAGCGAGAATCAGATGTAATCGCTTTGTTGGATAATTTTATCGCCTCCCGGCCTATCGATCCGTCCCGTGTCATTTTATCTGGGTTCAGCTTAGGTACGGCTGGAGCATGGCACATTGCTGCTTCTCATCCTGGTCGCTTCGCTGGTCTGGTAGCGGTGTCTGGTCGTGTACCCAAGACGTTAGAAATCAGCCAGCTAGCTGCACTCAAGGAAATTCCGATCCAAATATTCCAAGGTGCTAAGGACGAAAAACTTTCAGTTGAAGATACACAGCAGATTGTCGATACCTTGCGCGGATTGGGGGGAACTGTAGATTTTACTGTACTGCCTGAAGGCGATCATTTTATTGCCGATGAAGTTTACACTGATTTGAAATTGCAACAGTGGTTTGTTTCTCAGAGTCGTCGTCAGGCTTCTGTAGTAGCATCGAGCTAATTCAGTAATAACTGATGCCTTTGCTGGTTAATATTCCTATTATGCAGATGGCTTATGCCTTGCTAACTTCAAAGCCGATAAAAATAGAATCACACCCAAAATTACATACAACCAAGAACTTGCTACATACCTCAAAAGGTTGCTGCCAATAAATGCTCCTAGTATCGAACCAGATGCCATTGAAACAATGAAACTTTGCTCTGATTTAACTTCGTCAAGCCGTCCCTGACTTCTATATTTCAATAGACCCATCATGATTGTGGGAATGCTGATTGCAAGGCTTAAGCTTCCTGCTAATTTGATATCAATTGCAAACACCAAAATGATCGTAGGAATAATTAACTCACCACCTGCGACACCAAGCATACTGCTAAATATCCCAATCACAATTCCCGCTACAAAGCCTATACCGATTCTCAGTAAGTCTGGCAGTTGCCAACTCTGAAAACTGAAAATGAAATTATGCCCAATCAGTACAAAGCTCAGGAAAAATAGAAAAACAACAACAACCTTATTTAATGTTCGTTCGTTGATTCGGGTTGCATAGTTAACCCCAATATAAGAACCAATCAGAGAGCCTGCGAGAATATTAATAATTACTGTCAGGTTTGCCAAAACATTCTCAAGACCAATAACACCACTCCGAAAAATGAATGAAAAGGTAACAGTGACGAGGCTCACAATGAGATTGATAATAATTGCCTGTAGGGTTCGATAGTTGAAAACACTGACTAAAACTGGTAAGCGAAACTCTGCACCACCTAAACCGATTAGTCCACCAAGAATTGCGACGACAGCACCCCAGATAAACGCCCAAATATTCCGCATTTAAATCTCCACACCTACAACAGCAGCACCATGAGCAATTCTATAACGTTGCTAACTACCAAACTCGGTCAAACTGGATTAACTGTTTCTCGCCTCTGTCTCGGTACAATGACCTTCGGGTTGCAGACAGATGAAGAAACTTCTAGGCGTATCCTCGATACTGCGGCTGAAGCTGGTATCAATTTTCTCGATACAGCCGATGTTTATCCGCTTGGCGGAGGTTTAGCTACCGCTGGACGCACCGAAGAAATTATTGGGCGTTGGCTCAAAGGCAAACGCGAACATTTTATCTTAGCTACTAAGGCTGTAGGCCGGGTTGGCCCTGCGCCTTGGGATCAAGGTGCTTCTCGCAAACATATTTTAGATGCGATCGATGCTTCCCTCAGAAGATTGGGAACTGATTATGTTGACTTGTACCAATTACATTCTGATGATGCTTCAACTCCTCTAGATGAAACTCTAGAAGCATTGGATACTGTAGTTCGTGCTGGTAAGGTACGTTATATCGGGGTTTCTAATTTCTTAGCTTATCGACTCGCCCGTGCCTTGGGTCGCGCCGAGGTGCGAAATTTGACTCGTTTTGTTTCCATTCAACCCCGCTACAATTTGTTATTCCGCGAGATTGAGCGAGAACTTTTGCCCCTAGCACAAGAAGAAGGATTGGGTGTAATTCCTTACAATCCCTTGGCAGGTGGTTTACTGACTGGTAAACATAACCTTGCTCAAGGCCCTACGGAAGGTACACGTTTTACTCTGGGGACTGCGGCGGAACGTTATCAAGAACGTTATTGGCGCGATCGCGAGTTTAATACTGTTGAGGAATTACGTACAGTTGCAGAATTCGCTGGATTGTCACTCACTACCCTAGCAGTAGCTTGGGTGCTGGCTAATCCAATTATTACTGCTCCCATTATTGGTGCTAGCCGTCCAGAACAACTTGCTGACACACTCAAAGCCACAGAAGTAAAACTCGACGACAATTTAAAACAAAAGCTAGACGACATCACTGCCGAATACCGCAAGGGTGATTCTCTGCGTTAGGAATGAAAATTAATTCAGCATTCATGCCCAAAAAGTCCAGAAAATTTCAATCCTTTCAACGTGCTGCCGATGCACCACCCTTGCCTGAGACAACCTTTAAGTTCATTTGCTATTTCGTGAACCAGTTCCGTTGGTGGTATGTGGCAATGGTGATTTTCGAGGTAATACACGCAACTTGTGGCATTATGTTGCCTTATGCCATTGGCGAAATCATCCGGAGTGTAACGCGATCGCCAGGGGACAGTAAGCAGATTTTTGATGCCGTGAGCCAACCCCTGATGTTGTTCACCGCCTTGAGTGTGGGTGAAGTGGTATTCGGGCGATCGGCTGGACTCTTACAGACAATCCTCCATCCGATCCACCGACAGCACATCGTCCGTTCTCTATATGCTTACTTGCAGCATCATTCTCATCGCTACCTAAGCAGCAGTTTTGCGGGGTCATTAGCACATCGGATTAGCGAAACTTCTCTGGGTGTCACACAGACGATGCAAATGCTGATTAGTGAATTTATGGCAGTAATTATCGTGTATATCGTCGCCACGATTTTACTGTATCGCGCCTATCCTCCTCTGGCTGCACTCGTGGGAGCGTGGGCAGTTCTGTTCATCAGTATTTCGTTCTGGTTGGCAACTCGCTGCCGAATTTATTCCCGGAGAGCCGCAGCCGCCAGAAGTGAGACAACTGGTATCATCGTAGATGCAGTAACAAATCTTACTAGTAGCAAACTATTTGCTCGCCTGGGTTTTGAACGACGTTATTTGAATGAGCGGTTAAGGCACGAACTCAAAGAGGTGAGAAAGTCCAATTGGTACTCGGAGCGAATCCGTTGGTTTCAGTATATCTCAGCAGCAATCCTAAAAATCGGCACTTTGTATTACTCGCTCTTACTCTGGAGTCAGGGTAAAATTGCTGCCGCCGATTTCGTTGTCGCCACCAGTTTGTCACTGTTAATCATCAGCGAAGCCCGAAATTTAAGTAAACGGTTTCTCGAATTTTTTGAACATATCGGTAATATTGCTAATGGCGTTCTCACTATTGTTCAACCCCATGAACTTATTGATCGAGATAATGCGATCGCCCATTCAATCACTCAGGGACAGATTGAGTTTCGCCAAGTGAATTTTAGCTACTCACTTGGGAAAAAAGTATTTGAAAACCTTTCTATCATCATCAAACCAGGCCAGCGTGTCGGGCTTGTTGGCTTCTCTGGCTCTGGAAAATCCACCTTCGTCAATCTGATTTTGCGTCAATTCGACCCCCAATCTGGACAGATTCTTATTGATGGGGTTGATATTCAAGATATGACTCAAGATGCCCTACACTCCCAAATTAGCTTGATTCCCCAAGATCCATCTCTGTTCCATCGGACATTAATAGAAAATATTCGTTATGGGCGAATAGATGCGACCGACGAGGCAGTGATTGAAGCAGCGCGTCAAGCCTATGCTCACGATTTTATCGCTCAGATTAAGGAAGGGTATGATTCTTTGGTGGGTGAACGTGGTGTCAAACTTTCTGGAGGACAAAGACAAAGGATTGCGATCGCACGAGTTATCCTCAAAGACGCACCAATTCTGATTCTAGATGAAGCCACCTCCAGCCTCGATTCCATCACTGAAAAAGCGATCCAAGATACTTTAGATTCAGTGATGGATGGGAAAACCGTGATTGTAGTGGCGCATAGACTATCTACTATTGCCCATCTAGACCGCATTTTGGTATTTGACCAAGGTCGCATTATCGAAGATGGCACTCATACCACACTGCTAGCACGCCGTGGTGCTTACTACAAGTTATGGAAAATGCAGGCAGGTGGATTTTTACCTGTAGGAGTTAATAACTAGAATTAGGACTTACTCATGACTAACAAAACATTGGATGTTTTGTATATCCCTATACTCCTAACTTGACTTTCAACACCTTCTCTCAGGAATTATTTATTTCATTGCAAGTATGACTAGAATATTCAACACTCGCCGCCGTTTTATCCGGTTTGGTACAGCAGGCTTGTTGGGTTTATCAACTGCCTTAGTTCTCAGTAGTTGCAAACCCACAACCTCAAAATTACCAACATCTAATACTACAACGAATGTATCAGCTACCAGTGGCATCAAAACGAAAGTTCTGCGTATGGGGTATCAACAAGCTGGCGATTTGGTGAGGGTGACAGGAGTATTAGAAAAACGTCTAAAACCCTTGGGTATCAAAGTCGAATGGGCGCAATTTGCTCAAGGGCCACAGCTTATGGAAGCGATGAATGTAGATAAAATCGATTTGGGTTCTGTAGGAGAAACACCGCCAATCTTTGCCCAAGCTGCTGGTGCTGATATTGTTTATGTGGTTGGTTCACGACGCACCGAAAAAAGTGGTAGAGGAAGTGCGATCGCAGTTCCCCCAGATTCTCCTATTAAGAGCATCAAAGATATTAAGGGACAAAAAGTAGTTTTTCAAAAAGCTTCTGCTTCTCACTATTTCATAATTAGAGCTTTGGAAGATGTAGGTCTAAAACCTGAAGATATTCAAGTTTTAAGTATACCTAACGTAGAAGCTAGTAGTGCATTTCTAGAAGGTAAAATTCCAGTGTGGGTAACTGGTGATCCTCATTTAGCGAGGGCTGAAAAATTAGGTAAAGTACGGATTATTAAAACTGCCGAAGGACTTGATACTCCAGGTGGATATTATATCGGTAGGAAACAATTTGCTATCGATAATCCAGAATTACTCCGAATTGTAATTGAGGAAATTGATAAAATCCAACGCTGGGCAGAAGCTAATCCCAAGGAGACAGCAAAATTAATTATGCCTCATCAAAAACTAGATCCAGCAGTGATGGATTTGGTACTAAGTCGTCGTGGCTATGGATTAAGAGCTATTTCGCCTGAGTTAATTAGAGAACAACAAAGAGTTGCTGACTATTTCTATAAAAATGGTTTACTTCCTAAACCTGTTAATATTCAAGAAGCTGTACTGACATCTGAACAATATGCAGCTATTACTCCTACAACAATTAGTCAAAAGTGATTAAGTAAATAAAAGGAACGTAAGAGTTCAGGAGCCAGAATAGTTGAAAAAACTGAATAATATTTGATGACTAAATGTATAAATCAGAATAAATTCCTTATTAATTCTGACTTCTGACTCCTGGGTGCTGAATTCTTACAAAGGAACAAAAAACAGTGTGTGTAATTAAGTTTGTTTAGTTTGTTCCTTTATTACATTGCTACTCGTGGATAAAGTCTTCCACAAATTAAAGTCAAGGCTATTAATGTTAACAACAGAATTATACAGTCCCAACCAAAGCCATATATGCTACTTCCATTCGCTAACATCGTGCCACGCAGTGCATCAACTTGGTATGTTAAAGGATTAATGTGAGACAGAAATTTTAACCAGTTGGGCATCATAGAAATCGGATAGATGGCATTACTAGCAAAAAACAACGGCATCGTTAACAACTGACCAATTCCTGTCATCCGTTCTCTGGTTTTCACCAAACAGCCAATAATTAACGAAAAGGCGCAAAAACAAGCAGCACCCAACAGGACAATTAATAGCACCTGGATAATAGCCAAGGGATAAAGATTAAGCTTGACTCCTAATAAGAGTGCTAACACGTAGATAATAAATATTTGAGATAAACAGCGCACTCCGCAGGCTAAAGACTTACCTAATACCATTGCTACTCTTGGTGTCGGACTGGCAAGGAATTTATGCACAAACCCTAAGTCTCGTTCCCAAATCAGTGTCATTCCACCTGTAAAAATTGCTACAAATAACACGCTCTGCGCTAAAATACCCGCAGCCATGAAGTCTAAATAAGGTAAATCACCTGTGGGAATTGCCCGAATTTTGGTAAAGACTTGTCCAAAAATCAACAACCACAGTGATGGTTGCACGGCTCGAATTACTAAATCAGTAGGATCATGCCGGAGTTTCCGCACTTCCATCTCTGCAATCACGAGAGTTTTTGTCAATATTTGAATAGTTGTAGAAATCAGATTGTCGCGGTAAGAAAGTTTTCTCTTAACCCAACCGTTGAGCCGTCCGTCTGGTTCTGGCTGTATCACTATAGTTAACTCCTGATGTTAATTGATCGCCTGTGTAATGAATAAAGACATCATCTAAGGTTGCATTTGGCTTACCCAAGGAAGCTTTTAAATCACTGGGTGCGCCTGTAATCACAACTCGGCCTTGCTGCATAATCGTCACTCGACTGCACAAACTATCGGCTTCTTCTAAAAAGTGAGTGGTTAAAAATATGGTTGTACCGTAATCTGTACGCAGTTGCTGTACAAGTTGCCATACTTGAGTCCTGGCAATGGGATCTAGCCCTACAGTTGGTTCATCTAAAAACAAAATCTTAGGTTGGTGCATGATTGATTGGGCAATTTCTAGCTTGCGAATCATGCCGCCAGAGTAATTACGTACTAAACGATGGGCTGCTGCTTGCAAACCCATGAAATCTAGCACTTCTCGGATACGCCTTTGCCTATATTTAACAGGAATATCGTATAGCTTGGCAAAGATTAAGAGGTTTTCGTACCCTGTCAGACTCCCATCAGCCGAAAGAGCTTGTGGTACATAGCCAAATAGCCTTCTGACAGCAGCAGCCTGATGAGTTACATCATAGCCAGCTATAGTTGCGCTGCCTGCACTCAGAGGCAATAGCGTAGTCAACATCTTGATGGCTGTGCTTTTCCCTGCTCCATTGGGGCCGAGTAAGCCAAATACCTCGCCTTGTTCTACTGTAATACTCAAATCATTGACAGCAATTGCTTTACCGAAGTAGCGCGTCAGTCCTTGTGTTTCTAAAATCACCGCTTGAGAGCTACTTGCAAGTGATTTTGACAAATTAGTATTTCCCGTAAGTCTAGTCACGAGTTTGATGTAGTCCTAATATTTAGTTTAGCTAAATATTAGGACTACGTATTTTATAAGTCAAGAGTCTAATTTGTGTTGGGCGAATTCTGTAATTTTGGTTCTTCAGTAGGTGTTATGCTGAAATTTTAATTAAACTCCAAAATTTCCCTTTAAAATCAAGGCTTACAGGCAGTTATTAACTCAATTTCAGAACTAAGGCTCAAATGGTAATCATAATTCCTGTTATTATTGCCCAATAAGGGTTTCAAACTTATTTACAGACATTTTTAGCATAACAGGTACGGAAGAGCCGTAATTTTTAACAGATAAATAAGCGATCGCACTCTACTGTCGGGCGATCGCTAATAATTCCTGATATGCTCAATACCTTAGCCAATTTACGAGGCTTTCAAGCCTGTAGAAACGGCATAAATATGTCCCAAAGAAGTAAGCTTGGCAAAAATTTGAGTTAATAAAATCGGCTCAGGTTTTTCGGGAAGCATTTTTAAGATTTCATGAACATATCGAAAGCCACGATAGTGCGCCTTAAGATCAATAATGCCGGAGTTGGGATTAAGGATGCGGAAATCAGCAAGAAGATGATGAGATAAATTAACCATAAAAAATGCCAAATTAGCCGCATTAGTCACAGCAGTTTGGCTCAGATTCATAAAATCTTCCAACCCCCAAAATTGCTTGGCATCACGGAAGTTAAACTCGATTTGAAAGCGAAGTTTGTAATAATCGATAATTTTATCGGCTATCAAATTTAGGTCGCTGGAAAATAAAATTACATGGCTACGAGCATGAGTTTCAAGATTAGTTTTGACCAAAATTACTACATTAAGAGCCTGTGCAAATTCTTTGTGAAGCAGAGTGGCTTGATAAACCTCAGTTTGAAATAGTGACAATGTTTTGCTACGGGGAGAAAGAAAGTTGGTACAAACGTAAGGTGCCATCAGGAATGCTCCCGGCGATTGAGTTAGATGGACGGATTATTAAAGAAAGCGATGATATTTTGATCGCTTTGGAAAATGTTTTTGGGCCATTAAGTCAAGGAATGGAAGACGACACAGTACTTCCTTTACGCCAATTAGAGCGGCTTTTATTTAGAGTCTGGTGCGCTTGGCTGTGCTATCCAGTAATTTCCACTCAACAAGAAAAACGCAACCGAAAGCAATTTATGACAGTGGTGGCTAAGGTTGAGGAGGCTCTAGACCGCACCTCCAGTCCTTATTTTTTAGATAGCTTCGGCATCGTCGATGTTATCTTTACGCCATATCTCGAACGGATGAATGCCAGCCTTTACTACTACAAGGGCTACTCACTGCGAGAGGAAAATCCTAATTTGAGTGCATGGTTCGCGGCAATGGAAAGCCGAGATACCTACCGAGGTACCCAGAGTGACTTTCATACCCACGTACACGATTTGCCGCCCCAAATGGGAGGGTGTTGGGAAAATGGCGAAACCCAGACGCTGATCAATAAAGCGCGGGTAGATAACGGCCCCTGGTTTGGACTACCAGATGTTGCTTATTCAGAACCCGAAAACTCCCGAATGGAAGCTCTTCAAAGAACTATTGAGCATCGCATCAATATTATCCGCGTCAACCCCTCAGATGATAGCTTGTTTGATCAAGCCTTACGTTGTGCTTTAACACACATGATGACAGGGGTTGAGTGCATAGCTCCATCGGGATCTGATGTCGCCCTACGATATTTGCGCGATCGCATAAATGTCCCGCGAGATATGTCCATTTATGCGGCCAAGCGATTGCGGGAATCGTTGGAGAAAACCGCAGCCTTTGCGGGTGATGGACAGCCAGACCCCATTCCGACTCAGCATCGACGAGATCAAGACCCGTCTAACTTTGTCAGAAAGTAGGATTTAGACACGCGCCTTGGCAGATCACGCAACTCTCCTAGTTAATAGTTATCTTGGTTTCCAGCTTTGACTATTGTGCAACTTGCAAGCATAATAGCTTATGAGATTTTACCTGTTGCCAGCAAGAACCACAGAGGTTTTCCTATCTGCTCATGTTCATCATTACTAAGCGATCCCACCTCTAAAACTTAAATGCAATGTCTCAGTCCTGATAACAGCGTAAGCGTTGCAGTAATTGTTCGCGTTCTGGCGATGGTGTGACATTCTGAGCAATGGCGATCGCAGTTTTGATATCTCCTGTGCGGACAAGATTCAATGCAATCCGCCCCCAGGAACGTTCTGCAATCGGTGGCAAAGAAGACTCTGACCCATTCAGGAGGGTTTGTATAGGCATATTGAGGAGCGATCGCGCTTTTGTCAAATTGCCTTGACTCAGATTTAGTTCCACAACTCGTAAAGCAAAGTCCAACTTTTCGCTAGGATTTCTCCCAGCGTAACCAATGAAACGGGATGCTTCCTCTGGCTGACGATTGGCGATCGCTTGATTACCTGCTAAGGTAGCAAAATCTACTTGCTGAAGTAACTTTAATTTTTCTGCCAGTGTAAAATAAGCCGATGGCGTTGCGTCAAATTCTGCACTGATTGATAGCAATAATTGTGCTTGTTGTGGCAATGCTTTTTCTGTTTGTATCAGCGTGACAATTCGATTCAATAGCTTATCAGCTGGACGATTGGTGGAAATCAAAGCATTGGCGATCGCCGCATGAGTTGTGATAGCAGTAGGTAAAGCAGAAATGCTATTAGCTATTACTTGGCTACGAGTGAATAATTGATCGGCAACAGCAACATTACCACGGCGATGGAAAGCTTGAGCAAACCGCAGCAATCGCCGCACATCGGTTTTTTCCCCAGTAATTCTGGCTTCTGCATCCTGGGTTTGTCCGGCTTCAAGGGCGGCTATGGCAATATTATCCAGCCAGCGATCGCTTTCATCGAAATAGCCTGCATCTATCTGTACGATCATCGGACGTGGTACCATTTGCCGAGCAGTTGTAAACTGCTTATTAGCAATCAAATCTTGCAGGACAATTCCCAAGACATTCACCGCACGCAGTTCAGCAATCAGGGCTTTGAGTTCTGGCTGATAGCCGCGAGTTTGAGCTAAATTTGACATCTCGCCATACCATTCATTATCGAAGCGTCCGCCAAACTGATCGGCTATTTTAGCGGCTTTAGCATCAGCAACTAAACGGGCGATCGCAGATTCGCGAATTTCTGGCTGGTTAAATTTGCGACTTTCTGCGGCGATTGTCAACCAACTTCTAGCCCGGAAAGAATTAGGGCGTTTCATTAGGGAAACAATTTGCTGCGATCGCCCTAAATCTCCACTGGGTGCATAGTGCAGCACCAAATTCATTAATTTAATTTCCCGCTGTTCCACATCTTTAATTGCTAGTGCTGCTTTGAGCAATGGATCTAGTAATTTCTTTGCTTTTACTGGGTCTCTAGCTTCAAAGTAGGTAGCAGCAATCTGAGTGACAGTAATATCAGGATCGTAATCTTGAGGAGAAAGTTGCTTTAGCACCTCTAAAGCTTTTGTGGGTTGGTAAATTTGGAGATATAAATTAACTATTTGTGACAAAAACTCACGTCTTGTGTAAGTATCTGTCAGATTTTTGATAGTTTGCTCAAACCCATAGTTGAGGGAAGATGCAGCTTCCGCCGGTTGGTCGAGAGCAATCCACCCTTCTGCAAGACGAATGTGCGCCGCAACTAAATCTTTAGGAGTATAGCGAATTCCTGATACCGACTCAGCCGCAAGCTGTAGCGTTTGTTGTCCTATGGTGAAGTGGCCAATTTTTCCATAGGCGATCGCAGATTCTGTCAAGATATGAGTTTTGCCTAAACTATACCCACTCGGTAAAGGTTTAGCTAAGACCACGATTTGATCGAGAATGGTAGGAAGTTTTGGATTATCCTTATATGTCAGTGATTGTACTTGAGTAGCAATTGCCTTGAGCGCAAAATCTAATGTCTGGATTGTAAAAGTTGTATCTCCTCGCCGTTCAGCATTTTCTAGCTCTCTGATCATTGCGGGGAGTCTATCAGTCGGGGACATTCCAGAAATTTCGTTCCAGCGTCGGGTACTTTCACCAATTAGTTCTACACGGCAAGCTTTAGAAATCGTTATCCTAGCATCTGCCGCATAAATGGGAACAGAGTAAATTAGTTGAGAAGCAAGAATCAAAGCGAGCGATAGCTTCACTCGCCGCAGGCATCGTGTTAGCATCATAAGCTTATTTTGTTTGTATATTCGTATTCGCTTAAATTAGGGCGGTGTTAATTACTAAAAGTCTTGTATCTAATGGATTTATACTCAGCACTCAGCTATCGTTTGCTAAGAATCTTGCCACTGAGATTAACAGTGTAATTCAGTGATTTCTGAAAATTTGTCACCGTGACATTCCAACCGTCAAGTTTCTGCGTTGGTATACAAGGTTCATTGGGTGCAGCCGTGGGACTGCGGAAACAATAGAATCTTGGTGCAACTTGGGTAATGCTGAGATTGGCAATGGGTTGTTTCAAGTCTGATTTGGCGGCGTTAAAGACTGTGCGAGCGATCGCAGTTGGTATCTCATCAGTGCGAGTAGGAAGTCCGGCGATCGCTTCGGTGCGAATATTAACTTTATCGTTGCTAATCCGATATATTTGCCGTGCTTGGGACTTTCCCGCCACCGTCACCCGATAGCCCCGAATTTTTTGTTGAGCGCAGGATTGGGCTAAATTCCCTAATCCTAAACAGCTATCAGTAAAGGTTTGAGGCTCGATTTTCGTAATCAGCACAACTGAGGGTAAGATTTGCAAGTGTTTGCTGGCGATGCGCTTGATTTCGTTAACTACCGGAATCGGTAAACCGCTTTCCATAACAGGATTAGTACGTGCAATCAATTGTAAATCGTCCGCTCTTTCACCTCGAAATACCCAGCGTTGGCGTTGGTGGGGAATGGTAATTTTCCAGCCTCGGCTAAGAAAGGGATCGCAAGCATGAGGAGCCGAAACATTTTCACAACCACTTGCCCAGGTTGTCTTTGCAGATGAAATATTATTTAATGCAGGTTGTCCAGGATAGCCCCACTCTTTCGCCAGACGAATCGCTGCTGTTATCATTGCCGTTGGCGGTACTTCTTGGGTAGGTTTTCCCAGAGAATGGATATTTTGCCCGTTCCTTTGCATCAAGACTCTAAACTTGCCATTATCAGTGGTGAAATAGACCAAACTTTGACGCTGATCGGCGATCGCAATTTTCCAGTAAGGTACAGGATTGTACATCCACATATCGCCCTTAGCAATTCGAGCAACTTGAACGACTTTTGCAGTATTATCAAGTTTCGCTTTAGCGATCGCATCTTGAAGCACTTGTTGAGCGATCGTCTTTGTTTGTGGTGTAGTCAAAATTTGCGGATTAGCAACGGTAGATTGTAAGGGAATTAGCGAACTAGAAAAAAGCAGACATCCGATAATAGTTGATTTAACTAAGGCTTGTTGAGAAAAGTGTTGCAGCATAGAATATTGATTGAAAAATATCAGTAAATCTTGCAGTCTCAAGTTAGCTAATAAATACTCAGATTCAGGATTGAGTTACAGATTTGGAAACAAAATACATATTTCAGTAGTTGCACTCATATTTGTATGATGCTTGATGCGTACTGCCATTGTCAGCCGGAAGAAATCCGGTTGTTTGAGGCGATAAATTCCGGTTTTTTCCGGAAAAATCCTGCTAACTATTCCCCATTGCTAAGTAATCACGGTTTGTTCTGGTTGTTTGGGTATTAAGGGGAATTATTGAGAAATCCTATGTTAGAAGATAAACATCGCTTTCTAATTTAGGGTTATGAGCTTAGACGCTGGATTTCAATGGAATGCTGCTCAACAACTCGTTGATCAGTTGATGCTACAGACTACGCAAAAGCATCTGAGTGATGTTGAAATCCAAGTTTTGCAGGGTGCATGGGAAGGTAAAACTTATGAAGCGATCGCGGCTGAGTCTTATCTTACCGTGAAGTATGTTAGTGAAGTCGGCGGGCGGTTATGGCAATTGCTTTCAGAAGCACTCCAAGAAGAGGTGAAAAAAACCAATTTTCGCCAAGCCCTTCAGCGACGATGGCAAACCCATCAGCCCCAATCTTACCAGGGAATTAAACATCAACCATCCCAGTGGGAATTTTGTTGTGCAGAGATTGATAAACCAGGGGCATTACTCCGTATTAAAGCACCAATTCAGTTTGGTAAAACCACACTTATGGCGCAAGTTCTCAAGTATGCTCAACAACAAGGATATCGTGCGATCGCTATCAATCTGCGGGATGCGGTGGCTGATGATTTTGGCAGTTTAGATAGTTTCTTACAGTGGTTTATTGCTAGTGTCACATATACGCTGAATTTAACAGTGGATATCGAAACTCATTGGCGCAAAAGTTTAGGCAATAGCAAAATCAAGTGTAGAACTTATTTACAAAAATATCTCTTAACTGATGATATCCCCTTAGTCATTGCCTTAGATGAAGTGGATCGCCTATTTGCTCATCAATTAATTGCTGGTGAATTTCTCGGAATGCTGAGAACTTGGCATGAAGATGCTAAAACCAAATTGCTTTGGACTCAGTTACGTTTGATAGTTCTACACACTGAAGTTTACACCCAAATTGATATTAACCAATCACCATTTAACGCAGGTACAGAAATTCAACTGACAGAACTAAATTCCACAGAAATCCTCACTTTACTAAATCAGTATCAATTGCACTGGAGTCAGCAAGAGATAAAAAAATTAACTGCAATTGTTGGCGGACATCCTTACCTTGTCACCTTGACTTTACAATTTCTGGCTCAAAACCCAACTTCCCTTGAAAAATTGCTCAATACCGCAGCAACTCCCAATAGTATCTACCGCAGCCATCTAGAAAGGCAATGGCATAAGCTACAAACTCATTCTCATTTACTTGCACCATTGAAAGCGATCGCCTCGGCTGATGCTGCTATTTCCATTCAACCACACTTCCATCTCGATCATGTGGTGAAACTCTATGACTTGGGATTAATTCAGCTACAGCAACACCAAGTATCTATACGCTACGAACTTTACCGTCAATATTTTCGTGAACGTTTGGGAATTCAAACATGAACAATTACAACCATTATCAAGTCGGTGGTAGTTTACGAGAAGGTACTGAAATTTACGTTCATCGTCAAGCCGATAGTGATATATATACAGGATTAAAAGCCGGAATATTTTGCTATGTTCTCAACTCTAGACAAATGGGTAAATCGAGTTTACGAGTGCGTACAATGTCGCGCTTACAGTCAGAAGGATTTGTTTGTGTTGCTTTTGAAATGCGTGAACTCTGCGTTTATCAAGTGAGTGCAGATGAGTTTTATGGCGGATTTGTCAGCCATTTTGCTAGTGAACTTAAGATTGAAATTGATTTAGAATCTTGGTGGTCTCAAAATACTTTACTGCATCCATTTTTGCGGCTGAGTAAATTTGTGGAAGAAGTTTTACTAGCAAATATCTCTCAGCAAATTATCGTTTTTGTAGATGAAATTGACAGTATTCTCAATCTAGAATTTAAGGATGATTTTTTTGCTTTTGTGAGAGCCTGCTACAACAAACGCGCTGATAAACCCCAATTTCAACGATTAATCTTTGCCTTATTTGGTGTGGCGACACCCACTGATTTAATCGCCGATAATAAATTTACACCACTAAATGTAGATAGTCGTGCTATCGAACTTACAGGTTTTCAATTGTCTGAAGCCAAACCCCTGGAACAAGGCTTAATTGAGGTGGCTGCAAATCCTACCAAGGTGATGGCAGAAATTTTGGCTTGGACTGGTGGACAACCATTTTTAACTCAATGGCTATGTCAACTAATTAATACATCAAATACTTTTATTGCATCGGGATGGGAAACTCCAGCAGTAGAAGCGATTGTGCGATCGCAAATGATTGAACATTGGTTAGCAAATGACCGACAGCAGCATTTTCAAACAATTCGCGATCGCATTCTCCACAATAAATCTTTGGCTTGTTGGTCATTAGGACTATATCAGCAATTGCTCAATCAAGGGGAACTCTCTGCTGAAGATAGTTGGGAGTTAATGCAGTTGTGTCTTTCTGGTTTAGTTGTCAAACGTCAAGGCAAATTGAGTATCTATAACCGCATCTACGCCACCGTGTTTGATTATACCTGGACAGAACAAGCTTTGCGTGCTATCCGTCCCTATGGTGCAGAACTCGCCGCTTGGGAAATTTCTCAAGATGCTCAATATTTGCTGCAAAATGAAGCCTTGCAGTGGGCGTTAGTTTGGGCAAAAGGATTGAGTTTGAGTCATAGTGATTATCAATTTTTGTCTGCTAGCCAAGCCCAAGAACTAGCGATCGCCCAATCCAAAACCCAAACAGCGATACAACAAGAAACTCAAGCAATTGAGCGATTAAAAACCGTACAACATCAAACCAAAAAACAATTGCAAATTGGGGTGATCGCGCTTTCTGCGGCTGTAATTAGCACCATCAGCACGTTTTTCTACTTCCAGCAATCAGAACAGCAACTCAGAACCAATGCAGATATCTTAAATTTAGAACGAGAAGGAAGCCGAATTTTGCAAGTGCGTGCAGATGGCAATCAACTGAAGGATTTGCTAGGGGCGATGAAATCAGCGCAAAGACTCAAACAATTGACCAAACAGCATTCTTTTAAATATTTACCCACCCATACGCCTTTATTTGCCCTACAAGCTGTTCTTTCCACGATTAATGAGCAAAATCGTTGGCATCTAGAAAGCCCGGCGGTAGCGATCGCCTTTAGCCGTGATGGACAACAGTTAGCAACTGGAGGTGAAGACGGGGCGATAACTCTTTGGACACCACAAGGAAGGAAAATTCAGACGATTAAAACTCACAAAACTAAAACTCTCCAGGGCTTCCCAATTTCCATTTCTTCTCTGAGTTTTAGTCCCGATGGTCAGTATATTGTCTCTGCTAACTCCGATTATGAAATCCAGGTTTGGCATCTCAAAACAGGTACTCTTGTCAATAAGCTAAAACTCGATCAAGAAACTCTTAGTGATGTCCAATTCACAAATGATAACAATATTGTAGTAGTCAACGCCTTTGGCAAAGTTGCAGTCTTGAATTTGCAATGGAAATTACTCCACACCAGGCAGATTGCTCCACCTCAACAGGGTATTGACCTTACTATTAGTTTAGAAGGCGATGCAATTGTGTTTATCAATGCCCAAGGAAAACCGGAAGTTCGAGACATTAAAACTGGTGCGTTGATCAAAACCTATCTTAACATCACCCATAATTTAGGCGATCGCCTTTGGCACAGTTTCCGCACAAAAGATGGTGCTTACATTTCTGCCAACCTCAACACCCTTAAATTATGGCATCCAGACGGAACTTTACAAGCAGAAATCAAAACTCATCAATTGCTGGTTTCTGGTTTTAGTTCTAGCTTTGATGGTTCTATAATCGCCACGAGTCACCCAGATGGGATGCTGAAACTCTGGAAAATCCATCCTCAAAAAATCTCCACTCCATTAACACCACCAATACAAACTCCCCGTGTGGTTGTGGGAAATCAGCAACGCATCAACCGCATACAAATACCGGGTGAGAAACTAAAAATTGCTGGGGCAAAATCTGATGCTAAAAATAGAATTATGGATGCCACTCTGAGTCCTGATGGACAGACAATTGCTGCCACAAAATTCAATGGAGAAATGACGTTATATAAGGCAGATGGCAGCGAAATCACAACAATACAAACTAATCTACCGGAAAGTGTGATTAAATTTAGTCCCGATGGTTCGCGCTTAGTTTTGTTATCTATTCGTCAGCAAAAAATACAATTCAGGTTAGCAAATGGGCATTTAATTCAAGAAATGGATGCGGCTCATTCTAAACCAGGAATCGAATTTAGTCCTGATGGCAAAGAGTTGGCAATTTCTGGTAATCAACCCGATAAAATTCAACTTTGGAGTAGTGAAGGTAAATTTTTGAAGACTATCAAAGATGCCGATTCGCTTTATTTTAGCCCCAACAATCAAACCTATATCACAGTAACTTCTAGCAATACCCCCACACGCACCTTGCGCCTGTGGAGAAGAGACGGACAATTGCTCAAAACCCTATCAGGACAACCCAATGAAATCACTGCAATGGGATTTTCTCCCAGTGGGCAGTTTATGGTTGGCGATCGCTTTGGCAAACTGGTAATTTGGTCGGCTGAGGGTAATCTAATCCAAACCCTCAATCATGGTGCAGCGATTATTGATATCGCTCACCGTAACGACGGACAGCAGTTGGCGACGGTGGGAATTGATCAAAATATCAAACTTTGGCGTTCTGATGGTACACTCATTCGCACACTCGAAACCAACCAAATTGGTCGCTTTGAATTTAGCCCAGACGGGCAATTGTTGATTGCCAAGACTATTGATAGCACAATCTATATCTGGCAAGCCGACGGCACACCTATTACTCGCATCCCAATGGGCGGTGCATTTAATACATTCCTCAATTTTACCCCAGATGGCAACCGTTTGATTTCTAGTAGTGGGTCAATGATCTATTCTTGGAACCTGAATCTTGACGATCTCCTCACCGAAGGCTGCAATTGGCTGGGGGACTATTTCCAGAACCATCCCCAGGAGTTGCAACAACTTCCATCTTGTCGTAGCTGATAGCTGAAAAGGTTTCATCAAACTTTTAAGCCATCTAAAGCTCCGCAAGGGTACTCCCTCCAAAGTTGTAGACTTGGCGGTGACGAGGAATTGCGGGACGATTGGAGGGAGTCAATCTCCCTTCAATCGTCAGGACGACTTTGCTTCTCAACATAAGATTTAAGTTGTTCAAGGGTGACACCACCACAAGATGCGACGAAATACGCACCTGTCCAAAATACGGGCTTGTTATGGAACCGATCAACCTGTTGATTGAACTTCTTGCGAATTAAACGACTGGAGACAGTTTTGAGATTGTTAACTAACTTGCTAACTTCAACATCTGGTGGGTAGTTAATGTTTACAACCTCTGCCAGAATTTGAGAGTTAATCAAAATTTAGAGCCAGATGATACGGAGTTAATTATGCGATTAGAGCCACTTTATCAGCAAGACCGCGAAAGAGCTAAACAAGAAGGACAACAGGATTTAATTCTACGTCAGCTAAATCGTCGTTTTGGGGAAATTGATGCAGCGTTGATGGAACGAATTCGAGGATTATCTATCGAGCAATTGTCTCTTTTAGCAGAGGCGTTACTAGATTTTTCCGTTGTGACAGATTTAGAAGCTTGGCTAAACCAGCAAGCCGGATAACAAAGTGAAATAAACTACAGCCAGCCAATCGCACCCCACAGACCTACAACCGTCCCCAAAGTTCGATCACAGTTGCCACTGCCCCAAACCCAAAACTACGCCATCCACAGCATCCAATCAGGAGCCGCCGCCACCAACTGCCCAAACATCTGCGGCTCTTGCTCCTCAAACGCCACCATCACCCCCCAACGCTCATCACTGCTGAGGGTAGAGAGAAACTCATTAACCGCATCCACACCGGATTCTACACATTCCATAAACCCAGGAGCGTAAGATTTCACCTGCTGCCACCAAGAATGGGTAGAGTTTTCCTGCCCGCCCATATCCTGATTACTGGGGAGAGATGTTGTGTCAGTGATTGGTGTTGGTACATTTATATTACTACTGACTGACACCAACTTCCGATTTAACCACCCAGAGAAAATCCCAGAGCGCCCATCGTCAGGAGCAACAAACTTATAAACGCACTCCCATTTTCCCCTTGGCCCCAACCGACCAAAATACGACAACCGCAAGTCAATCTTACTCAACAGCTTTTGTGCGATGTCTACGGCAAGCCAAAGCGGGAAAGCCATAGGAGTAAGTCTTTCTGAAATAGTCACTGACAAAACATCCTCTAAGATGTCTACTGATATCTGGACTATACTAATAACCAGAACATGGTTATTTTAGAATCAAAAAATGCGTAAACAGACGATTCAATATACATCATCGCTAGATGCTCTGCTTGCTGTTGCCAAGCGACTTAGTGTGTATGAAAACCAGCAAAAAATGGACTCAGAAGATTTTTTTTACCAATATACTCAGGGAGTATTATCAGATGATGTCATATTTATAGAATGGGCAAATGATTACCGTCATTACCTGGCTTTGCGGCAAGAAATAGAACAAAGATTGAACTATGCTGCCTAATATTCTATCTGATTACCTCAATCAAGTAGAACAAGCAATTGTTCAATGTCAGAATGTTTATGTAGAACGTTATGAGGAAGAGATTCTAACATCACAACGGGCGAATTTAAGAATTAGACTGCGCTTCAATCAGACACATTTATTAGAAATAAATGAAGCCTTATTAATCACAGGTAATCAGCTAGAATTTCTCGACTACCGTTACCATTTTCAAGATGAACGAAGTTGCCTAGTTTTTCGTTATGATAATACACCTCACTTTCCCAATCTTTCTACTTTTCCACACCACAAGCATTTACCAGATGATGTGATAAGTTCTGACAAACCTGAAATTATTCAAGTATTAAAAGAAGCAACAGAGTTATTAACGCGTAACTCTTAATAACGTAAGTTGCTAGTTAGTGCCACAGAATGGTATCGTTAGGATACAAAAACTTCATTTTTTAGTAATTTTGGATACTAAAATTTAGATATTTGTACTTAAAAATAGGCGTTTTTTGATAACTAGCAACTTGGGTTAATAGGGAGTTGATTTGACAAAGGTTTGTGAATTTTGATATGTTGCTGAATCTAAGAGGGTGTTTGAAAAGTTTTGAGGGGTCAAATTTTATGCCAATCGCCTCACCATGATCCGGATCATAGCAAGGTAGATAAACGTCTCTGATGTTTCTGGCAATAACTCATAGTCTCTGACCAATCGCCGACACCCCATGACCCAACCGAAAGTGCGCTCCACCACCCAACGTTTTTTGAGCAAGACAAAGCCCTTGGTTTGCTCTGGGCGCAACACCACCTGCACAATCCAACGGCAAAAATTCATCACCCACTGCATAAACGGCTCACCGTCAAAGCCGCCATCCACCCAGAGGGTTGTCAAACGAGATACCTGCTTTTGAGACTGTTTTACCCGTTTGAGAACTAGTTTACCTCCCTCGCGTTCACCCACATTGGCAGCCGTGACTAAGACCCGCAAGACTAATCCCAAGGTATCGACCGTCATAAATCGCTTGCGTCCTTTAATTTTCTTACCTGCATCAAAACCCACAGATTGACTTACCATCGCTGCACTCTTGACGCTTTGACTATCGATGATCGCTTCCGATGGGCTTCGATGCCGTTCCTCTTCAATCCGTGTCCACTGCCGCAGGCTATCGTGAATTTTCAACCACGTTCCGTCTTTGCGCCATTTACGAAAATAGCTGTATACCGTCTGCCATACAGGAAAGTCACCTGGTAGCGTAGGCGTAGCCCGCCGTAGGCATCGCCATCTAACTCCTTCTACCAGCACATAAAAAATTCCGTTAAGGACTTCCCATATATCAACTTCACGCTTGCGACCCCCAGGTTTTGGTTCTGGAATCATGTCACTCAGAAATTCATATTGAACACGGGTCAGATTGCTGGGGTATGCTTTACTCATGTTGCTCTCTCAGTGCTGTCTACTATCTATTCACAGCGTATACTGAGAGGGCTTTTTTACCATCTCTCCGACTTTTCAAACAGCCTCTTAGAGAATCAGTATAACAACGCCAACTAAACTACCCCCTTCCTTACACACACCACAAATTTACCCTAACCACTCGACCCAATCGGGAGCCTCGGCTACCAATTGCCCAAACATCGCAGGCTGCGCCTCCTCAAAAGCCACCATTACCCCCCAACGCTCATCACTGCTGAGGGTAGAGAGAAACTCTTTGACTGCTGCTACACCGGATTCTACCCGTTCCCGGAACCCAGCAGAGTAAGATTTGACCTGCTGCCACCATGAATCAGTAGGGTTGTCTTGCCCCTCCATACTAGGGCAAATATCATTACTGGGGAGTGTGGACGGTGATGTTGTGTCACTTACTTGTTTTTGTAAGTCTATATTATTATTGACTGACACCAACTCTCGATTTAACCACCCAGAGAAAATCCCATCACGCCCATCATCAGAAGTCACAAACTTTTACACACACTCCCGATTACCTCTTGGCCCCAATCTTCCTATGTAAGTCAACCGCAAATCAATCTTGCTCAACAGCTTTTGTGCGATCGCCAAGGGCGTTAACTTATCGCTAACAGTCACGTTTAAGCAAGTCTTGATAAGATAACGATTCTCAACAGCTGCCCGTTCAAGGGGCGGCAATCGCCTCTAAACCCTGCAAGCTAAAGGTTTGAGAGGCGATTGTCGCCCCTTGAAAACTTTATCCTAGAAGCTCTTTTCTATGCAGCTTCACATTAAATTGGTATAAGGTACTTTAATACAGTAAAAGATGTCAAATAAATGGGTTTTATATAAGTAGGCCGGTGTTGAAAATTGTCGTTATGACAAGGCAGGAGGCAGAGGGCAGAAGACAACAGGGAAGAGGCTTTCAAGCCACTTTACTTTTCGTTACATAGTTCGGTTTATTTGCACCTTTCTACTTAGAGCCTATTTTTCTTAGAGAATTACTGCATCATTTTTATCAAAATATTTTGAGCGCTACGTTCAGGCTCATTTTTATTAGGGTAAAGTTGGATGTAAGAGCCATCTGGCTGTAACTCCCAAGCTTGGCGATTATCTACTAGCATTATTTTGAGAATTTTTTGTAAATTCTGCACAATATGATCATCTTCAACTGGTACAACTACTTCCACTCGGTGATCTAGATTACGGGTCATCCAATCGGCACTGCCGATATATACTTCATTTTGCCCATTATTATGAAAGTTAAATATCCGAGAGTGTTCTAAAAAACGACCAATAATACTGATAACACGAATATTTTCGCTAACTTTTGGAACTCCAGGACGCAAACAACAAATACCCCGCACAATTAGGTCAATTTGTACTCCAGCAAGAGATGCTTTGTATAAAGCAGCAATAATTTGGGGGTCAACCAAAGCATTCATCTTAGCGATAATATGACCTTGATTACCGTTTTTGCAGTGTTCGATTTCTCGCTGGATCAGGGCAGTAATGCGATCACGCATATTAATAGGTGATACCAGCAACTTGCGGTAAGAATCTTTACAGGAATAACCAGTCAAATAATTAAATAAATCAGTTAAATCTGCCCCTAAGTCTTCTCGACAACTAATTAGTCCTAAATCTGTATATAAATTTGCTGTTTTGGAATTGTAATTTCCAGTCCCAATATGGAAATAACGACGAATATTTTCTCCCTCTTGACGCACTACTAGCAAAGTTTTGCTATGAGTCTTTAGTCCCACCAATCCGTATACTACATGAACACCAGACTTTTCTAATTTATTAGCCCAAATGATATTATTTTCTTCATCAAAGCGAGCTTTTAATTCTAAAATAACAGCAACTTGTTTGCCATTTTCAGCCGCAGTAATCAAAGAACTGACAATTTCCGAATTTCCCGAAGTCCGATAAAGTGTCATTTTAATTGCCAACACATCAGGGTCATGAGCAGCTTGAGCAATAAATTCCTCTACAGAAGCGCCAAAGGATTCGTAAGGATGATGTACTAGCAAATCTTTTTGCTGAATCACCGAGAAAATACTTTTTTCCTCATCCTTGAAGCTGGCAATTTGACTTTGTTGATGAAGATGACGCAGACGAAACGGAATTACTGCTGCCAAAGGTGGATCTTTAAATTCAGGTAAAGGTAGTGCCGTAAACGACATTAAATCTTTTAAATTCAGCAGCCCTTCTATCTCATAAACATCACTCTCAATCAGTTTCATTTCTGTCATCAACATCTGTCTTAATGATGGAGGCATTGATGGTTGAATTTCTAACCGTACCACCGAGCCTATAAATTTACGCTTATATAACTCTTGTTGAATTGCTAATAGTAAGTCATCGGCTTCTTCTGCTAATTCTAAATCTGTATTGCGGGTTAATCGAAATAGATGATATTCCTCAACGACCATTCCGAGAAATAAAGCTTCTAAATTGTGAGCAATTACTTGCTCTATCGGCATAACTGTCCAGTGATTTAATTTTCCATTATCTATTTGCAATTCTTGAGGTAAGGGAATAAATCGAGGCAGAATAGTGGGAATTTTAACTCTAGCAAATTTTTTTTCTCCTGTGTTTGGGGCTTTTACTACCACTGCTAAATTTAAACTGAGATTCGCCATTCGTGGAAAGGGATGGCTAGGATCAACAGCTAGAGGAGTGAGAACTGGAAAAATTCTTTGTTGAAATAGTTTTTGAAAGTAACTACGCTGTTCAGGATTAATGTCAACATAATTAAGTAGATGAATCCCTTGCGCTGTCATTTCTGGTCGAAGCGTCTGCTCAAAATAATGATGTTGTTGAGTCACCATTGGATGCAGATATTGATAAATTGCTTCTAATTGTTGTTCTGGGGTGCGACCATCGGGAGTTCGCTGAATTAACTGTGCTTTAACTTGTTCTTTGAGAAGTGCAACACGAACCATGAAAAATTCATCAAGATTAGCACTAAAGATGGCAATAAACTTGAGCTTTTCTAGTAATGGAGTCCGAATATCTAACGCCTCATGTAAAACTCGGCGGTTAAATTCTAACCAGCTTAATTCTCGACTAAAGTAGTACTCCGAGTCATCCACATTAATAGTTTTACTAATATCTTTGACTTTAGACATATTTTGATTTACTAAAAGAATGGTATGACAATTATCAAAAATAATTCAAATCTAACTTATACACTGTACAAATTAATCATGGTATACATTTACCAATAATATGTAAGTAGAGCGGTGCAAATAAACCAAACTATGTAACAAAAAGTAAAGTGGCTTAAAAACCTCTTCCCTCCTGCCTTCTGCTCTCTGCCTCCTGCCTCGCCATAACGACAATTTTTAACACCTACCTACTTAGGTCGTTTTAAGCTTTCATTAATCATTCTTTAATGCTAAATAGATCCACACTGTAGGGGCAATTTATGAATTCACTGGACGACTCTAAGACTTTTTAAATTTTGGATAATGGAATTGAATTATTCAAAATCCAAAATTCGCTTAATTTATCAAAACACTTGCTCTCAAAACCCATATTTAACCAAATCGACCGCTGACGTAATCTTTTGTATCTTTCTGCTTAGGGTTATTGAAAATAACTTGTGTTGAGTCGTATTCTACCAAATAGCCAGTACGATCGCCTGTTTCTGTGGCGCTAACATTGAAAAAAGCTGTTTTATCAGATATTCGTGCCGCTTGTTGCATGTTGTGAGTAACAATGACAATGGTATATTGCTCTTTGAGTTCGTGAATCAGTTCTTCAACCCGTAAAGTAGATAGGGGATCGAGGGAGGAACAAGGTTCATCCATAAGTATAACTTCCGGTTGCCCAGCGATCGCTCGTGCAATACACAAACGTTGTTGTTGACCACCAGATAAAGCTAAACCATTTTGTCGCAGTTTGTCTTTGACTTCATCCCATAAGGCTGATTGCCGTAGACTCCGTTCTACCAATTCATCCATGTTATCTTTGTAGCCGCAGACTCTGGCTCCAAAAGCAACATTGTCATAAATAGATTTGGGAAACGGGTTTGCTTTTTGAAACACCATCCCAATCCGACGACGCACCTCTATAGCATCAACTTCCGGTGCATACAAATTTTGATCGTAAAAATAAACTTTACCTTCAGATCGAAATGACTCAATGAGGTCGTTGAGACGGTTATAGCATCGCAGTAATGTACTTTTACCACAACCAGAAGGGCCGATAAAAGCTGTAACCTGATTTTTGGGAATATTTAGCCAAATATTCCGCAACGCTAGAAACTTCCCGTAGTAAACGTTAAGGTTTTCTGTGCGTAAAACGGTTTGAGTATCATTTACTGTGATAGTGTTAGTAGCCGTAAAATTTTTTAGCATGAGTTTGATTGGTCACTTTATATAAACTAAGTCTCTAGTAAATTACGCAGATAAGCTGGTAAATGGTAGTGAGTGTCCAATAATTGCAGACTTAGTAAGGCCACTTCCAGTTAACGATTTCCGGCTGATCGATACCGTGCTTGTGAGCATAATTCCGGTTGTTAATAATTTCGTTCTTCATGCGCTCTCTAAGATAGACAGCAGCAGAACCCAACTTAGAAACCCGGTCAATCACGTCAATCACTAGATTGAACCGATCAACTTGGTTGTTAATGGCTAACTCAAGTGGTGTGTTAATGCTGCCCTTTTCCTTGTAGCCGCGCACATGAATATTTTCATGGTTAGTGCGACGGTAAGCAAGTTTGTGAATCAGCCAAGGATAGCCGTGGAAGTTGAAAATTACAGGCTTATCTGTGGTGAAAAGACTATCAAAATCCCAGTCTGATAATCCATGTGGATGTTCTGTATCTGGTTGCAATTTGTACAAGTCAACAACATTAATAAACCGCACCTTTAGATCGGGGAACTCATCTCTTAAGATGGCAGTTGCAGCTAAAGCTTCCATCGTCATAACATCTCCGCAAGATGCCATGACGACATCAGGAAGATCGGGTTCTTGGCCATGATGGTCATTGCTTGCCCATTCCCAGATGCCGATGCCTTTAGTGCAATGTGCGATCGCTTCTTCTATGCTGAGAAACTGGAGGTGTTTTTGCTTATCGGCAACGATGACGTTGACGTAGTTGGTGCTACGTAGGCAATGATCGGCTACAGAAAGTAGACAGTTAGCATCGGGAGGTAGATAAATCCGGGTAACTTCAGCACTCTTATTAGTAACCAAATCTATGAATCCTGGATCTTGGTGACTAAAACCGTTGTTGTCTTGTCGCCAAACAGTAGAGGATAGTAAGATATTCTCAGAAGAAATCGGCGATCGCCAAGCAACTTCATTTTTGCTGATTTCCAGCCATTTGGCGTGCTGGTTAAACATAGAGTCAACAACGTGAGCAAAAGCTTCATAACTATGGAAGAAACCATGCCGCCCAGATAAGAGATAGCCTTCCAGCCAGCCGAACAGGTTATGTTCACTGAGCATTTCCATCACTCGCCCATCGGTAGATAGCTCACTGCCATCTGCATCTTCAGGGAGCATATCTGCCAACCAGACTTTCTCGCTGACTTCGTAGACGGCACTGAGTCGATTGGAGGCGGTTTCATCTGGCCCGAATATGCGGAAATTATTCATGTTATTACGCATGATATCTCGCAGGAAGTTCCCTAGAGGCTTAGTGTTTTCCACCTCAACAGCACCAAACTTGTCTACCTGAAGGGGTGACAAAGCGGCTGAAGCCAAGAAAATAGAGGAGCGTGACCGTTTTGGGGTAAAAAAAGATAGGTCAGGTATTCTCAACAAGACCTATCAAATGATAATGTTACCTAAATTCTACCAAAACTGCTTTCAAAATGTACTGACACCCGCACAGTACAAGATGCTAGAAATCTTACTAATGCTATTGCAATTTCATAAAACTGTGACAATTGAGAAACTAGCAACAGTATTTCCACAACCGATAAAATTTGAAAGTCGGAGGCGGAGTATACAAAGATTTTTACTACTACCTCAGTTGTCGATTCCATATCTGTGGTTTCCCCTGCTCAAACGATGGGTGAAAAATAGTCTGAAAAGAGGAGAGAAACGGCTAATATTTGCGATTGATAGAACACAATGGCGTTCACAAAATGTATTTGTAATTAGTTTAATAGAACAAAAAAGAGCAATACCTGTGTACTGGCTATTGTTACCTAAAAAAGGATGTAGCAATTTGGGAGAGCAGAAAAAATTAATTCGTCCACTATTGCAGTTATTTAAGGGATATCAAATGCTGGTACTGGGAGATAGAGAATTCCACAGTATAAAACTAGCAAATTGGTTACATAGCAAGGGCATTGACTTTGTATTGCGTCAGAAACAAGGTACTTATATTCGGCAAGAAAACCAATCACACCAACGCTTACAATCTTTGGGATTAACTCCTGGCATCTCGTTTTTTTGACAGGGATTCAAGCAACTAAACAGAAAGGGTTTGCCAATTTTAATCTCGCCGGATATTACAAGCGCAAATATCGTGGAGTTGTTGAGCCTGCTGGCTGGTTTTTATTAACTAACCTTGATAGTCTCAAAGATGCCATTAAAGCATTTAAGTTGCGGAGTGGTATCGAAGCCATGTTTAAAGATTGTAAAACTGGAAGGTATAATCTCGAATCTACTTATGCTGATGGTCAACGTTTGATAGCACTGATTTTATTAATTGCTATTGCCTATACTTGTGCTATTTTAGTTGGTCGTAATTCTCGCTCCTCTGGACTACAAAAATATGTTGGTCGTCTGAAGGAGTTACAACGATTGCACCGCCGACATAGTGCTTTTTGGATTGGTTTGTATGGTCAGTTATGGGTAGGGGCAATGGAATTTTGGGCTGATTTAGCTCATGAATTGATGCGCCTCAAGCCCAGTAAACTGCCATATTTTCAACAAGGTCTACGGGCTATGACTCTTATCCAGTCTGCTTTATAACTTTTTTGTCACCCCTTCAGCTTGTCTACCTCAACTGCATTGTTGCGGAAGTCGGGAAGGCGCAATTCTTTCCGCAGAATTCCACCGTTAGCAACGGGATTGGCACTGATGCGGTGATGACCAATCGGAGCCAGTTCTTTGAGTTCGGGAATTAGACTGCCATGCTCGTCAAATAATTCCTCTGGCTTGTAACTTTTCATCCATTGTTCGAGAATCTTCAGATGTGCAGGATTACTAGCTACATCTATGATTGGTACTTGGTGCGATCGCCAAAATCCCTCTAATTTATGACCGTCTATTTCTGCCGGCGCAGTCCAGCCTTTGGGGGTACGCAGGACAATCATCGGCCAACGAGGACGTTTTGCTAAACCCGAAGTCCTGGCTTCGGTTTGAATTTTTTTGATTTCCAAAACAACTGTTTCCAGGGTTGCTGCCATCAGTTGATGCACTTGCGCTGGATCATGCCCTTCCACAAAGTAAGGTGTGTAGCCATAGCCCTTGAATAAGTCCTCTAGTTCCTCATGGCTGATGCGGGCTAAGGGACTTCCAGAGAATAAAATATACAATTAATAAAAATGATAATCATTATGAAAGAGAGAGAGCAGTTGCCGACGGCAACTGCTCTCTCCCACCAAAATATATGCAAGATAAATGCCTGTACTCAAAAATACAAGAGCGCAGTGAGCAGAATGGCTATTGCCGCGAAAAACCGTTATTTAACTTCTAACAATTACGTTGCTCCGTAGCAAATATCAACAAACCACTTGCCTAAGTTTGGTAAATTCTCTTGACCAAAATTAGTCAAACGTGAAATTTTATTTTCAATTTCTTGCATGGCTTCTTTAGTTAAACGCACCCCAGTAGCATAAGTTTGAGTTACTAACTTAACAACTGGATGTTTGCCATTCCAAGTCATAGTTTTAGCAAAGTTTAATGCGGTTTCGACTTCATCTAGGATGCTGCCATTCCAATGATTTTCTAATATAGCCCAAGTTCTTTCAATCGGGTTATATTTGCTGTGATATGGAGGATAATATGCTAAACGTATATTTAGTTGATGTTTTTGAGAGAATTCAACTATACGTTTCATAAACTGAGTACGTCGAGAGTTATTCTGACCTCCATTGTCTTGATTAATAAGTAAAGTTTTAATTTCGGGAAATCGCCAACTTTGGGACTAATGAATCTGCGTTTTGGCTGCTCCTTTTTAATTGCTGTGCAGTTTCCTTCAGCAAGTTTTTCAATGAATCCGTTAATTCCATTGACACCTATGCACATCCAAAAATTGAATCATCATTGAATTTACTACAAAAAGGGAAGGAAGAGGTTCCCAACGGCAACCTCTTCCTTCCCCCACCGGAATGATTATCATTTTTATTGTTTGTATATTTTATTCTCTGGAAGTCCCTAATCGAAATTTCAAGTTACACGCTGGTCTACTGCTATGGAGCTTGCCCCAAAATCTACCGTGTTTATAAGGGTGATTCAATGCTGGGTTTGGTTTTTCAACACATCACCTATTGGACAACTGAAGTGGATGAAAAACAGTACGTCAAACCTTTGAATGCAGCAGTGGCACTTGATAATTTTCTCTTTGCTGCAAGTGATAACAAGACTATTGCAGCGTAATTAAGACTTCCAACAAAAAACTATTCATCAATTAAAAATATGGAACCAACAATCTCAATCCCAAAACACTGGGGCTATCCTAGCTTCACTTTTGGTCAACGAACAAAACAGGGCATCATAATTGGGCTTCAATACCATTCCCCCGTCTGTCAATTAGCCCACAAATACGGTTATGGCTGGCATTACGCACTGATGCAACATAAGCATTCTTCAAAAGTTGAGCATTATTCTGATGAACAACTCCAAGCACTTTCTATTGAGGAAGTCAAAAGTCAATTACAGACGGAAATTGATCTGCATCAACTCCAAGTAATGATGCTGCAAGAGCAATTAACAGCAATTAAGAAAGCTACTACAAATGGCTAAAGCTCATAAGAATGCGTCTGATCTAACTGCTGCAAATCTACTGCATTCCCTTCGTTGTTGTGGTGGCTCGGTTCCATTGCACAGCATCAGATTTTCTAGAGAAGTAATTCAAATGCTGGTAGATCGGGAATTGGTGAAAGTTACGAATACTGGCTGCGGTTTCTTATTGCAACTGAAGGAGGGTAATTAAATGGAACCACTAGAAATGCTTTCGACATTCAACGAGTGCTACGCCAAAATTCAGGCGATCGCACAGTCACAAGAATGGTTAGAACTAGCCAATCGTAACGATGTTGACCCCGAAATGAAAACGCATTTGGGTGATGTGTTGCACTATTTAGAGGGGGCAATGTGTTGTGTTGAGGTGTTTGTTGAGGTGAGTATAGCTCAGGAGCAAGTATCTTAAGTCACTCGTTGGTTTGCTGCTGCTGTAACTGTTGTACTACTTCTGGGGATAAGCCCGTAGACCGAGTTATTACTTCAACGCTAATGCCCTCAGCCAATAAGCTAATAGCGATTTCACGGGCTTTCTTGTTACGTCCTTGTTCTTCAGCTTCATTTTGAATCATTTGGTAAATAACTGATTCGCTCATGATATCTCTCCTGAATAAACGCCCAATCACTTCTTTATCTAATACTAGCCCAGCTAGAATTGCAGCAGCAGCAGAAATATTACTTTGTGTTTGCCTTTCACTAATTCTATCAACAGCCGCCGCAACTTGTTGTAGTGTACTAGCTTTATTCTCGGTTGCACTTAATACAGCAAAGGGCAACAGTCCTGGAGTTCTCAGAAATATTTCTGGTGGTTGTTCCCACAAACGAATTACAGAAAACTCATGTCGCATCTTTACCGTTGTAAATGTGGTTTGATAAACCTTTTCTGATGTAGTTTTATCCAAATAAATTACTACTTGGTGTATTTGTTTATTCGGATAGCGACGATATATCCGCAAGTAATAATCAGCCATCCGAAAAGGCATATTTTCATCAGGTTCGGTTTGAAATTCTATGTGCAAAACAACCTCATCTGATTGCAACATAATTAAGGCATCAGCACGAATTGGCTCTATGGATAATTCTGTTGGGCTTAACTTAGTTAAAGTAATAGGTTTACCTAACAGCCAAGTTGCAAAATCAGGAGAATATAATTCAGCAATCAGTTTACACGTATTGTCAAACATGAATAGAGTTTATTGATGTACTTAGTTAAGAATTATTCGGAAATATTGGTCAATTTTGTAGTTGAGATAGTTACAATAATAAATTATAAGTTATTGTGTTTCTCTTTATCAATTTCCTTCCAAAAATTCAGTGCTTCGCTAAAAGTTTAGAAGTTTGTCATTCAACCATTTTGAAAACTGAATGTACAGACAGCCTCTCTAAAGCAGCATTCAAAAGAAATTGGAGATAATGGCTAATGGCTGAAATTAAACTAGGTTTAGGTAATCCACCACTTCCTATTTACCTGTATGTCAATAAATTAGAAATTGATGGTCAAGCTTATGGCTGGTATAACTATGATGTTAGCCTTGATAAAAAGACTCCAGTAGCCGAAAGAGCATTAACAGGCTATTTGAGTGAGTTAAGAGTGACTGGTAAAGATTTCAAAGGCAAAGACAATATTAAATTAGATATTGTTGTCTTTGCAGATGATTTATATATCGTCAGAAGTGGAATTGAGACTAACTTTTCAAAATCATTTCTGCTGACTGCATCACTTATAGAAGACTTCTCTAGACCTCTAACAATTGTTGCTACTCCTGGAGGGGAGAATGTCGTGTTCTGCTCCTTACATGATGCTATCAGCAAAACTAAAATCCGCAGAGATTGGGATGCGAATGCTGACTGGGCAGGACTATTACAGCAGATTCAGTCAAGATTACTCACCCGTCCTAAATATGATTTAGAAGAAGATGAACGCGATCACCCCGTTGTACAACCAGTTTCTCCAACTTCTGCGAAAACCAATACAATTCATCCCCAAGACTTGCGAATTAAACAAGTCCGTACTTTGACAAATTACCCCATCGATTTAGTCAAAGAGTGGTTGCAGTTTCAAGATGCTTCGGCTCCCAGTCAACTGAGTGTGGCTGTGGTCGATAAGCTGGTGAGAGACATTTGTTTGGCTTGGGCGGCTGACAAGCTTGATTCAAATCATGCCATTAGTTCATATCAGCAGCAGGTGTTGGGAGCGATCTCCTCTGGAACTGATGAAATTCAAGCAATCCAGGCATGGATGAACTATGTTCTCGGACAGAAGACACCAAAGACTTCTGACAGTAAAATGCCTTCGTCCACAGCTATAAGAGCTTAATTCAGATTTTTTAGACAGTTTAAACTGTCTTTTTTTCTGTTGCACAGCCGTAAACAACTATAGGCGAAGTAATCTCATGGATTTAATTTTAGAAATACTACCAAATCAACAAAACCAAAGTTGGGAATGCAGTCAAAGTTTAAATACACCTGCTACTCGTTTCAATGCTTATATCAATCGCCTTGCTTTATCAGCCGTCTTACCTTGGCTAGAAGAAACTTGGAATGCCACAACCACACTACAAAGCTGTTGGGAATTAGTCAATGGTACAGCAATCACTATTGATGAAATTCGCATAGTTTTAGTTCCCAGCGAAGCGATTGATTTAAGCGAAATTCGTGTTCCACAAGAATGGGTTGATATTCCGAATTGGGCTGCTGATTATTATTTGGCTGTGCAAGTGAATACTGAGGATGGGCTAGTAAGAATCTGGGGATATACCACTCATCTGCAACTCAAACAGCAAGGCGAATATAACCAGAGCGATTACACTTATTCTCTAAACAACGAGCAGATAACGCAAGATATCAATCTACTGTGGTTAACACGCGAACTTTGTCCTAATGCACCAACCAGAAGCAAACTAAAACCACTACCAAATCTGACAGCAGTGCAAGCGAATGTGTTGATTGAACAACTATCAAAATCTCAGTTCTTCCCCAAACGAGTGCTTTCTTTCGAGTCCTGGGGTGCGTTGTTTGAAAATCAGGAGTGGCGCGATCGGTTGGTGCATTCGCGTAATCTTCAGGTCAGCTAATAATAGCTAATTCATCAAAGATAGCTTCGGCTGTCTTATTTTTTCTTCATAGGAGTAAATATGAACAACCGCCATCAAAAATTAACCCAGGAATCTCAAGCGAAGTACGACGAACCGAGTCTAATTGTGATTCGATATAGCTGCATCAAACGTTCGAGGACGAGAGAATTTATGGAGAATGCGTTGTTGTCAGTAGGTATTGTTTGCCTGTTAAGCACAGCATTTTTAGGGATTGGTGCATTGGGCTGTTGGGGTTTTGAAATTATCGGAGCGAACTCTAGCTCTAGCATCATCAATCACTACAACTGGCAAGCTCGAAAGAATGTCTGTTTGGGTGGGATGTTGGTTTGTATTTCGGGAGTTTTAGGTAGTGCTTTGTTGAATGGGTGTATTAACTTTGATGAATAATAAGGAGTGGAGAAAACAGTAAAAATTGTCCTTTTTTGTTTTCAAGCAGTAGAGTGAAAATCAGATGTTCATAATTAAATTCTATGGGATTAACAATTCATTATAAATTCAATGCTGGTGAACGGAGTACAGATGAAGCTCGTCAATTGATTAAGTCACTACATCAAGCAGCAAAAGATTTAGCGTTTGAACAATTAGATGAGGAAATTATTGAGTTGACAGGAGCAGAATGTACTATTCCTGAAGACCCAACCTCAGATAGTTTGTTTATTTTGAAACTGAGTGCCATCAAAAGAGACATCCACAGCTTTGATTATGAGGAGTATCCTGATGAACTACCCACAATTGGCTTCGCCTGAACTGTGGGTTTCTACATCCCCCAGTTCGTTTTTAGCGAGTTTTTCTGTAGATTTTTGTCGCTTCTTCGCCCCTAGTTGCCTCATCGATCCAGATTGCTTACGCTTACCAGTAGATGTGGGAGAGCTAGGCGACTCTGCGACTACGAGGCTAGTTCCTAACCCCGGTAGAGTACCTTTAGACCAATAAAGCATTACTTCGGCAGCAGCAATATCCCTATCCTGCACGTATCCGCAAACAACACAATTATGAACTCGAATATCAAGAGTTTTTTTATGTTGATGACCACACTTCGGACAGGTTTGACTAGGCTTTACTTTCTTCGTTGGAACTTCTACAAATACACCACCAATTTGCTCAACTTTGTACTTGATGGTATTGCGAAGCATTCCAAAAGCAACATCTAGTATTGACTTATTCAGTCCTGCTTTTTGCTTTTTACGCTTGCCTTTCTTTGCTTTACTAGTCATGTTTTTTACTTCTAGTTTTTCAGTCGCAACGAAGCTATTACCGCTTACAATTTCTGCTGCTACTTGATGTACCCAGTTTTGTCTTTGATTACCAACTTTACGAACTAGCTTAGTAACCTTTGATTGGGCTTTTTTATATCGTCTAGAAGCTTTAATTTTTTTGTTTCTATTTGGTGCGCGTTTACGCCTCTTCTCCTTAGAAGCTTTTTTGATTTTCTGTTCAGCATTTCTCAAAAACTTAGGAGCATCGATTTGTTGATGATTCTCTCCATCCGTAATTGATAATGCTGCTTTACAACCTAAGTCAATACCAATTGCACCAACTGGTAGAACTTTAGGCTTTAATGCTTGGTCTAGCACATCAACAGTAATAGATGCGTACCATTTACTATTGCGATAAACGATAGTGCAAGTAGTTGATTTACCCCAACCCAAAGCCTGCCCCCGCATCTGAATACGTCCAATTTTAGACAGATTGAGATATCCGTTTTCGCCTTCAGATTCTACTTTAAAACCTGCACAGTCTGGATAAGTCCATCCTGAATAATGTCTAATTGACTTAAATCTCGGACGCTTACCTAGCCCTTTAAACCAACGCTCAAATGCAAAATCAACACGTTTTAATGTTGCTTGCAGTGCATGGCTGGGAAGTTCTTTGTACTCTACCCAAACATCTTTAAATGCTGGCAAACAATTCTGTTGCTCAAAATAATCAACTTTGTGATTATAGATTTTGTACTGGTTAAATCTGTTATTTACTGCGGCATTGTACAAGTCCTTGTGGAGCTTTCGGTGATACCGCAAAATTAATTCAGTTTTCTCGTTTGGGTATAACCGAAAAGTCATTCGTCTTGTTGCCACAGGCTGTTTTTGTTTCCTCCAAAAATCTGGTATATTAATCAGAATACAACGGACACGGCTACTTGTCAAATGCTTTCTCGTAAAGGGTCACACGCTGTTTTTTCTATTCACTTACATTTCGTTTTTATTACTAAGTATCGTAAAAAAGTAATTACCGCACCAATCCTTGAGAGGATGCACGAGATTTTTGCAAATATTTGCATTAAAACTAATTGCATTTTGGTTGAATTCTCAGGTGAAGAAGACCATGTACATTTACTGGTGGACTATCACCCAGACAACAATATTTCTGACTTTACCTCTAGTTTAAAATCTGCTAGTAGTAGGGTCATTCGTAAAGAATTTAAGGAGCATATTGAAAAGTTTTACTGGAAACCTTTGTTTTGGTCTAGCTCGTATTATGTAGCGTCAAGTGGCGGCGCACCGATTGATCAACTTAGGCAATATATTAAAGAGCAAGATGCACCGACCGAATAAATATGGATTGGTTATTTCCACTTCGTTCCAATAACCCGCTCCGATCCCTACCCTACTAAGAGTTGAGGGTAGGGACTGCCGCGATACGTTCACATTATTGGGTTTAGAGTACTTCCCAGACCAGGAACAGAGGAATTAGATATTTTCCTGTGCCGTTACCCCAATTCCCCAGAATGGATGGCGCAGTCTCGGTGCAAAACGCAGTATGCTTCTTTACCCGAATATGGTGGGGATGCCAATTTTGCACTCGCGCATACAATGATTATTGCGCTGCTTGATAAAGCTCAAGAATTAGGAATACTTGAAGAAGTGGTAGATGAGTCTGGTTATTGGTCAGACAGAAATCCACATAAATTAATTGCCGAAGGTGAGAAGTGGAATAAATTAATATTTGAAATTGGCAATATTCTAGGGCAAATTCCTAATGCACTGAGAAAATTTTGGAATTGATTGGTTTGTGGTAGTTTTATGCTGTCTTATTTTTCAGAATGAAAATTATGCTGATAATTTCTCACCAACCGCTTGATGAATGATTTGCTGTTTGAGCGCATCGGCAGCAACTGCCGCAATTGCTTCCCAATCTTGGGGAGTTAACAATAATTCTAGTAAGGAGCGTAATATATCCCGATTAGAAATGAATTCTTCACCATAAAGTTCATCATTTTCCAAAGTTACTAGTACACGTTGTCTCACCTCTGGAGTGGGCAACCTTAATTTTTCAAGTATGATTTCTCTCGCAGTTTTCACAGCCATTTTTGTAGCTGTACCTAAATTCCATTCATTCAGCAACAATCGGACTTCTTTATTTAAGGAGATACGTAGTGTTGTGAAACGTCCCATAAGTTCAAAGTTCAGTATGAGGTCGCCAAATGCACTTCCCCAATTTAATCCCGACCCAATGTTACCGCCAACAAGCTCCTCTGCTTGGATAGCTTGCCTTAACCAAGTTTCATCAAGCAGTAAATCCATTGGATTGTTTTGACCAGGGTGATTCTGATGAAATTCGTGCTGATTCATTTACTTAACATCTAATTCAGAAGAACGCCATAGCCCATATTCAAAGTAAACCAAATCGTCATAATCTTCATCTTCTCCTAAATCAATCATGCTTTGGCGATCGTAAAATTTTTCTACCCCAGGTAGTGAATGTAATCCTACTCTACCTTCATAGCCCAGTTCTAGACTACGTTTTCTAGCAAAGCTTAATAGAGTAGTACCAACACCCTTATATTTAGGTGGCCGCTGAATCACCTCTCGGTTCCAAGGCGCAGAAGCAATACCATCAACGTAAACTAAGCGTTTTCCTGGAGTTAAACGTGAGCCGTGCATTTGCGTTTCGATAAGCATTAAACCTTGAGTTTCATTGTCGTATTCAATAGCGTAACCTTCACGGTTTGGCTGCTTGCGGATGACAGACTGAAATTTGAATTCCCAATCCCAATATTTATCTTCTTGCTCGTGCAGTTTTAATTGTTCTTTCCAAGTAGAGTTATAGTCATCACTATGTTTTTGTTGTAATTCAACTAAATCTGCTGCTACAGCTAGATTGTCTTGACCACGAATTAGTTTGATAGTTAATTGCATGGTATTGAAATTTGGTGTTTCTTCTTAATCAACAGTTGGTTCACTTTCTTGCAGCCACTGTAAAATAGTCAAAGCTAACTTCCAAGACTCTTTTCGATTCCACTGCGGCAAATGATTGAGTATTTGTCCAGTCAGTAGTTCTGGCGAATCTAATCTTCTACTACGAGCGACGATTCCATCCTGAATTAGTTTAGAGAGTGTGGCTGCTTGATTTCCTTTATAGTCGGGCTGTTTCTTGATTTCATCAATAATCCAGTCAGGGACAGTAATGGTTTTAAATCCTGGTTTCGGCATATCTAATAAAGAAATAGTTTTCTGATAGTACGGCACTTTACGTTATAGATGCAAATTTTGTACGGTATAGTATGGTAAAAGAAAGTAGAACAAAAATACTGATTAATAATAAATGTGAAAAACAATCACAGGCAGTAATGGTGAGGCACATCAGTTAGGGAGGTAGAAAAATGTCCAAGTTTCCCCAGAACAAATTGCAACAGATAGCACAGGAAATGGTAAAGGCTGCTGGCTATACAGTCGAATTTGGGGAATATGAATTTGTTTCAACAGCGACAAGATTAATAGAGCCGTTAATTCATAAGTGGTATGAAGGTACAGGTTATACACCACCAACAACTAAAACTATTTCGTGCTGGCTATATAAAAAACAAGTCCCTGAGTGGGTAGTCATATTTTTGATAAAGGAGATGGAGAACGCCAAAAATTTTTCCCCAAAGTACTCCAAACTGCAAAATTACTCCAAATAGAACAAATTCTCAATTTAGTAAAATCCTATTGAACCGCTTTAAGCGGTTTTTTAGTATATAGGAACAAGGTTAATCACGGTTAATTCACCGTTTGTTTATACAGAATATGACATCAAATTCATACGGAAATTAACACAGATATTGACCATGTTTTTTATACGTTAACTACCTATTAACCTACTATAGGAATCATATTTGATTTATGAAAAGAACCACGAGATAATACGGAGGGAGATATCTGTCTAACAGAGAACAATGATAAACCAGCATATACAAACCGCGATATCTGAGGTGGGCGTAGCCATCGCAGAACTACAAGAATTTATAGATGATCGGCCAGATGCGCGTGAGGTGAGGAAAGCATTGGCAGTCAAACTGGTTTATCAAGGCTACAAGTATGAGGAAATTCAAACAATTTTAGATGTGTCACTTGGTTCGATAACAAGCTGGAAACAAGCCTACGAAGAGTATGGAATTTCGGGACTGTGCCTGAACCACAAGGGAAGAAAAAGCTACTTAACTGTTCAACAACGAGAAGAAGTTTTAAGTTGGTTGCAAACAAAGGAATGTTGGGAGCTTGGGGAACTTGAAGATAAATTGGCTTTTGAATACGATGTAACTTATGAGTCAAAACGCAGCTATTATGACTTATTTGATGCAGCAGGAATTAGTTGGAAGAAAACTACAAAACTGAATCCAAAAGCCGATCCGGAAGCTGTGGCAGTAAAAAAAAACAGATTGAGACATTGTTGGCAAGCCGCAGAAAAGAAATAGAAGCAGGATTATTGAGAGTATTGTTGATAGATGAGTGTCATCTATTGTGGGGAGACTTGAGTGGGTAAGTCTGGGGTAAAACTGACCAAGAAATAGGAGTTCCGGTTGTCAATGAACGAGACAAACAGACGTACTACGGAGCAGTTGACTATCTCAAAGGTGAATTACTTCTTAAAGCTTATGATGCAGGTAATTCAGACAATACGATTGATTATCTACGTTATTTATTAGACCAGTCACCTCACCAACAATTACTGATTTTTTGGGATGGTGCTTCTTACCATCGTTCCCATCTTGTCCAAGACTTTTTAGCCGAGGTAAACCTTGGTTTACCGGAAGAACAATGGCAAATTCACTGCGTCCGTTTTGCTCCTAATTGCCCATCACAAAATCCGATGGAGGATATTTGGTTACAAGCTAAAACTTGGGTGCGGCGTTTCTGTGCTTTAATTCCTTCGTTCTCTCATCTCAAATGGATGTTCGAGTGGTTTATTCGACACACTACTTTTGATTTTGCCACCCTTCAAATGTACGGAGCTTTTTCAGAAATCAAATATTAGTCCTATATTGATGAACCCAGCATGGAAAGAAGAACTTTTTGGTCAAAAAACCACATCTTCTGGGTTAAACCCCCTGGTTTTACCCATGACCAATGCCAAAATGCGGCGAATTTTAGACATTTGCTATCGTACCTGGGAACGATGGGCAGAGGTAGCCGAAACTATTCCTCAGTATAAATTGGCACGAATTCAAATGCAGAAGATGGCTCAAGAAAAAAGGCTCAGAGCGCCCTTAATCCGTCCTTATCAAGTATGGGTGCTAGGCAAGATTGGTGAAGTGTTTGGAGATTTAGATCAAGGCACAACCAAGATTGAAATAGTCCGGTCAATTGTCCAAGCCAACAAGTCAGAATACACCATTAAAGAATTTGAAGCTGAACAGATCAGATTTACTCAACCACTAACAGGAGAATTACAAAATGTTGGAAACTCAAGATAAATTCAGCCGCCAAGATTTGTTTGAATTGCTAAGTGAAAAATATTCATCGGAAACAATTATTGCTGGCTTACAAGAGTTAGCTAAGTCTGACCCCAGCATTAATCTGAATCTAGAAGATGATGTCAAAGCATTTAGCGTTGGGTGAACGAAAAAAGGTGTGGGAGAGTAGTTAGCGGACATCATACGCTAACATAGCTCTTGATGTCATGCAACCAAAAGACCCATGAACAACCTCCAATCAATTCTGTCTCACATCAGTGACACACTCTTCGACTTACCGGAGTGTCACCATTTAGAAGAATTTGTGGGCGAATTCTACAATATGTGGCTAAAATTAGGGAATTTTGTGCAACAAAGCTTATTCCAAGCCTTAATTGAAGAAAAAGAAGTCGAATACTCACATCCGAGAACTAAACGAGAAAAAAGATATTACACCCCATTAGGTGAAATGGTTCTTGTACGTAGAGCTTATGAGACAACAGATGGTATTAAAGTCCTAGTTGATGAAGAGTTAGGGCTACCAAAAGATAAATGGCTACCAATGGTATGAGAATTAGCCTGTGCCTTGGGAGTTAGTAGTGAATTTCCAAATTCTCACTCTTTGTTTCAAAAATGGACAAGACTAGATTTGACACAAAAAACCTTAGCTAATCAAGTAGAAAAGACAGGAAATCAATTACAAACACAAGAGTTTCAGGTTCGATGTGAGCCAGACACTTCTTCACAGTTTGAAATTCCCAATCAAGAGCAAGAACCACCAGATTTATTATATGTGGGAGTTGATGGAGTCATGACTCCCTTGAATCAAAAACAAGGATATAAAGAAGCAAAAAGTTGGTGTAATTTTCTGGAGTAAAGACCATAAAAAACTTGGTAAAAAAAGAGGTGTAATCCGACAACGAGAATATGTAGCTACTTTAAAATCACGCGGAGAATTTAGAGAAAGAGTATCGCAGTTATATAATCAAGTAGCAGGTAAAAAAAACACAAAAACCGTATTTCTTGGTGACGGCGCACATTGGATTTGGGCGATGGCATCAGAACAATTTCCAGGCGCAGTGGAGATTCTCGACTTTTTTCATCTCTCGGAATATGTGTGGGCAGTGGCGAAAGCCGCTTATCCAAACAAAGAAGACTATCAAAAGGATTGGGTAAAAACTCAACAACAACTTTTGAAAAAATCTGAATGGACTACAGTAATTGAAAATTGTCATCACTTCCCCAAAAAGAAGAAAGATTTAAGCAAAGCAATTACTAATTTAGAGCGTTATTTAACTAATAATCAGAGTCGGATTGATTATCGCTCCTACTTTAAAAGTACTGGTTTAATGATTGGTTCAGGAGTTGTTGAAAGTTCCAATCGACGTGTGGTTACTCAAAGATTAAAACAGGCTGGTATGCACTGGTCTTTTTTTGGAGCAGAAGGAGTTATGGCTCTGAGGGCAGCATATTTAAGTAATTCAACGCGATGGTCAAATTTTTGGTCATCCTTATCTTATAATTCCCCATAAGTTAGCATAAAGCTGACGATAATATTTGTCCTTTTAAGCTTGTATTTAATAGTGGTCAAAACGAGAGAACAAAGTCTTTCAGATTTAGCAGACAGAATAGAACAATTACAAACCAAAAGGGAAGAAATCAACCAAGAAATCCCCACTCTCCTTAAAAGTGAGGTAGCTGAATCTGGTTGTTGGATTGTTCGTTACCGAGCTAAGGGTAAGGGTGGAGCTTATTGGTATTACAAGTGGCAATCATCCCAGGCCATCTTTGTTACCAAAAATGGATTTAAGAGTTGCCATCAATATATTGGTAAAGCAGGTAGCCCAGCTTTCTTGAAGGCAGTTGAGATGATGAAAAATCGGACAAAAATCGAAGCGTTAAACCAAGTGCTTCATACACTAGCGCTAGGATTAAATGACCTAGTTGAAGAAGCTACAAGATATCAGAAATCTGATGAGAGTTAAACCATCCTCTTAGTCAGAGTTTAGTTAGCGTATGATATCCGCTAACTATTTTCTCTTCCCCACACTTTTTTTCGTTCACCCGGAGAATCAGACCACATTCATACAGTGATTGAGTTCCCGCCTAAACTTTCAATATCTCAAATAGTTAATGCACTAAAAGGGGTATCTAGTCGCAGATACGGTCAAGCAGGATTGCCAAAACCTTATGGTAAACAAGCTCTATGGAGTCCAAGTTATTTCGTGTCTTCTGTTGGGGGTGCGCCGCTTGAAGTTCTGAAAAAGTACATCCAGAATCAAGAAAAGCCGTCGTAGAACGACGGGGTTTTAAACCCATTTTTCTGATAACTCAACTTGGCATAATATCGTCAAGTTTCATCCGTAAATTAGGTAACAAATAAGATGAAATAACTTCTCCTAGGCGATATTGATGTTGTTCATATACTCCATCAACTAATTGGCAAACAGTGAAAGTCGGTCGTTTTGGATTCCCAATAAATTGTAAACCACCCAATCCTCGAAAATCGACAATCCAATATTCAGTTATATTAAGAAAGGCATATTCTTCAACTTTTCTAGCATAGTCATCCTGCCAATTAGTACTGACAACTTCAGCAACTAGCTTAATTGTATTACCGTTACAAATAATCGGTTCTTTTTGCCACAGAGGTTCCCCCGCTAATTGTTCTTTATCTAAAACGATCACATCAGGACGCAAAGCTGTAGCTTCAGCAGCAGGTGGTTTAATCAAACAGGTTTTTGGCACTATCCAATTAAACTTAGAATGAAAAATTTCGACATAGATTCTACCTGCGATATTCCCGGCAACAGCTTCGTGAGGGCCTGTAGGTTCCATGTCTCTTAATTCTCCATCAATTAGTTCGTAACGCGTATTGTCCCCATGTTCAGTGATAAATTCTTCAAAACTCAGTATTTTCGGTGGGGTATAGGTCATGAAAAATCTCCAAGGGTTTAGTATCTCTGAAAAATTCTAGAAACCTTATCCAAATTTTATTGTAGAAAATCTAATTAACTATTCCTGAATTCTCTCTATTTCACTCCAAACAACAAAACCAATCCCTAAAATTACGCTCAACCCCAAGATAAACCCTGAAGGACGACCACCAGTTATCAACAAAGTAAAAACTAATCTTCCTTATTCCGAGCCGCCCGTAAAACCTGAGATTGATACTCCTGAATTTTCTCTAAAATCTCTTGACGTTGTGAATGCTCTTCAAGGGATTTGCTAATGGCAGCAAATTCGTCTACTACAATTACATGAGGCTGTTCGCTAGTATTATTTGCGGTTGGGTCTTGGGAGTTCATATTTTTTATTTAATAGTTTTATCTAGTTATTATTTACAGCAAAATCCGGGCAAGACACTCCATCCCAACCATAAGGGTGAACGGCGCAAATTAATAATTCTTCAGCATATTCTTGCCCGTGATAGTTAGCACAGCCAATACAAACTGCTGGTTGTGTTATTTGCTCGTAAAAATCATCAGAATTATCATCTAATTCATCAACTAAGGAAATATGACAATTAGGGCAAGAATGTATTTCTCGCCCGTGATCATCAACCAAACAAGTTACAGAGTGCCAACATTCAACAGCTTCTCCATGAAAATAAGGATAGCTGCAAAAGCAGACAATGATTTCTCCATAATTATCGTTGTCCTTAATAGCCTCAAAATATTCTGGACTAACCTTCCAGTCTTGTTGTTGAGAAATTGTTCGGGGATAACCTAAATTATTGACTGTCCAAAGTTTATTATCTCGAATTATTCTTAATTCAAACGTGGCGTAGTCGTGGCTTAACCCTTCAAGCTCACAGTATTGTTTGGCATCATTATAATCAAAACTACGCTTGCTTACTTTTAGGCTTTTCTCTTGAGGATATGTCTGAATCACTAAATATTCACCCTCAGAAAAAGAATTGATTCTTAAAGCAACTTCTTCATTTAGAAATAACAAATCTGCGGCTGTATCCATAGTGCGAAGCTTCTCTAACTAATTATTTCATACTTCTGTTATTTTCATCCCAAACAACAAAACCAATACCTAAAACTACACTCAACCCTAAGTTAAACTCTGAAGTTTAACCACCAGTAATCAACAGCACAACTAAAAATCTTAACCCAAAATAAGCTGTTTGCTTGAGTAGATGAGCAAGCTTATTTTTCATCTCATAAATGTTCATAATTACCCAGCCCAAGGACGACTACCATCCCGATGAAGTTCTACAGCAATATCAAATGCTGCGAACTTGTGCGGATCTGAAATTACTGTTGGGAAATCTTTTGTAATGTTGGGGTTGGCGCGGAGATAGGGGTCTTTGATCAAAGCCAATTGCTGGTAATAATAGTGGATTAACTTAGGTTTTTGATTGTTCATAGAAACTTATTCCTTGAAGTGGGATCGCTCAATCCTAATCTTCTTCTATTAGCTGCTGTAATTGCTCAAGCAAATGCTTGGCTTGTATTTTCGTTATCTTGATATCAACGAAATGTTCATTACTTTCTGGAACTTTTCGGAGTTCTCCACTAGCAGTCGTGCAAATTTGGCAGAAATATCCGTCTGCGTTTGATGCCCCTAATTGAATAATGACATATTCTCAGGAGTTACTTTTTGGAATCGAGCAGCCAGATTGTACGCCGAATGTTCCTCGTTTGGTTCTACAACTGGCATATCTTCTGACCAAATTATCAGCTTGCGTCGGTCTAATTCCGCTAGAGAATGGGCATTCACAACATCAAGAATAGACTCAGGGAGACAACGAATTATATGTTTAATCATATTTTTCCTGAAAATGTTAATTTTGGTTATTATTCCAGCCGTCGAACTTATATCTAAGATGAGAATCCTGGAGTAATTTTTCGATTCCTAAACGAATTAAATCTGGTGGAACTCCGTCTAAATTCAATTCCTGACGAATAAACTCATCGATTGAAGTGGCTGTGGTTTTTTCTAACAGTGCCAACATCTGTTGAGCTTGGGTTAGAGACTTGTCTGATGAATTATTTTCAGTCCCAAAAGGCTGCTGATTGCTGGGAGTAGAATCAATAAACTTATTGGTATCCCGGTCATAGCCAGAAAAATTCTTTAACTGTGGCATGGGGAACCATTCATTGATACCTCCGTAATAAACTGCCCGACCAACCGGTGATTGTGCGGCAATTTCCATCACTTGGGTTGAAGTAATCTTGCGATCGCTCGGAATAAGTTGAGTGGCGATCATGGCACTGTAAGCTGGGACTTTATCGGGCGAAACCAAGGCGACTGAGGTTAACTGAGAGCGCAAACCGCCAGAAATGCCCAAGTCGTCCGTGCTCCCGTTTTGAACGACAATCCAAAAATACCAACCGGAGCTATCACCGCAAGAACAGTAAGAGATGATTTTGTCCTTGAGCCAACCAATTTCACCCTTAGCATTTTTGAACTTGGAACAAACAGCCGTGCCTTCATCCAGAATGATCAGCTTTGGGCCGGAGATTTTCTGGAACTCGGTAAAGCATTCTTTGACCCAATTGACGGCTTCGGCGGGAGACATTTCAAGAATCTTGGCGCGTTTGAGGGTATCAACACGACCATTGAAATAACCAGTTTCTTTCTCGTCACCTTTGGGGTCAATATAAAAGATATGTATGCCAGGATGCAGCCGCTTGATGGCATCGATGGCGTTGCTAATGGTGATGCCCTTGCCAGAACCAGGAACACCAACCCACAGCATATTAGTAACTTTTCTGGCAATGTGACCGATTAAGTCATATTCAGTATGGGGAGATTTCGTGTAGGTGGAGATTTCAGTATTAATAATTTGATCTGTGGTGGACGAAGAGGATGACTGAGAATGCACAGGATAAATCTCATCCCGATTAATTTGTGGTGTTAATACTTGTGTTGTTTGAGAGACTGGAGTTGGTAATTGTGCAAATCGCGCCGGAGGGATACCCAAATTCTGGGGTTTGGTTGCTTGCTGAATGGCCTCCACTTGTTGATAGTTGACTCTGGGGTCGATGGTAACTTGCGCCAAATGCCCAGATAATTGTTCAGTAGTGGGAAACTGCCCTTTCAGCTGAATAAACCAATCGAGTAGCCAACGGTAAGCGTAAAATCTTTTCCCAGGCTCAACGGCATTCAGGTATTCACAGACAACATGAGAACATTGCTTGAGCATGGCGAACTCGTATTTCTCCATTGGCTCTAAGTGCAGCATCAACTCGGCAAGTTCGTTCTGATTAGCAAAATATTCTTCCCTGGCAACACTATCACCCATAGCCGAGAGGAAACTGAGGAAGTCGCCACGAATAAAAGGAATTGGTGCAAATTGATGAGTATCGTTTAAGTCCTGAACAATTGACCAGAGATAACCAACTCCGGCAACAACTGCACCAATCGGAGCAAGCGGAGAGGTGGCATAACAAACCGCACCAACCGCAGATGTGGCTAGGGTGATGATTCGGAGTTTGGTTGAGATTTATTTTTGGGAGTGAGGAATTTCATACTCAATATTTTCAATAAGTTGGCGGATTTTTTGCTCTGAAATTAGAGCAATTAGATTAAAAAACAAACATTCGTGAACTGTAATTAGTGGAAATATTTGATGAGTCAAGTCGCTTCTCTACGAGACGCTACGCGAACGCTCCAATTCAAAATTCAAAAAAAGTCAACACACTGTTTACCGCATAAATCGGGAGATCAGTTGTCAAAATCTTGATAAAGTGGCGAATTCTTGCAGGCATTCTTGAATTGATATTTCCATTTCCATTTCCTTGCTTCAATTCGCCCAACGCATTTACCCGTTGAGTCATAGACAAAAACTGTTTCATCTTCGAGATACCCTGTAGTATTGGGTCTGGGGTTAAATCGTTTGGAGTCTAAGTAATCATTGATTCGCAACTTCTTGAAAGAGGGCATCACTCCCAGTTCGTTAATTTTGTCGGCGGTCGCTGCTCGTTGTTCGGCTTTAATGCGTTCTAATTCTTCTGATTCTCTAATGGTGATGCCACTGTTGTAAGTTTTGAATTGGGCTGGTAGTTGCGATAACCAAGGACTAATGATTAAACCCAATCCCAATAACCCCAACAGTGCTTGCTTTTGATATTTCATGAGAGCATTAAGCCCCCTCGTATTGCTCTAAAATTTTGCTGAAATTGTCGATGGTATTTGCGATTGGTTCGTCCTTAACTACTATTTCTTCAGCCTGATTCACCACATTTTCTGGTTCGAGTTGAGGAGATTCAAAGCCGACAGCATTTAAGATTTCACGTTCTAGACACATCAGTATCTCCTGTTTGCAATCTGAATAATTGCCCAAAGAACTACAGAAATAATCATCAACAATCTTAGTAACCAGTTCACTCCTACTCTCAAAGGAGTCTTCCAGAATATTGCCCAGTGAACTAAAGAATGGGCAGTTTTACTCAAGGGAACTATATCTCTTACTGGCAATTCATATTTGAGATTATCGTAAGTCAAATGATGAGCATGATTTGACTTACACCAGGGAAAAATTACGCAGTGTTTTTTGGTTAATTGTTGACATTTGATGGATTTTGCTTTCCATTGGGATGAGCGAATGTAACTTAAATATTCTGGTGAATAGTTCACTGTTGCACTTGGATCTGTTCTGTATTTGTTTGAGGGACTGGGGCTTGGGTAATCCGAATGTAAACAGACAGCCCAACACACACCATAAAAAAGATGATTGAAAACCCCAACCAATTTTGTTGAAAAAATTGTTCTATCAACTTGGTGACTGGAGTGGTTTTTGGAACAAAGAGCGTGTCAAATTTTTCAAGTCCTGAATTGTTGTCGGTGGTGTGGACTTTTTTTCGGGCGTTGGAACTCCTATTTCATCCAAAAATGCTTTTGGATCAAAACCAGAGGTCGCACTATTGGTGAGCGTTTGAACTTCTTGTCTAATTTCGTGTGCAGTCTTGAGTCCGTAGTCTTTGGTAATTTGTTGTCTGATTTCGGGGTTTTTCGCTAACTGATAAATAAACGCTATTTCATCAAATCCCGCTTGTGTTTGTTGCTGTAAACTCTCAACATCAAGCTCACTCTTGATTTGGTTGAATAGTTCTTGTTCAAATTGATGAACAGCTAATGCTTTAGCTACAGCCTTACCTGCCACAATGTCCAAGAACGCTTTGAACGTTTCGCGGCTGACTCCTTCAATCTGCAATTGTTCACTCACACTTTCTATGGCTTGGGTCTGTATATTCGCCAAATTACTACCACCTCCCAATAGCTTCGATTGATCTAGGGTTTTCTGCGCTAGGTTGAACAGCCTTTCTAAGCGATCGCAAACATCAACGCTAAAGGGTGAACGAAAAAAAGTGTGAGGAAGAGAAAATAGTTAGCGGATATCATACGCTAACTAAACTCTGACTAAGAGGATGGTTTAACTCTCATCAGATTTCTGATATCTTGTAGCTTCTTCAACTAGGTCATTTAATCCTAGCGCTAGTGTATGAAGCACTTGGTTTAACGCTTCGATTTTTGTCCGATTTTTCATCATCTCAACTGCCTTCAAGAAAGCTGGGCTACCTGCTTTACCAATATATTGATGGCAACTCTTAAATCCATTTTTGGTAACAAAGATGGCCTGGGATGATTGCCACTTGTAATACCAATAAGCTCCACCCTTACCCTTAGCTCGGTAACGAACAATCCAACAACCAGATTCAGCTACCTCACTTTTAAGGAGAGTGGAGATTTCTTGGTTGATTTCTTCCCTTTTGGTTTGTAATTGTTCTATTCTGTCTGCTAAATCTGAAAGACTTTGTTCTCTCGTTTTGACCACTATTAAATACAAGCTTAAAAGGACAAATATTATCGTCAGCTTTATGCTAACTTATGGGGAATTATAAGATAAGGATGACCAAAAATTTGACCATCGCGTTGAATTACTTAAATATGCTGCCCTCAGAGCCATAACTCCTTCTGCTCCAAAAAAAGACCAGTGCATACCAGCCTGTTTTAATCTTTGAGTAACCACACGTCGATTGGAACTTTCAACAACTCCTGAACCAATCATTAAACCAGCTTTTAAATAGGAGCGATAATCAATCCGACTCTGATTATTAGTTAAATAACGCTCTAAATTAGTAATTGCTTTGCTTAAATCTTTCTTCTTTTTGGGGAAGTGATGACAATTTTCAATTACTGTAGTCCATTCAGATTTTTTCAAAAGTTGTTGTTGAGTTTTTACCCAATCCTTTTGATAGTCTTCTTTGTTTGGATAAGCGGCTTTCGCCACTGCCTACACATATTCCGAGAGATGAAAAAAGTCGAGAATCTCCACTGCGCCTGGAAATTGTTCTGATGCCATCGCCCAAATCCAATGTGCGCCGTCACCAAGAAATACGGTTTTTGTGTTTTTTTTACCTGCTACTTGATTATATAACTGCGATACTCTTTCTCTAAATTCTCCGCGTGATTTTAAAGTAGCTACATATTCTCGTTGTCGGATTACACCTCTTTTTTTACCAAGTTTTTTATGGTCTTTACTCCAGAAAATTACACCAACTTTTGCTTCTTTATATCCTTGTTTTTGATTCAAGGGAGTCATGACTCCATCAACTCCCACATATAATAAATCTGGTGGTTCTTGCTCTTGATTGGGAATTTCAAACTGTGAAGAAGTGTCTGGCTCACATCGAACCTGAAACTCTTGTGTTTGTAATTGATTTCCTGTCTTTTCTACTTGATTAGCTAAGGTTTTTTGTGTCAAATCTAGTCTTGTCCATTTTTGAAACAAAGAGTGAGAATTTGGAAATTCACTACTAACTCCCAAGGCACAGGCTAATTCTCATACCATTGGTAGCCATTTATCTTTTGGTAGCCCTAACTCTTCATCAACTAGGACTTTAATACCATCTGTTGTCTCATAAGCTCTACGTACAAGAACCATTTCACCTAATGGGGTGTAATATCTTTTTTCTCGTTTAGTTCTCGGATGTGAGTATTCGACTTCTTTTTCTTCAATTAAGGCTTGGAATAAGCTTTGTTGCACAAAATTCCCTAATTTTAGCCACATATTGTAGAATTCGCCCACAAATTCTTCTAAATGGTGACACTCCGGTAAGTCGAAGAGTGTGTCACTGATGTGAGACAGAATTGATTGGAGGTTGTTCATGGGTCTTTTGGTTGCATGACATCAAGAGCTATGTTAGCGTATGATGTCCGCTAACTACTCTCCCACACCTTTTTTCGTTCACCCTTATTAGGGATGCCTCCCAGCCTTAAATCGATTGGATGAACATCCGTTACAGAATTTGATTGCTCCCTTAAACATCAATATTTATCTGTTCTATCTGTCTGGCCGCTTTGTCCCAAAGCTTGGCAGAATTTTCATCTTGCCAGTGAGTTCTCAAATTTTCGGCTTTTTTATGACAAATTCGTTCTAACATTTCTAAAACGGCTGCCAATGTTAATTGGTCAACAACTGACTCTAGAGAATCCATGTATTCTTTAGTCATAGCTACCCTTGTCAATTACTTATAATTACGCCCATCAGTTGGAGGTTTGAATTGTGGCTCATACTATTTTATCTTTACCTTAGCTTATCCAAAAGCTTTGTCTATTAATGCTTTGGGATTCTTTATACAAAGGTAAAAGAGTTTTGAAATCATTGGCTATTTTGTTAATTATTTGATAAATCTCTTGTGTAAATTATCAGTATTTTTTGGATAAACAAGTCAATTTTCTTACTTATTTACTCATGGAACAGATAGAAAATGAGGTATTAGCAATCATCTGTGCGTTAATTGGGACAAAAGCAACAACAATGTAACCACTTGTTTCAAGTGCATGGTTCGAGTGGGCGCGGCGGCAGCGGATTGTGTTGGCGATGTCGGGTGGGGTTGTTTATACAATTGATGGGGAGGCTGTTGAGTTGCGGGAGATGATGCGGTGGTTGCCGGGTGGAAGATAGCTGGCGCTCGTAGGGTTGCCAGAAATTGATAACCATTGGTTATCAATTTTTCATCCGCCACAATTTGACAACAATTGAGAGAAATTGACGAAGATTTATACCGCGCCAAGCAACGAGAGCGATTGCCTTTCTCTATTTTCACTGCTTCTCAAAATCCTAATTGCAAATTACCCAGATATTAACTCGCAATGAGATTTTATATTGTATCTTTGTAAGATAGATTAAAATTCCCAAAAATATTTTCAAATTCCAAAAAATATCTTCGATGCAATCCCCAAGATTTGGACTGAATGCACTTGCTATTTTATTGACTATCTTTGCCATTGAGAGTGGGCTGGTAAACTATAGCTCTATTCAAAGGCAAGCTGTTGCAGGACAATTAATTGCTAATTCTCAGGTTTTTTCTCAAATCTCAGAAGCTCAAAAACTTTTAGCAGATAAGCTTTTTAAGCAAGGTGATCAACACCTTGATAAAAGCAAATTTCTAAGTGCATTACAGTCTTTTCAACAAGCATTAAATATTTATCAAGCAATTGGCGATCGCGCTCACACAGCCGCAGTTCTCAACAAACTCGGAGAAGTTTATCGCCATCAAGGACAAACTCAAACCGCCCTTCAACATCATAAACAAGCTTTAGCAATTACACGGGAATTGAATAACCGTGGAGAGGAAGCCGCATCACTGCATCACATCGCCGCAGTTGACGAAATCCAAGGACAGTACAAAAATGCTGTGCAATCCTACCAGCAAGCTTTATCAATGCGGCGTGAGGTAAAAGATAAATCTGGGGAAGCGATTACTTTGATTGGCTTGGGAAATACTTACGTTAGCTATATTAAATCGCAACTTTACTACCAGACGATCAAAAAGCCGGAGGAAATTAAGTCTTACTTGGAGGTAAGAAAATATTACCAGCAAGCCTTAATGATTATGGAGGCTTTGGGCGATGGGGCGGGTGTTGGTTGGAGTCTCAACGGTATTGGCATGACTTACGCCACAGTAGATCAAAAAGAACAAGCTGTGAAATATTACGAACAAGCCTTAGCCCAGATGCGTCAAGCAGGCGATCGCATCGGCGAAGCTACAGTAATGTTGAATTTGAGCCAAGATTACAACTGGGGAATCGACAATCAACGGGAATCGCGCCCGATTTCCCTGGATTTCTCCGAACCAGCTTTAGCTATTGTCCGCGAAATTGGCGATCGCCCGTTAACAGCAAAAATCCTGAATGCGATCGCCTCTACCTACAAAAACACCTTCACTCACAAAAACAAAGGAGGACAGCCGCAAATAGCCCTGGAGTATTATCAACAGGCTTTACCAATAGCGCGAGAAATTGGCGATCGCTCCCTGGAAGAGAAAATCCTGAATAATCTGGGCTATATTTACCATAACCAAGGCTACCCACAAACGGCGCAGGAGTATCAAGAACAAGCGTTAGCCATCAGACAGGAAATGGGTGTTCATGTGGGGTGGGCGACAAATATTGTCAAACAGGCAATTTTGGTGACTTACAACATACCCCAAAAAAGACCAACTTTAATTACACTGCTGACAGGGGAAGCACTCATCCACTACCGCAACGGTGAAGCTCACGCCAAGTTTGCAAGATACCCAGCCGCCTTGTCATCCTATCAGCAAGCTTTAGCGATCGTCCGTCAGCAAAAAAATCGTCCCTGGGAATGGGTAATTCTCAATCAAATGGGGACAATTTACGAAAGTCTCGGACAGTTACAAGTAGCCTTAGATGCCTATCAGCAAAGCTTGGCAATTCGTCGGGAAGTTGATGAACAGGCAACAAAAACACCAATTCCCCAGACAATTCGGGTAGCCTTTGGTACTGATGTCAACATTCATCGCCCAGAGGGAATCAAACTAGAAGATGGACTCAGCAACGGTTTGATTCAGGTAGGGAAAGGAAAACCAATCAAAACTGCCATCACGACTGTTGAATCCGCAGAAATAGCCGAAATAGAGAAACGCGGACAATGGCTAGAAGTAATCGCTGGGGTAGCTGGATGGCAGAACTTTGCTGAAAATGAGGAAGAAAATACCTTAGCGAATATTGCAGATATCCACAAAACTCTAGGACAGTACCAAACTGCCTTGCAATTCTACAAAGAAGCCTTGGCAATCATCAATGCAGAAATGTCCAGCCCAGAAAATGTCGAAGTTCGTTGGCGCAGAGAGGAATTGTCACCAGGAGATTATCGCCAGCAGGAACAGCGAATTAAAAGAAGCATGGGTGCAGTTTACGCAGTATTAGGACAGTATCAGACTGCCTTGGATGATTATCAGCAATCTCTGGCAATTGTGGACATGGAGAACAGTAGCCACAGGTTGGTTAATCAAAAACCGATATTGTTAACCCAAATTGGGGAAATTTACACCAATTTAGGACAGTATGAAGCAGCGTTGACAGCTTACCAGCAAGCATTAGCGATCGCTCGTGATCCTCAAACTCAAGATAACTATTTTGTACCAGAACAACAAATCCGCCAATTTGGACAACAGGAATTATTTCGCTGGACAAGAATACCCTTTGAAAAGCCAGATCAAGCCGCAATTCTCAACAGTATCGCCGCAATTTACGCCAAATTAGGGCAGAAGCAAACAGCGCAGGAGTATCGTAAGCAAGCAAGCACATTACAGCGCGAAATTAGCAACCGTAGTCAAGAAAATATTACAGGTCAAAAAGCCGTCTTAATTGCGGAAGTTGGTAGGGATGCAGCGAAAAAAACTCTTGTGCAAGTACACCCCCTAGAGGGAGAAGCAGTAGTTTTGTTTGCCAAGGGAAACAGTTACGCAACTCAAGGACAATACCTCAAAACTCAGTACCAAGCGGCATTACAAGCTTACCGGCAAGCCTTAACAATTGTTCGCCAGCAAAAAAATCGCCCTTGGGAGGGGATAATTCTCACCCAGATGAGTGCAGTTTACAAACAATTAGGAGAAAATCAAGCCGTTACTCAAGTTGATCAACAAGCCTTGGCAATTAGACAGGAAATCGCAAAACAAAGTGATAATACAGCAACTATCCTGAGCAAAACGCCGTTGAGCGGGGCTTTTGATGGCGAACAAATCGAAATTCGCTTTTCATCTGGAAAAATTACGACTTTTAACCCCGTAGGTGGCGTGATTTTCTTCGCTCAAACACCAGAAAAATTGAAAGCTGATCAACTGTATGAAGTAGGTTGGCAGCAATATATAAAAAGGGAATATGCCAGAGCCATCAAAACCTTTGAAACAGCTTTATTAATTTATCAACAAATAGAAGATAAAACAGGTACGGGCAGAACTTTGTTCCACCTGGGAGACGTTTACCATCGCCAAAGAAATTACCAGCAGGCGTTGAAATATTATCAGCAAGCTTTGGCAATTCAACAAGAAATCGGCGATCGCGGTTGGGAAAAAGCCAGCCTCAACTCCATAGCAGAAATTTACACCATCCAAGGTAATGAATTTTCGAGAGCAGGTAAATATCGAGAAGCTTTAGAAAAATACCAACGAGTTTTGGAGATTGCAAAAAAAATAGGTGATGAGCCAAAGCAATGGCAGACTTTCCATCGCATGGCGAGAGTTTACAGCAGCTTGGGAGAGTATAAATTAGCTCTCGATTACTATCAAAAAGCCTTACCCATCCGGCAAGAAATTTTAGGCACCTGGGTAGGAATTGAATTTGATATGGGACAGATTTATAAAGTGTTAGGACAATACGAACTGGCTTTAAAAGCTTATCAGGAAGCCTTAAAAATCGCCAGACAACCCGTACTGCTCGAATCAGACGGAAACAGAATAGGAGACATTGCAGGTGAAGTGAGGGTGCTGAATGCGATCGGCAATATTCACTACAGACAAGAAAAGTATGAATTAGCGTTAGATTTCCATCAGCAAGCCTTAACAGTGCTGCAAAAAATTCAGAACAAAGAACAACAAGAATTTCTCAAAGCAACAACATATTACAATATTGGGATTGTTCACTTCAAGCAAGAAAAATATCAATTAGCCTTGGAGTATTTGCAACCACCTTTAACTATTTATCAACAATTCCAATCCAGAAATGCACAAGGGATAAATCTCTACGCCATAGGAAACGTTTATTTAGAGCAAGGGCAATATGAATTAGCCGGAAAATTCTTACAACAAAGTTTAGTAATTGCTCAAGAAATTGGCAACAAAGAAGTTGAAGGATACATTCTCAATACTATCGGGAAGTTACTTGAAAAACAGAACCAACCAGAATTAGCAATTATCTTCTTCAAACAATCAGTAAATGCTAGAGAAACAATTCGCAATAATATTCGGGAATTAAGCAAAGAACAACAGCAATCTTATACCGAAACCATTGCCAAAGATTATCGCCATTTAGCCGATATCCTGCTGCAACGCAACCGAATTTTAGAAGCGCAACAAGTACTAGACTTACTCAAAGTCCAAGAAATTGATGATTATCTCCGCGACGTGCGAGGAAGTGAAAAAACGGCGACTGGTGTTGTGGAACGTCCCCAAGAACGGCAAATTCGAGAGGTGATGCAAGCAGAATTTGAGCAAGCGATCGCCCTTGGTAGAGAACTCGCCCAACTGGAAAACATTAGTGTCAGCAGCCGCACTCCAGCCCAGAAACAGCGTATTTTAGAATTACGCAAAATTCAGCAGACACTAGCCAAAGACTTTAACACCTTCCTCGATAGCCCGAAAGTGCGCGAATGGATCGCCCAACTCCAGCAAACCACCCAAGGGCAGAATTTTAACCTGGAATCCTCTGCCAGCGTCTTACAGGATAACTTAAAACAACTTCAGCAAGGCGCAGTCATACTTTATCCTCTAGTATTGAGCGATCGCTTAGAACTAGTTTTAGTCACTCCCTACGCACCGCCCATCCGCCGCACCGTGGCTGTCACTCAAGCAGAACTCAACCGAGCAATTTTGGAATTTCGCACCACTTTACCAAAACGTACCCCAAAAATCACAGTTCCAGCCCAAAAACTCTACGATTTGCTGATTAAACCCCTAGAAAATGACTTAGCGCAAGCACAAGCCAAAACCATCATCTATGCTCCCGACGGACAACTGCGTTATGTTCCTCTAGCCGCCCTTTATGACGGTCAAAAATGGTTAATTGAACGCTTCCAAATCAATAATATTACTGCCGTCAGCTTAACCGACCTCAACACCAAACCCCACAATCAATTAAATGTATTAGCGGCAGCCTTTACCCAAGGCAACTATAGTTTTCAGGTAGGATCTCAGCAGTTTGACTTTTCCGGTTTACCCTTTGCTAGTTTAGAAATCGAAACACTCGCTCAAACCATTCCCAGCACCAAAAAATTATTAGACAAGCAATTCAATTCAGATATTGTGCTGGAAATGAATGATTACGCCATCGTCCATTTAGCAACTCACGCCGCATTTACCACCGGACAGCCAGAAGAATCATTTATTTTGTTAGGAAATGGCGATCGCGTCACCCTCCGAGATATCAAAAACTGGCGATTGCCCAATGTCGATTTAATCGTACTTTCAGCCTGTGAAACCGGATTAGGCGATCAATTTGGCAATGGTAGAGAAATTCTCGGTTTTGGCTACCAGATACAACAAACAGGCGCAAGAGCCGCGATCGCCTCTTTGTGGTCAGTAGATGATGGCGGTACACAAGTACTAATGAATGCTTTTTACAACATCCTTGCCCAAGGCAAAACAACCAAGGCCGAAGCCCTACGTCAAGCACAAATTGCCCTGATTACGGGAAACTACTCAAAAATGAGTTTTCCGCCCCATAAAAGTAACCTCACTCCACAGATAAGCGAGCATCTCAGTCATCCTTTTTACTGGTCAGCCTTTATTTTGATTGGCAATGGTTTGTGATCAAAACAGCACCTTTGCGCGGCAGTCGCTTTAAGTTGGGGAACCCGCCCAACGCGCTGCCTTGCCTTTGCGCGAAACAAAATTCATCCCTTTAATTAGTTAGCAACGCCGAAAATCTAATGGCTGCGGCGATCGCTGTCAACTCTGTACTCTGTAACCCTTCAAGGGGCGACAATCGCCTCTAAACCCTGCAAGCTAAAGGTTTGAGAGGCACATAACCCTTGAAAAAATTGGGTGCTTATTGAGAATGAACTGTACAGTTATTAAGCGGCTACCTGTAGGGTACAGTTTAATGGTAAAAAAGAACGGTCTCGTAATTTGATTAAGACCGTCGTCATAATGCTGGCATCATTCTACCAAAACTTCTTAGAAAAATACCTAAATAAAGCACAGTTAATCACCCTGAAGATGTTGGTGTGGTTGTTACAAAATCAGAAGCAGGTAAGGATAGAAAGACTGGCAGCGACTCTACCTTTACCTATACAGCAAAACAGTCGTAGACGGCATTTACAAAGGTTTTTAACACTGAATGCCTTGAGTGTAGTATTGTTGTGGTTTCCGATTATTGAAGCAATAATTAACCAACATTTTAAACTAGGGTCACAATTAACCATTGCTATGGATAGAACGCAGTGGAAAGAAAACAATGTGTTGATGGTTAGTGTAATTTACCAAAAGAGAGCTTGGCCAATATATTGGTGTCTGCTAGGAAAAGATGGTAGTAGTAACTTAGAAGAACAACAAAAAGTATTACGCCCAGTAATTCGCTTATTAAAAAAGTATAAACTAGTAATTATTGGGGATAGAGAATTTCACAGTGTAGAACTAGCACATTGGCTCCAAAAGCAGAACCTGAGTTTTGTATTCCGTCAAAAAAAGGATACTACTTTTCGGAAGAAAAGACAGAAATTTCAGCCTTTGAGTAGCATTGAGATTTACCCAGGTATCCGCTCCTTTTATACCGACATTAAAGTTACTCAAAAAAAAGGTTTTGGTTGCTTCAATTTAGCTGTTTATTGGAAAAGGAAGTATCGAGGAAAGCAAGATAAGGAAGCTTGGTATTTATTAACTAATTTACCTGATTTAAACACTGCCCTCAAAATATATGCTCAACGTTTTGGGATTGAGGCGATGTTCAAAGATTGTATAGCTGTAGCCAATAAGATTAGGACATAAACTATGAAGTATTCCTAGTATTGCGATTCAAACTCAGATGGCTAAACCCTATAGTGATGATTTCCGGCAAAAGGTGATGCAAGCAATTGAGTTGGACGGTCTCAAAAAGAGTGAGGCGAGCCAATTGTTCAATATCAGTCGCAATACGATTAACTTGTGGTGTCAAAGAAAAGCCCAAACGGGTGATATCAAGGTCAAATCGAGGCAGGAATGCCAAAGGGGTGGCAAAATCGATGATTGGGAGAAGTTTCGCGCATTTGTCAAAGCAAATGGTGATAAAACTCAAGTCCAAATGGTAGAGTTATGGGAAGGAGAGATTAGTCAACGCACGATTTCACGGGCATTGCAGAAAATTGGACACACCCGTAAAAAAAACATATGGCTACTGTCAACGAGATGAAGCCAAACGAGCAACCTTTCTAGCACAACTGAAGAACCCAAAAGCACCACACTTGGTTTATGTCGATGAATCGGGAATGGATGAACGAGATAACTACGGCTATGGGTACTCACCAACAGGGGAACGATTTTACGACCTCAAATCCGGTCGGCGACAGGGACGCATTAACATGATTGCTGGGTATCGGGATAATCAATTGATTGCCCCATTTACAGTCGAGGGGGCGTGTAACCGCACAGTGTTTGAAACCTGGCTAGAAACATGTTTGATTCCGGTTTTGCGTCCCGGTGAGTGGGTAATTGTGGATAATGCGACGTTTCATCATGGTGGTCGAATTGCCCAACTCATACATGATGCAGGCTGTGAACTTGTTTATTTACCTCCCTATTCACCAGACCTTAATCGTATTGAGAAGTGTTGGGCATGGTTAAAAAGTAGGATTCGCAAACAATTACACAATTGTGATCATTTACGTGATGCTATCGAATTCGTTCTCAAGCACGCAGCGTCCTAATAAAACTGGCTATAGCTATAAAACAGGTGGGTACAATTTAGAGAGTTCTCAAGCTAATCCTGATAGACTTGTACGTCTAATTTTCTTAATTGCTTTGGCTATGACCAGTGCTTGGTTACATGGGCAAAGAACTAAATTTCAAAAACTTGATTCTTATATTTGTCGCCAAGAAGAAAAAAATAGAACCCAGAAACGTCATAGTAATTTCTGGATAGGTTTATATGGTTTCAATTGGATAGTTGCTTGGTATGGGTGTCAAGCATGGGTCGAGGAACTGGTCGGTTTCAGTCGCAATAAGCAAGCATATTATCAGCGCGGGTTAAGGGCTATGAAGCTTATACAGCAAGCACTTTAGCTTGCTTGTCGCCCCTTGAAGCTTCAGATTCTCGACTGCTGCAACAAGTCGGGAATCTTCTGATTGTTACTTTGCCTCTACATAAATTTCTCTACCAATCTGCTTAAATTCATCATCTAGATAATATTGTGAATTTCGGATAGCTTGGCGTAATTTACAAGCAGGTTCTAGGCAATCACGCTCATAGTCCATTAACGTTAATTCTAAATGAGGATAGAGAATTTTAAGAAACCCTGATGCTGATTTCAAAATAGCATTCTGGTCACGAATAGTTACGTTTTTTTCAAAGTGAGTATGCTGCTGTACGTAAGAAATGAGGGACTTCCAGAGAATAAAATATACAAACAATAAAAATGATAATCATTCCGGTGGGGGAAGGAAGAGGTTGCCGTTGGGAACCTCTTCCTTCCCTTTTTGTAGTAAATTCAATGATGATTCAATTTTTGGATGTGCATAGGTGTCAATGGAATTAACGGATTCATTGAAAAACTTGCTGAAGGAAACTGCACAGCAATTAAAAGGAGCAGCCAAACGCAGATTCATTAGTCCCAAAGTTGGCGATTTCCCGAAATTAAAACTTTACTTATTAATCAAGACAATGGAGGTCAGAATAACTCTCGACGTACTCAGTTTATGAAACGTATAGTTGAATTCTCTCAAAAACATCAACTAAATATACGTTTAGCATATTATCCTCCATATCACAGCAAATATAACCCGATTGAAAGAACTTGGGCTATATTAGAAAATCATTGGAATGGCAGCATCCTAGATGAAGTCGAAACCGCATTAAACTTTGCTAAAACTATGACTTGGAATGGCAAACATCCAGTTGTTAAGTTAGTAACTCAAACTTATGCTACTGGGGTGCGTTTAACTAAAGAAGCCATGCAAGAAATTGAAAATAAAATTTCACGTTTGACTAATTTTGGTCAAGAGAATTTACCAAACTTAGGCAAGTGGTTTGTTGATATTTGCTACGGAGCAACGTAATTGTTAGAAGTTAAATAACGGTTTTTCGCGGCAATAGCCATTCTGCTCACTGCGCTCTTGTATTTTTGAGTACAGGCATTTATCTTGCATATATTTTGGTGGGAGAGAGCAGTTGCCGTCGGCAACTGCTCTCTCTCTTTCATAATGATTATCATTTTTATTAATTGTATATTTTATTCTCTGGAAGTCCCTAAACTGCTGCTGCCAGACTCGCTCAAAAGGTTGATATTCTAGTGGGACTATAATTGCTAACCAAGCGGCGAGATGGGAAATGGAAGGTTCAGCAAACCATATCTGCCTGTTACTGTCAGGGATGTTGTCTGCTAAAAAGTGGGCAATAGGGTTGTCTTGGGGATAAGCATCTAACTTGGTAGCAACAATCAGTAATCGCTCGTCACTCCAATCTTTTGGTAAGGGTACATTATCAAATAATTGTGTTAATTTACTGCGAGGATGTTGCTTAATTTCCGCGATTTCTTCACTTCTATTCCACACTCTTAACCAAGTTTTTGCCCATTCACATAATCGCTCACCTTTTACCCAGCAGCAAGCATTACTGACACCAAAAAACTCTATCCATTCCACCTCTGTGGTGATGGGGATATAACCAGAAGGAATATCATAGAGTGCGGTAGGGTCTAGTATGATATGTTTATCACTCATACCTGTCACTCCTCCGTTATTTCTAAGAGCATTTGTCCTATTCTGTCGTAGACATTTTGTTGCTCTAGACGAGGAAGTTGCTGGAATAGTAAGAAAATTTGATTGGCAATATCTTTGTCGCGTTCCTCAATACATTGACGTTCTATACTTTCTATTAATTGAATTGCTGGCGTGTCAATTAAGCTGAGATATTTTGATTTTTCATCTTGAATTTTATCTAATAAATTGTTTGCGGCTGCGAGTTTATCCGTATCATTAGACAATTGATTTATCTCGGTCAAACTACTTTCTAAATCTTCAATCCATTGCTGGGTATCAGCTTGCTGTTTTTGTTGTATTTGTGTACGGATTGAGTGTAAGCGATCGCTAAATTTTTCTATCAGTGCATTATTTCTATTTTCCCAATCCTGCAAGCTATCTAACTGAGTTTTGCAAGCTGCGAAGGTCTCTAATTTTCTTGAATCAGCTATTTGCAATAACTCAATTATTAGAGTCAATTCTTCTATGGTTCTTTCATACTCTGTCTCTATTTCTGACCCTGAATATTGAGATGACTTTTTTAGTAATTCTTTTTGAATTCTTTGGGAATCTTCTACGGTTGTAATATACTCTAAATTATGCTTGTATTCTTCTAATTCAGCAGTATATTCTTGGATTTTTTGCTGGAAATTGACTGCTAACTGAGAAATTTTGTTTTGAAAGCGTTCATTATTAACTATATTCAAATCACGACTAGAAATTATTTTCAAAGCCTCATTGCAACTGGCAATAGAATTACTTTGTTGATAGCGATTTTCTAAATTTTGGATTTTCTCTAGGTCATTTTTTAAACTTTGGATTTGTGGCTGTATTTCTTGATAGCCTGCGTAATCATCAGAATTGTGAAAGATATTATTCAGTTTGGCATATTCTGTATTGATAGCATCCAAATCAGAGAGATTATTTACTAACTGGAGTTGAGAACGAAGATTTACCAAACTAGAACGATACTCAGTAGTTCTATTTTGAATTGACTGCAAAATTTCATTAACTTCAGACTGAAATTTGTCGGGATAGTTGAAGCGAGACTGTAGATTTGCAATTTCTTGCAACGCCGCTTGGGCAAGATACATTGTTTGAATTTTTGTTGCAGAATTGCGAATACTCTGCATGATTTGTGTATCTTCGGCTTGCTTTTGTCCTGCTTCTTCTTGTTGCCTGATATCTGTTAATCTGATGTTGGCAGTACAGAGAGCATTTTGCAAACTCTCGACTAGATGAGAAGGCAAGTCTGCAATTTGGTTAATTTGGTCAATTATTTGTTGAACTTCTCTTTGATAATTATTGCAGGCTTGTTCGCTAGATAGGGACTCAACAAGCTGACTTTTTGCTGTTACAAGTTGGTTAATTTTGTTGCCAACAGTTTGTAAGGCTTGAGAAAAGCGATCGCGTTGTTGTTCTGTTGGTAAAATTGAGTTGTTTGGCGATCGCTTCAACAGTTGGGGGTAAAGTGGTAGTAATACTGGCAATTGTGCATCACTAGGTAAGTTTTCCAGACTTTCTACTGGCTGGAACCACTTGTTAATTTCAGCAACCCCAGCATTTACCAGCTTTTGATTCTTCTTTAACTCTTGTTTTTCTGACTCATCCGGTTCATTAGACTCTAAAAAGTCAGCAACCGCCTCTAGATACTCTTGCGCCTGATCATATTCCATAGGCAATGGTGGCAGAGTCGGCATTTGTATTTGTTGGCGACGAATTAGTTTAGCCTTTTGTTTAATAATCCATTCTTCAACAAATGCAGTAGGGTTTTGCAGAATATCAGTATTACCCCAATTCTGCACAGACTTGGTTTCTAATGGAACCAACTCTCCTTTTTTAGTAGTCAGCTTGATGCGTCCTCTTAAACTAACTTCTTTGCGGTGAATTGCCAGCCACCCTGCCAGTAACATCGTAAAGTTGTACTCGCTATAACCAAAAGGTGGGACAGAAAGTACATTCCAAATTTCTTCTAAGTCAACACTTTTTTGTAGTGATCCTTGTAAGTCAGTTATTTCAGAAATTTTATCCCAAGCAACACCGATTTTTTCATTATTTGGTTCTTGAACGATATATTTATCAGATGTTTTCTTAAATAAACCCCACAATTTAACAAAAATCTGGTCAATAACAGTCCTATAAGACTGATCTTCAAGTGTTTGTTGACCAATATTATTGTCTATAAACATTTGCTTTGCAGTCCATCTGACAATTTTTTTGCCTGTTTGATGGTCTGAACGCATTTTATCAATTTCATCAATAGGCGGAACAAAGGGGTATAAATCTTGTAAAAGTACGCTAATGACGCGTTGTTCTTTACGTTGTTCTGTAGATGGAAGTTTATCAATTCCCTCACAATAATAAGTGCAATTATCTAATAATCTGGTTAACCGAATTCTTGCCTCTTTTTGCCAACGCTGAAGTTGTTCTTGATAAGCTTTACCCAAAAATCTTTTATCAGCAGCATCAGTTTTTTCTAGAGCTTTTATTTGTAAAATAATTCGTGCTAAATTACCTGTCTCCTCTGTAGGAATTGCAACAGCAATAAGATTTTTAAAGGCTGATTTAGACAAATAACTAGCTACATTACTACGAAACTCTTGCAACTCTTCTTGAGTTTCTGCTAAGATATAAGCCAAAATTCCCTTTTCTTTGGTATCTCTGAGAATCCGATTGTTCTCTAGTACGTTAATAAATTTATCAACACTATATATCTTTCGCTCAAACCGCCAGTCTTCGCTGACTAATTTGTAAGTTTTCACAAAATATGTAGCAGCAACTGTATTAATATATGGATATTCCCTCAGAATATTAATTTCACCGCAATAAGTCACAACATCATTAATAGATGTTGTCAGCGATTTAACTTTCTCTTCAATTTCTTCTTGAATACCTGTAGGGTTAATCCCTTCCCAAAAACGGTAAAGTTTAATTTCTGGACGGTAGTAAATTAAATCTCTTTCCTTTTGAAGTTTATCTAGTGCCGCCTGGAGTTTAGACTTAGATAAACCTGTCAAAGTTACTAGAATCTCTTGATGTTCCTCTCTATCTGGCTTGGTAAGTTTTTCTCCACTAGCTTCATATAAAAATAAAGCCTTCAGAACAATTAATTCATCTATATCATCAGCACCAACTACTAAATCTACAGCTTTTTTATATTGAGTATAAATAGGATAGTTTGAAAAGTTCTCTAGAAAAGTATCTACTAAAGAAATGGGATAGATATAATTGAGTTTTCCAGCATTATCTACAAGTTGAGTCGCAATAAAGTTTTTGACATAGCCTTTAATAAACTGAATAGCTGTTCGGTCTTGAGTAAAATCAAGGTTGCATAATAGATATGCCGTAAGCGGGTGGAGGGGAAAACAGCCTTCAGACAAGTGCGTGTAAAATTCTTGAAAAGACCAGCCTTTTTCTCGATAAATTTTAATTCTTCGCTCAAAGGCTGTCTCAGCTTCTCTCCTCAGAGTGTCATACCATTGAGAACGAAATGTTTGCCAGTTAGGGGCATTTTTTGGCAGTAAGTTTTTTACCACGAGTTCTAAGCTAGAAGTGGGATTATCATAGGTAGTGCCATCTTTTCGAGCAAGGCGAGTGGCAATTTTAAGATATTCTGGCATGGCATTAGCAGAAATTCCTAACCCTCTACCTGGATGAATTTGCGTGAAACTGAGCAGAGCAATTTTACCTTTGTAATTCTCACAAATGTTAATAATATTTTGCAGTGCTGTACCACCAGCACCAATATCATCGGCTGCTCAAGATTTTAAATAATAGTTTAACTCGTCAAATAAAATTAAAATTCCTTGGAACTGGGCATTTTGACCAGTGCAATATTTTTTGATTAATTCTTCTAGAATTGCTTGGATATTTATATCGGCAGTAAAATCAGCAGTCAATTTTGTGAGATGATAGGCTAGTTTTTTGACTGTGGCTATCACACCAGCATTATTATCTCTGAGTAAGCTGATGAGAGAATTTAAATTACCATCAGGATTACCAATACTTTGTAAATACTTCTCTGCCTTTTGCCTTTCTCCTGAATCTAAACTTTCCAAGTATTCTAGCGGTTCTCTACATATATGCTGGGCTAAAGAATCTTGAATATCTGCTGCGGCTAAACTTTTAACGAGTTGTTGTAAAAATTGCTTCCTAATTTCGCCACCTATATCACCACTAAGACAAATAACTAAATGTTGGTGACGTTGATTTTGTTTAAATAGCTTCAATCCTTCCGCAACAGCCTGACTTTTACCAGATGTTGCCTTTTCTACTTGCGACAGAATACCTTGTACTTCTGGACTTTGGAAGGGTTTTTGGAAAAAGTTGGCTATAGCGATCGCAAAATGTGATTTACCTTTACCATATTGTTGAATCATCAAATGGATATTGGGCTGATTAGCACTATGATAACTACGTTGCACTGCATCTAAAATCCCCACTGTAGATAACTCAGGTTTTGTTTGGTCGTAGTTAAAAATAAAACTCTCGCATAAAGACAAATTCATTTCTGAATTGTCCATCATACCAAAGTTCACAGAACTGGCAATATTACCCTTTTCGTTGATTTCAACAATTTGGTTGAGGAGCATAGTAAATTCAAAATGGTAAATGCAAAAAGATAATTATCCTGAAGGAATACGCTTAATTCGTTCTGCTGGCCAATTTTTAGGTTCTAATTGCTGGGGTAGCAGTATCCACAAAAGTTTTTCTAACTTGCGCGTCTCTTCTAGTTGTTTCCAGAAAAGCGTAATGCGACTGCCAGGTGTAACTTGTAGATAAGTAATTAAACAATCAAACCCTTCCAACAAAATAATCTGCTTGTCCACCCCACAGCACATTGACTTGATGGCATTTAGTTCAGTGTCTAAATTGTGATGAAGAGTCAGAAAACTTTTTCCCGGATGAATCCTTTGTAGCAAATTTTTTCGGTAATTCACATGATGAGCGTTATTGTAATGAACGATACGCAAAATTTCGGTTTCATCTGGTAAGTCCCACAACAACAAATGAATTTTGTCATCGGGTCTAGCATCTCGCAGTCTTACAGAAATTTCATCTGTCATAGGCTTTCTCAAGCAATGTCAAAGGATTATCCCAACGCGGAATTACTTGAAAGGGCGGTACAGCCCGTCGCTGTTCAATGATGCCGTAAGCTTCTAGGGCATTTAGCTGTTCTTGCAATGCCTCAGATGTTATCCCCAACACAGCAGCCAGTCCCATTTTTTTGTTCAAAATCGACTCAGTAAGAACAGAACCTTCGCCTTGAAAGTCACGTTCCCATAATTTTGCTAAGAAGTATCCTAATAGATAAGAGTTAGGTAAATTAGGATATCCACTAACATATTGCTCTTTTTCTTGAGTCAAAAACTTGCATGATGCTAAAGCAGTAAACTCAGTATATGCGCGTAATATGTAATTAATTCTGTTAGCAATTACTTTGCTTTCTTCTTCAAATATTGATGTACTGTGATATAGCAATTCTTCTTTCGTAAATTTATGATAACGCGGCAAAAATGTATATACAAAGTAAGACCATCCGCCCCAATCGGCAGGATTTTCTGGTGTTGTTTTTAAACCGCGATCGCCAAAACTTAAATAAAAGTGCATCAACCAATCTGTAATAGTTGACTCCAGTACTGGATCTAACTTTAAGACAATTTCACCTTCTGGACTAGGGTGATTATTTTTAATTAACCCTGCGCGTACAGCCCAACTTTTGACTCTTCCTACTTTGCCATTACCTAAACTTGTTTTCTCCATCAAATTAGGCAAGCTATCATTTAAACCTTGGTCTTGGTTTGCAGCATAAATAAGCCTACTGATTTCGTCTTTTTTAAGAGCAAAAGAGCCATTAAAATGTAGTTGTAATTTAGCCATAGTATTATTTAACAATAAAAATATGTTTTATTTTATTAGCGTTTTTTAATGTCTAGTATTAGGTATGTTCACAAATTTCACTTGATAGACATAAAAACGAATTATAGCAAATTTATTAACATGGTGTTCAGTATGGTTAATTATGTGAAAGCATAATGTAGAGTATTTCTTTAACTTGGAATCATGGAATCCCCAATCGAAAGAATTAAACTTTCTCAAACAGCCAAAGACCAACTATTAAAACTCCGTCGTAACACCAAAATTGATCAATGGAATATTCTGTGTCGCTGGGCGTTTTGTCGTTCCCTCGCTGAACCAACTCCACCCTCACCCGTACCCATTCCTCAAGATAGCAATGTGGAAATGACTTGGCGCGTCTTTGGTGGCGAAATGTCGGATATTCTCCTTCTCGCCCTTAAGCAACGCTGTCACAATGATGGTTACGCCACAGATAAAGAAACCTTAGTAACTCAATTTCGCCTACATTTGCATCGTGGTATTGGTTACTTAGCAGGCGATCCAAATATCAAGAAAATTGAAGATTTGATTGCGATCGCACTAAAGAAGATATAAGGATTAATGTAGTTCTTCTTGATATTTTTATGCCGGAGAGCTACTTAGAAATCGATCGCCATCGCGCTGCGATCGCACGCACAGAAATCTCTCGTCCTGTAAGATTAGCCATAGAATGGTCAATCATCAATCAGGACACAAGTTTTTTTGACTATGGTTGTGGTTACGGTGGCGATGTCCAGCGTGTCGGAAACCTCGGCTATACCAGCGCAGGTTGGGATCCATACTACTACCCCAATCAACAGATTAATTCGGCTGATGTGGTTAACTTGGGTTATGTTGTCAACGTCATCGAAGATTTAGAAGAACGCAACCAAAGTTTAATTAAAGCCTGGGAACTCACTCGCAAAGTTTTAATTGTGGCGGCTCAAGTCTTAATTAACGCGCCCAGTAAAGCGCAACTCGCTTACAATGACGGCATTGTCACTAGCCGTAATACCTTTCAAAAATATTATGAGCAAGCAGAACTTAAAAAATATATTGATGAAATTCTTAATGTTGATGCAGTCCCGGTAGCTCTGGGGGTTTACTTTGTCTTCCGCGACGAAGCTGAAAAAGAAAGTTTCAAAGCCATCCGTTTCTTTTCTCGCACCTATACACCGCGAGTCCGCATCCCTAGCAAGCGGTTTGAAGATTATCAGGAAACACTGCAACCACTCATGGAATTTTTCACCAAACGCGGTAGATTGCCTGTCAAGGGTGAATTAGGAAACGAACAAGAACTATTAAGTGAATTTGGTAACTTCCGCCGCGCCTTTACTGTTGTCCTCCAAGCCACCGATGAAGCAGAATGGGATGCGATCGCCTATCGTCGTTCTTTAGATATCCAAGTTTACCTCGCCCTGACCCACTTTGATCAACGTCCCAAATTCTCCAAACTAGCGCCAGAAATGCGCCACGACATCAAAGCCTTCTTCGGTAATTATGAGGAAGCTTGCGAAGTCGCCGACCAAAAACTATTTAGTTTGGGTAGACCAAAAGTAGTTCAAACAGCTTGTGAAAAAAGCAAAATCGGCAAACAAACACGTGGCGCACTTTACGTTCATGTTTCCGCCCTCGCCGCCCTCGATCCCTTACTCCGCATTTATGAAGGTTGCGCCAGTCGCACCATTGGGCGAGTCGATGGGGCGACACTGATCAAATATTGTCTTGATAAACCGCAAATATCTTATTTATTTTATCCAGACTTCGACACAGACCCCCATCCAGCACTCAAAGCCAGCATCTCAATTGATTTAAAAACTTTGTATGTCACCCACCGCGACTATGCAAATCGGGCAAATCCCCCTGTTCTGCACCGTAAAGAAACCTTTGTTATGCCTAACTATCCCCAATACGAAGAATTTGCTAAACTCACCCAACAAGAACAGGAATTAGGCTTACTCCAGCAAAAAAGTGACATTGGTACCCGTGAAGGTTGGTTAAAATGTCTAGCTGATCATGGAGTAGAAATTAGAGGACATCAAATTTATTCACTTCAGGAAGATTAAGAAATCGCACGAACTCGTTCAATCTGGGTAATTACATTTCTAGCAGTGTCAGGATTTAATCGTTGAGGTTCCTAAAATATCAACAATTGCTATCAAACGTTATGGCTGCTCAGGGTGCATATACCTTGTATCATGTTGAAGAAATTTCTCTGAGTATATGATAGATATCATTGGGTTTGCCAACCTATCACTAGTTCAGGTATTGATGGGGATAAGGGTAAAACTATGACAACATCAGGTGTATTGAGATGAATTTAACATCAGCAGTTAAGAAAGCTAGGAATAATTCTGCGTTTAAGCAACTCATGTCTGTACATTGGATCATGTCTGCCTGTTATTTAGTTTTATTTACTACTGGTTCAGGTATGGCGCGTCTATCCCGTGGAACTTTCCTAAGATCAGAATTATATGATTTTCATAAATCAATCGGAGCTTTGGTAGTAGCTTTGCTGACTTGGCGGATTTTAGTTTTGTTGCGGGTATGGTGGCGAAAATACACGAAAAATCTGCCAAGGTTTACTCCTGAATGGACACGTAAATTCACACTGCATACTTTGCTTTATTTATTGATGTTTGCAGTTCCTGTCAGTGGCTTCTTTTTTTCTAATTCTTATCAAAGTAACAATGTACATTTTTTTTGGTTGACGCTACCCGATTTTTTCCCGAAAAACTCTAGTTTAGTAGACTTAGGTAGAAGCATTCATTTTTGGATAGCCTATACATTTTTGTCTTTTATCATTCTGCATTTGCTACAACAATGGAAAGTTGTAAAAGCAAATTGGCGGAGGTTTAAAGACTTCTTTATCACGAAAAAATTTCAGAAAAGTGCTGATTAGAGAGTAAATATCAAGTGCTTTTAAGCGAAATGTATAAGAATTTTTACTGAATTTTGATTCTTGACTATTTTAGTCAAATTATGAAACGACACAGTAACTATGGCAAGATAACTGCAATTCGCTTAGGTGAGTAGAGGAATATTGAAACGATGAGAGAAATCCAAGCATTGCGACAAGCCGTCCAAAGTCGCAAGATGGGGGCTTTGTTATTGCTGGGTTTTGCATCGGGATTGCCTTTGTTCTTGACTAGTAGAACATTGCAAGTGTGGATGCAAGATGCCAAGGTTGATATCGGCAAAATTACTTTATTTGGTTTGTTGGCGTTACCTTATTCCTTAAAATTTTTGTGGTCGCCTTTGTTAGATAGGTTTGTACCGCCGTTTTTGGGTGCTAGACGAGGTTGGTTAATTGTGACTCAAATTGGGTTAACAATTGCGATCGCTACTCTCGCACTTCAACAGCCTTCCCAAAGTGACCAAGTATTGCAAATTTTGGCAATCAACTGTCTAATTATCACCTTTTTAAGCGCCACCCAAGACATCGCCGGTGATGCCTACCGTACTGATATCCTCAATCCCCTGGAAGCAGAAGCAGGTGCATCTGTTTGGGTACTGGGTTATCGTGTTGCTTTGTTTGTCACCAGTTCTCTAGCTTTGGTATTAGCCGATCACCTCCCTTGGAATGGTGTTTACTTACTCATGGCCGCTTTAATGGCGGGGAGTATACTTGTCACCTTATCTGCACCCAGAGAACCACAGGTCATTAATAACCGAGAAACTGCGCCGATATCTGCCAAAGATGTGATCTTCGTGCTATTCATTACGGCCTTAGTAGCTGGTTTACTCGGAAGCGTTTTTACTGGCTTGATTGCTCTCCCCATATTTTATTGGCTACTGGCAAGCTTGATCGTCGCTTGGATAATTTCATCCTTATTATTGCCTGATGAGCTACTTGCTGAGGCTCCAGAAAACCAAGCCCCACAAAACTTACAAGAGGCGATTTTTCTACCGTTTAAAGAATTTTTTCATCGTTTTGGCTTCGCTCAAGCTAGTGTAATTCTGATTTTTATCATTCTTTATAAACTGGGTGATTCTTTAGTAGGTATCACCGCTAATTTATTTTTGCGAGAAATTAACTTTACCAAAACCGAAATTGGGGGAATTCAAGCTGGGATAGGTTTTCTTGCCACGACTGTTGGTGTATTAGCTGGTGGCGTAATCTTAACCAAAATTCACCTAAATCGCGGTTTATGGATATTTGGCATACTGCAATTATTGAGCAACTTGGGTTATTATGCCTTAGCCGTTGCTGGCAAAAATTTCTCGTTATTAATCTTGGCAGTAAATATCGAAAACTTTAGCGCCGGATTAGTCACAGTTGCTACAGTGGCATTTTTAATGAGCCTCTGCAATCACCGTTTTACAACCACTCAATTTGCATTATTTTCTAGCTTAATGGCGATTAGTAGAGATGTTCTTTCAGCACCCGCAGGCGATTGGGCCAAAGCCACCGGCTGGCCTGTATTTTTCTTGTTAACCTTAGTAGCAGCCTTACCAGGATTGTTACTTTTACCGTTTGTTGCGCCCTGGAATCAAAAGCCAGTGGTAATATCTAGACCAGGACTTGAGGAAGAAGATGAGGATGTATGGGAAGCCAAGTAATTGTTGTTATTGGTACATTTATTCTTTTACTTACAGGTTTGTTACTTGGCTATGTCCTGTCACAGTTAGTGCTTGGATTCTTGACTTTTAATCTCTTTACTTTTTTTGGCACACTCAGCCTGATTTTAATTTTTGGGACACTTTATTACGTTCTATTTTGGCAGTTGCGCCGGGAACAGTCCCAAGTTGTGCCGGAAAATATGTCTATGACAGAGATTAACGATCGCATCACCGATACTCAACTCAAAAACAAGCTGATTGCTAAATTAGATGGCGACACTGTTACAGCGGAACGCTTAATTGAGCAGGCCAAGCAAAATTATCCAGGGATGCCAGAAAGTTGGTACTGTGAACGAGTCATTGATGATTTGGAACGCGATCGGCGTTAAGGTTAAAAATAGAGGTTAGAGGCAGGGGAAAATTCTTCAACTCAGCACTCAGCACTCAGCACTCAGCACTCACAACTCAGCACTAAACTTATGGCTATATTTCGTCAATACATCGCCCCGTTACTAGTAGTTTTAGTATTTATTGTTGCTCTAGTAGCAACCAGCGCCCGCATCTTCTTACCTTCCGATATGGCCGCACCCGCACCCATTGAAGGCACTGGTGTGATTATGCCGGCTACTACTATTGATTTGTTCAGCCTCAGCAAATAAAGTGTCTGAGCAACTTCTACCAGGGTATTTGATTCGTCGTGGCTCTACATTAGAGCGATCGCTCCTAGTCAAGTTCATGCAAAGCACTTACCAGGAGCGTTTCCCCCAGCAAGATTTTGCCCACCTCGCCCGCACAGTTGAGCAATATTTATCCAAAGATACGCCTTTATGGTGGGTAGATGTGGAATTAAGGGTGCAGGGGGGTAAGGGTGCAGGGGAAAATGGGGAAATAAATCAACTCAATTCTTCTGCGTCTCCCGTTGCTTGTCTTTGGGTGGGGAATGCAGTAGATCAAGTTAATGGTGATCGCCATGCTCATATTTTTCTGCTTTACGTCGTTCCAGAATATCGACGGCGAGGAATTGGTAAAGCTTTGATGCAGTATGTAGAAAATTGGGCAATGAAAAGAGGCGATAAACAAATTGGCTTACAAGTCTTTCAATCCAACCAACCCGCCTTAAATCTCTACCACCAACTCGGTTATCAAACTCAATCTCTGTGGATGTTGAAAGAACTTTCAGGTTATTTCGTCGGTGACAGCTATGGCTAGAAGCATGGCGATCGCAGTCTCGTAACAATTTGTTTGCAGTGCTAAAAATTCTGAAACACTTGGGACAGTTAGCAATTAGTCATTAGTTCTACTCACCATTCCCAACTCCCCACTCCCTATTTCCCAAACAAATCTAATCATGTCGAACATAAAGTGTACAATAATTTAGCAAATACCTATCAGGCTTAGAATTATTGGCACGGGGGGTTATCTGAAAATCCCGCTGGGCATTTAAATGAAGTATGTATGATGACGATGACCTCAGCCTACTCGATCCTGACGTAGAGCTAGAAAGCCCTCTCGATAAAATGGAGCCACTAACTGCTGAGTCAGAAGTGGCAAAACCAGATCCAGAAGTGATGTTAGCCCTTCTGGAAAATCCGCAACCGCAGCAGAGAATGTTGGCGGCGCGTGCTTTTTGTGATATTGAAGATGAAAGAGCTACCCCCCTATTGATTCGCTTGTTAACGGATTCATGCCCCCTAGTGCGAGTGAGTGCAGCATATAGTATTGGCCGCAATCCTAGTACAGAAGCGGTAGAACCGTTAATTTCCCAATTCCACCACGACTGGAACGGCTATGTCCGTAAAGGCGTAGTTTGGGCGTTGGGTAATTGCCGCGATCGCCGTTGTTTAGCACCCCTAGCAGATGCTTTAAGAACAGATATTTCCGCTGTACGCTTGTGGTCGGCTAGTGCTTTAGCACAAATGGCCGAGGTGGGTTACGAAGCCGTTGTTGGGGCAATTCCCCCTTTAATTGAAGCTTTAGTCCAAGACCCAATTTCCGCAGTTCGGAGTAATAGCGCCTGGTCAATTGGACAGTTATGCAAAGAATTGCCCTCTAATATTGTTTATGCCACAGCCATTGATGCTTTAATTCAAGCCTTTGCTGAAGACAAAGATTTAGGCGTGCGAGAAGATGCCAAAGCCTCACTACTCGGCGTAGGCGACCCTCGTGGCTTACAGCTAATTGAAACTTTGGAACAAGAAGGATGGTTTTAATAAAGTCAAAAGTCAAAAGTTAAAAGTAATTTTTGACTATTAACTCTTGACCATTGATACACTTCACTTATTTTCAGATGTTGGCTTGATTAAGTTGAGGTCATAAGGACGTTCTATGTCATCCTCACCCAAATATTCCCCGTTTTGAATTTCTAAAATTACTAAGGGAATTAAGCCAGGATTTTCTACTTTATGTAATGTTGCGGCTGGAACGTAAGTAGATTCATTGCGGTTCAGCAACACTTCCGCTTCTCCACAAGTTACCTTAGCAACACCAGATACTACAACCCAATGTTCATTGCGATGGTAATGGATTTGTGGTTTAATGCCATGCCTGGGCTTAATTTCCACGCGACTAATTCTATAGTTATCACCTTCTTCTATTACCTCCACGTTACCCCAGTATCTCGCACCGGAATGTGAAGATAACTCATGGCTTGTGGATTGCTCGTTGTGATCATTTTCAGTCATAAACAAACTGCTCAACGACGACTATTACTATTGTTTAGTAATTTAACGCACATGAGTTGACAATTTGCCACAATAACTGATGTTAACTGTGCGGTTGTGACTTTTTGCAGTTCCTTTCAACCCAGCGAGGAAATTGATAGTCTATGTGTGACTTTTGGTAATGATGAGGAATCGCAAGAGAAAGTTAAAGCGATCGCTACACCTTTCACATTAAGAATTACACTACACGAGTATTTTGTATGAAAGATAGCTCATTTTTTCCAAGTCTCTAGCTGGGTATTTGATGTTTTGATATTGCTATGATTCGTCAAATTACTTGAAAAAATAAATGGCGGATGCTTGATTTATATCTGCTCTCCGCCTTTCCCAAAAAACAACAAAACTATACGCTAATCAATCATAATAGCTGAGAAATCTATGTCAAACCAGTAATTTACAAAATAAACATAGACTTTATGCAAAAATTGCCTCAATCTAGCTAATTAAGGAGAAAATTTCCTCGCTTTAGACGTTAGATTTTAGTTGGGCGATCGCTGTTAACATTTGTTGATAATACTCAATGTTTCCTTCTTGATAATAGATGTTGGCAGATTGTTGAAAATCAGCGATCGCACCTTGAAAATCTTCTAGTTGGCGGTAGACATCAGCGCGTAACATATAAGCTGAAGCCCAATGAGGTTGACGTTGCAAGGCTTGGTTTAAGTCAGCTAATGCGCCTTGTAAGTCGCCCAATAGCAAACGGCTACGTCCGCGATGATACCAGTCTTCGGCAAAACTGGGGTCAAGGACAATGGCTTGATTATAATCGGCGATCGCCTTTTGATAATCTTGCAGAGCATAGTAAGCACTGGCGCGATCGCTGTAAAATGCTGCTGAGTTAGGGTTAATTTGCAAAGCTGTGGTGTAATCGGCAATTGCACCATGATAGTCTTGCAAAGCATAGTGCAGGGAACCCCGATTGTAATAAGCCTCTACTAAACTGGGGTTGATTTTGATGGCTTGATTGTAATCAGCTAAAGCTCTTTGTTCAGCACCTAAAAGGCGGAGGGCATTACCCCGGTTACAGTAAGCTGGAGAAAAATCAGGATCGATTTTGATTGCTTGGGCGTATTCTTCTACTGCTGCGAGATAATCTTGCAGAGCTTCGCGGGCTAAACCACGACCATAGTATGCTGTAGCTAAATTAGGGTGGAGTTGCAAGGCACGATTGTAATCTAAAATTGCTCCTTGATAATCGCCTAAACAACGACGAGCCGTAGCGCGATCGCAGTATCCTTCTGCATATTCGGGGTGAATTTGCAATATGTGATTGCTATCGGCGATTGTGCCTTGATAGTCACCCAACTGACAACGGGCATGAGCCAAAAAACCGTAGACTAAAGCTAAAGTCGGATTTTTTGCTAGTGCTTGTTCATAATCGGTAATCGCACCTGGAAAATCGCCTAAAGTTGCCCGGACTAATCCCCGTTCGTAGTATGCTTGCACATCATCAGGATTTAATTGCAGAGCTTGGTTAAAGTCCGCGATCGCCGCTGGATAATCTTTGAGGTAAGAACGAACAAGTCCGCGATTGTAGTACGCCTGGGCAAAATGTGGGTTAATTTGTAAGGCGCGATTATAATCAGCAATTGCACCTGGATAGTCGCCTAAAGCATAGCAAGTATTACCTCGATAATGATAAGCCTCCACTAAATGAGGATCTAGCTGTAATGCTCGTTCATGATCGGCGATCGCTTGCTCATATTCTTCTAAAATATGGAAAATATTCCCTCGACTGCTGTAAACGGCAGCATATTGGGGATACCACTGTAATGCTTGCTGAAAATCTGCTAATGCGCCTTGATAATCGCCATTTTCACTGCGAGCTACACCCCGATAATGAAAAGCTCGCGCTATGTCAAAATCTATATGTGTCACTAATTCAGGATTAATCTCGATCGCTTGGTGATAATCAGCGATCGCTCGATCATACTCTCCTAACGCACAGTAAACATTTCCGCGACCGTGATGGGATTCTGCTAATTTGGGATTGATGGCTAATGCCCATTCATAATTAGCGATCGCTTCTTCATAATCTGCTAGAGAGTAAAGCGTGTTGCCTCGGTTATGATAAGCTTCAGCAAAATTAGGTTTAAGTTGAATTGCCTTGTGGAAATCGGCGATCGCTGCACGATAATCTCGGAGTGAGCTATAAAAAATATTGCCGCGATTATAATAGGCTTCAGCAAAGTTAGGTTTTAGCTGAATAGCCTCCGTATAATCTGCGATCGCTCCTTGAAAGTCTCCTTGCAAATTTTTGTTAAACCCTTGGTTAAAAAAGTCGTCAGCATTCATCTAAGTTTAATGGGCTGTGAAACTCCCGTCCCCTAATTTTAGGATGGGGCGCTGTTTTGTATCAATTGACTTCAGCGGATTTTCACAATTGTCGTTGTAAATATAAACTAGGAGCGACTACAATACAGCAGAAATACGCGTAAAATCCTACTCATAACCACAATCAGTATAAATCTCTTAATATTGGTCTTTTTATTTTGTTGTAAGATAACAATCCATTTGATTTATCAACTGGCTCGTCAAGAGATTGAAAAAGCAACAGATAATAAATAGATTTGTTAACAACTTATTTATGTTTTCTATAGTTAATCAAAAGGTTATTAATAGCAAAACGCAGTAGAATTTTATAACAGATAACAGAGGTACTCAACCAATGAATATTTTGGTAACACCTGAAGATGAGCAACTACATAAATTTCGCAGCGAATTAGGCAAATATACAAATACACAAGAAGTGATTAACACAACTTGGAAAATTGTAGAAGAAAATTCGCATCGTCCCGCAGACATAAATCAAAAAACAAGTGTAGACGATGAGCATACTTGTTGTCGAATATTCCGAGATCGTTCAATGGGTGAAGGGTGTAGTCATACAGAAGATTACATTGATTCTGAGTTAGTTGAAAAATAGTGTAACAGCGAGTATTGATAAGCAAGAACTTTACAGTTGCTGAGTATTTTACTGTAATTTTCTATTAACTAAATTTTGCAGATGAAACAGAGACGAAGGATTAGAGACTAGTACCGCCGTAAAGTCAAAAAGCTTATATATGAACCTTTTTGGCAATTTGAAATGGGGTGCTTATTTACGGCGGACTCTACTAGTCTCTAATCTTTATATCTTAAGCAGCAACTTTTTCTTCTAGTGGTTTAAAAGTCTTTTTGGTAGCACCACAAATTGGACATTGCCAATCATCAGGAATATCTTCAAACGGTGTACCAGGTGCAATTCCCGAATCGGGATCGCCAGCCACCGGATCGTAAATCATACTGCATTGACGACAAATCCATTTGCGCGTTTGAGGATCATCACTCGCTACTTTGGCGACAGCTTGCCCACCATTTAAGACTTCTAATGCTTCAGTGTAGCGATCGGCGTGGTAATTTTCGATAAATTTAAGCAAACCAAAACGGTGTGCGGCTTCTCGAAATGTATCAGCGTGTTCGCCAGATTCTTGTGCTTGTTTGAGAAATTCGGCGGCGGCTGGATTGTCCCTATCACTTTGTGCCGCGGCGGCAAATTCAGGATACATTGTAGTGTATTCGTAAGTCTCTCCTTCAATTGCTAAAGATAAGCAACGAGAGATAATTTGCTTTTTTTGTTCATCAGTTAAAGCCGCAGGATCTTCAACCACTAGTTCTGGATGCAGCAACTGAAAATGAGCAAAAGCGTGTTCGGTTTCTTGTTCTGCGGTTTCACGGAAAAGTTTTGCTAAATCCGCAAATCCTAATTTACTAGCAACTTTAGCGAAAAACAAATACTTGCGGTTCGCCATCGATTCACCACCGAAGGCTGCTTCTAAGTTATGTAGAGTAGTAATGTTGGATAAATCCATAGTGTTGAGATACCTATCAGCTAATATTGCCTAGCAAAAAAAACAGACTTTAAATCAGGTTAATGAGGAAATTTTGTATACCAGAAAACGTTTTATCCAAATTTCTGTTCGCCCATCTTTCTTTACCTGTTTTGACTGCTGTTCCAGGAAGATTATAAAACTAAAAATTTGCCAGATTTTTTATTGATAAATTTCTCAAACTGCCCCGCCATTGACGCGAATATTTTGCCCAGTTATCCAACGTGCTTCCTCACTAGCTAAAAAAGCCACCACATCGGCAATTTCTTGGACATCACCCAGCTTGTTAAAAGCCGACATTTGGGCTAGACGATTGATTTGTTCTGTGGTTTTACCTTCACGGAACAGTTCTGTATCTGTTGGGCCAGGAGAAACAACATTCACCGTGATTTCCTTAGCACCTAACTCTTTAGACAACACCCGCGTTATCTGTTCCACTGCGCCTTTAGTTGCAGCATAAGCACTGTAGGTTGGTAACATCATCCCTGTAGTGGATGAAGAAAAATTAATAATTCTGCCACCTATGGCTAAATGCTGTGCAGCTTGTTGACAGGCAAAAAAAGTACCTTTGACATTGACAGCAAAAAGTTTGTCAAACTCTGCTTCAGTAATTTCTGTAATTGGCTTGTAAATAATTGTGCCAGCATTGTTGACCAAGATATCAATCTTGCCAAAATGGGCAATTGTTTTCTGAAAAAGTGCTTCAATATCAGCCACATTCCCCACATCAGCTTGGATAGAAATTGCTTGCACTCCCAGTTGTGCGATTTCTGCAACAACTTCCTGGGCTTTGGCTGCATTCCCGGCATAATTAACTACAACAGATGCACCTTGATGAGCTAATTTTAAAGCGATCGCTCTGCCAATACCCCGCGATGCACCAGTCACAATTGCAACTTTCCCTGTTAAAGCTGCCATATATTAATCCTGCTTTACTAGCGATAATTTGCTCTTAAACTAACGCACCAAGGTTAAATTTACCCACACTAAGACTCAGGCACAATAGCCACACCATCCCGAATATTCAGCAACCCTGAGATAATAATTTCATCTTCCGGCTGTAATCCTGCCAAAACTTGGTAATAGTTATTTTTGATATTGCCTAACTTCACGCGCCTTTGTTGCGCTACCACCTGTGAAACTCCTTGAGGGGTTGTTTGCTGTTTCGCCACATAGACAAAAGTTTCCCCCGCCACGCGAGTTACTGCTGTAGTCGGAATCAAAACTCCAGAATGCTGACTCCAAATCACTCTTGTCCGCACTAATTGACCAGCCCTTAACTGCCCTTGGGGATTATTAAACAATGCTTTAATTAAGATTGATGGTGGTTGATTGCTCACATTGGGCGTAATTAAAAATACTCGACTTGTACCCAGAACTTGCCCTTGAGAATTCATAATTTCTATAGGCATTCCCTTGCGTAATTTGGGGCCGCGCTCTAGTGGTAGAGTTAAAGCAACTTCTAAAGGTCGGTTTTCAGCAACAGTCATAAGTCGTGAAGAAGTCGTGACAAAATCACCAACTTTGACGGAGATATCGCCCACCGTACCACCAAAGGGTGCAGTAATTTTGTCATACTGAAGCGACGCGGGTGGTTGTCTACTATTAATATCAGCTTGCTGGATAGCATTTTCCGCTTGTAAGATACTAGCTTTTTGGGCTTGAATTCGAGAATTCACCGCATCAAGATTAGCCCTCGCCGTCGCCAGCCTGTTAGCAGATAAATCCTTAGACTGTCGTGATATTGCACCTTGGTCTGCTAGATTGGCAGATCTATCGTAATCTAATTGATTTGATTGCACCTCAGCCAACTTTGATATCCGTTCTACTTCCAAAGCGCGGAGTGTGGCGCGAGCGCTTTCTAGTAGTGCTGCGGTTGCTTGGGTTGAACCATTGTTGCCTAGGGCTGTTGGTTGTTGGGCTTTATAATCTATTTGGATAATGGGTGTACCTGCGGTGATAGTCTGTCCCGGCTTGACAAATATCTGGGTAATTTGTCCGGGAATTCTCGACTGGAGGTTGATGGAACGCCGAGATTCTAAAGTTGCAATATAGTCTGCACTTTCCTCAATTGTGCCTAATTGCACAGGTGAAATTTTAGCTCTTACCCCTGGTGTTTGAGCATGAGTTGACGGTGTTTGAGGTACAGGAGTAAGTAAACGCCAAGCGATCGCCACTCCACCCCCTACTATTAGTATTAAAGCTAACAATAATCGCCACCAGCGCCATCTATTTTGAGGTGGTTGTTCTGATGTTTCTGGAAGTTCTTTTTCAAAATCAATTTGCGGCTCAGGGGATGTCATGACTTATCAGGTTACTAAAAATACAGTAAATAATTTTCGGTCTGTTGAGATGCAATTTACTGATACAGCATGAAGAGCAATCATAAATTATATGTTAGCTCGTCCCAATATACAGCTTTTTTTGATCAGGTCTAATCTATCAAAAGGTTAATGATAAAAATTTAGAATATGATAACTTTTTTAACTGTCTTGTCAGTTGTTGTAGAAAATATTTGCATCCTGCTAATATAATTTGTTTATCATCTGATGTAGGAAATTCTCTTGGTCAGTTGGGAGTAGAAAAGAGGATTTTTTGTGTATTGTTTGTTGAAGAAATTCTACTTAGTAGAGAATATTACAGAATTTCTGAATTAGGAATTACACATTAGAGCAGTTTGTATATTTTAAATACTGTAGAGACGTGATATGTCACGTTTCTACATGGTTTTAATACGGTTTAGTTAAGATCCCCTCGCCTGCGGCGACCCCCTTAAAAAGGCTATCCATTAACCGGATCTTTCTCAACAAAAAGTAAAAAGACTTAAAAAAGCTGAAAAAGTTGATAGATATAGTTTTGAGGAGGAGAAAAAAGAGGGGAGTAAAAAATGGAAAGGTGGGCAGCATCGGAATAGTGGACTATAACCATGTCCACTCACTACTCTCACATTACCCAAATCGCCCACTTACATAATCTGCGGTCTTTTTATCGGTGGGATGATGAAAAATCACTTCTGTTTTGTTAAATTCAATCAATTCACCCAAATACATAAACGCCGTATAGTCAGAAACCCGCGCGGCCTGCTGCATACTGTGAGTGACAATTAATATTGTTACTGTTTCTTTTAACTTGCCAATCAACTCTTCAATACTGGCAGTAGCTATGGGGTCTAATGCAGATGTCGGCTCATCAAATAACACTATCTCTGGTTCAGTAGCTAATGCACGGGCAATACATAACCTCTGCTGTTGACCACCAGAAAGATTATAGGCTAAATCATTTAACCGATCCTTGACTTCATCCCATAAAGCGGCGTTGCGTAAAGCTTTTTCTACCTTGTCATCAATCACACCACGTTTTGATTCACCCCGGACTCGCAAACCATAAGCAACATTTTCGTAAATTGACTTAGGAAAAGGATTTGGTCTTTGAAATACCATGCTAATTCGCATTCGTACTTCAATGGGGTCTACTTTATGACTGAGGAGGTTAATTCCATCTGGTTTGAGGGTGATTTCACCTTTATAGCGATTTCCTGGATATAAATCGTGCATCCGGTTAAAGCATCGCAGCAAGGTGGTTTTACCACATCCAGAAGGGCCAATTAGGGCTGTTACCTGCTTATCTGCAATGGGTAAATGAATGTCTTTGAGGGCGTGAACTTTGCCACCGTAGTAAAAATTGAGGTAATCAACAGAGGCTTTCAGAGGAGTTTCTACCATTTGATTTTTTGGCGTAAACGATAGCGAATGTAAATAGCGACAGCATTCATGGCGAGGGTAATAGCAATTAGCACGATACCTGCGGCGGCGGCGTTCACCTGAAATTCAGCTTGAGGACGAGACACCCAATCAAACATTTGAATTGGTAGTACTGTGAAGGGAGCTAGTAACCAAGCAAAGGAGACAAAAGGGAATTGTCCTGTGATGGGGGAGTCTGGTAAAAAAGCGATAAATGTGAGTGCGCCAATGGTAACTAGGGGTGCAGTTTCCCCGATCGCTCTGGCTAATGCGACAATAATTCCAGTTAAAATTGTCCCGGTAGAATATGGCAAAACATGATCCCAAATCATTTGCCATTTGGAAGCACCAGTAGCGTAGGCGGCTTCCCGAATGCTATTAGGAATGGCGCGGAGGGCTTCGCGGGTAGTGACAATGACTACTGGTAAAACTAATAATGCTAAAGTTAACCCAGCGGTAATTACACTTTGACCCAAGTTTAAGCCATAGACAAACACACCCAACGCCAAAAGTCCGTAAATGATGGAAGGGACTCCGGCGAGGTTGGTGACGTTAATTTCGATTAAAGCAGATATCCAGTTTTTGCGGGCGTATTCTTCTAAATAAATTCCCGATGCGATACCAATGGGAATTGCGGCGAATGCTGTAACTAGCATGACTAACATTGTCCCTACCCAAGCCGAGAGGATACCTGCTTGTTCGGCTTTGCGGCTGGGAAATGAGGTGAGAAATTGCCAAGAAAGACGCGGCCATCCATCACTAAACAAGTCAAAGATTAATGCGAGTAAGGTGGCAATACCAATTAACATAGACAACAAGCCAATGATGCTAAAAATATTTTGCGATCGCTTGTTGCGCGTGATAATTTTGCGAATGTAGGGAATCGTTTGACTAACCATCTTAATAAATTTCTCGATAGCGCTTGCTGAGGAAATAACCAATAATGTTGAATACCAAGGTCATCAGCATCAGCGTCAGTCCCACTGCAAAGATAGTTTCATACTCCAAACTACCGTGGGGTAAGTCGCCCAGACTCACGCCGACAATATAAGCAGTCATGGTTGCCGCTGGTTCCAAGGGGTTAAAGGTGAGATTTGGTTGTCCTCCTGCTGCAATAGCCACCACCATTGTTTCCCCCACAGCGCGGGAAATTCCCAAAATATACGCAGCGGAAATACCTGAAATTGCTGAGGGTAAAACTACACGTAACGCTGTCTGTAAGCGTGTCGCCCCCGTTGCGTAAGATCCTTCCCGTAAATGTGTCGGAACAGCACGCATCGCATCTTCACTCAGGGAACTCACGTAGGGAATAATCATCATCCCGATAACTAAACCTGCACTCAGCATATTAAAACCAGATAAGTCTGGTAACAGAACTTGCAACAATGGCGTGACGAATAACAGTGCAAAGTAACCATAAACAACAGTCGGAATACCTGCAAGTAATTCTAAAACTGGCTTAACTACTTCCCTAACTACGGGAGGTGCAAATTCACTCAGGTAAATTGCAATGACTGTCCCCAAAGGGATAGCTACGAATAAGGCGACTGCTGTTGTAGTTAATGTACCAGCAACTAAAGGCCAAATACCAAAATGCTTGTCATCAAATAACGGTGTCCACTGAGTATCTGTCAAAAATTCCCATAACGATACTTGATGGAAGAATTTCACCGACTCGTAAAGCAAAATACCCACGATAGCTATTGTTGTTGCTACCGAAGATAACGCTGAGAGAAACAAGATAAATTCGATGATTCGTTCTCGCAAATCACGTAACAGCTTGGCAGAAAATCGAGTTTTTTTGGCAATAGTCATGCTCAGAATACCAGACTCAACTTTGATAGATCCCCGACTTCTTGAACAAATCGGGGATCTAATGAAAAACGATAAAATCAGGAAATAAGTTGAATTACTGAGCTTCTCGACGCAGCAGTTCTTCAATTTTCAAGCCTACAGCCTCTTTACCACCAAAAACAGTCCCAAATCTCTTTTTACCAAAATGGCTTTGGGCTGTGGTGTAGGCGGAAGCTGGTAACGCTACATATCTTGTTTCTTGGGCGAATTTTGCCCCATTGCGTAAATAAAATTGCACAAACTGTTTCACTTCTGGTTTATCCACAGACTTGGAACTGACGTAGATAAACAAAGGACGAGATAAGGGAGAGTAACTACCATTTTTTACGGTAGTTGGCGATGGTAATACACCATTAACAGGTACTGCTTTTAACCTTTTTTGGTTTTCTGCATAGTAGGCGTAACCAAAATAGCCAATGGCGTTTTTATCCCGTGACACACCTTGTACAAGTACGTTGTCGTCTTCACTGGCTGTAAAGTCACCGCGACTAGATTTCGCTTTGCCCACAATAGCCTCGGTAAAATAGTCAAAAGTTCCCGAATTAGCACCAGGGCCAAATAACTTTAAAGGTGCATTGGGAAATCCTTGGCGGATCTGACTCCAATTATTAACTTTACCCTGTGCGCCTGGTTCCCACATTTTTTTGAGTTCGCCAACAGACAAATTCTTCACCCAAGTATTTTGTGGATTAACTACTACTGTTAAGGCATCATAAGCTACTGGTAGTTCCATGTAACGAATACCAGCTGCTTTACAAGCTTCGATTTCTTTTTGCAGAATGGGACGGGAAGCACCGGAAATATCTGTCTCACCCCGACAGAATTTTTTAAACCCACCACCAGTACCGGAAACACCCACTGTCACCCGAACTCTACCGCCTTGAGATTTTTGAAATTCTTCTGCTACTGCTTCTGTGATGGGGAAAACAGTACTAGAACCATCAATTGCAATAGTTTTCACACTTTGAGATTGAACCGCAGACATGGATAAACCCAAAGTAGTTGTGATCATCGAAATCCCGGCAACTACTGTCCAGCTATTAAGCTTCAAGTTAATTTTACTCACAACAACGATCCTCTTTTGTTTGATGCTTTGTGTTTCCAAAGGTCTAAAAAATTGATCAGGTTAATAACTGGTCAACCAATTTTGGATTAACCTCGACCACAAAGGTACGGGGCTTGAGGATTTTAGATTGACGTTAGCAAGTCCGCGAGCGTCTTTTAGATTTTTCCGCCCACTAGGGGTGGGGCTTGTACCCCAAAAAAATCCAAAATCCAAAATCCAAAATCTAAAATTCGGAGGGTCAAGACTTTACCTATCACTGTAAAAAAAGTGACTTACCAAGGTAATAAAAAAATTAATTATTGGTTATAAAGTAGTTAAGCTTTGACGCATTTTTGATTATGATGATGCGGTTAAGCAGCACTATATTCTTCAGTATTCTTTTAGAGATGTATTGTTAACCTGATCTCTGCTGAATCAATAATCAAGCAGAATTCTGGAGTGGAAATTCATACATCAGAATTAGAATAGTCTCTCTACCTAGATTCGAGACTTAAATAGTGTGCTTCACTTATTTAAAAGATGCTGTATTTTCCAGCAACTATGTGTTAATTTAAATGCTGAAAAATTAGTTATTAAGGTATATTTAAATTTAGCCATGACTTAGAAGTTTATTTTTTAATCGCGTAAGTATTTAGCTAAAATAAAGTATAATATTTTATATACAAAATCAAATAATTAGAACATAACAAAATTCACTCTGTAGACATAAAGCACATTAACGTTGATTTTCTTTCTATCTTATGGCGTAAGTATGTAGTATCTATATTTAAGTCTCAATTTTGTAGCGATCGCCATCTTTACACTTGTAGACTAGCTACTAAAAATACATAATCTATTTAAAAAAACAATGACGCGCTGCAAAAAATTTATGCAAAGTTTAAAAAACAATTTGCTTTTTAAAGAAGAGTTTATGAAATAGGTCTTAATATCGTTTTTTGCTGGCAATATCTAAAAATAAATCTCAAAAATTCCGAAATTTACCAATAAAAAATCGGAAAGTTGTAGGATTACGTGGTAGCATATTTTACAGTAAATCTTAAGGAGAGTTATGATTTTTTACTTGAATCTTATACAGATATCTAATATCAGTATATTTGCTGTATAACGAAATTGTAGAAATTAACTTCCAGTTTGATCACCAGTGTAGTAATACAAAGCCACGGATTTTTATGATTGCGTTTAGTCAACATCTATACACTTACGATTTTCTGGCATGAATAAGCTAATTCCAGCAATCAAAGTTAAAAATCTTAGCCTTTACTACAACACCCAAAAAATCCTGGAAGGGGTATCAATGGATATTTACCAGGACAAAGTAACAGCAATTATTGGCCCTAGTGGTTGTGGTAAGTCTACTTTTATTAAAAGCCTCAATCGGATGAACGAATTAGAAGCTGATGTTCAAGTTGAGGGGAAAGTAGAATTTTACAATCAAAATATTTATGAGCGTCGAGTCAATTTAAATCGCTTACGTCGCCAAGTTAGCATGGTGCTGCCTAAGCCAAATCTTTTTCCTATGAGTGTTTATGATAATGTTGCTTACGGTGTAAAAATCCTGGGATGGCGACCGAAGGTAGAGTTAGATCAAATTGTCGAATCTGCTATCAAAGAGGCTGATCTTTGGGATGAAGTCAAAAATAAACTGCATAAATCTGCTTTAGAGCTTTCTGGCGGACAACAACAACGACTTTGTATAGCCCGTGCTTTAGCAGTTAAACCGAAAGTCATTCTGATGGATGAACCTTGTTTTGGGCTTGATCCGATAGCGACGACAAAGGTGGAAGGTTTAATTCAGAGTTTGCGTTTGCGATCGGAATTAACAATGGTAATTATTAGCCATAATTTGCAGCAAGTCACCCGCATATCTGATTTCACAGCTTTTTTCAATACCAATGAACATCGTATTGGTCAAATGGTAGAATTTGGACTGACAAAAAAAATTTTTACTAACGCCTTAGATGTCCGTACTCGTGAATATGTGTTAAGCCGTCTGGGTGGTAATAAATATGAAAATAGAGGCTAGTAGAAAAAGTCTGAAGTTTGAAGTCTGAAATCAGGCTGAGGAAAGAGTATTTTTTGTGTACTGTTTTTTCTAAAATCTAATATAAGTCCTATATTTATTATTTATCAAAATTGGTGATGTTCATATCTCCGACTTCTTAAAGAAGTCGGGGATCTAAGGAAATTTATTTTCAGGAGTTTTACGGTTATCAGATAGTTTATTGCATAGATATAACATGAGTATTTTCCTAGCTTGGATAATAAATCATCTAAGCTAAATTACCTGTGGTAATTTATGAGCTATGCTAAAACAACTGAGTTAAATGGCTCAGGTCGGATCACCGAAATTCAGTCATCTGAAGCCGAACAAATGCTTGTCTATGCTGCTTCTGGTAACAAAACTGAGGTAGCAGTTTTATTATTAGATGCGGAAAACTTACAAATCAACACTGAAACCGAAAAATTTTTAACCACAGTTTGTACTTGTCCAATTCAAATTAAAATCGCCTTTGCCAATTGGTGCGGCATGAGCAAACTAGATGTAGAGTTGCATGGACGTGGTTACGATTTAATTCATGTCCCCGTAGGTAAAGATAATGCTGACGGAAAAATGATCGCCTTTGGTTCATCTATTCACGAAAGATATCCCAAAGCGAGAGAAGTTTTGGTTTGTTCTTCTGATAAAGTGATGACTAATTTATGTAACCATTTACGGCAACATGGCTTAACAGTATATCAAGTAAGTCAACAAGGTGAAGATATTACAGTATTAAATAGTTACACAGATCAGCTTGTGAGACGAAGTAATAATGCTGTACCAGAGATTCCCGATATATCTCAATTTATTCCCCAAATTAAAGAGTTAATTAAAGCAGAACAAAAACGCACTCATAGTTATTGGATTAACTTAGCTACAATCTCCCAAAACTATAAGGATAAGTATAAAGTAAATATTACTCAGGTGGCCGCTAAACACTTACCAGGGAAGAAAGCTAGGGAAATATTTGTGAATTACCCGGCTGAATTTGTCCTTCATCAAATTGATCTAAATGCTCCAGTATATATCACGTTATTTGAAATTGATCCTACTAAAAATGCAGTTACAGATAGTGCTGCTAAGTCTCAATTAACAAGTATTGCTACCAAACTACAATTAGAACAGGTATTAAAAAATATTGTTAATAAACTAACTAGCAACTCTCCCGGAATTCACATTAACATTAACCTCGTGGGTGGCGAGTTTAAGCAGCAATATGGTAAATCCATTACCGAACAAATCAAAAGCTTGCAATTAAGTGGTAGTTTTATTAAATTTCTGCAATCTTGTACTTCATTTAAACTCAAGAAAACACCTAAAGGATGGGAGATAGCAGTTAAATAACCTCCTATACAAACTCTTGCTTATTCAGGTGTAATCATGTAGGATGCTTACATAATTATTGCTTAGGAAGGACTTGATAATCTAGCAAAACAGGCAAAATTTAGACATAGATAAGCTCTCATGCTAGATTTTCGAGATTTATGGAAATTGCTCACGTTCACTTCTATGTAGAAAATGCTCCGGTTTGGCGGGATTGGTTCGTAGATTATCTAGGATTTACCGCAGTTAATAGTGGAATAAGTTTCAATCACACTTGTACGGAAATGGTACAAAGTGGTGCTATTTGTTTTTTGCTATCTTCACCATTATTGCCCACAAGTCCGGTTGCGGAGTTTTTGCGTCAACATCCTCCTGGTGTGGCGGATATTGCTTTTGCTGTAACAGATGTAGCAGATGCGATCGCTCAAGCAGCCACACAAGGAGCTACAATCTTAGAACCCATCCAAGAATATCTCGGTTATAAGTGCGGTAAAATTGCGGCTTGGGGTGGAATGACTCATACTTTGATGGAAAAACCAGTGGGGGGAAAACGGGAAACACGCGATCGCCCTATGTTTACCACCATCGATCATCTAGTGTTAAATGTACCAGTTGGTGAGTTAGAGCGTGCTGTGGCTTGGTACAAAAACGTTTTAGATTTGCAACCACAACAAGCATTTAAAATTACCACCGATCGCTCTGGGTTATATAGCCAAGTGCTAGTTTCCCGCAATGGCAGTGTACAATTACCCATTAATGAACCAGCTTCGAGTAATTCGCAAATTCAAGAATTTTTAACTGTGAATCGCGGTGCGGGGATTCAACACATTGCTTTGCGAACATCCAACTTGATTAGTGCGATCGCCCAATTACGTAGCCGTGGTTTATCTTTACTGTCAGTTCCCCAAACTTACTACTCCCAGCTAAAAAAGCGGACAGAATTCCGCTTATCGCCCTTAGAACTAGAAGCGATCGCACAACAAGAAATTTTAGTAGACTGGCAGGTTAATAGTCAAAACGCTTTATTACTGCAAATTTTTACTCAACCTATCTTTGCACAGCCGACATTTTTCTTTGAGTTTATTGAAAGGCGTTTCCAAGCGCAAGGTTTTGGCGAAGGTAATTTTCGGGCTTTATTTGAAGCAATTGAAAGCGAACAAATAAAACGTGGAACTTTGCAATAAAGCAGCAATAGTAAGTTAGTACCAATCAAGCTAATACCAATTTAATGTGAGTTGTACATATCTAGACTCCCCTAAATACCCATTAAAAATGGGTATTTAAAGAGATATTGCAATGCAATGTCTCTTTATTTTTCGTTACATTTTGCGTAATTGTTTGAGAAAGTTGCTAATTCATGCAGTATTTGTTGATACTTGATGAACTATTTTAAGGAATGCTGCACATACTACCCAAAACTTGGATTTATTTGTTATCGTGATCCCAAAGGAATTATTAAGCAGCCACAAAATTTGTCAGACGCTAATTAAGCGCCAAAATACCTGCTGGGTGCGAGATATCAAAGTTATTCACTAAAATTTAAAACTCATTAACGAGAATATCTATTTGGGAGGTAACACTTATGGTTACAGTATCTCATCAAACATTTTCTTCACTTTCTCAAGAGCGATCGCTGATTCTTTGGTTTGATGAGGTAGGCATTAAAGATATACACCTAGTAGGTGGAAAAAATGCCTCCTTGGGAGAGATGATTCAACAATTAAACCCCAAAGGTGTGAATGTACCAATGGGGTTTGCAACTACGGCTTATGCTTATCGTTATTTCATCCAATCAGCAGGTTTAGAAGCAAAATTACGTCAACTTTTTGCTGACTTAAATGTTGAGGATGTAAACAATTTACGCGAACGTGGAGACAAAGCGCGATCGCTATTACTGCACACACCATTCCCTGAAGATTTACGACAGGCAATTGCCAAAGCCTACACAAGTTTATGTGATCAATATCAAACTGAAACTGATGTTGCAGTCCGTTCTAGCGCCACTGCTGAAGACCTCCCCGATGCGAGTTTTGCTGGACAGCAAGAAACTTATTTAAATATTGTTGGTGTGGAAGAAGTAATCACAGCTTGTCACAAATGTTTTGCTTCTATATTTACTGACCGCGCTATTTCTTATCGTCATACTAAAGGATTTGATCATTTTGATGTGGCTTTATCCGTTGGTGTCCAAAAAATGGTGCGTTCTGATTTAGCAACATCTGGGGTGATGTTTTCGATTGATACCGAGACCGGGTTTAAAGATGCCGCTTTGATTACGGCTGCATACGGTTTAGGTGAAAACGTCGTCCAAGGTGCCGTCAATCCCGATGAATATGTGGTATTTAAACCCACATTAAAAACAGGTTTTCGCCCAATTCTAGATAAGAAATTGGGTAGTAAAGAAATCAAAATGATTTATGTGCCGGCAACGGAAATAGATGTCATGGCTTGTGCTGCTGATAGCGCCCATACATTAACAGTTAGGGCAGAAGATGATAATTGTAAGTTAACCAAAAATGTACCCGTTAGTGAAAGCGATCGCACTAAATTTGCCCTGAATGATGAAGAAATTTTACAACTAGGAAAATGGGCGTGCGTCATCGAAGACCATTATTCCCAAGTCCACGGTAATTACACCCCAATGGATATTGAGTGGGCAAAAGATGGCATTACCAATCAACTATTTATAGTGCAAGCGCGTCCTGAAACTGTGCAGTCGCAGAAAAACGGCAATGTCTTGCGGAGTTATCGCTTGATATCAGGTAAGGAAACCCCATTACCTCTAGTTACAGGACGCGCCATAGGCGAAGCCATCAGCCAAGGTAAAGTCCGCCTAATTTTAGATGTCCGCAACATTCAGGAATTTCAACCGGGGGATGTCTTAGTCACCGAAAGAACCGACCCCGACTGGGAACCAATTATGAAACGCGCCAGTGCAATTATTACCAACGCTGGCGGACGTACCTGTCATGCAGCGATTATTGCACGAGAATTGGGTGTGCCGGCGATCGTTGGTTGCGGGAATGCGACACAAGTCTTGCAAAATAATCAAGAAGTCACAATTTCCTGTGCTGAAGGCGAAGAAGGTCAAGTTTATCCCGGCTTATTACCTTTTGAAGTCAAAGAAGTTCCCTTAGAAAACTTACCCCACACCCGCACGCAAATTTTAATGAATGTGGGAAATCCTCAAGAGGCTTTTAGCTTATCTGCAATTCCCAATGATGGCGTAGGTTTAGCGCGGACGGAATTTATCATTGCGAATCAAATTCAAATTCATCCGATGGCGTTAATTCACTACAACCAATTGCAAGATGAAAAAGTGAAAGCCCAAATTGCAGAAATCACTTCACTTTATGATGATAAACCACAATATTTTGTGGATAAATTAGCCCAAGGTATAGGCAGAATTGCCGCAGCCTTCTATCCCAAACCTGTAATTGTGCGGATGTCAGATTTTAAGAGTAATGAATACGCCAATTTATTAGGTGGTAAACAATTTGAACCTCATGAAGAAAACCCCATGCTGGGTTGGCGTGGTGCAGCACGTTATTATGATGAGGGTTATAAAGCCGCTTTTGCCTTAGAATGTCAAGCCATCAAACGAGTCCGAGATGAAATGGGTTTAACCAATGTCATCCCCATGATTCCATTTTGCCGCACTCCCGAAGAAGGGCGGTTAGTATTAGCAGAGATGGCAAAAAATGACTTAAAACAAGGTGTGAATAACTTGCAAGTTTATGTCATGTGCGAGTTACCAAGTAACGTAATTTTGGCAGAAGAATTTGCAGAAGTATTTGATGGTTTTTCCATCGGTTCCAATGATTTAACTCAGCTAACCTTGGGTTTAGACAGAGATTCGGCTTTAGTCGCCAGATTATTTGATGAACGCAGTCCCGCCGTTAAGCAAATGGTCAAAATGGCCATTGAATCAGCCAAAAAACGCCACCGAAAAATCGGTATCTGCGGACAAGCACCCAGCGATTATCCAGAATTTGCCCAATTTTTAGTCGAACAGGGAATTGATTCTATCAGTTTAAATCCAGATTCGGTGTTAAAGACAATGCTGGAAATCGCCAAAGTCGAAAATCCTCAGTAAAAACTAGAAATAGATTTTTAGCCGCAGGATGGTTAAAAGTGCATCTAGAGTTAGTAAGATTAGCAGCAGTAAAAGATTATGACCTAAAGGTAGCGATCGCTGCTAATCTCAACCCAAGGTAAGATGACAATTCTGTTTGAAACTGAACGCTTGCTCATTCGTAGTTGGATACCCGACAGTGATGCTGAACAAGCGTTTGCAATTTATGGTGATCCGGAAGTAACGTACTTTCTTGGTATAAATGCTCTGATCAAGAGCATAGAATTACAACACCAGCACTTAATAGAGAACGTCGAGGAATACCAAAGATTAAATAATGGTACTGGGTCTTGGGCAATTGTAGAAAAAGAAACCACAGAAATTGTCGGCACGATCCTCCTCGAACAACTACCTGATAATCATCGTTTACCTACTCAGGATTATGAGGTTGGTTGGCACTTACGACGTGCTTCTTGGGGTCAAGGGTATGCAACAGAAGCAGCACAAGCTATGCTCAAATACGGATTTAATATACTGCAATTGCCTGTAATTTATGCTGTTGTCAAACCAGAACATCATGCCTCTATCCGCGTTACTCAGCGACTAGGTATGAAACCTATGGGTAGAACAAACAAGTATTACGGCATAGAATTATTTTTGTTCCAAAAAGAAGCTAGGGAGTCAGAGACAACAGAGACACGGCAAAGAATGACAAATAACCATGACTAAAGACTATTGACCATTGACTAATGACTAAAAACTGGTTCCGTATTGGTTTAGCGAGTATATTTTTAATTTCACTCGCTTTGAGGTTTTGGGGATTAGATAGGTTTAACACCTTAGTCTTTGATGAAGTTTACTACGCTAAATTTGGCAACAACTATCTTACTCATGTTCCCTTTTTTGATGGTCATCCCCCATTAGGTAAATATATTATTGCAATGGGAATATGGCTCGGTAGTCATGTAAGATTTGTGCATGAGAGCGTAAATGGACTGACTGGTTCACTGCGATCGCCTTGGGATTATCGTTGGATTAATGCTTTTTTAGGTTCGTTTATCCCTTTACTCAATGCGGGAATTGCTTATCAATTAAGTTCTCGGCGTAGTTTTGCCTTAATTGCTGGCTTATTCACCGCTGTTGATGGCATATTTATTGTTGAATCTCGCTATGCCTTAATTAATATATATATAGTTTTATTTGGTTTGTTAGGCCATTGGTTATTTCTTTTAGCCTTAAATAACCAGAGACAAAAGCGGAAATTATATTTAATAATTGCGGGTATCGCTTTTGGTTGTTCAATTGCTACTAAATGGAATGGGTTATTTTTTCTAGCTGGCGTTTATTTTTTGTGGATATTTGCTTGGATATGGGATATTTCAGGCAAAAAAATCAATCAGAATCCTCCAGAAAATAATCAACAATCCTCCTCACCGCTACAAAATTTAACTCAATTGTATGTTTGGCAAGTTGTCTTATTTTTAGGAGTCCTCCCACTTACTATTTATAGTCTGAGTTGGATTCCCCATTTACAACTAGATACCAAATACGGATTTATCGCCGTCCACAAGCAAATCTTAGCTTTTCACGAACGGCTGGGTGGAAATAATGCTGAAGTACACCCCTACTGTGCTGCTTGGTATAAATGGCCGTTGTTAACTAGACCAATGGCATATTATTATCAAACAGCCCAAAAAGTGACTGATCCATTACCTGGCTTGGGGCCTGATTTACCTGCTAACGCTGGAAAAATTATTTATGATGTTCATGCAATGGGTAATCCTTTTTTATGGTGGTTTGGTGCTGCTGCCATTTTATTTTTAATAGGAATGCTGATTGTTGCAATATTCATGTTTTGGAAACAGCAAAAACGGTTTACCTTACCAAAAAATATCACTGTTGATACATGGATTGCCTTATATATAGTTGTAAATTATGCCACTAACTTAGCACCTTGGATGAGAGTATCGCGGTGCGCTTTTATTTACCACTACATGACGGCTGTAGTATTTGCATTTTTAGCGATCGCTTGGTTTGTTGATCAGTGTCTGCGTAGTTATTATCGGCCATTGCAGGCGATCGGTGTCACCATTTTTGTGATGATTTTGGTGGCTTTTGTGTATTGGTTGCCCATTTACTTAGGTTTACCCATCACATCCGAAAGTTATAAACTACGGATGTGGTTTAGCTCTTGGATTTAAACCATTACATCAAGTAAATCAGACATTACAATTTCGAGTTGACGATTGCACTGCTGAACTAGTGAAAGCAAATGAAATCACCAGTTCCGATCAGAATTTGTTTCTATGCTTTCTCATGATATTCGTCAACCTCTAAATACCATTCTCTTAGCTGCTGGATTACTGCAAAATAACGAAGATAAATTAACTAATGTATACCCTTGCGCCCAGGTGATACAGCCAAAGCCGAATTATTGATTTTCTACTTGATCCATTTAAGCAGTTACAACAAGAAGGGGTGAAGTTGTAAGATTACCCTTGTTTCACAAATAAAGCGCGATAAATTGGTTCGCCTTTGTTTTGAGTAAATATTTCTCGTTCTGTGGGTACTGCTAATGGATTTTCTGTTAACCATTCATCTGTACCAAATCGCGCAAAGGCTGAGTTTTCGGCAAAGCGATCGCACATTTCTACGGCGACAAACTTCATATCTGATTGCAGAAATACCACCCCACCAACTGCTAAATATTGTGCTAATTCTGCCACTAATTTTGGTTGCACTACACGGCGTTTAGCATGACGATTTTTAAACCACGGATCGGGAAATTGAATCGTCACCCGCTGTAAAATGCCTGGAGTTAAACCAGATAACAGAGATTGCAAAGAGTTATTCGCATTGCCATACAAATAATACAGGTTAGTTAAACCCAACTCAGAACGCAGCTGATTCGCCTCCACTACCAATGATTCCCGAATTTCTAAACCCAAAAAATTCCAGTTAGGTTCTACCTGCGCCATTTGCAACACAAACCGCCCTTTAGCACAACCAATATCTAGATGCAGTGGTTGGTTTGGTTGTGCATAAATTTTTTCCCACTCTAGGGGATTGACTGGTGTGCGATATTTTTGGGCAAGTGGGTTAACGTGTTGGCGGACTCTAACTGCTGCCAAAGTGGATACTCCTTGTAGCAACGACAGTAAACAGTGATTTGTAGAGAAAAATCAAGTATATTATTATATAATAAGTCTAATTTGACAGCTAAATAATTAATGAACTATTCAATTTTTAAAATATTAAACATTCTGTATTTATCAAAAAAAGTTTAAAAAATATCAAATAATCAGTCAACATTTGAGCTATTTTTACGCAGAGATTATATTTTATTTTTCTAGTAGCTAACAAAAATATAGAAATGTTCAATTATACGTGAATAATCAGATCCCCGGCTTCTTCAAGAAGTCGGGGATCTCAGCTTCATATACAAATGTTAAGTAATGATTTTCCGCCAGAGTTGACAGAGCAAAGGTTATACTTTGTGGAAAAGGCTTTTTTTACCCGTATTTATAAAATTGTCTGCAAATCAATGGCTCTCAACTTTCGCTTTGCTGTAGTCAGCGACTTACACATTGCACTTCCCCATACAATCTGGGATCATCCCAGTCGGTTTCATTTGGTGGAAGTTAGTATTCCAGCTTTTGAAAGTGTCATAGAACATTTAACACAACTTGATTTAGATTTTCTGTTGCTTCCAGGGGACTTAACTCAGCACGGTGAACCAGAGAACCATCGTTGGTTACAAAAACGCTTATCTGAGTTGCCATTTCCGGTGTATGTTGTTCCGGGTAATCATGATGTTCCTGTCTTAATGGCAGATCAGCAATCCATTGGTTTTGCTGATTTCCCTCATTATTACGGCAAGTTTGGTTATGACAATCCTGAGCAAATTTACTACACTCAACAAGTGTTACCTGGAGTGCGGTTGATTGGCCTTAATTCCAACTTTTTTAATGAAGAAGGTCAGCAATTAGGGCGTTTAGATAATCAACAACTAATTTGGTTAGAAAATGTTTTAGCAACAGCAACTGAAGAATTAGTGTTGGTGATGGTGCATCACAATGTAGTTGAGCATATACCTCAGCAGTCGCGCCATCCAATGGGCAATCGCTATATGCTGCAAAATGCGCCGCAACTGCTAAAATTGCTCCGTCAGTATCAAGTCAAGTTAGTATTTACAGGTCATCTGCACGTTCAGGATATTGCCTGCTCTGATGGAGTTTACGATATCACTACTGGCTCTTTAGTGAGTTATCCTCATCCTTATCGAGTTTTTGAATTTCGCCAAGATAACTACGGTAGAGAATGGTTGCAAGTTTTATCTCATCGTGTGGAATCTGTACCTGATTTTCCTGATTTGCAACATTTATCAAAACAATGGATGGGCGATCGCTCTTTGCCTTTTTTAATGAAATTTCTCACTCATCCACCGTTAAACTTACCACCAGAACAGGCTCAAGAAATTGCCCCTAGTTTGCGTTACTTTTGGGCAAATATCGCTGATGGCGATGCAATGTTTGACTACCCGCAATTTCCCCAAAAAGTGCGTCATTACATTCAAGCCTACAGTGCGATCGCCCGTTGTGGTACTCCTCACCTCATTGATAACAACAGCACCTTGCTATTGGAAAAATGAGGGATTAGGGGTGTGTGAGAGCAAGGGTGTAGGGGTGAACTTCTTACTCATTACTCAGCGAGAACTTGCGTGCGCGGGTTCCCCTCGTTGAGCAAAGTTCGGTGACTCAGCACTCATTACTCATACTGACGACAAATGCCAAACACAGAAGTGTAACCATGTAAAAAAGTATTACCGCCTACAGGGCCGATTTCGCCACCACAGAAAAAACCACCGATCGGTATATTTTGGAAGTAGCGCCTAAATAGCGAGGAATCAAAATTAGGTTTACCATAAAGTCCTTCACCTCGACCGACGCAAGAAAACATTAAAGCAGCGATCGCCGAGGATGAAGAAGCTTCTTGATTGTGATATTTCTCCAGCAGAAATTCCAAATCTTCTGCGGAAGCTTCAGCATCACGTAAATGAAATTGTAAACGTTGGCCAGGGCGAACGCGATCGCCAATTGCGATCGCACCGCCGGCGGGATCTACCCCTAAAATACTGCGAATTAAAAAGTCTCCTTGTTGCAAAGACAGCTTAAACTCATCCATCGCCACCCCTACAAATAAAGAATGCTGGGCTAAAGTTCGCTCTTGATCACTCAAACTATTAATTAAATCCCGCAGCACCACCAATGGCACTTGCTCATTTAGTTCTAAAATAATATTGCGTTCAGCCTTGGTAATTTGCATCGGTTGACCAATTGGGCGACAGCCTTGAGCCACAATCGTTTCTAAAATAATATTGCCACTCAACGCCAAGCCAACAGTTCCTTCACGATAAAGGCGATCGTTACAAAATAGCGTCTGTCGTCCACCCATACCACCACTGGCTTGTCCCCCCACAATCACAGAACCAGGATAAGCAAAATCTAGACCTTGCAAAAGTTCATTGATTCCTGACGAAAAAGAACTAGACAGCAAAATAAACTGCGGTGTGGCGGATGGTTGTACACCAATCAAATTCACCCAAGCATCTGGTGAACTGTCTAAATCGGGTAACTCTTCCGCCAAAATATGAGAAACTTGAAGATTTACTCCAGGCAGATGTGCCAATGTCAAGCTCAAAGCCGCTTCTGCTTCTATTTCTTGAGTTTGCCCATCAGTTGTAGTACCAATTACACCACCACCGCTACAACCGATCATGACGGGTACGGAAAGTTTTTCTGCCAGCAAAGGTAAAAGCCGGGAATATTCACTAGCAAAAGCAGATGAAATAAATACCAGCCCTAAATCCGCCGATGCTGTTAACAAAGACGTAGTTTTTTGCACCACTTCCGTAACAGCGGCTTCTAGAGAAGGACGGGTTGATAGGGCATTAGCCCACTGCATTTGATCTGCCATGAAATTTCATCTCTTCCTTTTTCGTAGTGCTTTTAGCCCAAGGTTTTGACGAGGCAAAGCTGTCTCACATACTGCCTCACCGCACTGCTTCACCTCCTACATAGCTGCCTTCGCAGACAGATATTCATCAATTCCCATTACATGCAATAAATATAGTTGATAGATGCACTTTCGCAGTACGGACTCTATAAAATCTTAAAAGATAGACAAAGATAGAGTCTGAATATCCTAGTTTGCCGTCGTTATCAATCATCCACCTGCCACATCCACTAAGTAGATCAACTTATTAGGTAGAATGATGAGTGGTAGTACAGAAAATAGCAATTTTTGAATTTTTCTATACTAGTATTAACAGCACACAACAAAACGAAAGCTATGAGCGAAACCAAAGCAAAAGTTGACATCCAAGAACAAATTCAAGAAGAAGTAGAACAAGCTCGTGCAGTTTGTGATATTTCAGGTAGCAATTCTGCTGAGTGCGCTGCGGCTTGGGATGCAGTTGAAGAACTACAGGCTGAAGCTTCTCACCAGCGCCAAAGTAAGCCCAAAAATTCTTTAGAACAGTACTGCGATGACAATCCAGATGCAGCTGAGTGCAGAGTTTACGATGAATAGACATTGAGTGGGTAAATTTCTATTCATCCAGGCAAGCAACCAACATCTGTTTACTGCGACCTTGTACTTCATCTTCTTGGGGTAAGTTTTGTCACCAACCCTCAATATAAGTTGTCAGTTAGTACAAGCTACAAATGTAAAAGATATGCAAGTTGCTTGTTTTTTTACCTACAAAGAGATGAATGTCGCCCCAAGAAAATATTCCCACGCCAATAATTAAATTAATATTAATTTAGATATTTGACCATCAGTCCAACATCAGGCTATCCATAACTATAGCCCCTGTCTTATTCCTAATTTTGTTGCTCAATTAAGTAATTTATTTTGCATAGCTATTTAAAGTATTTGCAGAAGTATCCGTTATATTAAATATCTGTTCTTCATGCAAACTTTTTATTTATCGTCTGGCAACAACAATGAAAGACGTTTGGTTTCGCCCATATATCTGGGCTGATTATCGACTGGCAGTATTATTTACGTTGATTATTCCCCTAATTCTGCTAATTTGGGCATTTGTCCAAAAGGCAGAAGGTATACAACGCCTGTTAATGATTTACTGGCGAGTTGCTAGTCTTTTGGCAATTACAATTTACTTGATGATTGCTGAGTATCCAGTCAGCTTTATTTCCGGGTTGATAGCACGGATTTTGATCCCAATTTCTCTGTGGTTTTGGGTGGATCTCAATGATGAAATTGAGTATCAACCAAGTAGTCTGTTGAAGCTGATTTTTACCTCTTGGCGTTGGGCTGTGACAGTTTATAGCCTGCTGGGTGCGATCGCTTTTCTCCCGTTTATCGGCTGTGCTTTTTCCGAAACAGCCATTAAAACCCCCTATTGTCGAGTTTGGTTTGAAGCGCCCTTACTCTTTAAAGACTATTTCCATCACAACAGCAAGCCGGCATTTCTCGGTTTTCTGGGCATCTCCCTTTTAGCTATTTATGTGCTTTACTTAAGCTACTTTGTTCTCATTAAGCTGGGTAAACAAGGGCGTTCAGCTACACCACATTAATTAACTAAATAGCAAAGTTCCAATTTGATGAGTAATTCCATTGGCAAGCGCCTAGAACAGTACACCAGCAAACGCCCCCAAGAAGTTTTATTGATCACGGTGGAAATAGCCGAAGAACAAGACAAAATTGCGGTTTTTAAAGGTTTTTCGAGTTCTTTGATGCGCCCCACAGCTTTTGATCCTGATGTCCCAGTACTCTTAGACGAGGCCACAATTCTGAGTATCGATCGCATTGCTAGTCCTTATAATCCTGAAGCACCTCGCTACATCGAAAAAGGCATCTCTTGGGAAGTAATGCAAGCTTTATTAGTAGAAGTGGGGGTGTGAAGTATGAAGTATGAAGTATGAAATTTTATATTTTTGACGAATGACCAAAGCCGGATACACTTTACCTGTATTTGCTTGTGCTGGGGCGATCGCGGCGTTACATTGGTTACGCCAACGTCAGCCTTTGCCAACTGTGGCGGTTGATTTAATTACACCACCACAAATCGCTGAAATACCGATTGAACAGGTAGCGGGGGTATCAGCAAATCAGGCACTGGCAATTACCCGAAGTGACCCTGGTGATAATCTTGATCTGACAAGGGATACACCAATTTGGACAATTGTGGAGTGGGGTGGAGACACTAAGTCAGCAGTCACTATCAAAGGTGGTGAAGGGATTGGCAAAATTCTCAATGCAGATGACCAGCCGGCGATTTATAGTTATGCCCAAAGGTTATTGCAAGAGAACTTGCAGCGGATGCTAACGCAGGGTGAGAAAATCACAGTCACAATTATTTTACCGTTCGGGCGATCGCTCGCTGTGCGGACTTCTAATGCTGCCTTTGGTGTAGTGGAAGGACTTTCGCTGTTAGGGACAACCGGGATTTCTCAACCTTTAAGTTCACCAGATCAGTTAGCTGCTTTTCGCACAGAATTACAACAAAAAGCCAGTCGTTTTAATAGTTTGGTATTTTGCATTGGTGAGAACGGTTTAGATTTAGCGGCAAAACTGGGAATTAATCCCGAACAATTAGTCAAAACAGCTAACTGGTTGGGGCCGATGTTGGTTGAAGCGGATGCTTTAGGCGTTAAAGAAATCTTATTGTTTGGCTATCATGGCAAGTTGCTGAAACTCGCTGGAGGGATTTTTCACACCCATCATCATTTAGCTGATGGTCGGCGGGAAATTTTAGCAGCCCACTGTGCTTTGGCGGGGATGCAGTCATCAGATATACAAGTAATATTTAATAGTGCCACGGCAGAAGCGGCACTGAAATATCTGCGAGAATTAGATACTTCTAGTGGTAGTGATTGGGTGAATTTAGTTTATGGTGCGATCGCCCAAGCCATAGATACGCGTTCTCAAGAATACATGGAAAGCCATAATAACCGAGGTACAGCAGTAGCAAAATGTGGCTCAATTCTCTTTGATCGCGATCGCAAAATTATCGTAAAGAGTAAAACTGCTTGTTTCTTGAGCGAGAAATTATGTTAACTTATTATAAATAATCATTAATAATCTACATAAATAGCTTTTTCAGTAACCACTCTAGGGTAAGTTATTCCTTCTAATACTATGTCAGACTGATTAGCCGAGCAAACGCTTCATAACCCGCGTTTGTAGGGGAATCCTTTACCATTTACCAGCCGCAGAAAGCAAATAGAGCCAAGTGCTGAGTATATAACCAGTTGCTAGCTTTGTGCAATCAACATTGTTCTCATCTATTTGACTCAGGCTATAGATGGTATTTTGGTCAGATTACTGTGCAACTATCTACTACTTCATTCAAACTCCCCCATCATGAATACAGCGGTGACTCTACTAACCGAACAAGCGCCTCAACCAGTAGAAGAGTTGAGGCGGCTTGATCGTCAAATGATTGTTATTCTCGATTTTGGCTCTCAGTATTCCGAACTAATTGCCCGACGCATCCGCGAAACTCAAGTATATTCTGAAGTTCTCTCTTATCGCACTACAGCGGAACAATTACAGCAACTCAACCCCAAAGGTATCATTCTCTCTGGTGGGCCGAGTTCAGTTTATAACGAAAAAGCTCCCCATTGTGACCCAGCAATTTGGCATCTTGGCATTCCCATCCTGGGCGTATGTTATGGAATGCAGTTGATGGTCAACCAACTCGGTGGAGAAGTTGCCAAAGCCGATCGCGGTGAATATGGCAAAGCCTCATTATACATAGATGATCCCACAGACTTATTAACTAACGTCGAAGATGGCACAACCATGTGGATGAGCCACGGCGACTCTGTAATTCAAATGCCACCTGGTTTTGAAGTCTTGGCACATACAGAAAATACCCCTTGTGCAGCCATCGCCGACCACGAAAAGAAACTATATGGTGTGCAGTTCCACCCCGAAGTTGTACATTCCATCGGTGGTTTAGCCTTAATTCGCAACTTTGTGTATCATATCTGCGAATGCGAACCAACCTGGACAACCGCCGCCTTTGTCGAAGAAGCAATCCGGGAAATTCGCGGGAAAGTTGGCGATAAACGCGTACTTTTGGCACTATCTGGGGGAGTTGATTCTTCTACCCTAGCCTTTTTACTGCATAAAGCGATCGGCGATCAGCTGACTTGTGTATTTATCGACCAAGGCTTTATGCGGAAATATGAACCAGAACGGTTGGTGAAATTATTCCAAGAACAGTTTCATATTCCTGTAGAATATGTCAATGCCCGCGATCGCTTCTTAGATACTATCGCTGGTGTCACCGACCCCGAAGAAAAACGCCGCCGCATCGGTCACGAATTCATTAGTACATTTGAAGAAGCATCCAAGCACTTCGGCCCCTTTGATTATTTAGCCCAAGGGACACTTTATCCAGACGTAATCGAATCTGCCGATACCAACGTTGACCCCCAAACAGGTGAACGGGTAGCAGTCAAAATTAAAAGCCATCACAACGTCGGCGGTTTACCCAAAGATTTGCGATTTAAACTAGTTGAACCCCTGCGGAAACTATTTAAAGATGAAGTCCGCAAAGTTGGTCGTTCTATTGGTTTACCAGAAGAAATCGTCCAACGCCAACCCTTCCCCGGCCCTGGTTTAGCAATTCGCATCATCGGTGAAGTCACCGCCGAACGCCTGAATATTCTCCGCGATGCCGATTTAATTGTCCGCCAAGAAATCAATCAACGTGGATTATATAACGAAGTTTGGCAAGCCTTTGCTGTATTATTGCCAATTCGCAGCGTTGGCGTGATGGGTGATCAGCGTACTTATGCTCATCCTGTAGTTTTGCGGATTATCACCAGTGAAGACGGTATGACCGCAGATTGGGCGCGTCTTCCTTATGAAATTTTGGAAGTAATTTCTAACCGAATTGTCAATGAAGTTAAAGGTGTGAATCGCGTAGTTTACGACATCACATCTAAGCCACCTGGAACCATTGAATGGGAGTAATTAGATAGATATTTAAATGAAAGATTGAGGTGGGAAATTCCCACCTTTTTTTTGAAAAAATAAACGGAATATTGATATGCCTCTAAACATATTTATAGACTATAAACTCATCAATGATTTGCAGTGGCATACAGTTGAAATGTCACCTGAAGAGTATTTTGATACTAGTTTGTTAGAAAAAGATGAAAAATTAATATGGAACAGTATTCCAGAATATAATCATGCAATCGAATATTTAGATATTGACCTATGTTTACTTTCTAATACAAGAACAAGAATTAGAATTCAAGACAGCGAGTTTTTAATAACCTTAACAATAACAACAACATTTTGGAATAATGGACAAAATTTAATTATTGAGCGCATTGATAATGCTCTAGATGAAACTAAGTCTGTAATGATAATACAAACTAAATTGCAAGAAGACCCGACTGTATGGGAAATCATGAGGTTCAAGAAAAAAAGTGATGTACTTGAGCTTGAATTTCACACGTTCATCAGAGAAAATGAAGACGGTTCTCAGACAGAGAAAAAAATTTTTCCAAAGGAAATATGAAATACTTAGGACTTACACAACGCCAATAATGTCATTGTGCCCGGAACGAAGTGTAGGGAAACAATCCCATTTTAATTATTTCGTAACCAATCAAAAATCAATATAATCAGCAAATTCGATAATACATCGACTATTCTTAAACTCTACAAGTAACCATTCTTCATCACCCAATTCATTGTAATGTACATAACCATCACAAAACGGGTGAACATGCTCAGGTTCAAGCAGCAGTAACTCCCAAAATGCCTTGGCAATAGATTGATATACTTCTGTTAATAAGGTATCTGGAATAAATCGTAACCCAACACGTAAATCATAGTCTTCACAAACAAATGGATATGCTACCCAGTCATCATTGACAGAAGATTGCTGACAAGCTACAAATGTTTGCTCTAGCAAGGCGTATTTATAATCGGCAAATGGCAAACTTAAAGGTGTAAAACCAAATATTGCCGGAACTCTAGCACGCACCCAGACAGCATCAGCGATTTTGCCGCATTCGTGACGACAACGGTCGATAATTTTTGGTAATTGATTGTCTATGTAGTCTGTTAGGGGAAATGTTGGAGTTTCTTCTTGTCTACGATAAGGTCTAATGTTTATTCCGTCGTATAATTCTCCTAAAACTGGGGCAAACACAAATTTGTTATATTCAGCAGGTCTTCCCAGAACTTGCCATAAGTATCCATTTTTGATAGTAATAGAAACCATTGATTATATTAGGTTAATTCACTTCGATACTGAGATAAAGGTTCGCGCAGTGCTTCTTGAATTACTTCCTTAATATGGGGTACATCCAATCTATCTCGCGTCGGCCCGGCAAAACGCGGGTCATACATCACAATATGAATTAAGCTCAGTGCAGGTTTCCAGTTGACCTCTGCTAACGCTTGTGAAAAACCTTCTACATGGCTACCGTCATCTGGGGTTCTGGCTCCATTTACCCATGAAAATGTTTGGGTTGGCGAGAAGCGATCACCAAAAGCAGCTGCTTCAATCAAAATATTTTCATGATGCAAAGTTACATGAAATGGCTCATTGTTAGCGTCTGTTTGCCGAGTCAAAAATATATATCCCAGCATTTTTAGCCCTTGCGGTGCATAGAAACGCTCTTCATTTAATCCAATCCTTAACCCAGCAAATAAATGAGCCGTGTCAAACAAAGCCCTACGAATTATCCCGACTCTGGGTTGCGTTTGCCTAAAAAGTTCAGGATCAGGTGTTACTTCAATTTTTGTTCCTCGACCATTACCTTGTTCAATAATCTTGGCAGAACCTTGGGCAATTCCTTTATTAAAAGACTGTTCCCACAGCATTCCAGAACGCCAACTTTGTACAGTTAGTTGAATACTAGTAGCATTAATTGGAGCCAGCCCAACACCAAGTCTAGCCATGTGAACATGGGGAACGTGTTCATTATATGAGCGTGTCCGATGGATAGAGGTGAGAAACTTAGTAGCCAGACTAACACCTTCGATATCACTGGGTTCATCAAATGGGAGTCCTGGGCCGTCATCTACAACTGAGATAGTTGCTCCATCTAAAGTTACATTCACAAAGGTTGCTTGATGTGCCAGGTAAGCATCAAGGACATTGGATACAAGTTCATAAACAAACTGTTCTGTACCTCGCACTCCTCTACCGAAGTAAATACCGCCTCGGCGAATAATTGCATTGCTTTCTTCTATGTGACTCCAATTGTTAGTCATTTTTAAATCATAAAGGTGATGCTTGCTAATTATTATGCTCGTTCTGCTACTGAAATAACCTCAGCACCATACACCTGTGAACTTTCGGTGATGTTGGGTTAAAAAAGAAACATGAAAATTATCAAACATATCACCAATTGGTTAGAAAATCGCGCAAGTACGCCGACATACGGCGGTTGGGTGCTTGCGGGAATTGCCATTTGTTTTTTTGGCGCGGCTGTGAATACGATGGCGGGTTGGCTGTACGCCATTAGCGGTGTGAGTGTGGCGCTGTTAGCAGTAGCAGCAGTTTTACCACCGCGATCGCTTGTTGGTTTAACTATCACCCGCCATTCGATTCAACCTGTCTCCGCTGGGGATGACCTGACTGTAGAATTAGAAATCCATAATTCCACACCACAATCTGTCAGTTTGCTGCAAGTCGAGGATATTTTGCCTTTTGTTTTGGGTAAGCCAATTAAACAGGCGATTGAAATTATTCCGAGTAAAAATAGTTACCGTTGGGTTTATTACCATCCTACCCAGCGCCGAGGTATTTATCGCTGGCACAATGTTGAATTAGCGACTGGCGCACCTTTAGGTTTATTTTGGTGTCGTCGTCAGCGAAATTGTGAGGCGACGGCCATTGTTTACCCGACTGTATTACCTTTAACTACTTGTCCGTTAGTGGATGAAATGGGGCTAGAAGAAAGCAAAAAAGGCGATTCGATCAATCGACCTTTGCAGACTGCAACATCAGGATTAGTGCGATCGCTGCGTCCCTACCGTATTGGCGACCCCACCAGACTCATCCACTGGCGAACAAGCGCCCGTTATGGTGAGTTACGTGTCCGAGAGTTAGAAGTTGTCACAGGTGGAGAAGAAATAGTTATTGCTTTAGATAGTGCGGGTAAATGGCAAGAAGACGATTTTGAACAAGCCGTAATTGCCGCAGCAAGTTTGTATTTTTACACACAACGCATGGGGATGCCTGTTAAACTCTGGACAGCATCGACAGGTTTAGTGAAAGGCAATACTACTGTTTTAGAAACCTTAGCCGCAACAACATTTTCAGAAGATATCAGCAATCAAGAAGCGCCAAACAATCCGTTAATTTGGTTAACTCAAAATTCTCTGACACTATCTTCTTTACCCCAAGGTAGTCGCTGGATTTTGTGGCAAAATAGTAATTCCTCAGATCAAGCATCAGTGGTAGTTAATCGTGATCGCCCTGGTGTTGTTGTGCAGAGCGAACAGGCATTGCAAACTCAGCTACAAAAACCTGTACAAGCATTGTAAATGAGTATTCTATGTATTCAATATTTCAATGAATGCTGATATATTTAGGTTTTTGTCCGGCATCATCATTAAATCTGCTCAGGTTGGGGAGATATCCCCAGTAACAGCACCTTGAGGCTGAGGTACAATGCAAAGAAATATTTAAATTATGAGCGACCGATCCACATGATCACATCAGAGGTTAACGCAAATTCCAGCGATAAAAGCCTAGAGGCAATGCGGCATTTTTCCGAACAATACGCCAAGCGTACTGGAACGTACTTCTGTAGTGAACCTTCGGTTACAGCAGTGGTAATTGAAGGGTTAGCCAAACATAAAGACGATCTAGGTGCGCCTTTGTGTCCCTGTCGCCACTACGAAGACAAAGAAGCTGAAGTCAAAGCTACATATTGGAACTGTCCTTGCGTACCGATGAGAGAACGCAAAGAATGTCACTGTATGCTATTTCTCACACCAGATAATGAGTTTGCTGGTGAACAGCAAGAAATATCTCTCGAAACTATTAAAGAAGTAAGAGATACTATGGCATGAGCGAAACTATGCCCCAAGAGTTTTGGCAAGGTGTAGAACAGTTCAACTCTGGGCAGTTTTACGCCTGTCATGACACTTTAGAGGCTTTGTGGATCGAAGCCAGCGAACCTGAAAAAACTCTTTATCAGGGGATTCTCCAAATTGCTGTAGCCTTATATCATCTCAGAAATAATAATCTGCGGGGTGCGGCTATTTTACTCGGAGAAGGAAGTAATCGCCTACGCCGTTATCCAGATACTTATGGCGGTATTAATGTAGATGAGTTATTAAGTCAAAGTGCAGCATTATTGACGATATTACAGCAAACAGGCGTAAACAATATATCCGCAGATGAATTGCTTCAAAGTCAAGTTTTGCCTATACCCAGAATTTTACTATCTCAAGATTAGTCAAGTTTTTTCAGGTGGTTAGGAATGAGGAATTGGGGAATAAATTTTTCTACTCCCCAATTTTTTGCTTAATTAACAAGGCTTGAAAGGTGTTAAACGATTCTTTGCTTTTGCCTTTTTAGACGTTAACTATTTCTCTAGGTGGCGTTGCTTTGTAATAGCTAGTAGAAACTTCATTATCTATTTGTAGCAGCGATTGTTGCCCAGTAATTAATCTTGCGCCACGTTTGCGGGTGACATAGTTCCATACCCACTGAATCATCACTACTAGTTTGTTATCAAACTCGATTAAGAAGTAGATATGAATCACTAGCCAAAATAGCCAAGCAAAGAAGCCTTTGAGTTTGACAAAGCCTAAATCAACAACGGCTAAATTTTGCCCAATCATGGCTAAACTACCGCGATCGCTATAATTAAATGCAGGTAAGGTATTACCTTTGAGTTTTTGTTGAATTAATTTAGCAACGTATTCTCCCTCTTGCATAGCTACTGGTGCAACACCAGCGAGAGGTTTGCCGTTTTGATGAGAGAAGTTTGCTAAGTCGCCAACCACATGAATATTGGGATAGCCTTTAATGCTTAAGTCGGGTTCAACAATTACTCTTCCGGCGCGATCGCATTCTGCACCAGTAGATTCTGCTAAGACTTTGCCCATCGGTGAAGCTTTCACACCTGCTGCCCATAATACCGTTTTTGCAGCAATTTCTTTAACTTCATCACCTTGTTTGAGGGTGACAACATCGTTTTCAATGTTGGTGACTAAAGTTTTTGTCTTAACGCTGACACCCAATTGTTGTAAGGATGCTTCGGCTTGCTGAGATAATTCTGGTGCAAAAGGTGGCAAAATCCGATCTAGTCCTTCTAAAAGTAAAACTCTGGCTTCTGAAGTGTCGATGTTACGGAAGTCTTCTTTAAGGGTTTGATAGGCGAGTTCAGCGATCGCACCTGCTAATTCTACCCCTGTCGGGCCACCACCCACAATTACAAAAGTTAACCAAGCCTGGCGTTTTTCGGGATCAGTTTCTTTTTCGGCTGCTTCAAACGCCGAGAAAATCCGGCGACGCATTTCTATCGCATCTTCTACAGTTTTTAACCCAGGAGCAAAATCTTCCCAGCTATCTTTACCAAAATAGGAATGCTTGGCACCTGTAGCCACTATTAATGTATCGTATGGTATCGCTTGATCTCCCAAAAAAACTTGCTGTGCTTGGGGATCAATATTATTGACTTCTCCCAATAACACTGTTGTATTTTTGCTTTTGCTTAGTACCGAACGCAAAGGTGAGGAAATATCGGCGGGTGATAGTGTACCTGTAGCAACTTGGTACAGCAATGGCTGGAAGAGGTGAAAATTCCGTTTGTCAATCAGTGTAACGTTGACTTTCGCCTTAGCCAGTGATTTTGCTGCATACAGTCCACCAAAGCCACCACCAATGATTACTACTTGATGAGGTGGGTTATTCTCAAGGGGGTCTACCATAAGAAGAAATATTTCCTAGTGTTACGGGTGCTGTAACTATTCTTAACAAAAAAGTATCAAACTTGTCATATCTTTTTCTGTTCACCTTGCACAAATGAAAAAAACATAAAGGTGCGTCAGACTACAATCACGAAGTAACAATAGCCGTCTGATTTGATTTTTGAAAAAATACATAGCATTTCCTAATATGCTGAAGTACTAAATACATTGCTAATAAAATTAGGCAACCCTCTGCGTTCAAAAACATCAGTTCCGTACCTCACTTAACCGGAAATGGCTATAAGTAGGCGAAGACAAAGCCTGCGCCCCTACAAATTCTTGTATATGTATCAAGATTTTGGTGAATTGGTATTACTCTTGTGCGCCGGCTGTTTGCAAAAGTTTGACTATATCTTGATAGCCGTTAAATTCTGCCAGCATCAAAGCTGTATAAGCACCACGATTTTTTAAATTGGGGTTTGCGCCAGCTTGGAGTAATATCTGCACAGTCTTAGTGTATCCGCCAGAGGCCACCCACATTAATGCTGTTGCTCCGGCTATATCTTGAAAATTGACATCTGCGCCTTTAGCAATTAACAGTTGAATAATTTCTATCTGATTGCCTTTAGCCGCCTTTAACAAAGCAGTCTGACTGTCATTTCCCAGAGTATTAGGATTAGCGCCGTAGTCTAATAATACTTGGACTGTTTTGGTGTGTCCCAACGATACAGCAGCCATTAAAGGAATTTCTAATTCTCCATAGGAATTGGCACTAGAATGCAGCAGTGCTTCGAGAATTTCGCTGTGTCCTTGTAAGACTGCAACGAGTGTGGGAGTATCGCCTAAATTATTTCTGATTTGAACATTTGCACCGCGACTGAGTAAAACTTTCACTACGTCAAGATGGCCTTCGACAACGGCAATATGTAATGCTGTTTCACCGTCTTTGTCTTGCAGATTAATTTCTGCACCTTTATCTAGTAAAGCAGATGCGATCGCACTATTACCAGATGCCGCAGCAGCCGATAATGCTGCACCCCCATCACTGTTTTGTAAGTTAGCGTCTGCGCCTGCGGCTAACAATGCTTGGACAATCTCTAAATTGCCCAAGTCCGCCGCAATCATCAACAGTGTTTCACCATCTTCATCTTGAAGATTTACATCTGCACCATTTTGTGCTATGAGTTGCACAACTTCTAGGTGTCCTTGTTTGACTGCCAATTTCAAAGCAGTGTCATCATCTTTATCGGCAATATTTACTTTCGCACCAGCCGCAAGTAATATCCGCACTATCTCTACATAACCTTTGAGTGCAGCGGCCATTAATGCGGTGCTGCCATCTTCGTTGATAGCATCAACATCAGCACCCCTCGACACTAAAAGCTGCACAATATCTACCTGGTTATTACTCGCAGCCAACATCAACGCCGTTAACCCATAGCGTTTTCTTGGCAAGTTGAGATTTGCCCCCGCATCTAAAAGTGATCGCACAATTTCTGTGTAGCCTAAATTAGCAGCATACATTAATGCCGTAGTTCCATCGCGATCGCACCCATCCACCTTTACACCAGCAGCGAGAATTTCACTCAGCCGCTTGATATCCCCATTTTTCGTAGCCTTCAGCAGCAAGACATCGTTGTTTTCAGTCATTAATTAAATCCTGCCTGGGCAGTTTCATCATCTAGTCCCCAGATTTAGTTTGAAATTCTTTAAGTACTTTTGCAATAGGTCTGTATTAAGAAAGTCCTGAGTAAAAATATTAGTATTTGTAAAGTTGTGTTGCAGCAGGATTGATCGACCCAAAGTGTGTATGCAGTCTATCACGCCTAATTAATTACTAATTACCCTGAGACTTATGCTAATTTTTATTAAGATTTAAGAATTGGGCGAGAACACAATGACTCCTGAAATATCTCCCTCTGTGAAATACTGGCTTAACTTTTTCCACCCGCTAATGATGTGGGTACTTTTAGCGATTTCACTTTATGCTGCTTATTTAGGATTGCAAGTACAGCGTACTAGAAACGCTCAAGGGGAAGAAAAGAAAGAACTGATTAAAGGTAAATTTAACGTCAAACACTACCAAATGGGGTCAATTCTCTTAGCGTTGATGGTAGCAGGCGCAGTTGGAGGGATGGCTGTTACCTATATTAATAACGGCAAGTTATTTGTAGGGCCGCACTTGCTTGCAGGTTTAGGCATGACTAGTTTAATCGCTTTTTCGGCTGCCCTATCTCCTTTTATGCAAAAAGGAGCCAATTGGGCAAGAGTCACTCACATTTTATTGAATTTCGTGATTTTAGGTCTTTTTACTTGGCAGGCGATTACTGGCGTACAAATTGTGCAAAGAATTCTGAGTAATGCTTAGTTATAGCAAGGTGCTGAGTACTGAGTGCTGAGTATAAAACCAGTAATTATGAGGCTTTGAGTAATCAACACTGTCCTAAGAAATGATGTAAGGGCGAACGGCCATTCGCCCCTACCAAGGATTTCGGGAAACGCAGAATTAATTTTCTGAGATGTCTATTGACTTTTGACTTACCGCTTCTTTTGAGAATTAGCAGGAAAAGGTATGCCTATCGACTGATGAAAATCTTCTTGAACTTTGCGGGTTAAGCGGCGAGAAACTTGGCGGACAATTTGATTAAGTAAGCGATCGCCTGTAGATTGAATCAGAGACTTGGGTAATCGTTGAATAAACCTGGGAAAGTGAAGATAAACTTTTAAATCTAAATCCCATTCAACTCGCGTTACCCCAGCAGACATCGCCGCATCATCACTAGGATAATCTTTGAGTTGCATTGATGCTTTATAATCTACGTCATAACCCGGTGCTTGATAATCAGGAATAGGGATAGTCCGAATGCGATATATGCCTTCTTCCGGTGGTAAAAGTTCTAAACCAATTTTTGGCTCAACTTCATAACCAAACGAGCCAAAACGACCAATAGTCAAAGCATAGCCATTTTCTCCTAATGGCTGCACCTTCATTGGTTCAGCGCAACGTGTAAACCACGACGAATGAGCATTGAGATATTCCGCAACTTGATGTATTGGGGCATACATCGCCATATAATCGCTGTAGCAACCGCAAAACTGGGTTTGTGTCGCTAAAGTTGCATCTGTAACTACATGATCAGTTTCTACTAAGTTGGATTCTACAGGTAAAACAGTTTCTTTTATATCTAAGGACTGATATTCGCCGTTTGTTGAAAGCATCAAAGCATTCCCCTCTGAGTTGGCGTTTGGCTATATTTATAATTCCCAGCTTACTTGGGTGATTTCCTACGCAAGATCTTATTTTGGCTGAAATTTCAAGATTCTGTCATGAACTTTATGAAATCACTAAAATACGGATAAATCACATACTAGTTTTTTAGGATAGCGTTTGTTATGAAAGCATTTGTAGCAGGGGCCACAGGTGAGACAGGCCGCCGAATTGTCCAAGAGTTGGTAGCGCGTAACATTCCTGTGCGTGCTTTGGTGAGAGATGTAGAAAGAGCTAGAGCAATTTTGCCTCCCGATGTGGAATTGGTTGCAGGTGATGTCTTGCAACCCGAAAACCTCGCTACAGCATTAGGAGATAGCACTGTATTGCTGTGTGCAACAGGGGCGAAACCAAGTTTTGATCCGACTGGGCCATATAAAGTAGATTTTGAAGGGACTAAAAATTTAGTGGAGGCTGCTAAAGCTAGAGGAATTGAGCATTTTGTTTTAGTTTCTTCGTTGTGTACATCACAGCTATTCCATCCTTTGAATCTGTTCTGGCTGATTTTAGTTTGGAAAAAACAAGCCGAGGAATATATTCAAAAAAGTGGTCTCACCTATACTATTGTGCGACCAGGTGGGTTAAAAAATGAAGATAACTCTGACGCGATAGTTATGCAGAGTGCAGATACATTATTTGATGGGAGTATTCCTCGGCAAAAAGTTGCTCAAGTTTCTGTCGAAGCACTCTTTGAGCCAGCCGCCCGCAATAAAATTGTGGAGATTATTGCTAAACCAGAAGCTAGTGCAAAAACCTTTGGGGAATTATTTCAGCAATGCTGAGTCTAGAGTCTGTAGTGAATAGTCAAGGGAAATTACCATTGACTATTCACTATTGACCATTGACCATTAACAAAAACGAAGGAGTCAAAATCTGAAACGTTTTGAACTTAAAGGCGTTGAAAAATTAATCGGCCCGATCGCAGCGCTGCTGGCTTTTGTATGCTTATTGCAGTGGTATCTCTTTGGAGATTTGCGATCGCCTTCCGATCCCGTCTTTAATGATAATCAACCACCCCTAGTCATGAAAGGCGGCGACCCTTATATTCGCGCCTTAATGCGAACCATTTCCGCCAGCGAAGCTAATGGGAACCGTCCTTACTCTCTGCTATATGGCGGACAACAAGTAACAGACCTCAGTCGCCACCCAGAAATCTGCGTCACCATTGTTACCGGGCCAAACACAGGTAATTGTTCCACAGCTGCGGGGAGATATCAAATTATAAATACTACTTGGCATAATATTGCACCACGTTATCACCCCAATCCTATGAGGATGGTGTTTTGGACTGCTTATAGTTTTGAGCCTGAATTTCAAGATACGGTAGTTTATCGTTGGTTGAACGATACCCAAGTTTGGGGAGTGGATATTCCTAAACTGCTGCGTCAAGGCAAAATCATTGAAGTGTTACGGCGTTTATCTCCCACTTGGACAAGTTTAGGGTATGGAATAGAAACTAATTCTATCAGTAGTTCTTTACCTCAGATTTATCAAAAAATGTTAAAGGAAGAGTTAACCGCAACCAATCAACCAGTATCTTCTGTAATACCAAATCCAGTGCTTACACCTCAGAAGAAGTAGAAAGTAAATACATCAATAACCATTGTAATCATCCGAATTTTCAAGTTTTTGGTGAAACAGTGAAAAAGTCTTGAATATTATGCACAAAGTCGTTAGTACTTTCTAAGTGAATATTGTGAGCAGAATTACTAACTATTTTTACATAAGCCAGTGTATTTATTTCAGCCATATCTGTATTTATAATTAAAAATTTATCATCATTTTCACCTACTAGAAAAAGCAAAGGTACTGTATTATCTTGCAGTTTTTTCCATAAAGAAGCCTGACTTCCAGTTCCCATACATCTTAGTGATTTAGCTAACTCAAGCGGTTGATTTTGTAACCTATTATCTAACATCCTGGCAAATTCGGGATGATTTTTGATATCACCAAAAATTGGCTGATTGTACCAATTCAATAAAAACTCTCGAAATTCATTTTTAGAAACACATCTTGATAGCTTTCTTGCTATTTGTTCATCTTTTGTTATCCGTTCTAATCGTTCTTGTTCTGTAGCCAACCCTGGAGAAGCTGATTCTAATACAACCTTGTAAAAACGTTCAGGAAAATGCAATGTGAGATATAAAGCTAATCTTCCACCCATTGAATAACCCACTAAAAAGCATTGAGGAATATTTAATTTATCTAATAAGTTAATTACTGCTTGAGCAGTTTGTTCAATTGTATAGTATTTATCGTCACCTAAAACTTGAGTTTTTCCATGTCCAGGAAGGTCAAGGGTGAGATAAGAAAATTCTGTACCTAGGAGTTTTATAACTTCATCAAATTCATCTAACTGACCAAGAAAACCATGTAGAAAAAGAATATATGGTTTGTTTTTATATTGAATTAGATTATAGTAAAAATGATAATTTTCTGACATATTTTAGTTTTCAAAACTAAATGATAATTTTCTGTAAAGTCAGAATAAGCTAATGTATGATATCTAATCAAGAGCTTCTCAACTTATAGCGAGTTTATGCGAAAGATTAGTTTGTTTATTGCTTCTAGCATTGATGGATATATTGCTAGAGAATCAGGAGAAATAGATTGGCTATTTACAGATCAAGACTATGGTTACACTGAGTTTATTGCTGATGTTGATACATTAATTATGGGTAACAAGACTTATCAGCAAGTATTAGGTTTTGATGAATATCCATATAGCAGCCAGGAAGTTTTTGTACTTTCCAAAACTCTTCAAGGTCAAGCAGAAAATAACGCTACATTTGTGAATGGTGATTGGCAAAATTTTATGACAAATTTGCGTCAATCAAGTGGAGGCGTTATTTGGCTAGTTGGAGGCGCACAGACAATCAAGTTTTTCTTAAAACATGGTTTAATTGACGAAATGATTTTATCAATTCACCCAATTATTTTAGGCAATGGTATACCGTTAATTACTAAGGACTCAAGTTTAGAAACAAAACTTGAATTGAAAGATGTGAAAACTTATAATTCAGGGTTGGTACAAGTTACTTACGATATAAAAAGAAAAGTAAATTAATAATTACAAATATTAAATGCGATCGCGCACCGCATTATTTTCTAGGCAAGAACGAGTTGACTAATGGAATTCCCCCAATTACTACAAAAAGTGAACCCATACCAGTAAACATAGCAGGTAAAAACCATAAAGCGAACCAAGAGCTAATTACAGCAGATTCTGGTTCTTGAGGGTTGTAGAGAATTTCTACTTTTTGACCTTTAGTATATGCTGGAGGGTTGCTAACACTATTGGCTTCAAATTCTATTGGCTTACCAGAATTTGCAGTAAAGCTTATGACTGGATAATAAGCAGTAGAAGAACGTCCGTTACTGTCTCTAGATGTATGTCTCTCCAAATCAATTACAGTTCCTGATGCGGCGATAGACTTGCCAACAAAAGATCGCGTATTTATGCCAATTAGGATACCAGTAATCAAAAAAATGCTGCCAACACCAGCGAATATAGAACCAAATAAACGAAAAAATGTTACATCTTCATTCGTCATATATTTTTTCACAATTGGGCAGGTATTTGCCGTTGAGTACTCAAATTTTGATACATAAAAAAGATTATCTAGTTTTGGCGATTGCAGCGATTATAAGGTAAATCAAAATTAATAATGGGGCCTAGTGGCACAATTCCATTAGGATTCAATTCTGGTAAACCTACATAATAAAGTTGTTTAATATGACTGATATTACACCATTGTTTGACACCAGGAAATTGATATAACTCTCGGCAATAATTCCACAGATTAGGATGCTCAATTAATCGCTTGATATTACACTTAAATAAACCATAATATACTAGGTCAAATCGGAATAGAGTGGTAAATAAACACCAATCTGCTAAAGTAATTTCTTCACCGCAGAGATATGGTTGTTTACCTAAAACTTTTTCCCAATATTCTAGTGCAAGAAATAATTCTTTGAGTGCTTGTTCATAAGCAGTTTGTGATGTTGCAAAACCAGTACGATACACACCATTATTTATAGGTTGATAAATCGCATCAATAGTTTTATCAATTAAAGTTTGCAACGATTTGGGATAAAAATCTACCATCTTCTCAGCGAAGAAATTAAACTCTGTATTTAATAGGTGAATAATTTGGCGAGATTCATTATTGATAATAGTTTGTGTCTGTTTATCCCACAGTACCGGGACGGTGACTCGCCCAGTATAAGTTGGGTTTGCTTTGGTGTAAACTTGCCAAAGATAATCCGCTTGGTTGACTTTATCTCGAATACATCCTGGTTTATCAGAAAACTTCCAACCTTGGTCACTAATTACGGGGTCAACAATAGAAAGACCAATAACTTTTTCTAATCCTTTTAAAGCGCGTAATAAAACAGTGCGATGCGCCCAAGGACAACCCAAAGAAACATATAGATGATATCGGCCTGCTTCTGCCCTGAATCCACTGGCTCCATCTGCTGTAATCTTATGATGAAACTGCGTTGGCATTCTCTGAAACTCACCGTTTTCGTTGCGTTCTGTCCAGACGGTTGTCCACTGGCCGTTAACTAATCTACCTAATGCCATATTTTTTCCTATATTAATTAATTTGTCATCTAATCAAAAGCATCAGCTGCCATACTAAACACGCCGTAAGTATAGCTGCTATGAACATCATTTGCGCCCACAGCCACAAATAACGGTAGTAATTGTCGTCTGTGGGATCGGTTTCTAAAGGATAAGGAGCGAGTTGGCGATAGTGTAGCAAGTTTTTAACATCATTTTGCGCGATCGCCCATGCCAACCATTCATCAAATTTTGTTACCTATAGTGGTGGCTTGACATTCTGACTGGCGTTTGGCTGAGGAATTAACTGTGGAAACTGGCGCAGAAAATTTTGTATCGCACCAGATTTTACTAGTAAATCTGGTGCGCCATGAGAAATAAATACTGTTGGTAAATGAGTCATAAATTAGATTAATAATTTCTAATTAGTTTAATTCTAGTTAGAAATTATTCGGTCAAATAGACTGAAAAGCCAAATTCAAGCGACTGAGTAACACTCGCAATAGTTCTAATTCAGACTTTTCTATCCGCTCAAAGCGTTCTTTGAGATAAGCGATATGGGCGGGAAATATCACCTCAAACAAGACTTCCCCTTCATCGGTAAGTTTCACAATCACGCTACGGCGGTTGTCTGCGGGTACTTCTCGCTGGACTAAGTTTTTTTTCTCTAAGCGGTCTATCACGCCTGTCAGGGTTCCCTTGGTGATTAAAGTTTTCTCACCAATTTCTCCCATACACAGACCAGATGTATTACCAAGAGTTGCAATGACATCAAATTGTGCTGGTGTGAGGTCAAATTGTCGTATATGAGCTTCTGAATAGGCGGAAAATGATTGATAGGCTCGCGCTAATTCACGCATTGTCGGAATAAACGTTTCTTGAGCCGCGGTTTTGACTGAATAATCAGACATGGAGATATATATTTTAAACAGACTATTCTAACTAGAACATTAAGATAAAAATTAAGCATCAAGGCGAAGATTTCACCTTATGCTTGATCTAATTAACAAGTATTTCCTGACTAGTGCATTTCGTCGTATTCTGGTGCTTCAACGCGTCTAGCTTCTTGACGAGAAGGCGGGAGAAACTCAGCCCGACGCACAGGAACCAAAGGTGCTGTAGAACCACCTTGATAAGGATGAATTACCTGTACAGTCCGAGTCGGACGGTTACGAGGCCCAAATAAAGCCAAGACCCCAGCAACGACAATACCACCACCAACAGTCAGCGTCGCGCCTCCCACAGCCCAAACAATGGGGGATGTCCACCAAGCATTTTGAGGTTGTAACACTTCAGAAGCAACTTTTTGGCTATTTTGCTGTGCTAATAGCAACTGTTGAGCATTCTGATTATCAAATAGTCGTTGGTTTGCCCCTCTTAGCTGTTCATTATCGGTTTTTAAACGATTCAATTCAGCTTTTAACTGCTCAAATTCTGCCCTTAGCTCAGGGTTGGGTGCAGTGGGGGGCTGAGTAGTTGGATAAGGTTGTCCGTAGGTGGAAGGATATTGCACGGGTGGCTGTAGCTGGGGTGCAACTACAGTGGGTATTTGGGGGGTGACAGAGAAGTTAGGTTGTAAGGGATTATTTGTTCCCTTGAGCAAAACAAGAGCCGCCAGCCCAGCTACAGCGACTCCACCGATAAATGCCATACTCTCACTCATCGCCTTTGCCCCTTAACTGCGACGTAATCATTTGTGACTGACACACTCTCACACTCATAATCTTTTACTTACTCAACTTCACCTAAACACTTAAAGTATAAGCGGCAGTATCAGCTAGTTTTTTACAGCCTGCAATCTGCTGTTAATATTCAAGACCATAAATGTCAAATTGTCTACTAAACCAGGGTAAAAAAACTGCACTGTTATACATTCTTAATCTACTTTTTCTGAGGTGGCAAGAAAGTGATGGGTCAAGAGTCAATGGTCAATAATTATGCTTCATTCCCTACCCCCCTTTCCTAGTGCAGATTTGAGACTTTGGCAAAATTGACCGATCGCCTGAAGTCCTTCTTCTGGAGTACCTTCTGCCAAACGTTTGACAAAAGCACTACCAACAATTGCCGCATCTGCGCCCCAATCTTTGACTTGACGAGCTTGCTCAATTTGAGAAATTCCAAAACCCACCCCAATGGGCTTATCAGTAACATTACGAATTTGCTGGAGTAAATCTGATACTCGCACTTCCATTTGCGATCGCATCCCCGTCACACCAGTCACACTAACTAAATAGATAAATCCTTGGGAAGCACGAGCGATCGCTTCAATTCTATCCCTAGAGCTAGTAGGTGCTACCAATAAAGTTAAATCAATCCCCATCTCACCAGCAGGTTTGAGCAACCCAGCGGCTTCTTCTAGGGGTAAATCCGGTACTACCAACCCGGCGACACCCGCTGCGGCTATTTGCTGGAGAAACTTTTCAATTCCGCGGTGGAGAATTGGGTTGTAATAAGTAAACAAAATAATTGGCGCTTGCAAACTGGGGGTAATTCCTTGCAGCATTTCTAGAACTGCTTCTAACTTCGTTCCCTTTTGTAAAGCGCGAGTAGCAGCCGCCTGAATGACTGGCCCATCGGCTAAAGGATCAGAATAGGGAACACCCAGTTCAATGATGTCAGCACCACTGCGATCGAGAATTTGCAAAGCAGAGGCGGTGGTGGCTAAATCTGGATCACCAGCAGTAATAAACGGAATCAGAGCGCACTCTTGATTCCGTTTTAAGGTTTCAAAGCGATCGGAAATGGCGGTCATTAGTCAAAAATCAAAAGTCAAGGGTCAGTAGTCAAAAGAATTTACAAGAAACTAGAAAACAGGTCATCCTTATAAAAGTTGATATCTCTTACTCCTAGAATTGAGAACAGAAAGTATTTTCCTGTTCCCTGTTTCCCCTTCGGGGTTCGTCAGTCGCTCATGGGGGAAACCCCCTACAGCCCTTTGGGCATCCTACGGCGGGCGTTAGCCTCTCCCTTTGGGAGAAGACCGCGCTGACTCACCTGTTCCCTTCTTCCATGACTATTGACTATTGACTCATAAAATGATCACTTTACACCTGAGATTGCTTTTCTTGTTCAATTTCAGCTTGAATTTTCGCTAGTTCTTCCGGCGTAAGTTCATCCAGGCGCTTTTGGAAAAACGCTTGTTCATAATCTTCCCGTTGTTGATGGTAGGTCATATTGTTATTCACAGCGCGGTAAACATAGGTGCTTACCCAACCAATCAAGCCAATTACCACTAGGACAGCCTGGCTCCATATCCCAGCTTGTTGACTATCTACGCCAACTAGCTGTAATCCCACATAAGCCAAGCCACCAGCAATAAAAATACTTAAACCAATTACAAGAGCGTCGATGCGTCGCATGAGAGTTATGACCTACCAATCTCGTTAGACTTCTATTTTGCGCGGTTGTGGTCGCAGATTCACAAACGGCGACAGAACCAATAAACCGGGAAAGAAGAAGAAAACCAAAAAGTACATAATAGTACGCTCAATAGAGGTAGCCACATACCACCGCTGCTTAAGGTAAAACATCACAGCCACAGGGATGACTAATAAATAGGCTCCAGCCAAAATCAGATACAGCAGGGCGACGATCATAGGTTTTTTCTCTTTGTAGACAAGGCCATTCGGTGCATCTGTTTCTCATCATAGGCTGAACCCGTAGCTTGAGGAAAGTCCGATTAATCATACTGTGCAAAAATTCCGCAGTTTTACCTGGACAAAACTCAGGATGGTGCTACAATAGCAAAGCCAGTATCTAATCAGTGTACTTGTCACACCAAGATTAAAGATAATTGTCAGAAGTAAAAGATTGCTAAAAAAATTGGCGATCGCTCAAAATAGACAAATTTCTGAAATCTAGTTGCACAAAATGCACATTAGTGGTGGAATAGATGAGGAGGTGTTTGCTGCCTCCAAAAAACAAGTGCCTCCTAAGTAAACTTGGGGGTGTGGCGGAATGGCAGACGCTACGGACTTAGAAAACTGAGCCTTGAGGAAGAAATTCTTCAAGTGGAAGCTCTCAAACTCAGGGAAACCTAAATCTGGTTTCAGACAAGGCAATCCTGAGCCAAGCCCAAAAATTTTAGATTTTAAATTTTAGATTTTAGATTGCACTTCAGTCCAAAATTCAAAATCCAAAATCCAAAATTAAAGGGAAGGTGCAGAGACTCGACGGGAGCTACCCTAACGTCAAGGCGAGGGTAAAGAGAGAGTCCAATTCTCAAAACCGGAAGGTAGTAGTGAAAGCTGCAAGAGAATGAAAATCCGTTGACCTTAAACGGTCGTGAGGGTTCAAGTCCCTCCACCCCCACTAAAAAATAAAGTTAAACACAGCCTGCTTGGTATCCCTAAGCAGGCTTAACTGTATACATACAATTTTAAAATTAATGGCAGGATGGCGATCGCCCTTAATTTACTTAATTTAACCGATAGAGCAAAGGGATTTGCGTGACTTGATTCGCCATCGGACAAATTTCATTCGTGAGCGAGCAACGTTAGTCAATCGAGTCCAAAAGGTGTTAGAAGGGGCGAATATCAAACTAGCGGCAGTGGTATCAGATGTCATGGGAGTATCAGCAAGAATGATACTGGATGCTATTGTCAAGGGAGAAACTAACCCACAACTGATGGCTGAACTGGCATCCAAGCGTTTAAAAGACAAACGCGAGCAACTCATACAAGCCCTGGATGGAAAAGTGCGATAATCGCTGTTGCACATTCGATTTGAAAAATCGCCTACTACTTAATTTTGCGTCAGGAGACTTATCAAGATTTAGGAGGTGATTATTTCGATAAACAAAAGCCAGAGGCGACAAAAAAACGTTTAGTTAAACGTTTGCAAAAACTAGGATATGAAGTTTCACTGACTCAGCTAGAAACTGCGTCGCCAACGCTTGCCTGATTGAAATAACCTGTCTTTACTTGAGTTCGGATTGTCAAACACAGTCTGTACCGTCATTTTTTCTGCTTAATTTCAGCGCAAAGTATTTTCAAGTCAGAACTGTGCAAATAAACCGAACTATGTAACAAAAAGTAAAGTTATCTAAAACTCTCTTCCCTCCTGCCTTGTCATAACGACAATTTTTAACATCGACCTACTTAAGATCATTCATATTGAACTAGCAGTCTCCCTAACAACTTCTCGCAACCGTTCCACATCGCGCATCGGTGGCGCACCAAAGAGCCGCTTGTACTCCCGGTTGAAGTACGAAGCATCGTCATACCCCACCCGGTAGGCAGCACTGGTAGCATCAAGGTTTTCGCCCAACATCAGACGGCGAGCCTCCTGAAGTCGCAGTTGTTTCTGGAACTGCAAGGGACTCATTGCCGTGACCGATTTGAAGTGGTGGTGAAAGCCTGACACACTCATACCTAACTCTCGGGCGATGTCTTCAATCTTGATCGGCTGGTTGAAGTCTTTCCGTAGTCGATCGACGGCAAGAGCGATGTAGTGCGTGTAGCCACCCAAAACAGCAATCTGACGCAGCCGAGTACCTTGCTCTCCCATCAGGAGTCGGTAGATAATCTCCCGCTTGATCAAGGGTACAAGCACATGTGCTTCAACCGGGGAATCGAGCAGTCTGACAAGCCGCACCACAGCATCTAACAGGTCTGTATTCAATGGACTAACATCGATCGCTTTGACACTAGCACCCCTTTGGGCTGAAGGATAGCCTGCCTCAACCATGACTGAACCAACCAGGGTAGGGTCGAGATCGAGACGAAGACCCAGGTAAGGTTTTTCCTGGGTTGCTTCTAGAATTCGGCTAGCAATCGGCAGTTCGACCGTCCCCAGCAAATAATGCATTGGGTCATACTGATAGCGATCGCTGCCTAGAAGGACTTCTTTGCTGCCCTGAGCAATCACACAAAAGGCAGGAATAGAGACATTATGAAAGCATTCCGAAGGGGAAGAGTAACGGTTGAAGTGCAATCCAGAAAGTGGCTTGATCGCTCCATCAGTACGAATCGCTTGAGCAATTCGCTCCGTTAGTTCCTCTCGGTTGGCTTGCGCTCGGTCTGCCTCGCGAAGAGTCTGAAGGTCATTCATCAAGGCTCTACCGGACTTTTCACTCGTTCTTACAACGTTCATTTCTAATACCGATTTAAACAAACTTTTGGATACATCAAGCTTCGACAAGGGTTTGGTATACCAGCCCTTTATAAAAATCTAGCGTGACTTGATCTGAAACGAGTGTAAGTTTGCAGGATTGTACAACTATCTTAGACTATCGTTCTATTGCTTGCCTTTCAGGATTCATAGAATGAAGTTAAAGCAATGAAAAGTGATTCTGGCTTTTGGTAAGCGTCTGGACTTTTATCCAAGAGAAAACTCAGGTTTGTTTGGTCAAGTGCTTCTCAGAATTGCACAAGAAGCATCATCCCACCCAATCCACTGTAGGCATCGCTCACTGTAGGAAAGCGTTGCCTGACTAAGCACAAGAATGGAGGAACAGAAATGAAACGTCTCACGATGCCTATGGCATTTTCCTTATTGGCTTTGGGTTTTGCCCAGGCAGGGCATACACAAGTCTCATCTGGCGATCGCTTACAGAAAGTGGAGATTACGCGGAACGGTTTGCAGCCTTCCACTGAAGGATCTGCCGACTATTTCACGGGTTCTGTCCGCATCAATCCTCTTTTTCCAGCACACGATCCATCACGCACATCTGGCGCAAGTGTCACCTTCGAGCCAGGTGCCCGAACCGCATGACACACGCATCCTCTGGGGCAAACCCTCATTGTCACGGATGGAATTGGCTGTGTTCAGCAGTGGGGCGGTCAAATTCAGGAAATTAGATCTGGTGATGTCGTATGGATTCCACCCGGTGTAAAACACTGGCACGGAGCTACAGCCACTACAGCCATGACTCATACTGCCATTCACGAGGCGCTCAACGGCAGCCCTGTGGACTGGATGGAACAGGTCAGCGACGAGCAGTATGAGGGGAGATCCTGATGCTTTTGAAATACCTTCCTGCTAGAGGGAAAAACGGTCAGAAGCGAATGCTAATTTTGCTCCTCGCTTTAGCAATGTCCCTGAGTTCTTCAGCCTGTCGTGCCGATACCAGGATGACTAACAATGCCCCGTCAGAGACACCGACTAAACTATCAACCGAGCAGGCAAACAGCATGAAGATCAACATCAGGATCAGAAACGAAGTTGTGACAGCGACGTTGATTGATAGCAAAACTACTCAGGATTTTATTTCCCTGCTGCCATTAACGCTGACGTTGAAAGACTACGCAAACACCGAAAAAGTTAGTGATTTGCCAAGACGATTATCGACAGAAGATGCACCTCCGGGCAGCGATCCTGCGGTTGGAGATATCGCGTATTACGCTCCCTGGGGAAATTTGGCGATGTATTACAACGATTTTGGCTACTCAAACGGACTCGTCATCCTCGGAAAAATTGACGGTGACATCGAGGCATTGACTGTGCCGGGTTCTGTAGAAGTAATGATCGAGTTGCGATCGCAATAAAGCGGATACAGCAAGAAAGCGGCTTACAACGATTTAACTGAAGTAAACCCGTTAGATAAATCTACATCTACGAAGAAATTATGAAATACCGTATTTTAATACCAACTCTCTTGATAAGTGCGATCTGTACAACGGCAGCATTCGCGCTAGACAAAACACAAGTCTCGCGTAAAATTCCCCAAGCACCCGTACAACAGTCTGCTGTGGTCAAGGGGGCGGACAACTTCTATAAGAGCGATAAAGTAACTATGCAAAAGATTACGTTCAAAAATCAATACAACATGCAGGTTGCCGGGAATCTCTTCATTCCCAAAGCCTTGAGTCAGAACGCTAAGAATCCCGCAATCATTGTTGGACATCCAATGGGTGCAGTCAAAGAACAAAGCGCAAACCTGTATGCCCAAAAACTGGCTGAACAAGGGTTCGTCACCTTGTCCCTTGATTTGTCATTCTGGGGCGAAAGCGAGGGGCAGCCCCGCAACGTTGTTTCGCCGGATATTTATGCCGAGGATTTCAGTGCTGCGGTCGATTTTCTGGGTACCAGGCCATTCGTTGACAGGGCGCGGATTGGCGTTATTGGGATTTGCGGTAGCGGGAGCTTTGCCATCAGCGCCGCCAAACTTGACCCGCGCCTGAAGGCCATTGCAACGGTCAGTATGTACGATATGGGTACAGCCAACCGTAACGGATTGAGAAATTCTACGACCCTTGAACAGAGAAAGAAAGCGATCGCAGAGGCAGCTGAACAACGCTATGCAGAATTCACGGGCGGGGAGACCAAATACACAAGCGGAACTGTGCATGAACTGAATGAGAACTCCACCGCTATTGAGCTTGAATTTTATGACTTCTACCGCACTCCCAGGGGCGAATACACCCCCCAAGGTTCATCGCCGAAACGGACAACGCACCCGACACTTACCAGCAACATCAAATTCATGAACTTCTACCCGTTCAATGACATTGAGACGATTTCGCCTCGTCCTATGCTGTTCATCACGGGTGACAACGCGCATTCTAGGGAGTTCAGCGAAGATGCCTATAAACGTGCAGCCGAGCCAAAGGATCTCTACATCGTTCCGAACGCGGGACATGTCGATTTGTATGACCGGGTAAATCTGATCCCGTGGGACAAGCTCGCATCCTTTTTCAACCAGCATCTCAGTCCGTAAGCGAGCAATTGCCAACTGATGCTCTGTCCGTGGGTTTATGTGGCGCTCTTGCTGCCACACGACCGGGTGTTGAACCCATCGCGGCGGTGCAAGAGATGGCCCAAGGTAGTGCAGAGTCAGTACTTGAGTGTGTGGGCAGTGAGTCTGCAATGGCGATCGGGTATGTCGGTGTGCTGCATGGTAGCGGCCATAATTTCAATCTGGGTCTGCTGCCACCCCATACCCCTAGACCCACGGCAACTCATTTAAGAAAGGTTACTCTCTTAAAAGCTATCGTCAGCTTTTTTGGATGAGAGTGCTGGTGGCGATCGCACTTAATTTAAACGAGCTATAAAATTAACTGCCCTCTCCTACACCTAAAAGCCCTATATCCAGTTCCGGTATTTCACCTTTTCTTTGTAAAATTTCAGTCTTTACCCTTGATTCGTCATCTTGCTGCTTCAGCCTTGTTTCCGTAATTCCCCCGAAAAATTTAGTTTTTTCAATTGAATCTTGAAGAAAATTTAAGTAAATTCATCAAAACTCATTCAAAAAATTACTTTATCTTTGAAAACTTGATTGATACTGGTGGCTGACAAAGTTAATCTAATAAATAATAGATTCATACACTTCATTGGTCTTGAGAACTTCCATGACCACTCATAGCTTATTTACGGATTTAGAAGAGCCAAATTTTATTAAAACCCATCTTCAGCCATTAAATCTCCAACTTGGGCAAGAAAAAGTATATGGCTTCTTCATGGAAATTGTTAATCAAAAGCCACCAGAAGAGGTATTGCAAGAATTTAAAAGATTATTTTTCGATTTTCTCGAATCAGGAAGTTTAAATACTGTACCCATCATTCGTAAACTCCTGTTAGCTAATAACGAACAGGAATTTCGCAATACTATCAAACGCTGCTGCTATATCATCGTCAATAACTGGGCATCTAAAAGAGAACATGAATATATTCAACAATTAATTAACTTATTGATTAATTATGATATAAGCTGCAAAAAAAGTAGTTATACCAGTTTGCATATTTATAAAAGCTGGCTAGAAAATTTTGTTAAAAGTGACGATTATCAAGAATTAAAATTATTTGCCAACAAACATGATCATAAAAGCAAAGTCCATTGGGCTAATCGTTATGCAGCTTATTTATTAGTTGCTCAATCTCTTGATGCTAATAACCCCAAAGAGCAACAAGAAGCAGCCCAGCAACTTTCTCAGCAAATGAAAGACACCTTTAAGTTTGAATTAGCAATGTATATTGCTCGTTCTCAGTCTGCTGCTTCTAGTAATACACGCTATGTAAATCCTAGTATTTTGGGCGATAATGTTTTGCGTCTAATAAAAATGATTATCGTTAAAAAAGGTGCGTTTAGTTATGAAAATTTAGCCCATATATTTATTAAACAAACTCAGGGTCAAACCTTTAAAGAATTTAAAGAAAGTGTACGTAAGTACTTGTTTTTTTCTGTTAAAAACCTAGCTTTTGTCAAAACTTTAAATCGCCAGCTAACAGAAAATTTATCTAACTGGAAACCAGAGTGTGATGAAGAAATTTTAGATAAAAACTTGTTTCTGAGAAGCTGTAATCGTCTGATTGATTGTCTGACAACCGAAAATGGTCGAGAGCCTTCACAGCTATTTACTTTATTGCTATCTCAAGGTCATCCATTAACCTTGGTGATTATATTACTCAAAATTATCTTAATTTGTCAAAATTCCCGCAGCCATCTAGAAATTAGAATTGCACATTTAATTCGCTATTACGAAAAATTACCCCAAGATGAATGTAAATGGGTGATTCATTTTCTGGAAATATTTAATATAACTTTTGCCATCTACGCTGAAAATATTGAATATAACTTGATTAAAGTTCAGAAAAATCGGCATAATTCCCAGGGAAAATCACAGATGGAAGCTTATCATGTTTTTTCACAATTAAGGGAAAACATTTATAAATAAAGCAGTGAAAGTGCTTTTGATTCAGCACTTTGCTATATTTGCTAAATTTAGTGAGAAAACATAGCGATCGCTGAGAAAAGCTGATATGATTCGCTCTTAATGAGAATCGAACATCCCAAGTAGATTAATACTAACGGAAAGACTTTGCGACCATAGCGAGTCAGCATAGGAGCTAACAGAGGATTACGCGTTAAATTGTAAGATAGAAAACACCATATTCCCACAGTTAGATAGCAAACACAGAGAATTACGCCCAAACTTGGGAGATTACTACTAGCAAACAGTGGTACATAAATTCCAATGTTATTCCCGCCATTTGCAATGGTGACAGCAGAAACACGGTAAGTTTGACGGTCGCGTAAAGTCGCCCATAGGGATTTTTTTGGGCGCTTGGTTGTAGAAGCCGAAAAATCAACCGATACAGTTTGTACTGCTTCTTCCGCTTGTTCTCGCGTTAATAGATGATTAATCCCAATGGCTATAGGTAAAAAACCTAGCAAGCCAATCCAAGCTGTGGGTAAAATTAAACCACCTAAAAAACCAGGAAGACTAGCAAATACTAGTACAGTAAACCCTAAAAATTCACCAATAATAATATTTTGTGGACGAAAATGACGATTAACTTTACCAAAAAAAGCTGTCAAATATAAATTGTCATCAAAAGTAGTGGCAAAAGCAGCAGAGATGCCAATAATTATCGTACTAGTTAGCCAATTCATGATTGTTGCGTAAGGTAATGTAAATCTCCAACATCTGGAGAATGGATTGTGTTGTTTTAGCTAGGTACCTTAGCCACTTATGTCATAAATATTAGAGCTAACAACTCAATAGGAGCAAATATTCTTGTTTGTTAAATCGATAAAAAAATATTATGAACTTTTAAATGAAACATAGCATCTACAAAGCTTGTAATCCTTTTAACTATTACCTTTCACTGATATAAATTGAGAAAATTGCCTGTCTTATAGCGATTTCCGGTTAAGTGAGTTACAAAACTAATGTTTTTGAACGCAGAGAGAAGTTGCCAGGAGGGTTTCCCTCCAAGCAAACTTCGGTGGAGTTGCCTAATTTTATTAGCAATGTATTTAGTATTTCAGCAGATGAGGAAATGCTATGTAGTTATGGATAGTGGGGCAAAATATCCGCTATTTTTATCTAAAACCGTGTCTGATATTCAATAACTGCCCGACTGTCATCTTCTAAATTAGTAGAAGCACGCACCCGTAGTTCATCGTTAATACGGTAATTTATCCCCCATTGAAAAGGGTCATTGGCAGTTAAAATTTTAATGCTGGAAATAGAAAACTTCGTGGAAATATCAACACCAGCTTCTGCGGCTAATTCTAATGTAGAACTGTTTCTACCAGCTTCGGGATTGTCAGAAATCACAGTTGGAAATATGCGAAACTCACTTAAGCCAAAAGCATTAGCAATTTGATTAAACGTTGTCTGAAAGTTATTAAATACAGCTGAACCAGCAATATTAATTAAGCCTAATGTGCTATCAGCACGCCCTTGAGTATCGACAAATCCCCCACCCAACAACGCAACAATTTCGTTTTGACTGCGTGAAGGACTGCTGGTGAGTTCGAGATTTTCGTTGAGTTTACTAGCAGGCCCTTGGACTCTCGCTTCAACTCGCACACTTTCTAAAGAACCTAATCCACCTGTGCTACTGCTTCTAGAGAACTCGGAAATTTGAACTGCATCAAGTACCTTAGCAAATAACTGCACATCTAAGATAGGATCACGCGGTTGGTCAGCCCTAAATGTCGCTGTATTTTTATAGCCGCGAGCCAAGTTAAACTGAGTGGTGAATAAATTCACTCCACCCTTTTGTAGCCGGATTGTACCATCGGGTATGGGAGCGCTTAAAGCACCATTGACTGTCAGATTACCTGTAGCTAGAAAACTGAGAATCGGGGGACGGGTAATTTGGATGTTGTTACCTAATGTTAATTGCAGATTATTTAATCTGGCTGTATTGGGATTATTTCTCGCCTCAGTTTTATCTTGCTTGTTGGCTTTGACTGCATCGCTAGTTGCAGATTGATTAGTGTTGGTTGATTCTGCTAATAAAACCTGACCATCATATAAACGAATTTGACCGCCAATCAGTGGGTTTAAGGCTGAACCAATAATTTGTAAATTGCCACTAGCGCCGCCTTTATATAATCCTTTGAGATTTAAATTTAATTGCTCAAGATTGACAGTGAGGGGATTATTTGACGGTTCCTCATTATTAAATACAGGAAGTTCACCAGCCGCAACTACTTGACCTCGACTAAATCTACCTTGCAGACTTTCTACTACAATGCGGTCAAAATTGAAATTAATCTTACCTGTTACCCGTCTGATTTTACCGGGTAAAGCTTGGGCTACAAAAGTGGCATCTTTGACAGCGGCAATTCCTGTTAACTCTGGGCGCTGTCTAGTTCCACTTACTTTTAGGTCAATTTCCCCTTCACCTTTTTCAAAGGCTATCTGATCAGTTAGAAGATTTAACAGTGCCAATCCTTCATTCCTGACTTTCACATCTAAGCTAATTTCATTACTGGCGGGTGCAGTAGTAGCGAAGGGTAACTGATAGGGTATGCTGCCAGTAATGTTAACTGGTTCTGGCCCAGCCACAGAAACATTACTGCCAAAGTTTAAACGGCCATTGATATAACTAAAGCTGGCGGTAGCTGATTCTACAGGCTTTTGATTGAGGGTTCCATTGGTAATTTCTAATTCGCCTTGGGCTTGGGGATTGGAAATACCGCCTGCTAAAGCTGCTGAGGCGTTGAGATTACCTGTGATATCAACTGGGAGTTTGACAAAGTTATTAATTAAAGCGATGGGAAAATTAGTAACGCGCAACTGACCTGATTGGTCTTTACCGCCGATGTTTCCGGTAAAAGCTAAGAGACCACTGTCTAACTCCACACGTAGCGGGCGAAACTGCAACACACCATTTTCAAAGCTACCTTGGGCAATAATCTGTTTAGCATTGTAGAAGCGATCGCTTTCGCCTTCTTTCCCCCAGGTAAAGTTCTGTCCGTTAATATCAAACTGCACTGATAGTCCGTTGGCTGTTGCGGTATCTAAAGCCACTTCCCCGTTAAATGTTCCCTGTAAGTCTGCTAGTTCTGGTAAGTAATTAGAATCACGCCGTTGTTGTTGCTGTTGGGCTAATTCTGCATCAATTTCGTACAAGCGTCGCAGTTGATCGAATAAAGGTTGATTGGGTAAACCCCGTGAGTAGGTAGTTAAATCAGCGGCTGTACCATAAGCTGGTTCTGATATGCCTCGTTGAAAGTCTTGGATTTCAAATATCTGCGCTGCGGCTAAGACATCTTGGATTTTACCTTGGCTAACGTTGAGTTTGCCTTGGAGTTGTGGCCCTCTGGGAGTTTGCCCGAAACTACCCGCAAAAGCATAAATACTGCTACCTTTGATAAATTTGCTACTAGTGAGAGTAGCTTTGCCATTGGCATAGTTGAATTGTGCGGTTAACTGGTCGCCTTGGATGCGTCCGATTTTCGGTTGGGCGATCGCTAAATTGCCATCGGCAACAAATGTTTGGGGATTTACTTGCAAATCTCCACTAATTAACCCAGCTACCTTCCCAGTGCCTAAACGTAGGGCTGGTGGTACAGAAACATTTAAGATTTGTAAGGGGAAATTCTGCACATTCAGGGCGATATTATTGCCTTGAAATTGACCTTTAGCTACAGCATCTTGCCACTGTACTAAGAAGGATTGGGGGCGATTATTGCCATCTAAATTTAGGGCAATGCGATCGCGGTTGCCAATTAAATCTAAATTCAACCCGCGTCCTTGGACTGAATCAATACTACCTGTTAACAATGGCTCAAAAGCGATGTTCTGGACTACCAAGTCGCGTAAGGCAATTTTGCCGTTGACGTTGGGTAATGGTAACTTCCCTGTAACTCTACCGTTAAAATCTACTTTGCCTTTCACAGCTACCTGATTAGGCAAATTAATCGGTAACTGTTGCAAATTATAGTCTTGGGCTTGGACATTCAAATTTAGGGCGGTAATTTCTGGTATTCCGGCTTTGTTGGCGTTGGCGGCGATGTCACCAGTCACATTTAAACCAGGGGCGGTGAGTTGATTAATTGCTAGTTTCTCACCATTCCATGCGATCGCCGCTGTTAATGGTCGTTCTAAACCCGGCAAACCTTGGGATAACTGCACGTTACCAGAAGCATTCACATTCGCCAATGTGGCAGAACCCAACGCCCCAGCTACTTGTAATCTTCCGCCCAATTGACCCCGCAATTGCTGATTCAACTTCGTTAATTGCACACCAGCTGCATCAACTACTGCTTGATAACGACCGTTATTCACTTGAATATTTGTGGCGGTAATTGTCCCCCCAGCAATATTCAACTTTCCTTGACCACTAGCTTGGATTGTTTGGGGTTGGAAGGATGTAACAGAACCAGCAACGTTTAATTGACCTGTTAATGCACCTTGAAATTGTGGCGGGACGGCGACCAATTTTTGCAACGGTACATTATTCGCTTGGATTTGCGTTTGATAACGACCGTTATTTACTTGAATATTGGCGGCGGTAATTGTCCCCCCAGCAATATTCAACTTTCCTTGACCACTGGCTTGAATAGTTTGCGGTTGAAAGGATGTCACCGAACCAGCAACATTTAATTGACCTGTTAAATCTCCTTGAAATTGCGGCGGGACTTTGGTCAAGCGTTGCACTGGCACATTGTTAGCTTGGAGTTGCGCTTGATAACGACCATCATTAACTTTGATATTTGCGGCGGTAATTGTCCCGCCGCCAACAGTTAACTTAGCTTGACCGCTGGCTTGAATATTTTGCGGCTTGAAGGATTCCACCGAACCAGCTACATTAAACTGACCAGCTAATCTACCGCGCAGTTGTTGTGTATTGGGTGTAAGTTGCTGCAACGCCAGATTATTGGCGACCAACTGCGCTTGATAAATTCCATTGGCCAGTTGAATGTTTGTAGCTGTAACTGTACCACCTGCAACACTGAGATTAGCTTTACCAGTACCACTAATAGTTTTCAAGCTGAGGTTATCTCGATTCCCCGCGATTTGGAATGTCCCAGCCAAGCGCCCTTGCAAAGCCGGGGGAGCTTGTTTGAGAATACGTCCTAAGTTGATATTATTGGCAACTAATTGCGCGGCAAAGTTTTGGTTTTGGAGTTGGACACTGGCAATAGCGATCGCCCCACCCGCAATCTGCACGGCTGCGCCTTGAGTGCGAATTGAGGCAATTTGGAATGGCCCGCTAGTACCCGCTAAAATCAACCGCCCGTTAAATTCTGCCCCATCTAAGGAAATATTTTGCAGTTGATTTTTGTTAACAAAAGATTCTAACTGTACGCCATCACCTGTAACATCTGCTTGCCAACGTTCATTAGCATATCTGCCCACAGCCCGGACTACACCACGACCAACTCTCAGGGCAACATTTTGGAAATAGACGGTGCGATCGCTGGTGATAATAGCTTCACCTCTACCAGGGTATGTGGCTTGGGGTATTTGCCACTGTACAAAAGTTCTAGCGTTGTTGGGAGTACCTGTGACTTTGGCTATGGCGGCGACTTTACCAATTTGAAAAGTCTGGCTAGAACTATAGATTTTGGCGATCGCATCTCCACCAATATTCTTGGCGGTAAAATTCAAATTCAGTTGGGGCGTTTTCCCCAGAGCGATTTTACCTCCCCCGATGATTTCTCCACCAACAGTAGTCTCACCTTGAATATCTCTCAAAGTTAACAAGGCTGCATTCGGCGAAAATTCAAACTTACTCGTAATACTTTTAAAATTAACTTTATCAATCCGGGCAGTGTTAATTGTGGCTACAGCACCCGAAAGAATGGGGTTGGTGGCTTTGCCTGTGATTTGTAAGTCAGCTTTGAGTTGCCCAGCTACAGGTACAGGTAGTTTCAACTTGAGTGTGGTTTGAGCATTGGCAATACTCACTGTTTTAATCCGCCCGGTTAACTGATAGCCTACTTGACTATCAATAATGCCGTTAGCAACTAAGGGAATTTTGCCATAGTCGGTATTGAGATTATCGAGCCGTATTTCTGTACCTTTGAAGTAAATATCCCCTTCTGTATTGCTTAACAGTTGAGGTACGCGGGGAATTTGCAGTGTGACTTTTTGTAAATCTGCACTGCCATATAACAAAGGAGTTTGCTCTGGCGCTAGTTTAATTTGCAAGTCTCCATTGACTCTACCTGTTTGTAAGTTCAGCGGTAACTTCACCAAGTTAGTCACATTAGCGGCGAGTAAATCTTTTCCTTGCAACTGAAGATCAGCAACGAGAGTTTTTGTCAGCGCCTGTCCTTTAATGGCGACATTCCCACCAGTTTCTGCCAGTCCCGCCACATCAAACTTTACCAGTTGGTTATTTTCTACTAGTTGGGCAGAACCGTTAAGTTGGGCAAATGTTACAGGTGATGTGACTCTGCCAACACTTTGATGAGCTAGTAGTATTACCTTGCCATTGCGTAGCCGCAGATTATCTAAGTCAGTTTTAATTAATCCGCTTTTACCTGGTGGCGCAATGGTAGTGCTAACCCAACGTCCTTGCTTGTCTTGTTCAATGTAGACATCAGCATTAACTAAGGTGACATCCAGCTTGAGTTGACGATGAAAAACTAATTGCCACAGATTAAAACCTACTTCTACAGCCGCCACAGATGCTTTATCTGGGTCTGTAGGTGTGGCGGGAATTTCCGAAGCCCCAAAATTGACCCCTGTCAGTGAAAAATTGGTAACTTTCCCCAATTTCACCGGACGGTTAATGGTATTGGTCAGACTTTGTTCTGCTAACGGCGCTAACTCTTTTTGGACAAAACTTTGTAACCGCCAAATGCCCAAAATAATTCCTACTAACACGATTCCTAACAAGGGAATGCAGCCACGACTTAAAATCAACAACCACATCCGCACACGGGTGCGGTATTTAAATTGATTTTCTTGATGGCGAGAGTTAGTCATCTGGTTTCACTCTATACTTGCTGAACCTAGGGGAAACGTTACTGGCACTAACAGCATATTTTGTTCACTATGCCAAATCCCAGGAGCCAAACCAATCTTAGACCTGGAAATTTGCACAACCTTGGTCAACTCATGTTGTTCAGGGGAGTTGGGGGAATATTCAATTAAATTTTGTGCGATCGGGAAACTTTGATGAATCAATCAAATTCAAGGTGTGCGGGAATCTACATATCAAGGGAGTTGCAAAATGCCAACCAATCAAAATGATCTGACCCACAACCGATAATTCTATCTCAAGTCTTAATGTTTTTAAGTGACATATAATTCATTTAATTAAGTAATCTTACGGTAATAAATTTAATTTTTTTACAGATAAATGGAAAAATCTCAAATAATGCCTGATACTATTTATACTATATTTTTAGCGATTCATAAAGATGAAGTAAATACTTGCAAAGTAATATCTAATAGACTAAGCCAAGTACATATAGGGAACACCTGTGGTATCACAAGAAAGCTGACGCTGCTCAGGTCACTAACACTAACGGTAACAAGTCTAAACTCACCTACAACCTTATACCTTCATAAAATACCTTCTGATTCCGCGAATTTTCGCAAGCGTGGCAGACATTGACGCTGATAAAAGCTACTTAAGGTAGGAATAGGTAATTCAAATTCCTCTGATAGTTCTTTCCAACTAACTTCGGGCGGTAAGCGTTTGAGAATCAAGACCTGACAAGTCACATCTGGGCGACCTTTGATATGAATACTGCGTAATTCTCCATCTGCATCAGCCTTTGCCCATGTTTCGACATTTTCGAGAATTGGCGGGACTTGGGGTGTCGCCTGAAGATTGTCTGTAAAATCAATAGTTTCTGTATTTCCACTTGACCAAGACTGCCGTACTTGTAGAGGAAGCGTTAAGGCTTGTTCTCGATGATGGTTGAGGTAAAAATCTTGGAGTCTGCGTTTGAGATAAGCATTTAACCAAGTGACCACAGTACCATAAGTCGGGTCATAGGTCTGACCAGTTAAACCATCGCAAATATTCCGACAGAAATACAACCAAGTTTGTTGCAAAGCATCTTGATAATAGGGAGTACTTTCTCGCCAAAGTCTGCCTGAAATTAACCGAATGATTTTGGTCAGCAGCTTTTGACGCTGCGGATTTCCTGGAGGATAGCCGCAGGCTTGAGTAACTAAGTTGCGTAACTCTTCATCGAGTTCCATGATGGCAATTTTGACAAAAAAATAGCAAGAATATTCTAAGTATTGCTTACAATGACACTCCAAATATTAACCTTATGTTATGGATAGACAATCTTCTTGACTAGAAGATTCAAGATTTATTTAGTACTTCAAATCAATTGTGTCAGCAGGACTGCTTAAAAAAGTAATCATTTCGTCACACCAAGCTAACCAGGCGTTTTCAGACTGAATTCCGCATCTGAGGGTGACATATTTAAATTTCCAATCATCGGGTAACTCTTGGGGTTTGAGAAAGAACTTTTTCTCAATTTCTTGGTAAACAGCGAGTCTTTGGTGATGCTCACGGCGATGAGTTTCTAGTTTTGACACGATAGTTTCACGCTTGACTAAATATCCAGCATATAGCTTGACAAGTAGATCATTTTTTAATGGGGTTGCAGTTTCAGCTTCCACAATCCAATCACATAACTGCTGTTTGCCTGAGTCTGTAACGGAATAAATTTTTTTATCTGGGCGGTTTTCTTGCAAGACTTTTTCCGCTTGCAGCCAGCCTTTTTCTTCGAGGCGATTTAATTCTCGATAAATCTGCTGAAAGCTGGCTTCCCAAAAAAAACCAACGGAACCTTCTACAGATTGATCAAACCTTTTAGCTAAGTCATAACCACTACAAGGGCTATTTATCAATACTGACAAAATTGCATGGGCTAAAGCCATAGTTTTTTGTTGACATATTCACAAAGTTGAATATATCATGTAAGCTATATTCAACTTTGTGAATAATATAATAATTGAATATAAACAAGATAAGGAGAATCTAGTCATGACAAAAGTAATGCCAGGACGCTTCACGGCTGAAGTAGACTCACCATTTGTAGTTTTCTTGATTGGGATGCGTGTTAACCAATTTTGGTCTTTTTCCCAGTGGCTACCTGTGGCTCAAGCAATGGCTCCTATGCTGAAAACCTTACGTGAGCATCCCGAAAAAGGCTTTTTGGGTGGAGAACAGTTTTTTAATTTGTCTCCGTTATCGGCTGTGATGGTATCATACTGGCGATCGCTAGAAGATTTAGAACACTTTGCCCGTAATCCGTCTGATCTGCATTTACCTGCTTGGCAGCGTTTTAACAAAGCCGTTGGTAATGATGGCAGTGTCGGGATTTGGCACGAAACTTACATCATCGAACCAGGACATCACGAAGCAATTTATGGCAATATGCCAGTTTTTGGTTTAGCCGCAGCCACCAAACCCGTTCCTATCACCAAGCTGACTGATACAGCTAGGGCCAGAGTGCAAAAAGTCATCAATTAATTCCTGTGAAATATTCTGAAAAAGTTCTGAAAGCACAAAACTCTACTTTAATTTGCACAATGATGGCGAGAGATGGAACGCCAAAAAGAAATTCTTGGTAACTCTGTCATCATCCCTAATGGAATCTAGGAGCATAAATCTATGACTTCCTTTCGCCCAGAAGATGTGCAGCAGATTCTTCAGCGAGCAATGGCTGATAAACAACAAGAAGATTTTTCCGAACAGCAGTTACAAGAAATGGCCGCAGAGCTTGGTATTTCATTTGTCAGCCTGCAAACAGCACAACAACAATGGCAACAGGAGAAAGAAATCATGAAAAGGCGGCAAACATCTAACTCTCACCGCCTACAAAAAATCAAGCCTCATTTGATTAGCTTTCTTGTGGTTAATCTCTTTTTAATTGTGTTGAATTTGGTAGTTAGTCCTGGTTACTTCTGGGCAATTTACCCCCTACTAGGTTGGGGATTGGGTCTTGCTCTCCATGCTGCTAGTGTTTACCTACAACAATAGGACTTACGCAGTGCAACGACCAATTAATAGTTTTAGTCAGAGGTTTAGGGGTGTGAGGGTGTAGTGTTCAAAAACCTTACACCCGTATAACCAGCTTTGCTCAACTACATTCCCAGCCAGGATAAGAAATTTTCCCACCAAGAATAATTCAAATCACCCAGACTCAACTTCATTCTGCGGCGAATATCTTGGATATTCCAATTGGTAAGCTTTGCCAAAGTTTGGGCTTCTTGTTCAAACCGCTTGGGTAAAGACCGCTTGTATTCTCTACCAGCTTGACATTTGAGGTCGCCTGTAAAGGGATGCTGTAAAATGTATCTTCCTTGAAAAGATTCTTGATTAGAGGTGGCTTGAAACATTGGGTCTTCTGGGAATTTGTCGCGGGTGTAGCGGACGTGCAATCGGGTTATGAATACGTTGCTACTAGAAAACGACGGACGACGGCGGAAGTTTGGTGGCGCTGTTACGTCATCATTGGCATTATTATCTAACCAAAATACACCTGCTTGCTTGAGTTCTTCTTGATTAAGGGGTTCGGCTGAACAAGGATCGCAACTACTCATATCCCAAGCGTATTCTAAAAAAGCTACCTTTCTGTCTTCTTTGAGATATGCCGTTTGGAACATGGACTTGTAGAAATCACTAAATTCATTTTTAACAAACACAGGAATATTGGCATCAGAGGGAACTTTCACGGTGCGGTAGTTAGTGATTTCTGCTTGCCCTTTGGGTGATAGGACATAGACAATTAAATCCTGGGCTGCGTTGGCATTAATCATGCCCAAACGAATGGGCAGCATGAACTTGGGTGATTGGTAAGAAATTTGTAGGGGACGGAGGAACTGATAGCCAGATTGCTCAAATTTATCGAGGTTGACTTTCGCCACAAAGAATTTCATCCCGGAGCGAATGTATGGTTTAAGTAGCTGTTTCGCACCCCTGGGAATTTTGTAACCGTTGCGATTGAGCCAAGTTTCTAGTCCGCCGGATTCTTTAGCACTCAAAATCACAATGTCGTATTCGCCGACGTTAAAACGTGCTTCGACTGTTACGCCTAAATCATTCGCACTACCTCTGGCTGCTCCGGCTCTAGCTCTAGCTGCTGGCGCGGGTACGGCTTCGTTAAGTACCCTGTCGTATTCAGTACAAGGATCAGAGTCAAAGTATTCTACTAAGCGCGGCGCACTAAAAGCATCTAAACGTTCGACAATCTTGGGTGGAGCAATGCGGACTTGCTCTTTTTTTAAGACTGTTGGCACAGGTACAACCATTGCAAAATCTTTGACTTCGCCTTGAAAGTCATTAGCCATAGTTAACACGGTGCGATCGCCATCCCGCGCCAAAATTACTTGAGATGCTTGGTTGTATAATTTACTATCGGCTTTGGCGACATAAAATCCACAAAATGCCCAGGCTGTCGGGGCAAAACACAGCACAGCTAATACTGTGATTAATGATGAAATTATCAGTCGAAATCGCTTCATTTTATACCTCTTTTTTAAAGTGCTGAGTCAATAGTTATTTGTTCTTTGTCATTGGTCATTTGTTGTTCCTTCCCTTGTTTCATCTGCTCCAACCAAGAAAATCTGGGAGATGACCACAGCCAATCAATCACAATGGTCAATGGTGCAAGGGCAAACAATGACCAAAATACGGCTGTGGAGATGAAGAAATTATTTCGCAGGATGAAAGTTAAGCTGGCGATGCAGATAGCCCAAATAACACGCCCGATTTTGGCGTTGGGAATGGAGCGCGGATCTGTCACCATAAATAAGGCAAACAGCAGTAAGGAACCACTCATTAAGCGATGCCAATACACATCCCAAGTCCAACCTAGATAAAGGTTGCGTAGAGCTTCTAGTAGAGAGTAGGAACCTAAAAAAGCTGCCGTGGTATCCCAGCGACCAACTCTTTGCAGAATCAGGCCGCCAGTCCCGGCAAATAATAGCCCATACCACCATTCTTCGCCCCACTGTCCTGGTGATACCCACGCATCGGAGGTGAGAGTTAAGACTGTGATAATGCCAAAATTGGCAGGATTGAAGAAATGTTTATCGCCAACTTTCAAGAAAAATTTACTAGCGATCGCACTGACTGCGGCTAATGCCATTGTTGCCCAATGGTCAACCCGCAATAGTAAGCTGAGTCCAAGGGCAGTAATCAACGCACTACGCAGATTTAGCTTTGGTTCTTGATGATTTACCAGTGACAAGATCCACTGCGTTGATAAACAAGATGAGATCGCCACAGCAATTATTTCTGGTCGCAGTGTCCAGTCCCTTGTGCCAATTCCCAAGGCTAGAAATGAACCCAGAAATAGAATTTGATAGTCCCGTATATCTTTCAGCAACATTACCCCTACATTCAGGGATTACCCGGAGATTTTTCACCAATCTAGTCGAGTAAAAGCTCAAATACCATTGCTGTTACAGATTTTGTTACAAATAAGATTGATGCAATTTACTGACGTTTTGGTCGGATGGTTCCCCAAATGTTGACTCTGCCGTCAAAACCGCCGCTGGCTAACAGTCTGCCATCAGGACTAAAAGCGATCGCACTCACCCAATCACTATGTCCATAAAGTGTATTTAATAACTCGCCTGTAGTTAAATCCCACAGTTTAATGCCATCTCTACCGGCACTGGCTAGGATTTGGCCATTGGGGTTGATGGCGATCGCATTGATCCAATTATTATGTCCTTTGAGGATACGGACTAAGCTCTTTGATTGAATATTCCAGAGTTTAATGGTGCGATCGCGGCTGGCACTAATTAAGGTTGTGCCATCTGGTGTAAAAGCTACAGAGTTCACAGCTTGGGAATGTGCCGAAAATGCTCTAATTAATTTTCCTGTCTGCAAGTCCCAAAGCTTGATTTGACCTTTATTATCGCCACTAGCGACAGTCTGTCCATCAGGGCTGATTGCCACTGTATAAATTGAGTCACTAACTTTGATTAGTGTTGTCAACGGGCGTTGTTGTAACAAATCCCACACCCGAATTCCGTCTAAAGCACCACTTACCAGGACTTTACTATCAGGCGATACGGCTAAAGACAAGACATTGCTGGTGTGTCCGACAAAAGAACGACGGAATTTATTATTTTTCAGATTCCAAAGATTAATTGTGTTGTCAGTACTACAACTAACTAGAGTTTGACCATCTGGCGCAATCACCAAAGATTCTACAGAGGTTTTGTGTGCTTTACTATTCGCCAACCTTTTACCAGTTAAAGGGTTCCACAAGCGAATTGCACCATCATTTTCTGCGCCACCACTGGCGAGAATTTTGCCATCTGGACTAAATGCTAGAGATTTAACAGTTCCGGCATGTCCCACTAAGCTATAAATTAGCTGAGGATTGACAAAATTAGTAGGAGCTTGGGAATCTGGTATTTGGGCGATCGCCGCACGTGCAGTATAAGTATCAAAACTTTGCCAAATAGTTACTGGCAGAGTTAATGCTGCCATAAATGCCAAAACAATATATGGGCGTAGCCGAGAGCCACTCCCTATTTTTCCCTCACTCCTCACAAATTTTTCCTCACTGCTTAAAAAGTTAAGTCAATTTATTTCACAATTGTGACTCAACATTTCCGACTCAGCACTTCTTAACGAGGTGGTTTTTTCTTCACCACAGTTAGTATAGGTAGCGTCGGACTAGATGAGCGCGAGGGTAAGTAATGTTGCACCACAGGTTCCTCTGGTATGGGGCGATGCTGCTGCATTCGCCACAACTTAAAGGCGAGACTGATACCTGCTGTTCCTAACCCAACGGCTAACAATGACCAACTATCATCAAATCCACCAATCACAGCATCTACAATGCCTATCGTTATCAAGATACTGATAATTGGCTCTTTTCTGTAGGCTGATTTCAAAAAACGAGGTAATGCAGCATTCATCACAGCTTGGTTTATCCAAATCACCTTTGTGTCAGTTTACCGAGAATACCTCACCGCCAGATGTCTTTTATCAAAAACACATCTAAATATTATAATTTTGATCAGTAGGTGAGGAAGTGTAACAATTAGCTTTCTGGCATATTTGCCACCCTACGAAGTTATAGACAGAAAATCTAAGAGATAGTTCTCTTGATAAAGTTTTAACCAGCTGAACATGCCAGCTGGTTAAACCTGTCTACTTACTAGCTTACAACTAGAAAGCTTTTGCTTGGTGATAGCACTACTTAAGACCGAGCCAAGATAGCACACCTTGATTGGTAACGTATTCAATTACCACCATTAAGCCAAAGCCAATCATCGCCGCCCGACCATTCAGACGTTCGGCATATTCATTAAAACCAAATTTGGGATCTTCTAGTTTAGGGGTAACTGTTGGTTGTGTTTGTGTCATGTTCAAAAAACCTCTGTTCGGCAAACGGGACTTGAATGTAAAACGTTAAATCAGCACTTTTGTAAGATTTGAGCAAGAGAACTTGAAAGCTCTAGCAGCTTCTCAAATTTAGCTGTGCGAAGGCTCGTTTAACAATTTGTAATTATTCTTTATATATTGTAGTCAACTATGACAATAGTCAAGGGTAAGAGTTTTCAGCTTTGTTACCGTGAAAGGGAAAACTAAGGTTGTAGATAGCTATATCTAATACGGAAGTGTCAGTCCGAGACTGGCAGGCTAAATTAAACCAAAAATTCATCAGAGGCGTTATATGGAAATTGGCGTTCCCAAAGAAACGAAAGACCAAGAGTTTCGAGTCGGTTTAAGTCCATCTAGTGTGCGAGTGCTACACGAAAACGGGCATAAAATTTTTGTCCAGACACAAGCAGGTAATGGTGCTGGTTTTACGGATGCAGATTACATCAGCGCTGGTGCAGAAATTGTCTCATCAGCAGAAACAGCTTGGAATCGAGAATTAGTAGTTAAAGTCAAAGAGCCGTTATCCAGCGAATATAAATTTTTGCAAAAAGGGCAAATATTGTTTACATATTTGCATTTGGCAGCCGATCGCAAATTAACCGAACATTTAATTGATTGTGGCACTTGTGCGATCGCCTACGAAACTGTAGAACAACCAGGCCCTAACAGACTACCCCTACTCACACCTATGAGTGTCATAGCAGGTCGGCTATCAGTGCAGTTTGGCGCGAGATTCCTAGAACGTCAGCAAGGTGGTAGAGGAGTACTTTTAGGCGGTGTTCCTGGTGTTAAACCGGGTAAAGTTGTGATTTTAGGTGGTGGTGTAGTCGGCACGGAAGCAGCGAAAATTGCTGTGGGTATGGGTGCAACTGTGCAGATTTTAGATGTAAATGTTGAGCGTTTATCTTATTTAGAAACTTTGTTCGGTTCTAGAGTTGAATTACTTTATAGTAACTCTGCCCACATAGAAACTGCTGTTAAAGAAGCTGACTTACTTATCGGTGCTGTTTTAGTTTTGGGACGCAGAGCGCCAATTTTGGTACCCCGCGAATTGGTACAAAAAATGCAGCCTGGTTCAGTAATTGTTGATGTTGCTGTTGACCAAGGCGGTTGTGTGGAAACCTTACATGCCACCTCCCATACCAACCCTGTATACATTGAAGAAGGCGTAGTGCATTATGGCGTTCCCAACATGCCAGGCGCAGTACCTTGGACATCAGCCCAAGCACTTAACAACAGCACATTACCATTCGTTGTGCAGTTAGCAAATTTAGGCATCAAAGCCCTGGATGTTAACCCATCTTTAGCCAAGGGTGTAAATGTGCAGAATCATCGCCTTGTACATCCGGCGGTGCAAGAAGTGTTTCCTGATTTGGTAAATTAATCTCAAATAACTGTGTATTAGCCGGATATTTTTTGACATTTTGCCAAAATTGCAACTGACAACACAGTGATAATTTTAGGTTTGATTTTTCTAAAAACTTACCCTAATCCCTCCTTATTGATGAAGAGGGATTAGATGGTGTAATCTACCACTAATAAGCTGCAAATTCAACTTGATGCAGAGTTACACAAATTATTTAAGTAGTTATAGAGTTCACGAAATAAAGGGCATCTTTTTTGAACTTCATTGGAATTGATATAGCTTAATAACTCAGGTGTATGTAATCCTTTAGAAAAGCGTGTTGAACTACTATCAAACTCATCAAGAACACTTGAATCAACTAGTGCTTGTGATAATTTTTCTTGACAACAACCTCTTTTAGGGTCGTACTCACTAAATGATTCTGGATTATCAAAAGGAATATTTTTTTGTTTACTCAACCACCAACGCATACGCTCATGTCTACCTTTAAAATCGGGATGTTTTGCTACTGAATTGTTCCAATCTGCAAGAATACAAGCTTCCAATTCAGGAGATGCAAACCCAACAAACTTATTTATATTGTTACAGTCGGGGATTATTGATATTTCTGCTAAGATATTTTCTTTTTGCTCATTGGGATTGCGACAATCTAAATCATCAAAAACTAATATTAAAGTACACTCATTTGGTGTGTACTTTAAAGCAGTAGGTAACTCTCGCTTAATTTGCTCAATCAAACTTTTACCAGTTCTGCCATAACTATTGACTTTATTAGGTTTAGGGCCAGGCTTTTGATATACTGGCGTTTTTCTTTCAAATTTACAACCGGGAAAAGTTCTTTCTAAAAAAGGAATCAAGCCTCTAACCTCAGCTTCCCCACCACCAGCAAAAACCCATACTACCACGGCCATCCTCCAACGCTGGGGTCGCCGATACGATACAAATCACCTAATTGCCATCCCTCTTCTAATTTTTCGTTAAGTATTTCTTTTGAGAGAGTTTTGATAGAGAAATGGGTTTTATCTTTTGAATAAAAACAGAAAACATTTTCTAAAAAATCTGTAAAATGGTCTAAAAGGTCAGGACTGTGTGTGGTGATAATTACTTGAGTTTTTGTAGCAGCTTTTTTAATCCACTCAGCTAAAACTGGCATCCATGATACGTGCAGTCCTAATTCTGGTTCATCAATTACTAGTAACGACGGTAGAACTGGGGAATGTAAGATAGTAGCCCAACATAACATTCTCACCGTGCCATCAGATAATTCATTTATATAAAAAGGTTCTTTGATATCTTCAAAGTACCATTCTAAAGTTAGAGATAGTCTTCCAGAACGTATAGGACGCAGACGACGGCTTTTAGGTAAAATTGATTTCAAAGCTAGGTTGAGACTTTCTTCAAAATCTATATCTCGTTGAAATAAGTTATCTATTACTAACGGTAAGTTATCTCCAGTTTTTGATAAATAAATGTCACTTCCTCCCAGTTTTGGCTCTGACATTCTGATGAGATTTATGTCCATATTATTGGCGTTATAAAATTGCCATTTTGAAACAAACTCTATCAAGTCCTTTCTAACTTTGTAAACAGGTGTAGAATAAACAGGATGTTTACTATATTCCAGCAGCTTGAGAATAGAAGAAAAGAGTAAAGAATTCTCTCTTATATTATTTGAATCCGTCAATGTGATATTATCGGATTGGTCTATTTTATTAGAGATTGATATAGAATTTCTACCAAATATGTCAAACAGAGCTTGATAATAATAAAATGGATTAGATGCTGATTTACCTATTTTTTCAACACCGTATAAATCTTCTTTAGAGAGAAAGAATCCTCCGAAGCCATTTCTATTTCTACTTACATCAAGCTCTAAATTAAATAATATATTATTAAAGCATATATTATTTTGATTTGGAAGATTTTCAGGAAAATAAAAACAGTATATAAATTTTACTTGATCCGAGTTTTTAACATTTGCATCTAAGATTCTATCACCACCAATTTGTAAAACCGCATCTTTAAAGCTACTAACGCGACGACTTTCGTCAGTAATTTCTGTTAGGCTATCTCTTAAAAGTTTTAAGCAACTGATATAATTACTTTTCCCTGAACCATTTGAACCTATAAATATGTTTAAATTTTCCAGATTAATCGCATCTTCTAATGACAAATTCTTATAGTTTTTAGTGACAATAAACTTCAGTAGTGGTTGATTCATATTAGATTTAATAAGAGTTGAGTAGTTTTCTAAATTAAGACTTACATAAAAAACCTCTCAAACTCTCATTCCTCTGTGAACTCTGCGTCTGGAGTAGTTGGATTTTCCATAGTTTATGCGTAAGCCCTGATAAATAGACACGACTTTTTTCAATTCTACATATTTATTGCAGATGAGCATCAAAGAATGTGTTATTTAGGCAATTTAGGAAAATATTAATCTAAATGTAACCTTTTGAAATATTGTGACGAAGAGTCAAACGTTTATCCTAAAGACTGTGGTTTGCTAGTGGAGAAAATTCGTGGAGTTTTTATCCGATTCAGTGGTGCTATCACGGATGCAGTTTGCGCTGACAGCGATATTTCATATACTTTGGCCTGTACTGACTACAGGAATGGGCATTTATTTGGTGATTGTTGAGGGACTCTGGCTAAAAACTCGCAATCCTGATTATTACCTTCATGCGCGTTTTTGGTCGAAGTTTTACGTCCTCAACTTTGGAATTGGGGTAGCTACGGGTATTCCAATGGAATTTCAGTTTGGGACTAACTGGGCTCCTTTCTCGGAAGCTGTGGGGAATTTTTTTGGTAGTGTGATTGGTTTTGAAGCTTCTTGGGCGTTCATGCTAGAAGCAGCTTTTTTAGGAATTATGTTATTTGGTTGGGAGCGCGTCAATCCTGCGATTCACTATCTCTCGACAATTTTGGTGGCTGTGGGTGCGAACCTTTCGACTTTGTGGATTTTGACAGCAAATTCTTGGATGCAAACACCAGCCGGTGGGGAGATGGTGAATGGCAAGTTTGTTGTCCATGATTATTTTCAGGCGATGTTCAATCCTTTCATGGCTAACAGTGTGCTGCACATGTTTTTTGCCACACTGGAGACTTCGCTATTTGTCATTGGCGGAATTAGTGCTTGGTATATTTTGCAAAAACGCCATCCAGAGTTTTTTGCCAAGTCTTTAAAGATAGTTTTAGCAGCTGCGATCGCAGTTACTCCATTACAAATATATATCGGTCATTTAAGCGGCGAACAAGTTTATCACTATCAACCCACAAAACTCGCCGCAATGGAAGCGCAGTGGTCAAGCACACCCGCAGGACAACCCGCAGATTGGAGTCTGTTGGCCATACCCAACGAAAAAGCCCAAAAAAATGATTGGGAAATTACCATTCCCAATGCCTTGGGTTACATTCTGGAATTCAAGCAGAATCTTTCTGAACCAGTACGCGGCTTAAAAGAGTGGAAACCAGAAGATAGACCACATTTGGTAGGTTTGATTTACTACGCCTTCCGTGTGATGATCGCCATTGGATTTTTCTTTGCTGGATTAATGCTGTTGAGTACTTTGCAGTGGTTACGTGGGAAATTATCAGCCAAAAATATTACTCAGCAACGTTGGCTGATGTTAGCTTGGGTATTTGCTGCACCTTTAGGATACATCGCTGTCGAATCAGGCTGGATTGTGCGTTGCGTGGGACGACAACCTTGGACGCTTTACGGACAAATTCGGACAGTTGATGCAGCATCCCGTCTTCCTGCAAGTAACGTTTTAACTTCCCTCACGGCTTTTGCAGTCGTTTACAGCTTGTTATTTATCGCCGCGATGTATTTTGGTAGTCGCATCATTCGCAGAGGGCCAAATCTTGAATTACCGATTCCCGGTGCAGAAATTACTAAAGCCGCTGTCGATACTACACCAGGGGAGTTTGTAGCAGATGAACGTCCTGTTGAAGCACAACAATAAAAAGTCTGAAGTGTGAAGTCTGAAGTCTGAAATGGGGGGTGTAACGAAGTCTAGCAAGGAACTCAAGTTCCTTACTCATAGCAAAAGTACTAAACATAGCCAAGATTTTTTAGTCTACTTGAGTAGACTTCAGCTATTAGCCTTGAACTTAAGTTCAAGGCGGATGAATAAGTTAAACCCAACATTCTAAAAATTTTGTTGGGTTATTCTGTTACCTTTTATCTGTTAACTATCCCCTGGTAAAACTATTTAAATAGGATATTTTATGGAGACGCTCAAGTATTTTCTACCGCAAGTTTGGTTTGTAATTTTAGCTCTATTTTTATTCCTTTATGTCATGTTAGACGGCTTTGATTTGGGAGTAGGTATCTTATCTCTTACATCCTCCGATGATGAACGTCGAGGAATTTTAATGACTAGCTTAAGCAACATTTGGGATGCGAATGAAACTTGGTTGGTGTTAATGGGAGGCGGATTATTTGGGGCTTTTCCTTTGGCTTACGGCACAATTTTAAATGCTTTGTATATTCCAATTTTTGTTATGGTGTTTGGGTTTATTTTTCGCGGTGTAGCGTTTGAATTTCGAGAATTATCCAGACGCAAGTTATTTTGGAATTTTGCTTTTGGGACAGGAAGTTTTATCGCTGCACTTGGACAAGGATTCGCCCTTGGTGCCGTACTCAAAGGTATTAATGTTGATGAGACAGGACATTTTATTGGTAGCACCTGGGATTGGTTAAGTTTGCCATCTTTGCTAGTAGCATTAACTTTAATTCAAGGATATGTGTTGATTGGGTCAACATATCTCGTGTGGAAAACCACAGGAGATTTACAGGAAACCCACTACAAAACTGCGAAAATTGCCGCTTTGACAACATTAGTGGGTGCGATCGCCATTACAATTAGCACACCCATAATCTATGAAAGTGCCAGGTCTCGCTTATTTCAACAGCCTTTAGTTTATATTTTTACTCTTATTCCACTTCTGGGTGTCTGGTTAATTTGGCAACTTTGGCAGAGTCTCAACCGCAAAGAAGAACGAGCGCCTTTTGTCTGGACAATTCTGTTATTTGTATTGTCCTTTATTGGCCTAGGTTTGATTGTTTTTCCCTACATCATCCCCACAAGAATTACTATCTATGAAGCATCAGCCGATCCGAGTTCCTTAGTAATCATGATTATTTTTATCGGCTTTTTGATTCCGGTGATGTTGTTTTACAACCTTTATCAATATATTGTTTTTCGAGGTAAGGTGACAGGCAATAACTACGGGGAATAGTATGGGGAGGAATATTTGATTGGAAACGCCACATAATGCCACTCTTTAAAAGCCTGCGCTGGCGAACAATTTTTTCTCTGACTATTATTCTCCCCATTGGACTTTTCTACAGCCACTATCGCTATTCTGTTTCGTGGTTAAACCAAGAAGTAGGCGGGATTTTTTACCAGATATTTTGGTGTTTGTTCGCCTTTCTATTTACAACCACTCGCGCTTCTGTTTGGCAAATCCCTTTATGGGTATTGGTTATTACTTCCTTAATAGAGTTTATGCAATTGTGGCATCCACCATTTCTGATTTGGGTACGTTCATTTTGGTGGGGCAGAATGTTAATTGGTACTGCCTTCACCTGGGTTGATTTTCCCTATTATTTTATTGGGAGTGGCTTAGGATGGCTGTGGTTGCGGCTGATAGTTCGGGGATCAAAACTAAAATAATTTAGCCTAACGGTGTGATGTGTCAGGACGATCATCAGATTTTTTAGCACCTTTCACCGTTTGCCGAGGCGATTTTTGTGATGTGGGTTTAGTACTAGAGCGATCGGGACGCTTTTTGCCTTTGGGTCTATGCTTGCGTTCATCGGTAATTGGTTCGGGCTTGATTTGTGAATTAGCACCAAAACCAGTAACCACTTCAAAAGGCAATCGTTGTTTAATTAGCGTTTCGATATCTGCCAACAGATCATATTCATCGGCACACACCAGCGATACAGCTTTACCTGATGCACCCGCGCGACCAGTGCGACCAATGCGATGAACATAATCTTCTGGAACATTGGGTAAATCGAAATTGACCACATGAGGGAGTTCGCTGATGTCGAGACCACGTGCAGCAATGTCTGTTGCGACCAATACCTGTAAACTGTCGTTTTTGAATTTAGCCAAAGCGTGGGTACGTGCCGATTGACTTTTATTACCGTGAATAGCCAGTGCTTGAATACGTTCTTGGGTCAACTGCTTCACCAGACGGTCAGCACCATACTTTGTCCGCGTGAACACTAGCACTTGATACCAGTTATTTTGCCGAATCAGCTGAACAAGTAATTGGCACTTGCGATCGCGATCTACCTTGTAGACTTTTTGTGTCACAGTGTCGGCAGTAACGTTACGGCGTGCTACCTCGATCATCTCTGGGTTATCTAGCAACCCGGTAGCTAGTTCCTTGATTTTGTCCGAGAAGGTAGCGAAGAATAATAAGTTTTGTCTCTGTTTTGGTAAAAGCGAGAGAATGCGACGGATATCACGGATAAAACCCATATCCAACATCCGGTCTGCTTCATCCAGGACTAAAAACTCAACATTTGACAGGTTCACCGTCCGCTGCTGTACATGGTCTAGCAGTCGCCCTGGCGTAGCGACCAGAATATCCACTCGACCTCTCAACAGCTTTTTTTGTGGATTAATGCTGACCCCGCCAAACATCGCCATCGTGTTCAACTTCAGGTACTTGCTATACTCACGCACATTTAGCTCTACTTGGGCGGCTAATTCACGAGTCGGAGTGAGAATTAGCGCCCGAATTGGGAAACATTCATAAGATGTGCTTTTAAGGCTCTTTTCAGACGACAATTTTTGCAGCAGCGGCAGAGTGAAGCTGGCAGTTTTTCCAGTCCCCGTTTGCGCCCCAGCTAACAAATCACGCCCTGACAAAACGGCAGGAATCGCCTGCATCTGAATAGGCGTGGGTTTGGTGTATCCTAGCTCGGTGACAGCACGGATGATTTCATTAGACAAGCCGAGATGAGAAAAAGACATAGAACTCCGTAAATAACATCGGCCTGTCGCCGCTGGCGGCATCAGTCTTAGGCGGACGCACATTTGAAGGGTGGGATGGGCAGTACGCAAAGACTGAGAGCGAATGCCGCAGTTCTGCATTTTAACAGAGTCGAGTCTATAACTTTAATCCTTTTCAGATATTAGGACTGACGCTCCAGTCATCCTTGATAAGCCTATCTTATAGATAGTATTTGTTATTTATTGTCAAGTGCTATTGAATATTTGTAACAATAAAGTTAGAATTATTTATATAAAGTAACAAATCACAAAAAAAATTATGTATACCACCATTAACGAAAGCGGTCTTCTGAATAACTACGCAACTGAACCCCAAATTTACTACGCTGAATATCCCAACCAAGAGAGGCAAAATCGTTACAAATTACAAGGTGCCGTTGCTACCCTACTAGTTACTGCTCTAGTTTTGCTTGCCTTGGGCGTTAGCTAAGATTTTTGAACTTCAGTTAGGTTATCTTTACTCATCGCCATTTGGACTTCTCCTAATTTCCTCGGTACTTAAAGCCGAGGTTTTTTGTTGGAGTGAGCGCCTGTGAAGAGAATTAGCGCTCCCTGGGCTTTCGCCGATACTAGAATATGTCACACTAGTTTCAAATAATGCTTCTATTTACGGGATGCAGAAAATTCCCTTATATGTCATCTTAGAAAATGAGAGTTAATTCGGTGAGTATTTTTGTTTTTAGTATTGACAGGATTTTACCTTTTAGTATTTACAGAGTTTTCTCCGAAATTTACATCTCTACACACTAAAAATTTTGGAGACAGTCAATGTCAATTTATGTAGGCAACCTCTCTTACGATGTTACAGAGAATGATATTACAGGCGTTTTTTCTGAATATGGCACGGTAAAGCGGGTACAAGTACCTACAGACCGGGAAACAGGCCGTCTGCGCGGCTTTGCTTTTGTGGAAATGGGAACAGAAGCTGAAGAAGCCGCTGCGATCGAAGCTCTTGATGGTGCTGAATGGATGGGTCGTGGACTCAAAGTTAATAAAGCCAAGCCCAAAGAAGACAGAGGTTCTTCTGGTGGCGGTCGCGGAGGATACGGTGGCGGTGGTGGACGTAATCGCTACTAAGCTTGATAGTGTTGCCCATTTTATAGGGTGACATTTTTTTTGATGTTAGAGACTAGAGGCACTTAGGCTAGAGAAGATATACCGCATTTGATTGGTAATTGCTATAAAACCAGAAATTTGAAGAACGAATTTTTCGGTCAGGCAAAAAATTTATCTTTTTTTTACACTGTTAGTGCCTGCTCAGTCCATTGATGAATTTAATTTAATGAGGAGAGATAATGACCCAAATTATAGTGGGTGAAAATGAACACCTGGAGTCAGCCTTACGCCGATTTAAACGAGAAGTTTCCAAGGCGGGAATTTTTCAAGATATGAGGAAGCACCGTCACTTTGAAACGCCTATTGAAAAATCTAAGCGTAAAAAACTTGCCTTGCAAAAGCAGGGTAAGAGACGTTTCCGCACTTAAAAAGTAATTATAGATATAAACAAAAACCCTCATAAACGCTATGAGGGTTTTTCTTATGATATCTAGCCGCAGTAAGCAATTGAACGTTTTAACTCAATTGTCGAATATTCATCACCAGGTAATTTGGGACGATTGGGTTATGTGATAATTTCATGTTTTTTGCCATTATATTGATTAAATATTGAGCGATGGGATGAATAACTGAATTCATCGTCACGTTCTTCATATTGTTGAATCCAATTTTGGAGAAACTCGAATGTTTGCGCCTGTTCCTCGATTGATTTGAATTTGTGCGGCTCCCAGGGTCGATTAAGGTTATTTTCCAGACACTTACTAATACCGGGATTTAGGAAATAGATTTCAGTTGAGAATTGGATCGCAATTTTGATTAGCGTACTGTAGCAGCCTTCAATTACCCAAGAAATATTATTTTTTATGAAGTTTCGTAGAGCCTTTTCTGAATCTGCTTGAGGGCGGCGTATGGCAATTTGGTTTGGTTGCCAAACAATAGTATCGAGATCAAGAATTGGAATCATGAGGTCTTTAGCAAGCTTATTTGCAAGAGTGCTTTTTCCAGAACCAGAATTGCCAAATATTAAAATTCTATACATTGTGGTGATTTTATTCCTTAGAAGTCCCCAATCCATAAAATAAACGAGTCGTATCCCAGCGATCGCTTCACCTAACACTACTCAACTACAATAGATATATAGACTTTGTTGCGAATTGTATAGTTAGGGATTGGCTGTCATGGCTCCCGCCGTTTTAATTCAAAATCTGCAAAAGCGCTACGGTACTGTTGAAGCCGTCAAAGATGTTTCTTTTGAAGTCGAGTCAGGAGAAATCTTTGGTTTACTCGGCCCCAACGGTGCAGGTAAAACTACTACTCTGCGTGCTTTGTGTACCCTCACCACTCCAGATGCTGGCAAAATTGAAGTATCTGGAATTTCTGTGTTGGATAACCCCAGAGTAGCAAGGCAAAAACTCGGTTATGTAGCGCAGGAAGTTGCTATAGATAAAGTGTTGACTGGACGAGAACTGCTGCAATTACAAGCGGCGCTTTATCACCTCCCTGGCGCGGTAGCAAAACAGCGAATTCAGACGGTTTTAGATTTACTGAGTTTGCAAGAATACGCTGATAAAAAGACAGGAACTTATTCTGGTGGTTTACGCAAACGCCTTGATTTAGCGGCTGGGTTACTCCATGCACCGGATGTATTGGTGTTGGACGAACCATCCGTAGGACTAGACATCGAAAGCCGTTTTGTTGTGTGGGATTTCCTGCGGAAGTTGCGGGTATCAGGAACAACAGTATTAATTACCAGCCATTATTTAGAAGAGATTGACGCACTAGCAGATCGCGTCGCTATTATTGACCGTGGGATTGTCATTGCCACAGGTACACCCTCACAATTAAAAGATAGAGTAGGAGGCGATCGCATTACCTTACGCATTCGGGAATTTTCTCCCCTTGAGGAAGCCGAAAAAGCCAAAGACCTCTTACAAGCTTTACCTTTTGTCCAAGAAATCATCATTAACAGCGCTCAAGGTAATTCTCTGAATTTAGTAGTCACACCCCAAAATGATGCCCTAATTACCATTCAGCAAACCCTCAATCATGCAAGCTTACCAATATTCGGCATCGCTCAATCTCGCCCTAGCTTAGATGATGTGTACCTCGCAGCCACTGGACGCACCTTAATGGATGCAGAACTGGCCGCAGTGGCTAACCGTGATCCCAAAGCAGAAAAGAAGCAAAATATGAGATAGAAATTCTGAAGTGTGAAGTATGAAAATAAAATTCACACTTCACATTTCGCACTTTACATTTCATACTTCACACTTCATACTTCATACTTCCCATGAGTGTAACTCCTAAATCTGATGTCAACTGGCAGCAACTAGCCTCACCTGCTGATGCTGCACCTAATTTTTTGGGTGACTTGACCCAAGAAACCCTGGCTTTAACTCGTCGCTTGTTTATTCAATTACAACGCCGTCCCTCAACTTTATTGGCGGGAATTATTCAGCCTGTCATGTGGCTGGTGCTATTCGGCGCTTTATTCCAGAACGCACCCAAGGGTTTATTTGGCAATACGACAAATTACGGTCAATTTTTAGCTGCTGGCGTAATTGTTTTTACCGCATTTGCTGGCGCATTAAACGCCGGATTACCTGTGATGTTTGACCGCGAATTTGGCTTTTTGAACCGTTTATTAGTCGCACCCCTAGCATCGAGGTTTTCGATTGTCTTTGCTTCCGCCATCTTTATTATTAGCCAAAGTTTACTCCAAGCGGCTGTAATTGTTGGTGCAGCAGCCTTTCTGGGGGCAGGGCTACCGGATGCAGTGGGTTTGAGTGCGATCGCCCTCATTGTCTTTCTCTTAGCGTTGGGCGTAACTGCTATTTCTCTGGGTTTAGCTTTTGCTCTACCTGGACACATTGAATTAATTGCAGTGATTTTTGTTACCAACCTGCCTTTACTGTTTGCCAGCACAGCTTTAGCGCCTTTATCTTTCATGCCCAAGTGGTTACAAGTTGTGGCTACACTGAACCCACTTAGCTATGCAATTGAACCTATCCGCTATCTCTATCTCCACAACAATTGGGGATTGGGTAGTATAGTCATGCAAGCACCTTGGGGTGATGTTACTTTTGGTGGTGCTTTATTAATTTTGTTTGGCTTTGCCGTTGTTGCCTTATTCAGCATTCAACCCCAATTACGGCGGACTCTTGCTTAAGATAAAAGCATGGTGTCGTTGGAGCGTATTAGAGAAGAATCTCATGCAAAAATCATTTTTATCAGTTAAAAGCTGCTGTGTGGCTACCTTAGCCGGCATTGGCTTTGCCTCTTTTCTCTTATCACAACCGAGTTTGGCTCAACTTAATACAATTGATGCCAATCCTGGTGATAATTCCCTAGATAATACCAATCCATTTTCGACTAACTCAGGTGGACTAAATCCTCTTGACCTAATTCATCGCGCTCAACTTGGTAATCTCAACTGGAATACTCAACAAAAAGATGACGAATTAAATTCAGCGGTGGCCGAATTAAACCGAAAGCGGGCTGCACTCAAACAAAATCCCAATCAACCAACAAATACTACTTCTGGACAAGCAGTTCCTGGTTTACCAGCCATCACATCTCCCAATGTGACTTCTCCAGTACAAATTGTCCCCCCAGGAAACTGAATCATATTCAAAAACCTCACCTTGTCTGTAAATTCTTGACTGAAGCTAGGTTTGTAGTCAGTACAAGGAAATAAAGACAAAAGGTGAGGTCAATAAATTTTAGATTTTGCGGAAAGTTGCGTGCGGGGGTTCCCCCCGTTGAGCAAACTTTCCAAGACAGATTTTGGATTGAGCAATTACAGCCCCAGTGCCGCTAAAATATCGCTGGCGTGGTTAGATGTATTCACGTTGGCATCAACATGAATAATTTTGCCACTGGGGTCGATGATGTAGGTGACACGCTTGGCATAACCACCACCATCAACATCGTAAGCTTGAATGAGAGACTTATCGGTATCTGCCAGCAGGGGAAAGTTGAGATTGAATTTTTGGGTAAAAGCTTGATGAGACACTTCATCATCGGCACTCACACCCAAAACAACCACATCTTTACCTTGATATTGCTCTTGAGCATCGCGGAAGCTACACGCTTGTTTGGTGCAGCCTGGAGTGTCATCTTTGGGATAAAAATACAAAACAACTGTCTTACCAGCAAAATCAGATAATGAGATGGTGTTCCCATTCGTATCTTTGACGGTAAATGCAGGTGCATTTGTACCAACTGCTAGAGGCATAATGAACCTTTCCTGTTTGGTGTTTGTTGATGACTTTGAAATTTTACAATAATTTACAATAATTAAATGTATTACTGAAAAAACAGTGTAAATACCAATATCTAGATAATTTTTCTCACAGTAAATAACTAGTAATCTAAAATACTTAAATTTTTGTCCAATCACCAAAACATACTTAAATGGCTATTATTGATTCCCCAAACTCGAAAATCTTCTCTTACTCACGTACCACAGTAGAAAGAGCCGAGCGATCGCTAATTTGTTGTCCTTTCACTGTTGGTTTATTCACAGCCATGCGTAACCAGAGTGTACCATTAAATGCGATCGCCCTAGAAAATGGTGTCCAGCAAGGTTATACTCAGCGTCCCTTATCAGAACTGAGTTGTTATAACGCTTTGGACTGGTTAATCCAAGTCGGTGTACTGCGGCGCGAAGTTGATGGCCAGGGAATTACCGATAGTTTTCGCCTCACGCCTTTAGGTTATCAACTAGTAGAAAAATATCAGGGAAAAAATTGGACTACCCCTTCCTGGCAAGATTACCTGTACAATGCAGGCATCCGTTGGTTGAGACTACCTTTTTAGAATTGAAAATCTTAAAGTTAATATTTAGGTTACAAAAGGGAACAATATATCTACGGAAGCATCAAACCCAATATAAATTCTTCATCAACATCTGACCAATTTTTGCAGATTTTGATGAGAGTTATGTAAGTAATCTGGGCCATTAACTTGGGTGTGAATATTTTTCCTACCTGTAGTTCTGTTAGCTTCTTAACGTATAACTGTTGATGAACGGATGGCAATATCACCCGTTCATAACCTATTCCACCCTATTATAAAAAACCGACATTAAGTATGAAAGCAATTATGGTAGTGGGGACAACATCCCACGCAGGGAAATCACTCTTAACTACTGCTATTTGCCGTTTGTTGTCACGGCGTGGTTGGCGAGTGGCTCCCTTTAAAGGTCAAAATATGGCTTTAAATGCTTATGTCACTGCCAATGGGGGCGAAATTGGTTATGCACAGGCGGTACAAGCGTGGGCTTCTGGGGTGGTTCCTTGGGTAGAAATGAATCCCATTTTACTGAAACCCCAAGGTGATATGACTTCCCAGGTAATTGTTAAAGGTAGACCTGTAGGACGAGTTAAAGCAGCAGATTACTACGAACAATTTTTTGACCTTGGTTGGCGAGCCATAGAAGAATCTCTTCAACATCTATCCACCGAATTTGACATATTGGTTTGCGAAGGTGCAGGGAGTCCAGCAGAAATTAACCTTAAGCACCGCGACCTGACAAATATGCGGATAGCCAAGTATTTAAATGCACCTACAATTTTGGTAGTAGATATTGACCGTGGTGGTGCTTTTGCCCATGTAGTCGGGACTTTAGAATTACTTGACCCAGATGAACGGGATTTAATTAAAGGTATTGTCATTAACAAATTCCGTGGACAGCGATCGCTTTTAGATTCAGGGATAAAATGGCTAGAAGAACGCACCAAAAAACCTGTGATTGGCGTTTTACCTTACTTTCAAGAAATATTTCCCGCTGAAGACTCCCTCGATTTACTAGATCGAAAATCATATAAAACTCAAGCTGACTTAAATATAGTTGTCATCCGCTTACCCAGAATTGCCAACTTTACCGACTTTGACCCCTTAGAATCAGAACCGACAGTTTCTGTGAGATATCTCAGCCCAAAACAAGACTTGGGACACCCAGATGCGGTAATTCTTCCTGGGACAAAAACCACCATTGCCGACTTAATTTTATTGCAGAAAAGCGGTATGGCAGAAGCAATCCAAAATTATGCCGCTTCTGGTGGGACAGTTTTAGGGATTTGTGGCGGCTATCAAATGTTAGGACAAATTATTGCTGACCCTGAAGGTATAGAAGGACAAGCCGGCAGATTTCAGGGTCTAAATTTATTGCCCATTAGAACCGTCATTACAGGACAAAAAATTGCTCGTCAGCGTCAAGTTAGCTCAAATTATCCCCAAGCAGGCTTACCAGTCAATGGGTTTGAAATTCACCAAGGGCGATCGCGCATCGAACAGCCACCAGATAGTCAAGCATTTCAAGCCTTATTTGATGATGTTAATCTAGGGTTGGTGGATAGTTGTCAATCAGTTTGGGGTACTTATCTGCACGGACTATTTGATAACGGCCCTTGGCGACGTGCTTGGTTAAATCGCCTGCGTCAACAGCGCGGTTTAAAATCCTTGCCCACAGGTGTAGCCAACTACCGAGAACAGCGAGAGCAAATCTTAGACTCGCTGGCTACGGAAGTAGAACGCCATTTAGACTTAACACCCTTTTTGTCATAGTTAGCCGAAAATTTCATGAGTGTTAGCGTGCGATTTTTACCAGATGATGTCATCATCAATGCCGAAGTGGGAGAAGCACTCTTAGATGTAGCCGAACGCGCTGGAGTGATTATTCCCACTGGCTGTCTCATGGGTTCGTGTCACGCCTGTACGGTAGAACTGGAAGATGGTGATGTCATCCGTGCTTGCATTTCCTCAGTACCGCCAACCGATGAGGAGTTGAAGATACATTTGTTTAGTGACCCAACTTGGTAGTTTTTGAATTTTTCAAGATTTGGATAGAGTGGCATTAGTAAATTAATTGGCATTAAAAACTATGCCGAAAAAATTCGAGAGCTGAAGCAAATGCTTCGCCAAGTTGGTTTTACAGAACTACCCGGCAAAGGCAGTCATACTAACTGGATACATCCTTTGTATGCTGGAAAAATCACAGTTTCAGGTAAATAGGACTTACGCAAAACACCTCTCAAACTCTCATTTCTCCGTGACCTCTGCGTCTCTGTGGTTCGATTTTCCGTAGCCTGTGCGTAAGTCCTAGTAAAGATGGAGCAGATGCTAAACGCTACCAAGAAAAGGAAGTCAAACAGGCAATTGAGGCAGTAGAGAGCAGTAAACAAGATGAGTAAACTCAAGTACCAAATGGTGATTCAGTGGTCACAAGAAGATGATTGCTTCTTGGTAGGATTTCCTGATTTCCCTGGACAAGGTTGGCGCACTCATGGGGATACTTACGAGTCAGCTGTTGCCAATGGCATTGAAGCACTGGAATCTTTGATTATTGCTTATGAAACTGTGGGTGATCCACTTCCACGACCAAACGTGTTTAATGTTGCCTAATTTAAATTTATTCACAATACACTTGTATTAAGTATTTAAGGAAAGGCTCACAAATCCTGATTTTGCCCTCCCTTTGTATCAAGTAAGTTGCAGGAAATTTAGTTAGCTTTAACTTTCAAGGCATATTGTCTAAACCTTTCTAAATCAGCTTGAATAGTTGATTCTACTACCCGCCCTAAAAATAAGCTGTCCATGATTTTGCCAATAATGCCAGGGATGGCATAAGACACAGATAGTTTGACAATGCTACTGTTGTGGCGATCGTAAAAACGAATTGCTCCTTGGTTGGGCAAACCATCAATTGATTGCCATTGAATAATTTGGTTGGGAATAACTTTGAGAATCTGAGATTTCCAAGTAAATTCCAAACCGCCAGTGTTGAGTTTCCAAATAGATATTTCTGGATCATCAGGCGGGATTTTCACCGAATCAATCCATTTCATCCAGCGGGGCATTTGCTCTAAATCAGACCACAGACTCCACACTAAATCTATGGGAGCCTCGACTTCTACCTGTACGCTATGTTCTAGCCAATCTGACATTCTATGTAATTCCTCTGGGGTTCGCTACTGCTTGATACTCTCTAAAATCGCTTTTGCTGCCCTTCTTCCCGAAATTGTCGCTCCTTCCATACTATCGATATAATCTTGCTGAGTATAACTACCTGCTAAGAAAAAGTTTGGTATGGGAGTTTTTTGGTTAGGACGATATGCGTCCATTCCTGGCGCTTCTCGATAAAGAGATTGAGCAAGTTTCACGACTCCATACCAAGTCATGTTCAGTTCCCGTGATGAGGGAAAGAGTTCATGCACTTGCTTGAGGACGTGTTGGGCGATCGCTTCGTTACTTTCTTTAATAAACGGATCTCCTGGTGTGAGTACCAGTTGCAGCAACGAACCTTGTCCTGGGCGATAGTAATCACTGGGACTAGTTAATGCCAAGTCGGCAAAACAAGAAAAGTCTGCGTCAGCAGTGTAGAGTAAGTTATCTATGCCGACTGCATGGTTGAGTTGTTTACGTTTCTCTGCATCTTGCAGTTCTGTCACCCAACCATCGAACCGCAATTGTACTGTGGCAACGGGGACTGCATCTAATTTATAAATATTGTCAAATTGTGACCATTTTCGCCAATCGGATGGCAAAATACGCTGAATTCCGGGAATGTCACAAGCACAGACATAGGCATCAGCTGTAATAGTTTCTGTAGTATCGCCCTGAGCTATTACAATGCCAGTAACGCAGGTTTGTCCATCACCTTCGGCAAATTGAATTTCTCGCACTTGCCGACGAGTATAAATTTTAGTTCCTCTTGCAGCTAAATAATCCACGATGGGTTTGTGTAAGTACCCATCAGGGGAACCTTCCAGCATCCGCAGTACAGAGGCTTCACTTCTCACAGCGAAAAACTGGAAGATAGTCAACATACAACGGGCAGAAATATTGTCGCAGTCAATGAATCCCAAAGCATAAGCAATGGGATTCCACATCCGTTTAATGCTACCTTCACTACCACCGTGACGACGAAACCAATCGGCAAAGCTAATGTTATCTAGTTTGCGGATGGTTTTCATCGCCCCGTCGAAGTCTACCAGTCCTCGGACTATGGGACTGGTTCCTAGAGCGATCGCATTTTGCAATTTATCTTGTAATGATAGTTGGGAAGTAGTAAAAAATGCTTTCAATCCATTAAAAGGCGCACCTGTGAAAAAGCGAAAATCTAAAGCACCAGTGCGTCCCCCTTTATTAATAAAGGTATGGGAGTGTTCTTTGAGGTGTAAATGTGACAACGCCCCCACTTTTTCCATTAAGTCAAATAATTGGTAGTAGCAGCCAAAGAAGACGTGCAACCCCATTTCTACATGATTGCCATCGCCATCTACCCAACTGCCGACTTTACCACCAACAAACGGACGGGACTCAAAAATCTGGACTTCACAGCCAGCATCAGCTAAATCTACAGCGGTTGCCAGCCCAGCCAATCCCGCACCTACGATTGCAACGCGCATTCCGTCCTACCTCTTCAGTTTCTTTACAAATTGTAACTGGGTTGGTGTCGGAATTTGCTATTAACATCAAGCCTATTTGCGAGGTTTTACACTCGCTGAGTTAGAAGTTAGTTGTCAGAGATTTATCAGGAGTCCACCAGTATGTAGATGCACGATGAGTTTTAACCCATTAGTAATAAAATTGCGTTTATTACTTTATTTGATTCCTGATCACTAAAATTTACTGCCTGCAAAATGCTTGTGTTGACCCACACAAACTTTAGTAAAGGTGGACTGAAAAAAGCATGATAGGTATTTTTTAGGTATCCCAGCGACAATCTACGACGCTGTGAAAAAATTCCTGATTTTCCCTATCTATTTTGCTTCTTTGTTGTCATCAGATGTCGGTAATCCGCGAATCAGTTCTCGAATTACATCTGTTGCAGGTCTACCTGTCTGCTGACAATATTTTTCTAGTTTCTCTGCTTCCTGTGTTGCTAAATTCACAGTGATACGTTTAACGGCCCATTTTTTATTAGTCATTATCATGCTATCTGCTGTATATTAACACCATCAAAACAACAAAAGACTCCGGACAAGGAGGAATAAGATTATCAGAGTTTGTGTCAAGAAACAAGCAATGCTATAGACACAAAAAATTGCCATTTTGTCAAATTATTCATCATTTTCCCAGAAGATAATCAGAACGGGATTACTATTGTGGCAGGAAAAGTCCTTAGTGTACATTCATGTCTTGTAACAATTGCAATACTGATGTTTTCAAGAAAACCAGACAATTAAATTCTCTAAATTAATTTGCGACACCTAAGTATCACTCAATGGAGATTACCAAGATTTTTATTCGCATAAAGTATTTCAACTTCTCTGCTTTATTAAAGATCAGCGTACAGTTCTTGAGAGACAATTTCTTGAATAACTTGAGACCTTAATAGGTCTATTGATTATTAGGTGTGTATATTTGGCTGGTAATTACCCAATAGTACGCACCTGTAGGCGATTGCTCTCATCTAAAAAAGTATTTACCTTTGATCTAGCGGCTGTTTTTTGGGTACTCATTGGGTGTAGATATCCACAAATTCATATTTAGTGTTTAAGCAAACATAAGCAGCCTCCTTTATCTCAGCCAGTGGAATTTGAGATTTTATTAGTAACTACTAAAAGTAGTAATACAGTGATGTTGATGTTGTTTACGAATTCCGTTTAAAGATTTTCGTAAATGTTTAAATATGTTTGTTTTTTCGCACACATCACCATCTTTATTTCAGGAGTTTATCAATTAAAATAAACATCTGCCTCCTGTTCCAAATATTTAGTCAAATTTCACTACAAATTTAGAAAATTTTCTAAATTTGTATATCTAAAAATCGAAGCAAATTAAAATTTGCCCTCCTTGAAATTTCCAATCATAAAATTATTTAGTAAGCACTTACCACATAAGGTAATATTTGCTTGATTTTTAGTGTTAAGGCTATTATAACCGTGATTTTTAGGCTTTAAATAATCTTCATTGAATACTTAATTGCGATGTTTTCTCAAGTTTATAAAAAAAATACAAAGAAAATTCATGGTAAATAAAGTTTTAAGTAATTTCCTAGAAACACGATGCTTATAATTATCAAGAAAAATAATAATTTTAAATTTTTAGGATAAAGTTCAAAGCTTATTTGATTTCATCATTGCTGAGGGAAAAAATATCTCTGCGGCGAATAGCATAACGTAGTCAAAAGATTACTAAAAAGCCAAATAATATCTATGCTTCATGAACTTTAGATAAAGTAATTAACTGAATAAAGCGATCGCATCGGAGATATGGAAACATCACCACGAATCTTGGTTACAAGAATCGCGTATACTTCTATTTCACTTGTCAAATAATTAAATCCTGATTTTTTGACAAAAAAGCTGATCTGATGCTGTTTTTCTCCAGAGTAGGCCAGTTCAGCTTAACGAAGCACAGCGAAATACCAAACACTACGGTTTGGGGAGAGTCTCAATGCAATTATGGTGATTGCCCGGTATTTGTGCAGATTATAACTGCGGCATAAGTTGCAGCATCCCCAGTCCTAAATCTTTTGGAGAAAGCGATCGCGCTTCAAACAAAGCCATCATATCTCGCAGTTGAGGATTACCACGAGCCGACCCTGTTAACCCTTTGGCAATAATTAAACCGCAATAACCTTTGGTATTCTTACACCGCTGATTCCATTTTTTACGAGCTTCAACATGGATGGGATCGTCATCTAAAAATTCACCGAATAGAAACAGTTCACTATTTTGAGTTTGTAACAAACCCAAATCGTAGCGATCGCCATCAAAAGGATCGGCTCCAGGATTAAAGCAAATGGCTTGCAATCCACCAGCCGCTTCTATATTTTCAATTACAGTCTTAGCTTTGGGGCGGGAAGTTTGAATCAAAATTACAGGTAATCCATCGCCCACCTGCTTAATTTCACCTGCTGGATGATAAGTCACACCTTTACGTAGATATTCCAGCATTTCCCACGAAACCACACCCAAACTGAGAAAAGAATCTTCGGGAATTAAGTCATCACGTAAAGACCGAAATATTGGTAAATCTGGTGTTTCCATTTCCGATTCCGACACACCAAACCCTGCCATTTCTTCTAATTCAGCTGCCAATTGAGGCATTGAAGCAACAGTCACAGATACTGATTTTGTGCCAGTATCCGATTCTGGTAGATAAATCCGATAGCGATGACTGAGTTCAGGGAAAGTTTCATCACGTAACTGCCGACGGTGGTCACGAATGAAGCGACACAGGCTTTCTAACGCAACGTAAACGACTAGCGCCTCTTCATCATATAAAACAGACCGCAGTCCTTCTAAGGGGTGAATATTGCCGAATGTTGGGGCAATTTCAGCTAAAGGCATCTCTGCTAAATTGTCAATTTCATCCTCATCTTCATCATCAGCATCTAGACTTTCAAAAGTGAGAAACAGACAATCTTGCTTGAGAAAAGCTTCTTCTAAACGTCCTTGCGACTCCTCACTTTGTAAAACTGCTGCCCGAAATCGTTGGAGTGATTCTTCCGAACGATAAAACAAAATGCCATACTCCATCCCCAACATCCCCATTACTGAGGCGTAAAGCGTCCCGACATCCCATTTATTAATTTCGATAGATAAGATTTGTTGCTCTTCCAAAAATTCCCAAGGGGCTGCTTGCCAAAGGGCGAATGCTTTTTCTTGCAAAGCTTGGGCATACTGTGGTGGTAAATCTGGGATTTGGCTATCAACAACTTCCGCAAAACCGCGAAATAATTCATCAATTAACGGTAATTCTGGGGCGTAGTCAATGGCAATATCCAAATCTTGTAGCACGCCGCGCAGGTAAAATTGAATTTCTCGGTCTCTGACCACAATTTTGTGAGGTCTAGCAGGTTTCGCGGGACTGTGGGGATGCTCCATTGCCCGCATCAGGGTGCGAACAATTGCTTCCGGGCCTGTTTCAGGAGGTACTACGTCCATACCACGGACAACACCTTGTGAGCCATCAACCCAAAGAATGCAATCACCATTGGCGGATGAATCAGGATGTGGGATTGGTGATGATAATGGACGGCGATCGCCCTCCCACACAGAAGGAATTTGAGGTAATTTATTCAACCGACGACTGGTAGAGCGATTAAAACTTGTCATAGAGTCAGTTAATCAAAGGAAGCAATTTGCATGTCAATTGTTGGGGATGGCTAGTCTGGGAGGAGACTTTCCGGGCTGCACCTGAAGAGGGATTGCGATTCAGGCTGCCACAAGGCTGAAATTCTGAAAATACCGAATCTATAAATATACCGAGTCTCTCAATTCTAGAATAAAAAGCTTTAGCTGCTTTTGACGGAGTGTTTACAATTGGCAATTTCTGTCCTTAATGTCGCTAGAATATATACAAAAATTACCCATTAACCCAGCAGCAACCATCAGCTTCTATCAGGTTACTAATTATAAGGAGTTAACAAAAGATGACACAAGCAACGCAGCCTCAACAAAGCGGCATTCTGTTAAGCGAAACCGCCTTGCGCCAAGTCAAACTCCTGCAAGAAAGGCAAGGTCAAGATTTGTGCCTGCGGGTAGGCGTACGGCAAGGCGGATGCTCTGGGATGTCTTATATGATGGACTTTGAGGATACAAGCAAGATCACCCCGCAGGATGAAGTTTTTGACTATGATGGCTTCCAAATTATTTGCGATCGCAAAAGCTTGCTTTACCTCTATGGCTTAATGCTTGATTATAGCGATGCGATGATTGGCGGCGGTTTTCAGTTCACGAATCCCAACGCTAACCAAACCTGTGGTTGTGGTAAGTCATTTGGTGTGTAGTAAGATTGTCAATTGTCAATTGTCCTTTGTATTTACTTATGACCATTGACCATTGACCATTGACCATTGACTAATGACTAATGACTAATGACTAACACCGTTGAATCTCTGTTTGATACAGGTTTGGAACGCTATAAAGCTGGTGAAGCAGTGGATTCTTTGATCCCTGTGTTTAAGGAGGTATGCGATCGCGCTCCCAAAACTAGTGCAGCTTGGATTTGTTTAGCATGGTTGTATCTGTTAGATAACAAAGGCAACTCAGCTTATAAAGCCGCACAAAAAGCAGTCAAATTAAGCCCTCAAGACCCACAAGCCAGAGTTAATCTGGCTCTAGCAATGCTAGAAACTGGCCAAAAAGGCTTGCGTCAACACATTGATGCTGTACAACAGTTATTTTTGGTAAACCCAGAATGGCGCGATGAAATCAAAAATAGTATTGAAGATGGTCTGAGTAGAAAACCAGATTGGGATAGTTTATTAAAAGTCAAGAAGTGGTTATTTGAAGAATAGGGATGAGTAGAATAAGACAAAAGTAAAAAGTAAAAATACTTATACTGCAAGCTTTTTAAGCATTTGTGATGGGCTGTTAATTTTCGCTAAGTCGTACTAGGGACTAGAGTAAAACTTATCTCACCAATACTCCATAGTCCTAGTTCCTCATCCCTAATCCCTAATCTTCAATATGAAAGATAAATTGTTAAATTGGCTGAACTTGATTTTGGTAGCCGATGTATTCTTGGTTTTATTTGGCTTTGCTTGGTTTGCGATCGCAGTTTTTGGTGATGCTGCGGGGATAAATTTGGGTCTTGATTTATGGCATCAGCTTTGGCAGCCAGTGTTTAACCCAGCAATTGGCATTCTGATGGGAGGCGCAATTCTCAGCGGAATTATCAGTTGGGTATCTCGCAAATTTCAGGCTGATTAATTATTAGTCAATGGTAAATAGTTCAATTTTGCTACTATTAGCCATTGACTTTTATCTTAAAATCTGCTTCAAAGCTGGTTGTAAATTCGGATATTGATAAGCAAAGCCGGATTCTAAAGTACGTTTAGGCAAAACTTGTTGACCTTCTAACACCACAATAGCTCCATCTCCGAGAAGGGCTTCAATGGCAAAAGCTGGAACAGGTAGCCAAGAAGGACGATGCAATACTTCGCCTAGAGTTTGGCTAAGATCATTCATTCTGACTGGATTTGGAGCAGTGGCATTATATGCCCCTTCCATATTTGACTGGTTTAAAGCTTGCAAAATTAAGTTAACTAAATCGTCAAGATGAATCCAAGAAAACCATTGGCGACCACTGCCAATTGGCCCCCCAGCAAAGAGTTGAAAAGGTGGAATCATTTTGGCTAAGGCTCCACCATTACCAAGAACAATGCCAAACCGCAAAATTACGAGTCGCACCCCAGCATCTTTAACTTTTGTGGCTTCTGCTTCCCAAGCTTGACAGACTTGAGCCAGAAAATCATTCCCAGAGACACTGGTTTCATCAAAGGTTGCAGTTTCACTTGTGCCATAGTAACCAATAGCCGAAGTATTGACTAATACCTGGGGCTTAGGGTTTGCGTTGGTTATAGCTTCAACTATTTTCTGAGTACCTAGCTGACGACTATTGAGGATTTCTTGCTTGCGTTCTGGTGTCCAGCGTCCCTCACCAATGGGTTCACCAGCGAGATTAACAACAGCTTCGCAACCGACAATTGCATCTTGCCAAGCACCAAATGTAGTTGGAGTATAAGTAACAATCTCTACATTCGGGAAATTTGCGGGGGGAAAAACCTTGTGAGCAAAGTTAGTGTTACGTGTTAACACCAATACTTGATGACCTTCTTTTTGGAGTCGTTCTACCAAACGACTACCGACTAATCCTGTTGCGCCAGTAATTGCTACTTTCATAATGCACCTCCACCAAAGCCTTATTTTAAAGTTTTTTATCAATTTTTCAACTTGTGTTTCTCGTAGGGATTAGCGAAAAGCACGTAGCTTTAGCTCATCTCCCAGTACGTTGATGTAATCAATCTGTAACGAATTACCGTTTGACGGCTTCGGTATTATACGATGGACGGAGTGTTGCAATACTTGGGGCTATTATGGCTCGCTATACCTGTTCATTTACTATTTCTCTTTCTATTGACCATCTTCAGCCGTTACTTTTAGATCTTCTTCAAGGCTGCGATTTGGAAATTCAGTATTACAACGCCGATTATATTTTGGCTCGTGAGATTCCTGGTAATGTTTCGTTCTCCAAATTGGTCAAGGTCGAAGTATTCATTGACAGATCAAGCGCTACTGAAACAGAATCCCGGATGAGTGTAGTCATTAAAAACGAGGAATTGCCACTCCAACTGAATAATCACTGCCGACAAATGTTTGAATTTGTCAAGCAGGAGATTGAACACAGTCGCCATTGGCATCTAATTGAAAGTCTTGCCGGTTGATATCGTTTACGAGGCTGGCTTTGGGTAAAGCTATATCCGGCAAATTTGGGTATTGGAAAGTGAGCCAGCTAATAGTCAACATCTATCTGAAAATTAGCTGGTTTTTAATCTTCCATGTCTTCTGTCATGCCGGGATTAATGAGGGTAATATCATACTCGCTAGAATCTGTTTGTCCTGAGCGCTGAGTATTTCTCAAGAGATAATAGATGGCGCGTACCTGGGGGCCAAAAACGATTTCGTCTTCGTTTTTTAAATCGTGAGCCGGGATTTTGCGTCCGTTAATCATCAATCCATTAGCACTGGGTTTACCTTTAGCATCACCATCGACAATCCGATAGTAATAGCTATAAGTGTTTTGCCCTCTTGGCAATCGTACTAAAGTAGCATGACGGCGAGAGACAAATTGAGAGACTAAACGAATGTTGCAATCCCGGTCTCTACCAATAGAGTAAACGGAATTTTCTAGAGAAAATTCTTTGCGACCCTGATCATCTTCCAGAATCAGTAGATGGCTTTCATTAGTTTCTGGTGCCATTGATATATCGTTATGACTATCAGCGAAATTTTGATTGATTAGTGTTGGTCTATTATTGTTTCCTACCATTCTCACGTACTACAGTCTGTGGTAATAACTCTGACAAACTTGAAAGCTATTCTGACTGAGAAGAGTAGAACAGGAGTGTTCTACTCTTGGAGATGTGTAACATCTAACTATCGATTTAGTTTAACCTGAGTTGGGAAAAACCGACATTTAGTTTGCATTTTTACATTCAACAGCAGTATTGATCAACGGTGAGCTAGTTTTCGCAAGAATATAGAGTTAGTGACAACACTAACTGAGCTAAAGGCCATAAGTGCAGCGGCGTTAGATGGGCTGAGGACAAAACCCATACTAGGTAACAAAACACCAGCAGCTAGAGGAATGCCCAAGGTATTGTATGCAAAAGCCCAAAATAAATTTTGGCGGATTTTGTTGAATGTGGCACGACTTAGTCCAATGGATTCTACAACGTCACTTAGGCGATCGCGCATCAAGATAATTTCTGCGGTTTCCATTGCCACATCTGTGCCTGAGTGTAAGGCAATGCCGACATCTGCTTGGGATAAGGCGGGAGCATCATTAATCCCATCTCCCACCATTGCTACAATTTGAGATTTTGGATTGTGGATTTTAGATTTTAGAGAGGAAGTTTTCCCTTGCTCTCCTGCTTGCAATGATTTAATTAATTCAGCTTTTTTACTGGGTGGGACTCCGGCAATGATATCACCACTATCTAATCCTAATTGTTTACCGATCGCACTTGCCGCTTCTGGGCGATCGCCACTGAGTAGCATGACTCTTAAGCCCAGTTGACGCAATTTATCTACTGTGCTTTGGGCATCTGGTCTGAGGGTATCTTGAATAGCTATAAGTCCGGCTAAACTACCACCCACAGCTACGCAAACAACTGTTTTACCTGCTGTTGCTAGTCTTTGAATTTCTTGTTGCGCGGTTTCACTCACAGCAACTCCGTGCCAACTTAACCAATCTTGATTGCCTAACAGCACTGTTGTATTTTCTACAACCGCAGACACTCCTAATCCTGGTTCGGTATGGAAGTCTACCGCGTTAGGAATAGTTAACTGTTGGTGTTGTACTTCTTGCTGAATTGCTTTAGCTAGGGGGTGGTATGTGCCACTTTCAACAGATGCGGCTAGTTGGATCAGGGTGTAGTCCGTGGGGAGTTGGGATGGGGAAATTTCCAGGCAATCAGTCACAGTAGGATTACCTGTAGTGAGAGTACCAGTTTTATCAAAGACCACAGTATCTAGTTTGTGGACTTTTTCTAAAACATCACCACCTTTGATTAATAAACCCCGTTCTGCGCCTATGCCAGTACCAACGAGAATGGCTGTGGGTGTGGCTAGGCCTAAAGCACAAGGACAAGCAACTACCATAACGGCGATCGCTAGTTTTAAGCTAGTTAAGAGTGGTGTTAGCGGTAGCGGGGCGTTCAGCCCGTGCTGAGTGTTGAGTGTTGAGTTTGTGTTGTGGGCGGTGTGACTCATCATTTCCATTCCACTGGATATGGTGAGATCAGGCCAGATGTGAGTACCGTAAAAGTACCAAAAAACAAAGGTTAATACAGAGGCCGTCAACACGCCGTAGGTGAAGTAACCAGCTACTTTATCAGCTAATTTTTGTACGGGTGCTTTGCGGGTTTGGGCCGCTTCGACTAAGGCAACAATTTGCGCCAAAGTGGTATCATTGCCTGTACGGGTTGCCTGAATGGCGATCGCACCTGATTGGTTGATAGTGCCGGCGGTGACTATATCCCCTGGTTGCTTAATTACAGGTACGGCTTCACCGGTTAACATCGACTCATTTATGGTTGTTTGCCCAAAACGAACTTCGCCATCTACGGGAATTTTATCTCCAGGCAATACCTGTAACCATTCACCTACTCGTACTTGTTCTGCGGGGATTTCCAGACTGTTAGCCCCTACCCCATATTTTTCTGGGTCTGGGTTGGGAATTAATCGGGCTAATTGTGGTTGGAGTGCGAGTAATTGTCTAAAAGCAGCAGCAGCCCGACCTCTGGCTTGTCGCTCTAATGTTCTGCCCAACAAGATAAAGCCTAACATCATTACTGGTTCATCAAAAAAGCACTCCCAACCCATTTGCGGGAATAACAGCGCTACTAAACTGGCAGTGTAAGCGGTGAGTGTTCCCAAACCCACTAAGGTGTTCATATTGGGACTGTTGCGCCGCCAGCCTAGCCAACCATCAATGATGATGGGACGGCCGGGAAATAACAGGGCCACTGTTGCCAATCCACAATGAAACCAAATGTTGTCTAATATGGGCAAAGTTACGCCAATGATGCTGCTGAAATGCCCAATTCCTGACAAAATTAGTAATATAGCAGCGATCGCTAATTGTCTAAATGCAGCACGCATTTCTTGCTGCTGTCTGTTTGCTGAATCGGCTAAAGCAATTTGGTTACTAGATTTGCGGGGTTGAGTTGGGAATCCAGCGGTGGTTAATCGCTGTGCCAGTGCATCTGGATTTATCACCCCAACTTCTGACTCTACGACTGCTACTTCTGTCGCCAAATTCACGCAGGCAGTCTTGACCCCTGGATATTGGGTTAGCTGACGTTCTACAGCAGTTACACACCCAGCACACTTCATTCCTCCCACATCCAAAATAATTTTCTCGGATGTTGGGGCTAATTCTGGGTCAAGGTTCGTTTTCGGCACAAGTTGCATGGCAAGTTTTTGGATTCGCTACGAACATTTAACGCCTGACTAAAAGCGTCTCTAATTCGAGGGTAGGCGAAATCTGGAACTATGACTGAATGTAAATAACATTAATTTTCTTTATGTGTCCTTGGGCTTTGGCCTCAACTGCGGTTCCAGCGTAGATAAGTCACATAAAAAATAGCTGCAAACTGTATTGGCAGCATGAAAACCACGCTCTTTAAATAAGAATTAATTTCTAAATTAGACATAGCACTAAAATATCCACAGCTTAATAGCAGTAAGCAAAACCAAATGAGATGTTTACGTTTGATAGTTGGCATAGCATTAGAATCAGACTGTTTTCTCAAAAGGGTAGGCTAAAAAATCATTTAATACTTACTGTAGAAGCAATTGACCTAAAGGAGATTTGCTAAAAGTAATAAACAGTTCTCCTGTTTGCGATATGTGATACAGGCGGAAAGAATGATAAATTAACACTGTCATTAAAAATGATATTTGTAACTTTCTTACTCTGAGTAGTTGACCATATAAAGCTGTAATTTGGTGTTTAGTTAATAACTCTAAGGTAACGTGAACTATTACAATTACAAAGCCAGCAAATAAAATTGGGCCAAATAAATTCTCGGCTACTGCTTGGCTCAAATCTCCTCTACCAATCGCCATAAATGAACGAGTCATACCACAGGTGGGACATGGAATCCCAGTGAAGTGTCGGATTGGGCAGACTAAAAAACCTATTCTGTAATTTCGGTTGTAAAAATATGTCCCAAATAGTGGGGTATAAGAGAATCCTAATATACCCCAACGCACTAGTTTACCGTGGCACGACAGAGGATAAGAAGATAATTTAAACACTGATGCACTCTTAAAATTACAACGGTAAACAAAACTTCTATAACAAAGATTTAAAACCAGCCTTTTTTGTTGGCAATATAAGCAGTCACAAATTCTTCATCTGTTTTGGTTAAGTAAATAACTCCTTCCACTAAACCGATAATGCTCATGATTAATCCACCAAAACCACATGTGAGTATGCTCACAAGCAACATGATCAAGCCTTCGGTTGTGTAACCAAGAATAAATTTGTGAATCCCTAAAGCTCCTAATAAGATTGCACAAATTCCAGCGGCAAGTTTTTTACTACTGATATCACTAGGACTGTTATTAGACATTGATTGGAAATGCGCCTCAAGCATCAAGAACACTCCAATCTTATCGTCAAAATAATTACTTAGTCTCTACATATTTACACTAGATACATGATAATTCATAATTCGTAATTACAATTAGTGGGTGCTTGTTTTCTCAAAATTACGAATTATGAATTAGTAATTATTTTCTCAAAAATATGGCTCTTGGTTACTTTAGCTAACTAAACATTTAGTTTTCTCTTTTGGCTAAAGGAACACAAGAGCGATGCTAAATTAGCTTGTGGAAGAGAAACTTTAGAACCAGCCTTGCTTATTCACAAAGTAAGTATCTACGAATTCCTCCGAGGACTTGTTTAAATAAATCATGCCTTCAATCAGCCCTACCAGTTGCATAACTATCAAGGCAATTCCATAAGTGAATGTGCCTGCAACTATAGATATAGCTAACATCATAAAGCCTTCTGCGGCGTATCCTAAAATAAATTTATGAACGCCAAAACCGCCAAAAATAATCCCACAGTAACCAGCCAGAAGTTGCTTATTAGGATTACTGGTAGAGTTGAGATTTGCCATAGTATTGTGACTCCTCAAAGATTAGGTAAAAAATTTAATTTTTCTTTTGATTAAGAACCAGTAATATTCAGCTATATTTTGTCATTAAGGTTCTTTACACTCAACACAGATATTGCGAAATAACTAAGAAAAACTAGGTTTTTTCTTAGTTGTGCATAAATAGTAAGCTAGGAAAAAATGCTTATGAAAACTGATATTTTGTTAGTATACGTCTAACTTCAATCCAAAGAAAGATATCAACACTTTCAAATAAACACTACAGAATATGAGTAATCAAGACAAGTGCTTTGTAGCTGAAAACTAGAAAGCTATTTGATGTATGTATTTAATTAGGATTATGACACCAAAGACAGGCGTTTTGCAGATTCGTAAGTATTATTTCTCTGGAGGAGGATAAATACTCAAGAACAGCAAAAAACGGCGATATCATACCATTTTCTACAAGCCCGTTAATGTTATTTCCGGACTTTTTCGATGTGGCTACGATGATGAGATTCCAATTTAGTGAGAAATGTCTAATTAGATACAGATGACATATATCTGTCAATTAGAAAATTACGCCATCTTGGCTTCAGTGAATTTAAGTTACACTGAATACCTTATTTAGTTGTTGTTCGTAACTCCTATCGTTAAGTACTATTATTAAATATTGCCTGCAACACGTAATAAATAGGCAATCAACATCTGAAAAATAGCTTTAACTATCTAGATAGTACTAAATGTCTATCTAGAAATTTTGTCATCTATTTAACAGTAATGATGATATTTCCGTTGCCGTCAATATTGTTAAATTTGAGTCAAAATTCGCTGAATAATTAATTTAGTCATAGCCAGCGAAAAATCATGACCTACGCAGATGAAATCAGATATTTTTTGTTACCGCAACCGTATAACAAATGTTTTATTAATTACCACCACCTAAAAGGAATAGACTAAGTAGTGTGCCACTATTCCAAAGGCTGTGGAGTAGCATAGGAGCGAGGAGATTGCGCGATCGCGTGTAGACTATTCCCAGGACGATCCCCAAGGCGGTGAGTGGTAAAACTTCTGACAAGCTAAGATGAGCGATCGCAAATAATAAACTACTAGCGATAATTGCGCCCCACACTGGTAAGTAACGAGTTAGGGAAGGTAGCAAAAAGCCGCGAAATAAAATTTCTTCAAATAGCGGGGCGGAGATCGCGGCTGTAGAGAAAAATATACCTAGTGCTACTCCATCTTGGCTTTCTAGTGCCAATTGTAATAAAGGATTACTCCCGCCTTGTCCTTGCCAGAGTTTTTGATTAATCAATGACACCACCACAACTATAGGTAAAGCGGTGCAATAACCTCCTAATCCCCACAACCACCAACTATCTCGTAGCTGGAATTTAAACCACAATCTTGGTAGCGGGAAAAATCGTTTGATGGAGAAATACATCACTGAAAGCGCACCCACAGCCACAAACAGGTAACTAATTAACACAGATACAGCTTGTAGGCGCACACCCACAATCGGACGGGGAATAGGTAGTATAGACAACAAAAGGGGAACAAAAATTTGTCCCATAAAGAAAAATCCCACAACAAACACCTGAAGGATAGTTTCCCCATCCCAAGGTGTTGTCCAAACTAAATCACCATTTTGTGCGAGTAACGCTTCTTTCCCCTTCAGCAAGCGTTGTGTCAATAAGAAAATTAGCAGGATTGTCCCGATCAATGCTGCCAAAGCTGGTATCGTACCGATGAGGGTGAGTTTAAATACAGCTTGGGCTGCTGCTGATTGCTGTGCGGCTGTAACTGCTGCTAAAGATTCTTGACGTTGCTGGAGTTGGTATAGCTGAATTAATGCAGTGTTACGGAACCAACCATCTAAATTCTTTTGAATCAACTGTTGGGCGTTGGGTAAAATCCGGGGGGGATTACTCCAGATTCCACTTAAGACAGTAGCTGTATCTTGAAATTCAGTATTGAGTGTAGGCTGTTGTAATTCACCCCAAGTTTTCAAGGCCGTGTCTTGTTGTCCTTGTTGTATTTGTAAAATCCCCAGACGCAAATCTAATTCGCCTAGTAATTGTTGCTGTTGCTGAAGGGATTGCTGTAACTGTTGCAGTGTTACTTCAGGAGAGGCGTTAGTATCAACAGTGTCTTGTGGTAGGGGTTTAGCTGGAGTTGTAATTTTGGGCTGAGAACTGAGCTGTGCAAGTTGGTTTTTAACTTTATCTAGGTTAGCTTGGACAGATTTTTGTGCCTCCTGATATTGCTTTGTAGCATTTTCTAGAGGCTGATCTTCGAGTATAGCTTGGCGAATCACCTGAAGATTATCACCATCTTTTGGTTGCCAAGCTTGGGCTTGCAGTGCAATATTTGTTTGATAAAGTTCCAGACGACTTTGGAACTGGGGTTTTTGCCAACTATTGACGAGAGATAAAGTTGCCAATGCAACTGCTATCACAGTTGAAATTATTAAAACCAATCGTTTGATCGTCATCTATCCCCCTTTAACAAACCAGAACATGCCCCTTGGGAATTATCGCAAGAAAAAGCAGGAGGTGGATAGATATCATCAATATTGTGAGTCTACTTTACAAGGACAGCGATCGCTCTGAGCATCCCACTATGTTAAATGGCAATCTGCGGCACTGCTTCCCCTCTGCTAAGGATTTATCAATACATCCTACTAATCTTTTTGATTTCTGACCCAAGTATGAAGTAATTTGAGCATTTTACTCATGTTTTGACTTTAACTACAAAATCCCCGACTTTTAAAAGTCGGGGATTTGAGCCTATCGATTTTTACAATCAAATAAGATTGCTATATAGTATATGGTTACAAAAGCTTTTGATAAGATTTTACTAAGGTACACTTAGAAAATCTATGAGCCTGATTATTTTCTAAAGCTAAATAAATTTTTTAACGACAGGCTGACGAAGATATGAATTCCCATTGCCAGCTTTTTGGGTAACACTTGCATTGAGAAAATTTAGATTAGTAAACTAAATTACCTGTACCACGCAATTGTCGCAAAGAATTGATGCAATAAGGACAGTCACACTTAAAGATTCTAATTGCAGCATCACTTTCTTCTTCTGTAAAATTCAGTTCTGCAACGTTGGTGTCAGATGGGCTGGATGAAACCACCATAGATTTAGGTGCAGGCGCAGCTTTAGGGTCTCTTTCAGAATCTCGAATACAGACAAAATCTTTTAGTCCGTGGGGATTAGTGATACAGGTACGACCGTCGTCTGTGTGCATTAATCTTTGGGTGAGGTTAACAGAGGCATGGGCTGGATTTATTGCTGCCAATGTAGACATCAAAGAAGTAAAAATTGCCGAACTAGAAAGCAAATTCAGTACTAATTTCTTGTTCATATATTTCCCGATAGAACATCTCTGATTGCCAAGCCTATCCTATTAGTTGTTCTCGGTCAAGATGATGTTGATCATCAATATGAGTTTTTTCTCACATATTGGATTTTTTCTACCATTTTTGGCGAATAATAGCAAAAAGGTGCTTTATTTATCTATCAACCTAAGTAAAGTAATTTTCTATTAAAGATCACGCAATTAAGCTACTAGAGAATACAAATCAACTAAATTAAACTAATGAGTACATCAAAGCTTTTTCTGTCTACCAAAAAACATAAAGATAAAGAATTGCACGGTGGTAAAACATAAGGACTTGTGTTATTCGCTTAATAATCTGTTTTACATAAATAGCTGTCATTATGGGAATAGCAATTTTTTGATGGCGCACCTCATAATATTCAGGTAGAGGTTTCACCTCTGCGAGTGCAAAAAAACGTCGATGTGGAAGGAGTTGCGCCACCATTGTCCATCCGGCTAATTATTTTGTGTTATCTCACAGGGATTATTATCATTGGTTTGTTAGTGGGATTGCAGCTACATCGGAAACTTATTCCCCAAAACTAACGTTGTACCTGTTGAATTAGGGTTTGAGTTTGTTGATAGCTGGCGGTATCACCTTGCTGACGAAAAATTGCTGCTGCTTGCTGGAGATCGGCGATCGCGTTACGCTGATCGCCTAAAGTATATTTAGCCAGTCCACGATTACCGTAAGCATCAGCTAACTGAGGATTTAAGCTAATTGCTTGGTTAAAATCAGAAATCGCCGCTTGGGGATTTTGCTGTTTAAAGTAAGCCAGTCCACGATTGTAGTAAGCATCTACAGACTGGGGATCAATTTTGAGTGTAGCGTTAAAATCGGCGATCGCCTTTTGCAGATTTCCCAGTTGAGCATAAACTGTTCCCCGACTATTATAAGCATCTATATGCTGAGGATTGAGTTGTAGCGCTTGGTTAAAGTCGTCAATTGCTGCTTGTAAGTCTCCCAATTGTGATTTAGCTAAACCTCGCAGACAAAAACCTTCATAAAATTTAGGATTTTGCTGTACTACTTTGTCAAAATCTGTAACTGCCGCACTAAAGTTACCTTGTTCTAATTTTTGCACCCCTTGTTGAAAATATTCCTGAAAATTTATTTGGCTACTTGGTGTTTTTGCATATACAACCGCAGGTGTTGCACCCAACAAGATTGTAATTCCCCAGACGGCAATTTTTTGCTGGATATGGTTCATAATTTCACCCATTTACACTTGCAGTATCAGCTAAATTTCTCCTGTCTCCAAATTTTAACTAATAACTACCAAATCACATACAGTAAATTTATAAATATACTGCAATTCATATTTGATAAAGATTATCTTTCTTAAAATTTCAGCTTGCAAAAATAATTTATTTCTCATAAATTTGAATATACACTCATATATTAAATAAAGTCCGAGATTTGACAACATGCAGAATAAAACACATTCAGAATCTTCCGAGTGTTGTAGTCATGAGCATCATGATAATCATAACCATAATCATGATGCTCATCATAATCATGACCACGGCGGAAAATTCATCCTCAAAAATGAGATATATTCTCTAATTTTGATTGGTGTTTTGTATGTATCTGGGCTAATTTTTGAACAGCAATTGCATAATACACACTATTCTCTTGGCGAATATCTAATTTTTATTCCAGCCTACCTACTCAGTGGATGGAGTGTTTTAAAAACAGCCGGAAGAAATATCCTCCGCGGGAGAATTTTTGATGAAACATTTTTAATGACAATCGCTACACTAGGCGCTTTGGCAATTCATAAATTACCCGAAGCTGTTGGTGTAATGTTGTTTTATAAAATTGGAGAATTATTTCAGGATATTGCCGTTAGTCGTTCTCGCAACTCGATTAAAGCTTTACTAGAGATACGCCCAGATTATGCCAATCTTGAGACAGGTAGTGAAGTACATAAAGTATCTCCAGAAATAGCAAAAATTGGAGATATTGTTATTGTTAAACCAGGAGAAAAAAATCCTTTAGATGGTGAAATTATTACCGGAAATTCTCAGATTGATACATCTGCTTTAACAGGAGAATCTGTACCGCAAATTGTGAGAGTAGGAGACACAATACTAGCTGGGACAATTAATCAAGTCGGCTTGCTCAGAGTTAAAGTTACAAAACTCTTTCATGAATCTTCTATTGCCAAAATTTTAGACTTGGTGCAAAATGCTAGAAGTAAAAAAGCAGAAACAGAGAAATTTATTACCAAGTTTGCTCGTTATTATACGCCAATAGTTGTTTTCATCTCTCTGGTAGTAGCAATATTACCACCTTTATTTATTCCGGGAGCTACATCTTCAGAATGGGTTTACAGAGCTTTGATATTGTTAGTGATTTCCTGCCCTTGTGGGCTAGTAATTAGTATTCCGTTAGGATATTTTGGCGGGATTGGTGGTGCAGCAAAACGTGGTATTTTGATTAAAGGCTCGATGTTTTTAGATACTTTAACTACAGTTAAAACAGTAGTTTTTGATAAAACAGGCACTTTAACAAAAGGCGTATTTCAAGTAGTAGAAATTATCCCCTTTAATGGGTTTTCTGAACCAGAACTTCTAGAATTAGCAGCAAAAGTAGAATCTCACTCCCATCATCCCATTGCCCTATCAATTAGGAAAGAATATGGTAATAGTTTTGATATATCGGAAGTTACAGATTATGCAGAAATAGCAGGTTATGGAATTAGGGCAAAGGTAGGAAATAAACTAGTGTTAGCGGGAAGCGATCGCCTATTACATCACGAGCAGATCAACCATGATATCTGCAATGTAGAAGGTACAGTTGTCCATCTAGCAGTAGATAATATTTACGCTGGATATATCATCATTGCTGATGAACTAAAACCTGATGCAAAAGCAGCTATTCAAGCACTGAAAAAAATAGGTGTAGAAAGAATAGTCATGTTAACAGGAGATAATCAGGCGATCGCGGCGCGGATTTCTCAACAACTTGGCATAGATTCCTATATTGCTGAGTTATTACCCGAAGAAAAAGTCTCTGCAATTGAAAAGTTACTTAGTCCCAAAGGTAAAAATGGGAAAGTCTCCTTTGTTGGTGATGGGATTAATGATGCACCTGTAATTGCTAGAGCCGATGTAGGTATGGCTATGGGTGGTTTAGGCTCAGATGCAGCCATCGAAAGTGCCGATATAGTCATCATGACAGATGCTCCCTCCAAAGTAGCCACAGCAATTCAAATTGCCAGAAAAACCCGCACAATTGTTTGGCAAAATATTAGTTTTGCCTTAGCAATTAAAACTGCATTTATTGGCTTGGGTATTTTAGGTGTAGCCACAATGTGGGAAGCTGTATTTGCTGATGTTGGTGTGGCTTTGCTGGCAATTTTTAACGCTACTAGAGTAATGAAATAAAAGGGAACTGTCAGCAATAGGAGTCGTCAGTTTAACTCCTACTACTCAATAGAGAAATACAGTGCATCTACCAATTAAAAACATAACAACGGCTGCATTCGCTTTATTAATCACCTACTCAGCACACCCAGCTGTTGCGCTACCCCAAAATAACTCTCATCATTTCACCGTTGCACAATCACAACCGTTCAAGGATACCTTAATTATTCCTGGTGAACGAGTTGGGCCGATTACACCTACAACTACCAAAAAAGATTTAGTCAAACTATTTGGTGCTTCTCGCTTAGTTGATAAAACTATTTCTGGCGCGGAAGGAATCGGTAGTTTTGCCGCGACTCAGCTAAACTTAGGTCGAGAGCGATCGCTTTTAGTCGTTTGGAGTGATAACACCCGGACTAAACCGCTAGATGTGCGTAATTTAGGAACTGCTTGGAAAACCCGCGAAGGTATTGGTGTTGGTACTCCGTGGCGTGAGTTACGCCAAAAATTAGGCAATTTTAAACTGTATGGACTGGCTTGGGACTATAGCGGGACGATTTTGCTAAACAGCAGCAAACTATCCTCCTATCAGGGTAAACTCATCCTGCAAGTAGATGCTGCGCCTCATGCTGACCAAAAATATCCTCATCACTATCGTGCTGTATTAGGTGACAGCACCTTTTCTTCTAGCAACCCTCACTGGAAACCTTTAGGAATGAGAGTTTCACAGATGATGGTCTTACTTAACCCAGAGCAGTAGCAATACACATTAGTCCGAATTAAAATCTTAACGCTTGATCAGCCAGGAAAATTGGCATCTCAGATTAATCAGTGTCTATTTATACCATTTTCTATTTCGGAAATCGCTATACTTATCTCTAGGTTCTACCTGGGAATGATGAAGTGGCTTTGCCACTTCTTTTTATTTGAGCCATAGCCTAGAAAAAAGCAAAAAGTTGACTTTAACTTTCGAGCTTTCAGCATTACTTAATCATTAACTAAATCATCACGCCATTTATTGGGGTTTTCTTGAGGTTCAACCTCGCGCGATCGCGCTAACTGCCAAGTTTCCCATGTCAGGGGTTTTTGTCTTTCAACATGGTTGATCAGTTGCATAATAGACTGATCCGCCTTAATCGGAGTCTTAAAATCAAACCGGATTGTGCGAAAAATTCTGTTGTCACCCTTAACAAAGTTTTGACCAAAAAGCTTTACTAGCCCTAGTACAACTTGATTAAATAACTTTCCAAAAATTCCTTTACGTTTTTTCATCATTATTATAGTCTGTCCTTCCGTTTTACCACCTTCTATAAGACGCAGGGCAAACATCAGATGTAAACTAAAAAAATCAAACCCAAGACTTAAGATAAAAGTACTACCATACCAATAACAAATATTGTAATTAATCGTTTTTTTGGATATAGTACGAATCAGTCTTTTAAATGTATAATCTCCACGTATATCTGTAGTGTTGGTGAAAATAATGGCATTTTGACTATATTCCTCTTTGTCAAAGATAATTTCTAATGGCAGTTTGTGGATTGTATTAAAATGTTGAGCATCAATCGCATTCATCATCACTATATTAGGATGACAGTTTTTCAGAAAGTGAAAACCAAAAGCAATATCAAACTTATCTTGCTCTAATTCAGGCATAAATGGTAGTGGGTGTTGTGGTGTTTCCCCAGTCCAAATCCAAATCATTCCATATTCTTCATTTGTGGGCCAAGTTTTTAATTTAATAGGTAGCGGCTCATATAAACATGGAACTTCTATACATATTCCTTGAGCATCAAATTTCCAATGATGGAAAAAACAGCGTAATTCATTACCTTCCACTTTGCCTTCAGCCAGATGAGCACCCATGTGGGGACAGTAAGCGTCGCAAATAACTACCTTTTTATCTTGACCACGATAAATTACTAAATTTCTACCTAAAATAGTAATAGGTTTTACCTCACCTATTCGCAGATTTTGAGATGGCATTACCCAATACCAGCCCTCAATAAAACGCTCTGAATTATTAAAAGTTTTAGGTTTACGCATCTAACTAAAATTCTGCGAGTTAACATTCGTTTGCACGTTTCACTAGCAGTGAAGCGGTTCCTCTAGGAATATCATGTTAATCTCATAAAAACGGTTATTTTTAGTACTAGCTAAAATTTGAATTTAATTAATTAAGTAATACTCTGTATACACAGGTAAATAGAATAGTAAATTTTTGACTGAATAATATAAGCCTGCATGATAAACAACTCCAGTATTATCAGCAATTGCAAAACTGAAACTACGGAAAATACCAATCAATTTAAAAATATTTCGATTTAATAAATAATTGGAAAATTTGGTTTTTCATAAAAATAAAGGTTCAAAGAAATTCATCTTTGAACCCTTACTCTAACTGCTACAATAAGTCTATTAGTTTCTCATTAAGAATTAGTCTGGGGGGTAGCCAGCATCAGCTAAAGCATCCTTGATTTTTTGCTCAGAAACTTGAGTCTCCACACTAACAAGCTTAGTTGTCGGATCGGCTTGAACGATCGCACCAGCATCAACTGTTTTCACAGCATTGGTAATATTGTTGGCACAAGCAGAACAAGCCATGTTGGGAACGGTGAGTGTAAGTGTCATAGATTTAGGATTTGAACGATAAAATTATTTAGACCAAGCTTGATACCATTGCTGCATCTGTTGAATTTCCGCAGTTTGGGACTTGATGATAGCTTCAGCTAAATTGCGAATTTCTGGATGAGTAGCATTATTTGCTACCATCTTGGCCATCATTACTGCTGACTCATGGTGTGGAATCATCTGGCGGATAAATTCCTTGTCGAAGTCAGAGGCATTTTTTAATGTCTCTAAATTCATCCCCATACCCATCATTCCTGAGTGCATGGACATTTCCGGCATATTTTGGCCTCTACCATGAACCATTCCCATACCAGTTTTGGGAGTAGCCGGAACTTCCGCGCCATACCATTGTTTGTACCAAGCTTTCATTTGGTCAATTTCTTGATTCTGGTCGGCTTTAATCGCAGTAGCCAGCTTTTTAAGCTCAGGATGTTGTGCCTTTTGCAAAGCTAGATCTGCCATCTCTACGGCTCCCTGATGATGAGGTATCATCATTTCGATGAAGTGCTGATCTACTTGGTGTGTCCCAGCCATTTTGTGTGGGATGGAACTGGTTGTGCCACAAGGCAGAGATTGTAAAGAACGCTGTTGCGCGGCTCTGGTAGTGTAGGTAATGGATAAAGCTGTAATAGCACTACCTGCGAATATACCTACCAGCCCATAAATTGTTGATTTGCTTAACATACTGTTCTTCCTTTTTTTCAAAGGAACTATGTTTGTTCTCCTTGGTACATCCTGTTAACAGTCAACCAATTTTGGATTTTAGATTTTAGATTAAAAAGAAAATCTGAAGTTAATCTAAAATTGCAAATCCAAAATCGAATGACCTAGAGGCTACGCCAACAATTCCGTTAGACCTATCGTTAAAATCTAAAATTCGGTCAATAACTAGACTCAAATTTATCCTAGACTCTCCAGCCGCATGGAGAATCTAGGAGAGTTTACAAGTTGTTACATTGATCAAATTCTGATTGGGCGATCGCCATAGTGCAAGTTAACCCAAAGCTACGGAGGATTGGGCGATCGCTAGTTTACATATCTTTATATTACAATTTTTCTATTTTTTCCCTAACATGGACATTTTGTGTAATGATGAGGTGTGAGAGTTAATTCGGCGATAGCGTTTGTTTTTAGTATTGATAGGCTTTTTCCTCTTGGTATTTACAGACTTCTCCCCGAAATCTAAATCTCTGCAAACTTGCGATTTCGGATTAAATTTATGTCAATTTACGTAGGTAACCTCTCTTATGAAGTTACACAAGATGCTCTGAACAGTGTATTTGCAGAATATGGTTCTGTGAAGCGCATTCAGATACCTACCGACCGTGAAACAGGTCGTCTACGTGGCTTTGCCTTTGTAGAGATGAGTAGCGATGCGGAAGAAACCGCTGCTATTGATGCACTTGATGGTGCTGAGTGGATGGGTCGTGACCTTAAAGTTAACAAAGCCAAGCCCAGAGAAGATCGTGGCTCCTTTGGTGGTGGTGGTGGTAACAGAGGAAACGGTGGTGGTGGCTATGGTGGCCGTAACCGCTACTAAGTTAAACCCTCTAAAAAAATAGTGTTGAGATGAATACATAATCTCAATTGACTAATTGAAAAAAGGCTCAAGTTTTAGCACTTGAGCCTTTTGTTTTTGGTAATTTTATTTATTAAAAAATAATTAGTAAATTTTCTTTCTCTGGTGAAACTGAGCTTGTGAATTTTCAGTAAGCATTGTAAAAATATCGCATTTTCAGCCCAGAAGTCTATGAAATATAAGCACCAATGATATTTTAAATGTAGTTTTGGCAGAAAGTTTTTGTGATGTATGACCTCAATCAATTCACACTCAGAAATATGTATGGATATTGTTTAGGATCACGCCAGTCAGGGAAGAATACTGAGTATTGAACTACTATAAATAAAAGTTTTCTAAGCTGTTGGTAGGCGTTTAATTCAAACTTAAACGCCTATTTAAGTTAAGCTCCTAATACTCTTTATCTAATGCTTTCTCTGTAATTTCATCATCTTTATTCTTTAGCAATCACAATATCGTTAGATTTAATCACGGCATAGGCTTCTTCTCCCACAATTAACCCCAACTCTTCTACAGATGTTCTAGTAATCATTGAAGTTAGCTCAACTTTGTGAACAATTTCTAGTGTCACCTCACAATTAACAGCCCCAGTTACAACTTTTTTCACCACACCCTTAAGAATATTCCGGGAGCTAACTTTTAAAGCCTTCTTGGGACTACTAACTTCTGTAGTAGGTATTGCCAAATTTTCCTGATTTACCTGTGTAATAGTTTGTTTGGTTGGTATAGAAGCTTGTGATGCTTGGTGCTTATTAAGACCACGTACTAGCTCCCGTAGAATCTCGGTTTTAGTGCGTTGTGAGTCCTGGCAAAACTCTTCGAGAATTTTCCGTTCCTCTTCCGATGTTTGAAATGTGATCCATCCTTGTTCTTTTCTTGGCATAATGTTACCAATTCAGTTGGTAAAGACTGGAATGACGCTCGGTATGATCCTACCAAGCGCCATCAAATTGCAGAAGAATCTATTGCTAAACCATCTTTCTATGAAAAGAAGACAAATTCTTTCCTTTTTTGGCACAGCACTAGCGAGTTTGTTACTTGCTGTTTGCTCAACATTCATTGTACCTTCTGTTGTTACGGCACAGTCGAACGCCACTTTACTTGTGTCGGCGGCTGCTAGTTTAAAAGAAGCACTAGAAGAAATTAAACCGATTTATCAACAAAGTAAACCCAATGTCAATATAAATTATAACTTTGGGGCTTCTGGAGCATTACAACAACAAATTGAACAAGGCGCGCCAGCTGATATTTTTATCTCTGCCGCTAAAAAGCAAGTAGATGCTTTAGAACAAAAAGGGCTGTTGCTTCCCGGTACACGCTCAATTTTGGCAAAAAACCGCCTTGTCTTAGTTGTACCCAAAAATATTACTGGCATTACCAGCCTTTACAATCTCAAAGAATCTAAAATCAAGCGCATCGCTATTGGTGAACCAAGAAGCGTTCCGGCTGGCCAATACGCGCAGCAAGTTTTACAAAAGTTAAAAATTTGGTCGCAAATAACTCCTAAACTGGTTTATGCCAAAAACGTGCGTCAAGTTTTAGCTGCGGTTGAAAGTGGTAACGCTGATGCAGGGTTAGTTTATGCTACTGATGCTAAAATTTCTGACAAAGTAAAAGTAGTTGTGGCGGCTGATGAGAAATATCACTCGCCAATAGTTTATCCAATGGCTGTTCTCAAACGGAGTAAGAATACCAGTGCAGCCAAGGAGTTTAGTCAATTTTTATCAAGCAGCGCAGCTAAGGCGATACTCAAAAAATACGGCTTCATACTGCCTTGAAAAAGTGCTGAGTAAATCTAAAGTGTTTCATCTGTAGGACTGACACAAGCAAGGGAAAAATTAAGGTTTGGGTCAGGGTGTAGGTATTCAAAACCCTTACGCTCCTATGCCCTGGCTACTGAGCCGACTTCGCTCGATTACCGTGCAGCAGTTCGCTAATGAACAATAACCAAAAACTAAGGTGAACACCAGCCTCTAAATCATCCGTAATAATAAAGGCAGGTATTACTTTGGTTTGGTTATGTATTTAACTTGGTTAGACAACAATAGTTGGTTGATGGAAATTGGTGGTCAAAGCATACTAGTTGACCCTTGGTTAGTTGGCGAGTTAAGTTTTGGCTTAGATTGGCTGTTCAAAGCTTCTCTCAAACAAGAAAGATTAATTTCAGAAGATATCGACTTGATATTGTTGTCTCAAGGTTTGCCAGACCATGCACATCTGCCAACATTGAAGCAACTTGACCGCAAAATTCCTGTAGTGGCTTCTCCTAACGCTGCCAAAGTTGTTCAGGAGCTAGGTTACACTTCTGTCACCTGTTTAGAGCATGGTGAAAGTTTTACTTTAAATAATCAAGTAGAAATTAGGGCTTTGCCAGGTTCTCCCATTGGCCCTACTTTGACAGAAAATAGTTATCTGCTGAAAGAATTAGCCACTAATTTCACGCTCTACTATGAGCCACATGGCTATCATTCACCACAACTCAAACAATTTGCACCTGTTGATGTCATAGTTACGCCAACAGTTGATTTGGCATTGCCATTAGTTGGGGCAATTATTCGCGGTACAAACAGCGCTTTGGAAGTCTCTAAATGGTTGGAACCGCAATTTATCTTACCTACAGCGGCAAAAGCAGATGCAATCTATGAAGGGTTAATGGTGAATTTTTTAAAGGCTGTGGGTACAGATGAAGATTTGCGTGCTTCCCTTGAGAAAAATAATCTGACAACTCAGGTGCTGGAATCTCAACCCGGCGATCGCGTGGAATTAGCTTTAAAAAAGCGTGTCGTAACCTGCTAAAATTTATATAGGCGATCGCATATTGTCACAGCATGAATACAGCGATCGCTAACCATAGCAAATAGGAACGCACAAAACTCACAGCCAGATTTTTCATCAATTTTGATATTCAGTATATTTTGATCAACTTTTTCCGGAATTTAGGAAACCCCAACTGTAGTTATATTTCACAATTATATCTTCATCTGAACTAAGTACAGCAGGTCTGAAGTTATCAAACATAAATGTCAGTACTAGTGAGTACTTATTCTAACTTTTAAATCTAACGGGATTATAAACTTATGAGACTTTCAAATTTAACAGCTTCCCTTCTTACCATTGTTTCTATGATTTTTACCGCAGGAATTGCGACGGCTCAAACGCCTACGGATAACACATCTGCGAATACTAAGATAGCTAATATTACAACACACGGTCAAGTAATTACTACAGCTATTAACTCTTATATGTCTCCTAGTAATGTTAATACTGTCCGGGGAATACAACCTTTTAATCTTGTTTATCTGGCTTATCAAGGTAATCTCAAATCACAAGGTATTCCGAGTGGTAGCACACTGATATCTCAGCACCAAATAGGTAATTTGAATGCAAAAGATTTAGTTCAAGCTGCTGTTAAAGCAAAAAAACTACCAAATCAATTTCTGCACGATTATACTTATCTCAGTGCGGTTGATGTACAACTGTCATCTTTACAAAAGACTTTTTTGCGTTAATTAATACATAGCAATTCTATCTCATCTGTGAAAATAACAGGCCTTTATAACCCCGATTTCTGGAAAAAGTCGGGGTTATTGTTGTTTATGAATGATTGATAATCAAGCCTTTTATTCCAATACCGTTCAGTTAAGACTAAAAACCAATTCTGGCGTAGGTTGGGTTGAGGAACGTAGACACGCTCCGCGCGGCTTCTCGAAGCGTAACCCAACAAAGTATGCTCGGATGTTGGGTTACGCTATCACTCCACCCAACCTACTTTTCTGCTTAACTGAACCGTATTGCCCTTTATTCAGCCATACCTTAATTTTCAGGATGGGGATTTACTCATTCCTTTTCCAAAAAATGCAGATGATATAATAAACAGAATATTCGGTTTTGGTGGAGATCAGCCACCAAAGGTAACGGGGAAAGTTCGGTGGAAATCCGGCACTGTCCCGCAACTGTGAAGGAAAGACAAAAAACTGAAAATTAACTTTCCAAGTCAGGATGCCCGCCGAAGTATACTAATAAGTCCAACACATCTGCGAGGTACGGATGACTGCTGCTCATACTACTATTACGACTAATTCGCCGGCGATCGCTTCTCATACTTTATTTGTTTGCCAAACCTGTGCCAGCGTTTGGCAAGATGGTAAGCGTGTAGGTGAAAGTGGCGGTCAAAAATTACTGCACCAGATTCAGCAACTAGCACAAGATTGGGATTTGCAAGATGAATTTCCGATCCAACCTGTTGAATGTATGAGTGCTTGTAACCGTTCTTGCGTTGTCGCCTTTGCTGCTAAAGGTAAGTTAACTTATTTGTTTGGTGATTTAAATGTTGATGGTAGTGCGGCGGCTATTATAGAATGTGCTAGTCAATACTACGCTAAAACTAACGGATTATTGCCTTGGTCAGAACGACCAGAACCATTGAAACGGGGTATTTTAGCGAAAATTCCACCTTTGTAGTCAAGTGCTGAATGCTAAGTATAAACGTGTTTTAATTTTGGGTGGCACTGGCGAAGCTGCGGAACTCGGTGTGAGAATTGCAAATATCAATGGAATTGAAGCGATCGCATCTTTAGCTGGTCGCACCCGTGAACCATCAATTCCATCAGGGAATGTGCGAATTGGTGGTTTTGGTGGTGTGGAAGGACTTGTGGAATATCTGCGTCAAATGAAAATTGACATACTAATTGATGCTACCCATCCCTTCGCTAATCAAATATCCTACAACGCGGCGGCGGCGGCCAATAAAATAAAAATACTCAGATTAATGTTAATTCGTCCGGCTTGGGAAAAAATGACAGGCGATCGCTGGATTGAAGTAGATAGTAATAGCGCAGCCGCAGATATTTTAAAAAATCAAGCAAAAAGAGTATTCTTAACTGTTGGTAGGCAAGAACTAAGCACATTTGCCCACCTCCAGCATATTTGGTTTTTGATGCGGATGATTGATCCTCCGGGAAAAGATGCCTTGGTACCACCGGGAATGATATTGTGCGATCGCGGCCCTTTTGTCTTAGAAAATGAAAGGAAAATTCTGATTCAGCACAACATTGATACCATCGTTAGTAAAAATAGTGGTGGTGATGCAACTTACGCCAAAATTATGGCTGCGAGAGAACGGGATCTACAGGTCGTTATGGTGAAGCGTCCAAAAGTACCAGCAGGTGAACAAGTTGCAGATGTTGATAGTGCAGTGGCTTGGTTACTAAATAAATTACACAGTTAAAAATAGAGAAATTAACTATTCAGAAAGATTTAAAAATTTTAGATTCTGTATAATAAAAATTAAATAAACTTGAATAAAATATACATTTTAATTATGATGATGGTGATAACGACTGAAGCCTGGGCCATAAGTTGCTAAAAGGTTTTCTGGCGATAAAGCAAATTCTGGCTGACCAGTACAAACCACAGTTTGATTGAGACAAAGAACGCGATCGCAATGGCGACTTACCATATCAATATCATGGGAAACCTGCAATATCGTCCAACCTTCTTCTTGCTTCAACTCATTTAATAAAACATAAAAATCGGCTGCACCTTGCATATCAACCCCAGCAAAGGCTTCATCTAGTACCAAAAGTTTTCGAGGCATGACTAAACAATAAGCTAGTAACACCCGCTTTAGTTGACCACCGCTGAGAGTTCCTATCGGTTGATGTCGCAGATGATAAACTCCAGTACGCCGTAAAGCTTCTGTGACTGCTGCTGTTTTATCTCGGTTTTGTTTCCACAGTTGAGATAGAGACAACAACGAATGTTTCACTTTGGCTTTTTGCTGTTGGACTTTTTTATTCCATCCCAAACCAATTAATTCAGCCACAGAAATAGGAAAACTGCGATCAAAAATAAAATTTTGTGGCATATAGCCCAAGCCGTGACGTAAATTGCCTAGTTTTGTAATTGGATAACCAAAAATTTCGACTGTGCCAGCATTCCGCGGTAATAAATCTAAAATTGCTTTGACTAAAGTACTTTTACCAGCACCATTTGGCCCAACTATGGCAGTATCTGTTCCTGGAAATAATTCAAAAGAAACATCTCGTAGCGCTAAATAACTACCTTGATATACAGTTAATCCATCTACTTTTAAAATAGGTAAGTTCATAAATTAAATTTGGAAAATTACTATAAAATTTAATACAGGATTCATATTTGATTTTGGGAAAAAACCAAGTAAAATTCTACTTTCTTTTTCCTGTTTCCTATTCCCTCCCTAGCTTACTGACATGCTGTTTCGAGCGTTTGCAAATTTAATCTCATGGCTTTGAAATAATACTGTGGGTCTTTTTCACCTTTTTCTAAAGAATCTAGAGTCTGCAAATCTAATTTTAAATCTTGCGACAGAGTTTTAAGTAATTTATTATCAATACCTGGTTCACTAAACAAAGCTTTTACTTTGTATTTTTTGACTGTATTCACCACTTTTTGAACATCGGTAGGGGATAATTGATCTTCAGGAATTTCCACCACAGCAACTTGTTTGAGGTTATAACGCTGCGCTAAATATGGATAAGCATCGTGAAAAGTAATAAAAGTGCAGTTAGGTCTTTTTTGCAAAGCTTGTTGAAATTCACTATTTAACTTGTCTAATTCCTGAATATAAGCCGTAGCATTAGCTGTATAAGTAGCTTTATTTTTAGCATCAGCAGCAATTAATCCATATAGAATATTCATTACCTGCTGTTTTGCTAAAACAGGATCTAACCAAACATGAGGATTTCCGTCTGCATGTTCGTGGTCGTGGTCTTTTTCTGCTGCTGTGGTAGTTTCTACTGGAGAAATTTCGTTTAAAGGTTTAATACCTTTACTTGCATCAATTTCCACTAATTGAGGATTTTGAGCATTTTTAACTGTACTTTCTAGAAATTCTTCTAAGCCTAAACCATTTTTAACTAATATATTAGCTGTGGCGATCGCTTTCACATTATCTGGTGTTGCTTGATACTCATGCACCTCTGTACCAGGAGGAACTAAAATTTCCACATCAGCCGCATCACCAGCCACAGCCTTAGTCAACAAATACATTGGTAAAAATGTCGTTACGACCTTGGTTTTAGCTGATGGCGAGGAAGCCTCTTGCGTCTGTGGTGAATTCTCAACACTGGTGTTTGGATTAGTATTTGCTTGGTTACAGCCGCTAACACTCACTAGCAATGTGAGCAGATAAATTAACGACAAAATACCCCTGGGTTGTCTTTTATCAGTCCTAGTCATCAGCTTTCTCGGAGAAAAGGACAATTGTTTGATTTTTGCCACTATGACAATGATACTTATTCTAAAAATTAATATTATAATAATTCTCATTCTCATGCAATAAATCCCTGAAAATTTTTGTGTCGGCGGCCACAGCGATTTTTACTAATCTGTGATTTTTTTTACTGACTAATTACTGAAAGAAATAAACATTTCTTGACTTGCTTTATTAAAAGAGTTACTTACTACTGGTAATATTTTGAGAATACTTTTTAAAAGTGTGATTAAACAAAGCGCAGTTTTGGGCGCTATCGACGACAAAGAAGTGTGAGGAAAAATGCACAAACAATTGCAGTATTTGCTGGCTATTCCTGCGGTTTGCAGCACTGTAATATCCATCAGTACTATTACATTTGCAGAGGAAGCATCGACCACATTAGAAAATAAAAATCAGTCATTAGTTGTTGTGAATCCAGGTAAAATACTTGAGAATCTTCATCAAGAACAGGTAATGGCACAAGTGACCTCTGTGTCTCAATTATCGGATGTACAACCTACAGATTGGGCATTCCAAGCATTGCAATCACTAGTAGAGCGTTATGGTTGTATTGCGGGTTATCCAAATAGTACATATCGTGGTAATCGCGCACTCACACGTTATGAGTTTGCGGCGGGTTTAAATGCTTGTTTAGATAGAGTCAACGAACTACTAGCTACCGCCACAGCAGATTTAGTCACCAAAGAAGATTTAGCCAAATTACAAAAACTCCAAGAAGAATTTGGCGCAGAACTAGCCACATTACGGGGTCGTGTCGATGCTTTAGAAGCCCGCACCAGTGAGTTAGAAGCTAATCAGTTTTCCACCACAACCAAACTCAGTGGTACTGCTATTTTTGCACCAATCAGCTTTTTTGCAGGCGATCGCGCCAATGGTAATAATCTTGATAGAGGAACTTCGTTTGGTGATAGAATCCGCCTTGATTTCAACACCAGTTTTACTGGTAAAGACCTGTTAAGAACTCGACTGCAAGCTACCAACCTAGATGCGTTGTCCGCTTCCACCCTCACACCAGAAGGGGATTTGCGCTTTGTAGATAATGAAAATTTCGGTTCTGGTAATAATAATGAGGTGGCTATAGATGCACTGTTGTATAGCTTTCCTCTAGGCGAAAAAACCACAGTTATCCTAGAAGCCAACGCTGGTGCAGCCGATGATTTTACCAACACCGTAAACCCATTTTTTGACGGTGATGGTGATTTTGGTGCATTGTCTAACTTTGGTACACGTAACCCAATTTATTATCCTGTTGCTGGTGCGGGAATTGGTCTGAGACACCAGTTCAACGACGCATTGGAATTAAGTTTAGGTTATCTAGCCAGCAGCCCTGATAATCCTACCTCTGGAAATGGTTTATTTAATGGTGCTTATGGTGCTATGGGACAGTTAACAGTCCAACCGACTAAAGGTTTGACCCTCGGCTTTACCTACGTTAATTCCTATAATGCTGACTTGACTGCTGGTAGCAACCGTGCTAACTTACGCACTTCCTTGGCCGCTAATCCTGCTGTGACTGATGCTTTAGGAGACGAACTAAATCTACCAATTTCCAGTAACTCCTACGGTTTCCAAGCATCCTTCCAACTTAGTCCAAAATTCGTGCTTGGTGGTTGGGTTGGCTATACCAACACGCGTACCTTAGCAGCAGTTGACACAAATAATGGTACTATTCCTCGTGGTGAATTGGACATTTGGAACTATGCAGTCACACTCGCCTTCCCCGATTTAGGTAAAGAAGGTAGTGTTGGTGGCATTATTGTGGGGATGGAACCAAAAGTCACAGGTGCTAGTACTGGTTTAAGAAATACTATTGGTACAGATCCTGATACTTCACTGCATATAGAAGGTTTCTACCAATATAAACTGAGCGATAACATCAGCATCACTCCAGGAGTCATCTGGTTAACTGCACCAGACCATAATAACGACAACGATGACATTGTGATTGGGACAATCCGAACCACATTCACCTTCTAAATCATTCATAAATCAAGATACCCGACTTCTTAAAATAAAGAGGTTGGGTATCTGAGAATCACAATTTTCGTGACTAAAGTAATGAATACAATTGTGACTTTAGTATGTTTTTTTTGGTAAACGACTTGAATAATCTTAAGAAGCAACTGAATAAGCTAAAAGCTATTGCTACTAAATATGGGAGTTTAGTAGGAACTTCATAGTTCAGGGAAAGTTATGGCTTTCCCTTTTTCATACAATTTATTGAGAGTTTATTGTGGTTTCTGAGTTCAAAAATACAGCAGTTTAACAGTTAAATCCTTCAAAGTGATCGTGAAGTTACGCTGTTGTGCTGTAGCAATAAATGAAACGATGGCCTCACAAGTAACAGCCACAGTTAACATCACCAAGTTTCGCGCCAGTGGATAGTCGCAGACATCATCATTCACATCAGAAGGGACGCGATAACCGTCATTCCAAATAATTTCTGCATAATCAGCGGCTAACCCAGCGTGAATACAAGGAATCTGAAATTGATCAGCGTAATCTTTCACTGCTTGACGTGCGATGCTGTTGTCAAAGACATCGATAATTAGCTGGCTATTTTTGAGTAGTTGAGGAGTATTTGCTGATGTCAACTCCTTTGTTTTCGCATCAACTTTAGTCCCAATTGCGCGGTATAAATTGTTCGCCAAGATTTTTGCTTTAAATGCGCCCACATCAGCACGGTAGTAAGGCTGAGTCGAAAGGTTACGTTCTTCAATGCGATCGCGATCAATCACCGTCAGTTGATCAAACCCAGACCGAGCTAAGTTCTCAGCAATGTTAGCGCCTAATGCACCTGCGCCGCAAATTGTTACAGGATAATTCTTGAGCTTTGTCATGACAGCATTGCTGCGATAAAGCTGTTCGTGGAAAAAAATACTCATTATTGCTTGGCTCCAAGTTAAAAGTAAAAAATAAAAAGGCAAAAGTAAGAAGTAAAAATAAATAGGATGTACGCACAGCCTACGGAAAATCGAACCACAGAGACGCAGAGTTCACAGAGAAATGAGAGTTTGAGAGTTTTTTTGCGTAAGTCCTAATAAATATGAATCACTAAAATTATTCTCTTTTTACTTTTAACTTTTTACTTTTGACTTATGATTGTTGTTCCATGACAGCAACTAAAGATTGCAAATCGAAATCGCGATCGCGTCCACTCAAGCAAATACCAGAACTAATTACAGTCAAATCAGATTTTGCGATCGCACTGCTGTGACGCACACCATCCGCAGTTGTCCAATCGACTGTCCAATAATCACCGCGATCGTTGAATTGGTTTAATTCACCACCACCCATCTGCAATGCTTTCTTTAGTCGCTTTTCATCTTGCTGAGGTTGAGTAAAGCCATCAATTTGCTTAGTTACTAACTCATACACAGTGCGAATTTCTGGAGTCAAATCTTTAAACTGCAATTCCTCAACTGGAATGCGTTGCTTCACAGCAGATTGCAGAATTTCCACAATTATCGGATCGGTGCGGCGATCAATCTCTTCAAACCAGCATGATTGTCCATTCCACCGAGCGATGATTTGGTCAAAAACAACACCATCTGTTACTAAATGAACTGCGATCGGTTTCACCACTTGTAACCGTTGACGCATATCTGCTTCATTGATGGGATATCCTAACCAAGTTTGTCTTTGCAATTGATGTACTAACCGCAGCCGAATTTGGGGAAAGTGTTGCAAATATTCCCCAATCTGGGGTAAGTCTGCTTCTTCCAAAACCCTTGCTGCCTTTACATCCACCGCCTGAAAAATACCCCAACCTTCAAATTTACTTGGCTTGGGGATGAAGGTGTAAACCATTCCCGCTACCCGCGTGCGAACTCGTCCACCTTTGACACATGGCGCGAGAAATTGGGTAGTGTACAACTCAGATTCAGCGATCGCAATTTGATTAATTAGCTTACGGATGTTAACCATAATTTATCCACTATTACGCATAATTACATAAGCTTTTTATTTAGATTAAGTATATAAAAAACATAGCACTTTTTGGCGACTAACAGAATACGCTTATTTGCACAATAAAAGTAACAATTATGACTTCAGAAATACAACAATTATCAGAGTCTAAAAAAAAGTTAGCATCTGCTTACCGTGCAGTTTATGCAGTTGGAGTCCTGTGCATTTTTTTCAGCATATTAGCTTTTATTTTTAGTAATCGATTCCCTGATTATTTAATATTGGGAATTGGCTTTTTGTTTTTTGGTTTGCTGTATCTATTTCTAGGTTTTTTTGTGCAGCGTAAATCGCAAATTGCATTAGGTATTGCAGTAGGATTGATGTCGCTAAATGTGTTAACTGCTATTTACAATTTGATTCAAACAGGTAAACCTTTTGGCTTGGCTATTCCCATGTTATTTTTAAGTCAGACTATAGAAGGCTTTAAAGCGATACAAATATTAAAATCAAAGACTTAAAATAAAGTGTGAATTTGTTAATCTGTAGGTTTCATATCCCCGACTTTTTAACAAAGTCGGGGATCTTGTTTTTATGAAGATAGTTGTCCAATCCCGCGTGCAAGTTTGTGGAGCATTGCGTTTTCTCAGTTACTAAAGGAACTCCGCTGGTGAGTTGTTACACACTCTTTAAAAGATGGCTACTTTCAAGCCTACTTTCCAGGTTTTTCGCACTCCTTATTCACAAACGCCCACTGATTTGACAGTGTTACTTTTCCTCTCGTACTAGTATGTAGGCTCCACAAGTTAGGTCACGCCGGATTTATACTACAATATACTACAATATATTAGAGATGTTAATTGAGATATTGTTAAAAAACCAATTTCAGATAAAATAACCAATAAAATCAAGCTTCATTGTTTAGATGGCAGAATATGATAACCTGTGCAAAATACTCGCAGAACAATATCCCTTTGATTTTGCGCGTTGGCTATTAAATCAAGAACCGCAAAAAATTGAAATTTTAAAAACTGAATTAAGCATCGAACCCATACGCGCAGACTCAGTAACATTCTTACAAACAGAAAATCGCATCCTGCATCTGGAATTTCAAACTAGTGTCAAATCGCAAAAACCAATTGCGCTGAGGATGCTAGATTATTACGTGAGATTAACACGTAAATATCAAGTTCCCATCACACAAGTAGTGATTTTCTTGCAAGAGACAAGTGACGAAATTGCTTTTACGGAGGAATTTGTCAGCGAAGTCACAACCCACCGTTATCGAGTTATCAGAATGTGGGAGCAAGATTCAGCACTATTTCTTAGCAATCTCGCGTTATTACCTTTAGCGCCGTTAACCCTCACAAATTCACCGCAAACCTTATTATCCCAGGTTGCCGAGGAAATTGCTAAAATTTCAGATATCGAGACTAGACAAAATACCACCGCTTACACAGAAATTTTAGCCGGGTTAAAGTTTCAAAAGGATTTTATTCGTCAATTATTGCGGGAGGATGTTATGCAAGAGTCAGTAATTTATCAAGATATTTTGCAGAAAGGAGAAAAAAAGGAAGCTTTGAAATATACTTTACGTCTTATTAATAGACGGTTTGGTCAGATAAATTCTGTCATACTTGAACGTGTCCAAGGATTATCTACTGAACAGTTGGAAAGTTTAGGAGAAGATTTTTTAGACTTTGCAAATGTATCTGATTTAATTGCTTGGCTTGAGCAAAACACAAATAGTTAAAATCTAAAAAGTGGGCAATGCTTATTATTAATCATAGTAAGCATTACCATACTTTAAAAATCACTTATCATCACGCACAGGCAACGGCATATCTAGAATTTCCATCAGCAAATCTAGACGAGAAGGACGCGTCAGGAGTGGGACGAGGTTCGGTAAGCTGTAGTAGTCACCAGCAAAGGTAAAAGTTTCTACAGGTACTTGCTGCTGCTTCAGTTGAGTTTCTACCCAGTTGTAATGACCACCTACACGGATAATCACCACATTAGGTATTACCGCAAACTCCCGACAGTAAGTCTTGTAGACTTCACCGAAGTAAGGAGCCGCATTTTCCCCTTCATCTGTCACCAAAATAATCTGGTCAACTACCTGCTTTTTCTTCCGCATTGCTTCCAACGCAGAGCCGATACTAGTACCACCACCTGCATTGATGTGCTGAAAAGCACGTTCCCAATCGGTTAACTCTTTGCCTTTGGCGGTAACAGCATAAGGAATGGTATCGAAGGCGTAGACAAACAATTCTGCTTGGGTGATACCAGAAATAAGAGCAGCAAGTTGCTTACCAAGAGCGATCGCATTTTCCATTGAGCCGGATTTATCCACCAGTAAGGCGGTTGGACGAGCGATCGTACCCCGGCGTTTTACCTGTTCGTTGGTGACTTTTTCCAGCCGTGCAACAGTATCTGCGTCGAAATCTGCGTTATCTACGGCAATTTGCGCCTTGAATGCAGCCACACGCCCACTTTTAGATGCGTCTTCCAGCTTAGAATCAATCAACTTTTTGACTTCTGGATGATCCATTGCACCTCTCGCCTGGAGTGACTTGAGGTTATTGATCACTTCTTGGGGAGTCATACTGTTGATTAACGCCACCAAAACAACTGGTGTGAGTTGTTTGATTGCACCGATCGCAATAGTATACGGAATTTTAAATTCCACAATCAACCTTGCTTGTTCGGCGGTACTTCCAGCCTTAGCAAGTTGCTTCAGCACATTTGCTAAAGAACCCTCTGGCGGTGTATCACGGAACAAAATCGCGTTTGCTCGTTCATTCGGCTTGATATGCAGAGACGCATACAAGTGCTTCATAGCCTTACGTCCTCGCAGCGCCGCGCGATCAAATAAAGCTGGATTACTTTCCCGCGCTTTCAGATAACGCCGCACCGCAGTCCGAGCCGAACGCGGTAGTTTATTTTGCTGCTGCTTCATGAAGTCTACTATCCGAGCCACTTCATAAGGAGGAAAGTCTTGCAGCATCACAAATCCAGCATCTCTGTGTTCAGTCAAATTGCTGGTTAGCAAGTGAGCTACAAACACTTCCTTGTGGTCTCGCACATCTCCATGACGCTGATACCAAACTGCCAAATGTCCGTAGAATATGGGGTCGAGTTCAATAATTAACTGATGAATTTCTGCTACTTGCTCAAGTTTGCGGTGAGGGGTTGTCAGCAAACTGTTGAGCATTTCCAAGCGCAGATCACGTTCTGCGGTTTTCATAGAAACCTCCTCAAAAAAATTTTAGATTTTGGATTTTAGATTTTAGATTGCAATGTATATCCAAAATTGCAGGAGGTAGATGTTGCACGCGGGGCGATAAAGTCACCGCGCAAGTTCCAGAAGCATTGTATATAACTGATTCAGAGTTATGTAAGCTTCTGCGATCGGGGCGCGGCAACAACTACCAATTGAATAAAATTACTTCATGTAAGTTGAAAAAGCTGTTGATTCACACACAGGATTTGAACCTGTATTTGCTTGCTTTTAAGTCAAGTGCCTGTTCCAATTCGGCTAGTATGTAAGCTTTTACGGTTGGGACACGAAGTGGAAAATTTTACTTTTGAGAAAATTGATTTAAAATCAATCGAATCTCTTTCTTATTACACTGTTTTTTACTGGCCGCGTAAATTTTACGCCCTCCATAATAAAAAGCAGAATAATTAATTAAACCTTGCAAAACATCATTTACCTGATTAGTTGTTAGCGGAAAATCAGCAAAGGTAATTAAATACCAAATATCGTTGATTTTGTGGTATTGATGATAATCATCCACAATGATAAAATCCGTTTCCGGCGGCTTGTACAGCTGGCGAGGCTTTTTTTCAACTGCACAAAGAATCCCAGTTTCAGGATGAATATAAAAGCGATCGCGGTAATTGCCATCTAACGGATATTGAATCCCTTGATAAGCCTGCCGATAAACCACACCATCAATAATTCTTACATAGCGTTCAACGTAATCCCACAGATGACCGATAACGTGCTGTCCTGCCATTGTGTTGTGATCTAATCTTTGACATAGTTCGCTGTAAGCATCATTCCAAGGCTGCCCAACTTTAGAGCGCAAGAACCGCCGCAGAGGGCCAAGATGATCAGAAAGATACTTTGATTTATGTCTGTATTGAGCTTTAATCAGGTAGGGATTAAACAATCCGTCTTCAATTGCTTCCTGGGTGAGTTTATCTAGTTGCTTTTTATAGCCTGTCTGCTTTTTAAGACTAATTCTTCTGCCACAACGAGGACGTTCAATTACAATTTCGCTCAAACGATGTTCGCTCATAACTTATGTTATTTAAAGATGGTTTTACTGATGGGGTTTTGTGGTTACATAAGTTATCGGACATCATTGAACTCACCTCTCTATGATTGAATGAATGTTTTGGTTAAATACAATTTCAATTATTGGAATTCCGCACAAGTTAGCAAAGCAGTTTTAACAATTGCCTTTACCATTTTGGCTACGCTCCCATGAGCGGGAGCGACAGGAATCGAACCTGTATATCCATTGCTGGATAGTGTGTAGGCTTTACAAGTTAGGGCGCGGAATAAAGTTTAAATAATTCCGTGCAAGTTCAAAAAGCTTTTTACAACTACGGCCGTTCTTACCAAATATTGGCAGTGGACACGCACGCTAAATCTGCAAGAGACTTAGAAATCATGTTTCGCTAGTTCGATCGCTCGAATTTTACTACCTTAGAGCCGTTATCAATGTGTATGTATGCTTTTTAGGTTAGGACACGGAAGTTAGTTAGGGTCTTCAACCGTAAACAGCTTCAGGACGGACAATCAAATCACCGCTAGGGCGACGATCTACGATGTATGCAGAAAGGCGATCGCTATTTACATCTAAATGTCTCGCCACACATTCTTTGACTGCGACATCATTCATCTGTGCAACAATTCCCAATTGTCTTTCTGCAACATCAACAGAACGTCCTTCAAATCGAATATGAACCATGACAATCACCTCTTGTTTAATGACAAATTATTTAATGGATCTGATCGGAATTGAACCGATACCCTCCCTGTGAGAGTTGCACTCACTCCTCGTGTAAGTTGAAAAAGCTGTGGTGACACACGCAGGAATCGCACCTGCACTTATCGTTCTCAAGACGATCGCTCTACTATTGAGCAAGTATGTAAGCTTCTTCTGTTAGGACACAAGTGGAATCCGGGAACTCTACCGTTAGAGCTACAGACCCAAGTTTTGATAATTTTGAACTGGGTTGTTATCTTTGTACTACAAATGTAATATATAGTGTATGTAATGTCAAGAGGGTAATTAAACTAAAATTATTCAACCTAAACAATTAAGTCTTTTGCTCAAGAAATTACTGCTGTTGAGGTGGCTAAAAGCTTAGACTGGTGTAGGTTGGGCAGAGGAATGGAACTCAACAAAGTCTTGATCTTGTTGGGTGTTGCGATCGCAACACCCAACAAATATTCTCTTAAGTGAATCGTATTGCAATATGATGATTTTTTCCCAAATCAAATATGAGTCCTATATATTGAAATGATTGGGTGAAGATTCCGGAATTAATTTAATAGCATAAATACTGTATACAAATATCAGCTTTATTGAATGATGTAGAAAATACGGTAATTCAATTAAGCTGACAATGCTGTATTTTCTCAATAATTTCATGCTCCATTTATTTAACATTAATTGAATAACAACTAGATTAGTAAGATAGTTATTTATTTCATCCTAAATCCATGTCGAAAAGACACAAAACAACATTTGCATTGATTCCTCTGTCTCTAGCAACAGTTACCATAGCGAGTTTAATAGAACCAGCTATGGCTGTTAATTTGGGAGTCGCGCAAGATTATAATGTCTTCGTGTTCGGAGACATGAATCAAAGTTCTGATTCTGAAGGCCGTGTAGCTGTTGGTGGTAATGCTACATTCAGCAATTTTGGTATTGCTGACCGTCTAGCTAATTCTAATGGTACAGATACTAGATTGATTGTAGGTGGAGATTTAACCTACAACGGTGGTCAAGTTTTTGGTGGTAATGCGGTTGTCGGTGGTAGTGTTAAAACTTCTGTGAATTTTAACTGTTCTTCAAACTGTGGTGTTAGTTCAGGTACACCGCTTAATTTTGAGACAGCCCGTCAAGAATTAACTTATCTTTCTGAATCTTTAGGTGGTTTAAGTTCTACAGGTAATACAGAGTATAAATGGGGTGGAATTTATCTCCAGGGTAACAATAGTGATTTAAATATTTTTACTATTGATGGTTCACAGTTTTCTAACAGTACTTATCTGAATATTGCTGGAGTAGGTAGTAATTCTACAGTAATTTTTAATATTTTAGGTAATAGCGTCAACATTAGTAACTTTGGACTCAATTTTAATGGTCTCAATAAGCAAAATATTTTGTTTAACTTTGTTGATGCAACTCAAGTCAAAACAACTGGTTTCTCGTTCTACGGTAGTGTACTTGCAACCAAAGCTAATGTCCAATTTAATAACGGGAATGTAGAAGGAACTTTAGTTGCTTCTTCTTTATCTGGTAGTGGTGAGTTTCATAATACTCAGTTTGCTGGTAACTTACCCAGCGTACCCAAGCCACAGCCTGAAACACCTGAAACTCCAACTACCCCTACTCCCGAAACACCTGAAACACCTGTAACTCCAACTAATCCTACTCCGGAAACACCTGTAACTCCAACTAATGCCACTCCTGAAACACCTGTAACTCCAACTACCCCTACTCCGGAAACACCTGTAACTCCAACTGAGCCAAATCCAGAACCGCCTGTTTCAACTACAGTACCAGAACCAAGTACTGTGATGGGGCTACTTTTTGTAGTTGGTTTATTTGGTTTTTCTCGCCGTAATCGATTATTTGCTAAGTCAGCCATTACTGGGGAGAAAATTTAGTCAGCAAGCTTCAATTATTTCTGATAAGCAAGATACCCGACTTCTTTAAAGAAGTCGGGTATCTGAGTTTTTACGTAAATTAAATATTAGATTTATAATTTTTGATATGAATATCCAAAACTGGTCACAAGAAAGTTATATAAGGGCTTATAAATTTGCGGCGATCGCCCATCAAAATCAGAAGATGCCAGGTTCAGAACTGCCTTATATCATGCACCTGAGTTTTGTGAGTATGGAAATAATTGCAGCTTTAAGCGTGGAAACCGTGGCTGACGCTGATTTGGCAGTTCAATGTGCAATTTTGCATGACACAATCGAAGACACTGATACAACTTTTGAGCAAATTAAAGCTGAGTTTGGTGAAGCAGTCGCCCAAGGTGTACTGGCATTAACTAAAGATAATAGTTTGGCAAAACATCTGCAAATGGATGATAGTTTAACCAGGATAAAACAACAGCTGCCAGAAGTCTGGATGGTAAAGTTGGCAGATAGAATCACGAATCTCCAAGCACCACCACATTACTGGAATCAAGAAAAAATTGTCAAATACAGAGAAGAAGCTATGCAGATTTATGCAGCTTTGAAAGATGCAAGTCCGTTTTTGGCGGCACGGTTGGCTAGTAAAATTGAAGCCTACAAGGCATTTATAAATTCCGAGAATGTTGAAACCAGTTGAAATTAGATAAATTATTCACTGTTGATGTGAGTTTTGTAACTAGTAAGGGAAAACTACTCTTAGTTAGGTGTCAATGGTACTAAAGGAAGAGATTTTGATATTTCACTGATTTTCCTCTAATACATTGCGATTGAAGATTCTTCTACGTAGATATCCAGGGAATAACTCCATCATGATTCAAACATCTTTGCTCAATGACGAGATAACATCTTTAGAATTACCGATAGAACGTGATCAGTTTCTGCGGACTATCATTCGAGAATTGGCGGGAACTTTACAAGATGTGGTTGGTATTGAAGAAGCAGCAGGATTTTTGAATGTAGTTGGTTATCGAACTGGTCAGTATGTCAACGAGATATATCATAACGGCTTGCAACTATCCAATCTTTCGCGTGAGCAGGTTACAGCAGTGCTTGTAGATTGGAAACGCCGGATTCAAGGAGACTTTTATGTAATTGAAGAAAGTGACGAGAAAATAGTTTTAGGCAATCGCAGATGTCCCTTTGCGGAACAGGTAGAAGGGCGCGAAGCTATGTGTGTGATGACATCAAATATATTTGGTGCGATCGCAGCGGATAATCTCGGTTATGCAAGAGTCGAGTTAAAAGACACAATCGCTAGAGGTGCAAAGGAATGCACAGTGATTATTCATCTCAAACCAAGTGCAGAAGTAGAGGAGTTTGCTGGACAAGAATACTTTAAAGTCTAGTATCAGTAATATGTTTCGGCTGAAGTTGCTTCCCTGAAGTATGGCTGAGTCTTTTGATGTTTACTCTGTTAGTATTCCGTGCAATAGCATAGATCCTGCTGCAATACCTCAACATGACACCTGATCAATTTTTAACTTTTGCCCAGGTTTTGCCAGAACCTATGCTGATTCTAACTAGCACAGGTGAAATTTTGGCAGTCAATCAAGCTGCTACTAAATTGTTTAGTAAAACTAGTAAAGCACTGGTTGGTCAGCATTTGAGTGAGTTTATCACCGATTCGCCAGAGAAAGTAACTGACTATCTTAAAGCTTGCGCCCAATGTCGTCAAATGATGTTGGGCGCTTTTACTATCCACCAATCCGCAGGGGAGGGGATTGTTTGCCGTAGTCAAGGTGCAGTCATCCAACCGCGATCGCATCATAGCCCAGCGATAATTTTACTCCGGTTAGAAAAGCGCGAGAAAAATGAATTTGTTGTGCTGAACCAAAAAATTCATGCGCTAAGTAAGGAAATTCAACAGCGCCAACGCATTCAGGGAGAACTGGCGCAAGCGAATGAAATCTTAAAACACACTCTCCTGAAACTGCAAAATGCCCTTGAGGCTGTGCAAACAGAAAAGATGTCTGGGTTAGGACAGTTAGTTGCAGGTATCGCCCATGAAATTAATAATCCAATTAGCTTTATTCATGGGAATCTGAGTTACGCCAGTGAATATTATGATTATTTACTCAAACTAATTGACCTCTATCAGCAAGAATATCCTCATCCCAGTCGAGTCATTCAGGAGTCAATTGCAGCCCTGGAACTTGATTTTATCAAAGAAGATATCAAAAAATTGCTCTGTTCAATGCAGATGGGTTCCCGGCGAATTGCAGAGATTGTGAAATCTTTGCGAAACTTCTCACGGTTAGACGAAGCAACATTCAAACTAGTGGATATTCATGAGGGTTTAGAGGCTACATTGATGATTTTACAAAGTCGCCTCAACCCTAACGCTGATCATTGTGGGATTGAAGTGATTAAAGAATATGATGAATTGCCTTTGGTTTATTGTTCTCCTGGGCAACTCAATCAAGTATTTATGAATATCTTGAATAATGCGATTGATGCTTTAGAAGAAGCGGAAAAATTGCGATCGCTTGCAGCGGGGCATAGCCCATCGCTAGAATCAACCCAAAATCATCATAGTCGCATCTGGATTCGGACAGAGAAATTAAGCGATCGCTTCGTTACTATTCGCATCAAGGATAACGGTAACGGCATACCCTCCCAAATTCATCATCAAATATTTAATCCTTTCTTTACTACTAAGCCCATCGGTCAAGGTACAGGATTAGGCTTGTCGATTAGTTACCAAATTATTGACGGCCATAATGGGCGAATTAATATGATATCTGATCCAGCTTGGGGAACAGAATTCAGCATCGAGTTGCCGATTGTGGAAGAATCAGACCTAGAGTACTAACCAATAACACAGACAGGCTGGAAATTAAAGCAGAATAGAGATATGGCTAGAGTCATATAGATTAGGTCATTGCTGATTGTTCAAAGCTTTGATGTAATTAGGTTGATACTCAGCAAGTTCCCTTGTAGCCTATTGTTTGTTTTACCTGAAATCCCCGTGCGTAACCGTAACCTGGAAGAAACTCATTTAAACCGCGCCCGTGCTAGTCTCCGACAAGCGTTATCTTGGTATGGATATCTTCGCAAGTCAGGACAGTTATCATTTAACCCAGAATTGGCGGGTTTGGTAAAGCCAGAATTAGAGGTTTTGAATGCCACACTCAGTAAACTGGACTCTAATTTAATTAAAATAGCTGTCTTTGGTTTGGTGAGTCGGGGAAAATCGGCAGTGTTGAATGCTTTGCTGGGAGAGAAGATTTTGCAAACTGGGCCGTTAAATGGGGTGACTCAATGGCCGCGTTCTGTGAGATGGCAACCACCGGGGGGCAAAATTATCGTAGAGTTAATTGATACTCCAGGATTAGATGAAATTGCTGGGGAATCACGGGCGCAAATGGCGCGAGATGTGGCACGTCAAGCAGATTTGATTTTATTTGTGGTGTCTGGTGATATTACACGAACTGAATATCAAGGATTGCTAGATTTACGCCAGGCGCAAAAACCACTGATTTTGGTATTTAACAAAATCGATCTTTACCCAGATACAGATAGAGACGCAATTTATCAAAATTTACAACAACTGGGTGCCGGACATCCCCAAGGTAAGCCTTTGTTACCCGATGAAATTGTGATGGTGGCGGCGGAACCTGCACCGCTGGAAGTGCGTGTAGAATGGCCGGATGGGCGTGTAAGTTATGAATGGGAAACACCACCATCGCAAATTGAAGAACTTCAGGAAACTCTGTTGAAGATTCTCAATCGGGAAGGCCGATCGCTTTTGGCTTTAAATGCACTGCTACAAGCACGGGAAGCAGAAGCCGCGATCGCGCAAAAAACTCTTGATTTACGCGAACAAGAAGCAGAAGAGATTATCTGGCAATTTACTAAATATAAGGCTTTAGCTGTAGCGCTCAACCCCATTGCTTTTTTAGATATTCTCGGCGGAACTTTTGCTGATTTAGCTTTGATTCGGGCTTTGGCGCGGTTGTATGGTTTACCGATGACTAGCTATGAGGCGGGGAAGATTTTTAAAACTATTTTGTTCAGTTCTGGCGGTTTATTAATTGGCGAATTAGGCAGTAGTTTTGTCTTAGGATTAGGTAAAAGTACTGCGGCGATCGCTAGTGGTGATAACCCAGCTAATATTACTGGTTTTGCTGGTAGTGCGATCGCTCAAGCGGGAATTGCGGGTTATGGTGCTTATGCTGTGGGTAAAGCGGCTCAAGTTTATTTAGAAAAAGGCTGCACTTGGGGACAGTTAGGCGCTAGTACTGTCATTCAAGAAATTCTCGCAGAAGTTGACCAAAATACAATTCTGTATCGTTTACAACAAGAATTAGGCATGAAATATTGATATTTTCTAAGAATTATTTCTCTAATTGTTGCTGTTCATTAGCATTCGTCAACTTGTATCAAATTCTCCTGATAATTGCCCTAGATTGCTAATTTGCAATGCACCATTGAAGTTGTTGTAGAGACATTGTATACAACGTCTCATAAAATTGGTCTTACCTTTTTGCATCAAAAATGACAAGAGGGAAATCCCAATTAATTTAGTTTATTAAAAGAGGGTATTCACCACAGCAATATTTTTTTAGCTTATCTAAACTGAAAGTATTGGCTTGTGAATTTCACAGCAGCACACATCTCTCTATCTCAGTAAACAAAGGTAGATTTATCATGACAGCAACTTATGACAGATTAGACACTGCAAACCAATCTGAGCAAAATGGTAACAAAACCATTGAACAAGCAATTTTTGAAGCGATCGCAGAAGCTCGTTCAACTTGTGAAGTGAACGGCGATGGTTCTCCTAACTGTGCTGTGGCTTGGGATATTGTTGAAGAATTACAAGCTGAAAAATCTCATCAACAGCAAGCAAAAAACCGCAAAACTTCTCTAGAATCTTTCTGCGAAAGACACCCAGAAGCTTTAGAGTGTTTGATCTACGATGTTTAACAGTGAACAGTGAACAGTTATCAATAAATACTGATAATTGGTTTAATTCTCGTGTAAGTTAGCCATTGCTGATTTTGTCAGTTGTTTAATTACATCTAAATTTGGCGGTGGTGTTTCACTTTCCATCCCTAACCATAAAAGATATTCTACATTCCCAGCCGGGCCTGTAATGGGCGACCAAGTTAAGCCTTTGTATTTCCAGCCTAATTGATTAGCGGCTTGTAATACTTGAAAGATAGCATCAGCTTGGTCGTTAAAATCACGCACTACACCTTTTTTGCCAACGCGGGATTTTCCGACTTCAAATTGTGGCTTAACTAACAATACCGCTTCACGGGGAGCTTGAGTTAATTGCCACAGTGCAGGCAAAATCTTGGTTAAGGAAATAAACGATACATCCACCACCGCTAAATCGGGAAGGCGATCGCCTTCACCATACAATTGTTGGGGTTGTAGTTGTCGCAGATTGGTGCGTTCTCGCAATATCACCCGCGCATCATTCCGCAAGCGCCAATCAACTTGGCCGTAACCAACATCAATACCATAAACTAAGCTGGCTCCTGCTTGAAGTAAACAATCGGTAAAACCCCCTGTAGAAATTCCGCCGTCTATACAAATCCGTTCAGCAGGAGAAATGGCGAATTCTTCTAAAGCTTTGGCGAGTTTATCGCCTCCACGGGAGACAAAACGCGATCGCTCTTTAACTTTGATTTGCGCCGCAATATCTACTTCTGTCCCCGGTTTATCAACTATCTGCTGATTAACAGTCACTTCTCCTGCTTGAATTAGTCTTTGTGCTAAAGCGCGAGAAGTACATAAATTTAACTCTACTAATAATGTATCAAGTCTTTGTTTAACCAATTAATATTCATTCTCCTTTATTAAAAATCGAGTAGTTCATATCCCCAGCTTTTCACAGAAGTCAGGGATATTTTTCTCCTGATAATATTCAGTCTAAAGCACGGTTAATAATTTCTTCGCTGTCAAAATATCGCCTTGCATCTAAAATCACTGTAGTATGCTTACATGATGCGTGTAAATCATACTAATGAGTTTGGTAAACCTAACTACTGCTAAAGTTTCAATTATTATTCCCACTCTCAACGAAGCCGGAAATATTAAAGGAGCGATCGCCAGTACTCAATCTAGTGCAAATATAGAAGTGATTGTGGTCGATGGTGGTTCTAGTGATGACACCGTAAATATTGCTCAGTCATTAGGTGCTAAAGTTATTTTCTCATCTCCCGGTCGTGCGCTGCAAATGAATGCGGGTGCGACAGTGGCGAGTGGCGATGTATTATTGTTTCTTCATGCTGATACTCGTTTACCAGTTGGTTTTGATGCAATGATTCGCACGGCGTTACAACAGCCTAAAACAGTGGCTGGTGCGTTTAATTTGCAGATTGATCACCCAGGTTTAGGTTTAAAGTTAGTGGAATTGGGAGTAAAATGGCGATCGCATTTAATGCAAATGCCTTATGGTGATCAAGCAATCTTTTTAACTCAACAAGTATTTCAAGAAATTGGTGGTTTTCCAGAATTACCCATCATGGAAGACTTTGAACTAATCCGGCGATTAAAGTCTATGGGAAACATTGTCATTATCAACACGCCAGTCATAACTTCAGCGCGGCGATGGTTGCAAAAAGGAGTTATTCAAACTACTTTACTCAATCAAATTATTATTATTGCTTATTTGTTTGGTGTTTCTCCAGCACCAATTCGTAGTTGGTATCGCCGGGAAAGATTTAGGAAGAATTAAGCTATCTCTCATTTAAATAGCTTATCTTAATTAAAGACTATGTAACCAACCACAGAGAGATGTTTGCACAAATGATTTAGGATGGACAAATCATGGTGACACAACCACAGCCAAAATTTAAGGGCAAACTTAAGTTCTTACTATTAACGATACTTGTAGCGGTAGTGATAATTGCTGCTAGATTTTTTAAATTTTCAGATATTTTTACTACTTTAGTTACGCAAGTTAACAGCTTGGGAATTTGGGGTGCAGTTGCATATATAGGCATTTATAACTTAGCGACATTATTATTTATTCCTGGTTCAGTTTTAACTTTAAAAGCAGGTTGTTTATTTGGTTTGTTTTGGGGTTCAGTTTATGTCTTAATCGCCGCAATTATTGGTGCAGTTTTAGCATTTATGATTGGACGTTATGTATCCAGAGATTGGGTATCACGCCAAATTGAGCAACATCCTAAATTAAAAGCCATTGATGTAGCAGTTGCTAAAGAAGGATGGAAAATTGTTTTATTAACGCGGTTATGTCCTTTATTTCCCTTCAACTTATTAAATTATGTGTTTGGTGTAACACAAGTTTCTCTTAAAGATTATGTATTAGGTTCTTTCGGCATTATTCCTGGAACAGTCATGTATGTCTATATTGGGACATTAGCAGGCAATTTAGCTATGACTAATATGCCAAATCAAACACTCACCCCAGAAGCAAAAACTTATCAATTGATTATGCAAATCATTGGCTTAATTGCTACTATTGCCGTAACTATTTATATTACTAAAATTGCCTATAAAGCCTTAAATCAAAGCATGGCAGAAATAGAAACAATGGAAGAGCAGAATGAAAAATATGGAAAATAAATTTTTTAGGATCAATTGGCAAAAATCAAGTCAACTTTTTTTGCCAATGTTAGCAATAATAACTGTAGTGATCGCAATTTTATTTCACCCAGAATCAGCCCTGGCTCAAACAGCAGCACCAACAACCTCATTCAACCCCCAAGTTATTTTACGGAATGCTTTGCAATGGATTGAAAGTTTAGGAACAGTTGGTGCATTAGCTTTTATTGGGCTGTATATTATTGCCACCGTGGCTTTTTTGCCTGGTTCAATTCTCACCTTGGGCGCGGGTGTAGTTTTTGGTGTAGTTTGGGGTTCATTGTATGTATTTGTAGGTGCAACTCTGGGCGCAACAGCCGCATTTTTAGTTGGACGTTATTTAGCTAGAGGCTGGGTTGCAAATAAAATTGTCAATAATCAAAATTTCGCCGCCATAGACAACGCAGTAGGTCGAGAAGGATTAAAAATTGTTTTATTAACTAGACTTTCTCCCATATTTCCCTTCAACTTATTAAACTACGCCTTTGGTGTCACTGGAGTTTCCCTCAAAGATTATTTTATTGGCTCCGTGGGCATGATTCCTGGCACAATTATGTATGTTTATATTGGTTCCTTGGCGGGAAATTTAGCCCTAATTGGCACAGACAGTCAACCAAGTCACCCCACAATACAATGGGCTATTCGGATAATTGGCTTTATCGCCACAGTTGCAGTGACAATTTATGTCACCCGCATCGCCCGTAAAGCTTTAGCAGAAGAAGTAAAAATAAACGATGAAGTATGAAGTCTGAAGGCTGAAAGTTAAAATTTAGTACTTAATATTCTATAATTCATAATTTACATTTCATAATTCCCACTTCACACTTCATACTTCATAATTCACACTTCATTATGGAATTAGCAAGAGTCATTGTTCACCCAGTAGATGAGTACAACCAAAAATTAGTGTCTCATGTACATCCTGAAAACTGGGTAAATCCTCAACCTGCTGATTGTTATGACTTAGTAGTTATTGGCGCAGGAACAGCGGGATTAGTAGTAGCCGCAGGTGCAGCAGGGTTAGATTTAGGTTTAAAAGTCGCATTAATCGAAAAGCATCTCATGGGTGGAGATTGCTTAAATGTAGGTTGTGTACCATCCAAATGTATTATCCGTTCTGCGCGAGTGATTGGTGAGATTTGGGACGCAAAAAATTTAGGAATTAATATTCCCAAACAACAAATTGAAATTGATTTTCCCGCAGTTATGGAACGGATGCGGCGGGTAAGGGCGGCTATTAGCCATCATGATTCGGCGGAACGCTTTAAAAATATGGGTGTTGATGTTTTCTTAGGTAATGGTCAATTTGCCAGCAATAATACTGTGGAAGTGGGCGGTAAAATTCTCCGGTTTAAAAAAGCGGTAATTGCTACAGGTGCAAGGGCGGTAAAACCTTCTATTCCGGGAATTGAAAATGTTGGTTATTTAACTAACGAAACAGTTTTTTCCTTAATTCAACGCCCAGATAAATTAGCTGTAATTGGTGGGGGGCCAATTGGTTGTGAATTAGCGCAAACCTTTCAACGTTTAGGTTGTGAAGTTACACTATTACATCGCGGTTCTCACCTGTTAAATAAAGAAGATGCTGACGCAGCCGAAATTGTGCAGAATGTCTTAATTCAAGAAGGAATTCGCGTCGTGTTAAATTGCCAATTAGAAGAAGTTGTGGCTGTGACCGAAGGAAAAAGACTTTACTTTTCGACTAACAGTTACAGAGATTCGGTGACAGTGGATGAAATTTTAGTAGGTGCGGGACGATCGCCTAATGTAGAAGGTTTGAATTTAGAAAGTGTTGGGGTAAAATACGATACGCGGCGCGGCGTGCAGGTAAATGATTATTTGCAAACGACAAATCCCAAAATTTACGCGGCTGGGGATATCTGCATGAACTGGAAATTTACTCATGCTGCTGATGCAGCGGCGCGAATTGTCATTAAAAATACCCTGTTTTCGCCCTTTGGATTGGGGCGTGCTAAACTTAGCAGTCTAATCATGCCGTGGGTAACGTACACATCCCCAGAAATTGCCCATGTAGGAATGTATGAACATGAAGCGAAACAACAAAGTATTGATGTAGTAACAATCAAAATTCCTTTTAGTAGTGTAGATCGCGCGATCGCCGATCATGAAGAAGCAGGATTTCTCAAAATCCTCCACAAAAAAGGCTCAGACGAAATTCTCGGTGCTACCATTGTTGCTAATCACGCAGGTGAGATGATTTCGGAAGTTACCACCGCAATTGTCAATAAAATCGGTTTGAGTAAATTAAGCAGCGTCATTCATCCCTACCCCACCCAAGCTGAAGCCATTAAAAAAGCCGCCGATGCTTACCGTCGCACTCTGTTGACTGCTAATACCAAACGCCTTCTCGGATTTTTGACGAAGCTTTCATGAAAGCAAGTAGTTTGGATGTAGCGATAGCAAAACCCAACATCCAAAATCTCAAATTTTTCGGGCAATAGCCCATATTCCAAAAAAGCTGGATTTTTGACCATAATTTGTGGCTTTTTGACAAAGATTACCTTTATCGGAAATGCAAGCTATTTCTGATAACCTAATACTAAGTTTATAAAACATAGCGTCAAAAATCTATCTCTATCAGTTATATTTTCTGCCCTTATTCTTAATTGAATTTGGCGTAAAGGAACTATTCTGCGGTTTGCGTGTCTTGACGTAATGATTTGCCACGAATTATGATTCGAGTTTAGTCCGGATCAACCCAGACTACCTCGAAAATTGGTGCAAGTAAATTCAACTTTCGCTCTACATAATCACACGCATGAGATTACGCTTATTTCTGTTTAGCGTTGTCAGTATTGTCCTGCTTTCTTCTCCAGTACGAGCATCTCGCTTAGAATCTTGGAGTTTTGACACCGCACAAAATCAACTGAATATTACTACGGCATCTGGTGTTAAACCAAGAGCATTTTTAATTCAAAATCCCACGCGGTTAGTTATCGATCTTCCGGGTACACAACTGAATACAAATACTGTGCGGAAAAACTTTGGCTCCACAGTGCGCGAAATTCGTGTTGGTAAGGTTGACAATACTACAACAAGACTAGTAGTTGAATTAGCACCTGGATACACTGTTGACCCTAGCAAGTTACTGCTGCAAGGTGATTCTTCTACCCACTGGATAGTGAAATTTCCATCGGTAGAACGCATTCAAAATCCTGTTGATAATAATGTTTCTTCAACTAGTGAAGAGCAAATTCCGGTTTCCGTGAGTGATGTTTCTTTGTTCGCTGGAGTTGTACCTTTAGGGAAAGAAATACCAGAACTGCGATCGCAAGTCAAAGCCTTGGCGGCTCGTTATCGTTCCTTGGACGCAGGAATGTTCTTTTTAGATTTAGAGACAGGTAACTATCTCGATTTAAACGGTGAGAAAATCTTTCCTGCTGCTAGTACAATTAAGTTTCCCATTTTAGTAGCGTTATTTCAAGAAGTAGATGCAGGTAGAGTCAAATTAAATGAAACCTTAGTTATGCGGCGTGACTTAGTAACTGGAGGTTCAGGAGAATTCCAATACAAGCGTGCGGGAACTCGTTTTAGTCTGATAGAAACCGTGACTAAAATGATTACCATCAGCGACAACACAGCTACCAATATGGTGATTGATCGATTAGGTGGTAAAGCTAAGTTAAATCAGCGTTTTCGTGGTTGGGGACTGCAAAACACCGTCGTGCGGAATTTACTCGGCGACTTTAAGGGAACTAATACAACTAGCGCTAAAGATTTAGTCAGGCTGTCTGCGCTGGTGGCAAAAAATCAATTATTGACTGATTCCAGCCGTAGCAAAGTTTTGGATATTATGCGCCGTGTTCACAACACAAAGTTATTACCAGCTGGACTGGGTAAAGGTGCGGTAATTGCTCACAAAACCGGAACTCTAGGCATTGTACTCGGTGATGCCGGGATTATTCAAATGCCATCTGGTAAGCGCTACTTAGCCGGAATTTTTGTCAGAAGACCTTTTAATGATTTAAAAGCGCGAGATTTTATCAGTCAAGTTTCTCGAATTGTCTATGGTTATTTAGACCAACCAAGAGTAGCCAGCAAGCCTTAATACTCCTGTGTAAGAAAGAAAAATTTTAATTGACGTAAGCCCCTAAGATGAATATCTTGGGGTTTTTGCATATTAATTTGTGGTATGTTTTTGGCGATCGCAGCATTCTAGCGTCAGCAAAATGTAGAATATGGATTATTCAATTCGTCTCCTCATACTACAAGATGAACCGTTTTTATGGCAAATGCTGTACGAAGCGGCGCAAATGAGAGAAGAAGGAAAAACAATACAGGATGTCATGATTCATCCTGATTTATCAAAGTATGTTAAAGGTTGGGGATGTAAAGACGATTTGGGATTTGTTGCTATCCATAAAAGCCGCAATCAACCAGTGGGAGCAGCATGGATACGATTATTAACAGGGAAAAGTCCAGGATATGGCTATGTTGATGACTTTACACCAGAACTTGCGATCGCAACTCTTCCAGAATGTAGAAATCAAGGTATAGGAACTAAATTACTGACTCATTTACTCACAGCAGCTAAAACATCCTACCCTTCTATATCACTCACTGTTAGAAGCGCAAATCCCGCTTTGCATTTATATCAAAGATTCGGTTGGCAAGTTGTACCTAATAGCGAAACTGTTAACCGCGTTGGTAGTATTTCTTTTAAGATGAAACTAGATTTTAACTATAGTTAAAGAAGGTAAAAGAGGGTGATAACCTAGTGGGAGCATCCACTTTTGGAAGAAACACCAGGCGATTGGAAATCGCGGCTACACAAACCAAGTCCGCCTACGCGGGCTATTTGCCGAAAGTGAATGCACCCAACCTAGTTCTATTTATTCCTGCCAAGTTGGCTACATATACCTACACTGCACTGCTAAATTATGAATGGGAAATAACTTGCGGGCTTGATAAACCAACTTTTACTACACTAAACATGCTAAAGCATTAACAACGGACGGATTTAGGTTGGTTGCTTATTTTGCTCACTCTTTTGAGAGATTGCTGCTGTTTTTATCGTAGCGATTTACATCAAACTTCGTTATCTCAAAAAGGACAAACATAACAGGAAGTCTTTGTTGATTACTCCTATCCTCACCTCGTTCATTGTGATGAACGAGGGCTTTTTTTATTTGGCAGAATTTACCCCAATTACGCCAATGATAATTAAAGCTATTGATAAAAACTTGGTCAGAGACATCGACTCACGAAACCAAATCACCCCAATAGTAGCGATTACAGTTGTTCCTAAACCTGACCAAACAGCATACGCAATGCTGACTTCAATTTTTTTGAGGGCTAATGTTAAAAAACTAAAACAAATTCCATAACAGACAAAAATTAAAACCGAGGGAATAGTTCTGGTAAATCCCTCAGATAATTTCATGGAAGTTGTACCAGCAACTTCAAATAAGATTGCTGCAATGAGATAAAGCCAACTATTTATCATGTTGATTGATAGATAATAAGTGGATTATGAAAATATGAATTTTTCCGACTGAGGATAACAAGTAGAAATTATATAGTTAGTAAATTACCTATTGCTGCTATTTTGATAACATTTATCTTCTTAAATAAGCTGTAATTGATGATTTATATACAGTTTACCACACTAATATTATGGGGGTTTACCGTACCCATACTAAGGTTCGGCAATCATGATTAAGTTGGTGATAAAAACCGAATTTACACCGCGCTAGATTATGAATACTATAAAAACAAAGCAAATGATTTAAGCCTAAATCAACTAAACAAAATTAGAAATTAACTGAGGTAGAGATATGACACTAGTACGTTGGAATCCTTGGCAAGAAATGAACACTCTGCAAAGACAAATCAACAGTTTATTTGCAGACGAAATGCTCCCATCTACTTTACTGGAAAGAAGCCTTACAAAAGTTCCGGCGGCTGAATTACACGAAACTGAAGAAGCGATTCATCTCAAGTTAGAATTACCAGGAATTGAAGCCAAAGACCTAGATGTGCAAGTTACAGAAAAAGCTGTGTATATCAGCGGTGAACGGAAATCTGAAACTAAAACAGAAGGGAAAGGTGTAACCAAGAGTGAATTCCATTACGGGAAATTCCAACGTTTGATTCCTTTATCTACTCGCATTCAAAATACCAATGTTACTGCTGATTATAAAGATGGTATTTTGACTCTGACTTTGCCTAAAGCTGAGGAAGAAAAGAAAAAGGTTGTCAAGCTAAATCTTGAATCTATTGGCTAATGTCAATTTTGGATTAGTGCTAAAATACCCGACTTCTTCTAAGAATTCGGGTATTTTGTTGTTCATGAATGATTTAAAATTGCTATAGGCTGCGATTTCTACCTGTTGATTGTTGTCTGTCTACGGGAAAAACTTCAAAATCGAAAGTTGCAATCAGACGGTCATCAACATATACCTGTATTTTATGCTTACCTGGAGGATCACCTGCGGCGATCGTCCAGTAGTTTTCAATCACACCATCTTTAGCTAAAGTTTTGCGTCTCATTACCGACTCTGTACCGTCAGCTGAGACTGTGAAGTTTTCACCATCATCTGTAGCCCAAGTTTCTGGGGGTTTTGGTAAGCGTAGGACTTCTCGCCATGTAACTTCGCCTTGGTAGTCTTTGAGTTGAATTCGCCACCCATATTTACTACCTTCTTGTAGTGGGACTCTAAATGTGGGGATGAAGTTAACTTTACCTCTAGCATCAACTCTCGCTATCCCAAACTCAGATTTATCGATAGCAATCGGCTTTTGAGTATTGTTTGCTTGAGAAATTGACCCTGATGGTGCTATTTTTTCGTCGGCGATCGCTACTGTAGCATTGATTGGCTGAGAAGCTACCAACCCGGAAACTAGCCAAGAAGAAGTTAGTACAACTATTGCAGTCCAAATTCTCATCAGCAAAATTGTTGGTCATTTACTAGTACTTATTCCCGCTTTCCTACTGGCTTCCGGGTACAGTCCCGATAAATAGCCAAGTTGGCAGAATCAAAGTTGCAAGATTAATAGTCAGTTTATAGTTAAATCGGCAACACCAGATCAAGCAACTAAAAATACTTTACTCTCCAGCCATTTGCCAGAACCGCGAAAACGATCATCGCAGGTTTTAGGTGTAGGTGCTAAATATGCGTCTATTCTTAACTATTTTGTGTTCAATACGGAATTTGTGATATGTAAGCAATTGCTGACAGTCGGCTATTTGATCAATCGTCATTTGCTAGGTTTTTCATCGCTGTTAGGAGAAGAGTGAAGAAACCGAAATGATCACCAGGTTTCTATCCCCGTGAGGGGTAAAGAAATTAAAACAATACCGTTCTGTTAAGCGCTTGCTACTTCTCTTTTATCATTGCATTAACATTGGAGAATCTATCAATAAATTTTGCATGAAATCGGCGATCGCCTAGGAAGAGTGAACATATCCTAGTAAATTGATAGTGAGGCGTTTTTGAACAGCAAACAGCATGACAGATATTCCAAATTCCATCGCATCATACCGTGCCTTAGCATTGCAAGTTAGCTGTCATGCTGTGAATCAAGCCAGCGATCGCCACGCTGTCCAAGAAATAATTCATCATACTATCAACCGCTTGGCACAACAAATCGCCGCCAGCATAGCTTTTATTGGTTTTGACTGTCGTTTAATTGTCTTACCAGAATATTTCCTGACAGGTTTCCCGATGGGTGAACCTTTGGCTGTGTGGGGAGAAAAAGCTTGTATAGAAATGCACGGCGCAGAATATGAAGCTCTCAGTAAAATTGCTCAAAAACATCAGATATTTTTAGCTGGGAACGCTTACGAACTCGACCCCAATTTTCCCGGCTTATATTTTCAAACTTGTTTTGTGATTGACCCATCTGGTGCTATTGTCTTGCGCTATCGGCGGCTAAATTCGTTATTTGCACCTACACCCCATGATGTTTGGGATAAATATCTTGATTGTTACGGCTTAGAAGGAGTTTTTCCGGTGGCGAAAACTGCAATTGGGAATTTAGCTGCTGTCGCTTCCGAAGAAATTTTATATCCTGAAGTGGCGCGGTGTTTAACAATGCGTGGCGCAGAGATTTTTCTGCATTCCACCTCAGAAGTGTATAACAAAAACCTCACACCGAAAGACGCAGCAAAAATTTCTCGCGCTGTGGAAAATATGGCTTACGTTGTATCTGCGAATACCGCAGGTCTAGCTAATAGCCCCATCCCAATCGCCTCCGTTGATGGCGGCTCAAAAATAGTTGACTATCGCGGTATCGTATTAGCAGAGACAGGTGCAGGGGAAAGTATGGCAGCTTTCGCAGAGATAGATTTAACGGCTTTAAGACGCGATCGCCGTCGTCCAGGGTTAAATAATTTACTGTCTCGCCAGCGCTTTGAACTATACGCCCAAAGCTACAGCCAGTCACAATTTTATCCAGCAAACACTATGCTAAATCAAGAATGCGATCGCCAACACTTCATCCAAACACAGCAACAAACCATAGAACGCCTATCTCAACTAGGGATTATTTGAAAGTATGAAGTATGAAGTCTGAAGTATGAAATTTCTCCTGCCTCCTGCCCCCTGCCTCCTGCCTCCTGCCTCCTGCCTTTTAACAGATGACACATGACAAAACCAATCGAAGTCCGTAACCCGCGAACGGGAAAATATGATTATGTAATTATCCCACCGCCGCCGAAACTGCTGGCGCAGCAATGTAACCGGGCGCGAAGGGCGCAAGTGCGTTGGCAAAAATTGGGCATAGAAGGAAGAGTTGCAGCTTTAAAAGAGTGGAAGCAAGCAATCTTGGCTGGACGGGAAAAACTCACAGATGCTTTGGTCAATGATACAGGTAGATTATCTATCTCGGTGATGGAAATCGACTCATTCCTTTCTAGCATCGATCGCTGGTGTGGATTAGCGCCAGACTTATTACAAGATTCTGCCAAAAATACATCAATTCCCTTTATCGCCCTACAACAAACATCAACGCCTTACCCTGTAGTTGGGGTAATTAGTCCCTGGAATTTTCCTTTGTTGCTGTCTACTATAGATAGTATTCCCGCACTGCTGGCGGGTTGTGCTGTGGTTGTCAAACCCAGTGAAATTGCACCGCGTTTCATCGCCCCACTTATTGCTGCAATTAATCAAGTTCCCGCCTTGCGTGATGTTTTCAGTTTTGTGGAAGGCGCGGGAGAAACTGGAGCGGCTTTAATTGAGAATGTAGATTTAGTTTGTTTTACAGGTAGTGTCGCCACTGGACGCAAAGTTGCAGAAGCCGCCGCACAAAGATTTATCCCCGCTTTTTTGGAATTGGGCGGGAAAGATCCGGCGATCGTGTTGGAATCTGCCGATTTAGAATTAGCCACATCAGCGATTTTATGGGGTTCCGTCGTCAACACCGGACAATCATGTTTATCAATTGAGCGTATTTACGTCGCCGAATCTATCTTGGAAAAGTTTTATCATCAGTTAGTAGCGAAAGCGCATCGCCTACAACTAGCCCATCCGACAGTTGAAAGTGGCGAAATCGGCCCGATTATTGCCGAAAGACAAGCTGGGATAATTAACGAACATCTCGCCGATGCGGTAGAAAAAGGTGCGGTGATACATTGCGGCGGTAAAGTTGAAGAGTTAGGCGGTGGTTGGTGGTGTCGTCCCACAGTGCTAACTCATGTTAACCATACAATGAAAGTCATGACGGAAGAGACATTTGGCCCTATCATGCCAATCATGCCTTTTACCACAGTTGAGGAAGCAGTAAATTTAGCGAACGATTCAATTTATGGACTGAGTGCGGCGGTGTTTGCAGAAACTGAAACTGAAGCTATCACAGTTGCCCAACAAATTGATGCAGGTGCTATCAGTATTAATGATGCCGCCCTCACCGCCATTATGCACGAAGGCGAAAAAAACGCTTTCAAATTCTCCGGTTTAGGCGGTTCACGTATGGGTACAGCCGCCCTCAAACGGTTCTTGCGTAAAAAAGCGTTTTTGATTAAAACCAATTCAAATCAAGACCCTTGGTGGTTTGATCATAAAGTGTAGTGCGATCTTCTCTCAGCGACCTCTGCGTCTCTGTGGTTCGTTAAAAACCTGATTAGATTTTGTTGGGTTTCGCTATCGCTTCACCCAACCTACTTTCCTTACACCCCTACAGATTCATTCACAGCTTCACTAGCGACAACACCATTAGTCAAAATTGGTTGCCGAGTTTTCAGGTTAAATTTATAACCATTTGGTAGGATATGCAGCTTCGCACCGCAGATTGCTAGAGGTTCATCCCGGAGAATTTGGTCTGCATTGTTATATGTAGATTCCGATTCATCCACAATTGTGACCGAACCTTCACCAATAACTTCGATTTGGTCATCAGTAACTGCGATCGCTGTATTCTCATCAATCCCAAATCCTAACACCGCAGGTTCACGGACTAAAGCTGTAATTAAACGTCCTAAGCGTCCCCGTTGCAAGAAATGTTGGTCAATAACTACCCCTGGCAGAAAACCCATACCTGGCCCCATTTCCACAATTTCCATCCGTGGTGTACTCTGAGAATCACCCTCAACAATCATTTTATCGGGCATCACAGCCGCACCCGCACTAGTCCCTGCTACAACCGCACCTTCAGCGTAGCGTTGGTGAATAGCCGCATCGATTTCGGTATCCTTGAGAATACCAGTAATTCGCGCTTGGTCTCCTCCAGTAAAAAATACCCCAGTTGCCTTACTAATTGCTTCTAAAGCAGTAGAAGACTTAGCATCTTCACGGGTTTCAGTGTCAATAATGCGAACATTTTCTGCACCTAGCCGTCCAAAAACTCTAATATAATTTTCTCCCACTTCCCTAGGCAGTTCTGTGGCAGCCGTCATAATTACAATATTGGCTTTTGTACCCCCAGCACGACGGACAAACTCTCGCAGAATCTGACAATCACCTTCTTTATCTTCTGCTCCACCAATAATTAGCAACTGGCGTTTATGTGTAGCTTCTGTCATAATGCCCCTCGAATAACCGGATTAAGAATTAAATTTAGATTAATTTCAATAAACCATGACAATTACCCCAATCAAATCAGCCATTGGGCAGATTAATTTTTACTCGTAAAAGTTAAATTATATAACTTTATATATAATGAATTTTTGCTAAATTCAGCATCTTTGGTAATTGGTAATTCATTTGGCGGAATTACCAATTACTCAGGTAGTAATAGTTTACGTATAACTCTTCTCAAGTAATCGCACTAAAACCTCATAGTTTTTAGGCACTATTTTATCTGCTTGATCAACGATGATAAAGCTGAACAGAGAAGCGTTATAACTGGATTTTGGATTGTCTTAGCTCAATGAATTTGAGTATAGTCATCTACACATCTAAAAAAAAATCCTACTGCGGACGAATTTTGTAAAGCAAGTTCACTAAAAATAAACGTGCTTGTTCCAGAGGTAAATGTCTTGGTTTACCTTGGTAGACAATTTGAAATTCGTTGATATCTGGGCCATCTCCATAGCCCGAAATCAGCTTACAATGAAAAGCTTCCTCGGCAAGTTCTCTAACTTCATCTCTGAGATCAGCTTTTGTGCTATTCATATTTGGCTGTCTCCTCGAAACCATATTTTTCTACTTATATCTTTTTCTCAAAAAAAAATCACCCTTCAAAGGGTATATTTTTATCATTGCCAATTACGTGTAAGATGCTATTGTTTTTCTTCAATATTGGATGAATTTAATTATGCCCTGAGATAGTTGAAAATACTTAATGACTACAATTAGGGTGAGGTTAACAAAGTCAAAGACAAAGTTACAGCTTGTCCAAGTTAAATTGAATCAATCTACAATAATTGATTGAGTCTAAGCAACCACAAATTAAAGTTGAAACTTCAGGGTGTTTAGCAAAGGTTGAGAATCAATGATTCAAGAAAAAAGCACCAATTTAGTCCGTGTAAATGCCAGAAGAACAGATGTGTTTGATGTTTTCAACTTCCAGCATTACGCCGGGCCGAACCCCTATCTAGATAGAGGAGCATTAGTATTTGATGTGGCGCTGACTGGGTATAGAGAACCTTTGCCCATAGAAGATTATGTTGCCAAAATTAGCGATCGCTATCCCCTTATAGGCAATCAAACTTATGAATCTTACGCCCATTTGTTTGCACGCACCGCCTCAGAAGTGGGAAAGCTGGAAATGGATTTGCACCTCACCCACTTCAATGTCAAGCCAGAGGACAAGTTTACTCGCATTAGCATTCAATCGCTGCATCCCCGCACAACTAGAGCCGTAATTTATTGTGTGTGGGATTGGTTTGAAGCGATCGGTCAAGACGAAGATTTTCTCTTTGATGAGCAACTAGTAAACTTACAAACCAGATTCCGCGAATCTGTCTATGGTGGCCCCACAGTCTACGCCTTATTACGCACCGCCGACGAAAAAGGTATCCCCGCCTTTTATCTTTGGGATGAAGGACTGATGCAATACGGCTGGGGAAAAAAACAAGTTCGTGGTGTCGCCACCACCTTTGACTGTGATAGTCATATAGATTCTGACTTCACCACCCGCAAAGATGATTGTAAAGACTTTTTGGGTAATTTAGGCTTTCCAGTTCCCAAAGGTGAAATTGTCACTAGTGAAAAGGAAGCCTTGATAGTGGCTAGAGAAATTGGCTACCCAGTAGCGGTAAAACCTGTTGTTGGTCACAAAGGAATAGGTGTCACCGCCGAAGTACAAGACTCCTACGAGTTAGAATCTGCTTACGGTCGCGCCTTTGCTGCAATTCCCGACAATCAATCCACACGCATAATTGTCGAAAAAAGCATTGCTGGTAAAGATTTTCGCTTACTGTGTGTTAACGGCAAATTTGTCGCCGCCACAGAACGCCGTCCAGCATCAATAACAGGTGATGGTTACTCCAGCATTAACGAATTAATTCGTCAAGAAAATCGCAAACCTGAACGTTTAGATTCACCCACCTCAGCAATGAGCAAAATTCAAATTGATGAGGCGATGGAGTTGTATCTAGAAGAACAGCGTCTGTCTTTGAAGAGTATTCTCGAAAAAAGTCGGACTATCTACTTGCGGAAAGTTGCCAATCTTTCTGCTGGTGGCGTGAGTATCAATGCCACCCATACAATTCATGATGATAATATTATCCTGGCTCAAGACATTGCCCAACATTTTCGCCTAACTTGTCTGGGTATTGATGTGATTACCGAAGATTTAGCGGAGTCTTGGAAACAGGGTAACTTTGCTATCTTGGAAATTAATGCCGCACCAGGTATTTTAATGCACCTCAACCCAGCCGTGGGTGAAAGCGTTGATGTTCCATCCCGCATCCTCGAAACGTTTTTTGCGTCGGGTATTGATGCCAGAATTCCCACTATCACCTTTAACAAAATCTCCGTTCAGGAACTACAAACAACAATTGACCATATTTTATTACAACATCCTGAATGGACAATAGGCGCTGTTTGTCGTGAAGCTGTTTTTGTTAATCGCTCACAAAAAGTTCTTCGCCCAGATTACAACAGTAATCTCCAAAGTTTGCTGCGGAATCCCAAACTAGATTTGTTAATTGCTGAGTATGAATCAGAGACTTTGAACACAGAGGGAATGTTCTATCAAGGTAGCAACATTGTCATTTTAGATAACCCCACTGAAACCGAAATGATGTTAGTGCGTGATTTGGTTGATGGTTCTACAGTAGTAATTAAAAAAGGCAATGATATTTCAATCAAACGCAAGGGATTGATTGAAGACTATACCTTGGGAGAAGATGAACCATTTACCAGAGTTTATTTGAAAGAAATTAGCACGATTATGTAAAACTAATCTAGAGACGTTGCAATGCAACGTCTCTACTACTACCTCAATTTTTCATGGGCTGCCAAAATAATTTTTTCTGTTTCTTCCCAACCAATACATTTATCGGTTACAGAAACCCCATACTTTAATTCTTCTGGCTGGCAATTTAATGGTTGATTGCCTTCATATAAATGCGATTCCAACATCATCCCCACTATTGAAGTATTACCATCAACGATTTGTTGAATCACATCTTCAAATACTTGAGACTGTAATTTGTAGTCTTTATTAGTATTGCCATGACTACAGTCAATCACAATTCTTGGGGGTAAATTAGACTCTTTTAATTTGTCTTCTACTAATTTGACATTAGCAGCATCGTAATTAGGCTGATTTCCACCACGTAAAATCACATGACCGTAGGGATTCCCTTTCGTTTGAAAAACACTGACTTGTCCTTTATTATTAATCCCTAAAAAGTTATGAGGACTTTTAGCTGAGTGGAGTGCATTTAAAGCTACTTGAATATTCCCATCAGTGCCATTTTTAAAACCTACGGGCATAGAAAGTCCGCTAGACATTTCCCGGTGCGTTTGTGATTCTGTGGTTCTTGCCCCAATGGCTGACCATGTAATTAGTTCACTGATATATTGCGGGATGATGGGATCTAAGGCTTCTGTACCAGCGGGTAATTCTAATTCTGTAATTTTTAATAGCAAGCTTCTGGCAGTTAATAAGCCTTTCTCTACATGGAAAGAATCATCCATATCAGGGTCATTAATTAAGCCTTTCCAGCCTACTGTTGTTCTAGGTTTTTCAAAGTAAACTCGCATAACTAATAAGAGTTTATCTTTGACTTTATCAGCTAATATTTTTAATTTCTCAGCATATTCTATCGCTGCTTTTGTGTCGTGGATAGAACAAGGCCCAACTACAATAAATTTTCTACTATCCTGAAAATCTAAAATATGTTCTAGTTCTTCTCTATAGTTTAAAACTGTATGTTCTGCCGATTTAGTGATTGGCAATCTTGTTTTAACGTCGTGAGGCGTTAATAAGATGTGAGAACTTTTAATGTTAGTATTAGATAATTTATTGTGCATGGAGAGACTCTGGAGATTTTGGTGATCTCGTTGCTGGAGTGAAAAGTAATATACACATTTTAGGTCAAAAGCACAACAATCAATTCATGGATTTTTATTTAAACAGACTTTATTCCTGAGTCTATTGATAGTTTAATTGTACTTGTGGAGGAGAATAATTGCTGGCGATCGCCCACTATCTAATCACAAATAAAAAGGGGGCAAATATAGCCCCCTTGACTGCGTTATAATCTGCCTAACTCAATGTCAGAGAATCCTGTTATTGCCAAACGAATACTTTAGCTTCATAAGGGCCAAGATCAGTTATAATCCCATCATCGCCAGCCTCAACATCATAATTAGCAGTCCACTCATGCCAAGTACCGCCACAAGGAAAGTTAGGCACATGATAGCCGCCTAAAAAGTTTTCGGAAAAATTGGCTACTACAACTACACGGGAACCTTCATCATTCCAACGGCTATAAGCCACTACCTTAGCTTCAGGGTTTTCATGGATAAAATCAATATTTTCGGTGTATAAGGCATGACTATTTTTCCGTAAATGAATCAAGCCTTTGTAGTAATCAAATAAACTCCGATTTAAATCATTACCTAGTAGTGTCCAATCAATTTTTGATGATTCTGGTGTTTTAGGTTTGTATTCGCCAAACTCTTGTCCCATCCATACCAAAGGTACACCAACAGCCGTCATCAAAATAGCCACACCTAATTTAATGCGCCTAAAAGCTTCTTCATCGAAAATGTTTCGATTACCTAACTCAACTATCACGCGATTATGGTCATGGTTGGTAAGATAATTAACAACATTAGTCGCACCCATGAAACCTTGACGTTTCGGATCAATCACATCCTTGAGGTTTTCTAAATCAAACCTATCACCGCAAATATGTGCTGTGACTGTGTGCATAAAACTATCATGCCAACAGCCATCCATCGGCCCATCAATATTGGTAATACTAGTAGTTTCTGGGATGTGTTCAGCAACATTATAAAAAGGTTTAGCACCAGCAGTTTTTTTCGCTTCTTGGACTATCCAGTGCATGAAATCATAATTTGCTATTTGTCTAGCTGCATCGTAGCGAATGCCATCTATATGATATTCTTGCACCCAAAAACGGACTGTATCACCAATAAATTTGCGTGCGGGATAAGTCTCTAAATTTTCATCGTATAACTCATAATTAAATTCTGGCCCCCAGCTATTATCAGGGTCACGGGGCGCATGGTGATACCAATAATCATGATCTATTTGAGTTAAGGGACTAGAAGATTCTGAGTGATTATAAATCCCATCCATAATCACCCGAATACCCCGGTTATGGCATTCATCTATGAGTTGCTTTAACCCTTCTGTAGAACCATAACTCGATTCAGTTGCGAAAAAATAACGTGGATTATAACCCCAACTATGATCACCAGGATATTCTTTAACTGGTAGTAACTCAATCGCGTTAATTCCTAACTCACATAAATAATCTAACTTTTCAATAACGTGTTTATATTTACCTCTAGCATAAGGGTCATCTTCACCACCAGAAAAATCCCCAACATGTAATTCATAAATAACTAATTCATGGTCTGCTGGTAAGGATTTATCATCATGATGCCAGACGTAAGTATCAACAATTTTTTTTCCATCTTTAATGCGGATTACACTATTATCTTTACTGCCTAATTCGTCAATATCAGTTGCATAGGGATCTGTTACCTCTACCCATTGATCTGCTTCAAAGAACCATGATTTGGACTGAACACGGAATTTATATTGATAAACACCATCTTCTAATTCTACAGTTGTGCGAAAATAGCCATCTTCTCCTTTTTTCATTGAAATTTCTTGCCAATCAGAAAAAGAAGCAATTAATGCAGCGCCTTTGTTATAAGGGGCAAATAAAGTAAATTCAATGGAATTAGCCATAAAAATTTTTCAAGTATATAAAGCGAATATCAGTATTTTCGTAATTATTAATCAATTTGCAAATCGGTCTACAGAAATAATTAAACAATCACTTCCTCTATCTATAGATATACTAGATAATATCTAAATGGGTGTTTTTTGCAGGATAATTACGAAAATTACTGAATATTTGGCAATAATTAACTATCTACCTTCAGGCGATAGATTTTCTAAAATAAATGAAAATAATTTTATATATGATTTTTCAAAAATAATATTCAGTTGAAATATTTTCATATCAACTGAATATTGCTAGAGCAGTTACATGGCATTGCGTTATGACTTCAGCCTAAATACTCAAGATTTATTGAATATTTTAAACCTCTCAAATAACTATAATTCTGGATTTTGTTGCTGCCAATAACTTAACAACCAATTAGCGGCTGTGGCTCTGCGTGTTTCTCTGGGCGTAAATTCCCCAATTTTATAACCTTTAAAACCCAATTTTTCTTTGACAATCTGTTTATATTCTTTGGGGATAGAACGAGTTAACTTCATGGTTGCAGGACGACTTTCGAGAAAATTAGGCGGTTCTGGGTATTCATCTCGCCATTCGAGGATAACTTCGTTACTTTCCCATTTATTTGTTGTGGAGTTATAGCGATATCCTAAATAGTACCAGACTAACTGATTGACCGTAGCGTCATCAATTTGATCCTTGAGGATTCCCCAAATTGTATCGGGATTTAAAGGTGGTAAATTAGACATAAGTAAGGCAGAATTCAAATTCTAAAATTAACAGATTGATAGATGGTGATCTGTAATTAGGGATGCAGACATCCGCTGATTATGAGGATGTACAAACAATAATTTATCATTATCTTCGGCTACTATTACAGCAGTTGCATTTGCGAAAAAACTGAACCACCAAAACTTGAGTGTGCAATTAAAATTTTGTTCTAGATTCACATAACAGGTAGACTGGAAATCGTAAAGAATTCACCAGTTTATGCAAGATTCAGCACAACTACCAGAAATAATTCGCGCCCATGTCTTAATTTCTGGCCGAGTTCAAGGAGTGGGCTATCGCTATGCAACAGTTGATACCGCCAGCCAGTTGGGTTTAACTGGTTGGGTACGAAATCTTCCTGATAGCCGGGTCGAAGCGGTATTTGAAGGGGCGCGGGTGGTTGTGGAGGAAATGATTCGTTGGTGTCACTCTGTCCCACCTGCGGCGATAGTGCAGGAGGTGGTGACTGAGTATGAGGAACCAGAAGGTTTGCGGGGGTTTGAAGTTAAGTAGTTTGGGGAATTGATAAATGCGGGATGAATTTGCTCACGCAGAGACGCAAAGGCGCAGAGAGAATCAAAAGTTTCATGTTTGAGTAGTTGATATGGCAATGTCTACAACTTTAAAATTACCCGTGCCAAATTGAAATAAATTAAAACGCCTAAGACATCGACGGCTGTAGTGATAAATGGTGCTGACATTAAAGCTGGGTCTAAGCGCAACATCCGGAATAAAAATGGCAGTGCGGAACCAGAGACAGAAGCTAAGATGGAAATTGCTACTAAACTACTACCGACTGCGATCGCCACTTCAATTCGTCCTTGCAAAAAGTAAGCCCAGACTGTAGCTACTATCCCCAACATACCACCTAACAATAAACCAGCGATCGCTTCTCTGCCAATTACTTGCAATGGCCCAAGGGAACGAATTTCATCTGTGTTCATCCCGCGTATCACTACTGTAGAAGATTGAGCGCCAACGTTACCACCAGTCCCTGTTAATAAAGGAATAAAGGCTGTTAGTGTGACTACTTTGGTTAAAATATCTTCTTGAGATTTAATAATTGTGCCTGTAACCGTATTAGTGATTAATAAAACAAATAACCATAGCACTCGTTTACGCGCTACTTCCATTAAATTCATTTGGAAATAATTATCGCCACTCGACTGCACACCACCACCTAAAGCGTAAATATCTTTGGTGGTTTCTTCTTCTAAAATATCAATGACATCATCGACTGTGACAATTCCCACTAAAAGCTGTTGTTTATCTACTACAGGCACAGCTAAAAAGTCATATCTTTGAATTATTCTCGCTACTTCTTCTTGGTCTGTATCTGTGCGAACAAATACCACATCACGGGTCATAATTTCACCAATGATTTGTTCTGGCTGAGATGTTACCACATCTCGCAAAGATACAATTCCTGTTAACCTTCTATCTGCATCGGTGACATAAAGATAATAAATGATTTCACTGGCACTAGCCAAACGACGAATTCGCTCTAGAGCCTGAGTGACTGTAATATTTTCTTTCAGGGAAATAAACTCTAGAGTCATAATTCGCCCGGCTGTATTAGGTTCATAACCCAACAGCAAAGCTGTCGCTTGACGTTCTACAGGACTTAATTGTTCTAGTAAACGATTGACAACTTTTGCAGGTAACTCATCAAATAACCTAGCCCTGTCATCCGAGGACATTTGATCGACAATATCTCGGACTTCTTGACTTTTTAATTCTTCAATCAGCCGTTCTTGTACGCTATAGTCTAGATATTCATAAACTGCGATCGCCTCATCCTTAGAAAGCAAACGAAAAGCCAGAGCGTGCATTGCTTCGGGTAAACCTTCAATAGCTTCAGCAATGTCCGCAGGTTGTACAGGTACAAGAATCGCTTTTGCTGCTTGTAAATCGGCTGATTCTAGCAGCATTTGCAATTGAGTCCGCACCAAATCGCGTAATTCTCTACGGGAAACATCCGGGAAGGAAGAGTTTAAGTTGTTCGTCTCAGTCAATTTCCACTTTCCTCAGCCAGTTTTGAATAAGGTTGCTGCCCCTAGTCTATGAGACAATGCGGGAATAGGAAACCTTAAATGATGTATTTTTTTTTACTTCAAGTCAACACCTGCTTTGATTTATTGCAATTTCTTATTAGTTAATGAGTTCTGATAAAACGGTCTGTAGGTTAAATCAGGCAATCAAGCTAAACATACCTTAGTTAACCTCTCGCCAATGTCTGCCTAGGTAAGTACTTAATTGGTAACAACTTGAGCTACTCAAACTTTGAAAGAGGACGATTAATCATGTCATCAAAAATAAATTTAACTTGACATAGCTATGTATTTTTTATATCGCTTATTGATAAGATATATCATTTAGTACCGTAAACTGCTAGTCTAACTGTAACGCTGTCCATTTTAGTTCCTAGAGATATTACATGTTCATGAATCAGCTGTTTCAAGCAGGCGGCGTGGTCATGTGGCCCCTGCTGGTGTTTAGTGTGGTAGGAATTGCCTTAATTATCGAGCGAGTCCGCTTTTGGTATCGCATCAATACTCGGCAAAATCGCGTAGTCAGAGAAGTATTGAATCTCTACCGCCTCGATAATGTTGTTGGCGCGTTGGATAAATTGCAAAAGAATGCAGATTTGCCGATGACAAGGATTTTTTTAGCGGCGCTGCAACTAGAAGAACCAAACCCAGAAGAATTTCGTCTCGCTTTAGAAAGTGAAGCGCAAGCCGAAATCCCGGTTCTCAAACGTTTTCAAAATATATTTGACACAATTATTGGTCTTGCACCACTTTTAGGCCTACTGGGTACTGTTTTGGGTTTGATTGCTTCTTTCGCATCATTAAACTTGGGTGATGTAGGCGGGACACAGACCACAGGAGTTACCGCAGGTATTAGTGAAGCGCTAGTTTCTACAGCTTCAGGATTAGTCGTAGCTATTTTTACACTTTTATTTGCTAATACCTTTCGCGGGTTATATCAACGCCAGATTGCCGCAATACAAGAATATGGTGGACAATTAGAACTGCTCTATCGCCGCCGCTATGAACGAGGAGACAGAACCTATGCGTCTACAAGATGAGCCGGATTTACCACCGCAAATTAACATTGTACCGATGATTGATGTGATATTTGCGATTTTGACATTTTTTATTATGTCAACGTTATTTTTAACTCGCTCAGAAGGTTTACCCGTCAACTTGCCCAAAGCGGCGACAGCCAAACAGCAGCAAGTTCCAGCGAAAATTACTGTCACAGTCGATCAAGATGGAGTAGTAAGTGTCAACCGTCAACCAACCACTGTTGAAGGTTTAGCCGAACAATTGCGTACCTTGGTAGGCGATAACCAAGAAGCATTAGTAATTGTGAATGCTGATGCAACAGTCACCCACGGTAAAGTAGTGGCAGTGATGGATCAAGTTAGACAAGTCCAGGGGGCAAAATTAGCGATCGCCACACAAAAGCCTTAGTTATTATTAGTCATGAGTCATTAGTCATTTGTCTTGACTAATGACACTCTTAACCTGTCTGCTACTTTTGCCTAGCTGCTATAATCGATAAAATTCAGCTGATGACTCTCTTCGTTTTCCAGCATTGAGGAAAACTTATGAGCATTTACCAAAATTGACTATATAATTGATTCCCCACTCCCCATTACCTGCGGGATCTACCATCAATACGTGAGAGTCAATCATAATCTAGGGAAATATCGGGGTTAATTTAGTAAAAATTTTTATGCAGTTGCGCCTGTCAGATAATGATCTGCTGCTTAAATCCCGATTGTCCAAATCCCCTAAATCCTAAAGGAAAGCAGTCATGCCAAACTTGTAGCACCCCTTTGGTACCACTGTTAAGAAATCGCTTTCGGGTGATTCGGGTGCTTTCCGATGAGGGGGGATTTGGTAGAACTTATTTATCTGAAGATACCGATAAACTCAATGAACTGTGTGTAATTAAGCAATTAGCACCGAAATTTCAAGGAACTTGGTCACAGAAAAAAGCAATGGAGTTATTTGCAGAAGAAGCCAAACGACTGCAACAACTCGGCGAACATCCCCAAATTCCCACACTAATTGCATACTTTGAACAAGATAACTGCCTTTATTTGGTGCAACAGTTTATTAATGGGCAGAACTTGTTAAAAGAATTACAACAGCGCAAAGTCTATAAAGCGAATGAAATTCAAGCAATTTTACTCGATTTGCTGCCTGTACTCAAATTCATTCACGATCGCGGTGTGATTCACCGAGACATTAAACCAGAAAATTTAATTCGCTGTCGATATGATGGGCGACTTAGCTTGATTGATTTTGGTTCATCTAAGCAATTAACCGAAAAAGTCAAGAATAAAAATGGTACATCCATTGGTTCGCATGGTTATTCTCCACTGGAACAAATCAGAGATGGGAAAGCTTACCCAGCTAGTGATTTGTTCAGTTTGGGGGCTACCTGTTTTCATCTACTAACGGGAACATCCCCTTTTCAATTGTGGATGGAACATGGCTATGGCTGGGCGAACAGTTGGCGGGAATATTTGCGTAGTCCTTTGTCGCCAGAATTGGAAGGGGTGATGACAAAGCTGTTGCAAAAAGACTTAAGCCAACGCTACCAGTCAGCCGATGAAGTGATTAAAGATTTGATTCCATCACTCCCACGCGCCTTACCCGCTGCGGGACAGTCATCGGGAAAATTCACCGTAACTCAACCAAAATCAAAGTTCTCCTTTAAATATGCTTTTGTTAAAAGTTTAGTTTTAGGCGCTGCTTTCATTTTGTTATTTGGTTTTAGTGATTCTTGGTATCAAAAATATCGCCAAATTCAAACTAGTGTTTTATCGAGACTGAAGCCAGGAAATTACAGTTCTACTCAGGGTGAAGTTGTTTTTGGTCAGTCACCCAATGTTCCAGTTAAAAATATTTCCTTAACTAAAACCCTCAAAGGTGCGGCAAAATCTGTTGTCTCTGTCGCCATTAGTCCCGATGGGCAGACAATTGCTAGTAGTGGCGAAGGGGAACGTAATATTAAAATGTGGAATATTGCCACAGGAAAAGAAATACTCACCCTAAATGGACATTCGCAAAAAGTCAATGCTGTGGCTATTAGTCCCAATGGCAAAACTTTGGTCAGCGGGAGTGATGATCAAACTATTAAAGCCTGGAATTTGAGTACAGGGAAAATAGTCTATTCGCTAACGGGACACACTGATTCCATTCAAGCATTAGCTATTAGTCCCAATGGAAAAATTTTGGTCAGCGGGAGTGATGATAACACCCTGAAAATGTGGAATTTAGGCACAGGTAAATTAATTCGCACACTTAAAGGACATAAATATTGGGTGCGGTCAGTTGCTATTAGCCCAGATGGACGTAACTTAGCCAGTGGGAGTTTTGATAAAACCATAAAACTTTGGCATCTTTATCAAGATGACCCAGCCCGCACATTGACGGGAAATCCCAATACAATCACATCAGTAGCCTTTAGTCCTGATAGTACCACTTTAGCCAGCGCCAGCCGCGATCGCACCATTAAACTTTGGGATGTCGCATCCGGCGAAGTTATTCGCACCTTAACAGGTCATGCAAACACCGTTACCTGTGTGGCTTTTAGCCCAGATGGTATGACCTTAGCCAGTGCCAGCCGCGATCGTACCATCAAACTTTGGAATTTAGCCACAGGAGAAGTCTTAAATACATTAACAGGTCATGCAGATACAGTGACATCCGTCGGTTTTACGGCTGATGGTAAGACTATTATCAGCGGCAGCGAAGATAATACCATCAAGGTTTGGCGAATAGCACAGTAAAGATAGCTTTTGGGTGATTGTATTTTAGTTTGTAGTGAGAGCGATCGCGTTTTATCCTTGAAGCTTCGGGTTTATAACCTGACAGTTCAGGCTTGAAACGAGAATGTTCCTGTTCAAAACAAGAACGTTTTAGTTTGAAACGAGAATGCTTTAGTTTGAAACGAGAAGATTCCTGTTTCAAATGAGAATGTTCGGATATGAAACAAGAATATTCCTGTTTCAAACGAGAATGTTCGAGTTCAAAAGCTGAAATTTGGTGTTCATAACTCAAAATGACACCATCAAAACACATCTAAAACTCTTCTTTGCGCCTTTGCGCGGCAGTCGCTACAAGTCGGGAAACCCGCCCAACGCGCTGCCTTGCCTTTGCGTGAGACAAAAATAGAAGACTCAGAGAACACAGAGGGAGAGGAAAGAGGTAGTAATTTATCTACCGAAGATTTCATTGACCGTAATTGTGACATCAGAGAAACCTGGAATTGATAAAGTTTCACCACCAGCAAACTTTTGCATAAACTGATATCCTGTGGCGGTTGGTTGTTGATAAACTTCCACAACTTGTTCATTAATATCTACTAACCAAACCGCAATTATATTAGCTTCCGCATATAAAGGAATCTTTTCTTCCCTGTCATAGATTATTGTTGAATCAGCAACTTCAATCAGTAAGAAAATATCTTGAGGTTTAGGGTGTGCATCTGCATAAAAATCATCACGGGGTTTGAGTAAAGCCACATCTGGCTGCGGTTGTGAATTATCGCTCAGTTCCACAGGGTCTTGAATAGCAATGAGAACTTTATCCCTTAACTTACTAGACAAGAGTTTATTTAAGCACTTTACACAAGCAGCGTGTTTTGTCCCAATCGGCGACATCTCAATAATTTCTCCCCGGATTAATTCAACTCGCTCATCTTCTGTAAGAATCCCCAACTCAAACATTTTGTGGTATTGCTGCACTGTGAATTTACGTCTTAATAACTGTACAGTCATCACCGCCTCCACTGTCGCTTGTCTCTTAATTATGGAATATCAATGACTGGAGCAAGCTAAAATACTCCTGAATCTTTGTGGTTAAAGCTCGATACTTACAGTTATTTTAAGAATAGGTAGACAATGCTTCTCGGATAAAGGTTGATTCATCCTAGATGCAGATCCCCCCGCCTGCGGCGACCTCCTTTTTAAGGTGGTAAACAGAAAAATAGCCCTGCTTTTTTAAGGGGGGTTGGGGGGATCTGCAAGAACTCATAACGCTAAACCGAAAAGTATTGGGATAGATGAGTTTTTTCTGTTGCCTTTTACTCTATGACAGCAATTACATTAAACCTCAATTCTATAATTCAACTCACAAGAGAACAATTTTATCAACTCTGTGAAGAAAATCCCGATTTAAAATTAGAACGCAATGCCCAAGGAGAATTAATTATTATGCCACCCACAGGAGGAGAGACAGGCAAAAGCAATTCTCATGTTAATGGTCAAATATGGTTCTGGAATGATCAACATCAGTTAGGAGAAGTATTTGATTCATCAACTGGATTTACTTTACCAAATAGTGCTGACCGTTCGCCCGATGTTTCTTGGGTAGCAAAATCTCGTTGGGATGCGTTAACGAAAGAACAAAAAGAGAAATTTATTCCGCTATGTCCTGATTTTGTCATTGAGATACTCTCACCTAATGACAGCTTAAAAAAAACTCAAAATAAAATGCAAGAGTATATCGAAAATGGCTGTCGTTTAGGTTGGTTAATTAATCGCAAAAAACAAGAAGTAGAAATTTATCGTCCGGGAAAAGATGTGGAAATTCTCAAATCACCTCAGACTCTCTCTGGTGAAGATGTGCTACCTGGGTTTGTACTCAATATGCAGAAAATTTGGGCGTGATGTCAGCAGAAACTTATGAGGTTGAAATGAGAGAGCAATGCCATATTCCTTAATTACAAATTCCAAATTAATATAACTTTCTCGTCACTCTCCGCGCTTCTGTGTCTCTGCGTGAATCTTAACAGCTTCATTTTTAGATATTGCACTAACGATATGCTTTTATTAAAAATAGAACATAATTTCTCTGCGCTGTCCTGGTGTAAGGATGACCTACACCCAAAGTGCGCTGATAAATTTCCACAGATTGGTGATATAAAGGTTCGGCTTCACGATACCTTCTGGTTGTATGGTAGAGACATGCCAGATTATGCAGACTAGTGGCGACATCATGGTGTTCTACTCCTAACAAGCGTTTCCTGAGTTTTAAAGCTTGCAGAAATAGCTGTTCGGCTTTACTATACCTTCTTGTCTCACGGTAAAGTTCTCCCAGATTATGTAGGTTAGCGGCAACATTGAGATTTTCTGCTCCTAACAAGCGTTTATTGAGTTTTAAAGCTTGTAGAAACAATGCTTCAGCTTCACTGTAGCGTTTTGTTGACTTGTAGAGAAACGCCAAATTATTCATGACAGTAGCAACATTAGGATGTTCTGTTCCTAACAGGCGTTGAATGAGTTCTAAAGCTTCCTGATAAAGAGGTTCAGCTTCCTTGTATCTTCCTATTGATTCATAAAGTTCTGCCAAATTACTCAAGCTAGTGGCAACAGCGAAATGTTCTACTCCTAACAAGCGTTGAATGATTTCTAAAGCTTGGCGATAGAGGGGTTCGGCTTTGCTGTACCTTCCTTGTAATTTGTAAAGTGCCGCCAGATTATTTAAGCTGTTGGCAACAGCGAGATGTTCTGCTCCTAACAAGCGTTGCCTGATTTCTAAAGCTTGCAGAAATAAGGTTTCGGCTTTACTGTACCTTCCTATTGATTCGTAAAGTTCTGCCAGATGATTCAAGCTAGTGGCAACATCGAGATGTTCTGTTCCTAACAGGCGTTGCCTGATTTCTAAAGCTTGGCGATAGAGGGGTTCGGCTTCATTGTAGCGTCCTGTCAAAGAATAGATTTCTGCTAGATTATTCAGGCTAGTGGCAACATCGAGATGTTCTGTTCCTAACAGGCGTTGCCTGATTTCTAAAGCTTGCCGATAAAGAGGTTCGGCTTCGCTGTAGCGTTCTGTCAAATAGTAGAGTCCTGACAGATAATTCAGGCTAGTGACGACATCAAGGTGTTCTGTTCCTAGCAGGCGTTGGTTTAATTCTAAAGCTTGTAAAAACAAAGGTTCAGCTTCATTGTAGCGTCCTGTCAAAGAATAGATTTCTGCTAAATTATTCAGGCTAGTGACGACATCAAGGTGTTCTGTTCCTAGCAGGCGTTGCCTGAGTTCTAAAACTTGACGATACCAAGGTTCAGCTTCACTGTAGCGTCCTGTTGCATAGTAGACTTCTGCAAGATGATTCATGATAATGGCGACATCGGGATGTTCTGCGCCTAACGACCTTTGCCAGAGTTCTAAAACTTGGAGATAAAAAGGTTCGGCTTCACTGTACCTTTCTGTTGCACGGTAGAGTTTTGCCAGATTAATCATACTAATGGCGATATCGGGATGTTCTGCTCTTAACAAACGTTGGTTGAGTTCTAAAGCTTGCCGATACAATGGTTCAGCCTCACTATACCTTTCTGTCGCATAGTAAAGTTCCGCCAGATTATTCAGGCTAATGGCGACATCGGGATGTTCTGTTCCTAACAAACGTTTTCTAAGTTCTAAAACTTGCAGAAACAAAGATTCGGCTTCACTGTAGCGTTTTGTTACACGGTAAAGTTCTCCCAGATTACTCTGGATTAGGATGACATTGGGATGTTCTGCTCCTAACAGGCGTTGCTTGATCTCTAAAGCTTGCTGGTATAGAACTTCGGCTTCACTGTACCTTCCTGTCACGCTGTAGAGTTTAGCCAGATTATTCAGGCAAATGGCAGCATCGAGATGTTCTGTTCCTAACAGGCGTTGCTTGATCTCTAAAGCTTGCTGATACAGAACTTCGGCTTCACTGTACCTTCCTGTCAAACGGTAGATTAATGCCAGATTATTCTGGATAGGTGTGACAGAAATATCTTCTGCTCCTGATAAGCGTTGCTGGATTTCTAAAGCTTGCTTATAAAGAACTTCAGCCTCACTGTAACGTCCTGTGACGCGGTAGAATCTAGCCAGATTATTCTGGATAGAGGTAACAACAAGATGTTCTGCTCCTCCTAATAGGTGTTGAATGAGTTCTAAAGCTTGCAGAAATAATGGTTCAGCTTCACTGTACCGTGCTGTCACACAGTAGAGTTCTGCCAAATTATTCTGGCTCATGGCAACGGCGGGATGTTCTGCACCAAGGCGACTTTTAATTAATTCTAAACACTGGCTCAACCAAGGTTCTGCTTCTTGATATAGTCCTTGCCCTTGATAAAAATGGCCTAATCCGGTAAAAGGGGTGATTAAATCTTCATCCTTAATGAATGGTGTTAGATGATTTGTTGCTTCTGCTACATGAGGAATTAGGGGAGTGAGTTGTTGAATTAAATCAAGAGTTGGCTGGAAAGGAATTAGCTTTGCTACTGTTACCATCTGCGCGGCAAAATCTGTCTTCACCTCATCCGCTTTGCTTGACTTATCCAACTTCATTTGGAAATATTGCCGAATTAAGGTGTGTAAACGATAAATTCCTTTGCTTTTGCGTTGTAATAAATGCAGTTCTAACAAATCACGAATGGCTTTCTCTCGAATTTCTCGCTGTTCATCATCTTCCATTCCTTCCACATCAAAAGGAATATCAGCTAAAGCATATAAACTTAGCGAACAACCCAGATTTCTTGCATTTTCATCTAACTTGTCCCAACTCAAATTAAAAGCTTCAGCCACACCATATTCATAACGCATCAACGGGTTAGCCTCAGCCATTGCTTCATGTTCCAACCGCTTTCTCTCTAACCGTTTCAACAGTGTTTGCAGTGATAAATCTGGCATTGTATCCAGATATCGTCCCACCAACTCTAAAGCTAAAGGCAAATATCCCAAGAATTTACAGATTTTTCTCGCCACCAAAGGCTCATTTTTTAATCTGTCTCTCCCCACCAGCGACTTTAATAATTGCATCGCCGCCAATGGTTTGAGAACACCCAAGCTTAATTGTGGCAAAGTTCTATCAAACCCCAGGCGAGTTGTGAGCAACGTTTTAAACTTAGATGAGTTCGCAGGAATATAAGGCTTAACCTGAGTTTTGTAGTCGGTGATATCATCAAATACCAGCAAAACATCCCCAGCATCCCATCTATCCCAGCAAAGTTTTACCCGATCTACTAACTCTCGGTCATCGGGTGCGATAAATTGAAATTTCGCTTCTGCAAATCTGAGAATTTGAATCCCGACATCAATACCCTGCGCTGATAACCAACACACCCCACCAGGATATTTTTGCAAGTTTTGTTGAGCATACTGGGTTGCAAGTTCAGTTTTCCCAACACCACCCATCCCCGCCACCGCAACAATAGCAACTTGCTGCGATTGTTGTATCATCTCGTGCAGTCGTTGTAATTCCGCTTCTCTCCCAACAAATCTTTCCCAAGGTACAGCCGGGGGGATATTGTGCTGAATTTCTTTTTTCGGCTGGGTGTCGGTAACACCGTTATATTTTGCTGTTAGGTAAGCCTTTAATGTTTCAAACTTTCTGCGTTGACGTTTAGCTAACTCAGGACAACTCTCCGCAAACTTACTATACACCGGACTCATCCGCTTTTTAAAAGCAGAAAGCTCAATTTCTAATAAGTTGGCAATTTCTTGTTCACTTTTACCTGAGTTTTCCGCCTGAAACCTAACTAAAAAAGCTGCCGTTTGCTCTGGGGATAACTCATGAGTAGCCGCTTGTTGTCGTAAAAACTCATCCCATTGCATAGACAGCCTGAAAAAATCTAGTTGATTCTACTTATCTTCTACTTGATTCTACTTTATCTCTATTTCTTGGGAATTTACGGGCTTTGAGGGCAAGAATACGATTTACACAGTCGAGTTTTTCACAAAGTTCATTATGAATAACACTTCTACTAACACCCAAACTTCACAGTTAATTCCTGCAACTTCCCCAGCAATTGAAAAACCTTCTGCTTGGATGCGCGATGGGTACAGTCCAACAGAAATTATTCTTGCAGCAGCAATTTTAAGTTCTTTATTAATGGGCGGAACGGCTACTGTAATTATGGCAATAGTTGAGTTAGTCAAAACTTTAGTCCAAACCAAAAAAAGAAAGTAGTCGCTTGTTAATTACCAGCGCCATAAGCTGGTGAGTTTAATCGCTGGCTTATGGATATACTTTATGTCATCGAGAATTGATATAACCATTAGGGCGATCGCACAACCTTAGACAATCTACCTGTAGTAGTCCGATATAATATTGTGTCATTCTTTGTTGTCCTAACTGGAGAAACCAATGGGTCGCGCCAAAAAGGTTGTCTTAGCATATTCAGGTGGTGTAGATACTTCTGTGTGCATTCCTTACCTCAAGCAAGAGTGGGGTGTGGAAGAGGTGATTACCCTCGCAGCAGATTTAGGCCAGGGAGATGAATTAGAGCCAATTAAAGAAAAAGCTCTCAAGTCGGGTGCTAGTGAGTCTCTGGTAATTGATGTCAAAGACAGCTTTGTTAAAGATTACGCTTTCCCGGCGATTCAAGCTAACGCCCTTTACGAAAATCGTTATCCTCTGGGAACGGCGCTGGCTCGTCCCTTGATTGCCAAAATATTAGTAGAAGCAGCCGAAAAATATGGTGCTGATGCGATCGCACATGGTTGTACTGGTAAGGGTAATGATCAGGTACGCTTTGACGTTTCCTGTGCTGCCTTAAATCCCAGCCTCAAAATTTTAGCACCCGCGCGGGAATGGGGGATGAGCCGTGAGGAAACCATTGCATACGGTGAAAAGTGCGGTATTCCTGCACCTGTGAAAAAGTCTTCGCCTTACAGTATTGATAAAAACTTGCTCGGTCGCAGTATTGAAGCGGGTGTGTTGGAAGATCCAGCCGCAGAACCCCCAGAAGAAATTTATCAGATGACAAAGGCGATCGCTGATACTCCCAATGAGCCAGAATATATCGAGATTGGCTTTACTAAAGGTATACCCACAACCGTCAACGGTACAGCCAAAAACCCTGTTGAATTAATTGAAACACTCAACGAGTTAGCTGGCAATCATGGCATTGGTCGCATTGACATGATTGAAAACCGCTTGGTGGGTATCAAATCACGGGAAATCTACGAATCACCAGCGATGTTGGTGCTAATTCAAGCCCACCGTGATTTAGAAAGCCTCACCTTAACCGCAGATGTCACCCACTACAAGCGCGGTATCGAAGACACTTATACCAAATTGGTCTATAACGGTTTGTGGTACAGTCCCCTAAAAGCCGCTTTGGATGCTTTCATTCACCAAACACAAGAACGCGTTTCGGGAACTGTGCGGCTGAAACTTTTCAAAGGTAACGCCACTATAGTTGGTCGTTGGAGTGACAACACCCTATACACCCCCGACTTAGCCACCTACGGCGCAGAAGACCAATTTGACCACAAAGCCGCCGAAGGCTTTATCTACGTTTGGGGTCTTCCCACACGTATTTGGGCGCAACAAGATAGATAAACTTTATTCTCTAACAGGATTTCGATCCCCCCTGACCCCCCTTAAAAAGGGGGGAAGTTTTCTTCAAGTCCCCCTTTTTAAGGGGAGCCACTGCGTTGGGCGGGTTCCCCGACTTGTTCGCGTAGCGTCTCCGATTAGGAGAAGCAAGTGGCGTGGATTTAGGGGGATCTAATGACAGGATGATATTTCAAACATCCTGTCATTCAGTCTTTCACTTTACATCTTGCACCCAGCGCTATTCATATATACATATAAATACTTGGCTGTATTCGGAAAAATAGCTATTTAGTAGCATTGCCAAAGAAACTTCGCCTGTTGTTGGCATACTGAACACACAAAGGCGTATCCAGAACCCATATCACCAAACTCGAATGCGGTACTGGGTTCCAACTGAACTACAAACTTCATCCTAGCTCCACAACTACAAATCGGAGTTTCATCATCTTGAATCCACAGAGGTTCACCACCAATTTTGCCGCATATTTGATATTGAAATTGGTTCAAAATATCACAATAAGTGTCTGCCGAATCGTCACACTCATCCAGTGTTAACAAAATTTCTTCTGAAAGAAACTCTTCTTGATCACAAGGTGGTTCAAGACTTATCAGGTTAGTTTTAGAAACTAGTATTGCTGCATTACCTCCCAAATCAGCATCCCATTCATCACACATTCCAGGGTTATTACTACACATAAATAGAAGGAGTAGCTGTTTGCGATCGCAAATCCCTTTTATGATCGTTGCTTCTAAGTCAATCTGACCAAGAAACTGCATCCACGCACCACATACACGACAACTCACCCATTCAGTATTTAAAGGCGCAAAGGGTTTCCCACTGATCTTTGTCAACTGATGAAGGGGAGCTGGATTAGATTCCCGCATTAACAAAGCCATTATTTTCTCTGTCTCAAAGTTAGCTAGAAATTAAATATTAACAACCGAGAGTAAGTAGATGTTTTAAAAGTAAATCCGAAATTATCAGTACAACATATTCTGATTTCAAACACATCGGTGTTGAAATCTATGCTTTTTGTTACGGAAATATGGTTAAAAAAATAAGTTATGTATGATATGTTAGGGATTTTAAATTATGCCAATAAATATTAACATTTAAAACGTGATACCCTGACTGTGACTGATTTACAAGGAAAATTTCTGAGTTAAAAATAATGCTGAAAAACAGCAATAATTGATACAACTGGCAATTTGAGAAAACTAGTCTTCATTACAACTTTAAAAATGATTTAGTCGCACAATGGGGGCAGAGAAAGATTAATAAATATTTGCGCTCGGAGACGAATAATGGTAGCGATCGCAGAAAATGTTCAGCATCGGCTTACTGTCCAAACTGTAGAAATTGCCCCAAACACCACGGCGATTCGCTGTCTTGACTGGGATCGCGATCGCTTCGATATCGAATTCGGATTGCAAAACGGTACAACTTACAATTCCTATTTAATTCGGGGCGAACAAACAGTTTTAATTGATACTTCTCACCAGAAGTTTCGCCAACTGTATTTAGACACCCTCAAAAGTATCGTCAACCCCAAGACTATTGATTACATTATTGTCAGCCACACAGAGCCAGACCACAGCGGCTTGGTGGAAGATGTATTGCAATTAGCACCGCGAGCCACGGTTTTAGCTTCTAAAATTGCCCTACAATTTTTGGAAGGTTTGGTACATGAACCCTTTTCCAAGCGGATTGTCAAAAGTGGCGATCGCATTGATATTGGCAAAGGTCACGAAATAGAATTCGTGAGTGCGCCTAATTTACACTGGCCTGACACCATCTTTAGTTTTGATCGCAAAACCCAAACCATCTATACTTGCGATGCTTTTGGGATGCACTTTTGTGACGATCGCACCTTTGATGAAGATTTAGAAGCGATCGAAGCTGACTTTAGGTTTTATTATGACTGTCTCATGGGGCCAAACGCGCGATCGCTATTGAATGCGATGAAGCGGATGGGCGAACTCGGCAAGATTAAAATCATCGCAAATGGTCACGGGCCTTTACTTTATCATCATCTAGATATCCTCACCGAGTGTTACCACAACTGGAGCCAAAGACAAGCCACAGCCTTAACCACCGTTGGCTTATTCTACGCTTCTGATTATGGTTATAGCGATCGCCTTGGTCAAGCCATTTCTGAAGGGATTCAAAAAACTGGCCTTGGTGTAGAAATGCTAGACATCAGCACCGCCGAAGCCCAAGAAATTCAAGAACTCGCAGGTAGAGCCGCAGGTATTATCATTGGGATGCCTCCTTCTACCTCTGTTGCAGCGCAAGCTGGCATTAGTTCTTTAATTTCCGTTGCTAAAGACAAACAATTCTTTGGCTTGTTTGAATGCTTTGGTGGCGATGATGAACCAGTCGATACCCTACGCCGGAAATTTCTCGACTCCGGTGTGAAAGAAGCCTTCCCTGCCATTCGGATTAAAGAAGCTCCCACTGCATCTACATATCAATTGTGTGCTGAAGCCGGCACAGATTTAGGACAAGCCGTCACCCGTGAACGTAACATCAAGCAAATCAAAGCCCTTGATGTGAACATGGAAAAAGCCCTAGGACGGATTAGCAACGGCTTGTATATTGTCACCACCAAAAAAGGTGATGTCAGCAGTGCAATGTTGGCTTCTTGGGTGAGTCAAGCCAGCTTGCAACCGTTAGGATTTACAATTGCCGTTGCCAAAGACCGCGCCATTGATGCTTTGATGCAAATAGGCGATCGCTTTGTGCTAAACGTCTTAGAAGAAGGTAACTATCAAGAACTGAAAAAGCAATTCCTCAAGCGTTTACATCCCGGTGCTGATAGATTTGCAGGTGTGAAAACCCAAACCGCTAAAAATGGTTCACCCATTTTGACAGATGCGCTGGCATACATGGAATGTGAAGTGCAAAGCAGCTTGGAATGCAGCGACCATTGGATTTTATATTGTACCGTCCAAGACGGTCGTGTTTCCAAACCCGATGGCTTAACCGCAGTTCGCCATCGCAAAGTAGGTAACTACTACTAAAGAAGGCAGGAGGTAGGAGGCAGGAGGACGACACTTTGCTCAAGTCGGGGAACCAGCCCACGCAAGTGTCTCCAGAAGGTAGAAGTGAAGTGATTTCTTTCACCCCTGCACCCATGCCCCCTTGCACCCCTGCATCCCCATCCTGCCAATATTTAACAAATCTATGCAATCTTCCAATTCATTCACTCGCTTTATTCAATCCGTTAAAGCTCGGTTTTTCCCCTTTTTATCTCCACATCACCCAACACCTATGAGCAATTCCAAACCCCGTGACGTACAAGTTTTTCCCATTGCGACAAATACCAGAGTTCTCAGAGCGCGTAGTCAGTCACGTTTGCGGTTTGAAATTGAATACGCATTAGAAAGAGGGACAACCTCTAATTGCTATGTCCTGGAAGGTGATAAAACTGCAATTATTGACCCACCTGCTGATACCTTTACCACAATTTTTTTGGAAGCGTTACAGCAGACCATCCATTTGAAAAAATTAGATTACGTTATTCTGGGACATTTTAGCCCCAACCGAGTGGGAACCCTCAAAGCATTGCTGGAAGCGGCTCCTCAAATTACCTTTGTTTGTTCGCTACCTGGTTCGGCTAATTTAAAGGCGGCTTTTCCAGATGACAATTTAAATATTTTGGTGATGCGGGGGAAAGAAAACCTAGATTTAGGGAAAGGTCATGTATTGAAATTCTTTCCTACTCCCAACCCCCGATGGCCGGAAAGTCTTTGCACCTACGACCAGCAAACGCAAATTTTGTTCACTGATAAACTTTTCGGCGCACATATCTGCGGTGATGAAGTCTTTGATGACAACTGGGAACAAATCAAAGAAGACCAACGCTACTATTACAACTGTTTGATGGCTCCCCAGGCGCAGCACGTCGAAGCAGCCTTAGAAAAAATTTCCGATTTCCAAGTGAGAATGTATGCGGTTGGTCACGGGCCGATAGTCCGCACTAGCTTAATTGAACTGACCCAAGCTTACGCAGACTGGAGTCGTTCTCAAAGAGATAGAGAAATTTCTGTTGCTTTACTATACGCCTCAGCTTACGGCAATACCGCTACATTAGCACGGGCGATCGCTCTGGGATTAACTAAGGGCGGCGTGGAAGTTCAATCCATCAACTGCGAATTTGCCAGTTCGGAAGAAATTCAAGCCGCCGTAGAAACATCCGACGGTTTCCTTATCGGTTCGCCTACCATCGGCGGTCATGCACCAACACCGATTCACAGTGCTTTGGGGATTGTGCTGAAAGTTGGTGATAATAACAAAGTTGCCGGTGTCTTCGGTTCCTACGGCTGGAGTGGTGAAGCCGTGGAAATGATTGAAGGTAAATTGCGTGATGCTGGCTATCGTCTTGGTTTTGAAACTTTGAAAGTTAAATTCAAACCCGACGATGTTACCCTCAAGTTTTGCGAAGAACTCGGTACAGACTTCGCCCAAAACCTCAAAAAAGCCAGAAAAGTTCGCGTACCACAACAAGCTGCAACCCCTGTAGAACAAGCTGTAGGTCGCATCGTCGGTTCAGTTTGTGTAATCACCGCCAAGCAAGGTGATGTTTCTACCGGGATGTTGGGCGCTTGGGTATCACAAGCCACCTTTAACCCTCCTGGTTTAACTGTAGCGATCGCCAAAGAACGCGCCATAGAATCTCTCATGTATCCTGGCGGTAAGTTTGCCTTAAATATTTTGGCAGAAGGCAATCAACAAGAATACATGAAGCATTTCCGCAAGAATTTTGCCCCCGGTGAAGACAGATTTGCCATTTTCGGCACTACTCCTGCTGATAATGGCTCTCCAGTTCTGACCGATGCTCTCGCCTACGTCGAATGCTCTGTTGAGCAACGTATGGAATGTGGCGACCACTGGGTAGTTTATGCCACTGTTGACAACGGTAAATTAATCAAGCCTGATGCAGTGACAGCAATTAATCATCGCAAAACAGGTACTTATTACTAACAAATTTCCCTTTCCCTACCGCCCTGCGGATATTACAACCAAAGCCAGTGCTGAAATTATTCTGGACAGCACTGGCTCTTTTTTGTCTCACACAGAGACGCAGAGGCGCGGAGAGGAGAGAGAATAGCTAGTAGGTTGGGTGAAGCGATCGCACAACTCCACTTTGATAAGCTTGGCATTGTTAAGTTACACTGAGTTTCATCCAACCTACATTTATTTATTTTACTAAGTGTGGGAAATATGGAATTTCTAGCTGATATCGAAGTTGAAGTGGAGTTTGTTATTCAGCATTCTCGTAATTTGCGGAATATCGTAGTCAAGCACTTTGAGTTACCGGGAGTGAATTTTAGAGTAACTCCAGATTCGACAATTGGCGGTTGTTTAATCGAAGCACTCGATATCCCACCAAGAGCTAATCGTCCAGATGGTAAACCTCGCTATGATTTGTTAAACTTCCGACTGACGACAAAGTTAGACTGTTCTAATTTTAAAAGTGGGCAGAAAGTTTTGGTTGAAAAGCTGCAATTTTATTAATTTTGGTACGGTTGGCAGCGATCGCACAACTCAACTTTGATAAGCTTGCCATTGTTGGGTTACACTACAGAGTTTTTAGCCAGATATTTAATCTGAGTCGGAAATCAGGTCAATGATTCCTACAAAATATAAAAGTAAACTTTCACGTTTAATGTCTTATCCTATTAGTGCAAAAATATTATCAGAAGCACTATCAGATACACCTCAATTCGACCACCTTAGCGTTGCTTTTTCTGATTACTGCCAAGAACCAGCTAAGATTAAAAATCCTGCGAAAATTTTGAGTATTAACTATTCATATTCCTTAGTTAGCTTGACCAGTTCTAATAAAGCAATAGAGTATGGTTGGTATGAACCAAAATGGTCAATTACTGTTTATCCAGTACCGCGAACTTGTGTGAGTTTGGTAAAAATCCAGTTGATAGAAACAGGATTAACAAAAATGAAGCAATGGTTACATCAGTATCAGGATGCTACGGGCAAAGTTGGTGGATGTAGATTACAGTTCTTCTATGATTTGGAAACAAATTTGCTGAGTTTTAGTGAATATGAAAAGCTCTCAGGTTAAAGGAATATTGTGTTGTATTAGCCTAATACGAGAAATCTAAAAAGCTAGTAAGTTAGGTGAATTGAGAGTATAAACCAACATTTAAAAAGATTAGATTGAAAGCTGCGATCTCTACATAATTTAATTATGTATTTAATCTTAATATAAGTAAATTATCCAAAATTATGACGTTGACATTTCGTGGCATTGTTGGGTTACACTTCGTTTCACCCAACCTAAATTGGTTTTACTAACAATTGGCTTGTACTTAGCTTTCATAAACAACAGTTGGCTGTCCTGTGATGTTTGCTAAACTATGACTAATTGATGTCACGATCGCAAAAGCTTTTTCTTCTGTTAGAATACCTGATTCAAAAACAACATGAATGCCGTGCATTTCATAGGAAAATGATATTTCACAGCCACAAACTTCAAGATAGCAAACATCTCGCCCCTCAATTATTTTTGATGGATAGTCAAGTGGTTGATATATCTCGTAACCAACATTTTCAGGGAAAATAAACCATCCACCAGCCTGTGGCTAAATATTAAATTCAAGCATATAGGAGTATGATTTGATTTTTGAAAAAATATCAGTAAGGGCGTAGGCTTCGCCCTTACCTGTAGGGAATAGGAAGCTAGTACATTAGCTGGCGTGATAGCGATAAAATCCATTGTAATTATTAACTACGCTGCCAGATTTTAATGGTTTTATCTAAGCTGGCGCTGACTAACATATCACCGGAAGTTGTGAAGGCTAAGGCTGTAACTATATTGCTATGTCCGGTAAATGTGCCAAGTAATTCTCCTGTGTTGAAATGCCATAGTTTAATGGTTTTATCTGCACTCCCGCTGGCGATGATTTGCTCGTCTGGACTGAGGGCGATCGCATATACTCGATCAGTATGTCCTTTAAGGGTACGAATTAATCTCCCTGTCTCTAAATGCCAGATTTTGATTGTCTGATCCCAACTACCACTAATTAGCCACTCGCCATCCGCACTGATGGTTAAAGAACGCACAATGTGAGAATGTCCGGTTAAACTATGCAGTGGTTCGATTTCTTGCAGGGCGTTACATTCTGAAAGTTGGGCTGTTTTCCAGACTTTGATTTTGCGGTAACTACCAGTTACCAGGGTTTTGCCGTCTGGACTCAAAGCAAGAGAGTGAGCAGCTGTATCATCTAAAGATAGAGCGATCGCTACCTGACGATACATTAAATCCCAAAACAGTACTTTTCGATCATCTCCACCAGTCGCTACCATTCGCCCATCGGGGGTAAAGGCGGTACAGCGTACCACGCCATTATGTTTGTGCAGAATATCGATTAATTCTGGTGCGCCAACATGCCAAATTTTTACTGTGGAGTCTGCGCCAACACTGACTAATGTATGACCATCGGGACTGAAAGATATAGAATTCACATCATCGACTAACCTTGATGCTATCCAAGGAGATTCAGATAATGTATCAATTAATTCACCTTTGCTTAAATCCCATAATCTTGTTTCGCCGCGACTCCCACTAGCTAAAATTGGCATAACATTGCCATTGTGACAGCGAGAAGTAAAATCAAGGCAATGAATACCTTTTGTATGACCTTTTAATGTTTGCCAACATTCCCAATCACCAATGATTTCCTTTTGGGGATGATCTGATGAAACAATTTGAATGTTTTCGGCGATCGCTTGCTCTTCAACTGTCGGCAATATATCTTTTTTAGTAGTCTTCTTTGCTGTTAATGACTCTAAATACCAACTTAATCCCCCTGCATATAACAAGTTACTAGGAGTAACATAAGATTTAGTTTCTGTAAATTCCAGTTGATAACTCGGCAAAAAACCAGCAATTACAGCGTGCTTCTCATAGCCTAATTTGCCAGTAGATGGATAAAACAGACACAAGAAAATTAATACTTGGTGGTTGAGTAAATCATCTTGCGTAACTGACCACCTAATTTTATCTTTCTTGATACCGTTAAAACTTTCTCCATCGGCGGCATAAACTAAAACACTCTGTTTGGGATTATCAGCCAAGAAGTATGTAAATTTACTTTCACCACGTAAATTACCTTCATCGTCTAACACCATATTTTGGATAGTGTCTTGAGGCAACTTTTTCACTAATTTACCTAACCGTTCCGCCATCACTTGTTCAACAATTTGCTCTCGCAAAATATAATCTTCTGCTTGTTGTTGAAAGTGTTTGGGGTAAGGAATCACCCAATCAGGCGGTTCGGGATATTCTGGCGGGATAGGCGGCGGATTCTTGGCAAGAATTTCGCTTTGTTGGCGCGAAAATTCTTGAATTTTTGCCAATGAATCACCCCAAAATGCCATAATTTCGCTGTGACAACCTTTAACTTGACTATCTAATAAAGACAAGTCGTAAGTTTTAGGTTTTTTCACACGTTGAAGGAAATCAGCTTGCTGGGCTTTGAGTAAGCTAATCCAATCCATTTGCATTCCAACGGCACAATGTTGCATACCTACGGTAAGCTATACCAACGCAATGACTCAAGTTTATAACTTCTAGTAAAATAAAAATTCGGTAATCTTCGCAGTCTAACAGAACACATTTATGGATATGTATCTGTAAAATTCAGTGTGAGAACATCACTCAAGTCTAGTCACAATGATCTAATTGATACCAATCTGGGATCAGCAAGCTGCTTGGGGATTTTCTAGAGAAACTTCTAGTTAAGACTTTTCTCCGACAATCTCAAATCAGCACTTGGTATGAGTTAGATAGAATTAAATGATGTCAAATAATTCTATCGAAACTAGAGAATAAGATACTGTTTCTAGGAAACAGTAATCTTGATCAAGACGAGTATGATTTAAACAGAACTTGCAAGTTATTAGCATGGGTACTCAAAATCAGGCTGACAATAAATTTTTTTGCTAAATTATCGAAATTATGCTCTCAAAGTTGTAGAAATATTCTCCCTAATTGTGTGTACTAAAAAAACGCAAAAATGCGTGATGCAATAGATATTTATAAAATAGAATGATGATTGCGATCGCTTGATTCTAGCTGTTTAAATTTTTTTCTGTAAATCAAATTCTTCATGGCTTACTATTGTTTCTAAATTAGCTATTCTTTGCTCTAATAGTTCTAATTGCTGTGTTTGTAAATAAGCCGCCTTTGATTTCTTATCATCAGCACGCCATATAGCAATTGTCCCGGCTTACGTTATTTTTGCGTAAGTCCTGTATATTTCTTGATCACCCAATGCTTATTAAAAAATGTTCATCCTCTGATAAAATCCCTGAAGCGAAAGTAATTACTAGTTCAGCAATTAATCATGACAAGTGAATCATACATTTTTCTGGCTGGGGCAAGTCGTGGTGTTGGTAGAGAAATTGCCAACTGTTTAACAGCACAACAACACCAAGTCAAAGCACTTTTGAGAAATGAATCTGCTGCGGCTGAATTACAAGCAATGGGTGTGAAGACAGTTTTGGGTGATGCGTTGCATATTAATGATGTAGAAGCAGCTATGATTACCAATGAACCCATCCATACTGTAATTAGTACTATCGGCGGTTTACCCACAGACGCAGAAAAACCAGATTACCTGGCTAATAAAAATCTCATCGATGCTGCAATCAAAGCCAGAGTCCAAAAATTTGTTCTAGTGACTTCCATTGGTACTGGTAATAGTATTGGTGCATTATCTCCCCAAGCGTTAGCTGCACTGCAATCAGTTTTAGTCGAAAAAGACAAAGCCGAACAATATTTAATTGCCAGTGGACTCACCTATACTATTATTCGTCCAGGTGGACTGAAAACAGAACCAGCCACAGGCAATGGTATTTTAACCGAAGACACACGTATTGTTGGCAGTATCCATCGTGCCGATGTGGCGCAATTAGTTTGTCTTTGTTTAAATAGCGATGCCTACGGCGGGCTGCGCCAACGCTCTAATCATAAAATTTTGTCAGCAGTAGACAAAAATATGCTATTCGGACAAATAGAATTCACTCCATTTAGTTTAGATTAGCAAGTAGGCAAGATAGTGCCAGAAATTGATATGCTAAAAACCGAGACCAGTCAAGCAGAGCAGAAATAATATTAAAAAATCTTACCTCCTACCTCCTGCCTCCTGCCTACTGCCTCCTGCCTACTGCCTTCATCATCATTTTTGTAAACAATGCCTGCGCCTACTATCACTCCCAGCGTCGCCTCCTTTCCCTTGACTGCCGTAGTCGGTCAAGAAGCGATAAAATTAGCCTTGCTGTTAGCAGCGGTCGATCCTGGTTTGGGGGGAGTGGCGATCGCAGGTCGTCGCGGTACGGCAAAATCTGTTATGGCGCGTGCTATCCACGCCCTCATCCCCCCAATTGAAGTTGTTCCAGGTTCCATTAGCAACTGCGATCCCACCCGCCCCGATGAATGGGATAACCTATTATTGGCAGAGTACGCCGAAAAAGATATTCAGGATGTCCCGACACAAATCATCCCCGCGCCTTTTGTGCAGATTCCCCTTGGTGTGACAGAAGACCGACTTTTAGGTTCTGTGGATGTGGAACAGTCGGTTAAGCAAGGAGATACAATTTTTCAGCCGGGGTTACTCGCCTCTGCTCACCGGGGTGTACTGTACGTAGATGAAATCAATTTATTAGATGAGCAAATCTCCAATCAACTTTTAACAGTATTATCCGAAGGTCGCAACCAAATTGAGCGCGAAGGGATTAGTTTTCAGCACCCTTGCAGAGCGTTATTTATTGCTACGTACAACCCCGAAGAAGGCGCACTGAGAGAACATTTACTAGATAGAATTGCGATCGCCCTGTCTGCTGATGGTGTACTCGGTCTAGATCAACGAGTAGAAGCAGTAGAAGCTGCGATCGCTTTTTCCAAATCTCCCCAAGAATTTCTTCAGCAGTACAACGAAGACCTCGACGGACTCAAAACTCAAATTCTCTTGGCGCGGGAATGGTTAAAGGAAGTCACCATCACCCACGACCAAATTGCTTACTTGGTAAATGAAGCAATTCGCGGTGTTGTCCAAGGTCATCGCGCCGAGTTATTTGCTGTGCGTGTCGCCAAAGCCGCCGCTGCCTTAGAAGGACGCACCACCGTCAACGCCGAAGATTTACGTCGGGCTGTCGAACTGGTAATTGTACCACGGGCAACTGTAGTTCAAACCCCACCCCCCGACCAACCACCACCACCTCCGCCCCCACCACCACAAAGTCAAGACGAATCGGAACAAGAACAACAGGAAGAAGAGGAAAACGACAAAGAAGAAGACCAACCAGAAGAACCAGAAAACCAAGAACCACCCAGTATCCCGGAAGAATTTATCTTTGACCCGGAAGGTGTAATTCTCGATGAAAGCGTGCTGTACTTTGCTCAAATGTCCCAACGTCAAGGCAAATCTGGTAGTCGCAGCATCATCTTCTCCGAAGACCGGGGACGTTACGTCAAGCCGATGTTACCCAAGGGGAAAGTCCGGCGCATTGCCGTAGATGCGACTCTGAGAGCCGCCGCACCCTACCAAAAAGCCCGGCGTGAAAGACAGCCAAACAAAAAGGTAATTGTTGAACAAGGTGATATTCGCTCCAAACGCTTGGTACGTAAAGCCGGGGCGTTGGTAGTATTTGTAGTAGATGCCTCTGGTTCAATGGCACTTAACCGGATGCAGTCAGCGAAAGGCGCAGTCATGCAACTGTTGACAGAAGCTTATCAAAACCGCGACCAAGTAGCTTTGATTCCCTTCCGGGGAGAACAAGCGGAAGTTTTATTACCCCCAACTCGTTCTATTGCTTTAGCCAAAAACCGTTTAGAAAGATTACCTTGTGGCGGTGGTTCGCCCTTAGCACATGGTTTAACTCAAGCTGTGCGCGTCGGTTTAAATGCTCGGATGAGTGGTGATATTGGGCAAGTTGTAGTTGTTGCAATTACTGATGGAAGGGGGAATATTCCCCTAGCGCGTTCTTTAGGTGAACCTCAAGAACCAGGAGAAAAGCCGGATATTAAAGGTGAATTATTAGAAATTGCTGGCAGATTTCGGGCTTTAGGAATGCAGCTATTAGTAATTGATACGGAAAGTAAATTTGTTTCTACAGGATTTGCCAAAGAATTAGCCCAAACAGCCGGCGGTAAATATTATCATTTGCCGAAAGCCACAGATAAAGCCATTGCTGCCATGACCAGAGGTGCGATCGCTGATCTAAAATCACGGTAGTTAGTCATTGCTTCAGAAAGCATAAATACAGGAGGATGAAACATCAAATTTCATACTTCATACTTCACACTTCATACTTTTATGGTTCAGTCTTCTAATCAACGTTTAACTGTGGAAGAGTTTCTAGCACTTCCCGAAGGTGATATTACATACGAACTTGTTGATGGTGAAGCTGTTCCTAAATACAAAGACGATGAAATGTCACCAAAATTTTTTCATGGTGCGACGACTGGCGCTTTATTTATAATATTGTCTCTATGGGCAGAGAAAAAAGGTCGGGTTGTAGTTGAGTGGGCAATCAAATTAACCCGCAATCAACAAGATTGGATACCTGTTCCTGATTTGACTTATATTTCTTACAACCGTCTTGCTGCTGATTGGTTGCAAGATGAAGCTTGTTCGGTTGCACCCGAATTAGTGATTGAAATTATCTCACCCGGACAAACTTTTGGAGACATGGCCGAAAAAGCCACAGATTATCTCAAAGCAGGTGTTTCGCGTGTTTGGGTGGTCGATACACAAGCTAGAACTATCACTGTATTCGCCCCAGCTTCCTTACCCATAACGTATCGCCATCATCAAGTAATGACTGATGATTTATTACCAGAATTAGAAATTACCCCTAACGCTATCTTTCAACGTGCAGGCTTAAATTCCTAAAATTTATTTGAATAGTGAAGTTTTTTTGAAGACGGCACCCTGAGTATCAAGCCCATTATTACCAATATGAAGCATTCAATATAATAAGTGGTTGGGCAAGATTAAATTCATTAATTGAGCAAGAGAACTATTAACAGGAAAACAATGTTTAATTAATCTTGTCTAAGTACTTAAATCCAGAACTTGGTTTATTTATTAGAAGCGATTTGAGTTATGGCGTTTTCCTGTCAAAATTTTGTAGTATCGAACATCAAGACCCTGATGCCACTATTTGTGGTTGCAAATAATTGATCAAATCATTAATGCCCTTTTGCAAATACCGCGTTACGGTCATTGGACTAGTACCAATGTTTTTAGCTGCATCCTTGCGTGAAAGTTCTTTTAAGAAGACCATTTCTACTGCCATCCGGGGTTTGTCTTCTAGCATATTGATTGCCCCTTGGAGTTGTTGGCGTTCTTCTTCTTGTTGCTGCATCACCGCAGAACGAGGACAAGGTAGTGCTTCACCTAAAGTAATTTGGCAATCAACATAGTGAACTGCTGTAGCATCCAAACTCAAAGGCATTCGATTTTGGGCAGCTAACTTTGTTTCTTGCCATTCTTGCACAGAAACCTTCAGTACCTTAGCAATTTCTGAATCCTTGGGAGGACGACCCAAATCCAAAGCCAATTCTTTGCGAATTTTTTGCCCTTCGTTGTAGAGTTCTTGCCAACGACGAGGAATTTTTAATAGCGTACTGCGATCGCGCAAAAAATGCAGCATCTCACCACGAATATATGGCACAGCAAAGGAACTAAACGCATATCCTTGACTGGGATCAAAACGCTCAATGGCCCTAATTAAACCAAAATAACCGATTTGTTCTAAATCTTCATAAGGTTCATTACATTGATGGCTAAATTTATGAGCCATCTTCCGCACTAAGCCAGTATGTAACTGTACAAGTTGATTACGAAGTTTAATTGAGGGATTCTGGTGGTATAAGTGTAATAACTCTATCCCATCAATTCGCATAGAAGACTCAATTGCTGCCATATCAATTCCTTTGTATTAACTCCTTTTCCTGAAAAAACGGAGTTGCGTATGTGTTCTTCAAAGCTGTAATTATTTTCCTTAGACCACGCTGATTAAACCATCGTCGTTCCACTGAACTTAATTCGCCGTCATCTCCAGCATTCAGTGTTTTTACGCACGATTTTACAGACTCTGTTGTCGCTGCTGATTTTTGTTTTCTCTATAAACTTGCTTAGTTAATTAATGTTTATTTTTTGCGAATAACCCTAGCTATTTTCGTAGTTAAATGCTTGGCTTATACCCAGAGATTTAGCCCTAGGTAAGCAACAGAGAAAAACTCCACAACCTTAATTTTTGATTTAAATTAAATATCTCTCTAGAAATAAAAATAACGGCGGAAGATTAATTTTAATATTTGCTTAATAAATCGTTGATTATAAAAATTAATAAAATATCTAAACCCGAACCATATATAAATTGGCAAAAGTTAAGACCAAAAGCTAAAACCAATATCCTCAAGACTTTTTTGGCTTGAGCAACAGCAAAACCGCACCTAATATTCTCTTAATAAAAGGGTGTATTGTGTGGTTGAAGGTGTTTCTCGAAATGGTTTTTTAGTATTGCTGAATTTGAGTATTTCACCCCTACCGTGCAAAAACCATAGTGGCGCATATCTCAGACAAAATGTATTGATCAACAATCAATGCCGATTTTCCCAACAAAATACCCTAGCTGGTCAATCAAAATCTTGGTAACAATAGGAATATAAAGCACTTTTTCCAGCGAAAAACTCCAGTATGAGCAATACAAGTAACTTTCGTGAAGCCATCCGAGACGCTAAAACGCAAGCTCTCATCGGCCCTAATGTCATTGCTAATGCCCTACCTTATGTCGGTGGTGGTCTGGTTTTAACCGCATTAGGCACATACAGCGGTTTAGGCGTTATCCGTACAAACCCTGGAATTTTCTTCCCTACCTTTATTGGTGCGGTAATTCTAGAGTTGATTCTCTTTTTTGTTGCCCAAAATGTTGCAGAAAAAGGCAACAAGGGTATTGCCCTACCTTTATTGGCAACTTACAGCCTTTTATCTGGATATACTCTCAGTGGTTTAGTATTCGTCGCCTTAAGAACCCAAGGTGTAGGCATTCAAGGCATTGGTTTAGCCGCCCTCGGTTGCGGTGTCACCTTTATTGTTGCCCGTCAAGTTGGTTCAAATCTGTCTGAACAAGATGGAATGGCGTTGAACAAAACCATCAGTCTCGGTATGATAGCCTTGCTGGTTGTCTGTGCAACGCAATTTATCTTTGCTTTGTTTGGTGTTTATACCCCAACTTGGCTAGAAATCGGCATTTCTGGTTTAGGCGTGTTTCTGTTTGTCGGCGTATCCGTCGTAGATTTTTACATCTTGCCCCGTACTTACCGCAATGACCAATACCTACCTGCGGCTTTGTCGATGTACCTGACATACATCAACTTGTTTGTCTTTATCTTACGGTTACTGATTGCCATCAATGGCCGTGACTAACTAACGATAAATAGAAAAATTTAAAAAATTTTTAACCGTGGTGCAAAATTACTCGCCACGGTTTTTTATGGCTATGAGATATTACAATATGTAGTGATAACGAACCGCAAGAGAGCAAAACCATGCTAAGACTCTTGAATATCAAATACGAAGTAGAAAGATTGTCGAATATCTTAGCTAAGGCTGAGGACTGTCTTTGACCTGCAAGAACTAAGTACCAGAATTCAAAAGTTAGATCAATTAATTATTCAACCGCATTTTTGGGAACATCCAGAGCCTGCCTATCAAACACTTCAAGAAATTGAGTACATCATCTATTACAGGCAGAAACAATATCAGCAATGGTGTTCTAAATTAGAAGATATCAAAGTTGCCCTGGAATTAATTGAAATTTCAGCAGATGAGCAATTGTTACAAGAGGCACAAACTAACCTTGCTCAACTTCAGAAAGAACTCGAAACAGCCGAAATCAGACAATTACTATCTGACCCCTATGACAAAAAAGGCGCACTGCTGAGTATTGCTGCTGAGTCTCATGATGCAGAGGCTCAGAAATGGGCGTACACTTTGTTCCAGATTTACTATAACTGGGCGAAAAATCAAAATTACCACATAAATCTGATAGAAGACTCTTGTGGTGATGGTGGCATTATATTTGCTAGTTGGGAAATTACAGGGCGTTATGCCTATGGTTGTCTGAAATCAGAATTAGGAATACATCAACTCCAAAGAATATTACCTTTTGATACTAGTGGGAATTTACAGATCAGTCTGGCTAGGGTGGAAGTATTTCCCATCTTAGATGATTCCGCGGAATTTGAAATACCACAAAAGCATTTAGAAATTACTTTGCCTCGTAATCAGGGAAATAGAAACCGTGCAGAAACATGGGTGCAGGTTGTTCATCTTCCTACTGGCATTACTGTATTCTGTGATCAGCAAGGTCGTCCGATGGACTACAACAAAAAGAAAGCTTTGGCTATTCTTAAGGGTAAGTTATGGGCGATCGCATTAGCTCAAGGTGTCAACTCAATTGCTGAGATTCAACCTAAGCGAATCAAAGATTTATCCAATAACATTATCCGTGAATATATCTTGCATCCTTATACCCAGGTGAAGGATTTACGCACCAATGCAGAGACAACTGATGTCACAGATGTCTTAAACGGTGACATTAATTTATTCATCAAAGCTCATCTGCAACAAAATGTCCGAACTTCACCCAGCCAATAGCCGATTCGTTTTGTATAATTTCACAGTTACGGCAAAAGAATTTGCTCAACAACCGCTAAAATCAAAAAAACAAATAAAATCTCAAGAGCAAACTTAGAAAATTTATCCAAGTAGCTCTAAATTAGTAAGCACTATGGAAGTCTTAGAACTCAAACGCGAAATCGAAACGTTGTCTAGCCGCCTGGGTAAAACCCAGGACTATCTTTGACGTACCTGCACTGACAGCGAAAATTCACGACTTAGAACAAATATCCGCGCAGCCAGAGTTTTGGGAAAATCAACCCGAAGCCCAAAAAACCCTGCAAGAACTTAACGACCTCAAATCCCACCTGGACACTTATCACCAGTGGCGAGCCAGCTTAGAAGATACTAAAGCAGTGGTGGAATTGTTGGAGTTAGAAACCGACGAGTCATTACTGCAAGAAGCAGAATCAACTATCACGAAACTCAACCGTGATCTTGACCAGTGGGAGTTACAACAGCTACTCTCTGGCCCTTATGATGCGGAAGGGGCGGTGTTGACGATTAATGCTGGTGCAGGTGGTACAGATGCTCAAGACTGGGCGTTTATGCTGCTGCGAATGTATACCCGTTGGGCAGAAGCTCATGGTTATAAAGTAGCACTCAGTGAAGAATCTGAGGGTGATGAAGCTGGTATCAAATCAGCAACCTTAGAAATTACTGGGCGTTACGCCTATGGCTATCTGCGGTCAGAAACAGGTACACATCGCTTAGTGCGGATTTCACCTTTTAATGCTAATGGCAAACGGCAAACTAGTTTTGCTGGGGTGGAAGTCATGCCACAAATCGATAATTCTGTGCAGTTGGATATTCCAGAGAAGGATTTGGAAGTTACGACATCTAGGGCTGGTGGTAAAGGTGGACAAAACGTCAACAAAGTAGAAACAGCAGTACGCATTGTGCATTTACCTACAGGTCTGGCTGTGCGCTGTACAGAAGAGCGATCGCAGCTGCAAAATAAAGAAAAGGCTCTCGCTCGCCTCAAAGCTAAACTACTAGTTATCGCCCGTGAACAAAAGGCGCAAGAAATTGCCCAAATTCGCGGTGATATGGTGGAGGCTTCTTGGGGTAATCAAATTCGGAACTATGTATTTCATCCTTACCAGATGGTAAAGGATTTGCGTACCAATTCCGAAACAACGGCGATCGCTGATGTGATGAACGGCGACCTCGATATGTTCATCCAAGCCTATCTCCGCCAAGAAAATCAGTTAGTAGACAGTAATTCTGCTTAAGGTCAATTAACAATGGGTAATAGATGACTCTTTTACCCATTGCCTGACTCTCAAACCGAAAATAGACAGAATGGCAAGAGAACTCCCAGGAAACTGTTACATTTATATGTAAAAGAGTTTGTTACGAAATAATTATGAGTGACTCTCCTTCAACGGAACCTCAACCAAGCTACGTCAAACTTGCCATGCGGAATATGGTGCGTAAAGGCGGCACTTCCATTAAACATTTTTTGTTATCCGCTGTCGGACTTTTAGCTGTCCTAATTGGTCTTGCTTACCTAACCCGCTAAAGACCCATCAAAATTCAAAGTGCTGAGGAGCGTTTGTACTTGGTGCCAGTTGAACTAAATTTGCAAGATATTTTTTCTGAGTCTTCCCCCAAATTAGCTGTCAGTATTGAAGCTGAAACCTGGGAGAACTGGTTTCATCGCTGGTTAGAAAATCTTCAACCTCATCTACCGCCAGCGCCAAGCTATGAAATAGGGCTGCGTTTGACAGATGATGCAGAAATTCAATCATTAAATGCTCAATATCGACATCAAGATAAACCCACAGATGTTTTAGCCTTTGCTGCGCTAGAAACGGATTTCCCTTATTATGCGGAAATGCGGGATGAACCTGTGTATTTAGGTGATATCGTGATTTCAGTCAATACAGCCCAACGGCAAGCCCAACAACAAGGGCATAGTTTAGTAACAGAGTTAGCTTGGTTAGCATCTCATGGGCTTTTACACCTTTTGGGTTGGGATCATCCAGATGATGAGAGTTTAATGCAAATGCTCAAGCAGCAAGTAATAATACTGGAGACAGTTGGTATTGATATTGACATAGAATGTTAAAGATTTTTATGCCTATCAGTGTTAATTTTTAAGCATCCTCTTATAATACTCCTGTAGAAAATTGCCTGAAGTTGACTTGATGACTTCAAACAACGAAAATTCCCAGTTACCTAACTTTATTGTTCTATTTTTTAGCTTATGTCCCAACAAGTTTCTCCTCCACCACCAAACCAGTTACCAAAACTGATAACGAAGGAAAGGGAATTTTCGTGGCAAGTTGCCGCCAATTTACTTGTTAGTTTTAAGTATGCTTGGGCTGGCATCACCTACAGTTTTCAAACTCAACGCAATTTTCGCATTCATGTGAGTTTTTGCGCTTTGGCGATCGCCTTAAGCATATTCTTACATTTATCACCTGTAGAAATCGCAGTCATTGGCATCACTAGCGGCTTAGTTCTCGCACTCGAACTACTCAACACAGCAATAGAATCGTTGGTTGATTTGACAGTCAAGCAGACTTACCACGAATTGGCCAAAGTCGCCAAAGATTGCGCGGCGGGTGCTGTACTAGTCTCTGCTTTAGTGGCAATCTTAGTTGCTTGTACCCTAATACTGCCGCGATTAATAGTATTAATTATGTCAAACTTCTAAGTTGAGACATTAATTACACTCATCCATAAAAATTTCTCAACTACAAACTAAATAATTACTGACGCTGACGGCTAGAATCTGGTAATGATCACCAGGAGACTAGACCGTGATTGTAGTCATCGATAACTACGACAGTTTTACATACAATTTGGTGCAATACCTCGGAGAACTAGCAGCAGAGTTCCCTATCGCATCAGATATTCAAGTTTTTCGCAACGATAAAATCACCATCGAAGAAATTCAAGGTTTGCATCCCGACCTTGTAGTCATTTCTCCTGGGCCTGGTCGTCCAGAAGATGCGGGTATATCTTTGGATTTGATTCAACAACTTGGCCCTAGTTTGCCAATTTTAGGCGTATGCTTGGGGCATCAAAGCATTGGTCAAGTATTTGGTGGTAAAATCGTCTCTGCTCCAGAGTTAATGCACGGCAAAACTTCGCAGGTAACGCATACTAATGTAGGTGTTTTTCAAGGATTAGAAAATCCGATGACCGCCACCAGATATCATAGTTTGGTGATTGAGCGCGAAACTTGCCCGGAAGTGTTAGAAATCACTGCTTGGGTTGAAGATGGCACAATTATGGGAGTGCGCCATCGGAACTATCCTCATATCCAAGGAGTCCAGTTTCACCCAGAGAGTGTGCTAACTTCTTTAGGAAAACAGTTATTGCGAAACTTTCTGGAACAATTACAGACGAGAGAGTAATTAATGAAACGACGACAGTTGATGGGCTATGCTGGGGCGGGTTTAGTCACAGCATTAGTTACTACATTAGGTTCTCACACTGAAGCTAACGCACAATCTGGCGGTTTATCAGTTCAGTGGTTGGGTCATACTTGCTTTCTAATTTCTGGTGGTGGAGCAAAAATTCTCGCCAATCCCTTCCGCACCATTGGCTGTACTGCTGGTTATCGTGCGCCGAAACTCAGTGCAAACTTGGTCTTGATTAGCAGCCAATTACTAGATGAAGGTGCAGTAGAAGATTTACCAGGAAATCCCAAGTTAGTCTACGAACCTGGAGTTTATGAGTTTCAGGGTATTAAGTTTCAAGGAATTTCCACAGATCACGATCGCAAAGGTGGAAGACAATTCGGCAAAAATACCGCCTGGAGTTGGCAACAAGGGGGAATTAACATCCTGCATCTAGGCGGTATTGCGGCACCTATTTCTCTTGAACAAAAAATTTTGATGGGTCGTCCTGATGTTCTCTTCATCCCCGTAGGCGGTAGTGCTAAAGCCTACAATGCGGAAGAAGCGAAACAGGCAATTGATGTGTTAAATCCTAAAATAGTGATTCCGACTCACTACCGTACCCAGGCTGCTGATGCGAATGCTTGTGATATTTCACCCTTGGATGATTTTCTCAACTTGGTGCAAGGTGTCACTGTCCGTCGTAGTAATAGTGACACTATCAGCATTACCCCTAGTAAGTTGCCAGAAGATAAGGTGATTCAAGTTTTAAGCTACAAATTTTAAACTAATTACAACTCTTTATCGGCTCAATGGATTTCTGTTCTGCGCTGCTGAAGTTACGGTTTGCTCAACTCTTTTTAACCTAGTCTCTGGACGTTTTGCACTTTGAATCCAAAAAAGAATGTTTTTCTTTGCGGAATTACTAAACGCTGCAAAATTCAGGTTAGCGGAAGAGCTAGTTTCTAAAGCTTGTTGCAAATCGATTGGAATAGTCAATGCTTCGATCGCATCTAAGGAATTCCATGAGCCATCTTTTTTGGCATCAGCAATTTTAGCTAGGCCAACTTCCGTCATTAAATTTTGGGCAATTAGCTCCTCAATATATTGCTTATTTAATTTTGACCAAACACTTTTCGGTTTTCGCGGTGTAAAAATCTGCTGATAGCGGGTTTCATCTAAAGTTTTCACTTTACTGTCAATCCAACCAAAACATAAAGCTTCTTGAACTGCTTCGCTGTATCTGACGCTGGGTTGACCACTTTTGACTTTGTAATATACTAACCAGACACCAGGGTAAGTGAGATGATTTTTGGCTAACCACTCCCGCCATTGGTGGCGATCGCTCGCATAAATTGATTCTAGTTGCTCCTCAAATTTTGGCATAACCAAAAATAGGTGATTAGCTGAATTAATATTCTCCTAACATTAATAGCGAATGCGTGGGTCAACGTAAGCATTGATAATGTCAATCAAAATGCTTGCGCCAACCACAATCGCCCCAAAGAATACCAATACACCTTGGACTGTGGGGTAATCGCGATCGCTGATTGCTTGATACAAACGATTAGCTAACCCAGGCCAAGAAAATGTCACTTCAGTTAAAATTGCTCCACCCAACAAAGAAGCAAAAGTTAATCCCAACACCGTAATTACGGGAATTAAGGCATTCTTTAAGGCATGAGAGACTAAAATTTTATTTTCAGAAATACCTCTCGCTCTAGCTGCTTCTACATAGTCAGCACGTAGAGTCTGTTTTAAATTCACGCGGACAATGCGCTCAAAAATCCCACTGAGCAAAATTCCTAAAGTGAGGCTAGGGAGTGCAAGATGGTGCAAGGAAGCAAAAAACTGAGTCAAGTTCCCACTCAGTAAGCTATCAAAAGTATATAGCCCAGTAATTGGCGATGGTGGCGGTAACGTCGGTGGAAAACGGTTAGAGTTGGGAAACCAACCCAGTTGTACAGAGAAAACTAACTGCAACAACATTCCCGCCCAAAACATCGGTAAAGCGTAAGTAATAATCCCAAATAACCGCCCTCCCACGTCAAAATATGTTCCAGGACGAGAAGCAGAGAGTGTACCGACAAAAATACCAACAATCAGCGCCACAGTCATACTAAATACGGCTAACTCCACCGTTGCTGGGAAATATTGTCCGATGATATCCCAAACATTTTGTCCGCGACTTGTTAAAGAAGTTCCCAAGTCAAAACGCAGTATAATATTTCCCAAATAATTTAAATACTGTAGCCAAATAGGTAAATTTAATCCTAATTGCTTGCGTAATTCTTCCTTGGCTGCTTCTGGCGCACGTCCACCCAAAATCGCATCGGCGGGATCTCCTGGTGTCGCTCGTAATAATAAAAATACGATGGTGATAATAGTTAATAGTTGCAGCGGCGCTAGGAGCAACCGCGAAACAATGTAATATTGTAGGGCTTTTGAACGAGACATTTTTTTGAAGTCTGAATTATGAAGTCTGAAGTCTAAAAGGTAAAAGCTGAAGGGTGAAGTTTAAAGAGTAAAAAATGAAATTTTTATTTCATACTTCATACTTCACACTTCATTCCCTATTTTTTGATGGTTTTATAAATCAAATTCTGAGTAGGATCAAGTTGCACATTAGCTACACCTTTTTGGGCAAATACATAATCTTTGTTTTGCCAAAGAGGGACATAAGGTACATCATTAGCTACTTGGGTTTGAATTTGAGCAAAAATTTTCTCTCGTGCTGCGGGATTTTGTTCTTTGCGTTGTTGGTCGATGAGTTTATTCATAGTTTCGCTATAGTAAAACGAACCTTGAGTTTGACTACCGCCATCTTCACAGCCTTTAGCGTCGGAACCTTTTTGACAAGCTAAGAAAGGTTGGACGTAATTATCAGGATCTAAAAAGTCTGGATACCAATCAAGTAAAGCTGCGGGATATAAACCTTTAGAAATGTCTTTAAAGAAAGTCGGCCCTTCTACTGTGTTGACTTCTAATTGAACTATGCCATCCATTTTAGTATCAGCAAGGGATTTGAGAGTTTGTGCGGCTAAACTCCGAGTTGGTGAACTTGAAGGATACCAAACTGGAATTTTGACGGGATTTTCTTTAGAGAAACCAGCTTTAGTTAGTACTTCTTTAGCTTGATCAAATTTACCATCACCATATTTATCTTTAAATAATGGTTGGGAAACATTGAATGTAGTAGGAATCATACTGTAAAGCGGATCAGCTTGACCGTATAACACTCGCTCATTTAATAATGGACGGTCGATAATTGCGGCGATCGCTTGTCTAACTTCTGGTTGATCTAAAGGTTTTTGATTGCGGTTTAATACCAGATAACTTACCACACTACCTTGAGCCGTAATCGCTTGCCAATCTCCTTTTTTACCTCCTTCTTCCAAACTGCGAATTTGATCAGGTTGTAATGATAAATAAGCTACATCTACTGCACCTGTCCGAAAGGCGTTAAACAAGTTAACTGGACTTGTTTGAATTTGTACGTTAACGCCTTGATTCGCTGGTTTGTCTCCCCAATATTTATTAAACACATCCATCCGCAGTGAGTCTGTACCATACTGCGCTAATTTATAAGGGCCAGTACCAACAAATATATTGGGTTTAAATTTACCAGCACCAAGTTCATAAGCTTGGGGTGAAACTGCACATACTCCAGAAAACGCAAGTAGAGATGGAAATGCAGCAAAGGGTTTTTTGAGCTTGATTGTTAGCTCATTCTCACTGGTAGCGGTGACTGAAGCTACTGTATCAGCTAATAAAAAAGAAGGTTTACCTTTATTTTCAATAAATCGCTTAATACTAAACTCCATTGCTTTGCCATTGAAGGGTGTACCATCGTGGAACACTACTCCTTGGCGTAGGGGGATGGTGTAAGTTAAACCATCTGGGCTGACTTTTGGTAAACTTGTCGCCAGTTGGGGTTTAATTTCTGTACTACCTGGTTCGTAAGTGTACAGGCGATCGCTCATATTAAACACTAAACCCAAAGATGCCAACTCATAAGCATCCGCTGGGTCTAGAGTTCTCGGCTTGGCTGTTGTCCCGATAGTAATACGTCCATCCCCTCCAGGTGTATTTACAGAACCCGACGGTGTGGTATTTGCTTGTTGTCGCGTACCACAACTGATGACTAAAAATAAACACAGACAAAACAGAGATAGGAATTGGCTAACCCGACCCCACCTTCGCACGGACAAGGGAAATAACGTCATACCTTAAAATTTTCCAATCAGCGGTGAGTAATCATACTATATGTCTGGCAATAATACCCAATTTTTCCCATTGATGCAGGTTTAAGATAAGCTATCGCTACTTATTTGTGATCCAAACCATTGATGTAATTTGATATCACAGACGATAAAATCACAATTATTGAGATATATCAATAAATATTACAAGAACTCATTTTCTCGCCTAAGTATTTTAATGTAAGATTTTAAACTAATTACATTTGAAACTTTGACAACTTTATAAGACAGTATCTGTGTGCAAAAATCCGAATAATTTTCCTATTTAATCGGAAGTTTAAAAACCAAGTAAAATTGTCTTAAATTAATAAGATTTTTGCAAATAAAATTTGTTAAGCTGCTCAATTAGCTCTCATTTTTAACGTTTCAAGTTAGCCTCTTAACTAATGAGAGTATGTATTAAAAAAAATTATCAGGAATATTGCCATCACATCTTGATTGGCAAAACTGCTGTATTTACAACATCTACTGAGTCAATTTCGTGGGTGTAGATATCACAATTTATAGTCAAAATAGCGAGATCAAACCATGAAATATTTTTTTCTTTCTGAAGGATGGAATATAGGTAGAGTATGGTCATCTGATGGATTGTGGCAAATCACTGCATGGCGACGACAACCAGATATCCAGCGGATGAATATTTGTATAGTAGAAAACAATGAATTGCTCTGGCTTTATCGTACAGAAGAAGCTGTTTTAACAATAGAAGTTAAACCCGCAACATTAGAAATTGCCAGCCAAACAATTGGTCAAGTAGTCCTAAAACGTCTCATGAGTTCCGAACAGGTAATTGAACGGTTGAATACGGCGGAAGCTAGATGTCATCTACAAAACATTCACTTGGTGACACAGTAATTTAGCTGAGTCAGGAATTACGTACAAAAATTGCCTGTATAAATTGGGTGTGGGTGAGGATATTTAATTTATTAAGTAACGCGATGTGGCACTCCTACGCTCATACATCATACCCCTGCACCCTTTCTTCTTCTCATTCCCAGAAAATACGTAAATGAAATTGTGACGGAGATTTGTGAGAAAATAACACAGATGGGATATTGAACGCATCTATTTACACGCTTGCAAACAGTTCCATCAATAGTTACACTTTTTAAAACATTCTCATTTTTGTATGGCAATTGCGTAGACGACCAAAAGGCAGCTGCCACAAAGGTGGCTTGCTCTATTACCCAAATACTCGCAAGGTATTTGCCGAGTTCTTCAACAGAATAAGGCTGGGTGGAAAAAGCGATCGCTACCCCACAAGGTACAGCTACCACAGCGTCTAAAGTTTTGCCAAATAAGCCACACAGTCGGAAATTATCCAGACTGAGCCGTGGTTAAACTCAGAACCCTGGCAATAAAAAAACTCAGAGATTTCTTTGAGCAGCGGTCTCCGCCTATCAAAGAAGTTCAGTAAAAAAATTGCTTTGTAAACATAACTCTTCGAGGAGGAGCGTAGTCGATGGGACTACCTTGGTACCGAGTACATACAGTTGTTCTGAACGATCCAGGGCGGCTGATTTCTGTACACTTGATGCACACAGCCCTGGTGGCAGGCTGGGCTGGTTCAATGGCGTTGTATGAATTAGCTGTTTACGACCCCAGTGATCCAGTTCTTAACCCCATGTGGCGACAAGGGATGTTCGTGCTGCCCTTCATGGCACGTCTAGGTGTTACCCAATCTTGGGGTGGCTGGAGCGTCACAGGTGGCCCTGCGAGTGACCCTGGTTTCTGGTCGTTTGAAGGTGTAGCTGCTGCTCACATCGTACTTTCTGGTTTATTATTCCTAGCCGCAGTTTGGCACTGGGTTTACTGGGATTTGGAACTCTTTAGAGATCCTCGTACTGGCGAACCAGCCCTAGACTTGCCTAAAATGTTCGGGATTCACCTGTTCTTATCTGGTTTACTCTGCTTTGGTTTTGGTGCATTCCACCTCACCGGACTTTACGGCCCGGGGATGTGGATTTCTGATGCTTACGGAGTTACCGGAAGCGTGCAAGCGGTAGCACCAGAATGGGGGCCAAATGGTTTTAACCCTTATAACCCCGGTGGTGTTGTGGCTCACCACATAGCCGCTGGTGTTGTTGGCATTATTGCTGGTTTATTCCACCTCACAGTTAGACCCCCCGAAAGGTTATACAAAGCCCTACGGATGGGTAACATTGAAACCGTACTTTCCAGCAGTATTGCTGCGGTATTCTTTGCAGCTTTCGTCGTTGCCGGCACTATGTGGTACGGTAGCGCTACAACTCCAATTGAACTGTTTGGCCCTACCCGTTACCAATGGGATCAAGGCTACTTCCGTCAAGAAATTGACCGTCGAGTTCAATCTAGTGTTGCTAACGGTGCAAGCTTGACTGAAGCTTGGTCACAAATTCCGGAAAAGCTGGCATTCTACGATTACGTAGGTAATAGCCCAGCCAAAGGTGGTCTGTTCCGTACAGGGCCTATGGTTAAGGGTGATGGTATTGCTCAGTCTTGGCAAGGTCACGCCGTCTTCACAGATGCTGAAGGTAGAGAATTGACTGTACGTCGTCTACCTAACTTCTTTGAAACCTTCCCCGTAATTTTGACCGACAGCGATGGCGTTGTTCGCGCTGACATTCCTTTCCGTCGGGCAGAATCTAAATACAGCTTTGAACAAACTGGTGTCACTGTTAGCTTCTACGGTGGCGACCTAAATGGTAAGAAATTCACAGATGCTGCTGATGTGAAGAAGTATGCCCGTAAAGCTCAAGGTGGTGAAATCTTTGAATTTGACCGGGAAACCTTGAACTCTGACGGTGTATTCCGTACCAGTCCTAGAGGTTGGTTTACCTTTGGACACGCGGTATTTGCTTTATTGTTCTTCTTTGGACACCTCTGGCATGGCGCTCGGACAATCTACCGAGACGTATTTGCTGGTGTTGAAGCCGATCTAGAAGAGCAAGTCGAATGGGGTCTATTCCAAAAAGTGGGTGATAAATCAACCCGCCGGAAGGAAGCCCTCTAAAACAAGTATGAAGGGTGAAGTCTGAAGTATAAAATTCATGGCTTCACTCTTTATGTTTCATTTTTTACTGGCTGGATAAGCAGGAGCTTTTAATATGGAAAGCGTTGCATACATTTTAATTTTTACTTTGTGCATAGGCGTTCTCTTTTTTGCGATCGCCTTCCGCGAACCTCCCCGCATTGAGAAAAAAGACGAGTAGTAGATTACTATTCCTCAGCTTTGCAAAATATCCGCTGTTATCACCAGATAACAGCGGATATTTTACTTATTTATATATGTATAAATTGCCTTCTACCATTTGACAGATTGCAAGAGACAATTTTTTATGTGATATAATCTTCTATCTGGAAGTTAATATGTGTTAACACTAGCTTTCTACGCTAGGATTAACAAGGAGTGTAAGTTTACGCTGGTTTTCAGTGACTTACACAGGCATTACGATTATGTCACAAAAATTTACGGAGACTAGAACCAGGAACAAATCAGCATGGTCAATCAGAACATAACCGCTACAGAAATTGGATTTACTCACGAAGATTTCGCTGCTCTACTTGACAAATACGACTATCACTTTAGCCCTGGAGATATTGTACCAGGAACGGTTTTCAGTATAGAGCCGCGCGGCGCTCTGATTGACATCGGTGCTAAAACAGCAGCATACATACCTATACAAGAAATGTCTATCAACCGGGTAGACAGCCCGGAAGAAGTTTTACAGTCTAACGAAACACGAGAATTTTTTATTCTTACCGATGAGAACGAAGATGGTCAGTTGACCCTTTCGATTCGTCGAATTGAATATATGCGTGCGTGGGAGCGTGTACGTCAGTTGCAAGCAGAAGATGCAACTGTGCGTTCCGGCGTATTTGCGACAAATCGTGGTGGTGCTTTGGTACGAATTGAAGGATTGCGTGGGTTTATCCCAGGTTCTCACATTAGCACCCGCAAACCTAAAGAAGAATTAGTGGGTGAAGAACTACCCTTGAAGTTCTTGGAAGTAGACGAAGAACGTAACCGTCTAGTTCTATCTCATCGTCGAGCGCTGGTTGAGCGTAAGATGAACCGCCTGGAAGTTGGCGAGGTTGTAATTGGTACAGTTCGAGGCATCAAACCTTACGGTGCTTTCATTGATATTGGCGGTGTCAGCGGCTTGTTGCACATTTCAGAAATTTCTCACGAACACATCGATACACCTCATAGCGTATTCAATGTCAATGATGAAGTGAAAGTCATGATCATTGATTTGGATGCAGAAAGAGGCCGGATTTCCTTGTCTACCAAACAGTTAGAACCTGAACCCGGTGATATGATTAAAAACCGTGATTTGGTTTATGATAAGGCCGAAGAAATGGCAGCCAAGTATCGGGAGCAACTCTTGGCAAAACAACAAGGTATCACCGTATCGCCTGCTGCTGAAGAGGTTATAGCTGAAGAAGATATCCCACCAGCTACCGAAACTGAAGAAGAAATTACAGCATCTATTGAAGAAGAAATTCCAGCGGTTGTTGAAGAAGAAATTCCAGCGGCTATTGAAGAAGAAATTCCAGTAGCTATTGAAGAATAACATCAGTAGATAATTGCATTAAAGCCTAGAAAAAGAGGGGTTAACCCTCTTTTTTTATGGCTCATTACTAATTGTGAGTTTTTTAGTGGGGTGAAAGATTTTGGTGACTATTCAATGTAAAAATATTACTTTTGCCAATATTCAGGCAATTTTTTTTGACAAAAATGGTACTTTAGAAAACTCAGAAGCATATTTGCGATCGCTCGGACAAAAAGCATCACGAATTATTGATGCCCAAATTCCCGGAATTGGTGAACCATTATTAATGGCCTTTGGCATCAACGGCAATTCCATCGATCCGGCGGGTTTATTGACAGTCGCCAGTCGACGAGAAACCGAAATTGCCACAGCGGCGTATATTGCTGAAACTGGTAGAGGATGGTTTGAATCTCTGAGAATCGCCCGTCAAAGTTTAAATGAAGCCGAAAAATATCTCGAAAAATCTCCCGCACCTCTTTTTCCCGGAAGTTTAGAGTTATTACAGTCTCTCTCCGCCGCTGGAATCAAACTCGGCATGATATCAGCAGCCACAACAGCAGAGGTCAAAGCTTTTGTCGCCCGATATAAGCTAAATGATTATATCCAAGCAGAAATTGGCGTAGATGATGGCCCCAGCAAACCAGATCCAGCTTTGTTTTTGCAAGCTTGCCAAGTTTTGGGAGTAGAACCCAGCGCCGCACTGATGGTAGGTGATGCGGTTGGTGATATGCAAATGGCACGGAACGCCAAAGCCGCAGGCTGTATTGGGATAACCTGGATTGGCAAATCAGATCATGTCCAAGGTGCGGATGTGGTGATTCATCAACTCAATGAAATTCAAGTTTTAGGTTTCTGATTTGATTTGTACTCCCGCCTGAACTAAATCAAAATCTGGGGGAAAATGAGTGGTGCGATCGCAGTCTGCTTTTTCTAGTTTTGCGCCTTGAAGATTAGCTTGGCGGAGGTCAGCTGACATCAATAATGCTCCCCGCAAATCTGCATTTCTCAAATTAGCTTGGGAAAGGTCACAAAAGCTGAGGTCAGTTCCCCGGAGATTAGCATTGGCAAGATTCGCACTGTTTAAGTCAGCATAACTCAGGTCTGAACCTTTAAGGTTAACCCCTGCCAAGTCAGCATCACCGAGTTCGGCTTTACTAAAATCCCGTTCTCCCTCAGCATATTTTTCTAAAAGAGTAGCCACCGGATTAATCGGCTGTTGATAATTTATTTCCGACATAAAACAGCCTCAAATATTTTTGTTTCAAATTCATCATAAAACTGCTGATGCACAAAATTACAAGAGAAATTGCATCAATTTATCAAAATATAGTAATAGTAATTTACAAGAATTTTCTCATTCCTCACAAGTTCCTCAAATTCTTTTTATAGGTTCAAAAATAGACCACCAATACTAATTACATTTTAAATTTGCAGATTTAAAACTAATACCAATTCAAAAAATGTTTGCGACAGATAAGGCATTGAGGATGAAGTCATAACCAGTCAAAGAAGCAGCAATTTGAGGAGTGAGGAGAGCTAGGAGTTGAGCAACCTTGGTTTGCAGATGCTCGCCTGTTATCAAATAGCTCCCATTTCAAGTCTTGCTTGAGATATTCCCAAACGCGCTCTATGGGATTGAGTTCAGGAGAATGAGCAGGCTGGAACAAAAGAACAATATTCTCTGGAATTTGTAAACGTTTAGCTTGATGAAATAAGCCGTTATCAACTTGGAGAATGTTAAGTGATTTGGGATAACAGGCAGCGAACTCGTTCAAAAATTGTTGGTAGCATTCGGTATCAACATGAGAAAACTGCCAAAATAAACTTTCCCCAGTAAGTGGTTCAACTGCTCCATATAGCCAGAACGCTTTAAATTGCCACTGCCAATCACCAATAGGCTTAACTCCGGGAAGAGTAATTTTACGTCCTTCAATGGTTTTGAGTCCAAATCGACTCTCATCTTGTACAAAATAACGAATATTTTCGTACTGAGGCAAGATAATGGCACTGTATTGAGCAATTAATTGCAAGTCATCACCGAGTTTTTTTTAAAAGACTCTAGTTTTTCTTCGTCCTGTTTTCGGTTACGCGGACGTGGGACTTTCAGCTTGGCTTTGAGCCTGTAACGTGCCAGATGATGTACAGTTGCGTACTCAGCTTGCACACCCAAGGTTTTTTCTAACCAATGTTGTATTTGTGTGTACCGTTGAAACCCACCTTCTGGTTGTTCGAGTTGTTTTTTCAAACTCGATACAGCCCAATCTGGTATTGCTCTTTTTCGACCTGAACTCGTTCCAAATTCAACAACCGCCTCAATTCCTCCTTCTCGATAATCTGCCAACCATCGATGTACTGTAGCTCGATGTTTTCCCAAGATTTTAGCAATCTCACTTACACTCATTTCTTGCCCTTTAATCAGATATAGGGCTTGTATACGTTCTTTGCTCCGAGACTGTTTTTGATGTTTGAGCAACTTCTCTAGTTCCTCGACACTTTCTTCTATCTCGATTTGTGTTACCCCTACCATCACATACCCTGAATGCTACTTCTGTCTATTTTTACCATTTGTCGCATTCTTTTTTCAAATTGGTATAATTTTTAGTGCATTGAAGCAAGCAAAAAACATGAATGCAACTGTCATGGTGATTGGTTACGGTAATGACTTGCGTAGTGATGATGGCATTGGTCAAAGAATAGCTGATGAAATTGCCTCTTGGCATTTATCGGCGGTGAAATCCTTAGCAGTCCACCAACTCACACCCGAATTAGCTGATGCTTTAGCAAATGCAGAGTTGGCAATTTTTGTTGATGCTTATATACCTTCAGAATTTTTTGATGTTCGGGTGCGATCGCTTTCACCCTCCATTGAAAATGCGATCGCCGGGCATACAGCCGATCCCCAATCACTTTTAGCTTTAACCCAAACACTCTACGGCCACTGTCCGCCTGCTTTGTGGGTGACAGTACCCGGAGTTAACTTTGAATTTGGCGATCGCATCTCAGAAATCACCGAAACCGGTAAAGCGATCGCCTTGGGAAAAATTATGCAAATTTTAGACAAGTTTAAAAATTTCTGGATGAAATCAAACCTCTGCTGAACTCAAGCATAGACTGATGACAAAAGTTTAATCAATTTTTTACTCAGCACTTTCAACTCAGCACTCAGCACTATTACTTAAGGAGGATTGATGCAAAAATCTCTCAAGCCCACAAGCGATCGCGCCTTTGATATCTTGCAGGCAGAGAGGCTTAATCCTCTTGATGCGATCTTTGCACCAAAAACTGTAGCGGTAATTGGTGCTAGTGAAACACCTGGTAGCGTGGGACGCACTTTGTTGTGGAACTTAATTACTAATCCCTTTGGCGGAACTGTGTTTCCTGTCAACCCCAAGCGCCACAGTGTTTTGGGTATTAAAGCCTATCCCAAAATCGCCGACATACCAGAAGCCATTGATTTGGCTATAATTGCCACACCAGCACCCACCGTTCCAAGGATTATTGCTGAATGTGTGGATGCAGGGGTGAAAAGTGCGATCGTCATTTCGGCTGGTTTTAAAGAAGCTGGTGCAGAGGGAATCGCCTTAGAACAAGAAATTCTGGCACAAGCCCGTCGCGGTAATATTCGCATCATTGGCCCTAACTGCTTGGGTGTAATGAGTCCCCTGAGTGGTTTAAATGCAACCTTCGCCAGTGCAATGGCGCGTCCCGGCAATGTCGGCTTTATTAGTCAAAGTGGGGCGTTGTGTACGGCGATTCTGGATTGGAGTTTTCAGGAAAACGTCGGTTTTAGTGCCTTTGTTTCCATCGGTTCGATGTTGGATGTGGGCTGGGGTGACTTGATTTACTATCTCGGTGATGACCCCCACACCAAAAGTATTGTGATTTACATGGAATCCATTGGTGATGCTCGGTCTTTCATCTCCGCCGCGCGCGAGGTGGCACTCACCAAACCGATTATTGTAATTAAAGCGGGGCGTACAGAAGCAGCCGCCAAAGCCGCAGCTTCCCATACAGGCGCGTTGGCGGGGAGTGATGCGGTGTTAGATGCAGCTTTCCGGCGCTGTGGGGTGCTGCGGGTGAATAGTATTTCTGATTTATTCGATGTGGCGGAGGTATTAGCAAAACAGCCGCGTCCCAAAGGGCCGCGCTTGACAATTTTAACCAACGCAGGCGGGCCGGGAGTCTTGGCTACGGATGCTTTGATTGAAGCGGGCGGTGAACTAACAGCAATTTCCCCGGAGGCGATCGCATCTTTTAACAAAATACTCCCCACTCACTGGAGTCACAACAACCCAATTGATATTTTGGGAGATGCTGATCCCCAACGTTATACCCAAGCTTTAGAAATTGCCGCGAACGATCCTAATAGTGATGGCTTGTTGGTCATTCTCACACCCCAAGCTATGACAGACCCCACCCAAACAGCAGAACAATTAAAACCCTACGCCCAAATCCCCGGTAAACCGATTCTTGCTAGTTGGATGGGAGGCGCAGAAGTTACCGCAGGTGAAACGATTCTCAATCGTCAATCTATCCCTACTTATCGCTATCCAGATACGGCGACGCGGGTATTTAGTTATATGTGGCAATCTAGCTACAACCTACGCGGTATCTACGAAACCCCTATTTTATCAGCGGTTGATCCCAACTCAGGTTTACCCGAGCGCAACTTAGTTAAAAATATTATCTCTGCTGCTCGTCAAGATGGGCGAACAATTCTCACAGAATTTGAATCGAAGCAAATATTAGCGGCTTACGGCATCCCGGTTGTAGAAACTTGTGTAGCTAAGAGTGAGGATGAGGCTGTTAAATGTGCTGAGAGTATTGGCTATCCTGTAGTTGTCAAACTATATTCTCATGTAATTACCCATAAAACCGATGTCGGCGGTGTGCAGTTAAATCTGCGAGATGCTGAAGCAGTCAGACAAGCCTATCGCACAATCAAATCCTCAATTGAAGAAAAAATAGCCAAAGACCCTCACTACTCAGCACTCAAAACGGAAAACTCAGCACTCAGCACTCACACTTCGGCTGCGCTCAGTGTACAGCAAGGGCTGAACGCCCCGCTATCGCTAACAGCACTCTTCCTCGGCGTAACAGTACAGCCAATGGTGAAAACCGACGGCTACGAACTGATTATTGGCAGTAGTCTCGATCCCCAATTCGGGCCAGTGCTGTTGTTTGGTACAGGGGGACAACTAGTAGAAGTATTTCAAGATCGGGCGATCGCCTTACCTCCCCTCAACACAACTTTGGCGCGGCGGATGATGGAACACACCAAAATTTACAAAGCCCTCAAAGGTGTACGAGGACGAGAAAGTGTCGATATGGCAGCCTTAGAGCAATTAATGGTGAGATTTAGTCAGTTGGTAGTAGAACAACCTTGGATTAAAGAAATTGACATTAACCCATTGTTAGCGATTCCCCCGACTGGCTTAAATTCTGGAGGATTGATTGCTTTGGATGGACGCATTGTTCTACACCCACCAGATATTCAAGCAGAACAATTACCCAAATTAGCGATTCGGCCTTATCCCACCCAATACATCAGCGAGTGGGCGATGAAAAAGGGTATGTCAGTTACCATCCGTCCCATTCGCCCAGAAGATGAACCATTAATGGTACAGTTTCACCAGACACTATCAGAAGAAAGCGTTTATTTTCGTTACTTCCACTTGATTAAGCTGAGTCAGCGCATTACTCACGAACGACTCACACGCATTTGCTTTATTGATTATGACCGCGAAATGGCGCTGGTAGCAGAACACCAAGACGCAGAAACAAAAACAAGGCAGATTTTGGCAGTTGGGCGATTAAGCAAACTACACGGTACGGATGCAGCGGAATTCGCTATGATTGTGAGCGATCGCTATCAGTGTCAGGGTTTAGGCACAGAATTAGTCAGGCGGTTACTACAAGTTGGTCGTCAAGAAAATATCGGCCGAGTTACAGCCAATATCCTGAGTGATAATCACGGGATGCAACGAGTTTGTCAAAAACTCGGCTTTCATCTTCAACCTACAAGTGACTCAACTGTGATGCAAGCTGAAATTGCTTTGTAATCAAAATATGGCAAAGTCCTGAAGTGATGTTGAGTAGGCTCCATATCATGGATAGCACTTTAGGACTTACGCACTGAGACGAAAAATTCAGGTTTTAGAGAAGGGTGTAGGAATGAAAAACCCTTACACCCTTACACTCTGCCCTGTTCTAGAATCAAAGCAACCATAGTAATCAATTGTTATGACCCAAGCTTTACAAAAAATAGTTACCTGGGACGAATTTATCGCTTGGTATCCTGAAAACTCTGGGGTACGCTACGAACTCCACAATGGGGAAATTGTTGAAATGGCACAGCCTACAGGTAAACATGAAAGGATAAAAGGATTTTCGGCTGCTGAATTAACTTTAGAGTTTAGACGATTAAATCTACCCTACTTTATCTCAAATCAAGCAATAGTAAGACCCCCAGAAAGAGAATCAGGTTATTTCCCAGATGTATTAATCCTCAATGACACCGCTTTAGTGAATGAACCGCTTTGGGAAAAATCCTCTACTGTGACTAGAGGTACGTCAATTCCTTTAGTGATTGAGGTTGTTAGCACTAACTGGCGCGATGATTACTATCTCAAACTGGCAGATTATGAAGCGATGGGTATTCCTGAATATTGGATAATTGACTATGCTGCTTTGGGCGCTCGGAAATTTATCGGGAATCCCAAACAAGCTACTGTCTCAATCTATCAACTAATTGATGGGGAATATCAAGTCAGTCTGTTTCGGGGTAGCGATAAAGTCATCTCTCCTACTTTCCCTGAGTTAAATTTGACCGCAGAACAAGTTTTTAATGCTGGTTCATAAGCCTGGAATTGAAGCGAAATTATAGACAAGCTGATTTGAGAATGGACAGTTGTGCAGCAAAGAATTATTGCGATCGCAGATAATGATGATAAAAAAAGCACCGCTTGAAATACCAGCAGCGCTTTTTTTAAGGCTGATTAACTAAAGTAAGTGCAGTTTACTCTGAGGCTTTGTGCAGTTGATATGTCAGGGGTTGCTGATTATTGGGTACATCATTAGATGAATAATGGGCGATGACAAATAGAGGTAGCGTTAAAGTTAACAGAGCGATCGCGGTTCCCACAAGGTCTGCCAAACGATGGGAATATGTAGCGGTAGGGTTAGCAGACTGACTATTTGAATTCATACAAATTTGAAATTCTTCAACTCACTTGATAAGTTTTATCTCTCGGAGAGATTATTGATGCCATTTTAGCGATTTTTTGCTTACTACTGTGTAGCAGTCAAAAAAGTGAACCCATTTGGCAGGTGTCATAACAATAATTTTATCTCCGATAAGATTGATACAAAGTTCCAGACAAACATTTCGGAATTATCTTAAGTGAATAATATGTTACAGTCTCTGGCTATAATTTGCCATCTTTTGGTTAAGCATAGTTTAATAAATTGCATCAAAAAATACATTTTCTCTGTTGTACATATATAAATTATTAACTCACATCTGAGCAATCCTTTGCATTATAACATCTGAAAATGCTTTATACAGGCTGATTCCACAGATTAGAATTATTTTATTCCCAAGCAATATCTACCGAAATATTACTGAATAGGTATCTATTTTTTATTCTTTGACTCAGCTTGCCCAGGAACACATTAAAATTTACTAATCATTAGTAAATCAGAACACAAAAATACACGCTGAATCAACATACATATATCTACTGAGTTGAACATTTGTGATTCAGTGATAACACGAAAAAAATATTTTTTAACTCACCATACTAGTGTTATGTAACATTACATTTGGTTTGTCAATCTATATATAGGTAGAGTAAGAATACCTGGAGAATTAGAACAGGCGATCGCCGAATATTTCTGATTTATGACTATTAACTAAATCAAAGTTTGATGACAAATTAATTACATAAAAAACCGCCACTAGATGATGGCGGTTGTCTGGTTAAGCAATCGGAGGGTAATTAAAGATTACTCTGCGAATTTTGCCTTTGCTGTAGCTGACTTTGCACTTACTGATTATCTAAAATTGCCCATTTAAACTAACCTCTGCTATATGTATTCATCGGTTCCTTGATAAATCGAATGTAAAGGTGTTTAAAGGTAGACTTGATCACGCGGGGCATAGCAAAATCAATTGGCATTAATTTATCTGGTAAGCGCCAATCTGAAATTTGTAATAAATCAGGATGTAACAGCGGAAACTCAATTTCATCTAGTTCAGGACAAACCCCTAACCGTTGAGAAGCTGCAACAGTCGGAACTTGCAGGGGCGAAACATTGAGAATTTCTACGATAGCCCTATCTAAAGCAAATACATCTGATGCTGCGGCTAAAATTCCTAAATTCCGAGGTTCTCCACCACTAGGGCCATTGCCTTCATGACCAATAATCCCATCTAAAATTGTTAAATCTGGGTTGATCGTCTTCGCCGTTTCTACTAACATCTCACCAAAACGGTTAGCATCTTTCCCCGCTTCCATGTGCCACCAAGCTTTCATTTTACCGGGAACGCAACCAAACAAATTTTTCACACCCATTGTTAAAGTCAATTGCAGATGTGATTTGGCTTTGGGCAAATTAATAATGACATCAGCTTCCATCGCTTCTTTACACAACAGCAAATGATTGAAATTTTCGCTGACTGTTTGGTAACGTTGACCATGAAATTCGACGATAGGAAGATTGAGTTCTTGAATTAAAGGTAGATAACCATTTGCAATGGCGACTCCTTTTGCACTCCCAAAAGCCGGACTATCCCCCAAAAATGGTTTACCATCAGCTTCAATTACCATTTTGGCAACTTCGTAAACCAGTTCAGCGCGGGTAGTACATTCCTTCGTAGGACGTGCGCCTGTCAGCAGATTTGGCTTGAGTAATACCTTTTGTCCTGGTTTGACAAAAGCTGTGATTCCGCCAAGGGGTTCTAGCAAAGTAATTAAGGATTCCCGTAAAGCTGCGCTTTCGTAAGACTTAGCCCTGATTAAGCTGACAGATGGTTTGTAAGTCTGCATAGATAAATAATTGCGTTAAGGATGGGATAGGTATGAATATTGAATAACATATTACATAATATTAAATTTTCTCTACAGGAAGCTTAAACTCAGCATTTATCACTTCTATTGATTACGAAAATACGGAAATGAGTTTTATGAATAATTAACTACTGATAAACGTAAAGTTAGACGAAGCGATCGCGCTGAGATAAATATTTGCAATATGTGCGATCGCTTCTGATGATTTTAAGATTCTGTCTTGAGGGGTACAATACTACTCATCTGTTCTAGATTTAACACTTCGGCTAATTGGGCTTCCGTCATTAACCCTTTTTCTAAAACAATCTGTCGTAAAGATTTACCAGTTGCTAATGATTCTTTGGCGACTTCCGCAGCATTGAGATAACCGATGTGTGTGTTTAGTGCGGTGACTAAGGCTAAACTGCCTTCCGCATAAGCTAAACAATGATCGCGGTTGGCAGTAATATTTTGAATGCAGCGTTCTGTCAAAACAGCGATGGTATTACCGAGAATTTCGATACTGTGAATCAGGTTATAGGCAATTAACGGCATCATCACGTTCAATTCTAATTGTCCTGCTTGGGCGGCAAGAGCGATCGCACTATCGTAACCCATCACCTGAAAACACACCATTGATGTCATCTCTGCCATGACTGGGTTATATTTCCCTGGCATAATTGAGGAACCTGGTTGGACTGGTGGGAGTTGAATTTCTTTTAAACCAGTTTTCGGCCCTGAGTCCATCAACCGCAAATCATGAGATATTTTGACTAAATCCTGTGCCAAGTTGCGTAAAGCCCCAGAAACGCTGACAAATGGTGCCATACTTTGCATAGCTGCCATTAAGTGCGGTGCAGGTTCTAAAGGTACGTTGAGTAATTCTGAGAGAACTTCCACCACACGGGCGCGATATAAAGGATGAGTATTCATACCTGTACCCGACGCACTACCACCCAAACCCAGCACCATCAAATCTCCAGAAGCAGTATAGATGCGGTTTTGGTGGTCTGTGATGATTTGCGCCCAAGCAGCAAAAGTATCGCCTAAACGCACAGGTACAGCATCCTGAAGATGAGTTCTGCCAGATTTGACGATATCTTGAAATTCTACAGCTTTACTTTCTAAGGCGGCGATCGCTTTTTCTAAAGCTGGGTGAAGTGTATGAGTCAATGCTAATAACCCACCAATGCGAATCGCTGTGGGAATAACATCATTGGTAGACTGTCCGTAGTTCACATGATCGTTAGGATTAACTCGTTTGTAATTACCTTTTTCCTCACCGAGAATTTCTAACGCCCGATTTGCCAAAACTTCGTTAACATTCATGTGGTGGGAAGTTCCAGCACCAGCTTGATAGACATCCACAACAAACTGGTCGCGTAATTGTCCCGCAAGGATTTCATCGGTGGCTTGGACAATTGCTTGACTAATATCTTGGGAAATGCAGTCCAATTCACCATTAACAATTGCAGTAGCTTTTTTAATGATTAAGCAAGCATCTACGTAAGTAGCTAAGGGCTTTAAACCACTGATAGGAAAGTTTTCCGTCGCCCGTAAAGTTTGAATACCGTAATAAACATTACTGGAAATTTGGCGATCGCCCATTGAGTCGCGCTCAATGCGAAAATTTATATTGTCAGTCATAGTATTGTTTGGATGATATCGAAATACAGATCATGCCATGTAAATGACACACACGCCCTTTTTACAAGGTACAATCTTCCAGTTCTAAATCAATTGATTTAAGTTAACCTTAAGTTAAAATACGCGCAGGTAAATATGATGATTAAAACACCAACTCGCCGTATATCTTTAGAGGAATTTTTACAATTACCAGAAACTAACCCAGCAAGTGAATATGTCGATGGTGAAATAGTTCAAAAACCTATGCCTCAAGGTAAACATAGTAGACTTCAGTTGCAATTACCTAATGCAATTAATTCTGTAGCAGAACCCAAAAAAACTGCCCTAGCTTTTCCAGAATTACGCTGTACATTTGGTGGACGTTCCACTGTTCCAGATGTCGCGGTATTTGCTTGGAATCGTATTCCTGTAGATGAGAAAGGCAATATTGCTAATGTTTTTAATACATGCCCAGATTGGACAATTGAAATTCTCTCTCCTGAACAAAGTACTACTAAAGTTACTAAAAATATTTTACATTGTTTAAATCATGGGACTAGTTTAGGTTGGTTAATTGATCCAGAGGAAAATTGTGTTTTAGTTTATCCGCCTCACCAGCAACTAATATTTTTAGAAAACGAAGAAGATACATTGCCAGTTCCCGATTTAGTCAGTGATTTACATTTGACATTGGGGCAATTATTTGGTTGGTTAAAGTTATAAATAATTCCTCAAACCAAATCATGACTTTACCTAACTGGATTAATGTAGTTCTGCTATAATCCATTACCAATCAAAATAAACGATGCCCAATAATAGGGATGGTTAAGACTTAAATTTTCCTTTTGTAGTCTTTGAAAATTACCTGTAATTAAAGCTAATTGTGCTTGTCTAATAGCCTCAGATTTACTGATGTTGGGATTTTGTAATGCGGCATAAAATTCAGTCATTAAAACTTGAGTACCACCATCATCTACAACCCATAATGAAGCAATAGTAGTTTTTGCTCCTGCTAACTGCATTAGATATCCAAACCCTAAAACTTCTTCACCATTACCAAGTTTATTGCCAACTCCGGTTTCACAAGCACTTAATACAATTAAATCTACATTTGGCAGGTTCCAATTTTCTATATCTCGTAAAGTTAACCGTTCACCATTACCAAACAAAATAAATGACTCTTCTGGTTTACCCGCTAAAAATGCTGCATGAGTAGCCAAATGTACTATATTGTGGTTATTTACTTGAGAAATAATAGCCGTTGGTGAAAATTCTTTATCTATAAGTTTAGTAGTCTTTGGAATAATTTGAGCAATGTTATCAACTTCTTTACCTGCATACATAAGCCCATCAAAACTAAAAGTTTGAGCGCCTACTTGGAAAGTGTAACTACCTTGGCTAAAAGCCCCAGCTAAAGTACGCAAATTTGTTTGACGTTTGGTTTTGAGATCATCAAGACTAGCAGCGGTAATGTTATAAATAGCAAAGCGTTGTACCAGCCATTGTTTACCATCATATAAAGCTGTCAGAGGGATATAACGCAACCGTGCATCAGGTGCATAAATAATCGTTTTTGCTTGGGCTTGATTTAAGTCTGATTCTAAAGGTTTAATCAGCCATTCATAAAGTTGATTTGCTACTTTTTTGGGATTCCCAGTTGATCTAACTAAATCTTGGCGAAATTCTGCTATTTTTTGATTTAATTCTTGTTTTGCGACTGCTGAAGTGCGGCGTACTGGTGGAGCATATTGAGAAACCAATATTAGTTCTAGTCTGTCATCTAAAACTAAGGGATATATTAAAACAGCATCTTTTGGCAGATTAGCGCGTAATTTGCTTAGATGAGAAAGGCGGAGATTTTGTTCTTTTGCCGTTTCATTTAATTGACGTACTAGTGATTTAATATCAGTACCATTAATAAAAGTATTAAATTCTCGCCGGAATTGCTGTTGTAATTGCTCAAGTTCAACTATACGCTTTTGTTGGGCGATCGCGCATTGAGATTGACAAGCTTTTCTTAAAGCTACCAGTTGTTTACCTAACTCTATCTCTTTTCCTTGCATAGTCTCTAACTGCAAGACTATTTTTTGTTCTTGGGAAAGCAAATCAAGATTAAATGATTGGTTTTGATTTTCTCCAACCTTATTAAGATATTCATCTGCTTCTTGCAACTTCAATAAATCTAGTACTTGTTGTGCTTCCAGTGGACGATTTTGAGACAGCAATAAATCAGCTAACCGACGATATTTGCGAGAAACATTCTCAATATATGATTTTTGGAGTTTTCCTGGTAAGACACGTAAAGAACGACGAATATCTTCGGTAACATTAACAGACTGTTTATAAAATGTAATAGCTAACTCTAGTTTTTGCTGTTTTTCAAACAAAGCTGCTATGTTACTGAGAGTGATAATTTTGCCTGGATTATCACCGATTTCTTGTTGAATTGCTAAAGCTTGCTGATAGTAATCTAAAGCTTTGGCATATTCATTTTGAATCCGATAAATCAAACCAATATTGCTGATAATACTTGCTTCGTTAGCACGAGAACCTGATTTTTGGGTTAGATTTAGAGCTTGTTGATATACTGCTAAAGCATCAGAATACTTACCCAGACTTTGATATATACTACCAATATTGTTAAGCGTGATGCCTTCTAAATCTCTATAACGAATTTGTTGAAAAATAGTTAAAGCTTGCTGATAAAAATTTAAAGCTTGGGAATACTGTCCTAAATAATCGTAGACTACGCCGATATTGTTAAGGGTATCCCCTTCTAGGAAACGATTGCTAATTTTTTTTGCAATACTTAAAGCCTGCTGATAAAACTCTAGCGCTTTAGAATATTCGCCAAGATGTCTATAAACTAACCCGATTTTGTTAAGACTTTCAGTTTCCTCAATTTTATCGTTGGTTTTTCTCGCAATAGTTAAAGCTTGGTTATGAAACTCCAATGCTTTAGCATATTCTCCTATGCTTCTGTAAGCAGAACCAATACCATTAAGTGTGTCACTTTCTACAGTATTACTACCAACTTCTTGGGCAATTGCTAAAGCTTGCTGATAAGTTTCTAGCGCTTGAGGATATTGACCAATTTTGTCATAAATTTCAGCAATTCTATATAGAATATCAACTTCACCAGCTTTAGCTTTAATTTGTCGACGAAGTACTAAAGCCTGTTGATAAGCTTCTAAAGCTTTGGGGTACTGACCAATTTTGCTGTAAACTTTACCAATACTCAGTAAAGTAAAACTCTCACCCACCTGATCTTTAATCTCACGGCGAATAGCTAAAACCTCGTCAAATAACTTCAATGCTTCTTGTGCCTTACCTTGTCGCAAAAGTCTACTAGCTTCTTGGGAAAGTTTATTAGCTTCTACTTTGCGATTTTGTGATGTCTGCGCTAATGTACTGGATGTTTCTAAAATGGTGTTTGGCAAAGGTACAATTAGCGAAATAAAAATAGCAGCAATTGTCAAAAAATATTTCAAGCTAAGATTCATAAATTTGCTATATTAACAAATAAATAATACATAGTACCTTTTAAATTTAAGACTAAAACTACAAGGTTTGCTTATTTAAGGTATAAAATTTAAAAAATTAAGCTTAATCAGCCTTTATTCTTTACGACTTTGTATAAGGCTAATTCATTTATGACTTTACCTAACTGGATTACTTTTTCTCGCCTTCTTGGTGTTCCATTTTTGCTTTATGGTTTGTACAACCCGACACAGCAGGCTAGATGGATATGTTTGGCAATTTTTCTTGTGGCGGCGTTAACTGACTGGTTAGATGGATATTTAGCGCGGAAACTCAACCAAATTAGTGATTTGGGTAAGTTTTTAGATCCTTTAGTCGATAAGTTTTTGGTACTTGCACCGTTGATGGTGTTGATTGAATTAGGGAAGGTTCCAGCTTGGGGAGTATTTTTGATTTTAGCGCGAGAATTAGCGATCGCAGGTTGGCGAGTTAACCAAGCGACGATTTCGGGGGCGAATATTTGGGGTAAGCTGAAAACAGTAAGTCAAATAGTGGCGATCGCATTTTTGATTGCACCTTTATCAACAGAATGGCAAACTCCTGCATTAATCGCTTTTTGGGTTTCTGTTGGGTTGACTTTAATATCGGGTTTAATTTATCTTTTACCGCCGAAGGTGAATACTGTTGAGTAAAATTTAAATGCAGAGGTGCGCTAAGTTCACGCGGAGTTTTTAATGAGAATTAATGAAACATTGTGGTCTTTTTCTAGCGATGAGATAATCATCTTCTAAAATTGAGATTAAATATTGACCATAGCTACTTTTAGCCATTGGTTCAATTAATTTTTTGAGTTGGGGAACATCTATATAACCTTGATTGTAGGCAATTTCTTCAATACAAGCTATTTTTAATCCTTGGCGTTCTTCTAAGGTTTGAATAAAATTGGCAGCTTGATGTAAAGATTCATGCGTTCCTGCATCTAACCACGCATATCCTCTACCTAAAAGCTCAACTCTTAATTTTCCCTGCTTTAAATAAGCCGTATTCACATCAGTTATTTCTAGCTCATTCCGCGCCGAAGGTTTTAGATTAGCTGCTATTTCTCCAATTTGAGCATCATAAAAATAAATCCCAGGAATTACATATTTAGATTTAGGTAATGCAGGTTTTTCTTCTATTCCTGTTACCCAACCATCCGCATCAAATTCAATCACGCCATAAGGACGCGGATCTTTTACTTGATAGCCAAAAACAAGTCCACCGTTTTTTAGTTGTGCGGCTCTTAGTAATACTTCTCTTAAACCGTTACCATAAAATAAATTGTCACCCAAAATTAAACAAACTGGCTGATTCGCAATAAATTCTTTGCCTAAAATAAAAGCATGAGCTAAACCTTCAGGATAAGGCTGTTCAATATAACTAAACTGCAAACCCCATTGACTACCATCCTTTAAAAGTTCCTGCAATAATGGCAAATCATTTGGTGTAGAAATAATTAAAATTTCGCGGATTCCTGCCAACATTAATACAGACAAGGGATAATAAATCATCGGCTTGTCATAAATTGGCATAAGTTGTTTACTCACAACATTGGTTATGGGATAAAGACGAGTACCAAAGCCACCCGCTAAGATAATTCCTTTCATTTGCGATTTTCGTAGTTTTGTTTCAACCAATTTTGGTAAGCGCCGGTACTAACTTGGTTTACCCAAGCTGAATTATCGAGATACCATTGCACTGTTTTTCTTAAACCACTATCAAAATTTTCTTTGGGTTGCCAACCTAAATCATGTTTGATTTTACTACAATCAATTGCATATCTCCGGTCATGTCCAGGGCGGTCTGGAACAAAATTAATTAAGGAGGAATAAGAAAAATTTGGTTTAGGAACTAATTCATCTAGTATGCCACAGATTTTGTTTACAACGGCTAAATTTGTTTGTTCATTCATTCCGCCAATATTATAAGTTTCACCAATTTTTCCCTGTTGGAGAACTAAATATATCGCTTCACAATGGTCGATAACATAAAGCCAATCTCGTATATTTTGCCCGTCACCATATATAGGTAAATACTTACCATCTAAAGCATTTAATATAGTTAGAGGAATAAGTTTTTCTGGGAACTGACGCATTCCATAGTTATTTGAGCAATTTGTAGTTAAAGTAGGTAATTTATATGTGTGGTAGTATGCTCGAACAAAATGATCTGCTGCGGCTTTAGAAGAGGCGTAAGGACTATTAGGTGTGTATGGTGTATCTTCTTTAAATGCAGCAGCATCAGCTTGAAGTGAGCCGTATACTTCATCTGTAGAGATATGCAAAAATCTAAAATTTTGCTGTTTTTGAGGGGATAGTTTTTGCCAGTAAAAACGGCTGGCTTCTAGTAAATTAAATGTACCAACTACATTGGTTTGAATAAAAACTTGCGGACTAAATATAGACCGATCAACATGACTTTCAGCCGCGAAGTTGATAATTACATCAGGTTTATATTGATTTAACAAATAACTAACTAATTCAATGTTACTAATATCGCCTTGCACAAAATTATAGTTGCGATCGCCTCTTAATTCCGCCAAATTTTCTAAGTTGCTGGCATAAGTGAGTTTGTCTAAATTAATTATGTTTAACCAATCATTTTTTCGAGCCAAAAGAATAAAATTGGCACCGATAAATCCAGCACCACCAGTTACTAATGCTGTTAGCATATATCCTTAAAATTTGATATATAATTTAACTTGTATAAGTAGGTTTATATAAACCCCCTAGATAAAATTTCTATTTATTTTTATCCCCTGAGTAGTTATGTATCAAACAGAACCGCCTCGCCCAGCAAAAGAAACTCTCCCTACAATGTATGATCTTAAGAGTGAAGATCCAAAGGAACCTGGCTTGCCTGACGAATTCCACATTTTTCAACCCCAACTGCTGCGCGAAACGTTTTTTCCACCAAATTATCAAGCAAACGAGGTATTTACAGCTAGTGACTTAAACCTCTACTATGACACTCAGCATCCATTATGGTACAAGCGCCCAGATTGGTTTGCGGTTGTAGGTGTTTCTCGCCTCTATGAACAAAAAGATTTACGTTTAAGTTATGTGATTTGGCAAGAAGGTGTCGCCCCTTTTGTTGTGGTAGAGTTGCTGTCTCCAGGAACAGAAAAAGAAGATTTGGGACAAACTCTTAGAGAAGTTAACCAACCGCCTACGAAATGGGAAGTTTACGAACAGATTTTGCGGGTTCCTTACTATATTGTCTTTGACCGTTACACTGATAAATTACAGGCTTTCCACTTAGTTGCAGACCGCTACAGTGAAATAAATTTAACTAAACCAAGAATTTGGATGCCAACTTTGCAACTGGGATTAGGACTTTGGCAAGGAACTTACCAAGGAATTGAGCGATTTTGGTTACGTTGGTATGATGCAGATGGAAATTGGATTCCTACTCCTGTAGAGCAGGAAAACCAACAAGTTGAAATATTAGCTGCAAAAGTTGAAATACTAGCTGCCAAGCTACAAGAACTGGGTATTGATCCAAATCAGCTATAAAAATTTACCTTACTCAGCACTCAGCACTTAGCACTTTGTCAAGCAGTTTGTAAAATTTCTTCATCTACAGAAAAGTCAACTTCTTTCTTATCTCGTCCACTAGCTAAAAAATCATTGTTCAAGGAATCTGTTAGCCCAGAAATTAAATCATACTCCGGCTGCCAATTTAATTCTGTTTGCGCTTTTTGTACTGATGCGAAAAAATGCTGAACGCGCATCGGGAAAGCTTTGCGTTTGCCGAAATCAAACTTTTTCGGGTCGTAGTGAACTATTTTAATTGCATCTGGTGATTTGCCAGCTGCTACAGCACAAGCACGGGCTAAACCGTCGAAAGTCACAAAGCGATCGCCAGAAATATTATAAATCTGCCCAATCGCTTTTTGATTGCCAATCACCAAAGACATAGCAGTTGCTAAATCTTGCACATGACCCAACTGGGTGATGTGTAATCCATTACCTGGAATAGGAATTGGGCGATCGCGCACAACTCTATCAAAAAACCAGCCTTCTAATTCGTTGTAGTTACTCGGCCCGTAAATATACGTTGGGCGAATTGAAGTAAAAGGTAAGCCTTTTTCCGCCAGGTAGGCTTCTGTTTCATGTTTACCCTTATGACGACTCTTAGGGTCTACCGCATCCCCTTCAACATGAGGTAACTGGTCAGATTTGAGATATACCCCCGCCGAACTCATGTAAATAAACTGCTGCACTCTACCTTGGAAAATTTCTGCCAATGGCTGAGTATCACTGAGTTCTCGACCATTATTGTCAAAAATGATGTCAAAATTTTCTTGTGATAATTTTTCTTTCAGCTGTGCTGCATCCGTGCGATCGCCTATAATTTGTCCTACTCCTGACGGTACAGAACGATTACCACGATTGAACAGTACCACCTCATGCCCTTGTTCCAACAATATTTGAGTTAGGTAAACACCAATGAACCTAGTGCCACCCATGATTAAAATTCGCATAAGTTCCCCTTTTATACCAGTTGCTAATAGAGAGGCTAGAGGTTAGGAAGTTAAAAGTAAAAAGGCAAAAGTTAAAACAAAAGAGTCTTTTACTTTTTTACTTTTGATTTTTGACTTTATTTAGTCCCTAGCCCCAACTTGAGGTTATCAGGTTGCTGCATCCCTCTGGAACCACTTTTGCTGGAATTCCGTCAGAAGTTCAATCTGGGGCGCTTACTCACAATTTGTCTGACTATATTTTTCACCTACTCAAGTTAACTGTGCCTTTGAAATATGCTTTGGTTCATGAGTGGTTAACACCTAAAGCCACCGGTGGTTCAGAACTAGTTGTACAAGAGATTCTGAATCACGTTGATGCTGATTTATATGCCCTAATTGACTTTGAATCCAGTAATCCTGAAAGTTACTTGTACAAACGTCAAATTGGTACGACCTTTTTACAAAACTTTCCTTTTGCGAGGAATGGAGTGCAAAAATATTTGCCTTTGCTACCCTTGGCGATTGAACAACTGGATTTGCGTCAATATGACGTAATTTTATCTTCTTCTCATGCTGTAGCTAAAGGAGTTATAACTACCCCTGACCAGCTGCATATTTGCTACTGTCACAGTCCCATGCGTTATGCCTGGGACTTGACTTTTGATTATCTCCAGCAAAGTAAACTAGGTAGTGGTTTACCAGGGTGGCTAACAAAGTATCTACTACATCAGCTACGCCAGTGGGATGTCTTAAGTGCCAATCGCGTTGATTACTTTATTGCCAATTCCCAGCACACAGCGAGAAGAATTTGGCGTTGCTATCGACGAGAAGCCGCAGTTATTTATCCACCAGTTAATGTAGAAGCTTTTCCGCTTTTTCTCCAAAAAGAAAATTTTTACTTGACTGTTTCCCGTTTAGTTAGCTATAAGCAAGTATCTTTAATTGTCCAAGCTTTCAATAAATTGCAGTTACCATTGGTCATAATTGGTACAGGTTCAGAAATGGAAAAAATTCGCCAAATAGCCAACTCTAACATTAAAATACTGGGTTGGCAGCCTGATGATGTAGTAAAAAAATATATGGCGCAGGCCAGGGCATTTGTGTATGCAGCTTGTGAAGATTTTGGCATTGCCTTAGTAGAAGCACAAGCTTGCGGTACGCCAGTAATTGCTTATGGGGCTGGGGGTGCTTTAGAAACTGTGCGAGATGTGCGATCGCACAAAGAACAAGGAACTGGTATATTTTTTCCAGAGCAAACAGTAGCAGCCTTGACAGAGGCAGTGGAAAAATTTGAAATGTATCGCAATGCCATCAATCCTGAGTATTTGCGATCGCACGTTGCCCAGTTTTCACCGCAAGTTTTTGCACAACGTTATCTAGATTTTCTCAACAAGTGCCACCAAAGCAGACCATACTTAGAAAAATGGTCGAAATTTGTGTACTGAAATTGTGTATGCTTTTGGAACTTCCCTCCAGAAGCACCTCATTTTGGCTTTAAGATTGGGACTATGTGTGGTGTGGATTATTAAGGAGTATGATGACTGCCCAGAGCTCACTCCTCTCCGGCAAGCGAAGCCTACGGCAAGACGCTAGCTCGTCTACGCGTACTTTCTTAAAACGTAGTAAAAAAACCAAGACACCCAAGGTAAAATCCAAGGGTTTGTCTGTTCAGGCTTTAAACGGAGAGTTTGTTAAGCGACTATTCGACATCGGGTTTTCGCTCTCAGTACTGATTTTGTTTTTTCCCCTTTACTTAATTTTGACCTTGCTGATTGCATTAAGCTCAGAAGGCCCAATTTTTTATGTCCAAGAACGGGTAGGTAAAAACTACAAACGCTTCAATTGTATTAAATTCCGCACAATGGTGAGCAATGCAGATGAAATACTCGTGCAAATGATGGAAACATCGCCCCAGTTGCGTCAAGAATTTGAAAGCAGTTTTAAGCTGAAACATGACCCCAGAATTACCACAATTGGTAGATTTCTCCGTATTACTAGCTTGGACGAATTTCCCCAGTTTTGGAATGTTTTAAAAGGAGACATGAGCGTCGTCGGGCCGCGCCCCCTAGTTGCAGAAGAATTACCAAAATACGGTAATCACATAGGTCAGATATTAACAATCCGTCCAGGAATCACTGGTTTGTGGCAGGTTTCAGGGCGTAATGACATACCTTACCCCAGAAGAGTTCAAATAGACCTCCACTACGTCAAATTTCGGAATTTCTGGCTTGATTTGTGGATAATACTGAAAACGATTGATGTGGTCATCATGCCTAAAAATAACGGAGCTTACTGAGCAAGAATCAACATTGATTATAGGGGCAATGAATGCCCCTATTGAAATATCCATATTTATTCTTATAGTTTTAGTTTTTCTCAGTCTCCATGCCAAAAACCTAATAAATAAATACCTCAAATCTTCAATTGATTTAGACTTAACAAAAATCAAGATTATATAAAGTTTTGGTAAAATTTACACAACATATTAAAAATTCTTTCTCATTAATGAGTTAATCTACTCAAAATTGACTTGTTAAATAATTCTTAATTAAGTATATTTGTTTACAGCAAAATTCTGCTATCAATTAAGACCCGTAAGTTTCCCATTAGGCAATTTAGCCATTAGCTGCTAGGTTGTATCAATTGGACTGGAACTATACAGATCAAAAATCACAAGGGATAATTGAGCATGGTGCAAACTAAGCGAGCGTTGATTACTGGTATTACTGGTCAAGATGGTTCATATCTAAGTGAGTTTTTGTTAGAGCAAGGTTACGAAGTTCATGGAATTATTCGTCGGACTTCTACCTTCAATACAGACCGCATTGATCATATCTACGAAGACCCCCATAAAGATGGTGTGCGGTTATTGCTTCACTACGGTGACTTGACAGATGGTACAACGCTGCGACGAATTTTAGAAGAAGTTCAACCAACCGAAATATACAATTTGGGAGCGCAATCTCATGTTAGGGTGAGCTTTGATTCACCAGAGTATACAGTTGATGCAGTGGGTATGGGTACACTGCGTCTATTAGAAGCTATTCGAGATTATCAGCAACGCACTGGTACTGAAGTCCGGTTCTATCAAGCTGGTTCTTCCGAAATGTATGGTTTAGTCCAAGCAGTACCGCAAAGCGAAACAACGCCATTCTATCCTCGCAGTCCTTACGCTTGTGCAAAAGTTTACGCTCACTGGCAAACAGTAAATTACCGCGAATCTTACAATTTGTTTGCTTGTAACGGTATTTTGTTTAACCACGAGTCTCCACGCCGTGGAGAAACTTTTGTTACCCGCAAAATTACCAGAGCAGTAGCGAGAATTGTTGCTGGTAAACAGAAAAATCTGTACATGGGTAATCTCGATGCTAAACGAGATTGGGGTTACGCAAAAGATTACGTCCGAGCCATGTGGTTGATGTTACAAAAAGACCAGCCAGATGATTACGTAATTGCTACTGGTGAAACCCACTCAGTAAAAGAATTTTTGGAGTTGGCGTTTGGTTACGTAAATCTTAATTGGCAAGATTACATAGAGTTTGACGATCGCTACCTGCGTCCCGCCGAAGTAGACTTATTGATTGGTGATCCTACTAAGGCAAAACAAAAGTTAGGTTGGGAACCTTCAGTTACCTTTGAAGGATTAGTCTCCCTCATGGTGGAAGCAGATTTACAAGCATTGGGTCACACTTCACCCAATGGCAATGGTTCATCAATGCCTGTAGATATTGCTACTATTCGTCAAGAATTGGGCGCTCTACACTTCTGATTTACACCTCTGAGGATAAAAATATGACCGCCTTAGAACTCAAAAACAAAAGGATTCTCGTCACAGGTGGGGCGGGATTCCTCGGTCGCCAGGTAATAGATCAGCTGTGTAAGGCTGGGGCTGATAATGCGAAAATTACAGTACCGCGATCGCGTGAATATGATATCCGTATTTGGGAAAACTGTCAACGTGCAGTTGACCAACAAGATATCATTATCCACCTAGCGGCTCACGTCGGTGGGATTGGTCTCAACCGCGAAAAGCCAGCAGAGTTATTCTACGACAACTTAATTATGGGAACCCAGCTAATTCATGCTGCCCATCAAGCTGGAGTAGAAAAATTCGTTTGTGTGGGTACAATCTGTGCATACCCTAAATTTACACCAGTGCCATTTAAAGAAGATGACCTTTGGAATGGCTACCCAGAAGAAACTAACGCACCCTACGGTGTGGCGAAGAAGGCGCTGTTGGTTCAGTTGCAATCTTACCGTCAGCAATACGGATTCAATGGGATTTATCTTCTACCTGTAAACTTATACGGGCCAGAAGATAACTTTGACCCCAGAAGTTCTCACGTAATTCCCGCCTTAATTCGCAAAGTTCACGAAGCCCAAATTAACGGAGATAAACAACTTCCGGTTTGGGGTGATGGTAGTCCTACCCGCGAGTTTCTCTATTCTGAAGATGCAGCGCGGGGAATTGTCATGGGGACTCAATTTTACAATGAATCGGAACCAGTGAACTTAGGTACTGGTTATGAAATTACCATCCGTGATTTGATTACCCTGATTTGCGAATTGATGGAATTTGACGGCGAAATTGTTTGGGAAACTGACAAACCCAATGGTCAACCCCGCAGATGTTTAGATACAGAACGCGCCAAGGAAGCTTTTGGCTTTACTGCACAAGTTGGCTTTAGGGAAGGGCTGAAAAATACCATTGATTGGTATCGTCAAAACGCTGCATAGGATATTTATAGACGTTGTAATGCAGAAGTTCAAATACCCGGCTTTTTTGAAAAGTCGGGTATTTTATTTCATAATTTATGTGAGAGGAAATCCCAGTTGTCCAATTTTCCAGAACGAAAGTATATTACGCTGCATCAATTGATAGAGTCCGATGATACTCAAAAGATTGAACTAATAGTAAACTCAGGTATGGATCTCGAATCGACTGATGATAAGTGGGGTATGACTCCATTAGAATTAGCTGCTCACCTGAATAAGATAACTGTTGTTTCTCTTCTAGTGAATAGCGGAGTAAGTGCGAACTCTATTAGTGTCTCTTCCCCTTTACATTTAGCAGCCGCTAATGGCAATTATGAAATCATATCTATTTTGATTAATACAGGCGCTAGTGTTAATTTCGTTCATGAAGATGGTTGGACTCCTTTATTTGAAGCTGCAAGTCGTGGTCATTTGAAAGCTGTAGAGTTACTAGTCAAAGCTGGAGCTAACCCAAATGTTATCGATTCCTACGAAAATAAACCCATTTTCTATGCTGCACGAAATGGTTACATAGAAGTTGTTGAATACCTTGCTATATATAACTCAGTTAATGAAAAAGAAGCTGCTCTTAAAGAAGCTATTGAAGGCGCAGGGGCTAAAGCTAGGAAAAAGCGTGAACGCCAACAAGCACATTGATAAATTTGTTTTAGGACGTTTCATTCTGTTCCTACAAGTATTGAAACTTTGTAATGTGGCAGCAGTATTTATTTGTTAAAAGAACTTTCTATGTGTGAAGTTGATATTCAATTAGATAAAGTTAAGTTACGTCGTACACTGCTGAAAAAACGGCAATTGATGTCTGTTGCAGAATGGAGAGAAAAAAGTGATCGCATCTGTACAACACTACAAACTTTGATTCACTCTGATGACGCAAAGACAATACTTGCTTATTTTAGCTTTCGCCAAGAACCTGATTTAAGTCCCTTATTTGCAAATACTCAATATCAATGGGGATTTCCGCGCTGCGTTGGTAATTCCCTATCTTGGCATGTTTGGCAATCTGGAGACTCACTGCAAATTAACAACTATGGTATTAGTGAACCATATCCCGATGCGCCAACTATAGACCCTAGTGAAGTAAATTTAATTCTTGTGCCTAGTGTAGCTTGCGATCGCCAAGGATATCGCTTGGGCTATGGCGGTGGATATTATGACCGCTTACTCAGTTCTCCTGAATGGGCAAATAAATCAACTGTAGGTATAGTATTTGATTTTGCTTACTTGCCGCAACTACCTGTAGAAACTTGGGATAAACCGTTACAAGCGATTGCGACAGAAACTAAATTCCTTATTTATCCTTAAAATACACTTTGTTCTATGAACCTCTCCCCACCCCCTCTCCGCGTCGGAGAGGGGCTTAAATAGCCTAAATTATCAAGAGGTAAGGAAAATTTTATGAAGCTACAACTAAAAAACTCGCGCTGGCAAATTTTGATTACCTATAGTTTATTAGGAGCGATCGCACTTATCACGCTATTTCCTTTACTCTGGTTAATTAGTACAGCGTTGAAGTCACCCACCGAAAATATATTACAGTCGCCGCCACAATTACTCCCCAGCCAACCGACACTGGGTAACTTTGCTACGGTGTGGCAATCTTTACCATTTGCCCAATATTTATATAACAGTACGTTGGTTTCTCTACTGACTGTTGGTTTGAATTTATTATTTTGTGCTTTAGCTGCTTACCCATTAGCCAGACTATCATTTCCAGGGAGAGACTGGATATTTATTGCGATCGTCTCAACAATCATGATTCCCTTTCAGATTGTGATGATTCCCCTGTATATTTTGACAGTCCAATTAGGTTTAGTAAACACCTATTGGGGAATGATGTTTCCTAGTTTAGCCTCGGCTTTTGGCATTTTTTTACTGCGACAAGCTTTTATAGGTGTACCCAAAGAAATCGAAGAAGCGGCGCGGATGGATGGTAGTTCAGAGTTAGGCTTGTGGTGGCACATTATGTTACCAGCGATTCGTCCTGCATTGGTTACTCTGGCAATTTTCGTCTTTATTGGTTCTTGGAGTGATTTTCTCTGGCCGTTAATTGTCATTCAAGACGAGAAACTCTACACATTACCTTTAGGCGTGGCAAAATTAGCGGGTACTTTTTCGTTAGACTGGCGCTTAGTAGCTGCTGGTTCGATAATTTCCATCGCCCCAGTACTAATATTATTTCTGTTTTTACAACGCTACATCGTACCGACTGAAACAGGTAGTGGTGTGAAAGGTTAATTTTAACTAACAAGCGCCACTCTTATTCAATACCACCCAGATGGTTTTAAATATCAGCATCAGGTCATAAACTACCGACCACTTGCGTTGATAATCAACGTCCATTTTTACAATCGTTTCAAAATCTTTGATGCTGGAACGTCCATTAACTTGCCATTCTCCCGTCATACCTGGCTTAACTTTTAACCTTTCCCAGTGATGCGGTGCATAGTGTATTACTTCATCAGGCGTTGGGGGGCGCGTCCCAACCAAGCTCATTTCTCCCTTGAAAACATTCCAAAACTGGGGAAATTCATCTAAGCTAGTACGACGCAAGAATTTACCTATGGGAGTGATGCGAGGGTCATCAACAGCTTTAAATATGTGACCTTGAGCTTGATTTTTTACCAGATGCTTGATTTGCTCGGCATTTACCACCATAGAACGGAACTTCCAAATACGAAAAGGTTTGCCGTTGATACCGCAGCGAATTTGGGAATAAAATATTGGCCCGGGATTAGTGATTTTGGTGATAATTCCTATAGGAATTGCCACAATAGCTGTGATAATTAGTCCAACAATAGCTCCTAAAATGTCTATTAATCTTTTTATGATGCTTGAGGTTGATCTGTGTAAGGGCTGTTTGACAAAATTAGCTGCTGGACGTTGATTAGCAAGAGCTAAAGCATCTACAGCATAACCTCCTGCTTGAGGATTAACAGTAGGTATTGACATCATAAGAAGTTACAGTTGATGAGGATATCGAGATCTAGCTACATCTATACTGAGTGATAATATAAACAAAAATTGAAGCAGTAATAAACTTCGTACTCAAAATTTATCCAATCTTTGAATTCAATGGCGGATTTTAAATTTTAGGTATTGAATGTATAAAGTGATTCTAGTTAAAAGACTATTAATACCCACATACTAGCTGCTAACCCAATAGTTGCTAAATGTTGCCAAAAAAGCGATCGCAGCGGTTGGCGTGCTATTTTTTGCGTTAACACTATAGTTAACAGCACGGATAAAATTAAAGTAGCGCCTTGCAAAAAGTCAATAACTGCTGGATGTGCTATTAATACAGGCAAATGTTCGCTATTTAATCCAAAAGTAGCCAAAGTCACGGGTAAAATTCGCCCGCCTTCTGCCAAACCTAAATGTAGGTAGTGAGCTAAGTTTCCGCCTAGCACCAATGGTAAGTAGCTATATGCAAGTTCGGTGAATGATTTTGGCTTGCGTTGAAAATTGAATAGCTTGATCAAACCATGTCCGACCCAAGTTACAGCAGCGGGGATAATTAAAACTAAGAGTGATAACCCTAAATGCTGCCAAAAATCAGTTAAATCCAGTTGTAGACCCAACCATGACTGCAATTCTGGTAAACGATGCAGATATACACCACCCCAGAGTAAAAATAATAATGCAACCTCATATTTGCGTGGTACATGAGTTGTCCACAGTTCTATTCCGGGGGGACGCAAGTTAAATTCAACGGAACGATGGGGACAGGCTTTTAAACAAGTCATACACAAAACGCAATCTCTGTTATCTTCTAACTGGGCGGGATGGGAATATAATGGACAGCCATTGGTTTCCATCCCTTCCCCTTTTTGCGGCCCACCTTTGTAACATTGATAAGTGGTGCAGGTAGCAGAACAAATACCTTGCTGGGCGCGTAGTTCTGTCATAGAGAGTTTGGCAAATAAACCATTCATTCCGCCAATGGGGCAAAGATAGCGACACCAAAACCGCCGTTCAAAGATGGCGGAGAAAATCATTGCCCCGGCGGTAATTAACAACAGCAAACAAGCAGATAGGTAAGCTGTATTTTCTAAGTGCCAGAGTTCTTCCCAAAGGAAAATTAAGGTAAATAAGCCAAATAAGAACCATCCGCCCCATTTTTCGGCTGTTTCTCGCGGCCAGCGTTTGAGTTGGCGGGGAAATAACCACAGAGATAGCTTTTGGGTAATTTCGCCGTAAATCATGAAAGGACAGACGCTACACCAGACGCGACCTAAAAAGGGAAAGATCAATAAAAAGAAAGGCCACCACCAAGCCCAAAATAAATTTAAAGCAAAATTGCGATCGCGTGTTTGCGGCCCCACAAATAACACCGCAATGAGGATGGGAAAAACTACTACAGTCAAGCCATAGTTAATCCGGTCTGGCCACCAGTCACTGCGTAAGAACTTTCGCAACCCAGGATAGGAATTCAACAAGTTGACGCGAAATTCTTTTTTCTTGGTTTGGGCTGACCAGAAAATTTCTTCGGTTAATTCTTGCCTTGTACCGGCTTGAATAATTGCTCGTTCTACTAAATTTTTTAATTCCTTCAGATTCCCAGGAAAGTCATAGGACTGCAAGCGGCGTAGGGCTTCTGGAGTGACATAGGGTTTGGACAGACCGCGCGATCGCACATAAAGACTGATGTAATATTCTACCTGTGCTTTAATATCGGTTTTTCGCACGCGCACTGGTGGCACTTTAATCACCCGTCCAACGCAACGTTCAATTTTAGATTGAGTTTTTTCCGAAATAATCAAAATCCGGGCTTGACTGGAACGGGGTGCGGCGGTTGGTTCGCCAGTACGAGTTACAGGGTTATAAGTGCCTGTTTTGATTAACTGCACCATTGCTGGTAATAATTCGGGGGGCAATTCTTGGATGTTGTTGAGTACTAAAGTGCCTTCTCCTAACCATTCCAACAGGCCTGATTTGCCGCCTGCACGACCAAATAAGTCTATACCGCTAGTTTGGAGAATGCCACAATTGATTTTAATAATCGGTTCCCGACGTTTCGGGGAACCGTAGTGAATGAGGGCGGCGATATTATCCTTTTCTAAGCCTGGTTCGCCGAAGATTTCTACTGATTTGCGGTCAGATGCGGCTTCTCGTATTTGTTCGCGTAAACGTACCGCATAGCGACTCGTACCCACAATACCTCGTTGCGCTTTAGTCACTAAATAGGGACGCAAAGCCACAGAACGTTCTTGTTCGTAAGTTAAAGCTGATGTGACTTCGGCTAATTCTTGGGCTAAAGAGCGAGATAAGGCTTGGGTAATTTCTGGGTATTGGCTGGCTAAGGTGCGAAATTCACTAGCTGGGATAACCCATATTTGGCATTCTGTGAGCGCAACAATTGTAGATGGAGTTAATTCATCTAACAGCAGTTCTTTCAGGTTAATTACTGCCCCTGGAAGAAAACCACAAGCGAGGGCGAAGTTACTTTTATTACTGATATCGCTTTCAATTTGACCGTCTTTAAGGATGTAAAGCCCTTCTGGGGGAATACCTGCGCTAACCAGATTACTGCCTTGTGATATGACTCGTGCTTCTAAAACTTGGGCGATCGCATTCAACGCCGCTGATGAGAGAATTCCTAAAGTTGTATGTTCTTGTAGCCAAATGACTGTTTCTTGTGATGTCATTGTGCGTTATCCATGCAGGCTGCTTGCTGTATAAATGGAATTATCCCTGATCGGAATGGTAAAAGTACTGTGTGATGAGTTTGTCTGATGTGCCTAATCTTTGGGTTCCTTTAGCGCTTTTGGGGTTAATTGTCTTGGCAGCGGTATTTTTTGCCCGCAGCTAGAATTATTTGCGATCGCATAATTTTCATATAAATGTGATAATACTGTCACATTTCCTTGCTAACTTATATTTCAGTAAACCAATAGTTTGCTTCTCACATCATACCGTCTGCCCTTTTGCTTTTGAAAAGCAGTAGGGCTTTTTCAATACCTGATCATCTTATCTAATGAGTTGAATTACGTAATGTTCAAAGAGTAGATATTGTTATTCAGCTAATTTATAGAATGTACTATAAACTAACTTTCAGATTTTAATTCTAAATTTATTATGTATTTTCTTGCAGTATTAGTATATACATACATCAGGAATTAGCTAGATTATTTCTCTATCTAATGGAAGAATAAATATAACCGAAATAAGTACTAAATAAGATACTATTCCAATCACCTGACGAACTATAAATTTGAATCCTCTCGTTGCTATTTAGTGGCGAGAGATTTTTTTAATAGAAGGTTAGAGGTTACAGAGTTAGCAAAATCATACTCTTTTCTACTCCCTACTCAAAATCAAACCAGATTACTAAGGGTTACAATACATACATTGTGCCGGATCAGCAAATTCTCTACCATGAGGAAATAGTTTTTCTTGTTTAAAACCACATTTTTGACAATGATAAATGACTGAAAGTGTCAAACTAGTGGGCATAGAACACATTTCACAAGATAAACCTGCAATTTTCTCAGTTATAGCAAAACCAGGTGCAGAACATTGTGGACATAGGCTTTTAATTTTAGTTAATAAATCTAAGGTGGCTTTGGCAATATTCTTCATCCGAGTTGGATTATAAAGCGCCCGCATATCTGTTTCTAAGCCAATTTTACCATCTACAGAATTATTCAATGCTGTTTGGATAGTTTCTCGTAGTTTTACTTCTGTTGTAATTCCTTTAATTATCTCAATGCTATTTTTAGCAGAATCTTTCCAGGAAATAACAAGACCATGTTCAGGAAATCCCACTTTTTTAGCAAAATCGTAGGCTTCAGGGAGATTTTCAACAACCTGATGATTGAAGTTAGTTTCGATAGAAAATTCCTCGCCAATAATTTCTATTTCGTTTTGTTTATCTAATAAAATAACAATTTCTCGATTAGAGTAAATATATGGTACAAGTGGATGAGGGACAAAACTACCTTCACTAGCGATCGCTAAACTTTCACCAGTTAAGTTTAACGCTGTTTCTGCTTTTAATTTAGCGGCTGTAAGTTGAGTTCCCGCGCGTTTTACATCTCTGGTAAATGTTCCAAAAGCATCAGTGTTAAAATTAGGCGGTACTATAGTTTTAATACCTAATTCTTGTTCTAATAATGGCGCAATTACCTTTTCTTTGTGGTGCATTGTCGCAATTACGCCGACTCGTTTGCTAAATAATTGCTGAATTTGCATTGTGCAATTACCTCTTGATGCCAATTTAAATAAAGTAGAGGTGCGCTAACAAAGTTAAACGCACCCGAAAGAATTAAGCTTCTCAATTCATATCAGAGAAAAGAGGAATTATCGTCCATAAATTTTCCGTGAAAGGGCTAATTCTCTAACTTTGTTCTTGAGGAACTTGGCTTATCTGTGCCATTAATTGTTCTTTATCACGCTTGCGTTTCTTGGCGTATAGCTGAATAGTAACCGCCATAAAAATAATCAAACCAAAAATCCCCCAAGCGGTGATATCTGTAGGCAGATTATTTTTGAATACAGCCAATAGTACAATCACCACCAACATAACTGTAGGTGCTTCATTTAAAGCACGTAATTGTTGACCAGTCCAGCGGCACTCATCCTTCGCTAACTTCTTCATCAAGCGACCACAGTAATGATGATAAGCCAATAGAATGGCAACAAATAGCAATTTAAAGTGTAACCAACCCTGTTTTAAAACCTCTGGTTCGGTACTCAGCAAACCTATCGCCATTGCTACTGTAACTATCATTCCGGGAGTAGTGATGATGCGATAAAGACGTAGTTCCATAATTTGATACTGATTTTTCAGTATCGTGCGTGCTGGTTCTGGTTCTTGTTCGGCTTCAACATGGTAGATAAACAGACGCACCAGATAAAATAACCCAGCGAACCAAACAACAATGCCAATAATATGAAATGCTTTAAACCAAGAATAAGCCATGAATTCTCATCTCCATTAAGGTGGCTTTAATACATCGTAAGCTAACAAAATTTTTTCTACATTGGCTTACGATAGCATTAGAAACTGTGCCAAATCATCTAATTAGCTATTGATTAAACACAGATAATTTATCTGCATTTATCTATGGTTTCATTTTTTATAATATCGATTTTTGCAAAATTTATTTCTGATTATTTATTCACACGTCTGACAAAGGGCAATAAGTCTTCTAAAATTGTGCTGTGATAATGTTCTTGCGGATAATGTCCGACTTTATTAAGTTTTACTAATTCTGCATTGGACATAGAATCGCTAAATTTTTGTGCTATGTCTATGGATAACCAAGGGTCAATCATACCCCATTGAAGCAGAATTGGTTCTTCCCATTTTTGAAAGCCAGATTCAATTTCTGTCATTGCTTCTGGTAGTTGTAAATTACGAATGGTTGATAACAAACCTCTACCAGCCGCCGATGTTTTCAAAAAAGGTCGGCGGTAAACATCCAAATCTTTATCTTCGATGCGATAACGACTACCACCTTCTAGGGTGCGGTCAACTAATAAAGGGTCTTGAGTCATCATTTCACCTGCTAAAGGTAAACCCATTTGTTTGATTTTCCAAGGTAATTTAGCAGTAGTGGAAATTGGGGCATTTAAAATAGCGATGTTGGCAATTTGTTCTGGGTGACGTAAGGCATATTGTAAGCCAACAGAACCTAAAAAGCCTTGGACAACTAAAGAAAATTTCTCGATTTTTAGTGTTTGAATAAAACCTGATAAAGCGGTAATAAATGCGTCAGGTGTGTAAGCAAAATCGCGTTTTTCTGGCATTGAAGAAAAGCCATAACCAATCCAATCAGGTGCGATCGCTCGTGTTCCTTGACTGGCTAAAGCTGGTAGAATATTACGCCAACTATAACTTTGAGACACTATTCCGTGCAGTAAGATTACAGGTACTAAATCACTTTGCCCAATCGGTGCCGCTTCCCGATAAAACCACTCTAACGAATCAATTTTTACTTTATTTTCTGTTACAGACACGCTATTTTCCTACAGGTTTTGTATTTTCTCACGCAAAGACGCAGAGACAAGGCAGTGCGTTGGGCGGTTTTGCCGACTTGTTCGCTGAAAGCGTTCCCGCAGGGTAGCAACTGCCGCGCAAAGGTAATTTCTATTGACAATCCTGAGAAGTAATCATCTCACGAATCGCAGATGCTGTTGCAGGTGCTAGTAACACACCGTTACGATAATGTCCGGTAGCGAGGAGGATATTGTTAAATCCTGGCAGTTTTTCAATTATTGGTGCTGGGCGACCTTCTGGGCGGGGACGCAACCCTGCCCAGGTGCGGGTAATCGTCGCTGAGGCGAGTTCTGGACAAAAGGCGATCGCTTGTTGTTTAACATCCTCTAATAGTTGATGATTAGGTGGGATTTCGTCGCCATTAGTGGGAAACTCCACCGTTGCGCCTATCCAATAATCTCTGCCACCTATAGGAACGATATGCACATCATTACAGGTAATCATCGGCTGAAATTCAGGATTGCCGATGGGGCTTTCTAAGTGCAGTTGTAATGCTTGTCCGAGAACAGGGCGGATATCAACTTTTTGGTTTAACTGGGCTGTCAGAAGTGTAGAACCCAGTCCAGCCGCCACCACAATCCAATCAGCAGCAATATTACCTTCTGTAGTTGCGATTGATTTTGGTGAGATATTTAAAACATTCACGCCAAATTTGAAAGTTACGCCTTTGTGTTGGGCGGCTTCTACTAAGGCTAATGTAAGGGCTGTGGGGTCAAGTTGACGGTCTTGAGGGGAGTAGACAGCGCCAGTAATTTTGTCATTATTCACTTGGGGACACATACTCTTGAGTTTCGCCCTGTCCCATATTTCTAAATTCCACCCTTGAGAATGGCGAATTTCCACTAGTTTTGCCCAATTCTCAAAATTTTCTGCTTCCCAACACAAATGAAGAATACCTTGACGATTGAAGGGTATTTTCCGCCCAGTTAATGCTTCTAGTTCGGGAACTAAGGTTTCATAACGTTCAATGCTGGTTTGTCGTAGTCGCCAAGCTTTACCCTTGATTTTTTGACTGATAGCCCCCATCAAAACACCAAGGGCTGCACCTGTAGAAGCTTGTGCAGGTTGGTTTTGGTCAATCACAGTAATTTGCAACCCTGTTACTTGACTTAGGTGATATGCGATCGCGGCTCCAATGACGCCACAACCGATAATAATTACATGACTCATTGCTTGGTATTGAGGAGTTATGAGCTAGAAATAAAAGACGGAAGTCAAAAGGAGGCAGTGCGTTGCGGGGTTCTCCCCGTTGTAGCAACTGCCGTTTAAAAGTTAAAAATCAAAAGTCAAAAAGCTCACTAAAAGGATTTCTTCATTTCATACTTCAGACTTTATACTTCAGCCTTTTTTCTTCTAACTCATAACTTATCACTCAGGAATCACTAGTTAGGACTCAGCTTGCTTGCTACCTTCAGGCAGTAGTTGGAGAAATTTGTCAACATCTGTAAAGACGGCTTGGTAGTTATTCAAAGCAACTAAACTATTGCCTCTACCAGCTGCTTGATCAAGTTTTACCAAGTGGGTAAGTAAATCTTTGGTAATTTGACGGGCTGCGGTTTGGTCTTTAGGAAGAAGATGGGGCGTGATGTAAGTCATGGTCAGTCTAGCTTCTGCCATTGGGCCATGAATAAAGTTACCCACATCAATCCACTCATTTGTTTGGATGAGGTCTTTGAGTTCGTCTGCGCGATCGCGCACAGTCTGAATTTCAGGCACGTATTCCTGAATTTGGGCAATTTGGTCTGCTGTATAAGTTGGAGGTGCAACTGCGACCCTAGGGCCACCACAACTAATGAGGAATGTAGCCAAGAATACCAGAATGATTGAGAAAATCGAGCGTTGACGCGCCATAACCTGAACTTAACTTTTTTTAACGTTTGCCAGCTAACAGTGTAATTTTAGATCGCCAGGGTGATTTATCGTTCTAGCCATTAGATGATTTTGCGGAAAATTCTCAGATTTTTTTCAGACTAATCCAACGTCAGACACTTTTCTGATTTCTTAGGTATCATTGCTCATATAGTAAAAATTTCATACTTCACACTTCACACTTCCTACTTAAGCAATTGTTAAGGAAAGGTAATCTTTGAGTTGCGAAATTTAAAACGTCTTGATAAGCTGAAACACTAATAAGATAAGCTTTCTGGCTGTTTTCTGTCGTCGAATTGCCCTTAGCTGACTAACTATTTAGGAGTGTTTTTTAGTGAACGCATCTGAACAGGCAACTAACCTTGAACTAGCCAGCAAGATTGCTACGGTAGTGAATTTATTCAAATTCCAGTTTCCTGATGCGAAATCGGATTTGAAACCTTGGAAGAATGACCCAGAAACCAGAGAATTAGTTGATCCAGACTCGATAGACATTGGGTTTCACTTTCCTGGAATCAGCAAATCCTGGCAGAGTCGTAGTATATTAATTCAAATTCGCTTTCATCAAGATCCAATCACAAACTCACGTCGGGCAATTGGCATAGAAGTAGCTGGATTTGATCATCGGGGTGAAGCGTGGCGACTTTCGACAGTGGAAAACTGGAACATTGTGGGTGAGTCTGTACCGTCTCTACAAATCGGCGACAAGCTAAAACAATTTTGTCGGCAGATTTTAGAACTGTTTAATGAAAAGTCTGAAGTCTGAAATTTTAGAGACTGATGATTAAATATCAGGGTCTTCGCCCAATTCTCTTAAACGGGCGGCTAATCGTTCAGCTTGTGCCTGTGCGGCTTCAGCTTGTGCCTGTGCGGCTTCAGCTTGTGCCTGTGCGGCTTCAGCCTTTGCCTGTGCAGCTTCCTCTGGTAAAGGTATAAGATTACCATCAGCATCATAAAACCGCAGCCAAATGGCTGTTTCTCGGTCTACTGTGCCGTCCCAAGTCCCCAGCCATAAACTTAAACGCTGACACCATAGCCAACCGTGTTCATTTGCTGTTAGAGGCTGATAGTTTTGATTTGCATCTAAATGCCACCCTTGCAAAGAATTAGGGTCAAAGGGGTCATAGACAAAGTAATCTGGGGTACGGAAGGTTTGTTGATAAATTTCTTTTTTTGTCACTTTATCAACCCGCGCCGTAGATGGTGACATCAATTCCACAATGACATCCGGGTAACGGCCATTTTCTTCCCAAACGACCCAACCTTGTCTGGGGATAGTACCATCAACATTCAGTACTGCAAAAAAATCTGGGCCGCGGAAATCATTGTTACGTGCTTGGGTACTGCTGTAGTAGATAAACATATTACCACCTGTGTAAAAGTCATTTCGGTCAGCCCAAGCTTGTTGCAATGACCTAATTAAGACATTCATGGCAATACGATGGCGATTTGACTCCAATGGTTCTCCGTCATCAAATATTAAATCTGTGGGTGGCATGGGGGGTTCCCAGTCCACAATATCATCTACGATATCAGTCGTTTGGGATGTTATTTCTAAATCTGGCTTACTTACTGTCATACCAACCCCCTAAAGTAGACTGTCAAGAACTGTGCATAAACTAATCATGACCAATTTTGCAGCCACCATCCACACAATATATTGATCGATAGGTAGTAGCACGCTTGCCAAACAGCGTATAACGATTATCACGGATTTCTTTGTAGAAGGCATCGCCTGCCCATTTCATCCCAGGTAAAGCACGGTAAGCATCGACAAACAGACTTCCCATTGGCAGTAACTTGCTAATTTCTTCAGCCGCATTGCTACCTTGCCAACGTCGTTCAGGGGCATCAGCATCAATTAATATCATTCCTTGTTGACAATCTTGAGATGTTATTCCCCAATGCGTAAGTTGTTGTTCGTCTTGCATAGAAGTGTAAAGAAACAGCTTGCCTTTGTCTAATGTTTCTAAAAATTGCACTAAAGTAACGCAGAGATTGCAATTTCCGTCGTATATTACGTAATAATTCATTTAAATAACACTTTTTTCATTTTACGGTTTCAGTATAGCGTTAGACATAAATTAATTATCTCTGCGGTGAGAATGATGCTGGAAGAGACAATCTTAAAAGTTGATTTTACTCAAGAAGATGCTTGTGCAGAAGTTCTGCCGCGATCGCACACCAATTCTAGTTACCATGCTAAATGGGACAGTATTCGTTTAGATATTCACCAACAGCCTGCCCACGAAACCCCCGAACATTCGCCCCAACAACATATCATCTCTATTAACACAGCCCATCGTTTAACCAAAGCAGAACGCGTATTAGATGGACGCTTTCAGGAGGAATACATCTTTAATGGTGATGTAGCGATTATTCCCGCCAACATCCATCATATTTCCCGTTGGACATCACAAACTGAATTTCTGCTTCTTAGTTTGGAACCGGCATTTTTCAATCGCATTATCTTAGAGTCGGTTGATTTACAAGGTGTGGAGTTAACACCTTACTTTGCTGCACCGGAACCATTAATTCAGCAAATTGCTTTGGCACTGAAGTCAGAATTAGAATCAGGTGGTATGGGCAGCCAACTTTATATTGAGTCTCTCAAAACCACACTCTGCATTCACCTGCTGAAACACCACTCAATAGCCAGCGATAAAATTCCCCAATTTTCAAATAACAAAGGACTTTCGCCCAGAAAATTACGTCAAGCTATTTCATATATTAATGAAAACCTAGAAAGAGATTTGACTTTGGTGGAAATTGCTGCGGTTGTAGGAATGAGTATGTATCATTTTTCTCGCCTATTTAAACAATCTACAGGTTTTGCACCCCATCAATATGTGCTTAATAGCCGAATTACTCAGGCAAAAAAACTCTTGAGTGCAACTGAAAAAAGTATTGAAAAAATCTCTGAACAAGTTGGTTTTCAGAGCCAGAGTCATTTTACTAATGTGTTTCGTAAATTCATGGGCATAACACCAAAAGCATATAGAGAACAGGTGAAAATTTGATAATAGACAGAATCCAGGAGTCATGCAATTTTGGATTGAAAATATTATTTTTCAATTAGCTGAATATCGCATTATATTGTTCTGACTCCTGAATTTTACTTCAAATTATCCCGCTAACAATTCCTGACCACTGGACTTTTTTCTGTTGTTCACGGCGGTAAGAAAAGAAATGTTCAGGAGTTTGATATGTACAATAAGGAGCGATCGCAATTTGTTCGCCACTAATCCCCAAATTTTCTAATTGCAAAGTATTTACCCGCCGTACATCCACTCTTACCTTTCCTGGTTCTGGATCAGCTAATAAGGGAGAATTGGGTAGTTCATGTAACACCTGAACAATTTTTTGGGTGTCTTTATGTGATATAATGCTGACTCCGATTTCCGCAGCTACCTCAATCGAGACTTGGTAAACTTCACCAGCGATCGCGGGGCCAAGAGCAACTCTTAAGTCCTGTACTTGACTTCCTTGAGCTTGTAATCGGGCGATAGCTTGGGGGACAATCTTCGCCGCCGTGCCTCGCCAACCTGCGTGTAATGCAGCTACCTGTCCTGTTCGCACATCCCCAATTAACACAGGTGTACAATCTGCACTAGCAACCCATACAGCTTGTAAAGGTGCTTCGGTAATTAAACCATCAGCCGAGGCAAAAGCAGATTCCTCATCTGCGGCGATTTCCCTCACTTGGGAGTCAACTTCTTGGGGTGTGAGAACTGTGTTGCCATGTACCTGTTTTAAGCGATACGTTGATGCTTCTGGGTGCAAAACAGGAGTTAAATCTTGTGGCGATCGCGGCCAGAACTGGTGAGTAAAAAAGCCGTGTTGCCAATTTTCTAAAAGACTACAGGTAAGGTATGGCAGTCCTTCCCAATTGCGCCAGTGCCAAGTGTGCATCTTGAACCTAACCAAAATAGAGGGTATTGAGTATGAGGTTTTGGTGATACGGGATGAAAAAATAATTTTTTTCTCCTAACTCCCAACTCCCTATTCCCTTTTATCAAAATCAGCCAATTAATGTTAACTTGAACAACGAGATTTCGGTTCATGCCTGTGGAATTTGATCGGCAAAAGTTGGAATTAGCGTTAAAAGCAGGAAAAAACTGGAACAATTCGCCATTTTCGCTGCATATTTTTGATAGTGTGACTTCCACTAACCAAACATTGTGGAATTTGTTAGCACAAGGCGAAAAACCTGGGTCTGTGGTAATTGCCACACAACAAACGGCGGGTAGAGGACAATGGGGGCGACAATGGATTTCTCATCCTGGTGGGCTATACCTTTCGATGGCGATCGCGCCTAAACTAGAAGCTAGTGCCAGTTATCAATTAACTCTTGCTAGTGCTTGGGGCATTGCTGACCAACTGCGTTATTGTGGCGTAGATGTGGGAATTAAATGGCCGAATGATCTAGTTTTAAATAGTCGCAAATTAGGCGGCATTTTAACAGAAACTAAGATAAATAACGGTTATATTACCCAAGCAGTAATTGGAGTTGGCATTAACTGGATAAACTCAGTACCCGAAACCGGAATTAACCTAGAAATGTGGCAAGACTCCTACGCTACAAAACCGATTTCTTGTCTGGAAATTCTCACTTCCGCCGTTTTACGGGGGATAGAATCCGGTATTGAGTGCCTTGCCCAAGAAGGAGTAAACATACTCTTGTCGCGCTATTTAGAGTTACTAACTAATGTGGGTGATAAGGTATATGTTAATGATTTGGCAGGCACTGTAGTCGGCGTTACTTCTCAGGGTAAATTACGTGTTTCTATGGAAACTTATGATACAACAGACATAAAAACAACAGAACTTTATATTGAACCCGGTACAATCAGTCTGGGATACCGTAAATCTTCTGTCCCATTATAGGTTTGTTATTAATTTCGCTCTTTGGGCAAGACAAACCACTGGCATCATCTCTTTAGGCAAATTTAAAACAACTGAGAGAACCAATGACGCAGCGCAATACATCTGCCCATAATCCTTCCCACGGCTCGAATCAGCAAGGTATGAAGAAAAAACGTTTTGTATCTACCCTGCCAGCCCAGAGTATCTGTTTACTAAGTAGCTTCAGCCTGCTTAGTAGTGGCTTCGTATTTGCCCAAACAGAAACATCCATAGATAACATTGTTCCTGTAGAAAATTCCCAGTCAACAGGTAAAACAAATTTCATAAAAAAAGATATTGTTATCCCAGAAGCCCCCAAGAAACAAGGGGAATTTTCGCAAAGACGAGCTAACCTCAGCCAAAGACTCCGTAAACCAGAGGTTGTACAATCCAAAGAGCCTGTTAGACAGTCAAAACCTCAAACTGAAACAGCAGTTGAGCCAGTTTTTACGACTCGCCAACGCACCCCGGCAGTAACTCCACAGCTAAAACCAGTCAACGTCCGCACCGCCAAACCCAAGCCGGAAGTTGCTCAACCAAGCCCAAGTATACGAGAAGAGGTAATCAAACCAGTTGCGCCTCGCACCATCCCAGAAAAACTTCCAGAAGTTGCCCAGCCAGTTAATAACTCGAACAGCACAACTGAAGCGACAACTGGAAAAATCAAAGACTCTAACAACGCCTACATTGACCCCAACAATTACGGCAGTTCTGCTACAAATACTTATCAAGCACCTAATTCTGTAATCATCACAGAACGTTCTAGTGGTTGTCGCACAATTTTGCCATCGGGACAAGCTATATCACTGGGTTTTTGTAACCAAGCTCAACCTGGTGGTAATCAGCGTGTAGCTAACTCTGAAAGCAAACCAGCCCCCACTTGGCTCAAAAAAAGTCAAAATGCTCAGTTAGCTAGTGTTCCACCAGTACGGACTGGGATAACGGCTGGCAATAACGGCGTTGCTTATAGTGGTGAAGTCAAGACGGCTTTTCGTCCGAATCGGTTTATCCCCAATCCCAACGATTTCGGTGCGACCAGAATCAGTAGCACTCCTGTTGCACCCAGCGCTGGTGCTTTACCTGCACCCATGATTGAAGGGAATTTGGCACCTCGTGTAAGTACTGTGACTTACGATATTCCCTTAGCATCAGTTCTGCCGCAAATTCCATATACCAATACAATTGCCTATCGTGGCGGTGCTGGCATCAACTATCCTCTTTCGGTTCCAGCCACAATTACTTCGCTGTTTGGTTGGCGCATTCATCCCATAACAGGTAATCGCCGTTTCCACGCTGGTACAGATTTGGGTGCGCCGATGGGTACACCAATTCTCGCCGCAGCTAAAGGTCAGGTAGATACAGCAGGTTGGCTTGGTGGTTATGGTTTAACTGTCATTCTGACTCACAGTTCTGCCCAACAAACCCTTTATGGTCACATGTCCGAAATCTTTGTCCAACCCGGTCAAGTGGTAGAACCAGGTATGGTCATTGGACGAGTTGGTAGTACAGGCAACTCCACAGGGCCTCACCTGCACTTTGAAGTACGTCACCTCACACAAGACGGATGGGTTGCTGTTGACCCAGGTGGGCAATTACAAGCAGGTCTAAGTCAGTTGATACAAACCATGCGTACAGCCCAAGTAATTGGCGAACCAGGAAGTTAAAAGTAAAAAGGTAAAAGGCAAAAGTAAAAAGAAAAATCTTTTGCCTTTCTACTTTTACTTTTTACAAATACCCGTGTTCTGCTAAAAATGTGGGTGTAATTTCATTGAATCCTGAGTCATTGGGAGACGTTGACTGTTTTTTGTCAGGGTAAAGCAATTTTTCCACGTATTTGCCAAGAATATCCCCTTCTAAATTCACCCAACTGTCAGGGGCAAGATAGCGAAGATTAGTATCAGCGTAGGTGAGGGGGATAACAGCTACAGTGAAGTGTGAGAGTTCTGGTTCGTAGGCGGCTACCGTGAGACTAATGCCATTTACTGCTATGCTGCCTTTAGGGACAATGTACCGCGCGATCGCTTCAGGTGCAGTGAATGTCATTTCCCAAGAAGTCGCTGTCTGTTCTGCTGTGAGTAATCGACCTACACCATCCACATGACCCATCACAAAATGCCCGCCGACTTTGCCACCCACTCGCAGTGAAGCTTCTAAGTTCACATATCTTGCTTGGGTTTCCTCAAGACCTAGGGTAGTACGACGCAGCGTTTCTGGGGAAGCGGTGGCAATAAACCCGTCTTTTAAAATTTCTTCAACAGTCAAGCAAATACCATCTACAGCAACGCTGTCACCGTAAGCTAAATCCTGCATAATTACATTAGATGGCTGACTCACACAAGTAATTTGCCAAGAATCGCCCGCTAAGGGTTTGATGGTTCCTAAAGTTTGGACTAATCCTGTAAACACGGCTGTTCTGTGAAACTAACTCTATTTATTGCCTAATTTTGCCGAAAATCAACTGGTATTTCTTACAAGAATGCAAGACATTTTAAGTATAATTTCTGACTCTTTTTATTATAAGGTTGATAACACATTCACATCTTTCTCAAGGCATACTTGGTTAAGAAGGTTATTGTCTAGGTAGACTCCTTTAACATACTCTGGTGTTCACACCAAGTTCGGAGTTTAATAGAAGCAATTATAGAGAACCTGCCTATGTTTATTCTTTCTCGATACAGCCCAAAAAAAGAGTATAAATTGTCACAATGTCTCAAACTCTCTCAGGATTGTAGAGGCTTCGCCAATGATTGAAATGAAAGTCGCTGGCATAGCATTAGATGCCATAACTCGCAGCCCCATTGTATTGTTAAAAGATGCCTCAGATCGGCGTGCTTTACCAATTTATATTGGTCAAGAACAAGCTAGGGCAATTATGGGGGCGCTGGAGAATCAAAAGCCGCCCAGACCATTAACCCATGACCTAATTGTGAATATTCTAGAGACGTGGAACATGACTCTAGAAAAAGTGATTATTCATTCCTTGCAGAAGGACACATTTTATGCAGCTTTGATTGTACAGCAAGGCGAAGTCAAAAAAGAAATTGATGCTCGTCCCAGTGATGCGATCGCAGTTGCTCTCCGTACAAATACGCCAATTTGGGTAATGGAAGAAGTAGTTGCTGATGCCTCAATTCCGGTAGATCGTGATGCTGATGAAGCAGAACAAGAAGCCTTTCGTGAATTTATCTCCAATCTCCGTCCTGAAGATTTGATTAAGCGCTTCGGTAATGGCGATAGCTAAAGAAAGTGCTAATTAATGAGTGCGGAGTGCTGAGAAAGAAAGATTTCAAGAATTAAAGAAGTAAAATAATTTTTCCTTCTTTCTTTTTCGCACTTCATTCTCGTACCATTGTGAATTTTAGATTTGGGACTTGGGATTGTAAAACAGTTAGTTTATGAGCTTTTAGGCAATCCATCTGTTCTCATCATTTTTCCAATGGGTATCACTTCTAGTAACTTGAAGCAATGCAATACCGACGCTTTGGCAAAACAAATCTCCACCTCTCGGTTTTTTCTTTAGGGACAATGCGCTATTTGGCTGATGCTGAAAATGCTCAAGATACTATCGCTCAAGCCTTAGCGTTAGGAATTAATCATATCGAAACAGCCAGAGGTTACGGTAAAAGTGAGGAGTTTCTTGGCCAAGCGCTTCAGAGCGGGTTGTCTGTACCGCGTTCTCAACTGCACATCACTACTAAAGTTCCACCAACAGCCGACGCTGATAGTATGCGTCGGTACATTGATGAATCTCTGACGCGATTACATCTAGATTATTTAGATTGTTTGGGAATTCATGGTTTAAACACTTGGGAGCATTTACAGTGGGTGCAAGCCAACGGTGGCTGTATGCAGGCTGTGCAAGAAGCGGTTGGAGATGGCCGAGTACGACACGTTGGCTTTTCCACCCACGGAACTTTAGAAGTGATAAAGGCAGCAATAAACACAGATTTATTTGAATTTGTCAATCTGCATTACTACTATTTCTTTCAACGTCACGCCCCAGCAATTCAGTTAGCGGCTGAAAAAGATATGGGTGTATTTATCATTTCTCCAGCTGACAAAGGTGGAAAACTCTACACACCACCTCAAACTCTCAAAAACTTATGTCAACCCTATTCGCCTTTAGAATTAAATTATCGATTTTTACTGAATGACAACCGCATTACTACTTTGAGTGTCGGCGCAGCCAAGCCAGAAGAATTAATTGAACCTTTACAAGTTGCTGATAGAGATGGTGAATTAATATCAGCAGAAATTGCGGTTTTTCAGAGTTTAGAAAATTACCAAAAAACTGTTTTAGACACTGATAAATGTAGTCAGTGTTATGCTTGTTTACCTTGTCCTGAAAATATCAATATTCCAGAAGTGCTGCGGTTACGTAATTTAGCTGTGGCATACAATATGACAGACTACGGACAATATCGTTATGAGATGTTTGAAAATGCTGGTCATTGGTTCCCCGGAATGAAAGCTAATCGCTGCACAGAATGCGGTGATTGTTTACCGAGATGTCCAGAAGAGTTAGATATTCCAGCTTTATTAAATGATGCTCACGAAAGATTAAAAGGTCAAACTGGTAGAAGATTGTGGGGATAAATCAACGAATTTTTGATTTTTGATTTTTGATTTTAAATTAAACCTCATACTTGAAAGTAGGGGCTTGTAATCATGAGGCTTTGTATCTCGTTGTACTCTATTCGATACAATTCCATCTATTTTCTCCACAAATAAATTCCGGGTAACCTGTCACCTAATAATTTTGGCTGTTTGTATTTCTAATCTAAAATCTCAAATCCAAAATTGTCCCGGTCAGCAATTATAGTAGAGTAGATACTGTCAGATACCCGACTTTTAAAATAAGTAGGGTATCTTTTTGTTCACAAATGATTTAGGACTGCTACATACACGAAATTATTCCTGTAAAGTTAGCCCAAAATTTTCAAGACTTAACAGACAAACTCAGATTCATTGACTCTTCAACTTTACAAGTGTAATTACCCGCAGTGGCAAAAGCTTTGGCTATATGTAACACTTTTTCCTGTAAGATATCTTGCAATTCTTCACCTTCATAATCAGCAATATGCGCCATTTTTAACATATTGTAGTTAATGGTATCGTGAGGTAACTTTAGCTGCGCTAAATCTGGAGTTAAATCATACTCACCATCCTGTAATATATGGTGATCTCCAGCATGATAATGGACATCAAACCAATCTCTTGGTATTCCTCTTCCACTTGGTGAAAAAAGTATTTGAGAATCTGGAGAATCAATGACACATTCTGAAATACCTACAGCGATAAACTCAATAGCCAACATGGCAATTAAGGCATTTCGCATATCGGTTTCTTTATTAATTAAAGTATCCATTGCGATAATTGGTTCTGCTTGTTCAAGCTGTTCCATGAGTTTAGCTCCTTCTGGAGAAAGCTTACCTGTATGGGAATCAGCCATTATTCCGACAGAAGCCATTAACTTCTTCCAATAATCTAAATGACTGCCTTCTTCAAAACCATAATCTTTGGCGATACCAGAGATGCCATATTGTAGGGAAGCCAAGATTGTTTCTCGTTCTTTGCTTGTATAGTTAAAGACTAAAAGCAAATTGCGACTAGAATTTTTGTCGGAAAAACGATTCAAAAACTTTTTGACATTTTTGATCACAGTTCGAGGAAAAGTTTTGACTATTCCCCAATAAATTGCTGAATATGTTACCAGAGAAAAATAATCGCCTGCACACATCCCTTGTACTACATTAGAACCAGCCATAATTTGTTTAACTCTATGAGAGAGTTGGATTAATTCATTAGGCATCTCTGTTAGCAATCCCAACTCATCAACAAGAATTTTACCTTGTTGCAATTCTTCCAATTTAATCAAGGGTGTATTCATGATCGTTCTATTTTTACAACTGTGTGGATTCAGACTAAAGTGAACAATGATGAAGCAAATTAGGGAGTGTTTCAAAAGTTGTTGCTTGTGATTAGAAGTATTTATTGAACCCCATATTTCAAGCCAATTACTTCCCTATTTCTCAGATTTGTTTGTGAAGTAAGGGAAGTTATACAGAGTGTGTCTACAAGTTGGTACGACAAAATTCGTGTCAAGTCGGTACAGCCGTCCACAGCGATTTATCACCAACATAATGGCTTATCTTTTGCAGAAGAATTTAGGTGGTCTAATACTTTTTGTTAATCATGAGAAATCTTTTAAAACATCCTTTTTAGAGGATTTCAGAGAAGTATTAAGTATTTACCCTAACCCAAATAAATGCTTTGAATTTCATGTGCTAAGGGGTATTTAGAGGGTTATGTAAATCTTAGCTACAACTTCAAAAAGTTTTCAAACATCCTTTAAGAGTAAGGTTAATTACATCGAAACTAATAAGTAGTATAACGTAGCTTTTTTTAATGCTCAATAAATTATTGACAATAAGTGTCACACAAATTTCTCACAAATAATAAAAAATAAATTTAAATAACCTGATATAATTCCTGATTTTTTAATACACACTATCTTCAAAATATCTCCAAATAAATTAAGTATTAATACGTAAACAAAAAATAAAAACGTAGATTTGCACTAATATATTTTAATAGAAATTCTCTGTTTAGGGATTCATATTTATCTCGCAAAATTCCTTTGTAGCAAGCAAAATAAACCATGTCTAGTATCTAAATAATCGGTTTAAATAGTAGTAATATTAAAAATGAATTTTTGATTGCACTATAATCCAAGTATTTATGCGGTTCAAAATTTTAGTATAAAAATTAGATTATTTTTAAGTATATTCTTGAGGATAATTTTAAATTTTTGCTTTTATCTTTAACAAAACTATATTTATTTCCTAGCTAGATATTTATACTTTTTTAAATCTGAAATAGAAATAGTCGCTACTAGTACAGGTCGGTGTAAATAAACAGACTATCTGGAATTGCTAAAAGGCTTGTGGTATCACTATTATTTCTTTTTACTTTTGCCTCCTTCAGAGTGACGCTCCTGCGTCGCTAACGCCACTTGCTTCTCCTAATCGGAGACGCTACGCGAACAAGTCGGGAAACCCGCCCACCCTTCGGGTTTAGCAGTCCCCCATCTCCTGACGGAGACGCTACGCGAACGACGGGAACCGCCAAGATGGGGCTGCTTCACCGCAGTGGCTCACTTTTTACTTTTGCCTTGTTGTACTAGTTGCAGTAACCCAGTCTTTATGAACAAATAAATTTGGGCATTACTGAATGAAAAGATGAATTGATCTATTTGGGTACAATTTTAGGACTTATGCAAAAAACCTCTCAAACTCTAATTTCACAGTTGAAGCTTGTGGAGTCGACAAAAGAAACTGTGGAAGTTGAAGAATTGAGGTAGGGAAGCGATCGCCTATTTTTTGTAAAATATTGATTGTTGGCTATATCTGTTTTATTTAAATTGTATTTTTTAATACTTAATCTCTCAGTATAAAAAGTTGATTGATTCATTAAATTTCTTGGGTAAAAATTTTCCAACCTTGAGGAGTTGTGAAATCCTGTGAGGATGACTAGAGTGAACTGCGGGAGATATGTAGTTTTGGGACAATATAATGCAAACTAATTGGAAAATTGGGACTTTATTCGGAATCCCGTTGTTTTTAGACCCTTTGTGGTTCGTGATTTTAGGACTAGCAACCTTGAATTTTGGCGTAGCTTACCAAGAGTGGGGGTCTACCATAGCTTGGAGTGCGGGGATAGTTATGGCATTGCTGCTATTTGGTTCGGTATTATTACACGAACTCGGTCACAGTTTGGCAGCGCGATCGCAAGGCATTAAAGTTAACTCTATTACTCTATTTTTGTTTGGTGGGATTGCAGCTATTGAAGAAGAATCAAAAACTCCGGGTAAAGCCTTTCAAGTAGCCATAGCTGGGCCGTTGGTAAGTATTGGGCTGTTTTTCCTACTCAGGGTTGTAGCAATCTTCATTCCTGAGACTAATCCCCTCAGCGTGATGGTGGGAGATTTGGCGAGAATTAACTTGGTTGTTGCCTTATTTAACTTGATTCCTGGCTTACCTTTAGATGGCGGTCAAGTGTTAAAAGCAGCACTGTGGAAAGTTACAGGCGATCGCTTTCAAGCGGTACACTGGGCTGCAAAATCAGGACAAATTTTGGGTTATGCGGCGATCGCGTTAGGATTTGCGATAGATTTCTTTACAAGAGAATTAGCCCTTGGTTTGTGGATTGCGATGATCGGTTGGTTTGGGATTCGTAACGCCAACACCTACGACCGAGTGACCACATTACAAGAAACTTTGTTGAAGATAGTCGCTAGTGAGGCGATGACGCGGGACTTTCGCGTAGTTGATGCTGATCAAAGTTTACGCGCTTTTGCCGACGCATATCTATTAGATAATGCTACACCACAAGTTTATTTTGCGGCTTCTGATGGCCGTTATCGTGGTTTGGTGGCGATTGAGGATTTACGCTTGATAGAAAGAAGTGAATGGGAAACCCACACTCTACAAAGTATCGCCCATCCCTTGACAGAAATACCTACAGTTACCGAATCAACTGCGATCGCCGAAGTGATTAACAAACTAGAAAATGAACAATTACCACGCGTCACGGTGCTTTCTCCGGCTGGTGCGGTAGCTGGCGTAATTGACCGGGGTGATATTGTTAGTGCAGTAGCGCAAAAGTTAAATATTCCCTTTACCGCTGTCGAGATTAAGCGGATTAAAGAAGAAGGTAGTTATCCGCCAGGGTTGCAGTTGGAAGTAATTGCTAAGTCTACTGTTAATTAAATTTTTAACCGCTGATATACGCGGATGAACGCTGATAGTTAAGGAAGATTATCTGTGTTGATTTGTGGGTGTTGGCGGTTATTGTTGAATATCAGAATTTACTGGATTGATATAATCTGACTTTTTGCTTTGCTGCTTTCTGTCTAATACGTTTAGTTTCGGCTCCATTGGGTATGTGAGGTCTTTCACTTAATACCTGTTTCAACTCTTCGTAGGTAATCTTAATCCCAGAGCCTTGCGGAAAGTCACCATTGTTATAGATAACATAACCACCACCACGATGGAAAAACCCCTCATAACAATCATTTTTAATGCCGAGAAGTTGCTTGGTATGCAATGTTCTTAACCAATCTATTCCGTTCATAAGAATCTCACAAAATCAAATTACTATTTAATATAATATTTTCATTTTACTATGTCATTATAACGAATGAAACCTCCTTTCAGTGCCTTAAACGAGCAGAAGAAAGCTTTTAATAATTGTAATATTACTAAGAGGGGAAATATATAAATATCGAATATCATTATTACTAGTAAACCTCCTGGTGTTAATGAATTTAACATCATCAATATCAGTAATCCCATAATATGCAAAAAAAAAGTAATATATGCTAATTCTAGTTGAAAATATAGAGCTTCTTTACCATGCTGATATATAAAAGAATTAGCATATTTCTTAATTCTCCATAAAAATAATGTGACTACTACACTAATAAAGGGAAAACAACAAATGCAAGTTAATTGAATTAACATAACCATGAAAAGCATAGACCTAACTTCAGCATTACAAATTGCGTGTGGTCTCACAAGACAAATAGAGACTCCTGCTGGCAGTTGAGCAAGCTGAAGTAAGGTAGTATGCAATGTGAATTGCAGAAACAAAAAAGGTATCCAAATAAATGCGTTAAGATGGCAAATTGCAGCCCATATACGAACAGTTAATGGTAAATGTGACATTGTTGAACGGTCATACTACTAATTCCGAGTATTCCCTCAATTGACTTCAAATTTAAACTCAAATTTTGCCTATTTAGTTTTTTCTTTGCGCCTCCGGTTACTGAGCGACTTGTACCCAGCGAAGTCGAGGTAAGTCGAAGTATGCGCCTCTGCATGAGATAAGTGTTTTTTAGTGTGAGGAACACTACCTTTAGTTATTAAAAATAATATAACCCACGAAAGAGTTAGAGATTAGATGTATTTTCTAACATCAGGGAAGATAGTTGAATTTTTAAGCGGCATTTAGGGAAGCGTATGACCGAATAATTGGTTTTGGTTACTTACTCAAAGCTAGTTACAGCATCTTGCTGTTGGAAGGGCGATCGCTTCCTTATCAAAGTTCAAAAAATCAGGCAAACAACAAGAATATTTTCGGGAGCATCCACTTTTGGAAGAAACACCAGGCGATTGGAAATCGCGGCTACACAAACCAAGTCCGCGTAGCGTGCGCCTTAGCGCAGGGCTATTTGCCGAAAGTGGATACACCCATATTTTCTCAAGTATCTTTCTCTAACTTCATGTTATTAAGATGAGAATTATATCTCATGTTTGATTCGCATTTAGGCTGATGTTAACTGAGTTTTACTCCAAACCCTTGTAAACTTCTGGTAATCTCCACCAAGGAACATTAGGATATTCGTGATGTTCTTTGTGATAACCAAAATGGTAGCAGCTGATAAATGACCAAAAAATAGGTAGTGCAATACTTCTTGTTTGATGCACACTTGTATATCCTGATTCGAGCCTTCTATGAGGTAGGAATGTACCAAAATAAAATAATTGTATTGAACTACAAATAGATGGGATTACCCAAAATATAATTAGATTATTTTGAAATATATTTAAGACATATCTCAGAATAATAAACACAACTATAAATCCCAGATGTTGTGTCCAACTCCAATAAGATTTTATGAAGTTAAAATACCAAGCAAAAAAGTTTTGGTATTGATTTTCATAAAAATCTGGGTCATCTTGAGTACTAGGATAACGGTGATGTAAGCAATGCTTTTTTAATAACTCTTGATAAGAAAATAGTCCATACAATAATACAAAAATTTTGCCTATCCAATTATTCATTTTAGGATTTCCAGGGCAAACTATGCCGTGCATAGCATCATGAGCAGTAATAAATAATCCCGTATACAGAAATGTTTGCCACAGCATTGCTAAAGCTATTAATAGGATGGAAATTTCAGAAATATCTAATGACAAAAATAAAGTTATGCTTATTGTCCACAATCCTAAAATGATACAGGCAATAAAAATACCTTTGTTAGTTGTTTTTTCGGTATTTATAGCGAAATCTGCCTTTTTGGATTGTGAAGATACTAAATTAATCTGAATCATGCCTTAAACTCTTGAGTTCTAAGTTATGGGTTATCTATACAAGTAATTATTAATTGCTGGTTACTATATTAATTCATTGAGCATAAATAAAAAAATCTGAGTTAAACACATATATGATGAGTTTCACAGGTGACAATTATATTTTTGAAAAAAAAATTAAATTACCAATCTGTTTGTTTATTAGTAATTTTTTAGTTATTTAATAATAGCTATTAAACTCTCACTAAACTTTCTACCTATAGTTTCAATAGATATACTGTACCAAAGTCATATATTAGGAATATATTTTATGTATCGCCAAATATCTAAATAACTATTTAAATATAAGTTGATAAAGAGATATTGATTAATTAACTACTATATAAATGGCATTTATTAGTTTACTATATTTTCAGTATATACGGCGTGTTGCTGGTAAATTAGGTATGAGCATAAAAGCTAAAACCATGTAGAGACGTTACATATAGTATCTAGTCCGGCTAAATGCTTGTAATTACTTAGGAGTGAGCGTACTTTTCTCCTAACGGAGACGCAGCGCGAACGAGAACGCCTTACAGCAAACCTCTAGGGTACGTAGCGATAGCAAAGTGTAGACGCGTTCGACGAAGAAGTATTAGTTCTCTAAGAGTAACGGCTTCCCGCAGGGTAGTAATTGCAGAGTTCTGGCGATCGCGTCCTTCCATTGCGTTGCACTCGCGGCGGACATATCACAAGTAATTTACCGAAGATGATCATTATTTTGGTGGTGGTACAAAATAATAGTTCTTAAACCTCATAAATCTCTAAAGGCAAGTTATCTGGGTCTTGAAAAAAAGTAAATTTTCTGCCTGTAACTTCATCAATTCTAATATTTTCTGTCTCTATATTATGCAATTTTAAGTACGCAACAGTCTCTTCTATATTCTCAATACAAAAAGCTAAATGTCTTAAGCCACAAGCTTCTGGATTACTTAATCGCTTGGGAGGATTGGGAAAAGAAAATAACTCAATTTGAGTATAATTATTAATACGCAAATCTAATTTATAAGAATTTCTTTCGGCTCGAAATGTTTCTTTGATAATCGCAAAACCTAAAATATTTACATAAAACATTTTCGATTTTTCGTAGTCAGAACAAATAATCGCTATATGATGAATGCCAATGGTTTTCATAACAACGCCTAAAATTCAAATAATATTTTAACAATGATTCATCTACGAAGATGCGATCGCACGCGGTGGTTTCAATCCCTGATAGGGATTAATAGAAATTGCAACTTTCAGATGTTTTTTCTATTGACTTCTGCTGTGTGTTTCAATCCCTGATAGGGATTAATAGAAATTGCAACGAAACCTTCAAAAAACAGTTCAAGCGGTTAATTGGTTTCAATCCCTGATAGGGATTAATAGAAATTGCAACACTGATTTTTGGCAGTATCGTTAGCAAAATACTCAGTTTCAATCCCTGATAGGGATTAATAGAAATTGCAACGGCTGTTGATGTAGGTGAATTAGTCCAACTTTTCTCGTTTCAATCCCTGATAGGGATTAATAGAAATTGCAACATAGATTTAGAGTTATCTGAAATTGGCACTCTAGCTTTAGTTTCAATCCCTGATAGGGATTAATAGAAATTGCAACTTTGCGTTAAATCGTATATTTACCCAGGATCAGAATGTTTCAATCCCTGATAGGGATTAATAGAAATTGCAACAAGCTGATATCTACACTCATATAGATACTAATAAAGTTTCAATCCCTGATAGGGATTAATAGAAATTGCAACAGTTGTATGTTTTCATACACCACGCTATCCACTCGTTTCAATCCCTGATAGGGATTAATAGAAATTGCAACAGCGGTAATACCAATATTTATTACCTGAACGCTCGTTTCAATCCCTGATAGGGATTAATAGAAATTGCAACTATGATCGGCTTTATGCCAAATCCATTGCTCCAAAGGTTTCAATCCCTGATAGGGATTAATAGAAATTGCAACTATCTCAGGCGATCGCCTCAACTCATTAGCGGAAGTTTCAATCCCTGATAGGGATTAATAGAAATTGCAACTTTGCGACTTGAGTAACACGCTCACTTGAATCTGGTTTCAATCCCTGATAGGGATTAATAGAAATTGCAACGGGCGATCGCGTCTGTCGACCGTTTAAGAATTTGTGTTTCAATCCCTGATAGGGATTAATAGAAATTGCAACTACCGACTAAAACAGTGAACAGTTGTTAACTGATGTTTCAATCCCTGATAGGGATTAATAGAAATTGCAACGCAAGAGCATTCACCTGCACGGACATACACATGGTTTCAATCCCTGATAGGGATTAATAGAAATTGCAACCTCCTGAGTCTCATCATCAATAACTCTTGCTAAACGAGTTTCAATCCCTGATAGGGATTAATAGAAATTGCAACGGCTTGGTTTTCCTACCATTGCTGATTCTTATATTTTTGTTTCAATCCCTGATAGGGATTAATAGAAATTGCAACCTCCGCGTTGTTTTGTTAGTTCTGAAGGAACCCCGTTGGGTGTTTCAATCCCTGATAGGGATTAATAGAAATTGCAACAGAATCTGATGGCTAAAGTTAAATATAATTTCAGAATAAAGTTTCAATCCCTGATAGGGATTAATAGAAATTGCAACTTGTTGCCCCCTGTGGTAGTCCGCTTGGTTCATGTGTTTCAATCCCTGATAGGGATTAATAGAAATTGCAACTGCTGAAGCCAGAAAGCTAATCTGTATTTGGTTTTCAAGGTTCGATTGCGCGGATGAATTGATTTTAACATCAAAAAATTAAAATTGATTGACACCAAATACTGGAAATACAGTCTGGGCAATGAGCGCGGATACTTTTAATTTATTTTTTCTCCAAAAGCTTGCACTGAAAGGAATACAGCGATTTCCTTGCAATCCCGATTTTGTACACCTACCCATCCGCGCGTTTAGGACAGAAATTTTATGGTGTTCGGGTTATCCTATCAAAATTTCCAGAGCGAAGGCAAAAATTATCTTGATGGAATCCAGCCATTTTCAGAGCATACTCCGATTTCCCGTCTTGGGGGAATACACCAATAATTCTGTCCATCAAATACCAAGCCTTCTTTGATGGAATTTAACTCAGAAATTGGGTTCCATTCTTTATTTCCTTCTTCGTCATAATATCGATACTGTTTTCCTCTGACTTCTAGGCCTTGATCTGTTCCTCCGAGAATATAAAATCCGTCTTTAATAGGAGTAGATGATAATTCGAGCAAAGATGACTCACAAACTGTTCCTTCGCCTTTACAACCTTTTGCTATTTGTCCATTAGATAATAGGCTGTAAATTTTTCCGTCTTTGAAAAGTAATCCTAAGCCACTGCCATCTTGCAACATAATAGGATTGGAAAACTTACCATTATATTGAATTGAACTTTCAAATGTACCGTTCAGCTTAACTATGGTGGTTTCGTCAGGTGCGATCGCAATTGATTGACCAGTTCCGCTTCCACCTAGAAAATTAAACAAGCGAGTGCCGATAAATGGCGGTTTCTCTGAATCAGCAGACGGCAAAGTTTGTTGACTAATATTTGTCTGTTTCTCAATTGACCAACGCCAAACCACTCGTTCTGTATTGCTGCGGTCTGCGATCGTTGCCGAAATCGACAAAAGTTCTCCAGCTTGGTTGCTAAATTCAAATAGGCAAGCCCCTACACCTGTTCCAGAACAGTCTTTAACCTCCTTATACCCAAAATCAAATAATTCTTTCACAGAGTTATCCCGGAGATTGGGAGCATCACCCTGTAAATTGGGTCGCCAACCTTGTTGAATCACCAGTTCTCGTGCTTGTTGATATGGCATACCTTCTTTGAGAGCAGGCTTTTTGACGGGATTGTCAGAATTTTTAGGCTGGTTTGGATTTGCCGCTGTTGAGGAGTTTTTATCTCCTTTGTCTGCAACAGTTTGACCGGGAGCATTAATATTTACACTGTCGCTTTGCTGTACACTTGAATTTGCAAAACTTGTACATCCACTGGCGATCGCACCTAGCAAACTTGTCACCATAGCTCCCGCAATCATAGAGCCAGAAAATTTCATGTTTTTCAACATCAGTTATACACCGTGATAAAAACGCCAAACTTTCAATCAAAGAAATTAATAATTTATGTAGATTTCAAACTACAGTTGTAAATTGCGTGATTCCTAAAGTACCAGTTAATCCTGTCACTTCAATCAATGTATCGGTACTAGCATTAAACCCTGCCATATTATTGTTGATAGCTATAAAAGTACGGCTACCAAAAGTAAATTGAGCAGCAAAGTTAGCACCAAAATTAGAAATAGTTAATCTAGCTTGAATTCCACTTGCATCAAGACTTGTCACCGAGCCAGCATTCAAAAATCCGGCTCGTGTACTTGAAACCAGAAATAGATCATTACCTGGATTAGCGTTAAAATCTGTGATTCTATCAAATTTATTGAGGAGAGAATCAGTTAACTGGCGGTAGTCAAACCTATCTACGCCTAAACCGCCAGATAAAGTATCAATCCCAGCACCACCAACTAATCTGTCATTACCCGCACCAGCACTCAGGATATTGTTACCAGAGTTACCTGTAATAATGTTATTAGCTGCATTACCAGTACCATTAATTGCGGCTGTTCCTGTCAAAGTCAGATTTTCGATATTTGCTAAAGCCGCTAGACTGAAAGTGACACTGGACGAAACTGTATCTACACCTGCTCCTGCATTTTCGATAATGGTGTCAGTCCTAGTATCAACAATGTAAGTATCATTGCCTAAACCGCCAGATAAAGTATCAATCCCACTACCACCATTTAATCTGTCATTACCCGCACCAGCACTCAGGATATTGTTACCAGAGTTACCTGTAATAATGTTATTAGCTGCGTTACCAGTACCATTAATTGCGGCTGTTCCTGTCAAAGTCAAATTTTCGATATTTGCTAAAGCTGCGAGACTGAAAGTGACACTAGAAGAAACTGTATCTACACCTGCTCCTGCATTTTCGATAATGTTGTCAGTCCTAGTATCAACAATATAAATATCATCGCCTAAACCTCCAGATAAAGTATCAATCCCACTACCACCATTTAGTCTGTCATTGCCAGTACCACCATTGATAATGTTGTTATTGAGTGTTCCATACAGAACATAATTTGTGGCATTTCCATAGCTAGATAGAATGAAGTCTGTTGTGTTAGCTGCATAATTGCCAAAATCATTAAAATACCTAAAAATTGATGTATTGATTTCATCAAAAAGATAGGTTGTATAATAACTGAGGTCAAATTGAGTTGTCGTGAAATCTATTAAACTCTTTTGATTTAACTGTGCTAATATTTCTGCCGCAGCAATACCGCCTCGTAAATGCGCCCCGGCTAAAATACCAGATAAAGAAATAGTAGTTTGCTCTGTATATATTATTCGGTTTCCATTCACATCTCTCTCGAAGTTAGTTCGAGCAGCATTTAATCTGTAATATCTAACTGTTTTAACTCCTTGATTAGCAGAGTTAGATAAATAAGTCTCAATATTGCTTATACCTCTTGCACTTAATCCAGAATTGATATAGCCATAATTTACGAAAAATGCTTCCCGAATTGCTGTTTCTTGGGCATAAGGATTTGTCTTCCAAGACTCAAAGCTAGTTACTCCATTCTTTCGTGTCCAAGTTCCATTAAAAATTCCATCATAATCATTACCATCACTATTGTAGTAATCTAAATCTATAAATAAAACTTCTGAAAACTGGTACTTACCAACAGCATTTGTGTTTAAATTTTGTGCGCTGTACTGGAGTGGATCTCCCGATGGTCTTCCTGATTCCAATACTCCTAAAGCTTCTAAAAATTGCTCAAAATTTCCCTTCAACATCGTAAAAATCCTAATAAATTAACTCAGAAAAATATTTAGCGGTTATGGCAAGTAGGTATAGACAAAGATGTGTTAGATGTGGCTGTGGAAGTATGAGCCACTAGTTTCACTTGGCCTTGGTTATTAAATATCCAGCCAGTAGCAGGAATAAGATTTGGGATATCAACAACTTTTGGTAATTGTGTATGTGTAGCTCTATGTGGATATATTTGCGCTGTCCTATTTCTTAAGCGTGTATCTGACCAAACAACTTCACTACTTAGAGGTTCATTAGGATCAACAGGTAGTCCACCGCGCCCAGCGACTGTAAGCTGACTACCTTGAGAACTATTAACAGCAGCACAGCTTTGCTCAATTAGTTGAGAGGAATCGATGATATTTGTTGATAACACTAAAACACCACGCGCAGGATCAACATCAGGGGTATTAATATTCACTACCCCATTAATCCCAAATTCGGAACTTGCTGTAATATCACTTGTTGGAGTATTAAAAGGTCGGCTCTGAATCCCAAATAAGTTTTGTGCCGTAATATCAATTCTGCCACCACTGCCTGTAAAAGCATTAGCAGTAATGTCAGTATTTTCTGAAGGGATAGCTACAACAAAGCCATTTGGTATCTTGATTTTGATATTACCACCATCACCACCAGATGCGTTCGTACCTGCTGTAGTAGAAATTGTACTGCCACGACGTAAGAATAATAAATTAGCAATACTTAATCTGATATCACCACCATTCCCAGATAAAGTCTGGGCTGTTATTTTGCCGCCATCTAATTGGACTAAACCAGCTGTGACATCTATGTTGCCTGCCTCTGCTACATTTTCAGTACTACTCACGGAAATTTGCGACCCATTCTGAACACGTAAATTATCAGATGCCTTGATAATTACATTTCCTCCCTTGCCAGTTGCTAAAGTGGCTGCGGATATTTCTGCACCATCCAAAATACGTAATTCAGGAGTTGTAATCCTTATTGCGCCTGCATCTCCTGTACCTTGAGTTTGGCTAAACAAACCACTGGGAAATGTTTGATCTGATGAGCGTCCAATCAACTCGACTGTTTCGGTGGTATTCACCGTCAAGTTACCGCCATTACCTGCGCCCAAAGTACCTGCTGAGACTTGTGCGCCATCAAAAACCTGGAGTATGGGGGTATTAATCGTTAAGTCACCTGAATTTCCTGTGGCTTGGCTTTCAGTTTGATTAAATAAACCACTGGCAAATTGACCATCTTGAGAGCGGCCTATGAGTTGGGTTGATTCGCTGGTGTTCACAGTCAAGTTACCGCCATTACCTGTACCCAAAGTACCTAATGAAACTTGTGCGCCATCCAATATCCGTAGTACAGGAGAGGTAATTATTATATTGCCAGCATTTCCTGAGCCTTGAGTTTGATTAAATAAACCACTGGCAAATTGACCATCTTGAGAGCGGCCTATGAGTTGGGTTGATTCGCTGGTGTTCACAGTCAAGTTACCGCCATTACCTACACCCAAAGTACTTAATGAAACTTGTGCGCCATCCAATATCCGTAGTACAGGAGAGGTAATTATTATATTGCCAGCGTTTCCTGTGGCTTGGCTTTCAGCTTGATTAAATAAACCACTGGCAAATTGACCATCTTGAGAGCGACCTATGAGTTGGGTTGATTCGCTGGTGTTCACACTCAAGTTACCGCCATTACCTGCACCCAAAGTACTTACTGAAACTTGTGCGCCATCCGATATCCGCAGTATGGGAGTAGTAATAGTTAAATTACCTGTGTTTCCTAAGCCTTGAGCTTGAGTTAGTAAGCGACTATCTCTGCCTACTAATTCTACAGATTTAGTTGCATTAACTGTTAAGTTTCCACCATCACCTGCGCCTAAAGTATTTACTGTTATCTGTCCTCTATTTTGAATCAATAAATTACCAGTATGAATTGTCAAATTGCCGCTATTACCGGCATTTGCTGCGGTACTTTCTGTCTGTGTAAACAAACGGCTCCCACTACCAGTTACTTGTAATAATTCAGAAGTATGAATATTTAAATTCCCGCTTTTGCGAACACCTGTTGTTGAAGACACAACCTCTGCTCCATCTTGGAGAAGTAATCTAGGGCTGGTGATGGTTAAATCTCCAGATATAGCGGTACCTTCATTGAGAGTAAATAAGCGATTATTGCTCCCAATTAATTGCACTGATTCTGAAGCATTGACTGTCAAACCTTCACCAATACCATTGCCAAAAATCCCGACTTGAACTAAAGAACCATCAGTCAGTGAAATGTTAGCGCCTTGTAGGTGGATACTACCGCCCAGACTACCTATTGTTGTGGCAGTGGCTCGCTGCCGCAGATTAATATTCTGAAAGTCGTTTACACCTTCATAGTTAAGGGTGTAACCTATGGATGTTGATGTCAGATTCACCACACTATTACTACCAACACTTCCCAATTCAATTCGTCCATTAGGTGCTGTTAAAACACCTCCTGTTAGAGTTAAATCACCACCTACAAGAGCCAAAGTTGTATTTGTTTGCACTTGTAAACCTATCAATTGATTGAGGCTATCGGTAGTTCTGGATTGATTCTCAATTCTTCCTGGATTCGTACCAAACTGTAAACCAATAGGCTGGTTGATAGTTAATAAAGGTGTAGCATCAGGATTTGTAGCACTAAATTCTATTCCGTCAGCAAATGTCACACTACTAGCAGTACTGGCAATAAAAGAACCCCCGATATTTAATCGGGCATTCGGCCCAAAAATAATTCCTTGAGGATTAATTAGAAAGAGGTTTGCTGTGCCATTAGCGCGAATTGTGCCTTGAATGTTAGATGGTATGGAACCTGTCACCCGACTGATGATATTTTGCACTGTTGTAGCATTGTTGAAAAACGCTTCACCACCTACGGGTACAGAAAATTCACTAAAGCTATGAAATAAATTTGTGCTTTGTGTGGCTCCACCATCAATCTGAAAATTAGGACTGTTGTTAGTTACTTGAGTTCTTTGATTTAAGGGTAAGTAGACATCAGCTTTGATTTGTTGAGCTAACGTATAGGGAATACGCGTATAAGCAATAGCGGCAAACAGACTTAAGTTAATTGTCAGCTTCAGCCACATTATGTACCCCCACCTCAAAAATTGAGTTACTGTTTAGTAGCGGCTTTTGTTGCCTTAAACTTTGACAATCATACTATTTTTTGCCTGATCAAGTCACTTGCTTTTACTGTTAGTGTCAAAGTTGAGTCACCTGACTCTTACAGAAATTAAACTATTTTTTGGTTCGAGTATTCACGCAATAACGCAATTGATCGCGTGCTGCTAAACCGCTATGCCACTCAACTTTGGCAACCGATTTACCTTCTATCGATACATCAAAACTCTCAATATCTTTCATCTCGTCCAATGCCATTTCGATTGTCGGGACGGAAAATGAAATTGCGCCATAAGGCTCACCGGGTTGTGTGTAGTTGAATACTTGCACGGTTTGTGGTGGCCCACTCGATTGAGACAGCGTAGCCTTGATTTTTTGTACCTTTTTAGGGCGCGGAATATCTTTTCCCCAAAATGTTAAGAGTGCGCCTTGATAATTTCCACCAGGCCCCGACACTCTGACAAACCCGTCTTTTTTCCAGAAGAAGGCAGCACAATATTCTCCAGGTGCTGCGTTATTTTTATCCTGAAAGAAATCCCAGCCACCATTATGATATCTCTGGAATCTGGGATCTTTGGTCAGATGATCAACTTTTTCTGCCGATAATGCCACCAGTTGGAGTATACCAACCGCCTGATTTAGCCTTTCCTGCATTGGGTCATAGGGTGGTGCTGAATGTTGGAGAGGGGGTGGTGTAAAGTTTCTTTCCATTTCTTCCCGATTTATGGCTTCTCTTGCTGCACCTATATCATTCATCTGTTCCCAATGTAATCTTTGCTGTTCGCAGATATTAGGCAGATCGGAACACGCTTGCGCTGCACCACCAGTAGACAAGGCCAACGATACAGTCGCGCTGCACAATATGAAACGCATCAAATTATTTCGCGGCATTTGCTGCTCATCCTCGTACAGTATCAATTTATGCAATTATAATGCCGACTATGCTCAAAACGGGATGCAATACTTTGCAGATGCGATCGCGCCTACAAAATAACTTTCTCTTCACCAGCCAGATAGTTAGGTGTGAAACTTAATAAATCATACAAAATAGTGTTGTGGCTTCAGCTGAAGCCACAACACTAGAGATTAACTAAAAACTCGATTAAGTGTTAATCATACAACCAAGTATTAGCAGCGAAATCATCTTTAGTTTCTGCTGGCATATCGGGGAGTATGTCTGGTGAGCGGTGAGACTTTCTGTAATCCATAGGATTATAATGTTCCTTTTTCTGGGGAACAATACTGGCCTTTGGTTGTTGTAAAGCTTTATTTTCTTCGATTAACTGAGAATTAGCTTCTGCAAGTTGCAGTGCAGTTTTTTTCGTTTCTTCAAGCTCTTGTGTTAAGTGTTCTACCGATGATTGTTGTTCAGATAAAGCTAATTGTAATTGTTTAATTTGCTTTTGCAGAGCCTTTTCTGCTGCCTGATTTTTTTCTACAGTTGTTTGTAATTCTCTAATAGTAGCTTCTAAGTCTGCTTTTGTAGAAGCATTACGTTTAGTAGTTGTTGATTCAGCTATTTCTTCATCTGCATCATCTGTTTTTTCATCGGTAACTTGCACCGCCTGGACTTCAATTGCAGCTTCATCTACTGCACTATTAGGTGTTAATTTTTGTGCTTCTGCTTGAATTAAGTCAGAGAGATTTTGTTTCCTAGCCATTATTTTCTCCAATCACGCTGTAGTTCATCAGCCACTCGGCGGTAGTCTGATTCCGCCTCCCAAGCATTTTTGCCTCGCCATTGATTAATTGCGACACCCTCTAATGCGGCTCGTTCGTGGGCTTTATAGGTACGGATGAAGCCTTTACAAACAGGGATACCTAGTTTTACGAGAGTGTTTTGCGCTTCCGTAGCTTCACCAATACTCCGCGCATCGACTTTAGTTAAGAGTACACGATGGGGAACTCCTGTGGGGACGACGGCTGTTTTAACTGTTTCAATGAGAACAGCTAAATCCATTGCTGCTGGGGGTGTAGGTAGAACGATATAATCTGCGATCGCCACTACTGTTGCCAATGCTTCAGAGTGCAGCGCCGGAGGCGTATCCACTACTACTAAATCGTAACCTTTTATTTTACGTAAATTTCCTAAAAGTTGAGGATCTGTCTCTTGAGATAAATCAAATCCCATTCCTTGCTCATTGCGCCCAAACCACCAACTGGCAGAACCTTGAATATCTGCATCCACTACCAGCACTTTTCTTTGCTTGGCAAATTGTGCAGCTAAATTGATTGAGGTAGTCGTTTTGCCGACTCCTCCTTTACCGTTGAGGATAGCGACGATTTTTGGCACTGCTGGTAAATTTTGGATTTTAAATTTTAGATTTTGGATGGGAAATGACTGTGAGTGTGACTTCTATAAATCCATCTGTCGTAATTCTTTGTTCAAATTGCTCTGGCTTTCTTTCCTGCCATACAAGAATATACCGCTTTGTGTGACCCGCATTATCAGAAAAACTCGCCACAATAAAAATAGTTTTGATAAATGCTGGCAAGATTTTATGACAGTAACTAACAGTTTGCCCGATGGGCCTAGAGTCCCGTACTGGCTGCGAATTATTAAGTTTATTTTTCGGCCAATAGAATATGTTGAAGATTTTGCCAAAGTTTACGGTGACAACTTTACGGTTTGGCGCAAAGGCGATAATCATTTGGTGTATTTCAGTCATCCCCAAGCATTAGAGCAGATTTTCACTGCTGATGCTAGTCACTTTGCGACTGGTGGCGGAGGAGGCATTTTAAAATATTTGCTTGGGGATAATTCCTTGATTTTACTAGATGGCGATCGCCACCAACGCCAACGTCAATTACTCACACCACCTTTTCATGGTGAAAGAATGCGGGCTTACGGTCAAGCTATCCAGGAAATTACCCAACAAGTTAGCAATGAATGGGTGATAGGTAAGCCCTTTAACATCCGCGCTTCTATGCAGGAAATTACCATGCGCGTCATTTTGCGGGTGGTGTTTGGTGTGGATGAAGGAAGCAAGTATCAACAACTGCGCCAATTACTCAGTTCTGTCTTAGACCTGATCAGTTCTTCCCGGATGTCCGCCGCCTTATTTTTTCAGTTTATGCAACGTGATTGGGGTACATGGAGTCCTTGGGGAAAGTTTTTAAGCCAACTCCAACAAATTGATCAACTAATTTACTCGTTGATTCAAGAACGTCGTGCCGAATCTGGTCAGAATCGTCAAGATATTCTCAGTTTACTGATTTCGGCTCATTATGATGATGGCAAGCCGATGTCAGATGCAGAATTACGCGATGAATTAATGACAATGTTAGTTGCGGGACATGAAACCACAGCTTCCGCCTTGACTTGGGCTTTGTACTGGATTGACTGTTTACCAGAAGTCCGCGAAAAATTACTCCAAGAATTGCATACCTTGGGAGTTCACTCTGAACCAAGTAATATTGCCAAATTGCCTTATTTGACAGCAGTTTGCCAAGAAACTTTGCGAATTTATCCAATTGTGATGAATGGTTTTGTGAGGGTTGTAAAATCCCCAATTGAAATTATGGGTTACAAATTGCCCAAAGGAACACTTATCATCCCCACTATTTATTTAGCGCACCATCGAGAAGCAGTTTATCCACAGCCCAACTTATTTAAACCGGAACGCTTTTTAGAAAGACAATTTTCTCAATACGAATATTTACCCTTTGGTGGTGGAAATCGTCGTTGTATTGGTTTGGCCTTTGCTCAGTATGAAATGAAAATTGCCCTAGCAACAATTTTGTCTCAGTTTCAAGTATCTCTCATTAACAAACGCCCAGTACGTCCAGTGCGCCGTGGTCTGACTTTAGCCGCACCAGCCGGGTTGCAGATGGTAGCAACACCGCAAGTCAAGCAGGCGAATACACCTGTGGAAGTATAAATTTACTAAGCAAATAGGCATATTGATTTCTCATTTTGCCTAATTGCTTGCTCAATTTTTTTTACAAGCAAGTTGTTGAATTTCTGCTTGCAAATTAGCTCTAGCAGATTGTTCTGCCATCTCAAACATCAGAGGCGTAAAATATATATGCTGTCGCTGCAAAAATTTTTCTAGTACTTGTTTGCGACCTTTGGTATATTCAGCTTCTGTTACCCAAGCGTATTCTTGACGGATAGCGTGAGCATATTTTTGATAATCAACTGGGTTAGCCGCTAAAATTGCTAAATCAGCATCTAATAAAATGTGACTATCAATATCGTCAATAGCCGCTTGGTGGTGTTTTGTGTTGAGAATGAGACGCTGAATAATTGTGATTTGACTGATAGGAATTGCCAAATTAGTTAATAACTGACAAGCATATTCTGCACTTCTGGCTTCGTTGTCGTTAGCGTGAGTATCATAAACCACATCATGAAACCAAGCGGCAAGTTGTACAGTAGGTAAATTTTGGGTATAGACTTGCAAAGTCTGAATGTTATTCAGAACATGATGAATATGTTGCAGTGTATGGTAATAACGGCCAACAGTACAATATGCCGCAACTAATTGAGTAAAAGTTGCGGTAATTTTGCATTGGTCAACGCCAAAAAATTGTAGTGTGTGTTGCCAGTGATTAAATAAGATATCTGTTTTCTTATTTCCCACTACCTACTTCCTATTTCTGACTGTTAGTTAACTAAGAAGATAACGCCTCCCAGTTAATTACAGCAGGTTTTGTTGCTTGGCGATCGCACCTGAGTTTAATTTAAAGTTTTTAATATTGCGGTTGAGCTTCCGTTGCTGGCGGAGTTTGATCAGAAGCTTCTGGTTCAGGGTTTCGGGGTAGTATTAGCTTGCGGCGAGCGAAAAATTTAGATGAATCGTCCCAACAAACTTGAATCCTGACTCCCAGTCTCAATGAACAACTTTTCTACATCAGCCCAATGATGAATGATTTTTCAGCTTTGCTAGTATTCTAAAATGACCAAATGCCTTGTTAATGTATAGCTTTTGAAAGGACACTCCATGACTATTTGGGTAAATGAGCAAATTGATCCATCGGGTATGATTTATGCCTGTATTGCCTGTTGTAATGAGTCTCAAGCCAAAGATTGTCATGAGTCCTTTGCAAATAATTTGACTGAGAAACAAAAAGCCGCCGGTTGGACAGCAATATTACGGATAGTTGATTCTTGGGATGAAGTACCAGTTAATGCCTTGAAACTCGATTAATGCTTTGAGATTAGCTCTTAGAGGCTGGTGAGAGTACCTGATGAATTAATAACTGCGATATTTTAAGGTTAAAATAATCAGGCTTCTGAGATATCCCACTCTCAGCAGCCATATTTTGCCTGTCACAGATAACATTTATATATGAATGCTACACAAGAACAATTAAAAATCAAATTTGAGCAGGCAATGATGGCTGCTTTTGGTGATGAATACGCCACAGTAGACCCTATTTTAGTGCCTGCGGGTAATCCGAAATTTGGCGATTATCAAGCAAACGTAGCCTTATCGCTAAGTAAAAAATTAGGACAGCAACCCAGAGCGATCGCCTCTGCTATAGTCGAAAAGTTAGATGTCTCGCAAATCTGCGAACCACCAGAAATTGCTGGACCTGGTTTTATCAACCTCAGACTTAAAACAGCCTACCTACAAGCACAACTCCAGGCGATTTACCCAGACTCCCGGTTAGGGGTTCCCCAAGCGAAAACACCACAGCAAGAAATTGTTGATTTTTCCAGTCCGAATATTGCCAAAGAAATGCACGTCGGACATTTGCGTTCCACAATTATTGGTGATTCCATCGCCCGAATTTTGGAATTTCGCGGACATGATGTTTTACGGTTAAATCATGTGGGTGATTGGGGTACGCAATTTGGAATGCTCATTACTTACCTGCGCGAAGTTTACCCCCAAGCTTTAACCACCGCCAACGCTTTAGATATCGGCGATTTAGTCAGCTTTTACCGCCAAGCTAAACAGCGATTTGATGCTGATGAAACCTTCCAAGAAACAGCACGCCAAGAAGTTGTGAAGTTACAAGCAGGTGCAGCAGACACCCTTCATGCTTGGAAACTGCTGTGTGAACAATCCCGCAAAGAATTTCAAGTTATTTATGACTTGCTAGATATCCATTTAAATGAGCGAGGAGAATCTTTTTATAACCCATTGCTACCCGCAATTGTGGAAGATTTAGCAAAATCTGGCTTACTGGTAGAAAACCAAGGTGCAAAAGTTGTTTTCTTAGAAGGGTATACCAATAGAGAAGGTGAACCTTTACCTTTAATCGTCAAAAAATCTGATGGTGGTTACAACTACGCTACAACAGATTTAGCCGCCTTACGCTACCGCATTCAAAAAGATGCAGCAAAACGCATCATTTATGTGACTGATGCGGGACAAAGCAATCACTTTGCTCAATTTTTCCAAGTCGCACGCAAAGCTGGCTGGATTCCAGATGATGTGGAATTAGTTCATGTTCCCTTTGGTTTGGTGTTAGGGGAAGATGGAAAAAGAATCAAAACTCGTGCTGGAGAAAGTGTAAGATTGCGAGATTTGCTCGATGAAGCAATTATCCGCGCTCGTACTGATTTAGAACAGAGATTACAAGAAGATAATCGTACTGAAACAGCAGATTTTATTGCTAATGTTGCCCAAGTGATTGGTATTAGTGCAGTTAAATATGCCGACTTGAGTCAAAACCGCACCAGTAACTACATCTTTAGCTATAACAAAATGCTGGATCTCAAAGGCAATACCGCGCCTTATATGCTTTATGCTTATGCACGGATTCAAGGTATTAGCCGTAAGGGTGGCATTAACTTTGAACAATTGGGAGATAATGCTCAAGTCATATTAGAGCATGAAACAGAATTTGCCCTAGCAAAGTATTTACTACAATTAGGTGAAGTTGTGAGTACTGTGGAACAAGACTTGTTACCCAATCGTTTATGTGAATATCTATACGAATTGAGTAAAAAGTTTAATGTATTCTACGATCGCAATCACGGTGTTCGTGTACTAGATGCAGAAGAACCACAACGTACATCCCGCTTGGTTTTATGTGATTTAACCGCCAGAACCTTAAAACTAGGACTGTCTTTATTAGGAATTCAAGTATTGGAAAGAATGTAGGTTAGAAAGGGAGTAGGGAGTAGGACATAAACTTTGTTAATGTTTTGCAGAAAAAGGACGTTTTCAAAGCATAAATGTCCACAGCCGTAAAATTTTCACTTTCTGCCTCCTGCCTTCTTCTTCACCTTCACTTAATTTTCAAGATGCAATGTGTGAGCCTACTGTATCATGAAAAAGACCAAGCTGTAGCTATGATGGGGAGGCTTTCTCAATTCGAGAGCCATTTATCTGCTCATTCAGGATTCAGGACTCAAAACGCAAAACGTCTATGTTAGCAGGCAAAATTTTGCAGGGTGGAAAATATACCCTCACCCAAGAAATCGGACACGGTGGCTTTGGTATTACGTTTAAGGCTACGCATCACTACTTAGGTCAAGATGTAGTGATGAAGACTATTAACGAACGCTTGCGGCAACATCAAGATTTTGCCAAGTTCGAGCGCCAATTCCAAGATGAAGCCAGAAGACTAGCTACTTGTCTCCATCCCAATATTGTACGGGTCAGCGACTTTTTTATTGAAGAAGGGCTACCGTATATGGTGATGGAATATATTCCTGGGGAAACTTTAGGTAATGCTTTTGTTCTACCAGGGATACCTTTACCGGAAGCCACAGCCATTCATTACATCCGCCAAATTGGTGCAGCTTTACAGGTAGTCCATAATAATGGTTTGCTGCACCGCGATATTAAACCAGATAATATTATTCTTCGCCAAGGAACTCAAGAGGTAATATTAATTGATTTTGGCATTGCGCGAGAATTTAATAGCGGTGTCAAACAAACTCATACAGGGATAGTTTCGGAAGGCTACGCACCCATTGAACAATACCTAACACAGGCACCGCGCACTCCAGCTACAGATGTGTATGGTTTAGCAGCCACCTTGTATGCTTTGTTAACAGCACAGGTTCCCATGCCAGCATTATTGCGCGATCGCGAAAAAATGGCTTCCCCCAAGGAATTACAACCTCACCTCAGTGCAGCAGTTAATCAAGCTGTGATGCGGGGTATGGCGGTTGATTCGCGCTTTCGTCCATCGACTGTCGCAGAATGGTTACAACTATTGCCTAGTAGTGAAAGCAATGGCATAGTTCCAGGCGTAGCAACTAACATAGTCGCCACAGTTGATTTATCATCCCAGCCAAAACGAGGTGTTTTCGGTAAAAAACACAAGCAAGCGCGTCTAAATCCGATTACAGCATTTACCAAACAACTAGCTGGTTTTCAAGCCTTAATTGCCGTAGGTGTAGCCTTAGTTGCAGCTACCGCAGGTTTTGGCATAACTAGTCTACTTTCCTCAAATACACAGCCAGAATCATCTGCTAAACCACTGTTTACTAACCCAATCACCAAAACAGGGGAAAGCAACACTAATCCCCAAGGTTCACAGTCATCTGTGGAAGAAGCAACTAACATCAACAAAAACACTCAAAATACGGCTGTCACTGAATCAGCCTATATCCCAAAACGCCGCAGAAATACTCGTCCTGCACCTACACCAACAGCAGCAACTAATAGAGAAAATACTTCCACAACTAACTCAGACTCCTCGCCTAAACAAAATCCTGAACAAGCTGCTGTTGCGCCTAATACTTCACCCACACCATCACTAGTAGACAAACTGAGAGCTTACCGTTCTCATCGAGAAGTTAATCGGGAAGGTTCAGCCAAGCGATCGCCTGATAATACTTTACCAGCTACTAGTAATCAAGCTACACCAAATCCATCCAGCAAGCGATCGAATCCTGTAGTGATACCAGTACCACCACCAACCACAGAATCAAAAAGCTCAGATTCTTCGGCTGTAGTTGTTCCAACTATCGAACGTAAGCAAAATTCTTCTAGTGACAATCCATCTTCCAAAGATGAAAAGCCACTAACAGATAGTAATGCTAGTAACTAAGTAGCTTAGGGTCTTAACGTAAAAACGCTATCGTCTGGTGATGATGTAGGCGCAGGGATCATGAATGGTAACATCTCTGGTTCAGCCGTAGTCGCAGCATTGGATGGTTGTAACTGTCCAAAGCGAATGACAATACCAATCCCCAGACCAAAACAAAAGCAAAAACTAATAAAACCAAAGGAAAGTAATTGCATCAATTTTTGGTTTACCATCATGCACTCCTCAAAAGATGGTATTAGTTTACTGCAACAAAATTAAAACAGGGAAATTTTGGGCTAATAGATTAAGGTGCCGCAAAATACTTTTAACGCTATCACCTGTCCGCTGTTCCTTATTATATATGGGTATAAGGTTGTTCAAAATTAATTAGGTTGATGGTAGATAGATATGTTAAAGGGTGATGGTTTTGTATTTCTCACAAAACAAGAGTATGTTTTTAATGTTCTGATGTTAAATGCTGCGCTAAATTCAATGGCGGAAATTTCGGGAACGCCAGTTGAACAAATATTTAACTACATCCGAGAAATGACAAGTGAACAGTATCAACAACTTACGGTGGAACAAATTGAGCAAATAATTGCTGTGAATCAAGAGAAACGAGAATAATTTAATCAACGGAGAGGGGGGGATTTGAACCCCCGAAGAACTTACATCCTTAACGCATTTCGAGTGCGCCGCATTCAACCACTCTGCCACCTCTCCAGGTATTGAGAAATGCGAATATGTTCCTAAGTCATGATAACATCCCGATACGAATCCGCAGGGGTGTTAGTTGGCATTGATAAGACTTTAGCCCTCAATTCAGGCATCACACAATTTACTTTTTTACCTTACCATGATTTAAAATTAACTGCGATCGCTTTATTCGACGCAGTAATTTTTTATCATACCTGTCAATGCGATCGCATCGGCATAGGCTCAAGGTGAGCCTTGGAATGCCAGTGAAATTTTCTTGAGCAACTATGTGAATTTTATTTTCTATAAGGATTAGGGAACTCTTCAGGAAAAGTTTCCCTAATATACAATTCAACAACGTACGCCGCTAAGTTGGCTGTTGGCCTGCCTTCAATATCCGCACGACGTTCCAGAAGTTCATAGACCTTAGCAGGTAAAACTATTGTCGTTCTTCTGGTTTCTGTTTTATCAGGCATATCTATAAAATCAAACATAGTCTAACACTCTATTATTAGCTTTTAACCTTACTTTGTAGAAGATTTACATAGAATTCTATGCTTTAAGCATAATTAAAGCATTAATAAACATTATATGTTTTTTGTTGAACATTAGTTTTAAACATAACAATAAATGTTTTTAGCATAGAATTCTATGCTATAGTATGGGCATAGACGCGGAACGGATAGAAGAAGACGTAACCCTATCCCCCACGTAGCTAACTAAAAAACAAGAGTTAGCAACAGCCAACAACGGCTGCTACTAGCTTTTTAAGGATTTTTGAAGTGATCAATATTTATTGCGCCGACATCGGCAATTATTCCAGCATTACCGCCCTGAGAGGTGAAAAGCCCAAAGTGATGCGCTCAGTACTGGTAGACATGACTGCCACCTCAGCTTCTCGCGGTATTGATAGCGATGATTCGCCCAGCGTCAAACTAGACAACAAATTTTTAGTTTTAGGAGACAGAGCTACTAAACAGAAAAACCCGCAAGCCGCTGCTGAAAGAGGCAAACAGTTACCAGAATTTGTAAAACCTTTCGCCCTAGCAGGTTTACGAGAAGATTTTGAGGGAACTATCAGATTTTTAGTTCCTGACCGCGATCGCATAGAAGAGGAGTCAATTAAAGATTGTTTAATTAACTGCCATCAAGTGACTGTTAATAGCCGGAGTTACAACCACAAAATTAAGAACGTCGAATTTTATCTTGAAACTGATGCGGCTGTTATCCATGCCTATAAATTAGGGAAGCTTGATCCAGACGGTGACACGCTTTGTATTGATATCGGCGGAGGAACTACAAATTACGTCATTATGACTCCACAAACTGAAGTGTTAACCCGTCGTTCAATTCCAAAAGTAGGCGGTGTTTCTTTAGCCAATGACATTATTAACAGTGATTTAATCCAGGACTACGCAAGACAAGATAAATGCGCTTTTAAAGTTGCGAAGATGATGGACGCGATCGCTGACGGTTCTTTAACTTATGGACGCAAATACGATTTTTCCTCAATATTCCCCGGCTTATTAGAGAACTGGTTTAACGGGCTGATGGACGGTATTACTACAGCAGCTAATGATTACTTAGCAGACGTAACCAACATCATGCTGATTGGTGGATGTGCTAATTTAGTCCGTCACAAATTAAGTGCTAAACCTGGGTTTTATATTCCTGTTGACCCTCAACTCTCAAACATTCAAGCATTACTAGCGATGTAATGAGATGCAAGTACGTCTCGCGGCTAAAGTCGCCGCCAAAGTTGAGGGAATCCGCCAATTACTCCATTATCAAACGTTAACTGACACAGTAAATCTGCTTTTGGATGCAATTAAGCACCAATGGGACTTAAAACTCACCAATTTGTCACAGATTGAGACAAAAGATACCCGTGTGAGACTAGATAACCGCCATTTGAGTTGGTTGTCTCAATACGGGGAAGAAAGAGGAATAAATATAGCCTCTGTCACAAATTTATTAATTAGTGAGTATCTGTCTGGAAAATTAACTCAGACAGAAACGAGACAGACAACAGACAGAGAGGCGGACAGACAGCAGACAGAAAAACCTATCCACCAACCTCTAGGCAGACAGCAGACAGCCACAGAAAAGCCCAAGGGGCAAGCATTGATGAGGAGTTTAAAGCTATGAAATCTAAGCGAATAGTGCTGGATGAGAAGCACATCCCAAAGGCAGAAGAAATTATTAGCCAGACAGGAATTAACAATCTTTCACAACTATTTACCATCCTGCTAGTCAATTACGGCGATCGCCTAATCACATCTCTTAAAGGAAGCAGCGAACCTAACTAAACACTCTTTGGCTTATTTACTGCAATTAATTGAAAGGCGTTAAAAAAATGTACCAACCAACCCCCGTAAGTGAAGCATTAACGCAAGAACAAATCCTTCTCAATCAAGCACTGGAATCTCTAAAGACACTCCGCAAAAAACGTAGTAAATGGAGCAGACTTAATTTCTGCCTAAGTACTGGCTCCGAAATTGATCTAAACGATGCCATTGATCTGATTGAAGCCGCACGGGAATTTCTAGACATTGACCCCAAGTTAATTAATTTAAACCCAGATGATTTACCTCCCAGAAGCTGGGAAGCCCAGGTAAATTTTGAACTGCAATTATTTCTTGGGAAGGTTTAACGGACATAAGGATTTTACCAAAATGACGAAACCATTAGGCTATTACTGCGCGCTCACACCGGGAGATGGAAGCTATTTAGACCATTTGCAAAAATACTTATGGCTCCTGTCTTGAAGGTATTAACCGCATTGAAAAACTGCATTTTTTGAAAGCGATAACTGACAACTTAATCGCCGCTGAAATCGCTACACAAGAGCAATATTTATTAGAAGAATCAGCCCAAACAATTCAAAAGCTTCAAGAGAATTTGCACCAGTACACTCCAATAGGCGACCACTTGGGATTAGCAGAAGCAATCATCAACCAACTTAAAACTCAAAAATGAAGTACCAAAAACAAGCCATGTTGGGGTTATTAGGCTTGGGTTTGATTGCTACACCAATGTTTGTTAAATTGCCTCAACAGTTCCAAGCTTTTTACGCTGTGTCGAACTTAGAAGCCAACGAAAGTATTGAACGTTCACGCATAGAACAACGTAAATTAACCAGCGACACACTTAACGAAACTGGTATTTTACCGACAAGCTTAAAACTCAGAATCAGAGGCTATTTGGACAACCCAAGACGTGACCCCAGACCCGACACCAGTTATTACCAAGAAGATGAGCAAGTTTATGTTTATGACTCTTCTGGTCGTTGCATAGGACAGATATCAGAACGCCGATGGCTTTGGAAGTATCACTACAAAAATGTCTGCAAACTGTCACCGGAACTTAAGGAGAGTAAGCAATGAAAAATGCAGAATATAAGCCCCCTACTAATGACTTACAACCAATACCTACAACATCGCTAAAGCCTAATTACATTGAGATTTTGGCACAGTGGATTGTTGATCTTATCGCCTTCCCCATAAGCTTTGTTACCCATATCTTCGCCCAGTTCGTAACGCCAGGATCATCTGGTACAAAAATACTTGGTGCAATGGGATTTTTCACCGGGACGCTATTAAGTACCGATGGCATTTGGCAAACGTTTTTTGGTGGTGTGCCACTTTTCCCTTGGTTCGAGACTACCTGGATAGGTTGGATAGGTTGGTTGCAACTGCCTTTTAATCCTATTTTCTGGCTGTCTTTTGGAATGTCTGCACTAGTCCAAATTATGGAAGCGCGAACTTTAAGAGGTAAAACACCACAGCAAGCTAAGGAAGAATTAGAAGAACATCGTCAGTTTGCTCTAGGTTCAAAACCTAGCGGAGTTATTGATCTAACAACTGCATTATGGGGCGACTATAAACGGGCCGGAATGAAAGAACGCCATTCGGGCGGGTTAATTGCTCTATTCTTCTGGATTTTTGACCTTAGTGCGACGTTTATCAGCCGCAATCCTTTCCGATACACTAATCCCGGTCAGATTCTTGCCTGTTTTGCTTACAACATCGTCAGCATGATGTCTGGGGAAATCGGTTACACAATTTGGAAATTAACCAAGTAATTTGTTCTAATTTAAAACCCTGCACATCACGTTTAGCGGGGTTTTAATATTTATTCAGGAGTTCTATTTATGGAAACATCAATCCCTATTTTAACTACACAGGAAACTGTAAAAATAAGACAAGATTACCCTAGTATTGAGCATTTAGAAGCGGGAAATATTGCTAGTTGGTTAATTGAAAGACAAGACCAATTATTAATTAGAGCTAAGGGCGAACGAGCGGGGATGAATTTAGCTAAGGTAATTACTTTAGCGGGTGCAACTGTTGGCACGGTTTGTTATGCTACTTCGCCTTTAGCAACGATAGGAGCGGCAATCGCGGGACTAGGTTATGTCTGGTCAGTTGTGCAAGATATTACTGATAATCATCAATTTGCCCCACTCCCATTTATTAGAGGGGACTTCCTAGAATTCCTGTCCGCGATGGGTGATTCAGAAGAGAGAGCCAAGTATTTTGCAAGAAAGAATGAATTAGCTGATTTAATGATGCACCTTGAGCCATTAGAGAAGCATGAATTTGCAATGCTTAATACTTACCTACATACTTTGACTGAATATTTAACCCAAGTGGAACAGGGGAAGCGATTTTATGCCTATCGCTGGTTGTCGGGTTGTTTTTCAAAATTTAAAGGGCAGTTCCCTAGTAAAGAAGAATTAGGACAGCATTTAGCTCATGTGGAAGTTTCGCCGCAGATTAATTATCAAATCATGTCAGCGATCGCAGAAACTCAAAAGCAACCTATTTCTCTGCCACAGGTACAAATTATTACTCACAAAGATAATGCGGATAACATAGAACCAAAAACTAAATTTAACTCCTATCAACCACAGGGGGAGTTGAACTTAGTTGAATCATTTACCGACCACATCACAAATAGTCTTATTATTGGACTCCCTGGCAGTGGTAAAGGTTTGTTTACTTCTAACGCTGGCAGAGCGGCTAAGAGAAAACATGAAGGGCTAATAATAGTTGGCTTTGATCCTAAAAATGACTCCAAAGAAACGGGATATTTTGAGGGAATGTGTGATCACCTTTTTAGGGCAGATACTACAGAAATGGAAGTAGGCGAAGTTGTGGAATGGTTCAAAGATTGTTATTCAAAATTCCGCAATATTGCTAGAGAACAAACCCGAAATGGCGGACGGACGCTGGCCATGTTAGATGAAGGGACACAGATTGGTAATAAGTTTGTCAGCGCCAAAGACACGTTCTTAAAAGACCAAATGGTTAGTTTAACTAGCTGCGGTGATTCTAAGGGTTGGAATGTTTGGGCTATCGCCCAAGCTCCACACGTTGGTAATTTAGGATTTGCGGGTGATATTCGCTCTCAACTTACTGTATTAGCTATTCTCAACCAAACAAACATAGGGGCTATCAATAATTGGTGGAAGACTGGCGTACTTGGAGATAAGCAAAGCGATGACTATCTTAAAAAGCTAATAGCTCAGTCTGAAGTTGGTAGATGTTTCTATTTTGGTAAAACCAATAATTGGTATTCCATGCCAAAGCTGCACAATTATTCTGGCTATGACCGCGACAGCAGAAAATTTATTGATACCAATACCGCGATCGCAAAGCTTGAAGGACTATACAATCATTCGCCTGTTGCCACTAAGTTATCGGTTGATGCTGAGAGTTTATTAGGTTTTTTGCAACGCACTGGTAGGAATAAAGCCGTGATTCAGGAAATACAGCCCAACTTTAAAGTTAAGGGCGATCGCTTCTCTGCCGAAGATTTAAAACGATTGTTTAATGAGTTAGTTGAACACGGTCTGTCCGTCTGGCTAGATGCTACGACCATCGAAATCACTCAAAATTAGACAGACGGACAGAATGGACAGAACTAGACAGAATACTTGCTGTATAAGGGACAGACGCGACAGGATAAGAGACAGGCTTAAAACAGCAGACAAAAGCACGACTTGAATTTAAAGCATTGTTATATTTACTCTGCATTTGTAGAAAATGCCAAAATTTTCTATTAACTTGCGAAATTTGGATTTAATTTTTGCAATAAAAAATAAAAATTTAACCTTAATAAATTTATTTAATAAAAGAATTAAATTTTATATGAAGATAGGCAAGAACAACAGTGTATTGACAGAAAATAAACTATTTTTTTAGCTAAGGCAATAAAAGCAAAAATGTTACCAGTCAAGTAACATCAAGTAATCTTTCTTAATAAAAAGAGGTTTCGACTATGAAACAGCTAATCAAACTTTTTTTGTTAGCTCCATTAAGTTTATCATTACTTAATGCGAACTCTTCATACGCAGGAAGCATATCTTTTAGACCAGTGGGTACACAGCTAGACGGTGATGAAATATTAGACATAGAGCCAAATAACAATATTAGCTTTGATGTCTTTTTGAATACCCAAGAAGTTACTGGTAGTATTGTCAACCTATCTTATATAGTCTCTTATGATCTTACCGAACTTAGATTTAGAAACTTACAAAATACAAGTCTTCAAATAGGCGCACCTCAAGTAATAGACGGACAAACGAACTCAAGACAATTTACGATAAGCCAATCAGGTACGCCTGGAATCGGCCCAGGGCAAATCGGAATCGCTCTAAGCCGAATAAGTTTTGATGTTCTAAAACTTGTCAATGACGGTGTTTCAGACTTTTCTATTGGATTACTTGGTGCAAGAAATAATTTAGATCAAGTAGTAGTAAATCAATTTAATCTTAGAACTCAAACAGTTGAGGTACAACCAGTCCCCGAACCAATAACCATACTAGGGTCAGGTACAGCTTTAGTTTTAGGAGCCTTGCTCAAAAGAAAATTTTCAAAAAAGCAGAAGAATATAGCTGTTCAATAGCTATAAATTAGAAAAAAAACGCTGAGTTTGTAAAAATGCCTTCTCCATATTAAATGGCGGAGGGCATTTTTATTATTGTTCTAAATCTAATTTATCTGCAATTAATTGCAAGAATATTTCTAACTGCGATCGCGCAATTAAATCCTAAATCAAAAGTTTGACTAGTACGGTTTAATTTATTCTTTCTTTTTTACCCATACTTCTTCCTGAGTAATTATTTCTACATAGTTAGGATCTAGAAAACTTATATTTAATTCTTTCTCTTTTTCCTTAATCTGATCATCATTTACCAAAATATTTCGTGAACTTAGCTCTTCACGAACTTCAAATCTTCTTACTGTTCTGGCTAAAAATTCAGCGAAGGTTTCTTGCATTTTTCTTCTCTCTCAATTGCTTAAAAAGCCCCCCATGAGCCTGAGCCTTGGCTCAGGCTATTTTGGATATCTGCTAATTGCTGCGAAAACTTATTACTTCTGCGCCGATGAACGATGGGAGGGGATACGCGAAGTTATTTCTATCTAATAGCTTACACCCAATCGCCTAAACTTTAGCCTCTGAATTTTGGCTAGATTCTAGTCTCCCACTAACAACCCCTCTTTTTGCATCCCCTCTATTACCCATTGCCTGATTTTTTCTGAACGATTAGGGAGCGAACGCAATATTTTATCTATATCTGGCGGGTATTTGGTGCTAATAGGCTGTTGCTGGTTTGTTGTACCTAATCCTGTGTCTTGAAATTTCATATATATTTTGATTATTTATCCTATCTTATCGCGTACACGCGACTAAAATCATAGATTTTACTAATAGCATTTACCCAAAAGTTGCGGAAATTTTTATGAATTTCAATCTAAAAGATCCTTTACAAAAACGCGTACACGCGATATAGTAGATATATAAGCGGTGAGAGACAGCACTACAACCCCACCCAAAAAGAAACTGAACCTTGATAAATGAATAGGAGATTACGATGCTTGAGGCAATCAAAGCAGCGATCGCAGGCGCAAGTACGATTGAGGCAATCGAAGCACTGCAAGCGCAACTCGCAGAGTTGGCAGAAGCAATCAGCCAGTTACAGGATGAGGCGGAAGAACGCCAGTTTGAGATAGAAGCAGAGATTGAAGAGATAGATTCCGCAAAGCAAGCGCAGGAAGAGGCGGAATATGAAGCCGAAGAGTTAGCCAGAACTGGGGAGAAAGAACGCGACTGCAATGTAAAGACAGAACGCGGCGAGGCGTTCATCACCAAGCACTCAAAAACCTGGGAAATCCTACTACTACACTCTTACTACGGAGAAGCTAAATACCTCAGCCTCCCGGCAAGCACTCCAGAGAGCGAAGTTACCGAGAAAGTGAAATTCTACCTTAGTGAGTGGCCGTTTGAAATTCAGGAATACTGCGGATGGTATGGCAACCACAAAATCGAAGTGACAGTTGAAGAGATTTTGCAAAAAGGGCTAGAAGTCGCAAGACAAGAAAAATTAGATCTCCTGTTCGCACACAACTAAACAATTCACCCCTCCAACGGGAGGGGCAGCGCATCCGTAAAAAAATACTTTAGCCCATGTGATTGCACTGGATAAGGAGATTGGGTGAGATGTCGAAATCCTTAAACAAAGTGCGATCGCCCTTCTCCTTAAATCCAAACCCTAGATAAGGAATGAACTATTATGACCTGCTGTAATTCTTGCCCCTTCTTTAAGCAATCCCAGAACATTAGCCGTATTGGTTTCTGCCAGCAACACCAAGAAGTGATTAGAGGATGCGATTGTGCTTGTAGCGTGGGAGTGGAGGCAATCAGAGAGAATGAGCAATTAGCGGTAGCTTAGTTAATTTATCCCCATTGTTAATTAATTGATGGGGATAATATTTTAATTTTTTAGAGATACTCATACTGTATATTGTGGCTGGGGATTTTGTATTGGTAGCTTACTAGATAATTTAAATAAAAAACATATTGAGAAAGAAATAAAACAGATAAGGCAGAAAGCTGCAAGAATGAAGTTAGAGGCAGAAGATAATTTTAGACTCTAAGTAGAAAAATTGGCTAACAGTTATCAATATTAATCTAGAAATATGCTATCAAACGAGTCGAAAATAATAAAGATAAATAATCAATACTAATTAATAGTAACAAGTAATTTTTAGTTAAAAGTATTAAAATATAAATATCAAAGCTATTTGCTATTAACTAATCGGAAAATTAATCATGACTCAATCAACTCATAAATACCGCGAAGACGAATGGTGGTATATATTCTATGGTTCGTGCGGAGGTGGTCATAAAAACCTTAATACAGCCATCTATGACATATCTGGGGGCATAAATAGAGACCTTCGTGAAGTTAAAGAAGAATGTTTGACTCAAGGTAAGTCTTCCGGTGAAGATTGGTTGATAATAGCTGAGGAAAAACACTACTTAGAAAGTATTTCAAAATAAATTTTATTTTTTCCAAAAATTCGGGGGTATTTAAATAACCCCCGTCCTTTCTAGGACACCCCCCAACATAAAGTAAATTCAGTGCTAAAATAGTAATAAGAAATAAGCCCCTTCTTTCAAAGCTTTAATTAGTAGAAAGAAGGGACTTATTTTTTTGTTTTTTTATGGAAGGGGGCGTGTTTCTTCAGTACCCCCCATACTTTAAAAACACCCCCGGCTTTCTGCGACCCCCCCTATTAATTTACACCTGATAAAAAAGATTAGACAGTAACTATTAAGAATACTCTTTAAATAAAAGTCACGAATACTTCACCTATTATTTGGTCTTCATCATCTAAAGGAGAGTTATCTAAAACTTGAGCATAATGAATAACCTTGATTACTTGAAACTGTTTTACATCACCAGGAATAAGAAGTATATCTCCAACTTCTAATATTTTTGCAGTTGCAATATTGCCTCTATGAGTGCAATTCTGGCTGGTTATTTCTTCAAAAGAGGTATTAGGATTGCATAAAAATTCTGAATAGTAGTAAGGGAAAGACTTCATGAATGCTCCGGGTTTGGTTTATTTTTAGTATTTTAAGTACTTAATCTCAACAACACAATATCCTGTAACTAAATTCTTAGCGAACCGAACATTGTAAACTAAAAATATTGTCACGATATCCATGTTACTAAGACAGTAACACTCAACGAGCAATCTACTGGCACAACAAGGAAGCACATAGTAAATTAACCACAAACTCATTCCTGCCTAGTTTTTGAACTTTGTGAGGGGGGGAATTTTTTATAAATAACTATATTAAATTTTAATAAATATCTGCGATCACAAAGTTTAGCAGTATTATTTTTATAACCTGAATCAAACTCTTAAAAAGACATTATGGAGTGGACTATATCCCTACGCGCACAGCAATTAGACTTTATTCAAAGGCTAAAAACAAAACATTTACTCCATTGTGAGGTAGAAGGGCAGCATAGTGAATTAACGATTATTAGAGGCGAAAGATTAAAAGAATTAGAAAAATTTTCTTGGCGAATGGCTGAAAAGTTTAAAGAAACTTCAAATATTCATCATCTTTTCAAGAGCCATTTTAAAGGGAAAGTTGGCGAAGAAGTTTTAAAAAATCGCTTAACTAACTTTATTACTAAAATAGACTATGAAACATACATTTACGGAGATGGAGGAGTTGATTTTACTCTAACTGCTAACTCAAATATTGGTATTCAAGTCAAGACTCGTTGTGATGAAATTGACACAGTTCGATGGTTTTTTAAAGAAGAAGAAATTAAAAAAAATGCTGTGCTAGTTTGTATATTGTCTTTAGAAGATATAGACGAAAGGAAAACCGAATACAATTTTATTTTTGCGGGGTTTTTACCTACTGATTTAATTGAAATAAACTGTAAGCAATATTCATGCGGAATACATGAACTATTATATTGTGGAGGTCTACGCAGTTATTTAGAAACACTATTAAAGCCTGAATACTATCACGAGCTTGGTGAAAATTACTTTAATAGAAAAAACTTTGAAAGTGCAATATTTAATTACAAAAAAGCTTTACAAATACATCCTTATTTGGTTTGGTCTCTTGTTAGATGTTCTGATGCGTATTACAATTTGGGATATTTTTCCCTATCAATTGATGGTTACACTGAAGTAATTAACTCTTATCATACCTGGGATTTGATTTATTTGGTTTATTATCGTCGAGGCAATGCTTATTATCAACTTGGATATAAAGAAATGGCAATTTCAGACTACCATGAAGCTCTAAAGTTTTTTCCTAATTATGCAGATACCTATTTTAAACTGGCTGTAGTTCTTAATGATATAGGCGACCAGCAAGGCGCAATCTTTAACTACACTGAAGCTATCAGACTTAACACTAATAATATTTCTTCTGCATACTATAACCGAGGACTTATTCGTTTAAAAATAGGCGATATACAAAATGCCTTTGAAGATTTTTCAAAGGCATTCAATATAGGATTAAATCCAATATGATTACATCTGTCGGGGCATCGCACGAGACGCATGAACTTCTATCAACTATCTTTGCCCTCCCTTGAATCCTAAATAAGCACTAACGTAATTTTCGCTAGGTCAGCAAAGTTAGGGCGTGTATTTGGTCGATGATGGCGAGAGTCAACGAACCTAAAATTAAAGCCAAGACATCACCTGCCTTACAGGTCTTTTTTTTATAAAAAACTACAATGCTCAAAAATATGGATTTTTGTAGTTTTTGTTACAAATACATAAAACTTAAATCATAGATTTATGCTTATTTCAGATTTGTAAGAATCATTAGAACCTCTATGCAAACCTCGACCGAGCAAGACATTTGCTCAGTAATGGCTCTTAAAATCTTTGCTATGCCTAAGTTTTGAACTCACAAGCTCTACTATTTCTTACTTTTTTCTTACTCAATTTAAGAAATAGCCTTAACCATACTCATTCCGAGTTTAATTTAGCCAAAAAATTACCCTCGCTTAAGCGGGGGTAATTTAATCAAAGCTAAAACGTAATCGGAAATGACCAAGTTTTTTGTGGCTAGTTGAAAAGCAGCCAATTTAAGATTAGGGTAAATAAAGTTTAAGTATATAGTTTAATAACTATATAGTATTCTAACACCGCTTCCACCAAGATAGCTCCAAGACCACTCTTTTACTTCCCATATTTTGCTGTTAAAGATAAAAGGACTACCTTGACGTTGGGTTAAAAAATCTGTAATCTCCAGGTAAGCGTTTAATCCTGTAATATTCACGCTTACTTGTTGTGTTTCCCTTGCTGTATTTATTTGAAAGGCATTTCCCCGCAACTCTACTCCACCGTTGCGCCGATCAATTACGGGGACTTGTTCTAAAGTAACTTCGTTTTCCCAGCCCAATACAAAAGATTGTGGCGGAGATGGATAAATATTTGGCATAAAAATTAAGTTGTTTAAATTATCTTTTATGAAAAAATATATTGGCACTTTAATTTCATTATCCTTATTTTTCCCTCAGCAAGTAAATGCGGGAATTTCCCCGGATAGTTACCTAGAGTTATTAAACGCAGATTTGAGGAAACAGAATAATCCTATTGTTAATTTTAAGGATGAATTTAAAGTTATTGCCGGGATGGAAGTTTGTCTAGAACTATACCAGGGGACAGGCTTTAATCAATTAATTGGCGACAGGATTGATAGGGCGATAAACTCTAGAAAGAACAAGTTTTTTACCCAAGAACAATTAAGGGAATATTACGTTTCAGTTATCGCCAATAGTATAATTTCCTTCTGTCCAGGATTTATTGAAAAATAATCATACTTAAATGTCACCTATCATACAGCCCACCTCTTCCCAGCGCCCCGCCCGGACGGCGTTCATCCCTAATAACTTGCTGAATTTTTGCCTCTAAGACTTTCTCAAACCGTGGCAAGTCATAATCTTTGGAGCTTCCGCCTCCGACTTGAATTACTGGCAAAACTTGAAAGACATCGCCCTTATTTAAAGTGTTGACCGTTCCTAGGCGATCGCCCCCACCAATAACCCCACCTGAAGAAAAAGTTGGAACATTGGCTTGATTTAATTTCTCCCAAAGTTTGGTTTGCTCAGGCGTTAAAACTCTCTCACCCTCATTAGCAATAATTAAGTGGGGTTTGAAACCAGACATTGCCCTTTCCTTATTTAACCCTCTAGCAATATCTCCAACCATGCCCCCTTTGGCGAAAGCAGGGATAGAAAAGTCATAAAACTCACTACCTCTGACTAAATCTGCAATGTTACCAGCGTCAACAACTAACCCCCCCAGTAAGTTAAACCCCCCCCCACTGGGATTAAAGTCAGGGGTTCTACCACGCCCAAAGATTGAGCCAAATAGTTGATCCGTTAACATTTGAGCAGCAAGATTAGCTAAGTTATTAAGGATGGATTGGAAAATACCTGTAAGAGATTCACCAAGGGTTTTAGTCCCTAAGATAAAATCCTTAAATACTCCTTCAGTATCCGCTTTTACGCCCTTAATTACTTCGGTGAAATCATTAAACTGAGCGTTAATACCGTCTAACTTAATTTCATTTAAACTTGTTAAATTAGCCTTAACTTGGCTAAAAGCATCGGCTGTAATTTCGCCGCTATCTCTCAGTCTTTCTAAATCTCTAATCTGGTTTCTAAAGTCTATTTTTTGAGAAAAAATAGCTGCTTGGCGTTGTAACTTCTTACTATCTATGCCAAACAACCCTAAATACTCAGCGCGACCGCTAATTAACCTCTGCGAAGACTCATTAACTCTACCAGAACTATTAAAGTTTAAATCATCAGTACTACGTTTAGATTGGGCATTAGTTAACTGGTTGCGCTCGTTATACCGTAAAAGTAATCTTAACCTCGCGCCCTTAATTTGTTCGCTTGGTAAGTTCTCTAATAACGCTCTTTCTTGAAGTTGTTGGCGTTGCTGAAGGTAGTTGCTTCGATTCTCGACTAAATCTGCATCACGCAACATCTGTATGCGATCGCCATTACCAATACCATAATTTAATAATTCAGTACCAAGTCTTAACCGTTCAATCTTGCCATTATTACCCCTAATTACTTCGTCAAGCTTTATTTGTCCCTGACGTAGAAATTCATTAGCTCTTGCCAGCTTATAACGCTGGTCTATTGTTTTTAATTCTTCTTCATTTAATTTTTTAATGGCATTAAGTCTGGCTAAAAACTCAGTTTGTGTTATTTCGTTTTTATCTTTAGCACTTTCTAAATTAAGTAAGTCTTGCCCTACTTTTATTTGTTGTTGATTTAGAGCTAATTCTTTTTCCAACCCTGGTAAGGCTTCTAACTCTTGAGAATAAGGATTAAGTTTAGCGTATTCTCTTAAATTAGCAATTCTAGTGTTTAAAACTTCATTATTACTTTGGAATATTCGTAAATCTTCCTGAGATTGGCGAAAATCCTTATCTTTAGCGTTAAATTTAGCGTATTCCTCGGATGTTTTTCGCCTTGAGTCTCTTAAGCTAGACAAAGAATTATCTAATTCCTTAACTAAGCTAGTATCTAACTTAATTTGATTATTTAATTCACTAACTACATCCGGTGTTAAACTTCCGCTACTAATTTGATTTTGGTTAATTGTAATTCTTGATTGAGCATCTTCTTTCTGACGCTGTAAACCAGTAATTTGGTCATCAATTTGCTGTAGTCGCTGTTGTGCTTGACGGGTATTTCTTTCGTCTTGAGTGGGGGATAAATTAGTGTTTTGAGAAGCATCACGGGCGTTTCTTACCGCTACTTGTATTTGGTCTTGAGTTTGTCTTAAGGCATTCCTTCTAGCAACGCGATCGCGTTCTTGTTGTCCCTGTAAAATTGCTCTAATCTCTGGGGGTTGCTGTTGTGGGGAAACTGAGGATTTTGGCGAATTAGTTAAATTTTGGGAAACCGATGAAGTGATAATTCTGTATTCAACATTTGGCTTAGTTAAGTTTGAGTTTAGCGTTCCTAGCTTACGGGCTAACGCCTCGCTTAAATCAAACTCTCTGCCTTTAATGAATGGGCCACGGTCGTTAATAGTACCAATGGCAGTTACACCAGTTTGAGGATTGCGAAATTCTACTTTAGTGCCAAAGGGTAAGGTTTTATGAGCGACCGTAAAAGCATCAGCATTAAAGATTGCGCCGCTGGCTGTAGGCTTCCCGTGAAAACCATCTGACCGCCCGTAATAACTAGCGATCGCTTTTTTATATTGGGCTATTTGCGCTAATTGCTGAGAAGTTGGCAAAGGCGGCCCGTAAGTTTGCGCTTGTGCAATTGCAGACTTTTGTAAATTTCTAGTTCCATTAACAAGTTCACGCAAATACTTTTGAGGGTCAACATATTGCCCGTTAACTCTAATTCCAAAGTCTAAATGTGGGCCAGAACTAAGAGCATCTTTAGTAACTCGACCTAAAGCTTGACCTGGATTTATTTTTATTTGGTTCCTGTTACCAAAGAGTTGACGTACATCGTTAAGTTTCAAATGTCCGTACTCGACAACAATTTCCCGCCCTTGTTGGTCAAGAGTTTTTACAAAAACCCCGGCACTAGTATTAGTAAATGGTCTATAGGTTGCTTGACCTCCATATATAGCTTGGGCGATCGCACCTTCACCAGCACCTACCCTAGAATCAAAATCAACTTTTGAATGCTGCCTCCTGCCACCGTCTCTTACTCCATAAAATCCTTGCTGCCGTGTAGGAACATACTTTAGAAGTTGTTCAAAGTTAACGCCCCTGATAGGGCTATGGGCAATTTCTTTATTTAAACCTAGTGCTTGAGAAATGCCTACAAATGGGCGTAACACTGGTGATACTTGGTCAATGTTAGTTACGGTGGGGGTATTTTTTTGAGTATCTTGAGCTACGCTCTTTAGAGAATTTTTCAGCTTACTTTCTACTCCAACTAAGAAGTCAAAAGCATCTTTTAGTGGCTGAATTAATTCTTTAGCTGATATTACTGCGCCTTTAATACCACTAGTAAAACTACTCATCGCATCCGCAGACTTGCGTATGATATCGGGATTTTCTTTTAAATAATCCAGTAAAAATTTCGCCCCTTCCGCTGCTAGTTTAATGGAATCCTTCGCTAATTCTGCGATCGCCTTAGCAGTCTCTTTTGCTATTTGGGGATTTTGTTTTAAATATTCGCTAAAATCTAAAGCTCCCTTATTTAATTCATTAAATAAACCTGCTTGATTTAAGTCTGTCAAAACTTGCTGAATAAAATTAAGTCCAGCAATTACCCCAGGCTCAATTGACTGTCCCAGTGATTCCTGCAAGGATATGACTTGGTTTTGTAGTCGCGTTAATGATGCTGTTGAGTTATTAGAAGCTTCTTGAACTCCCGCGCCCAATTCTTTTTTAAGTTGGGCAGCGAAACGGGGGAGAAATACGTTAGCTGTTAACTGACCCGTACTAAGGATTTTATCTAGTTGGGCGGTTGTTATACCTAAAGCCCTGGCAGCGACTTGAACAGCCCCCGGTAAACGTTCGCCAAGTTGTTGAACCAATTCTTCGGAACTGACTTTGTTTTTACTAATTATTTGCTGATTTGCTAATAATGCACCTTGGTATTGTTCATTAGAGAGGTTATAAACTCTTGTAGCAGTAGATAAGGACGAAAATATATCTTTAACGTCGTCCTGTAATTTAGTGCCTCTAGCAGCGGCCGCTAAACCTACATACCCTTGCCGTGCTTTCGTTAATGATAGGCTTAGGCGATCGCTTTCTCCCCTAACAAATTTAAGGGAGTTTTCGGAACCTTCGATAAGTTTTAATTGAGCTTCAAAAGCTCTTAAGTCACTAAATTTATTAATTGAGTCGCCTGTGAAATTAAGTCCAGTTTGGACAGTCGAACGGGCGGCGTTAATTATTCCAGTAATTAACCCAGAAATAGCCCCCGTAAGGGTTAACGCTCCCCCGATACCAAGCCCTTGCGTCAGTCCGTCAACAATACTTTTACCAATATCTCGAAACTCTTGAGAAGGGGATTTAATTTTTAACTTCCGCTTAGTTTCGTCAATAGTTAATCCTGCTAAATCACTAGACGCTTTTTTTACTCCCCTCGCCTCTGAATTAATGCCCTGTGCTAAACCTTGTGATACTTGTCGTCCCAGGTTACGAACAGTATTTTGATTAAATGTTAATGCTGGCGTAATATCTATTTTCTGGGACTTTAGAGATTCTTGAAATGTTTGGGAAATACCTTGAGTCGTTGTTCTTATTTCTGCGGCGTTAAAAGCTAATTTGGGGCGAATTACAAAATCTCTTTCAATTAATTTGGCTTGCTTTAATGCTTCTTTTCGCGCTTCGTTGATATCATCTAAGAGTTGGGAGTAGTCGCCGACTAACTCTACAACTAACTTTGGTAATTCCATAATAAACTTAGTATAAAATTTAACTCCTTTTTATATTTTAAGCCTAAAAATAAAAAACCCCGGCATAGTAAATTAGCCTGGGTTGGTAGGAGTTCGGGGTTAAAAAGACTTTTTAAAGAAAGTTGGCTATGTAAGTAATATTTTATACTGTTTTTGCACCAATATCAATAACGTCTTCATCTTCGGAAATGTCCCAAACCTCTAAGCTATCTAAAAGTTTGTTAATACCCAAACTTTCAGCAAGCAGCCTACTCCCGATTTCCGCCACACTAACACCCGCACTAGACAAAGCCTTTACATCAATTGGTTTCAATTCTTTATCTTCGGATTGATATTTTTTTAAAGCACGATTGCAAATATCAAGACATTTAGATGCAACGTCTAACTGTATCCATCCTAAATCTTCTATCGCTTCCCTGTACTGAATAATTTTATTTCTATGTTGCACAAGGCGTTCGCGCTCATTTACCTCGCGCTTAATTTTTTCATTCTCTAAATCATAACCAAGGACGCGATCGCCCCAATTCCCCTTTTTACTCCAGCGGCTAATAAGTTCGATTCGCTTTTTTAGAACCCTAGATACCCCCATTAGGGTTCGATTGACACCCATATCACGGTAAACACAGAATGCCTCCCAACTTTTCGGTGTGTCAATACCTTTTTGATATTCCCAAGGAATACTATTATTTAAAACTAAATCGGTCATAATTTTTATTTAATTTTAGTTATTTGATTAAGTCCCATCAAGGTAACTATCTATATTATAAACAAACTTTAATACCTACTTAACTTTTTATGTACTACTTACGCATCAAAAAAAATTGATGCAAAAATTAATTAAATTAAAAATTAAGGGACTTAAATTAAAAAAATAATTTAAGTCCGGGCGTTTAATTAAAATTAAATCCTTAATTTAATTAGTTAATTCTTAATTTAAGGATTTAAGGATTTATTTTAATTTTTACCAAGATAAGGAGTTTATTTCAGCCCCCGCTTGGCAGGAGTTAACTGGCGGGATCGGGGGGAGAATTTGCCAAGATTGACCAAACCTCCCCATACGAGATACCCAATACTTAGCTGTCTCTTGGGACTCGCGTGGGGCATGGTTGATAGCTTCTTTTATTACATCCACTGGATAGCTGTTAAACAGCCTAAATAACTTACTGACATCAAAAACAGACGTGCATAAATTTAATTCCTCCGCTATGCGCTTTAACGAGTCTCGTTTCATTAAATCTTGATATAGAGCCGCGTCTGAGGGGGGGTTTGTGGGGTTTTGTAGTACGGGGACAAAGGGGTGTTCAAAATCGGGTGTTTTTGAGAGTGAAACCCGCTCTGTGTAAGGCGTTAAGTCTGTGTAGATGGTATGTGTGGGGTATATAGACAGGGGGTTTTTGATCTGCCCAGGGTTTTTTGGCTCAACCATAAGGTTTTCAGCCTTTGAAACCCCCGTTTTTGTAAAATCGTCAAAAATGATGGTTTCTAGGCGGGTTCTGTAGTTTTTTTTGTAGTACGTTATCCCGCTCCATTACTTTGTAAATTCGTAATTGTTCATTCCCCCCCGCTCGTTCCCCACGAGACAAATCAAACCCAAACCGACGCAAGACATTACCAACACTGCGAGTAAGATACTTAATAGTCTTCGGGTGGCTAGAGAGAATGATGCCTAAATATTTCTCTAGTTCTCGTCTATATCTGGCGGGTAAGGGCTTAATAAATTTCTTGGCGATCGCATCGCGTTGAGCTTTAGTCGCATCTTTATCTTTTAGTCCGCTATAAGACAGTAATTCCTCTATATCCGCCTCGGATTTGAGCTTAAAAGCCCATTGAATAACTTTTCCGAGTGTAAACTGACTACCTAACGCAAACTCGTTAAAAAAGCCAATTTCTTCAATGAACTTGAAATAGGGCGATCGCAATTTGTCTAAGTCGCCAGGGCTGTCAACCCCACTATCCTTAAAGCACTGTAATAAAAATTCTAAGTTTTTAAGATCCTTGGCTTTGAGCAGTTCCTTATTCTCCCAGCGCCACCGCGAAAAAACAGAGCTTACCCACTGCCCCCGGTCTTTTAGATTTTTGTAGTAAAACTCGATCGCGTCACCTTCGGTCAAGGAGTCTAAAAAGCCGGGAAGCATTTTATTAAACTTGTACTTCTCTGCCTTAGCACGTTCTTCTGGTTTTAAAACTCGTTTATTTAAGAGTTTTTTGCCTTCCGCTTCACTAATTAAAGGGGCTTTGATTACAGCAACCGCCCTTCGTTGCATGATTAAATCTTTAGCGTTTTTATTTAATTCTTTCGGAGTGTCGTCAATTATTTCGTCTTCCGCATCTAAAGATTTAACAGAGAATCCATCGCTTAAGAACTGTTGTCTTAATTTGTCCCGGCGCTTGCAACTTAGATAATTATGTCTAGCGCGTTGATTACAGATTAAATCTAATCCAGGGCTTTGTCCTTCCATGCCTTCCCGCGCCATCTGTGATAGTTTATCGGTTGCCGAAATTAAGTCATTCCCAGGAGTTTCTGCTAATGCAATTTCCAACATTTTCTTTGCCAACATTTCCTTGAGTCGGTCAACGCTATCAAAAAAAGCTTTTTTGTGACTTGACGGATAGAAGGATTTAGACCAATTGTTTTTATTCGGCTTGTCGCCACTAGCCCAATAGTAAAGGGGAATAGCTGGTCTATATCTCCCCGTCTGTTGCATAAAATCGGTAGATGGTAGATGGGTATTTATCGCTACCATTGCATCAAAATGTCCATCTTCGATAGAAGCTCCTGACCCTAACGTAGGGCTGTAGATAAACAACCTTATTTCTGGATGCGCCTTAACGTATTCGGTTGGATTATTTAAAAACAACTTTTGCTCTCTTCCTTCCTTAGTTTCGCAGTCAAGACGGAAAGCTTTAAAACCTTTCTCTCGATATCGCTCCTCAATTGATTTAGTGTTATAAACTTCATCGAGAGCCTCACCAGTTTTTTGAGAATCGCACGGAATAATTAAACTTTGCCCTTCAGATAATAATTGGTCAATTAACTCATAAATTTTAGCTTCGTCCGTAATTTCCCAAATTTCTCTCTCCCGTGCGTAAGTAGGAATTTCCAGGACGTAAACTGGTAAATCAGGGCGCAAATTAGTAACGTAATCAACCTCAACATCAGTGATATAAGCATCGCTAACGACGATAATATCTGAGTTTTTGCAGACTTCATTTAATGCCCTTATACTTTGCGATCGCGGTGAATAATTAGTATCACATTCTTTAGATTGAAATAGAAACTGTGACGATTGTCTATTTTCGTCAAACAACGCAATGCTATGCCCGTTATAAGAACGTCCTAATAATTTATATAGAGAAGGACATACAACGCCAATTCTAGAACTAAAAGCAGGGTTAACTCCTAAACTTTCCATCTCATTTCTTGTTTCGATTTTGAGTCTATTTCCTAATACTTCATTTAGTGCGATTGTGGGAGTAATACTAACAACTCTAGAATTGCGGTATATTTCGTTAATTAAAACATTAACAAGCTCTGTTTTACCCGCGCCCATCGGAGCTTTAAGAATAAGAATTGCTTCGGAGGGGATTTTTTCTAAAATCCTTGAATCGTAAATCAAACCCCAAGGTTTTTTTATTGAACAATCAGTAATGTGATGCCATCCCGGACGGATTGTTAATTTATTGAGGTTTATTGGTTCAAAGTCATTTCGCTCACTAATGATAGACTCTTGACCGTTCCAGAATTGCCAATTCCACCGCTCATCACCAGAATCCTTAGCTAAATCTCTTATTTTTTTTTCAATTTCGTGTTTATCGCATCCACTATGACAAACGAAATTCCCACTTGTTCTATGAATGTGCAAACTATCGATTGAAGTTCCACCATGAACTGGACACTTAGCGGTAGCATACTCGGCGCGTCCATTGTAATTAAAGCCCTCAAGATATTTTCCGGCTAAGGATAATAACACTGGGGTGCAGTTATCTGTCTTAGCTGGAATTAATTTTTCACCGTATTCAGCTTTAACCTTTTCTTTGACTCTATTAACTTCTTCTGTCCAGGCGGTTTCAGGGTCAGCGCAATCTTCACCTTTATAACGCTTCTCACAAAGCCCGGCCCAACGTTTGCATCTAGCTAAATGATTAGTAACTTCCGAATCTTCACAAATTCTAAAGAAGCCTTTATCAAATGACGGATGGTCATAAATATGCCCCGTCTCTTTTTGTCGTAATTTACTGTTGACGTATTGGTAGCCCTTAAATCTTTCTTTACTAAAAGGCTTAATTCCGTTATTTTTGGCGTAGGACTCAAAAGCCTCTAAAACGTCCGCAACAGAGTAAAACCTATTAAGGGCGCAAACTTCAAGGACACAAGGAACATACTCAACCTCTCCATTGACTACTTTAACGTGATCAAACCCAGCTAAACGCATGGGACGCGGGGCATCTTTCAAAGATGGATCAGACCCCATGTAATAAGCTATTAATTCCTGATTTGCTGACCAATCCTCGATATTTTCTGTCTCATCAGCCCAAACGCTAAAGTAAGTATGTTTTGATTTTCTAGTACGCACTTGAACCGACGGAGGAATAGGAATAGCGTCAATTTTGGCTTGTTGTTCTTGAAAAGTTCCGTCATCTTCCTCAAAAAATAAGGAGCGCCATCCACCTACTTCGTTTGTTGTTCGTCCACCGTTAACGTTAAAGTAGATTTGTCTTTCACCGTGGTTCTGTTCTTCGAGCCAACTCAAGCCATCTTCGTGAATTTCGTCGTTTAAGACTATCTTGTGGAACTTCCAAACGTATTCTTGAATAACGATATTATTTTTCGTTAGCGTCCCAGACCAATCTTTATTTCTTCTCTTATCTTTGTGGACGCACAGATTTCTTCCAACTACGCGATCGCCAACTTCGTAACCAAGGGCAAATAATTGCTGTATCGTTGGATGAACTGAAATCTTTACACTGTCTAACGTTGAGACTGTGTTAAAATTAAAGTAAGAAGATGGTTGCAGTTCGTTATTTTTTTCGATACGATAATTCATAGATAAATTACGCCGTCATGGCGTTGTTATAAGTGAACTTTCCGTCAACAGAAGCCATCTCCAAAGCAAGTGTTGATTAGGTGAGTTTAAAAAAAAGAAACTTGATATAAAGCTTTCTAGGTGGTACTAGAAAGCTTTATTTTTGTTTCTACGAAAAATTCCTAACTAGCGTTTATTTTTCCCAACATTGGCAGTCCAACGTTTTGCCGGACTAAATCACTAATTGTTATTCCTTTAGCCTGGGCAGCTTGCTGAACTATTTGGCGTTCATTTGGATTAACGCGCAATCTAATTACAGTGTCTCTTTTGTTATCCATTGATGTAATATCAAGAACTCAGTAGCTACTTAAAAATATAGCACAAAAAAACTAGATTGTGTGTGGTAATTACGCCGTCAAATGCGGTCTATGACTGATTTTTAAGTTTTAGCCTAAAATAGACTTAAATAGCCTAAAGAATCCTTAGAGTTAAAATATAAGTTTATTTTTATACTTTAAATTAAGGAAAATTATTTTTTTACGTACGTAAAATATTTCTCTTAAATCCTTAAATTAAGGAAGGTTATTTTTTTACGTGCGTAAAATATTTCTCTTAAATCCTTAAATTAAAGTTCTGGAACTGTAGCATCCCCTAAAACCCCGGCGTAATGCTTGTAAATAACCTCTGGGCTGTTACCAACCCACCGAGCAATCCTCTGAACACTAACGCCGCGCTCCAGACATAAACTGATAAAAGTATGCCGAGTGTTATAGACGGGGCGGTATCTTGAAACCTTACCTTCTGTAACGAGTTGGGTGACAATGCCCGGAGTTTTCACACCGTGACTTACTCCGCCGCGCCAAACAACGCCCGTGAAACTGTTAGCCTTAATCTCTCCGCCACCAAGAGCCGGGAATACAAGTTTCTCTGGGGTAGGGCTATGTTCCCTGGCAGAGAGTAAAAAAGCCCGTAATTGTTCGTTGCAAGGGAACTTACGATTTACCCCCGTCTTGGTTTCCTTGCGCCCGTGAAAACTATAAGACTCGCAAAAGTAAATTTCTGTGCAATCAATATTGATGTGTTTCCATTGCAAAGCGATCGCTTCCCCAATGCGGCAACCAGTAAAAAATAAAAACCTGACAAAATTGGTATAGCCGATATAGAGAGGATGTTGTTCAAAAGCCTGAATGATAGCATCACGCTCTGCCAGGGTGAAGGGGTCAATTTTGCTTGTGTCCCAACGCTTAACCTTGATGTCAACAGTCAATCCATCAAATGGATTGCTGGCGGTTAATTTTGATTTAACGGCCCACTTACAGCAAGCATTAAATTGAGTAAGATATCGCTTCGCTGTGTATGGCGGGTAAGTTTGGATTAAATGATCTCTGATTGCGATCGCATCCTTGATTTCATTGGTAGGTAAATTATTTATGGCTTTGGCGTAACTTCCCAAAAAATCCTGATTGAAGGTTGATGCAGAGACTTGAGGCTGTTTAAACTCGCAGTATTTAGCCCACAACTGCTTTAGGTTAGGTGCTTTAGGAATAATTTGTAGTCGTTGCTGTCCTCTAAAAACCCCCAGCATCGTTCGATATTTGTCTAAAGTGCAATCAAGACAGTTATCTTCGATGTCTGTCTCAATCTGCAATGCAACCATTTGAACCTTTTTACGGTTCTTAACTGTGTCGTCAAAACCTGTGTAAATGTAATGCTGTTTCCCGTCGCCAATGTTACGTGGTAAGACAATACGAAGCTTACCGGATTTAGCATTTATAGTTACACTACCCTTTTTGGCCCTAAGTAACATTACGGTTTTCACCTCAGACATCAAAACGTCTAATCTAAGGTGATGCCCTTTATTTAACTGGCTAGAAGTCTTATACTGAAATGTTAGAATGTATCAAAATTAGCATTTCGAGTGCGCCGCATTCAACCACTCTGCCACCTCTCCAGGTATTGAGAAATGCGAATATGTTCCTAAGTCATGATAACATCCCGATACAAAGAGCGATCGCTTGTGTCCAAAATCAGCATCAGACGATGATGATTTAAAATTTACGTGAAACTTCAGCGTTAGGCAAAACGTCAGTGTTTCAGCCATCACTTATCCCAAGCTATTCCAGATTGTAGAGGTTATCGCTGGAGAATGTACTTGAGATAATGAGTATACAATCGGAAATCCTGAACCCCAAATTTCTATGAAGCCCTGCAATCAACTGCTAACATCACAAATACGACGCTTTGGTCTAGCCTTGGTACTACCAACCGCACTCTTGGGCGCGTTGACCTTTCCTAGCCAAACGCAAACAGCAACGGCGCAATCGGCTGCGGGTAATCGCCCTTTAACCATCCGTTCTGATATCCAAGAATATGACGCTAAAAGTCAAATTATCACTGCTCGTGGTAATGTGCAAATGTTATATCCAGCGCGGCAAATCCAAGCAACTTCGGCTCAGGCTCAATATTTTAGCAAAGAACGTCGCATAGATTTCAGTGGCAATGTCTATATTTTGCAACAAGGCGGCAATAGTATTCGCGCTGAGAAAGTGACGTATTTAATTGATGAAGGAAGGTTTGTAGCTTTACCCCAAGGCAATCGTCAGGTAGAGTCGATTTATATGGTGGAAGACTCAGAAATAGGTGGACAAAACACTACACCAGCCCCCAAAACACCAAATTTTAAGCCTGCCAATTAATATTTAAGTAGAACTGCTGAGAATAATCTTCTAGCTTATCCTCACAATCATAATTATGCAGGTCAACTTACTTAGTATCAATAAACGCAGATAGTGAAAATTGTTTTAGAGAATATTCACAAATCTTACGGCAAACGAGCCATTGTCAATCGCGTCAATCTTTCCGTTATTCAAGGTGAGGTCGTTGGTTTATTAGGCCCCAATGGTGCTGGTAAAACCACGACCTTTTACATTGCGACAGGTTTAGAAAGACCAAATCAAGGGCGCGTTTGGTTAGACACTCAAGATATTACTGGTGTAGCAATGCACAAAAGGGCGCGTTTGGGTATTGGCTATTTAGCCCAAGAAGCAAGTATATTTCGCCAACTAAGTGTGCAAGATAATATACTTTTGGTCTTAGAGCAAACAAATGTCCCCAAACGGGAGTGGTCGAAGCGATTACATACTTTGCTACGAGAATTTCGTTTAGAAAAAGTAGCTCACAGTAAAGGGATTCAACTTTCTGGTGGTGAACGAAGGCGGACGGAATTAGCCAGGGCTTTAGCTGCTGGACAAGAAGGGCCAAAATTCTTATTGTTAGATGAACCATTTGCCGGGGTTGATCCTATTGCAGTGGCGGAAATTCAAGAAATTGTAGCAAAACTGCGCGATCGCGGTATGGGAATCTTAATTACAGATCATAATGTGCGTGAAACTCTAGCCATTACTGACCGCGCCTATATTATGCGTGAAGGACAAATTCTCGCGGCTGGCACATCAGACGAACTTTACAGCAATCCTTTAGTAAGGCAATACTATTTAGGGGATAATTTTCACATTTAAATATTTAAATTCATAAATTACGAATTAACCAGGTTGACCCATCAAATTTTGTTTGCTTATGATTGCCACAAATCAGAAGTCTTTTTATAGTATTAATTCACTGCTGCCATTTACGATTATGGATCGTTATTTGCTCAGTGAATTGCTCCCACCATTTTTGTTTGGGGTTGGGGCATTTTCTTCAATTGGTGTGACAATTGATGCGGTATTTGATCTCATCAGAAAAATTGTTGAATCTGGTCTACCTGTAGGCATCGCTATTCAAGTTTTCTTGTTAAAGATGCCATATTTTATTGTGTTAGCTTTTCCCATGTCCACGCTGTTAGCCACTTTGATGACTTACAGCCGTCTTTCCAGCGAGAGTGAACTAATTGCCCTCCGTGGTTGTGGGGTGAGTGTCTATCGGATGGTTCTACCTGCTGTGATGTTAAGTTTGGTAGTCACCGGTATGACATTTGTCTTTAACGAACAAGTTACACCAACTGCTAATTATCAAGCAAATCGAATTCTAGACAGCGCCCTGAAATCAGACAAACCAATTTTAAAACAGCAAAATATTTTTTATCCAGAATACCGCGATTTCCAAGAGAAAGATGGCACAAAAAGCAAGATACTGGCACGCTTATTTTATGCAGACCAGTTTGATGGTAAACGCATGAAAGGTTTAACAATTATTGATAGATCTACAGAAGGGCTGAATCAGGTTGTTGTGGCAGAATCGGCGCAATGGAATGGTTCGCAAAGTGTCTGGGATTTTTACAATGGAACGATTTATTTAGTTGCTCCCAATGGTTCTTATCGCAATATTTTAAGATTTGAGCAGCAACAACTCAAACTACCCCGCACACCACTGAGTCTGGTAGAAAAAAGCCGCGACTACGGTGAGATGAATATTTCGGAATCATTAGAACAGTTAACAGTAGAAAAATTGGGAGGCGATCGCCAAAAAATCCGCAAGCTGCAAGTGAGAATTCAACAGAAAATTGCTTTACCGTTTGTCTGTTTAGTTTTTGGCTTAGTAGGCGCAGCAATGGGAACCGTACCTCAACGTACTGGTAGAGGTACAAGTTTTGGGGTGTGTGTGATTGTCATTTTTACTTATTATTTAATGTTTTTTATTAGTGGGGCGATCGGACAAGCAGGGATTATCTCTCCCTTTTTGGGTGCTTGGTTGCCTAATTTTATTTTCTTAGTTATAGGTTTATTTTTATTGATGCGAGTAGCTAGGCGTTAACCTTGAATTTCATCAAAGCGCTTAACACCCCGTTTTATCCGGCGGTGCATTGGGCTAAAGGCGTAACATACCCTACTGAAGATTTACTACTCCAAAATAAAGACAATGAGGGGAAAATGGAAAATGAGCGACAACTTGGTAGAATCCTACTAGCCGATCATAAGAGATAGAGAAAAGGGTAAAGAAACATTGCAACTTAAAGACGCTTTTGCTGTTCTTTTTGCTGCGGTGTTTCTCCCTTCACCAAAGTTTGCACTTGTAAGTTTCTAGTTATACGCTCTGAATTTTAAAGTTTTGCGATAATTTTTCTGATGACAACAGCAATTTCTGATCAAAATACTGCCGATTTAGCCGCTGATGATTATGTCGTTATTGGCTTGGCAACCTGCTTTATTAAAGAAGATGGGGAAGTTTATCAAGTTGAAGTAATTGAACCAATTCCCTCTGCGTCTTTAGAAGCATTAATGAAAGATATTCCCACGTCTTACAAACTGGCTTATGCTACAACCTTGGGGGCAGTGTTAGATGGTGATACACCATTATTACCCGCAGGGTTCCCCACATCGGCACAGTTTGGGGAAGAATTTGCTCAACGGGTGTTTGCAGCGGCGCGGACTTATAAACGCAGCGAAAACAGCAAAAATCTGATTCCCTTGGGGACAACTTACTCTGATTTTAAGTATTCCATTGAACGCAAACGCGTGTTAAATGCTGCCAGAGTTGTCAATAAAGAAGACAATGTAAAACAGCATTCACACACACATAAAGTTCTTTAAATATCAGGAATTATGCTAAAACTTTACGGCGGTGCTTTTAGCCGGGCGGCGATCGCCAAATGGTATCTAGAAGAATTACAAGTTCCCTATGAGTTTGTTCAACTAGATATGCAGGCTGGCGCACATCGTCAGCCAGAATATTTGCAGATTAACCCGATGGGTAAAGTCCCGGCAATAGTTGATGGTGATTTTCAGCTTTGGGAATCGGGAGCAATTTTGCTGTATTTACATGAAAAGTATGGCAAATCTCCAACTTCTCTAGAGGAACGTGCAGAAATATATCAATGGGTGTTGTTTGCTAACTCTACCCTCGCATCAGGCATTTTTACAGAATCTACCAGAGAGCGAGAAGTACCCCTATTGTTAACTCCGCTGAATGAGATTTTTCAACAACAACACTTCGTATTGGGCGATGAATTTAGTGTTGCGGATGTGGCTGTGGGATCAGTTCTTGCTTATATACCCATGATGCTAAAACTAGACCTCAGCGCCTACCCAGCAGTTCTAGAATATATCAACCGCATATCTGAACGCCCAGCGTTTAAAAAAGGAATTGGTGGAAAGCCTTAAAAGTAAAAAGTAAAAAGTAAAAAGATAATCCCCATAAATAAATTTAAAATTTAGGGGATTTAGAGGATACTTTTAAAGTATCCTCTAAGGCAATTTTCTTTACTTTTGCCTTTTTACTTTTGCCTTTTTACTTTTTACTTTTACCTTATTAACCTGTGATTTTAGCCAGTGCTTTGTCCAAAGCTTGCAAAGCTTGGTCAATTTCAGTATTAGTCACAATTAGCGGTGGAACAAAGCGCACAACTTTTGGCCCGGCGGGGACAAGTAATAAACCTTCAGCAATGGCGGCGTTGACAACTTCACCAGCAGTTAGCGCAATGTCATCTGTCAATTCCATCCCATTGATTAAGCCCCAACCCCGCACCTCAGAAATATAATGAGGATATTTGGTGGCGATCGCTCTTAATCCAGCACGTAGCTGTTCTCCCCTCTCTTGGACATTCTGCAAAATATTCTCTTTTTCCAAAGTTTGGCAAACACTCAGCGCCACACCACAAACAAAGGGATTCCCTCCAAAAGTGCTGGCGTGTTCTCCTGGTTGAAAAACAGCACAGAATTTTTTACTCATCATTGCGCCAATGGGAATTCCACCGCCTAAACCTTTGGCGCTGGTGAAGATATCCGGTTCAACACCGAGATGTTCATAACCCCATAAATGACCACTGCGTCCCATCCCGACTTGCACTTCATCAAAAATCAACAAAATGCCGGTTTCATCACAAATCCGCCGCAGTTTTTGGAAGTAAGCCACATCACCAGGACGAACACCACCTTCGCCTTGCAGTGGTTCGATTAAAATTGCCGCAACCTGATAATCACCTTCATCTAACTCACTAATGGCTGTTTCCACAGCAGTAATATCGTTGTAAGGTACATAATGGAACCCAGGAACCAAGGGATCAAAATATTTTTGATACTTGGGTTGTCCAGTAGCGGTAATCGTTGCCAAAGTCCGCCCGTGGAAGCTGGCGTTAGCCGTTAAAATAATTGGCTTATCTATTTCTAGAACTGTATGGGCATATTTACGTGCTAATTTAATCGCCGCTTCATTCGCCTCTGCACCAGAGTTGCAGAAAAATACGCGATCGGCACAAGAATGTTGGATAATCCATTTGGCTAATTCCCCTTGTTCGGGAATGTAGTACAAATTAGAAACATGATGCAGCTTTTGAATTTGGCGTGTTACAGCTTCAACCATTGCTGGGTGGGCGTGTCCTAGTGTGCAAGTGGCAATTCCTGCCACAAAATCTAGATATTCCCGCCCCTGTGTATCCCAAACCCGGCATCCTGCACCCTTATCCAGGGCTAAAGGAAACCGACTGTATGTTGACATCACGGCTTCGTTAAAGCCATCCGTATCAAAAGGAATAGATGACACTGAACCTGATGCTGGGGGGATGCTGGCTTCTTCAACTAGAGTTTGAAAGCTCACTACCGCTCCTCCTGAAAATATTTCATCTTAGACTTACTTACTAGTTTCCTCGAAATTGTTAAAAATTTCCTGAGATTGATCGTAAATCATCATTTCTTTTAGGCTAACGCTGAAATCAGTTATCAGTTATCAAGCGTATGGAGGGGGATTTAGAACCGCCACCAAAGCTTTCCAGCAATTGGTGTGGTGTTTTGCCCAGGGATTTTACTGTTAACTGGTAACTGTTTACTGTTAACTGTTAAACAATGTATTCCACTCTTGAGAGAAAATATCAACGTATTCAAAAAGAGCTAATGGCAGGTGCGATCGCCCTTGGGGGTGTGTTCCTGATTGGCACTTTATGGTACAGATTAGTTGAGGGATGGGCATGGGAAGATGCAGCTTACATGACAGTAATTACCTTGGCGACTGTGGGATATGGAGAAACACACCCACTTGGTAGCCGAGGGCGCTTGTTTACCATTGCTTTGATTTTATTGGGCGTGGTCAATATTGGTTACATTGTCAATCGATTTACAGAAGCAATCATTGAAGGCTACTTTCAAGAAGGAATTCGGCTACGACAACAGAGGCGCTTAATGGAATCCTTGACAGGACATTATATTATTTGTGGATTTAGTCGCACTGGTCGGCAAATTGCCAGGGAATTTCGGGCGGAAGCTGTACCTTTTGTAGTTATAGATTCGGAGATTGAGTCTGTACAAAAGGCGCAAATGGAAGGTTATGTAGTATACCAGGGTGATGCCACCCTAGATGATACATTGCTCCATGTAGGGATTGAAAGAGCCATTTGTATAGTTGCGGCACTACCTTCAGATGCGGAAAATTTATACACCGTATTATCAGCCAAAACATTAAATCCTGAAATTCGGGCGATCGCTCGCGCTAGTACAGAAGAAGCATTACAAAAATTACAGCGTGGTGGTGCGGATGCCGTAATATCACCATATATAACCGGAGGCAAGCGGATGGCCGCAGCCGCCCTCAGACCTCAAGTATTAGATTTCGTCGATGGGATTCTATCCGGTGCAGACCGTCAGTTGTATATGGAAGAATTTTTACTTGATCCCGCCTTTTCTCCCTTCGTAGGACAAACATTACAAAAAGCCAAACTGCGATCGCAAACTGGTGCATTAGTCCTGGCAATTCGCCGTGCTGATGGTAATCTCATCGGCGGCCCCACTGGTGACACAATATTAATGTCAGGAGATACCCTGATTTGTATGGGGACAGCCGAACAGTTACGGAGTTTGAATCAAGTTCTCGTTCCCATTGGTTCGCAAACATTACGCAAGCCGAAAAATCAGTGATAGGGAAAAGGTGATAGAGGTGCAATTTGGCAGAGCGATCGCAATTTTTCTATCTAAACTGCTATCTTTGCAACAATAATAATAGTTATAGGACTTACGCAAAAAACCTCTCAAACTCTCATTCCTCTGTGTCCTCTGCGTCTCTGTGGTTCGTTATTCCGTAACTTGTGCGTAAGTCAGTTATATAAATTTACTCCTGCCTTCTGCCTCCTACAGAGTCATCTACCCGAAACCTTATGCTTACCCAAGATAAACAACAACGCAATTGGCAACCTATTATCAAAGCATTTGAGGCTGTCCTTGGTAAAAATGGAGTAATTAAACGCCGAGAAGAATTGATTACCTATGAGTGCGATGGTTTGACTAGCTATCGTCAACGTCCGGCGGTGGTTGTGTTACCAAAAACCACAGAACAAGTCGCCGCAGTGGTAAAAATATGTAATCAGTATTCTGTCCCCTTCATTGCCCGCGGTTCCGGTACAGGATTATCTGGAGGTGCTTTACCATTAGAAGACTCTGTATTAATTGTCACCTCATTAATGCGACAAATCCTCAACGTTGATCTAGACAACCAGCGCATTGTTGTACAACCAGGTGTAATTAATAGTTGGGTAACGCAAACTGTTAGCGGCGCAGGCTTTTACTATGCACCAGATCCTTCCAGTCAAATTATCTGCTCAATTGGGGGCAACGTTGCCGAGAACTCTGGTGGAGTGCATTGTTTAAAATATGGTGTCACAACCAATCACGTTTTTGGGTTAAAAATCGTCACGCCAGAAGGCGAAATTGTCGATTTAGGCGGACAAATCCCAGAAACACCAGGATATGATTTAACAGGTATATTTGTCGGTTCGGAAGGGACTTTAGGAATCGCCACAGAAATTACTCTCAGAATTCTCAAAACTGCCGAATCTATTTGTGTATTATTAGCCGACTTTACAAGTGTAGAAGCTGCGGGAGCTAGTGTTTCTGATATCATCAGTGCCGGGATAATTCCTGGTGGTATGGAAATGATGGATAACATTAGCATCAATGCAGTAGAAGATGTTGTGGCAACTAATTGTTATCCGCGAGATGCTACCGCCATTTTGTTAGTTGAAATTGATGGTTTGGAAGTAGAAGTGGCAGTTTTAAAACAAAGAATTACAGAAATTTGTCAACAAAATGGGGCGCGGAATGTAACTGCGGCAAGTGACCCAGAAACCCGTTTAAAATTATGGAAAGGACGTAAAGCTGCTTTTGCTGCGGCTGGACATTTAAGCCCAGATTATTATGTTCAAGATGGCGTAATTCCCCGTACTCAATTGCCTTATGTTTTGCAAGAAATTGAAAACTTAAGCCAACAGTATGGTTATAAAATCGCTAACGTCTTTCACGCTGGCGATGGCAATCTTCACCCTCTAGTTCTTTATGATAATTCTGTGCCTGGTGCATTAGAAAAAGTTGAAGAATTAGGCGGAGAAATTCTCAAACTCTGTGTAAAAGTGGGTGGAAGTCTTTCGGGTGAACATGGTATTGGCTCAGATAAAAAATGCTATATGCCAGAAATGTTTAACAGCGTCGATTTAGAATCAATGCAATGGGTACGACAAGTATTTAATCCCCAAGGTTTAGCCAACCCTGAGAAAATATTCCCCACACCCCGCACCTGTGGCGAAGCTGCAAATGCGATGAATCACAAGCAGTTTGAAGGTGTGGAAAGATATTAAACACCCTAGAAATTCGCGGATGGGTAGGTGTAGAAATTCAGGCTTGAGGAAAAATCGCTGTATTCCTTGTGGTGTCTGCTTTTGCAGAAAAAATAAATTAAAATCACCCGCGCACCTTATACAGTATATCTTCCAGCTATTAGTCTTAAATCAACTGACATTTTCAAGTGTTATAATTAACCCATCCGCGAAACTGAACCTCGAAAACCAAATACAGATTAGCTTTCCGGCTCCCGCGAATTGCAATTTCAAATAATCCCTATTAGGGATTGAAACCTAGACCAGCACTTTCCAAAGCTTCAAAAATTTGTGCAATTGCAATTTCAAATAATCCCTATTAGGGATTGAAACCAAAATTTCACGTTGGCTCTAACAGCAACTGAAATGAATTGCAATTTCAAATAATCCCTATTAGGGATTGAAACTGCTGTATACTCTGCTCGAATTGATAACATTAAAAATTGCAATTTCAAATAATCCCTATTAGGGATTGAAACTTCTCGCATCATTTTTTCTGCCGCTTCACAAATCAAATTGCAATTTCAAATAATCCCTATTAGGGATTGAAACGTTTTGCAACGCCGGGTGGAGATAATTTGGTGGGAAATTGCAATTTCAAATAATCCCTATTAGGGATTGAAACCGTAATCACAAATTGGCGAAATCAATATCTGATGTGAATTGCAATTTCAAATAATCCCTATTAGGGATTGAAACTGCTGTAATTCCTTTGCGGACACAAAGAGAATCAATAATTGCAATTTCAAATAATCCCTATTAGGGATTGAAACCCAGAAGGGACGGCATCAACTTCTTTGCAATAAGAATTGCAATTTCAAATAATCCCTATTAGGGATTGAAACTTCTGGAGCAACATTGGCAGCACCGCTACAGACGGAATTGCAATTTCAAATAATCCCTATTAGGGATTGAAACGAATTTTGAAAATGAGAGCGGTAGCCGGAATACCAAAGAATTGCAATTTCAAATAATCCCTATTAGGGATTGAAACAAAAGTATTAACGATCGCTTTGTTGCTATCGCTCAAAATTGCAATTTCAAATAATCCCTATTAGGGATTGAAACTTTGGTGCTAGTGAATTTGATTTTGGTGAATATGAGGTAAATTGCAATTTCAAATAATCCCTATTAGGGATTGAAACTCGGTGAGAGCAAATAGCGGCAAGGGGTTGCCAAAATTGCAATTTCAAATAATCCCTATTAGGGATTGAAACATCGTACCCTCCAAGCGCAGTCAACCGGAGATAAATTGCAATTTCAAATAATCCCTATTAGGGATTGAAACGAAAAGCAAACATCATTGCATTGCATCCAAAAATAATTGCAATTTCAAATAATCCCTATTAGGGATTGAAACTCAGATATTACAAGAAACCGCTAAATCCGAGCGAATTGCAATTTCAAATAATCCCTATTAGGGATTGAAACAAAACTCAAAGAGACGCATGAACTAGAAGCGATCGCCTAATTGCAATTTCAAATAATCCCTATTAGGGATTGAAACCTTGATCCCAAAAAACACACTCTTTGATTTCTGCTGTAAATTGCAATTTCAAATAATCCCTATTAGGGATTGAAACAAATCAGCTTAGATGAAGCGCAGCAGTTAGCAAGTAATTGCAATTTCAAATAATCCCTATTAGGGATTGAAACTTTTCAGGAAGATTCAACCAAATAAACTCAAAAACAATTGCAATTTCAAATAATCCCTATTAGGGATTGAAACATAGTTTCACCTTTTGATTCATTGGCTAAATTTTTAAAAATTGCAATTTCAAATAATCCCTATTAGGGATTGAAACGAGTAAGTGCTGTGGAACTGGAAACTCTTTCCCTAATTGCAATTTCAAATAATCCCTATTAGGGATTGAAACTCTTAATTTCTCTAGCTAAGTTTGCATCTAAAGGCTATTGCAATTTCAAATAATCCCTATTAGGGATTGAAACCAATGCTTCACATCTTGAATACGTCGAGTTGATATTGAAAATTGCAATTTCAAATAATCCCTATTAGGGATTGAAACTCATCGATGGTGCATATCTACCAATCACCCGTGACCTGAAGGGGTGACAAAAAAGTTATAAAGCAGACTGGATAAGAGTCATAGCCCGTAGACCTTGTTGAAAATATGGCAGCTGAAGGGGTGACAAAAAAGTTATAAAGCAGACTGGATAAGAGTCATAGCCCGTAGACCTTGTTGAAAATATGGCAGTTTACTGGGCTTGAGGCGCATCAATTCATGAGCTAAATCAGCCCAAAATTCCATTGCCCCTACCCATAACTGACCATACAAACCAATCCAAAAAGCACTATGTCGGCGGTGCAATCGTTGTAACTCCTTCAGACGACCAACATATTTTTGTAGTCCAGAGGAGCGAGAATTACGACCAACTAAAATAGCACAAGTATAGGCAATAGCAATTAATAAAATCAGTGCTATCAAACGTTGACCATCAGCATAAGTAGATTCGAGATTATACCCTCCAGTTTTACAATCTTTAAACATGGCTTCGATACCACTCCGCAACTTAAATGCTTTAATGGCATCTTTGAGACTATCAAGGTTAGTTAATAAAAACCAGCCAGCAGGCTCAACAACTCCACGATATTTGCGCTTGTAATATCCGGCGAGATTAAAATTGGCAAACCCTTTCTGTTTAGTTGCTTGAATCCCTGTCAAAAAAAACGAGATGCCAGGAGTTAATCCCAAAGATTGTAAGCGTTGGTGTGATTGGTTTTCTTGCCGAATATAAGTACCTTGTTTCTGACGCAATACAAAGTCAATGCCCTTGCTATGTAACCAATTTGCTAGTTTTATACTGTGGAATTCTCTATCTCCCAGTACCAGCATTTGATATCCCTTAAATAACTGCAATAGTGGACGAATTAATTTTTTCTGCTCTCCCAAATTGCTACATCCTTTTTTAGGTAACAATAGCCAGTACACAGGTATTGCTCTTTTTTGTTCTATTAAACTAATTACAAATACATTTTGTGAACGCCATTGTGTTCTATCAATCGCAAATATTAGCCGTTTCTCTCCTCTTTTCAGACTATTTTTCACCCATCGTTTGAGCAGGGGAAACCACAGATATGGAATCGACAACTGAGGTAGTAGTAAAAATCTTTGTATACTCCGCCTCCGACTTTCAAATTTTATCGGTTGTGGAAATACTGTTGCTAGTTTCTCAATTGTCACAGTTTTATGAAATTGCAATAGCATTAGTAAGATTTCTAGCATCTTGTACTGTGCGGGTGTCAGTACATTTTGAAAGCAGTTTTGGTAGAATTTAGGTAACATTATCATTTGATAGGTCTTGTTGAGAATACCTGACCTATCTTTTTTTACCCCAAAACGGTCACGCTCCTCTATTTTCTTGGCTTCAGCCGCTTTGTCACCCCTTCAGCCCGTGACATTGCAATTTCAAATAATCCCTATTAGGGATTGAAACATTATGAATTTACTTCTCCTATTAAAAAAGGGAGATTGCAATTTCAAATAATCCCTATTAGGGATTTAAAACATACTGCCAATCAAAGCTTATTCCTGAAGTAGAGCATCGATTCATTAATCAAAAACCTAACCTCCCAGCCCCCTTACCTACAAAAGAATGAGTATTTTAAAGCCTCTCACCGTTGCGAGGAGAGATTTGGAGAGGGGTTATTGCTATACTTTTCGACTTCTCACTTGTTAAACCGAAGTACTATCATCCGGAATATGAGAATTTATTGTGTAGTTATAAATGTTCTTTTAAAACGCAGTCAAACCCACTAATGAATCGGTTGACTAAACATTGGATTATTTACTTAATAGCTTTAGAATTTATACTTTGTATTACCGTATTTTCGCTCCCTTCTTTTTCATTTTATTCTCAACCCAAGAACCAGCAAATCGTTACAGAAATTCGTGGGGTTTGGTTAACTAATGTCGCTAGTGGTGTTTTATTTGTGCCTTGGGGAATTGACCGCGCTATTAATCAACTATCAGCACTGCATTTTAATACGATTTATCCTGTAGTTTGGAACCGAGGCAATACTTTTTATAAAAGTAACATTGCCAAAAATATTATTGGTGAAGAAGCTGAACCTGTTCTGAATTTTATGCACGGTGGACAGGATGTTTTAACGAAGATAATTAAACTTGCTAAACCAAAAGGTATAACTGTTATTCCGTGGTTTGAATATGGTTTTATGACACCGCCAAGTTCTCAGTTAGCCAAACTTTATCCTAATTGGTTGACTATTGGGCGAGAAGGTGTAAAGTCTGTGAAAGAAGTTTTGCCGGAAGATGTTAACAATGGGGCTGTAAGTAAGCAGGCTTGGTTAAATCCTTTACATCCAGAAGTTCAAGAGTTTATTTTAGGGTTAATTCTGGAAGTTGTGAGTAATTACAATATAGATGGTATCCAACTTGATGACCATTTTGGGATGCCTGTACAGTTTGGTTACGATCGCTTCACCGTTGAACTCTACAAGCAAGAACATCAAGGTAAAAGTCCGCCCAGTAACCCTTTTGACCAAGAATGGATGCGTTGGCGGGCTGACAAAATTACCGCTTTTATGGGTAGAATCTATCGCAGCATCAAAGAAATTGAACCGAATGCAAAGTTATCTCTGTCTCCTAATGCACAAGCTTTTGCTTATAAATATTATCTGCAAGACTGGGAAACTTGGGTAAAAAATGGCTGGGTGGATGAGTTGGTGTTGCAAGTATACCGCCATAACAATAATAATTTTAGGACAGAACTGCAACAATCAGCAGTGAAATTAGCCCAAACTAAAATTCCGGTAGTGATTGGTATCTCTACGGGAACGTTGCGAAATCCGGTGAGAATTTCTCAAATTAAAGAACAAATTGATATGGTGCGCGATCGCTCTTTTTCTGGTATCTCTTTTTTTTATTGGGAAAGTTTATGGGGCTACATCGCACCCGAAACACCCCACAAACGGCGTAAAGTTTTCCAAGAACTGTTTAACACCAAGGCGATTAGACCTTTACCAGTTGACGAAACAGGTAGCAAACTCAGGCTATAAAGCAATACGGTTCAGATCAGAAAACTAAATCACAACAAAACCAACAAATAATTATTCAACAAAAAACGAAAGAATTATTTTGGAGGGGGTTTGGGGGACGGTTGCGTCCCCCGATTGGGGGTTTGGGGGATTCTCCCCCAAATCTTGCTCATTGTCTGATAGGTAAGCAGAAATTGAGAAATCATCTCTCATCACCTTAACTGAACCGTATTGGGCTATAAAGGCGAAAAAGCTAAAGAACTAACGACCATTGACTCTTAACCACATTTGAACTTTTTTGATTTTTCTCGCGCTGTATAGTAATCTCTACCGTGCTTTACTGGCAAGAATTTCATGTTCTTCACATCTACTAAAACTCAATTTAGTTTCACATTACAATGGGCGATCGCTACTGTGGGTGGTTTTTTGGTGAGTTTGTGCTGGATTGAAGTTGGAGAAAAGCCAGATGTAGGAGTGGCGCAAGCTTCTTTGGGCGGTTTGGCGATCGCATTTCCCCAAAGTTTGATCATTCGCGATCATATTTTGTCTGGGCGCTGGGTGTTAGTTACTTTGTTGGCTTGGGCGACAATCACCGCTATTGGTGTGGGTGCTGTGGGTTGGATTATCCCCAGTACGCAAATTTTTACCCTCAGATTACTTTGGGGAACAACTTTAGGTGCAGTTAGCGGCTTTATGATTGGCTTGGCGCAATGGACAGCCATCCGCAAGTCTGTGGCTTTGTCATGGCGCTGGATATTTATCAGTGCGATTAGTTGGGCGATCGCTGTACCTATCGGTTCAATTATGGGAATAGTTTTATTACGCTTCTCACGGTTATTTTTAGGTGAAGTCGTAGGTTTAGCGATTACGTGGATTGTGGTGGCAATCTTAACAGGGATCAATGCTTACAGACTATTGCGATAGTTTCTGATCACTCATGAAGTTAAAATAATTCTGCAATATTTTGTTATTATCATGTTAATTGCTTTATGTATTAAAATAATATTAAGAAATGTAATTTTTGGCAAATATTGCTTTTGAGTGTACTGAGATATATGCAACAATCTTAAATCATTCTTCATAAGCAATGTTCAATAAGTTTGCATCAAATTGCAAATGTACTCTTAACTTCAAGGAGCTATATTTGTTGAGTTTACTGCTATTAAATTTCTGCTATTTCTGATAAGAAATAAAAGAAGATCCAAATATCAGTCAAGCAAAGACTGACAATGCTTTGCTGTAGCGCTAAAAAGCATTTTTCATGACTTAGTATCATCAGGGGTAGCGCTTAGAGGAGTCATTAATAGCAGACAGGGACGCTCCGATGAATATAAATCCGGGTGAATCAACCATTGGGTTGAAACAACAATTGCATTCTCAGATTCTATTTGATCCAGAATTAGACAAACACAGTAGCAGTAGTGAACAGTTTTTACTGAGCATCTATAATTCTGTGCAGACATCTATATTTATTGTGGATGTTCTGAAAGATGGAGATTTTTGCTACGTAGCCTTAAATCCTACCCATGAGCGATGGCTAGGAATTAGTTCCGAAAATCTGAAGGGGAAACAACCCGAAGATATTCTCTCACCAGTTGATGCGGCAAAAGTGCGTCAGCATTATGCTGACTGTGTGCGTTTTGGTAAAACCATTTCCTACGAACAATGCTTGCAATTTCAGGGAGTGGCGACTTGGTGGAGTACCACACTTACACCATTGCGGGATGCGAACTCTAGAATTTACCGACTGATTGGCACAAGTAGTAATATTACTCCCGTGAAGCAAGTAGCCCAAGCGAAAGAAATACAGACAGCCCAAGAGCAACTTTTAGAAGCGATCGCCCAATGGATTCGAGAATCGCTAGACTTAGATACACTGCTGCATCAACTTGTGAAAGAAGTGCGGCATTGTTTGGGTTGCGATCGCATTTTGGTTTACTCTATTCAAGCAGATGAAACTGGTGTAGTGATTGCCGAATCGACAGTCACAGCTAATTCATGTATGGGGCAGAAATTCCCCGAACCTAGCCTAATTGGCAAATATCAAGAACGTCGTGGACGTGGTTGTATTCAAATTATCGAAGACATTTATACAGCCGGCTTACATCCTAGCCAAGTCAATTTGCTAGAATCTTGGCCAGTCAGGGCTAATTTAGTTGTACCAATTTGGTCACAGCAGCAGTTGTGGGGACTGATAACTGCCCAGCATTGCCATCAGCCCCATCAATGGCAAGAAATCGAAATTGACTTACTCAAACAACTCGCAACCCAAATTGGGATCGCAGTCCACCAAGCCAAACTGCATGAGCAAGTACAACATCTGCAAACCCAGCTAAAATTACAAAAACAGCAATATCAAGTCCAAATACAGCAAGCCCAGAACTTTCAACTACTAGTGCGCCGCATTACCGAACAAATCCGCGATCATCAACCAGCAACTCTGGTAATGCAGACAGTCACTCAAGAACTAACTCAGTTATTGCAACTCCAGTCTTGTTACATTGAGATTTACAGTGCTTGTGGAACGCAAACAACCGTTACTTACGAATACACAACTACCGCACCAGAACATCAAAAACTGACCAGAAATGTTGCAGACTTGCCCGCAGTTTATCAACCATTGTTAGCAAAACAACATTGGCAATCTTTAGAAATAGTTCCCGGATGGCACCCACAATTACAAGTTCTCACCCGGTTAGCTTGTCCAATTTTTGATGACCAAGGCATTTTGGGTAACTTGTGGCTAAATCGAGCTACCCAAGATATGTTTGATGAAAGGGAAATTAGTTTAGTGCAGCAAGTAGCCAACGAATGTGCGATCGCCCTCCGCCAAGCCAAAAATGACTCTGCTAATCAGGTACAGAGGCAAGTATTAGCACAGCAAGAACGCCTGCAAAACGAATTTTTAAGAACTCTTTCCCACGAACTACGCACACCCATAACCAGCATTAGCCTCGCTGCCCAAACCCTCGAAAGTGTGCTTACCCCTGGAGGCATCTTAGATATCGAAATCGTCCCCCAACTATTGCAGATTTTGCAGAACGAGTGTGGGCGAGAAAGCAAGTTAATCAGTGATTTAATGCAACTCTCATATCTCGAAGCCGAACCGCAGATTCCCACATTCATCACCATTGATTTACAAACATGGCTACCTCCCATTGTGGAATCTTTTCGAGACCTTTCCCATTGCCAAAGACAAAAATTGTACCTCAATATTAATCAGCAACTCCCACCTTTAGAAACAGACATCACCGATTTAGAACGGATTATTACCGAACTTTTAAGCTATGCGTGCAAATATACCCCATCAGGCGAAGCAATTAGCGTATCAGCTGATTTCACAGTCGATGCAGTACAACTGAAGATTAGCAACTCCGGCTTAGACATTCCCGCCAGTGAAATGCCGCGAATTTTTGAACCATTCCATCGCCTGATGAAAAATGATCCTTGGACATATAGTGGTACAGGATTAGAAATGGCTTTAGTACAGAAAATGGTGAAGCATTTAGGTGGCTCAATCAATGTAGAGAGTGTCAATAGTCAAACTACTTTCATGATCAAATTTCCCAGATAAAGCAAAATTCAGAAGTCAGCATAAATCGTGACGACTGACTTCTGAATTCTTTTTGAACAACTACACTGTAATCCGCTGCCTGATTAACTTTACGTTGGCAAAACCAGAAAAAATCTGCTATAATCTTCGTCTGTGCGGGTGACTAGCTCAACGGTAGAGCAGTAGACTCTTAATCTATTGGTTGCGGGTTCAAATCCCTCGTCACCCACTGCTTTCAGTAATTTAGAGACAACGGCGATCGCGTTCCAAATCGTAAATTACTTTTTCAAGATACCAGTTATCAGACTTACCTTTATGTAGCTGCCTTTGATGCTTCAGCAATCGTTTGGCTGTTGCACTGTCGCCACGAAGCATTTCTAGCAACTTGTGTTGTAATTCCCTGTTTTTTGGGTCGGTTATGTATGAACGGGAATACTTCTGGTTGCGCCGCGGCTGGCGTTGAGTCTTTGACGTTGGATATCTAAATGGTACTCTTGGTTGGAAGAGATGTTTGAGCAATTCCCATAAATAGCTGATTTGGTAAATCAGATGGATTACTAAACGTAAGAGATAAAGCAGTTGTGCTAGAACGTCCATAGATTAAGTTGCATCACCAACTCAATCCACCATGCGAAATTTTTTTAGGTTTAAGCATCAGAATTTTCGCGCATTTGTTTTTAAAATTACTGGGTTGTGTCATAGACATACTTATAAATAGCAAGATTTTGATTTGGCGATCGCAGTTAGTAAACACTGTGGTTGAGTGTGTACTTTTAAACAAGTATTAGATGAGTAGGAGATTCATCAATAAAAACTGAATCTGCTTGTAGGCGCGACACATCAGAGATATTCTTGTTTCAAGATTGCCATATTTGGGAACACTAATATGTGACAGTCTGAAGGATTTAGTGGTATGTTGACAATCCCTGGATATCAATTGAGCGAAGAACTCTACAACGGTTTAAGAACACTGGTTTATCGCGGATATCGAGAAGCTGACAACAAACCTGTAGTAATTAAACTGCTAAAAAACCCTTATCCGAATTTCAGCGAACTGGTGCAGTTTCGCAATCAGTACACCATTGCTAAAAATCTGCATACACCAGGAATTATTGAAACTTATAGCCTGGAAGCTTACCAAAACGGCTATGTAATAGTCATGGAAGATTTTGGGGGAATTTCTCTCAAAGATTATTTTAGTTTAAAAAAACCAAAGTCTAATGAGTTGTTGCCAGAGTTTTTAGAAATAGCGATCGCCCTCTGCAATATATTAGATAAACTGTATCGTGATGGCATCATTCATAAAGATATTAAACCAAGCAATATTTTAATTAATCCCACAACTAAACAAGTCAAGTTAATTGACTTTAGTATTGCATCTTTATTGCCCAGAGAAACTCAAACCCTAATTAATCCCAATGTTTTAGAAGGTACACTGGCTTATATTTCTCCAGAACAAACTGGAAGAATGAATCGCTTAATTGATTACCGGACTGATTTTTATTCTTTGGGTGTCACTTTCTATGAGTTACTGACGGGAGAATTACCCTTTCAATCACACGATGCAATGGAATTGCTGCATTGTCATATTGCTAAAAAACCTCAAGAAATTACAAATGGAGAAATTCCTCAGGTACTTTCAGATATTGTCATGAAACTAATGGAAAAAAATGCTGAAGACCGCTATCAAAGCACTTTGGGACTAAAGTATGATTTGGAAAATTGTTTAACTCAACTCCTAGAAACTGGAGTAATTCAAAGTTTCCCAATTGCGTTACGGGATCTGTGCGATCGCTTTATCATTCCCGAAAAACTCTATGGTCGTGAACAAGAAGTTGCAACTCTCCTAGAAGCATTTAAACGGGTTGCTAATGGTGCGACAGAAATCATGCTGGTGGCAGGTTTTTCTGGGATTGGAAAAACAGCGGTTGTGAATGAAGTTCATAAACCGATTATGAAACAACGTGGTTATTTTATTCAAGGTAAATTTGACCAATTCAATCGTAATATTCCCTTTAGTGCATTTGTGCAAGCTTTCCGCGATTTAATGGGACAATTACTCACCGAAAGCGATCAACAAATTCAGCAATGGCAAGATAAAATTAAGGAAGCATTAGGCGAACATGCTCAGGTAATTATTGAAGTCATTCCCGAATTAGAACTAATTATTGGTAAACACTCACCTGCGCCAGAACTATCTGGTAGTACAGCACAAAATAGATTTAATTTACTCTTACAAAAATTTATTAAACTATTTAGCTCTCAAGAACATCCATTAGTGATATTTCTAGATGATTTACAGTGGATTGATTCTGCCTCATTAAAACTTGTTCAATCGTTAATTGGTGAAGCCAATGCTGACCATTTCCTACTTATTGGTGCTTATCGAGATAATGAAGTTTCTGCGGCACATCATTTAATATTAGCATTAGATGAAATTTCTAACCAGGGTATAAAAGTAAATACAATAACTTTAAAAACACTAAGTGAAATTAAATTAAATCAGTTGGTGGCTGACACCTTAATTTGCAGAGAAAATTTAGCTTCGCCACTATCACAATTAATTTATCAAAAAACTCAAGGGAATCCATTTTTTGCGACCCAGTTTATCAAAGCCTTACACAAGGATGGGCTGATTTCTTTTAATTACGCACAAGGATATTGGCAATGTGACATAGCACAAATAAATCAGCGATCGCTCACAAATGATGTCGTTGAATTTATGGCATTACAATTACAAAAATTGCCAGAATCAACGCAAGATGTTTTAAAACTAGCAGCATGTATCGGCAATCAATTTGACTTAGAAACATTAGCTATTATTTCTCAAAAATCAAAAACAGAAACAGCAATATGTTTATGGGGAGCCTTAAAAGAAGGTTTGATTCTACCTCAAAGTGATGTTTATAAATTTTTTATGGGTGCAGAAAATCCAACTGTTAATCAAGAAAATTTGGAAATTATTCCCTATAAATTCCTGCACGATCGCATTCAACAAGCAGCCTATTCTTTGATTCCCGCAGAACATAAACAATTGACTCATTTAAATATCGGTCAATTATTGCTAATCAATACTCCTAAATATCAAAAACAAGAAAAAATATTTGCCATTGTTAATCAACTTAATTGGGGCATAAAATTACTCACGACAGTCGAACAGCGAGATGAGTTAGCACAGTTAAATCTCAATGCAGCAGAAAAAGCTAAAGCATCAACAGCATATAGCGCTGCTTGGGAATACTGCACAGTTAGCCTAAAACTTTTACCTGAAAATAGCTGGCAATCTCAATATGACTTTACTTTAAAAATATATGAAACAGCCATAGAAATAGCCTATCTCAGTGGCGATTTTGCAGAAATGGAAAGATTAGCCAAAATTTTACTGCAACAAGCCAAAACAATCCTTGATACTATCAAAGTTTATGAAGTTAAAAGTCAGGCTTTAATTGCCCAAAATCAACCATTGGTAGCTCTAAATACAGTACTCCAACTTTTGAAATTATTTGGTGTAGAATTTCCTGAAAACCCGACTCCCAATGATATTGGATTAGCATTACAAGAAACACAATTAGCTTATCAATGTCAAGAAATAGGAGAGTTAATCAACTTACAATTGATGACTGACCCGATACAATTGGCAATTATGCGCTTAATATCCAGTATTTTACCAGCCGCTTTTCTTTCATCTCCTATCCTCTATATATTACTCACATTTAAAGAGGTAAAAATATCAGTAGAATATGGCAATCATTCTATTTCTAGCCATAGTTATGCCTGTTATGCTGCGATTCTTTGTGGAGGAATGGGAGATATTGAAAATGGTTATAAATTTGGGCAACTCGCCTTAGATTTATTAAATAAGCTGAATTCTCAAGAACTGCAATGTAAAGTGAATTCTTTAGTTTATGGGTTTATTAAACATTGGCGAGATGCTGTTAGCACAACTTTAATACCTCTGCGTGATGCTTATACGGTTGGGTTAGAAACTGGTGATTTGCAATTTGCAGGATATGCAGCAGTGATGTACTGTGCATTTACCTACTTTGCTGGCATAGAAAAGGAATTATCAGAGCTTGAACAGGAAGTATTAGCTTTTCATGATTCTATTCATCAAATCAAGCAAACTACCGCAGTTTATTATTTTCAAATGTTGCAACAGGCAATACAAGATTGTCAATTAGGGAGAAGTTCATCTCAGTACCTGCAAGGAAATTTTTTCAATGAACAAGCTATGTTGCCCAAGTACATAGAATCGAACGATCGCCTGGGCATATTTTACCTAAATTTTCATAAATTATACTTAAATTATCTATTTGAAGATTATCAACAAGCAGTTATTGATGCTGGGTTAACAGAACAATATTTAGATGGGGCTGTTGGTTTTCCGTATATTCCTATCTTCTATTTTTATGATTCTCTGTCACGCATAGCTGCGTACAAAGAAAACCCACAGATCGAACTGGATAAGTTACTACAAAAAATAGCTGAAAATCAGCAGAAGATGAAAAATTGGGCAGATAAAGCTCCTATAAATTATCTGCATAAATTTGAACTAGTCGCAGCCGAATGTCATCAGTTAGGTGGCAATCAATGGGAAGCAATTGAAAGTTATGATCGTGCTATTGTGGGAGCTAGAAAAAATGGCTATGTGCGCGAAGAAGCACTTGCGAATGAACTTTTGGCTAAATTTTATCTGAAGTTGAATAAAGAAAAAGCGGCTCAAGGATACATGCAGGAAGCATACTATTGCTATGCCAGATGGGGAACAAAGGCTAAAACCGATGACTTAGAAAAACGCTACCCGCAACTACTCAAATCCATCCAACAACAGCAACGATTTAACTTTAACCCATTAGAAACGATTGCGACAATTGCTCAAACATCCACAACTAATAGCACTAGTATTACTGATGCCATAAATTTTTCCTCCGTCCTCAAAGCTGCTCAAACTATATCCGGCACAATTGAATTAGAAGAACTTCTTGGTAGCTTAACTCAAATTATTTTAGAAAACTCTGGTGCGAAAAAAGCAGCTTTGATTCTCCCTGAAGAACATGGTAATTGGCAAGTCAAGGCAATTACTTGGATAAATCATCAAGCAAACTCTCAAGGTGAAATCGAATCTATAATTAACTCACAACCTATGGAGACTTGCCTAGATATCCCCAAAAGAATTATCAATTATGTCAAACATACTCAACAAACAATTATCATCGATAATTGCAAAACAAATATTTCTGGCATAATTGGGGAATATATGCTGAAGCATCAACCTAAAAGTGTATTATGTATACCAATTATTCAACAAAGGCATTTAGTCGGTATTCTCTACTTAGAAAATAAGCTCACACGTGGGGTATTTAATAGCGATCGCCTGGAAGTTATCCAAATATTATCAGCCCAAGCGGCTATTTCTTTAGAAAATGCCCGCCTGTATCGAGAATCACAACTAAAAGCCCAGCAGCTACAACAATCTCTGCAACAGCAACAAACCTTATTTCAAGTTGTGAAGCAGATTCGAGAATCTTTAAACTTAGATGCGATTTTTGACGCAGTTACCCAAAATATTCGGCAAATTCTGAATGCTGATCGGGTAGGAATTTATCAATTTCATCTCAATGTGGATTATGAATATGGCGAATTTATTGCTGAGGATGTTTTACCGCAGTTTACTTCTGCTTTAGCGGTGAAAGTTCAAGATCATTGCTTTGGTGAAAATTTCGCCATCTTATATAAACAAGGACGCTGTTGCGCCATTGATGATATCAACACAGATGCAGTCATCGATTGTCATCGGGAAATTTTAGCGCAATTCCAAGTGAGAGCATCGTTAGTAGTGCCAATTATGCAAGATGACGAACTTTGGGGTTTACTCTGCATTCATCAATGCGATCGCCCCCGTCATTGGGAACAGTTTGAGATTAAATTTGCTCAACAAGTTGGCGCACAAATGGGAGTTGCACTTCAACAAACAGATTTATTAATCGAAACTCAAAAACAAGCCACCCAACTCGAACAAACACTGCAACACCTCCAACAAACTCAACTGCAATTAATCCAAAATGAAAAGATGTCTGCATTGGGTAATTTGGTTGCTGGTGTGGCGCACGAAATGAATAATCCCCTTGGTTTTATTTCTGCTAGTCTGGAACAAGCTAAACCGATGTTGGCAGATATTATTCAACATTTACATTTATATCAAGAAAGTTCAGTTACGCCTAATCCCAATATCCTCAAACACGCTAAAGAAATAGACTTAGATTTCAGTTTAGCCGATATGCCACAGATGCTGACTTCTATGATTTTGGCTTGCGATCGCTTAAAAAATATCAGCATCAGTTTACGGACTTTCTCTCGTGCTGATCAAGACTACAAAGTGCTGTTCAATATTCATGAAGGTATCGATAGTACAATTTTAATTCTCAAACATCGCCTCAAAGCTAACAATCAACGTCCAGCTATTTTAGTAATTACTAATTACGGTGATTTACCAAAACTAGAGTGCTTTCCTGGACAATTAAATCAAGTATTTATGAATATTCTGGCTAATGCTATTGATGCCTTAGATGAATCAAATATTGGGCGCAAATTTGCAGAAATTCAGGCAAATACTAATCAAATTAAAATTACAACTTCAGTGGCAGATCAGCAAGTGATCATCTCTATTGCTGACAATGCTAAGGGGATGAGTGAAGCAGTCAAACAGAAAATATTTGACCATTTATTTACAACCAAAGGAGTAGGAAAAGGTACAGGATTAGGATTAGCGATCGCGCGTCAAATTGTGGAAGAAACCCACAGTGGCAAATTAACTTGTAACTCTGTTCTCGGCGAGGGTACAGAATTTGTCCTGCAACTTCCTCTGTAACCATCAATGATCTGAAGGCTCATACCGTTTCTCGATGAAGATGCAGATTTTGTATACAACGTCTCTACTCAAAAATCGGTAATATTATATTGAACTTAAGTAGCTGAAATTGGTATTTCATGAATGTTCGAGCATTTTTCCAAGCTGCGACAGTTGAAGATAGTCCTTCACCCTATAACAGCATTCACTTAAAGGTTTTCTACCCAGCCCAAATTTCAGGTACTGAACAAGAAGGGAATTTGGGTTTTGTTCCTGTTAATTCTCAAGAATCTAAGTTTCCAGTTGTGATTCTTTTCAATGGAATTAACTGTAGCCCGGAAATTTATCAATGGTTGGCGATTAAATTATCACAACGTGGGTTTGTTGTTGTTACATTTTCTTGGATTGCCGAAAATTTGCCTGGGGTGGTGGCTCTTACGCCAGGTGTTGATTTGAAAATGTTACCTCCTAGTATGTATGGCAAAGGCCCGACAGCTTCCGCTTTACCAACACTGTTGAGGATGTTAGATAGTTTACAACGGGAAGGGATTTTGGCTGGCTTACTTGACTTAGACAAGATAGTTCTAGGCGGACATTCTGCTGGTGGTAGAGTGGCGATTGAAAGTGCAGATCCCAGATTTTGCTCACAAGTAGTAGCCGCCTTTGCTTATGGCGCACATACAGCAGCAAATGTACACCTAGGATATGAAGCCGGCACAATCTTACCTTTACCGGACTCCTTACCTTTACTAATAATTGGCGGAACCTGTGATGGAGTGATTGCAAAGAGTAGTCATAGCTATGGAGTGACTTGGGAACAACCGACAACTCCGATTATGCGGACTTTCCAAGAAGCGATCGCAGGTGGTAGAGATGATAGTTATTTACTTCTTCTAGAAGGAGCCAACCATTTTTCTATTACCGATCCATTTGATTCTACGACTGGTAGACCATTTCTAGATTTTCCAGCGACACAGCCAGAAGAACAACTCCGAAATTTAATCGCCGAAATGATTGGTTTATTCATTGATGCTCACGTTCGTTACCAAACAACCGCCCTCGAAGCTCTCAATCAAATGTTAGTATCTCAAAATTCTTTAATTGGATTATTTGAACGTAAATGACAGATATTTTCATCTTCAGCTATGCTTTTTTCAGCCAATAAAATTAAAGGAAGAATAATCTCAAATTCTGTTTCCTCGGTTGGCTGCGATCGCACAGTTAAAATGCCGTGATGTTGTTGGATAATTGAATAGCTGACAAATAAACCCAAACCTGTACCACGACCAACAGGTTTTGTTGTAAAGAACGGTTCAAAGATGCGATTTTGAATATCTAGGGGAATTGTACTATCTGTATTGGCGATCGCAATGCGTAAGCGTTGATTGTCTATCACTTCAGTACGAATCCGAATTTGTGGTTTTTCCCCGCATTGGGGATTATCTCGCATAGCATCAATGGAATTGTTGATAATATTCAGGAAAACTTGATTTAAGTGGCTAGGATAGCAATTCGCCAGAGGTAAGTTACCATACTCCTTGATTACCTGGATTTCGGGCTGATTTTCTGAACCTTGCAAGCGATGTTGCAAAATTAACAGTGTGCTTTCAATCCCACTGTGTAAATCTACAGCTTTAATTCCCGCTTCATCCACCCGCGAAAAATTCCGTAAACTTAAGACAATCTGGCTGATGCGATCGCTCCCTACATCCATTGATTCGAGAATCTTATTTACATCCCGAAATAGAAAATCAATGTCAATTGCTTGACTTTTAGTTTTAATAGCTGGACTAGGTTCTGGATATTCTTGCTGATAAAGTTTCAGCAAACTCATCATGTCTTGGAAATAACCTTTTGTATAGGTTATATTTCCTTTAATAAAACTAACTGGATTATTGATTTCGTGAGCGATTCCTGCTACTAATTGCCCAAGAGATGACATTTTTTCTGCATGAATTAATTGGGCTTGAGTTTGTTGTAATTTACTTAAAGTTTGCTCTAAATTTTGGGCTTTTTGGTTCAGAGCTTGGGTTTTTTGCTCTACCTCTGTTTCTAAAATACAAGAATAATTTTCGATTTTTTGGTACAAGCGAGCATTTTCTAAAGAAATAGCAGCTTGAATACAAAGGAAGTTAAGAATCAGGATGCGATCGCAGGTAAATACACCACTAGTGTAGTGATTTTTTAAATATAAAATTCCTATTAAATGTCCTTGATTGATAATGGGCAAGCACAACAAACTTTTTGGTTGTTGTTGCCATAAATATTCATCAATTACAGGTAAATTAGTTTTGAGTTCATCAATCACCACAATTTCTTGGGTGTTTTTCACATATTGGATTAACTTGACAGGTAAATTAGGATGACCTTCTAAAGGTTCGGCAAAAAGTTCTGTGTTCTCCGGTGTCGCAATGGCTCTCAAAAGCCATTCTCCTTGATTATTCAGCAGAATTAAGGCACAGCGATCGCCACCAGAATTTTGCAAAATTATCTGAGTTAGTTGGTGCAGTAGTTCATTAAGTTGAATCTGACTAGAGATAGTTTGAGAGGCTTTGAGAATGGCGGCAAAATCTAGCGTTGCATTAATCGACGAACTAGAAGAGAGGGAGGTTGTCAAGGAAGAATGAATTACAACATTGGCGGTAGACAGACTCGCTAGTGTGTCCAATGGGTTCCAGTTCTGTGTGTTTTTTTGCAGAATTGGACGCAATAAATGAGGGTAGCGTTTTTCTAAATCATCAGTTTTGGCTTTTGCACCCCAATGAGCATAGCAGTAGTAAGCTTCCTGCATATAACCTGCGGCGACTTTCTCTTTGTGCCAATTGAGGTAAAATTTGGCGGCGAGTTCGTTTGCTAATGCTTCTTCTTGGATGTAATTATTTTTTTTAGCTCCGGCGATCGCCTGATCATATAATTCCATTGCAACGTAAGGTTTGCCCAAAACACGGCAGCGTTCGGCTTCTACTAAGTTAAATTTGTGCAAATGATTGTCAGGAACGAGATTTGCCCATTGCTGAAGTTTTGCTTGATGAAGTTGAACGCGCTCTAAACTAGCTGATGCTTCACCTTCAGATACTTGGTGCAACATGGCTAACTGAGCTAAAGCATCGTAAAAAGGCAGCAAAACACTGACAAATAACCCCGGAACGCCATCTAAATATTGTGCAGCCATAGCAGCCTCAGCTTGAGCCTGCTCATACTCACCAAATAAGTAGCAGAGAATCAGTTTGTTAATCTTGGCGTGATACACAGCCGGACGATCATTAACTTCCTGATGTTGGGGTAACATTAAGTCTTCGTTGTAAACATCGCCTATTAACTTAAAAGGAGTTTCACTACAACCTAGTAAGTTTAAAGTCGCTTGGTGATAGGTTTTCTGATAATTAAGTGCTGTGGTTTGCTTGAGTTGGGCGATCGCCTTACTATATGTCGCTAACTCTTGTTCTAATCCCGTTAGTTCTTTGCCAGCACAATAAGAATGGAAACTATAACCAAATATGCACCACACAGCCCATTCTAAATCCCCTGTTTCCAATCCACTTTGGTAGCCTTGTAATAAAGGTGTCAATGTAGATGTGAGAGGATCTTGCCAATGTCTAATGCAATTATTAAATACTGCTTCTATCTTGGCACGCAGTTGTTGGGTGCATAACTTTTCCATTAAATTTAAAGCTAATTGCCCAAATTCATAACTTGTTTCCACTACACCAGTAAAAGCACAAAGAATTAAACCATAACTTGCATAGGCAAAAGCAGATAAAGCTGTATTACCCTGTTGAATAGATAAATTAACTTGCTCACAAATAATTAAGGGTAACATTTCTGGACAGCCATTATAAGCAGCCCCAAACGTACTCGACAAAATCCGCATTGCAGCGTGGGCGCGAGTATCTGTCATTAAAGACAAATCGATTAATTCTGCGGTGGTTTTTCCCACCAATACTAAGTGAGTTTTCTCTAATGCTTGATGAATATCTTGGTAGGTAGGTTGGTTTGGTAAATCTATACCCAACTTATGCAAAATCGCCACAGATGTATCTAGCCCTAACCGCAGTTGATTTTGGGCAATACAAGCTTGAATTTTAATTTCATAAATAGGTACGCTATCCCAAATGTTTTTTACCTGATTTAGGACTATTTTTGATAGCTGTTCCATCTGCTCAAAATCAGTATTCAGATAAGCAACTTCTGTCGCTTCTGTGTAGATTGCCAGCATGAAATTATATGATTCTTGCCAATGATCCTCGGCTAACAATTTCCTGGCTGCTGCATAATATTGGACAGATGCAGGGTAAGCTGTGGCCATCTTAGCTCTGCGTCCGGCAATTAAATTCAATTCAGCTAGATATTTCTGCTCTTGAGGACTGGTAACTAAATCGATTCCGAGTTTGAATTGATTGACCAAATCAAAGATTTTTTCTTCAAGTTCTGCTTTGTCAGTATGCTGGAGTAGCAGTTGTCCAATTTGATAATGAGTAGCTGCTTTTTGGTCTTTTGGAATTAAACAGTAAGCAGCTTGTTGAATGCGATCGTGCAGAAATCGATAGGTGACATTTTTGATATGGTCATTATTGCCGTTTGCTTGCGTCTGGCTCAAATAAAATTTATATAGTTCACTTTGGGGTAAAATCAAACCCTCTTGTAAAGCCTTCCATAATACTGTGGCAGTATCAGTCAGAGACTGCTGAAAAACAATCGCCAAAGTAGTTAAATCAAAAGAATTACCAATACAAGCAGCCAACTTCAAAACATCTTGAGTTTCCTGGGGTAATTTCTGCAACTGTTGGGCGACAAACTCCACCACATCATCAGTCAGAGATAGGGACAGAATTTGAGTAATATCACATTCCCAATAACCTTGCTGATAATTAAATGTAATTTCCCCATCTTCATATAACACCTTGAGAAACTGGGTAATAAAAAACGGATTACCTTGAGTTTTGCGCTCAATTAATTTTGTCAAAGGATGGGTTAGCTCTGTAGGACAACGTAAAGTATCAGCTACCAACTGATTTGTATCCTGCTCAACCAGAGGTGCCAGAGTAATAGTATTAAACGTCCTACCAGCCTTCTTCATCTCCTCCAGCGTCAACATTAACGGGTGTGCAGATGACACTTCATTGTCTCGATAAGCACCCAACAACAGCAGATAGTTTTTATCCTCCATCAAGAGTTTAATTAACTGAAAAGAAGCTAAATCTGCCCATTGTAAATCATCCAAAAATAGCACCAAAGGATGCTCTAATGTAGTGAAGACAGCAATAAACTTTTGAAACAGCAAATTAAACCGATTTTGTGCCGCAGTTCCAGATAGTTCTGGTGCTGGGTTTTGTTTACCAATCAATCGTTCTAGTTCGGGAATGACCTCAATTAAAACTTGCCCATTCTCCCCCAGCACTGCTAAAATTTGACTGCGCCACTGTGCCAACTTGGCATCCGATTCTGATAACAATTGACCCATCAAATCGCGTAAAGCCTGGACAAAAGCACTGAAGGGAATATTCCGATTAAATTGGTCAAACTTACCTTTGATAAAATACCCCTGCTGACGGGTAATTGGCTTGTGAACTTCGTTAACTACAGCAGTTTTCCCAATCCCTGAAAAACCCGCCACCAGCATCATTTCTGATGTGCCATTGGCGACACGCTCAAAGGCTTGTAATAAGCGATTAACTTCGGCTTCTCTACCATATAATTTTTCGGGGATGAGAAAGCGATCGCACACATCCCGTTCACAGATGTTAAAATCTGTAATTTCTCCTGTATCTTGGAGTTGCGTTAAACAAATTTCTAAATCATATTTCAGTCCCAAAGCACTTTGATATCTATCCTCGGCATTTTTTGCCATTAATTTCAGCACAATATCTGAAAGCACTTGCGGAATTTCTGCACTTTTGACTTCATGAGGAATTTTTGCTAGATGACAATGCACTAATTCCATCGGGTCGTTACTATCAAATGGTAATTCTCCGGTTAATAATTCATAGAATGTTACACCCAAAGAATAATAATCACTACGATAGTCAATGGCGCGGTTCATTCTGCCAGTTTGTTCTGGGGAGATATAAGCTAAAGTTCCTTCCAAAACATTTGGACTTTTGATTTCTTGGGTTTCTTTGGGTAGTAATGAAGCGATACTAAAGTCTATCAGTTGAACTTGTTTTGTTTGGGGATGAATTAAGATATTTGCGGGTTTGATATCTTTATGAATTACCCGATTTTGATGTAATTCATGGAGACTGGTGGTTAACTCGATAGCGATTGTGAGAAATTCTGCGAGGGTGAGGGTATTGCTTTGAATATATTCCCGTAATGATATTCCTCCTGTATCTGCCATGACTAATATATAACCATTGTTATATGTTTCTAATGATAATGGCTGAATAATTCCTGTAATGTGGAGATTTTTGCTAATGGTGTATTGATTGCGGAGTTGCAGTAGTTCGCTAAAACTGGGATATTCTGAGGTCAGTAGTTTGATGACAACTGGGAGTTGATCTGATTCGCGGATAGCCCTATATACTTGGGTTCTTGAGCCTGCGTACAGTTGCAAGCTTATTTCATATCCGGGAATGATGGGGGCTTTAACTGTCTCCATCTATACATACCTCATGTAATCAAAAAGTAGTGCAGAATGTGTCTACACTCCGTTAGTATTCCCATTAACGATATACTGTCTAACAATATATAGACAGAGGCATAGGCACTTTACTAACTAGCGTTGCATCCATACGGGATGAATTCAGATGTTTAACTAAAATATAAAGATCGATTCTTAAGGCCTTTGCATCTACTTTGCGCGTTCCGCCTTAGCGGTGAGCGAAATAAACTCTGAACTCGGACAAGGCTCAGAATTTGTAGTTGAATTACCGATTCGCCAGTTAACAAATACAAATCAGTAGTTAAAATCAAACCGAGCTAAACCACATATAGATTGCATATCTAAAATATCTATAAATCTTGTGGGGTGGGCATTTTGCCAATCCAAATTATGCAGGTTAAATCTGGAAAAGCTTATCAGAGCAAAAATAATCAAAAAAAGAAAATAAATGATTTTTATAAGTTGACTAAAGTCGTACCTAATTGTAGTAATTTGTCCAATGTAAATTGATTGAATATCAAATTTTGATTTTCTGGTTTTTATATGCAGTCAAGTATATGTTTAATTTTAATTAATTAATAACCAAATGTTAATCTTAAAGTCATCAAACAAAATATTGAAATTTTTTATATAAAAAATTTCAGTAATCTTACAGAAGTTATTAATATATTTTCTAAATATTATAAGTAGTTGTATTACTCTTGATACTTAGTAAAAGCAAATTTTCAAGATTGGACTATTGATAATTGTCAGAAATCATCTTCATTATTGCTAATTTTAAGCCATCTACAACTTTTTTGTCTTGTCTAGATGATTAATTGTTTACGTTTGTAAATTAAATAAAATTACCACGATTAATAATTATGAAACGACGCAAATTGCTTAGTTATTCACTCCTGTATTTTGCCAGTTTTATGACAGCATGTAATTCCAATAAACAAATTACAGAAATATCAACGACTGCTCAAAAAACTATTAAATTTACAGTTACAGATGTAAACAATCTCAAAGAATTGGAGGAAAATTATGAAGAACTACGCAATAAATTAGAGGAAATACTAGACGTTAAAATTGAATTTTTTCCAGTTGAAAATCGGACAGCAGCAGCATCAGCATTGGTATCAGGTAAATTAGATATTGCTTTCGCAGGCCCTTCAGAATACTTAATTTTAAATGCAAGAGCTAAAACTATTCCTATCATTGGTGTTAAGCGTCCTAACTACCATTCAATTATTGTTGTTCGTGCAGATAGCAAAGTAAAATTATTAACTCAATTAAAAGGCAAAACAATTGCCATGCGAAAAATTGGCTCAACTTCCGGTCATATTGGCCCAACAAAATTACTTATAGATGGTGGGTTAGATCCCAAAAATGATGTCAAAATTGCCATGTTGGGTAATAAAGGATTACAAGCCCTAAACAAAGGAGAAGTAGAAGCATGGGCGACTGCATCTGATACATATAAAAATGAATTGTCAAAGGAAAAATTATCAGAGAAAGATTTTTCTATAATAGCTAAAAGTTCACTACTACCCAATGATGTGTTTGTTAGTAGTAACCAATTAGCCTCTGACTTTGTAACCGATATGAAAACGCGGATACTGGCAAATCAGGATAAAATACTTCAAAGTATCGTACTGGCTGACAAAAAATTTCAAGGTGCAAGCTTGGTAGCAGCAAATGATTCTGACTACAACATGATTCGTGAGGTGTATCAAAAAATGGGAGAAGGAAGTTTTCTATAAATAGTATCCACGCTGCTAAATAAATGAGTCATGCAAAAAAAAATGGGGTTAGAAAAGTTTTAATCTGGCTAGTAAAATTAAGTAATAACTGGAGTATCGCTCAAAAGATAACCTATGGTTATATTGTCACTGTTGGTATTACTTGTATAGGCACAACAAGTGGGTTACTTTTAGCATATAACTACGAAACTTATGCCCATAAGCAGCTACTCCTTGCTTATCAGCAGCAAGCTTTATTAAAAGATTTAGAAAATGCGGTAACTAGAGTTAGGCTGCATCCCCAAAGATTAGTTACTGTATTAGATAACTCTATTTGGCTAGAATTTGAAAAAAATCGATTTCTGGATGGTATTTCGCAAGTTCAGCAAAGATTATCTGAATTAGATAAATTTGCAATTATTTATCAAAATAATTTATTAATAAATTCTCAGGATTTACACAACTTATTAAGTGATTATGAAAAAACTACAGATATATATAATCAGCTTGTAAAAGATTTTTGGAAGGAAATTGAAGAAAAAAACTCCTTATCAAAAAATAATGAAAATTATCAGCAGCAGATATTAAATTTTCTTAATCAAGAGAAAAAAAGCAATATTCCTGTGGAATTTGAGCAGCTATCAGACGAATTAACGCGGTTAATAGGACATGCTGAACTGCAAAAACAGCACGCAAGTACTAGCTTTAATAATGCTCAGAAATTACAAGTAAAAGTTATTCTCGGAAGTGTACTAGTATCAGTTGTAATCGCTGCAATACTAGCGTTATATACGAGTAATTTAATTGCCCATCCTTTAAAAGTAGTTACTAATGTTGCCAGGAAGATTACCCAAGAATCCAACTTTCAACTCAAGGCTAATGTCAGCAGTAAAGATGAAGTAGGGACATTAGCTAGTTCTTTAAACCAATTGGTAGAGTGGGTAGGAGACTATACTCAAGAATTAGAATTAGCCCGCCAAACTTTAGAGCAAAGAGTAGAAGAACGCACCCAAGAATTAGAATTAGCTCGCCAAACCTTAGAACATCGTGTAGAAGAGCGTACTCAAAAACTACAAAAAACACTACAATCTTTAAAAGAAACTCAAAGCCAATTAATTCAAACAGAAAAAATGTCTTCTTTAGGACAGATGGTAGCAGGTATAGCTCATGAGATTAATAATCCTGTTAGTTTTATTTATGGCAATATTCAACACGCTAATGAATATGTTGAATACTTGTTAGAATTAATAGATTTATACCAGCAACAGTATCCAGAACCAAGCTATGCTATCGCCGAGAAAATTGAAGATATTGATTTAACTTTTATTAGCAAAGATTTATCTAGCTTACTTTCATCTATGAAAATGGGCGCTCAACGCATTCGAGAAATTGTCTTATCTTTACGCAACTTCTCTCGTTTAGATGAAGCTGATATGAAAGAGGTAGATATTCATGAAGGAATTGATAATACATTATTAATTTTAAACCACAAAATTACTTCTGAAATAACCGTAATTAAAAATTATCATACACTGCCTTTATTTGATTGCTATCCAGCACAAATCAATCAAGTATTTATGAATATTATTAGTAATGCTATAGATGCTTTAATAGAACAAACAAATAATCCAGATAAACAAATTATCATAGATACCCTAAAGTTAGATGGTAATTACATCAAAATTAGTATTAAAGATAATGCTTATGGAATTCCTTTAGATATTCAACATAAACTGTTTGACCCATTTTTCACAACTAAACCAGTAGGAAAAGGTACTGGCTTAGGTTTGAGTATTTGTTATCAAATAGTCGAGAAACATCAAGGTAAAATAGAAGTGATTTCCGAAATAGATAAAGGTACAGAGTTTGCGATCACCTTGCCAATCAAAAAAACTCATTAATTCCAAAATTTCCTATTAATTACTTCAATCTAATCTTTAGGCTATCTTCTAGATATTTTTGGCAACTTTTCCAGGAAATGCTATGAATAATTGCTAATACTTCATTGTTAGAACTAATTCGATGACTATCTATTTTTATAGCACCCGTGAACAATATGGCTGCTTTTCTAACTTTTCAGACCACGGCTTTGTTTTGGATGAGTTGTACTGGTATACTAGTGAACATTATTTTCAAGCTCAAAAGTTTGTTGGGACATTTCATTTAGAACAAATTCGTTTGGTAAAAACTCCCAAAGAAGCAGCAAAAATGGGCAGAGAAAGAAGTCGTCCTTTGCGCCAAGATTGGGAGCAAGTTAAAGACGATATCATGAAGAAAGCCGTGTTATGTAAGTTTGAGACTCATACAGATATTCAAGAAATATTACTAAACACAGGTAATACCGAAATTGTCGAAAATTCTCCCATTGATTATTATTGGGGATGTGGAGCCGATGGTAGCGGTAAAAATATGTTAGGGATAATTTTAATGGAAGTGCGCGATATCCTACGCTCAAAGGATGGCACAAAACTAGGAAGTTTTACGGTAAAATAAACTAATTGCTGTGAATGTTAGCCCTTGCAGATATTGCAAGTTCAGCAATCAAAGGAGATAGGTTGACCAGCAATTATTACGAAAAATATTCATCAAGTAAATTCATTAATGAATGTTTACTTAAATTTACAAAGATTAGCTTTTTTGTAAATTTAAGTAAAGCCTAAGAGGATGTCTGAGAAGTATTAAATATTTCTCTTGAACCCCCCTATTCCCCCTTCAAAGGGTGGTAAATTAAGTCAAAGTCACCCTTGATAAGGGGTATTTAGAGGGATCTACAGGTCTTAAATAAAACACCAAAAAGTTTTCAGACATCCTTTAACAGAATTTGCGAGGAGGAAACAACGGAGGCAAAAATATGCTCTTATCAAAAACTAAATTCAAGCAATATTGTAAATGGTTCTGGGACGAAAGCTTGGGAGGTGAGTATGATGCTTGGGGTACGAGTACTTACTTTCTTGAAATTGGTAATAATCGATATCCCATAAGACAAATAGAAGTTTACGAAAATGGCAACGTGTTATTTTATGACAGTAGCCACTGTGCAGACAATTACGGTATGTTATGTGATAAACCAATTCAGGAAGAGGATATTCAAGAATTTGAGATTAATGAATCAGAATTTGAACAAGTATGGAATACAAAAATCCCCATAAATCGATAAATTGGGGTAGTAGAGACTAAATGTTGCTGATTTGATTAAATAGACACATTACAACTTCTTTCCATAGTCCAATGGCGATCGCTTGATTGATAAACTCTCACTCCAAACCAACCCACACTAGTAACCAACTTATTCACTTCATCTAGTGTGAGTGCAGCATGGAGAGAATCACGAAACAATTTTTGCTGACGGGGAGCATATTCATAGCCAATGGTGTCCACTAAAGCATTCATGGTCATTTCGTCCGCTGGACGTAATAAATCCCGAATCAGCAAACCGCCGTTAGGTTTGGTGACTCGTTTAATTTCTTGAAAAAATGGCAAAGGATCAGGTAAGTGGTGAATCAAGCTATTGGAAATCACCAAATCAAACATTCCATCTGCGTAGGGTAACTGTTTGGCATCCACTAATGCCAAACTAATTTGCTCATACAACCTAGCTTGCTGAATATGTTGCGCGGCAATTTTTAGCATATTTTGAGCTAAATCAATCGCTATTAATTGCCATTGGGGACGCATTTGACCGATCAGAACAGGAATGCGGCCAGTACCAGTCCCCGCATCCAGCACTAAACATTGTGCTTGAGAACAAAGAGCGACCGCTTCTTTGGCAAAAGCTGTATTAACCTCAGTAAAATCCATTGCATCATAATCAATGGCTTCTTCCCACGTATCCATTACTTCTGGTTCCAACACTCTTTCCATCATCAATCCTGGCGTGAAATCAATACTACTAAAGTAATCTTTCTGGATGAAAGATAAACATTGATTTTGGGAACACTTGATTTACCAGCTTAGTTTAATGGTAATTGGTCAATGTCAGACGGTGAATGGAAAAATCACAAAAATACCTCTCCTAAGTCAGTGCCTACAACCCGCCTTACGCCAATCAAGCGTAATACCATTACACATGAATTTGATCCAACTGCGGCTGACGCAATGTTTGCTGAAGACAGTGACACTCATTTATGGGAAGCATCTGAACTATTGCGCCAAGGAATGCAACAACAACAAGCTGGAGAAATGATTGCGGCGTTGAAGTCGTTGCAAAAATCTCTAGAGTTGTTTGAGGTAATTGGAGATATACCACAACAAGAGCAGGCACTATCTTTTTTAGCAGTAGTCACCTACGCTTCTGGAGATTATAAAAGTACTATTTCTTATGCCCAACAGTGTCTAAGCTTGAAAAAAGAGACACCTGATCCATCTATACAGATGCAGGCGTTTTCGCATTTAGGTAATGCTTACAGACACTTAAATGACCATGACAAAGCGATTAAATATTTAGAAGAGTGTTTAAAAATTACTCGCAACTTACAAGACAAACGCAGTCAAGTTGCAGCATTAAATAACCTAGGATTAGTTTATAAAGCAGCAGGCAATTTAACACGAGCAATTGAGTATCAAGAGCAAAGCCTCAAACTCGTGCAAGAACTCCAAGATAACTGGGGTATAGAACAGGTACTAAAAAATTTGGGTAATGCTTGGTATGCTTTAGACAATTATCCCAAAGCGATCGCCCACTATGAACAGTGTGTCAAAGTAGCACGCATTCTCAACAACCCGCGGAGTGCTATTCAGGTACTCAAGAATTTAGGTAATGCTTGTTATGCTACCAATGATTATGGCAAAGCCATGACTTATTATGAAGAACGTTTGCAATTAGCCAGAGAATTAAAAGACAAGCGTAGTGAAGAACAATCTCTTGGGAGTTTAGGCGTTACCTGTGAAGCTCTGGGAGATTACAGCCAAGCAATCAAATATTATGAACAACGCTTACTCTTAGCTAGAAGTATTAAAGACCGTCGCATTGAAGAACAAGCTCTCGCTAGTTTAAAAGTTGCTTGCTATGCTTTGGGTGATTACGCTAAGGCTATGCAATATCAGGAATAGTCACACGATGGTCGATGGTCATTAGTTGTTCTATACCCCTTTCTCCCTTACTTATTTGCTGCTTGGAGATAAACTAGAACTTCCTCCGTTTCTACTTGAGGAAATTCTGTATAAAAATTACTGACACTACGGAATAAATTTGGTGTTTCTAAAACAATCAGGCGATCGCACCACTGCTGTAACCAAGGTAGCAACTCTGGTGGTGCAACTGGCGCACATAGCCACACTGCCGCCGGAGCCAGCTTTTTTACGGTAATTGCGGCTACCGCCATAGTCATCCCGGTAGCAATCCCATCATCAACTAAAATCAGCGTCGCCCCTGCTGGATGCACTGATGGACAAGCGGAACTCAAATATGTTTCTAACGCTTGAGCTTGATTCATCACTTGATTGAGTGCAGTTTCTTGCCAGCGTGAGGTATATTTCCAGCGGCACAGCTTTGGCTGATTCCACAACACATCACCAGCCGCAGTTACCGCACCAATTGCCAACTCTGGGTTATCTGGATGACTAATTTTTTTAGCGACAACTATTGTCAACGGGCAATCTAAACGTTGGGCAATTGGTGCTGCTACTGATATACCCCCTCTTGGCAAAGCATAGACAATGGGTACAGGCTTAACACCAGAGTCAATCGTTTGTTGAGTAAGCATATTATGAATCACTCGCGCTAACTCTGCACCCGCCTGGGTACGATTCTCAAAAAGAGGGGTGTGTAACATACTTTTCTTGAGGGCATTGTTTTTATCATGACTTAAATTCGCTGCTACAATAGGATTCATGCCAATTTTCAGTATTGAGCAACAGATAAATCTAGCGAGATTTTACTGAAATTAAACATCAGGTGCTGATCCCAACAAGCGTAGTTTCATGAGCAGCGATATTCAACTCAGTCTCTTTGGTGAATCTAACTTCGATCAAAAAGAACTGATTCCTACAGATGCCAAAATTCCCATTCTGACGGGAACCTATAATAATATGACCGAGTTGGCACAACACTGCAATCAGTGCCAGCGTTGTGAATTAGGACAAACTCGCACTCATGCGGTGGTAGGGCGCGGTCATCTCAAAGCCCCAATCATGATTGTGGGAGAAGCACCAGGGCAAAGCGAAGATGAAACAGGCTTACCATTTGTTGGTAGATCTGGGCAGTTGCTAGAGAAGATATTGGAATCTGTGAACTTAACTACTGAGCATGATGTATACATCGGTAATATCAATAAATGCAGACCACCTAATAATCGGGTTCCGACTCCTCAAGAAATGGCTGCTTGCATACCATATTTATTAGAACAAATTCGCTTAGTTGATCCGAAAATTATTTTGTTAACAGGTGCAACGGCAGTTAAAGGATTAACTGGCGAAAAACAGGGAATCACCAAAATTCGTGGTCAGTGGATAGAGTGGCAAGGCCGTTTATGTATGCCAATTTTTCATCCCTCCTACTTATTACGTAACCCATCTAAGGAAAAAGGCAGCCCGAAATGGTTAATGTGGCAAGATATCCAAACAGTCCGCGCTAAGTATGATGAAATTAAACAAAATCTTTGAGAATGAAAATCACGAAGTTTAAATCGATCTTAATTTTTGCGATTTATCTGAGAAATTTGCTAAAAGAATACAGCTAATAATGCAAAATTTTGTATTCTGAAATTATTAACAATAATATCTGGGAATCTAATTTGATAATTATTGAATTCAATCACATTTATTAAATGGGTTTAAAACCTCCGCCAATCTTAAACATTAGGGAGATTTAATTCGCTACTAGTTGATTATGATTGTTGAATTATTCTTGAAGCTGATGTTTTTTAAGTAGATTTTTGATAAATTACTAAAGAAATTCTCTCAACTTGCCCTAACTCATAATTAGTGTAACTGTGCAAATTAATTTTCACCAAGAATTCGACCCTAGCTCAAACAAACCTGTTGAACAGGGGTTACGAAGAGTGTTAGATCGCTTGGTTAGCACAATGCAGCGTGATGCCTTGATTAGACAAACGACTAATCAATTGAGAGAATCGCTTCAGGCCGATCGCGTGGTTTTATATTACTTTTATTGGCAGTGGCAGGGACAGGTCACTTTTGAATCCTTAAGTTCAGATAAATATTCAATTTTAGGTTCCACAGGGCAAGATAATTGTTTTACTGATAAATATGCAGCTTTGTATTTAGCTGGCAGAATTAGAGCGATCGCTGATGTTGATCAAGAATCATTAGAAACCTGTCACCGAGAATTTCTCCAAAGCATCCAGGTGCGTGCTAACTTAGTTGTGCCTATTTTAGTCCCCAAAGGATTGTGGGGTTTACTAGTGGCACATCAATGTCAAGCATCCCGTATTTGGTCGTCAGCAGAGATCAATTTAATGCAAACAGCAGCCCAAACCCTAGCTACAGACTCCAACATTTTAGGCAGTTAAATTATTAAACGGCATAGCATTAGCTGCATCTAAAGGTTTTGCACCTAATACAATGCCTTGGGGACAGACAATTATTTGTGTCGTTAGTTCGTAGTTGATACTAATTGGGATTTCCAGTTAGATAAGTCGGCTAAAGAGCGATCGCGGTAACGTCCATAACGCTCTTGTTTACTTTTAATTTTTGCACCTAAATCTGGCAAAATCCCGAAATTCGGGGGCATTGGTTGAAAATGTTTGGGAGAGGCCGAACTAATAAACTCTAATAGCGCCCCTAACATGGTTGTAGGCGGTAAAATTAACGGTTCTTTACCCAAAGCCAGCCGCGCTGCATTGGTTCCCGCTAACCAACCACCAGCGGCTGCGGCGGTGTAACCTTCCGTCCCAATTAACTGTCCAGCCGCTAGTAAGGTGGGACGCTGCTTAAATTGTAATGTCGGCTGCATTAATTGGGGTGCATTGATAAAAGTATTCCGGTGCATAACTCCCAACCGCACAAACTCAGCATTTTCTAAACCGGGGATCAGTTGAAATACGCGTTTTTGTTCACCCCAACGCAGATTAGTTTGAAAGCCTACCATATTCCACAGTTGACCGGCTTTATCTTCTTGGCGTAACTGCACCACCGCGTAGGGACGTTCCCCGGTGCGGCTATCAGATAAGCCCACTGGTTTTAAAGGGCCAAAACGCATCGTATCTTCGCCCCGTTGTGCCAGTTCTTCAATTGGTAAACAAGCTTCAAAAAACTTCGCTGTTTCCCGTTCAAAATCTTTCAATTCTGTTTGTTCGGCTTGACACAGGGCTTGCCAAAACTGTAAATACTGTTCTTTATTCATGGGACAGTTGAGATAGGCGGCTTCACCTTTGTCATAACGGGATGCCATAAAGGCAATGTCACGATTAATTGACTCACCAACAATAATCGGACTAGCCGCGTCAAAAAAGCTCATGTACTCCATCCCGGTGAAGCGGTGCAAGTCTGCGGCTAAGTCGGGACTAGTCAACGGCCCGGTTGCTAATACCACAATGCCTTCAGGAATAGCATTGACTTCACCACGGCGAAATTCTACTAAAGGATGGTTTGATACTGCTGCTGTTAAATCTTGACTAAATTGGCCTCTATCTACCGCCAACGCCCCGCCAGCCGGAACAGCGTGTTCGTCGGCTTTAGATATAACTACCGAACCTAATTGTCGCAGTTCTTCGTGCAGTAATCCAGCAGCGCGATCGCTGGCCATTGCCCCAAAAGAATTACTACAAACTAACTCTGCCAAATGTTCTGTATGATGAGCAGGGCTAAAGCGTAAGGGGCGCATTTCATGAAAAATTACAGGTACTCCCGCCTGGGCAATTTGCCATGCTGCTTCTGTCCCAGCTAGTCCACCTCCAATTACTTGTATCGGTTGTTGTTCCATAATCATCTGTGTTTATCTGCGGTTAATTACCACTGTAATGTATTAGCTCATCACATATAATTCAGGATGGGTGATTGGTAATTCCCAAGATGCGGGGATAGTGTAAGTTCCAGCCGGATAAGGTGACACCCAGGAGTTAGGATGATGTCCTGGCAAGACAATTTTGACTCTACTTTCTGATACCCACAGAACATTGTAAATGTAACCACGAAAGTAGATTTGCTTTCCGCTAGTTAAATCATTCTTGCTTGCTTGCTTCATTACCATCTTGTTCGTGCTGTTCGCACTGCTGAATGGTTTCGTCAATTTCCTCTGGTGTTGCTTCTCTAGTTTCTCCTGAGTCTTCCTCAGTTACCCAGTCATTATCCGCTGGATCAATAATAGGTGCGTGGCGACATTCACTAACCTCAAACAGAGCTAGTCAATAAATTACCACGACTCACAAAAGCTCTCAAAGTCAACATAAACAAAACTCATCTATGACGTAACAACCAATGCCATCCTGAACCTTTACGAGTTAGCCAGGAATCATCAAAATTAGTATGATGCTCGTCTAAATAAGGGTTGTAGGCTGGATAATCATCAAAGCGTGCCTCATCTTCGACGCGAATTTTGAGATGACGACAACTGCCTGTAATTTCAATAGTAACAGTGTCGGTAGTGGAATTACTCTCATAGGGCTGTAAAAGATATTCTCTGATGGCTGCTTGTTTTGGGCGAGAAAGACAACGCACCCGCACCGTTGAATTTTGATCAGAACTATCTAATAAATATGGTAAAAATTGGTAATTTTGCAGAGTATGTTTGGGAATTTCGGCATTCGCTAAAGCTGGCACTAACAGCAGCATAATTGCACTAGTAAAGATTATTTTGTTCATAACTTTTTCCAAAAGCTAAAAATTGCCAGGGCGCTAACCCTGGCGTTTTAACGTTAATTATTTTTGTATTTCTGGGAGGCTAATTATTTATCTTCAAGTAGTTGATTAACTTGTTGTCCGCGACGACCAGTTTTAATTTCATAACGGCGAGTCAGGTTGTCTTGGTAGTTCATGTCTCTAGCCGCAGCAGAGTTAACAAAAGCATCACAATTTCTCCCTTGAACAACGGTTGCAGAACTGTTGCTATTTTCTTCTGTGCGGTTATTGTTGTTATCACGAGATTCGCTATTATTTTGGCTACCTTGACTAGCACCACTACCGCTAACACCAATACCAAAAATGCTGACACCACCACCACCGCCACCGCCATCATTGTGGCTGCGAGAAGCACTAGAACGAGTGCTGGTAGAGGTTGCTAAAGCAATTTTGCTGGAACTATTGCGAGTGTTGTTACCTAAACCAACATCGCTACACAGGGCGCGGGGATCGTTGGCGAGAGTTTTGGGGTCAACCCAAGATTGATGGTCGCCTAAACCTTGAATTTCACTATTACCTACTGGGTTGCTGCTGGGTGTAGCATTATTCACTTTTACATTACCAACAGCCCCAGGAATCGCATCAGCCGGTCTGAATATTCCAGAAGGTCTAACATCAAAAGGGCCTGCAAACGCGGGAAATGTGCTGGTCAAAAGTGCAGTAGCAGTCAACAAAGAACTGGTGATATGAAAGAATTTCATGGTCGGTCTCCTAAAATTTAAGTGTTTTTCGCTTGGGTTTAACCCCTACACTCACTCAATAGGTTGACCTTGATTTTTTTATGCAGCCCCTTGGCAGATTTGTGAAAAAATTCTTTGATGTCGTTATGAGCAACTTTCATCACAGGAATGATCTGAGAAATAGGCGATCGCACTTTTCATCATCTATTTTCGATAAAGTAATATATCAATATGTATACATTTTTTACAAAATTATAGGTAATTTACTGCTTTTGGGATTAATAAAGCAACCAACCTTGTTGCTTATACGGAATTATGCAGTATCCTTTGGAACTTACCTTCAAGTTTTGGGCATTAGCACCGCAAATCTCTATTGTGAATGCTGAGGGTAATTTAGTTTTTTACGTTAAACAGAAGCTTTTTAAGCTCAAAGAAGCAATTACAATTTTTGCTAATGCTGAACAAACTAACCCCATCTACTATATTAAAGCTGATCGCATTATTGACTTCTCGGCTCGTTATGAATTTGCCGACACTAACGGAACATATATCGGTGCTGTCAAACGTCGCGGGTTAAAATCTCTTTGGCGTGCGCGTTATGACATCTTTGATGGCGACAGCACTTATTTAACTATCCAAGAGAAAAATCCTTGGGTGAAAGTTGCAGACGCTTTATTTGCCGAAATCCCTATTTTGGGGATGTTTACTGGTTATGTATTCAACCCTGTCTATTTGGTGAGTCGGGCAGATGGTACCGTGGTAATGCGTTTGGAGAAAATTCCGACTTTCTTGTCACGGAAATTTACCATCAAAGCTGTTGATCAAATGAGCGATCGCGAAGAGCAGCAGATTTTGTTAAGTTTAATTATGATGCTGCTACTAGAAAAAAATCGTGGCTAAGTCAACAGGCAAAATAAAATTACATTGATTTTATTTTGCCTGACTGTATCATCAATAATTAGCCAATTAGTTTTTGCCAAGAATTTGGCCCAACAATTCCATCAGCAGTTAAACCGTTTTGCTGTTGGTATTTCTTGATGGCTGCTTCTGTTTGCGGCCCGTAAACACCATCAGTTTCTACACCCACGCGGTATTGTAAATATCTCACCACTGTTCCCCCAGCATGATTTGGGCGGATAATGCGTTTAGCCAAAATCAAATTTATCGCATTCCATGTAGATGTATTAGCAACTCCTGATGTAGCTATTCCCACAATTTTTTGGAAGTTTTCTACAGCCGAACTAGTGATTGCACCCAAGACATTATCTTCTACTAAGGGCTTACCATTTTTATCGGTAATTTTTAAGCGATTTAAAGCTTTTTGTAATCGGAGAGTTGTGGTATCAACATTCTGTTCTTCATCTGGGACAGGGGGAACAGGAGTGGTAGGTACTTTACCCGTTAAGCCTTTGACAATAGCGTTAGCCATTGCTTCTGAGTTAAAAAGATTCACATCTTTTTGAGAATCGATAAAGCAACATTCAACCAAAACCGCCGGCATATTAGTATTGCGGATTACAAATAGGTGGGAACCACTTTTAACGCCGCGATTAAAAAAGCCTAATTTGATAATTTCATCTAATACGGGTTTCGCTATTTTTCTACTTGTCTCACTACCTGCAAACACCTCTGTGCCATTAGCTTGTCCATTAAAGGCATTAAAATGTATGGATACAAATATTTCCACTCGATTAGCATTGGCTTTATTTACTCTTTGTGAAAGTGAATCTTTCACCGAAGAGCTAGGGCCGTTTGGTCTACATGAAATGACTTCATGCCCCAGAGCCTTCAATTTTTCTATAACTTTGTTGCCGACTTCTAGTGTTAGATTATCTTCAAATTTTATCCCTCTAGCCCCAGTGTCTGGAGGAGAATTATGTCCGATATCAATCCCAAATTTCATGTCCTAGTCCTTGTTTTTATTTGATACTAATTTAACGCTTGAAAGTATAAACTTTCACTCTCAAACACTCCATATTTTCCTAGATTTACTATTTATAATAAACTTTCATTTAATTCATTTTTATTTTAACAAAAGCTGATTATTATTTACTTTATTTATTAACATAAACAAAAGTATAATAATTTGTTAATTTTTTGGTCAGAAAAAATATTAACTCTCTTACAGCGTTAACTATATAGCGCTGTGAGGCTACTGCGTCTGATTTCTGAACTCTTGGGAATTAACCCTCCGCATAGATTTGAAACAAAACAAATTAAGAATAGCACGTGATCCACGCTTGTTTCCCAGATGCTTAAGTTCATTTCATAACTCAAATTATGGCAATTACCCTAGCTAATGGCGTATGAACTCATGATTTTGTGGTAATTGAGGTGCGATCGCCGCTAAAATGCCTACTAACAGTTGTAATATAAACGCCCGTTAGAAACATAACATCGCAGTATCTCTAATCGGTGTAGTTGATTTTTCTGAAATTGAGCCGAATGAAATATCTTGCCCTGATATTACTCCTCATACTCTCCAGTTTCTACATATTCCCAGCGTATGCTTCTGTATGCCGTAATTACGACGGTCGTCAGATTTGCATTCTCAGTATTAATCGCAGCGCCAAAAATTTTTGGGAATATCGGGCTATTGTGAGTGTGGATGGGGAAAAAAGACCCCTTGAGCTATACAACTGTCGTCAAAAGGTGAGAATTCAGTTAGATGGGACTGTTATACCCTTTGAAAATCAAGACCCTGGCCAGTTCATCTGTAGCTTTTTCAAAAAACCCTGACGCTTGTCTCCTTAGTTAAAATATGCAAATTAAATGTGACTCCTAGGGTATTTATTTTCTCTGTGCGGTAAACACACAACCAATGATAAACACCGTAAATCCCACATAACCCAATACAGTTACCCATTCTTGCCAGTCAAATGTATTATTCATCCGTAATTACAACCATACTCTCCTTTAAAATCCTAAAGGCTGGCGTTGCCACTGATTCATGGATGTTGTCCAAACATAGTCAGATAAATTTCCCAAAAATTTTTCTCGCTTTCCGGAATTAGTCTCGGCGCAGTGGTATTACCTATCAGTACAGCGATTTATACAGAAACTCTATATTTAAATTTGGGGAATATAGCCCCACTGCCTTTCTTAAAAGCCCGGCCATTATGGCTGGGCTTTTGAGTGTGGATTAGCGATACAACTATCCTAGGGTAGAGAAAGTTCTGAGTCACGACTGATGGTAAGTTGGGTGTCAGCATTTCATGATGATCACTGCTCGGTGTAGTCTGGATATTCATAGTTGCGTTGTGGTACTGAATACCTTGACTAAGCAAATTTAGTGCTAGTCTTCTTCACACTGAGTTAGATAGCATATTGTAACTGTTAAGTGTGCTGAATGATTCGATTCAGAATGAGCTAAATTACATTCATTGAATCTTGTGAGCAAGTTCTCAATCTCGTAAATTGTTTGATATTCCTGGTTTCTTTGACTGATTGTGCGTGATTGGTTAAATTTTAGTTCCATAAATAAAATTAGATTATGAGGCTCGGATATGAAAGCGATTTCGTCAAAGAGCAAATCCCTATTCTGAGTTTTTATACTGTAAATAACTGAGAAATAATATTGAAGAAAGTTAAGTAGAAAATGTACTAAATATTCTCAACCTGATGCAGAAAGACTCAATAAAACAGTTAATGTTTTGTAGCGGATGAATAGCGATCGCAGATAAGCTTACCCAGCAACTATACATATAAGTTCGTATCTTTAACTATATTGGCGATCGCTCCAACATAGACCACAGTCTAAATTAGATTTTTTTATATCAAATTATGATAAATTTTAGCCGAAAAATTATGTAATTTTGCGTATAATCAAAAAGTGTCTGCTCAAACTATCAGCATTAAATTTTTTCTGTTTACACTAAACTGTCATAAATTAAAATAAAAACTAATTCTCAATCCACTCCATCCTATCCCTTGTGGGATGGTTCGTCTGCCATATCAAAAACGACGAGAAATCCCCATTGATTTTTCTGGAGAAAAGATGTACTTAGCACATTCATTCATCAGTGATGGCAAGCAGCAGAACTCTCAGAAGCCTTTAATTTTGGCAGTGGAAGATAATGATGATAATCTCCTGCTAATTAGTTATGCTCTTGAGTCGCTAGGCTGTCAATTCATCTGTCAATCAGACAGTTCCTCAACGTTTTTGGTAGCTAAAGAGTATCAGCCAGACTTGATCATGCTAGATATTTTGTTACCTAGTCTCAGCGGGATTGAAGTTGTCCGTTATCTTAAGAACGATTCACTAACTTACAAAATTCCCGTACTTGCGGTTACAGCTTTAGCCACCAGAGAAGATCGAGAACGCATTCTTCAGGCTGGATTTGATGACTATATCAGCAAACCATTCTTAATTGAGGATTTAGAAACGGTTGTGCGCCGTCTGCTAAGGGGAAAACTAGAGCCGCATTCTAGTTATAAACTGTGTCAGGATTAAGGCAATTCATTACTCTCTAATTTCTTCAAGACTTTTTGGTAGTCGTACTGTAAACACACTGCCTTTACCTAGTTCAGAGGTAACTGTAATATTACCACCGTGTGCTTCGGCAATTCTGTAGGAGAGATGCAGCCCTAAACCACTACCAGATCGCTTATTTCTGCCTTGACGAAATCGCTCAAATATGCTCACTTGGTCTTCTGGGGCGATACCATAACCTGTATCTTCAATTGCAATGATGACCCAAGTTTTACCTTGAAGGTTGTTTGTTTCTTCTGAGAAGCGAATTGTTATCCCGCCTGTATCGGTAAATTTGATGGCGTTACCAAGGAGGTTATTGAACACCCGACGTAGTTCTAAAGCATCACCCATGATAATACCAGGATCTGTGGGATTTAACGCTAAAGCACTGGTGTCTACTTCTACATATAAATTTTTCTCACTAGTTAGGGGTGATAATTCGCTGACTACTTCTTGAACTATTTCTGGTAAGTTGCAAACTTCATCGTTAAAGGTTTTTTTCCCGGCTTCTAAACGATAAACTTCTAGCAAGGTATTGACCATTTGCATTAAGTTTTGGTTGCTGCGAATCATGACAGAAATCGCTTGTTTCATTTCTGGCGAAATTTTGCAGAATGTTTCGTCTTGAAACAAACCCAGCATTCGATCAGCCGCTACTAAGGGGGTACGTAAATCATGGGTGAGACGAGATACAAAGTCTTCTCGTTGGCGAGCCATTTTTTGCTGTTCGTCTAAACTGTGCTTGAGTCGCAAAAGCGATCGCACTCTCGCTAAGAGTTCATCTGTATCAAAAGGTTTGCGAATAAAATCATCAGCACCATTGTCAAGGCCTTCCACAACACTCGATTCATGAAAGGCGGTGATTAGCAGAATGGGAATATAACTTTTAATTTCTGGGTTCTGACGAATGCGACGGGTAACTTCATAACCGTCCATCCCTGGCATCATCACATCAAGCAGAATTAAATCAGGCGGAGATTGTTCAACATATTTTAAAGCTGATTTACCGTCGGAAACTAAATCAATTTGATAACCTTCACTTTCTAAAATCGTTTGAACTAAAATCAGGTTATCTTTAGTGTCATCAACAGCAAGAATCCGATCAATTTTAGGCTTTTCCACTACAGACATGATTAATCTACTTTTGTGCTAGGGATTTATAGTTTTAGGTGAGGATACCTCATCGATGAGCGACGGGATTGAGGAGAAGATTGATGGGGGTTATGAGCCGAGAAAAAAATATTTTCACCATCAACATTTAAAGCCGGGATGTTTCCGGCTGCATCTTGGGATAATATTTGTCGTGGTAGTTCAACTTTAAACATCGAACCAACTCCTAATTCGCTCTCGATAAAGATTGTGCCACGCATCATCCTGACTAAGGAATCGACAATGGCTAAACCCAATCCTGTACCCGGATATTTCCGCGTCAGGCTTTGATCGACTTGGCGAAAGGCTTCAAAAATGTGTTGAAAGTCTTTAGGTGCTATCCCAATACCTGTATCACGAACTGCGATCTCTATCCGACTATCAGGAAGTTCTTTGATTTCTACCGCAATAGAACCTGTTTCGGTAAACTTAATCGCATTTGATAGCAAATTGACTAATATTTGGCGTACACGTATTGAATCGTTAAATACCCAAGGATTTTCTAAATTTATCTCTATTTGCAAAGCTAATTTTTTAGCTTCCGCTAGAGATTGCATCTCGGTAACAGTTGCATTGACTATTTTCGTTAAATCAAATAATTCGGACTTTAATTCTAATCTTCCGGCCTCCAATTTAGAAAAGTCAAGCACTTCATTTAATAACATCAATAAATGCTTGCCGTTATTCAAAATTCTCTCAACCATATCGGTTTGTTGAGGTGTTAGTTGACCAAATTTTGGCCGCAATAATATTTGCGAAAATCCAATAATCGCATTCATTGGTGTTCGCAATTCATGAGACATCGTAGCTAAAAATTGCGTTTTTAGTCTTGATGCTTCGATTAACTTGAAGTTTTGCAGTTGAATTTGTTGCCGTTGTCTTTCGAGTTCGTGATTTTTGCGGATGAGTTGCTCGTGACTTTCTTTTAACTGTTGGAGTGCTAAATTTGCTTGCATTTCGGCACTATATACTCGCATAGCATTGCGTAAAACTTGTGCCAATGTTTCTGAAGATACGCGTGATTTAGAAAGATAGTCTGTAGCACCAGCTTTCATCAATTCTACAGCAATTTGTTCATCTCCTTGTGCTGTCAAAACAACTAAAGGAACTTTGATTTCCGATGCGTGTACCCTGTGAATCAGTGTTAAGCCATCTTGATCAGGTAGGCGATAATCGAGGAAAACACAGTTAAATGTGGTAGTTGTCAAAGCGAGTAGTGCTTCATGGCCATTACCAGCCTCCGACAGTTCCATTTTGACACCTGCTTGTATCAAGGCGCGGCGTACTGCCATCCGGTCTACTTCATCATCGTCTACAACCAAAATTCTCAGCGTTTCTTCCATTTGCTTTTATTTTCGCTGTCCAATGCGATTTGATGTATATCATTTTTATTTTCAAGCTATCCAAATAAAAAGTTTGAGAGTTGAGTTAAATGTTTGGATATAGAAATTTAACAAAATATTATATCTTAGGGACATTTGTCTATTCATTAATAATATCCCGATTTGGGAATTATCTTGCAGAAGGTTCTCAATCTTCAATTATTTTAGCTGGCTTTATATTTATTACCTCCTCTGTTGTACATATCTCCTATCAATTTTTAGTGAATTAAGGTGGTTCACACACTTTCCATATCAACTTCATCGTCCTCCACTAAATAATATATTAATGACTCTTACTAACATGTTTTTATGAAATGAATGGAAACTTTGTTTTTGGCAAATAAATCACTAATTAAAATAAATCTGATTATTAGCATTTAATTACTTATGATATTTTCAAAATTAGTAATTAATAACTGTATAATCATCAACAAAAAAAGCCTGATTAAGCTAACTATTATTGTAAATGAGCATGTTAATGCCTGTCCTCAGCCATTAGTGAGATTTGTAAACAAATATTCTGCCCCCTCAGCTTAAGCAGTTTTACTTTTCTGATTGCTTCTTCCAAATGAAGTGAAAACTACTGCCGATAGCAGAGTTTGAATCTAAACTGATCGTACCGCCTTCTGTTTCCACAATTTTTTTCCCGATCGCCAATCCAATGCCTGTGTTTTCCTGGCGATCGCGGGCTGTTAAAGTTTGGAAGATGCTAAACACTTTCTGCTGATATTCTGGGGCAATACCAGGTTCATCATCGTCAACAGTAAATTTGTAGTGGCTACCTTGGTCTGTTGGACAAATCTTTACTTGACCATCAAGGCGCGAGTGATGCGGTAATGAAGCAGCAGATTGATCATAACCAGTTTGCGAGTCAGGCAGATTTTGGCCTGGCAAAATTAAAAAAATAATTTGTCCTTGTTGATTAGTGATCGGCTTAATGAAAAAATTAAAGGTTAATAAGCGATCGCCTGCCCCTAATATTTCAACTTCGTAATGTACAGATTCACCTGCGGCAGCACAAGCAACGGCTATTTTTATGGCTTCTTGGGCTGCCTGAGAGTTATGCCACCAGCAAGCTTCCCATAAAGGTTTACCCAGTACATCGCTGCTAGTCAATCCACAAAAATTTAACGCTGACTGATTAATTCCTAGGAGATTGCCCTCCTGTTGCATTAATCCGATGAATTTGATAGTCTCAGGCAAGATATTTTTGAGAAATTGCAAGTGTTGATTTTTGGCTAAGGCAATTTCAAGTTTTTCTAATTTATCCATTTTGTTCAGTTTTTGAGCTATCAATTATGATTGAATATTGGCAAGATTTACTATTTTGCCAATCATCACTAAAAGTTGGTAAAAGCGATAAATTGCCACAAATATTCCATATTTGGTCGTACAATATCTATATATCTCTGGCTAGATATTTAAATCTATCTATTTGAAAAAATTGAAGAATCCTACTTCTATCGGTGGATGCAAGCCCTTTGCAAGATCATCTATCTTTGGTTTGGGAAAACATAGATAAAGTGGCTTACAAAAGCGGTGCTTGAGAAGACGCAATCAATGAAGAGTGAGTTGAGCAATGAATGAAATCAGCATTATTTTAATTGAGGATCACGATCTAACCAGAATGGGTCTGAAGGCTGCATTGCAGTCTCACAGCGGATTAAAAGTAATTGGGGAAGCAGCAAATGCCACCCAAGGAATGAAACTATTAGAAACAGCCAAGCCAGATGTAGCAGTGGTAGACATTGGCTTACCTGACATGGATGGGATTGAACTCACCCGTAAATATAGACGTTATCAAGCTGAGACAGGACAAACAGCCACCAAAATCCTGATATTGACAATGGATCATACAGAGGATGCAGTATTGGCGGCGTTTGCGGCGGGTGCAGACTCTTATTACATGAAAGAAACCAGCATTAGTAAGTTAACAGAGGCCATCCAAGCAACTCACGGTGGTAACTCTTGGATTGATCCGGCGATCGCCAATGTGGTATTACGCAAAATGCGTCAAGGTATACCAGGGGAAAACCAAAAAGGTGATCAGCCCAAGACAGTGAAAATTGAAGCATTAGCCACAGAATACGAGCAAGTTCTAGAAACCTATCCTCTCACCCAACGAGAATTAGAAATTTTAGAATTAATCGTTGCTGGATGCAGCAATGGTCAAATCGCCGAGAAACTATATATCACCGTTGGGACAGTGAAAACCCACGTCCGCAATATCTTAAATAAACTCTGCGCTGATGACCGTACCCAAGCCGCCGTGCGTGCTTTACGTTCTGGGTTAGTTGCATAGAGAAGTTAAAAGTTAAAAAGCAAAAGGCAAAGGTTATAGCTGTAGTTACATAGGTAGAACAGGGTTGATTGATTTGAGCCTTGTAGACGTAACGCGGCTTCCAGTCGGGTAGTTGCTGGGTTTATGCTTAAAAATCAGCACTTTACTCTTAAACCAGAGAATCTTTTACCTTTTTACTTTTTGCTTTTTAAAACTAATCTTTCGGCTAAACAATCAGCAATTCGTCGTGCAGCCCCTGGTTGACCCATGCGCCGCAAGCCATTCTCAGCGATGATTTGTAATCTGTCAGGATTTTGGAGCAGCGATCGCATCACCTTCGCTGCTTGGACTGGCTTTTCAATTAAAATTAAAGAATCTCCTAAAAGACGGCTTTGGGCTTCAGCAAAAGCATAATTATATTGTGGCCCCTGACCGGGAATAGCGATCGCTGGCTTGCCTAAACCAACAAATTGTTCAGTAGCTGTCCCCGCCATTGCGATCGCCACATCTCCCAAATGCAAACAATCGTTATAAGCTTGTTGAGAAATGAGTAAATAGGCATTGCGTTGCTTAAAGATTAAAGTATTGACATCAGGTAGAGAAATTGGGGATTCCGTGTGGGGTTGCCAACCTTGAACCTGTAAGCTAGAAGTTAATTGACTGGTATCGAGACTGGGTGCGATCGCTGCTAAAAACACCACATTACCAGAACTATGCCCGACTGCATCACGCTCTTGAAGACTCGCCAGCATTGCAGATACAGCTTCTAGAATTACTTGCCAATTGTGATAAGCTTCTGGCGGGCGAGAACCAGGAAGTAGGGTAACAACTAGTGGTCGTGCAAGTTCTTTTTGTTGGGTATCCGCAGTATAAAATCGTTGCATCCCAAAGCTTGGCACTAAACCATCCATCATTGGGTTCCCCACATCAACCGCGGGAATCGGCCATTGTTTTAATATCTCCGTAGTCAAAGCATCTCTGGGAAACACCGCCCGACAAAGGCGACGACTCATCAACCAACGTTCCCAAGGATGGTAAATTGAACCAGAAAAATTTTCCCAACGCGCAGATTTTGATTTACGTGGTAACAATCCTGTTTCATCTTGCACATAATACTCAGATTTCGCCGTGCCGACAAAAGCATAATTCGCGCCACTAAAATAGGCAAACAAAAGCGGGACAATATCACCTACCGCTAAAACCCCCACTGGCTTACCTGATTTTTTTTGAGAACTCACCCATCGCCGCATTGCTTGAATTTGGCTGAGAGTCAACTGTACTAAACCACCGCGCACATCTCGCATCAGTTGACGGTTATCCATATATATAAAACCACCAGAAGGCATCGTCCGCACTGAACCAATCAAAGGAATACCCAAATTTTGATAAGCGTGTCCTTCTCCCACCAACGGTAAAGCAAAAATTTCTGGTGGGTTTGATTGTTCCTGAAATGCTTGCAAAATTCGCACTGCAATTATATCTTCGCCATGACCGTTGCTTAAAACCAGTAAGCGTAACCGAGAACTTGTAGATGATGACTGACTCATAAGAAACAAAACATCAAGATTAACTGTCAAGATAATTTGTAATTGATAATTCGTAATTAACCCATAGAAGTTAGCTAAGGGCTTAAAGCTTATTACTTCCGTCAATAAATTGAGGGAACCACGGCTATTTTTACTCAGCCAGTGGCGTAAGCCTACATCCTTTAATTACGAATTACGAATTAGTAATTATTTGTTATGCAAATTTCTAAAACAGCAATTTTAACTTTAGCTACTTTAGCGGCTAGTAATGTGACACAACAAGCCCTAGCTGCACCAACTACCTCAGCCAACGAAACTAAAAAAGATGTAGTGGTTCCGGTAATTGAAGAAACCCCCACAAGAGTAGAAGCAATTTCATTACCGGAGACTGTCATAGTGCCACAGTTTTCCTCAAATACCAAAGGTATTAACAAAAATTCGCCAGTAGTACTAACTCCAGTTAATCAGAGTAATACTACCGTGAAACTTACGCCATCTTTACCAACAGACAATAACTTAGTCGTCACAGCGACAGATGTACAAATAGTAGGCGCAACTCCCGAATTACAAGAAATTGTCCGCCGAGTTATCAAAACCCAGTCTGGGGGAGACACCAGCCAAAACCAATTACAACAAGATGTCGCCGCAATTTTAGAAACTGGTTTATTTACCACGGCCAATGTCAATAGCCGTACCACCGCTACAGGGTTGAGTGTAACTTATCAAGTGCAACCAGTCATAGTGCGATCGCTGCAACTTTCCGGTGCTAAAGTACTAACTTATCCAGTAGTCCTTGAACGATTCCAACCCCAATTCAACAGCGCCATCAGTCCCGCCGGATTGCAAAAAGCTGTGGAACAGACCAACAAATGGTACACCGACAACGGTTATAACTTGGCGCGGTTGCTATCAATTAAACCCAGCCGTGAGGGAATTCTGAACATTAACGTTGCTGAAGGTTTGGTAAGTGAGATTAAATTTCGCTTTGTCAACGACGAAGGTCAAACCGTTGATAGCAAAGGTAATCCTGTAAGTGGACGCACCAAACCAGACTTTTTACGCCAGCAAATTCAACTCAAATCTGGGCAAATCTTTCAAGAAAAATTAGTTCAGCAAGATATTCAGCAACTATATCGCACAGGCTTATTTTCCAGCGTGAATGTTGCTTTAGAAGGCGATGCAACTAAGTTAAATTTAGTTTATGAACTCAAAGAAAATGGCGCGCGGGCAATTAACTTAGGTGGGAGTTATAACGCCGATCAAGGAATTGTTGGTACTGTTAATTATCAAGACCAAAATGTTGCCGGGAAAAACAATATTTTAAATTTGAATGTGGGTGTTAGTAGCCGTGATTTGCAATTAGATGGAAAATTAATCAACCCTTATCGCCCCAACAATCCTGACAGCTTAGGTTACACCGTTAACGGCTTCCGTCGCCAAGAACTTTCTGAAACCTTTGACGACACCATCAAATTAGCTAACGGTGATAAAGTGCGAGAAGGGCAAATTGGCGGGAGTGTCAGCTTGCAAAGACCGATTGACGGCTGGGATGCTTCTCTCGGATTGAATTATACCAGAACCACAATCCGCGATCGCCAAGGTAATGTTACCGCCACCGATGCCCAAAATAACCCCCTATCCGCCAGTGGTACAGGTATTGATGACTTGACTACCGTATCTTTCACAGCTGCTAAAGACAACAGAAATAACCCACTCAACCCCACTCAAGGTTCCTTACTAAAATTGAGTACAGAACAATCTATACCCGTCGGTCAAGGTAATATTTCCCTCAACCGCGTCACCGCCAATTTCAGCCAATATGTACCAGTCAAGGTATATGACAGTAAACAACCGCAAGTATTCGCTTTAAACGTCCAAGCAGGTACAGTCATTGGCGATTTACCACCTTACGAAGCCTTTAATTTAGGTGGTTCCAACTCCATACGCGGTTACGATGGCGGGAAAGTTGGGAGTGGACGCAGTTATGTTTTAGCTTCCGCTGAATATCGCTTTCCCATCCTACCCATAGTTGGCGGTGTGTTATTTGCCGACTTCGGCTCAGACTTAGGTTCTGGTAGCACCGTTTTAGGAGACCCCGCTGGTGCGCGTGATAAACCCGGTTACGGCTTTGGCTATGGTGCAGGTGTGCGCTTAGATTCCCCACTAGGACTAATTCGGGCTGACTACGGCGTTAACGACCAAGGAGAAAGTAAAGTGCATCTAGGTATAGGTCAGCGATTTTAATAGTATTTACGCTTGACTGTGGGTAAATATAAGGGTATTTAAATGCTTAATATCCTGTCAGGACTCTAACCATGTCTACCGCACAAAACAAAGCCATTGCCCTGGAATTTTACCAAGCCTTTGACAATGGCAGTGTTGAACAAGCAAAAAAAATCATTGCCGCAAATTTTACAGCCCATACTACAGGCGCATCGTCACCTCTCGATTTCGATGGCTTTTATGTTTAAACTGCTGAGATATGCGAGTATTTTTCTGATTACAGCTTGTTTGCTATTTGCTTGTCATGGTTCAGTACCAACTGAATTAAAACGCCCTCCTTTGAAAGTGCAATTTGGCTCTTTTGTGGGAGAGTATCCAGGCATAATTGCTAAAGAAAAAGGATTCTTCAAAGCCCAAGGGGTCGATGTAGAACTAATTTCTAAACCATACACCCGATTAGAAGCAGCAAATTTCAGTGCGGGTAAGTATGATGGTATTTCGTTATCTTTAGGAAGTTTTATCATCTTGAGTGCCACAAATCCAGATATACAAGGCGTTGTTGTGATAGATGAATCAACAGGTGCAGATGTGGTAGTCGCTCAACCACAAATTAAAAGCGTGGCTGACTTAAGAGGGAAAAAACTAGGTGCAAATCTCGGCGGTTTTAGCGAGGTTTTCGTGATCGAGATGTTGAAAAGTGCCAACTTAAGCAGCGATGATGTGAACTTAGTGCAATTAGAAGCTTTAGACATTCCTCAAAACCTAAAAAATAATATTATTCAAGCTGGACATACTTGGGAACCTCATCTTTCTGAAGCGATTAAATTAGGGGAAGATATTCTATTTACCAGCAAACAAACCCCTGGTTTAATTTTAGATATGATTGTTTTTCGAGGTGATATAATTCGCGATCGCCCTAACGATATTCGTGGATTTGTGCAAGGATGGTTGCAAGCATCAAACTACTGGAAAGCAAATGTTCAGGAAGGAAATGCTATCATCAGCAGTGTGTTAAAAATTCCTAACAATACAATCTCTCTAGCGGGAATAAACCTAAGTGACTTAGGTGCAAATGAAAAATTATTTCTATCTAGTAGCCCTAACTCTATATACAAAACTGCCAAAATATATGCAGATTTTTTTATTCGTGCTGGCAGCATGACGCGCCTTCCTGAGCTAAAAAGTTTGTTTAATTCTTCCTTTTTAAATCCTGCTTCCTAGTTTAGAGCCATGCAGCACTTTTTTTTGGGCAGCATCCGGCCAAAGTTGATCGCCTCATTTCTTGTTGTTGCTTTGATTCCGCTGCTGTTATTGGCATTTATCAACAAAGAAACAACTGAAAAAGCCCTAACTGAAAACGTTCAACAAGCCCTATCTGCGGCGGCCAACCAAACCAGTAACAGAATAGATGCTTTTATTGATAGAAATTTGAATGCTGTGCGTGTAGAAGCACTTTTACCAGGCTTGGCAGGCTACCTCAGCTTAACTCCAAAAGAGCGAGATAATAGCCCCGAAAAGCAATTAGCAACAGAAACATTAAGCCGGCTCAGTCGCAAAGATCTGCTCAATATTCTCTCATACTCTTTGCTCGACTTAAACGGAAAAAATGTTTTGAATACAACAAATACACTGGACATTAGTACAGATGAATCAAAACAAGATTATTTTAAGGAACCACTGCAAACTAAACTACCTTTTGTTTCTAGCATGAAGCGATCGCCAAAAATTCATGACCTTGTTAGCATCTTTTTTAGTAGTCCAGTTCGCAATGCCAAGGGAGACATCTTGGGTGTATTGCGTGTTTCATACAATGCTACAGTCATTCAGCAGTTGGTAACTAGAGAAACTAAACAGACTGGGAATAAATCCTTGGCGATTCTTTTAGATGAAAATAATATTTATTTAGCACATAGTACTGCACCAGAGCTAGTTTTTCACTCGATTGTACCGCTGCCTTTAGATGTTGTTAGTCAACTGCAAATTGAAGGGCGTTTGTCTAATGATCCTATTCCAAAATTGGCAACTAATGAGTTAAAACTTAAGCAAGCTTTGGATAATCAACAGTTATATTTAACTGCTGGTCTGTCAACAACAGGGAATCAGGTTAATATGATTGCGATCGCGCATTTAAAATATAAACCTTGGTCTGTATTATTCGCACAACCTCGTGCTGTTGCCTTAGCACCTGTAGAAAAGCAAATTCGTGACACAATGTTTTTATTTGCATTGATTGCTTCAATCGTGACAATTATTGCTTTTGTGATTGGGCAAATGCTAACACAGTCAATCATTTATCTTACCAATATCGTCTTCCAATTTAGTGCAGGTAACTTAGATATCCGCGCCAAAGTCAACTCCAAAGACGAAATCGGTCAACTGGCAAAATCATTTAATAATATGGCACTTCAGTTACAAACATCTTTGGCAACTTTGGAACAACGAGTACAAGAGAGAACCGCCGAGTTAGTAATTGCTAAAGAAACAGCCGAAGATGCCAATCAGAAACTAGAAAAACTCGTAAATCTAGATGGTTTAACTCAGGTGGCTAACCGTCGCTGCTTAGATGGACGACTACAAGCAGAATGGAAACTTCTCACACGAGAACAACAACCCCTCTCGCTGATATTATTTGATGTTGATAAATTCAAACTTTACAACGATTACTATGGTCATCTTGCAGGCGATGATTGTCTCATCAGAGTAGCGCAAACTGTTCAACAGACAGTTCGTCGTCCTGCTGATCTTGTAGCGCGTTATGGTGGAGAAGAATTTGCGATACTCCTCCCAAATACTGACTTAGCAGGAGCAATAAACGTAGCGCAAAGTATTCAGCAAGCAATTCATGTTCTGGCTATTCCTCATGTACAGTCTGATGTCGAGAATATCGTCACTGTGAGTTTGGGGGTTACTTCTCTTATCCCCACTTGGGAGATCAAGCCAGATATACTCATCGCTTTAGCAGATCAAGCCCTGTATAATGCCAAACAACAGGGACGCGATCGCTATTTTATAGCAGTATCAGAGGATATCTCACAATTACATTAATCCGGCTGATTCGTATAACCGTTGCAACATAGCGATAATTTTCGCACCATAGTCTAAATCCGCTGACCAACGACCAGAAAGTTGACTAATTAACGGCGCAATTCCGCGAGTCACAAAGCGAAATCTGGGGTCAACAACTTCGTTCACCAAAGGTTCTAAACTGGCGTAAGCTTTTAAATGTTGAATATGCGCCCTAACTCCAATTCTGGCATTTTCAAACGCAGCTGCGGCTGCACCACCACCAATACTCCCAAGTCCAGCAAAGTTATTTTGTTCTGCTCTAATATCACCACCAAAGCGTAAAAATCCGGTTTCTAAACACATTTGGCAAAAAGCAATATCATAGTTGACACCTTCGATTGAGGCTTCTTCTCGATAAAGTTTTGGTAAGTCTGGAAATTTGACTACAGCATTGTCATTGTTATTTCGCAAAAATAGTTGTAGCTGCACTTCTGAGGTATTTCCACGGGAAATAATTTGATCCATTTGACCTTTGCAAATTACTAAAATGGAACGTAAGTTAACAGTGCGCGTTCCCCCATCCCACGCAACAGAAATATTAAAATCACGTAATTCAACCGCTTTGACATACACTACTCTGCGGTAGGTAATCCGGTTGACATTCTGTGCTGTTGTTAAGTCAATCCGCAACCGATCTACTAAATCAATGGGAATATAAGCATTACCATTGACTAATATTCCTTGTTCTGAGTAATTCTGACCGTTGATGTTGATATTGATAGATGGATAAGTTGGTTCAGTTGGGGTTCCTGGTGTGGGGTCAATTACCCGACTCCAAGAAGCTAATCCATCCGCAATACCTAACGCAAAATCCCGACGACGGTTTTGTAGCAAGGCGCGGTCATCGGGGCTGCTGAGAAATCCCACTTGCATTAATAATGAAGGCAGTGTGGTTTGACGACAAAAGGCTAAACGTCCCAAGCCGCTATCTGTATCTGGCTTAACTCCACGATTGGGTAATTGAGGAATGCGGCGTAACAAACCTACTAACAGCAATTCACCATTACTTTTACGCTCATTATTATTGGCGATATAAAAGACACTCGCCCCACGCACAGTTGGGCTACTGGCGGAATCAGCATGAATTTCTAGGGCGACATCACCCCGACGACCACGAGAATTTATCCAAGCAATGGAGTCAGCCGCGCTTAAATCGTCAGGAACTGCCAAAATTTCAAAAGTCCGCGCCCGCAGTTCTGTGACAATTAAATCTCGCAGCAGAATCATTTCTCTAGCTTCAGTGGTTCCCCCAGCGATGGAACCTGGATCAATACCTCCTGCTTCTTTGCCTCCGTGCGCCGCCGAAATAAATATACGCCCCATCTTCAGTATTTCCTCTTAAAAAATTAAGCGTAAGCAATTTTATACATAATTTTTCGCCTAGCCACAAGAATATAATAGTTATCAGAAGTATTTTGTCATTAGTCATTTGTCCTTTGTTCTTTGCAATCACCAATGACTAATGACTATTGACAAATGACTAATATGTATATTCCCCGCTTGCACCCAGACACAATTGAGGAAATTAAACAACGTGCTGACATTGTAGATGTTGTCTCAGAACACGTAGTTTTACGCAAGCGTGGTAAAGATTTTGTCGGGCTGTGTCCGTTCCATAATGAGAAAAGTCCTAGCTTCACAGTCAGTCAGGGTAAGCAAATGTATTATTGCTTCGGCTGTCAAGCTGGGGGAAATGCGATTAAGTTTTTGATGGATTTGGGTAAGCAGTCTTTCACGGAAGTCGTGCTGGATTTGGCGCGGCGCTATCAAGTGAATGTGCAAACCCTAGAACCTGAACAAAGACAAGAATTACAGCGTCAAATGTCGTTGCGTGAACAGTTGTATGAAGTTCTCGCGGCGACAGCAAATTTTTATCAACACGCCCTGCGCCAAACTCAGGCGCAAAAGGCGATGCAGTATTTACTTTCTCAGCGCCAACTCAAAGAAGAAACCATTCAGCAGTTTGGTTTGGGTTACGCCCCCGCAGGTTGGGAAACCCTGTACCGCTATTTGGTGGAAAATAAACATTACCCAGTGCAGTTGGTAGAAAAAGCCGGATTGATTAAGCCGCGCAAAGAAGGCGGCGGTTATTATGATGTATTCCGCGATCGCCTAATGATTCCCATCCGCGATATTCAAGGGCGCGTAATTGCTTTCGGTGGGCGAACTCTGACAGATGAACAGCCAAAATATCTCAATTCCCCAGAAACCGAACTATTTAATAAAGGTAAAACCTTATTCGCCATCGACTTAGCCAAAGCCGGGATTGCTCAACTTGATCAAGCTGTGGTAGTAGAAGGATATTTTGATGCGATCGCCCTTCATGCTGTGGGGATTAATAACGCTGTTGCTTCTCTCGGTACAGCCTTGAGTTTAGAACAAGTCCGCTTGGTATTACGTTACACCGACTCTAAACAGTTAGTTCTCAACTTTGATGCGGATAAAGCCGGGATAAATGCAGCGGAACGGGCGATCGGCGAAATTGCAGATTTAGCATATAAAGGTGAAGTCCAACTCAAGATTCTCAATATCCCTGATGGCAAAGATGCAGATGAATACTTGCACACTCACGGTACTGAAGAATACCAAGAATTATTAAAAAATGCGCCACTTTGGTTAGACTGGCAAATTCAGCAAGTTACTCAAGACAGAGACTTAAAACAGGCGACTGATTTTCAGCAGGTAACTCAGCAGATAGTAAAATTACTGAAAAATATTGCAAATAATGATACGCGCAGCTATTATGTGGGTCGTTGTGCCGAAATTCTCAGTTTGGGTGATACAAACCTAATATCCTTAAGAGCAGAAAATTTGTTAACTCAAATTGCACCAGCCACAGCTGCTTATTCTCAGCCAATATCCACAAAAAGAGAATGGGGTAGCAAAAAAACATCTCCCTTTCCCATACCCACTACAGAACGCAGTCTTTTAGAACACGCCGAAGGTTTATTACTGCGGATATACCTCCATTGTCCCGAACAACGACCAGCAATTATTCACGAACTAGAAGAACGAAATTTAGATTTTAGCCTGTCTCACCATCGTTCGTTGTGGCGACAGATTGTAGATGTAACAAACGACCCAATTAATTTAATCTCAAGTTTACAAGACAGATACTTAGAATTAGCAGAAGAAATAGAATTAATCTCCCATCTGTTTCATTTAAATGAGACAGGGAAAAAACAAATCTTACGTACACCGCAAGTTGTGCAAGCTGCAACTGCTTGTATGGAGAGAGTATTGCGCGAAAAGCGCTATCGTTACTTTTTAGAGCTGTGGCAAGAAACTGATCCAGAAACAGAGCCAGAAAAATGGCGATCGTATTATCAGGCATTCTACACCGAAAAAATCAAACTTCAAGAACTCGATCGCCAGCGACAATTTTCAATCACTGATTTGCTCTAGTGAGCTAACTACATCTCATGCTTTATTTTTAAGTTGGCAGTTAATTTTTTCTAAATAATTTTGCGAAAAACCTTAACCTAAATTTGTACTAATTTTAACTCATCCTTTGCTCATACTGTCTCTATTCATCAGAAGATTATGAGGTGACAAAAATAAAATACGCTAAATCTATCAAGTTTTAGCAGTATTAATCAAATCAATTTCGGACAGAAGTCAAATGGGAGTTATTCATGCGGTTGAATAAATTGAAAATCGCACATTTATAAAACTTTCAAATACTGAAGTCTAGACCTGAAGAAGACAAGATGCTGCCCAGCATCAACCATCATCTTGGGATTTTTTGTGTGGATTTTTTGATTGAACGTGAGGAGTACAAATGCTTGAGGCTATCGTTGTTGCTTGGCTATTATTGTTTTTTGGTGATTTTTTATCTACATTTGTTTACCACATACCTGAGCATGTTTTTGGTAGCCTCCACTTAAGAACACATCATTCTTGGAAGAAAGATTTTCGCCACTATGCCATATTAACGTTAAATCTTCAGGTACTTTTAGATGGTATTTTAGGAGCGTTGCCTTATTTAATTATGGCAGTTATGCTTTGGTCTTTCTCTCCCATTGGTGTAATTTCTGGACTGCTATTAGGCCAGTTTCATGTATGGTGGAGACACGTGAGTATTTTAGGTTGGCAAACTCCAAATATTGTGAATATTGTGTGCCAATTTCTCTTAATTACAACTCCTGAAAGACACTGGCTACACCATCATAAAACTAACCTGGGTTTTGGGGATATTTTTACTTTCTTTGAGCAACCTGCACAAGTTTGGTTGCGATGGTTGCGTCTTTTGAGAGTACGTCTGCGTTATATCAATTTTGGATTTTAGACTTTGGATTTTGGATTGTAAACTGATAAAAAAGCCTCCCAATATGGGAGGCTGAAATTTTAGCGGAGACAACTTGTTAGCCTATAGGAGTAACAGCGATCGCACCACCAAATGCAGCAAAAATTGCAGAAACGACGGCTGTGGTAAATAACCACCAAGCGGCTGAGGCTGCGGCTTTGCGGGTTTCTTCGGCTTGCTTTTGGGCTTGATGCTTAACTTCCTCTAAACGGCGTTGGGCTTCGTGTTGCAGGCGTTCGGCTCGTTGCAAGACTGTGTTCCGGGCGCGTTCTACTTGATCAATAATCCGGTTAGCATCTTCCTCAGAGATATCCTCACGGGAACTCATGATGGCAACTAGAGTATCACGGTTGAATGCAGATAAGCGATCGCGCAAGGCATCAAATCCCGCTTGGGGATCGTCAAATAACTGGCGTACATCCCGCTTAACCCCATCATAGTTAAGTTCTGGGCGATCTAAAGAGTTGAGATAGTTGCGGATACGGGCAAAAACGCCGTCAACTACATCTTGTATACGTCGTTGAATACTCCGTATTTGCTCAACAAATTGATCGCGTACCGAAATCATATTATCGGCAATTCTGGCGGCTTCTTCATCGCTCATATCTTCCCGAATCTTCAGCAAAGCGATGATGGTGGAACGGTCAAAATGAGCCAAGCGATCGCTCAAACTTTCCACGCCTACCCGTGGATCATGCAACAATAACTGCAAGTCACGTTTAATACCTTCGGGGTTGAGTTCTTCTTTACCAGTTTGGCGCAGATATTCTTCTAGATAGGCTTTGAATGTGTCCATTCTTTGCTGTGTGCGGGTAGCCAAACGCCGCGGCGCACGCACAAAATTGCGGATTGATGTTTGCATAGAGTCAATCACTTCGTTGACTTGTTCTTCACTCAAGTCTTGACGCTGACTCAACAATTTGACTAAGGTATCTCGGTCTACCTGTGATAACCGCCGCCGCAATGCAACTGCACCTTCTTTGGGATTTTCAAACAAACGATTCAAATCTCGTTGGATTCCTTCGGGGTTGAGTTCTGCTTTACCAGTGTTCCGCAAATAATCTGTAATTGTGGTTGTTACAGAATCATATTGCTCTTTGGCTCTGTCGGCTACAGCTTGTGGTGCATGGCGAAGACTGTGCCAAGAATCTTCCACAACATTTATAATGTCGTTAACTTGGTCTTCGTTCAAATCTTGGCGCTGACTTAACAACTGCACTAAGGTATCACGGTCAAAACGCGACAATCTTGTCCGAATTGCACTCATCCCAGCTTGGGGATCTTCTAATAATCGCTTGATATCGGCACGAATCGCATCAGGGTTTAATTCAGCTTTGCCTGTGTTCCGCAGATATGATTCCACATTCAACCACAGGGTTTCTGCTTGATATTTTGCCTGTTCTACTATACCTTGCGCTTCAACTAAAACGCGATCGCGCTGTTTTTCTAATTCATCTAGAATTGGTTCAACTTCATATAGTTGAATATCATTGCGTTCTAGGAGGATTTTCCGCATTTCCTCACGGTCAATCACTGCTAGGCGGCGTGACAAAGTTTCAAAATCTGCATCTGAGTCTGACAATAAAGCGGGGAAATTTCGTTCAATTACTTCAGCATTCAACTCTGATTTTGATGTTACCAACAGATAACTTTCAACTCGGCGTTGCAAATCTTGAGTAATTTCTCTTTCTTCTTCGGCTATGGCTGTGACTAAGACTGATTGACGCACAGCTTCTAGGTGATCTACAATCCGTTGAATTTCGCTTTGGGTAAGTAATCCTCGCTGTTGCAGGATATTCACAAAATCATTGCGCGAAAGTCGTTCTAATTCTCTTTTAATGATGCCAGGATCGGCGGCTGGGTCATAGATAACATCGCGGAATTCTTGGGCGATTTTTTCTTGACTTAATTGCCAAGCGTAAGTGTTATGCAGATAGTTCTCAACATCAGCGCGAATTGGGCTGTAGGGTTGGGATGGGGTAGGAAGACCTAGTTTATCTGCTTGTTCTGTGGCTTTATCTTTAGCTGTAGATAGGGATTGCCAGATTTTTTCTACATCGATCTCTGATAAATCAGCACGTCCCAAAACTATACCAGTCAGGGCTGTTATTCCTTGTTGGAGTGTCTGCTGAATGATTCCGGGGGCGGTTTCTTGGGTTGTTTCTTTAGAGGAACGAGTTTCAGCAATTAACTGTTCTAGTTTGGCGTTCAGTTCGTCGGTTCTGGTTTGTCCTGGGGGTAGGGATTTGAGATAGTCAACTAATTCGCCCAGGCGGTCTGGAGTCGGTTGATGTTGTCCTAATGTTTGTTGCCAAACGCTATACAGTGTATCTGCGATGCGCTTAACGTCCCGTTTAGAAAGGTCAGTGCGGCTGCTGACTAAATCAATAAATTTTTGGCGGTCGATGTTGCGTAAATCAAGACTGCCGGAGATCGCTTTTAATTGCGGATCATTGAGTAATTTTTCAAATTCACCACGTATTCTTGATACATCCAGTTCCGGGGGACGCAGCTTTTCTAAATAATCTTCGACATTTTCCCGAATGCTGATGGGGTCTATAGCACTACCTAATTCCCGGCGTACAGCGGCGGCGGCGGCTTCTGCGGTGGCTACCACTTGCTGATTGACGGCTTTAGCACCAAGGGCGGCGGTTGCAGTTCCCATAATGGCTTGAAAACCGGAGGTAGCAGTGTTAACCACTGAACCAATTAAGGAACCTACGGTAGTGGAACTTACCCATACTAGTAATAAGAAGTATGCTCCCCAAATGACTAAGCCGAGAATAGCTCCTAGTCTGGGATCAAAGATCACTAAGCTTAATTTTACTGCTAAGAAACTGGCGATTGATAAGGCGATGGTAACGGTAACTAATGTCCAAATCCCAACAGCCGTGCCAATTTTGCGAATGGTTCCGCCAAAACTGCCAGTTTCTCCATGATTTGCATCCGCATCGGATGAATGTCCGAGGTAGGAAATACCCGCTGCAACAGAGAGATTTGTTAGCACTAGTTGAAAAGCAAAAGCGAGAATCACGCCGGAGATTAAGGCGACAAAAAAGCGTGGCCCGGATGTCAGCACCGATGCTTGCGCTGGCGTGACGCTGGAGGGATCTACAGAAATTTGTGCTACCCATAATAATGGTTTGTAGAGTCCCAACATAATTCCCGTACTTTGAATCATTGTATTTCCTTCTTTTAAAGTTTAACTTTGGAGGGATTTAAGAATGGTTTGAGCAGCAACTATGAAATTTATGTCTGTAACTATCGCCATACCTAACTCTCGTAAATCTCAGAATCCAGTAATTTAGGCGATTTCAGCATCCATCTGAAGTTTGAACAATATATCTAGCGTCGGGTAGAAGTTTGTTGATCCATGAGATTTAATTTTGGAGATATTTGTTGAATGAATAAAGCAAAATGCCCATTTATTAACAACTGTAGGCGTTTAATTGCTATTTATTAAAACTAGATAAATTACTATGTTTTAATCTTAAGCTTAGGCAATATTTAGTTAATAGTAATTTACACTTATTTACAAATATGATTTTCATCACCCTCTGAGGGTGGAGATGTTTAGACTTTCAGGCTTTTTTAATCGTCCATAAGAAGTGCGTGGAGTTTGTACCTACAGACAGAAAGCAGTCTAGCAATAAATAGCTAACGTTAAGTTAAGTAACAAATAATTTTGGAATCAAGCAATGGAAAATCGTTCCTCTACTGATTTACCCGTGATTGCTAATGCTTATAACGGCCGCGATCGCAATGAATTTCTGTTTGGCTGGACTCCCCAAGCTGAACTATGGAACGGTCGTTTAGCCACGATTGGTTTTGTGGCTTACTTACTCTGGGATTTAGCAGGTTACAGCGTTCTGCGCGATGTATTACATCTGATTGGTTATTAAATTTAGGGAACAGTAAATGTGGGTAAGAGTTTTACTTACCTACACCCTTACACTCTTACACCCCTAAACCACCAGCCTTGGGAAGGCGGAACCAAAATCGGGAACCGCCTTCTTGACGTGGGGAATAACCGATACTTCCTCCCCAACGCTCAATCGTCATACGACAAAAATAAAGACCAATACCGCCTCTACCTGAACGATTTTGACCTTGGGAAAATTTTTGAAATAAATTATCTACCATTTCTGGTGGTACACCTTCACCTTCATCATCGATAGTGAAGAGAATATATTTTGCATCTGCTTGTAAACCTATAGTTACAGTAGAATCTTCTGGACTGTGGCGATAAGCATTTTCCATAAGATTTGTAATGACCCGATCTAAGCGCGATTGTTCACCAATAACTTTCCAATCTGCTGTGATATCAACGTCGGCAGCAAGCTGTAACTGCTGATTAGTCAGAGCAAAAGTAGCTTGGAATAGCTCTATTACTTCTTGTATCGCCATTAAAATATCTGGAGACGTATCAATATCTACGATAAAACTTTCTAGCGATCGCACCTCAGCCGAAAAAGCATCTAATATATTTCTAATTAACATTTCTTGCTTGGTTGATTGCTTACGAGCAATTTCTAAATGTTCTTTGCCTTTATCTGTTAAATTTTCAAATTCTAGCAGAGCCAAACAGCAATTAATTGCATTTAGTTGCCCGGCTATATCATGGATAATACAATTAATCAATACTTCTTTTCTTTGATTATCTTTTAATAATTGCTGATAATTTAATTGTTGTTCTCTCCCTGCTTGGATTAAGTGTTGCTTATATTTAAATTTATCTTCGGCTAATTCAATTAACAAAATTTTACTCTCATGTACACACAAAGTATAAGCTTCTAGTTGTTCTTCATAACCGATTAAGTTTTTTTGACTCCAAATACCAGAACTTAGCTTGCCAATACTATTGCTAGACCAAAAATCTTCGGCATCAAACAAAAAGTTTTCTAAAAAAGTAAATTCCTCTTGGGGAATTAACATATTCATACCAAATTTTAATTCCTGGCTACAAAAACGCCTCAACCAATTAGGTGGTTGAGCCGTAACTCTAAATAATCCAATATCAACTTTTTCTAAAACTAAAATATTTAAAGATAAAAATAAGTCAGATAATAGAGTTTTGCTCATAACATAAATATACAAAATTTAATTATTTATTCTTTAGGTGGCTGATTGAATTATTTATCAGATTTTTCTTGTAACAAATTGGAAAGATTTGCTTCTTGTTGCATAGCAGAGAGATGTTTTTCATCTAAAATGCTATTTAAAAATAATATCCAATCACCTTCTTCTGAGGGAAAAATATGGATGTCTGCACAGATACCAACCTCCATTTTAATCAAGGGTAAAAATACAGGATTATCATCTAAAGGTAGTAAACCTTCTAGGAAAAAAAACTGTTCACATACAGATACTTCTTGATTGAGATTCATCATGCCATATTCAGATAGTTTCCCACCCCAAGCTACAAGATAACCATCTTTTGTGACTAATAAATAGGCAAGCGATCGCTGTTCTATAATAAAGTTGAGAAGATATAAAATCACAGCATGGGGAATATCTACCATTTATCCATTTAAGATTTTATTAGTAAGAGTTTGAAAAACTTCTTCCACACCCTGTCCAGTTTTAGCACTAGTATTAATCACAGTCCAACCTTTTTGGATAATCACATCTAGCTCATGAGTTTCAATTTCCCATTCATTGGTCATATCCCACTTGTTAAATACTAAGATAAAAGGAACTTTGCCAATACTTTCTTCTACTTTAATTTGTAGCTCAAAAGCTTTATCTAGGGTATTATGCCGAGTGCCATCTACAACTAATATATAACCCGATGAACCTCTGAGATAGGACATCCGAACTTTTTGAAATTCGTCTTCACCATAAAGATCCCAAAGGATTAAATTCACATTATTTCCCTGAAACTCTAGAGTTTTTTTGTCAATTTTTACGCCTACAGTAGTGTAATATTTTTCCGAAAAAATGCTGTAGATAAACCTTGAGATTAAACTTGTTTTACCTGTAGCAAATGCACCTACCATACAAACTTTTTTCTGAAGCATATTTATTGAGTTTTATTAATTATAAAAACCTGAAAAGATACTCGGCGATTTAGCTGTTTAGCATCTAAAATAACTTCGCTCTGGTAAGGTAGTTTAGAACCTACAGCCACAAGTTTAAATTTATTGATGTTAATTCCTGGAGAATTTAAATAAGCTAAGATTTTATTCGCACGGGTTTGACTGAGAAACAAATTTTGTCGTTCTGTTCCCGTAGTATCAGTATGTCCTCTAATTTGAATTTGCACATCTTTGTCTAGAGAGTTGGCTGTGTTGAAAAGCTTTTGTAGCACATTACGTAAATCTGGTATCTTGTTAGTCTCTCCGGGAATAAAATTATTTTTTCCTTCTTCAAATAAAAGTACTGTTGCTTCAATTTGCTGTTTAGCTGACTCTAATTCTTTCAGTTCACTGGGCATAAGATTTTTAGTTTGGAATTGGGTTACTCCTGGAATAAAACGCCATAGTTTCTGAGCTTCCAAAATCCAGTTACGTGGTGCATAGCCAATAACAGAAAGAATGCCGTTATGATCAACTTCTAGCACTACAGTTTTTGGTGGTTGCAGTAGTTTGGCTGTTCTTTTAGTGATTAGTTGTGGTTCCAAAGATAAATAAGATTGCCACTTACTAATTACTTTGTCAGGGTTGAGATTTGTAGGTTGTATGAGAGTGTTGGGATCTACAGCCAACGGATCACGCATTCCCGAAATAAAATGCTTCCCGTTGTAATAGCGCGTATTTACCACCACAATTCCTGGCTGAGAGTTGAGTTTATGGAGATAAGTTTGCCAACGGATGTTTTCTCTGAGAGTAAAAAAGCCCCAAGTGCCAGATGCGATCGCCATTAAACCTAAAAAAGCCCAGGCATAAGTATAATTTTGCCTAGAGGCAGTTTTATACTGAATGGCTAAACAGTTTTCTAAATAAGGTTCACTAGCTCGAAATGGTTCTGTTTCTCCTGCAAAACTATGCAGTTCTGTGCTTAGTTTGAGATGAATTTTTTCAATGGCTGCTTGAAAAACTTCGCGTAATTCTTGCGGCGGTTTACCGCGAACAATCCCAGCGATGATTGCTTGTGGCCCGGCTTCAATCCAAATTGTCAGTTCGCCAAATCGCAAACTACGTAATGTATCTTCTTGCTGGATACCAAAAGAATCTTTAACAAAATCTTGAATTGCTGTCAACATCGCCGCGACTAAATCAGGATCTTGAACAGCTATTTGCTGGAACATTACATGGTGCAGCAATAATCCTGTTTGTTTGTGGATCAGAAATATTTGTTCGACGCGGTAAATTAAAGTCCGCAGCAGCACAATTTCCGCAAATGATTTCCCTGTACGTCGTGCTTCTAACCTCCATTTGACACTTTCTAGGGACAAACTATGTTCTAGAGCTTGATTGAGCGATTGCATCATCTCATCTAAAGATGAAGCGATGGCTTTTCGCGCCGCTGGGCCGATTATGGGAAAAAATGCTTCTGAAAGTATATTTTCGTCTTGAGTAACAGAAGCTTGAATTGCTTCTTCCACCGTTGAAACTATTGCTTCTACCAGTTGTTTATCTTGCTTGGAACGCAAAACCACAGCTTCGGGAAGCAAATGACTGATATCTTCTGGTAGAATTTGCGGATTATTTAATCGTTCGTAAAGTTTATTCAGTTGACTTGGTTCAACACCAAGGAGGACACTGCGAAGTACATTCAGTTCATCTTGATTGAACGAATCTAAGTTAGAAGATTCTCCATGGCGGCTTGTAGCTTCTAGAGGTACTCGATTCGGGGGATAGTTATTCATTACCCAAATCCCTTAATTTACAATTAACATACAGTCGGATTCTCGTGAATAAACTAACAAGACAATTAACTTACAATGTCTCTAGCATAGTTGTCTTACTAAATTAATAGTCTTTGATAGGGAAGCGAATAAAGAAGTAATATTCAGGAATAATGCGATAATATTAGCCTGATGTTGTATACACTGAAAAAAACTGGAAAATTAAGATTTATTGTCTGTATTTAGCCGAATTGCTAATTCTGAAAACAAAGCTGCCAGATGAGAACGGTCTGTTTTATCTTTTTGGAGTTCTTGCGTTTCTCGTTTCAGCACAGTTAAAATTTCTTCATATTTTTGCTGAAGGTCATCTTGTAAATTTTTCGATTGGTTCAGGATCTGTTCGCGCAATTCCCGTTGACGGTTACTAGTTTGTTCGTCAACTTGAGCAATTTTATTTTCTAAAGATAGGTTAATATTTTTTTGCTCTTCAGAGTGCGATCTCATCATCCCATCGCGTTCTAGCTGCTCTTTTTTCAACTGTTCTGTTAAAGAATCAACCTCCTGTCTCACATAACTTTCTAAAGCATCTAAACGTTTGCGTGTTTCATCCCGCATGTTCACAAGTTCAGAAACTAAACGGTCTTCTAAACGGGCAAATCTTTTGTCAACGTCGCGTATCTGACTACCAAAAAGAATATCTCTGACTTTATCTAAGCTGTTAGTTTCACCAATCCCGTTAGTACTAAATTGCAGTTTATTATTGACTTGATTTGACCCCCCTTGCCCTGGCTCTACAGCATTGTAATTGGTATATTCTTCAGGCGGGTTCATAAGTTTGATCCTTCTTGAAGCTGAATTTGGTTTTGTTCTTATACCTATGATGCTACATTTAGCGCTTATGCAAAACCATATACGCAAGTATCCTTAAATACACTTATGAAAGATCATCCTCCTTAAGGAGTAAATATGATAGAGCTATGTTTATTTTAAATCAGAAATCGCACTAACACATATAATCCCGATGTTACCAATTGCAAAAACATTACAGGAATACCGTAGTGCAGAAAAGTTTTAAATGAAATGCGACGACCATGCTGTTCGGAAATCCCCGCGGCAACTATATTAGAAGATGCTCCGACAAGTGTACCGTTACCCCCCAAAGTTGCACCAAACATCATGGCGTAAAACAAAGGTAAAACTTCCGCCGGAAATTGCCCTTGAAAGTCTTGTGCTAACACTTCGGCTGGTGCTAATCCTACAGTGACAAGATATTGTTTAATTAAAGGAACCATCGCCACCACTAAGGGAATATTCGGCACGACACTAGATAATATCCCCACCAAGAATAATAAAACTAGGGAACCGAGAACAATATTTTTCCCTAAAATAATTGCTAAAACTCCCGATAAACCATTAATTACACCTGTTTTTTCCAACCCGCCAATCAATACAAAAATACTCATAAAAAATATTAATGTACTCCAATCAACATCCCGCAAAATATTATTAACTGTATCGATGCGGCTGTGATGAGATAATAACAAAGCCAAAGCCGCACCCAATAAAGCTACAGCAGCAGGCGAAATAGGAATTGGTAAAGATTCACCAATCACAAAAAAGACTAATACAAAGGCTATAATCACTGCCCCCACAGTTAAAACTCGTGGATGATTAATTTGGGGATGTGGCAATTCTTCCAGATTATCAAGTTTAGTATGCCAAATTTTCCGAAATAGAAATGGCAGTGTGGCTACGACTGTAACAACTGCAATCACTCCTCCTAAACTTAATTGCCATAAATATTCTGTAAAGCTGATATTAATAGCATCTCCAACAATAAATGTGGCAGGATCACCCACCAAAGTTAACAAACCAGCACTATTAGCTATAAAGACCATTAATATTAGTAATGGTACAAAATTAATGCCTATTTCTTCTGCCATAGGGGGAATTAAAGGCGCTAATAACATGACTGTTGTGGCATTGGGTAATACTGCACAAATAGGAGTCACAATGCCCACAATACTCAATAACAGTCGCTTGCCGTCGCCTTTAGCTAAAATGACAATTTGAGTGGCTAAATAATCAAATATTTTTGTCGGTTCAAATGCCCGCACAAGTACCATAACACCAAAAAATAAGCCTAATGTTCCATGACTATTGCCGATGTAACCCACGGCTTCTTTTAATGTCATGACGTTGGTGAAAACTAGTAGCAATGCTCCCAATAAAGCTGCAATAGTCAGATGTACCCATTCCGTCATAACTAGGATAATTACACCCAAAAATGTGAAAATGCTCAGGAGAGCTTGCAAGTTTTCCACGTTGTCCCTCTTGATTTGTGCTTAATTGCATACTACAGAAAAAGCCCCCTAAAGTATAGGTGACTTTCCATAAATCTTATTTAACTAAAAGGATAGCTAGAAAATTTTTGGTTTTGTAATGTTAAGATTTGGTGATCCCCTCAAATCCCCCTTTGTTTCGGAGAAATAAGGGGGTTAGGTTAAATATTTAATACTTCTCAGACATCCTCTAAAAAATTACTGCTATTTGCGACGGCAGTTATTCATCAATGCCATTGGGTATGCCTAAAATAGCACAAGGAAAATCAAAACCTAGTGCCTGAATAATTGCATGATTAATGGATCTACACCCCATAAATAAAACATTAGCCGCCTCTAATTCCACAACTTTTGTCAGTTCTGTAGCAACATCACCAAACCGCAAATGCGATTTAAAAGAACCTTGCCATTCTTCAGCTAAACTTCGTGCTTGCCAAATAATTCGGTCTGCTTCTTCTAGAGGGGCTACAATTTGTGCTTGTAGTTTTGGTTGAGTTAATACCGATGTTGTAGATTGATATACATCACTTACTCCACATTCGCATGGTGTTAAATAACTTTCCCAATTGACTTGATTCAAATACTTATCACTCTGGTTCTGTTCTACTACATAAACTGCTTGGACTGTAACTTGCTGATTTGTAGCTAAACGCGTTTGATGAGCAATCCAGAAAGCAATATCTAGTGCGGTATGACTATTAGGTGAAGCGTTGTAAGCAACAATTAAGTTAACTGATTGTGCTGTTTGAGAATTTGTCAAATAATGTCTTTTTGGCTCTGGTATCAATACCATTTGCTCAACTAAATCATTTCTACCTATGGCGCTTTGGAGGCGCACTAACATTGGCTTAATGTTCACAGTTTCACTTCTCCGAAAGAAAATAAATGACGAATGAGAAGCAGGGTAAATGAACTATGAAGTGTAAAGTATGAAATTACTACTAGAAATTTCATCCTTGAGACTTGATCCTTCAGAATTCACTTTTGATCCTTTCTTTAAAGAAACCCCAATAACAACTGCTATTACAGCCAAATTTTTGGGAGTTCCTTCCATTACCGACGGAGTTAGCTGACGGGCTAAGACTGGAAGGTGTCTTTCTTAAAGATTAGCCCCATATATTTGGTTCCTCCGTTTCAAATCATGATTGTTGATGAATTTGAATTAGGCGACCCGCTAAAAGAAATAATAAACTAATTTACTCATTTTGAGTGAAATATCTATCAAGAAAATTTAAGGCATAATTACGCAATTCAAAATATTCTTGAGAATTCCGCATAGCAGATCTATCGCGTGGATGATCGAACGGTACTTGTAAGATTTCCCCGATATTAGCGGCTGGGCCATTAGTCATTAAGACGATGCGATCGCTCATATAAATAGCTTCATCAACATCGTGAGTAATCATCATCACGGCTTGGCGATTGTTTTCCCAAATATCTAATACTTGTCTTTGTAATTTTCCTCTAGTTAATGCGTCTAAAGCTCCAAAAGGTTCATCCATAAGTAACATTTTTGGACGAATTGCTAAAGCCCTGGCAATGCCTACTCGTTGTTTCATCCCTCCAGAGATTTCATCAGGATACTTGTCTGCTGCCGGGGTTAAGTTTACCATTGCCAAGTGTTCGTTAACAATGCTAATTTTTTCAGCCCGATTTGCATTTTTTAACACTTCATCTACGGCTAAACGGATGTTTTCTCTGACGGTTAACCAAGGTAATAAAGAATAATTTTGAAAGACCATCATCCTTTCTGCACCTGGCTTGCGAATTTCCTTTCCATCTAGTCGCACTGACCCTGAAGTTGCTGTTTCTAAGCCAGCAACAATTTTTAATAAAGTTGATTTACCACAACCAGAATGACCAATTACAGAAATAAATTCGTCTTCACCAATGCTGAGATTAACACCATCCAGAACCACAAAATTACTTTTATCTGGTGTCGGATATGACTTAACTAAATTTTCAATTTCTAAAAAGTTAGTCCGAGACATAAATTGTTGATCCGTATCTCTTGATGTGGGTGTATATTTAGTCATCGAATGCTCCTAAAAACTTTTAACTATTTGTTAGTCAATCTTGGGAGTTGATACTTAAGACATAAAAAAGCGCGTGGGAGAATTTGCCCTAATTTCAAAACTATTGAGATAACCTACAGGGTTGCTAGGATCAAAGCCTTTTTTGTCAATAAATACTTCTGCTTCTTCGACTTTGTAATCATCGTTGGGACACTTAATACCCATTTCCGAGGCTATCTCTCGATATAAATCCGTTCTCCAACCTTGTTCGGCTAGTTTTTCGGCATTTTTGGGAAATTCTTTGATTTGTCCCCAACGGGCGGCTTGAGTCATTAACCAAATACTTCTCGACTTCCACATAAATGTCGAATGTTCATTTGGCTGTTTGGGCAAGTTGTCGGGAATATCGTAGAAGATGGTGGTATCAGCAGATGTGATGGTGCGGTCTTTGCCATCAAACCCGCCATAGTTGTAACTTCCTAAAATTCCTGGGGCTGTAAATTTGGTAATTGGGGCATTCTTATTTTTCGGTCTCGCACCAGTAAAGGAACGGTCGGTAAGTAGTTCGGCGACTTCTTGGCGATTTTCTGGTTTACTGCAATATTGGCAAGCTTCAATCATCGCCTTCACCAGAGAACGATAAGTTTTGGGATATTTATCGATGAAGGATTCCATCACACCCAATAATCTATCAGGATGTCCTAACCAAACTTCTTTGCCTTGGGCAAAAGTAAAGCCAACACCTTCGTTACCTGTAATTGCTCTAGTATTCCAAGGTTCGGCTACCATATAAGCTTGCATTGCCCCAATTCGCACGTTTGTCACCATTTGGGGAGGTGGAACAATGATGACGCGAAATTCTTTGAGAGGATCGACACCAGCCGCCGCAGATATATAACGCACGAAGTATTCGTAAATCGCGGAACTTAAGACTACTGCCCAAACTTTATTTTCTGCTGGTTGTTTGTCAAAGTAGGCGCGGAAATCTTTACCAAAGGCTGCTAATGCACCTTCGCCATATTGTTGTTGATATTCATACCACGGACGTAGCCCAAAATCCCACATAGCTTTGTTCATGGTCATGGCGTTACCGTGGCGGTGAATGGTCATGGCTGCACACAAAGAGGCGTGACGTGCGCCTTCGGCCCCAATTCTGGCGTTGGTGACAGCCCCAGAAACAACAGGGGAAGCATCTAAACGACCGAAAATTAAACCGTCGCGGGAAGTTGCCCAACTGGCTTCGCGGTTGAGTGTGACGTTTAAACCATACTTGCGAAAGAAACCTTTTTTCCAGGCGATCGCAAATGGCGCACAATCATTAACAGGAACGTAACCAACAGTAATATCCGGTTTTTCTAAGTCTTGAGATTTGACTACAGGTTGAACAGCTAAAGCTTCTTTTGTCATTCCTGATGCGGATCTATCGGCGGAAATTCCACAGGATGATAGGGCAATTCCAGCTGTTGTTGTGCCAATTCCTAAGAGAAAGTCTCTTCTAGTCCAGTTATTATCACCCATTTTTGTAGCTCCAGAGGTGATGAATTATTTTTTTCACGCAGAGGCGCAAAGATATAATGCGTCTGACTGTATTGATTGCTGCTGAGTTATGTTATCTAACTGTTGTCGGGCGATGAGTGACAAATTCTTGGAGTTTACCCACGGCGAAATCGAGAATTAGTCCAGTTACGCCAATGACAAAGACAGCGAGAAAAACAGAACTGAGATTTAACCGACTCCATTCATCCCACACAAAGAAGCCGATACCAATACCACCTGTCAGCATTTCGACGGCGACGATAACTAACCAAGCTATTCCTAAACTAATTCGCAAGCCTGTGAAGATATAAGGCAAACTGGCAGGCCAAATAATTTTGGTGATTCTGCGCCAACGAGGCATTTCTAACACTTGTGCCACATCTATATAATCTTTAGGAACGCTGGCAACTCCTAGGGCTGTGTTGATAATTGTCGGCCACAAGGAGGTAATAAAAATTACAAAAATGGCTGAGGGATCTGCCAAATTGAAGATTGATAAAGCAATTGGCAACCAAGCCAAGGGCGACACGGGTTTAAATATCTGAATGATGGGGTTGAGGGCTAACATTGCTGGCTTAGACATTCCAATAAGAAGGCCCAAAGGAATAGCGACGACTGCACCTAACAAAAAACCAATCAAAACGCGGCGCAGACTGGCAATTAACAACCAACCAATGCCCAAGTTACCCGGCCCGCGTTGATAAAACGGATGCAAAATATAGTCTAAATTGGCAATTAACGCTTCTGGTGGTGTGGGCATTAATTTATGGTTAGCTAAGGCAACTATCCACCACAGCAAGATAATTCCTAAAAAACCGAGGATTGGTAAAAAGACGACATCCTTAATGATGACGGGTTTTGTTTTCTGCCATACAGCTTTACCCGCGATCGCCGCGATCGCTGCTAAATTTAATTGCAATATCATCTTTAACCTCAGCAGGTTTTAGTACAGGTACAAAAATATGAGCAGTACCAGCCTTGGACACTGATGAGATCAACACAAATGCTATCTCTTCAGTCTCCTCTCAATGCCTACGAAGTTAGCTGACGGGCTAGGGCTGAGAGATGCCCCTCTTTTTAGAGTGCTGAGTAATCAGTGCTGAGTTAGATTATGACTAACTTTTTACTTTTTACTTTTCACTTCTATTAAGATACGCCCCAAAATTTGGTTCCTCCGCTTCAGCGTTATGTACTTTGACACGCTGAATTAGGCTGACTTACTCTAATTGACAACAATATAGCGAAATATAACATTGGTGTCTAGGAAAAACAACTTCTGAGGATAGATTCTATTTGATGATGCAACCTAACTTAGACACTGTTTGGGTTAGTAATAGTGTGTAACACAGATGCAGCCTTGCACTTGATTAGTACTGATAACCAGATTTACAAAAAACTCAAAACTAATAGTTAAAATCTATCTCTATGATTAGATTATCTCTTTCTTAATGTAGTTGGATTATTCCGTTAATTTTGCACAAAAAAACTCTGTTCTCGATAAACTAGTTCTAGATCAAAATTACTTAACTAAATCTATACAAAATTTAACGTAATGGATTTTAGTCTCACGCTGGCTGAAAATACTAACAGTATCATCGAGAAATGGATAGCAGCAGTCCGTCAAGATAGACAGATTGAAAGTGCTGATGACTTGTCTTATACAGCGATTAAGAATCATATTCCTGATATTTTTCAAGCAATGATTAGTGTACTTGCAGAAACTCAGGTTAGTGATATCAAGTCGATACTTACAGCCAGTTGGCAACATGGATTACTTCGGGCGGAACAGGGGTTTGATCCTACAGAAATTGCTAGAGAATATCGTCTATTACGGATAGTAATATTTGATACTTTAGAATCAGCTTTATTGCAAGGAACCCCAGCAGAAATTGTGCGTTATATGCGTTTAATTGATGCTGTCATAGATGAAGCGATCGCGCGATGTTTTAAGAGTTATGTTGATGAGCGTTTGCGAGAATTAAAGCATCTACATTTATCATTAACTCTGCATAATGAAGAACTCACACGGTTAATTAATGCCAATCAAGACACATTTTCTCAACTCGCCCACGAACTAAAACATCCTTTGACATCAATTATTGGCTATTCAGATTTATTTTTAAGACAACAAAAACGTAACTCTGACATAAAAGATACTTATCCTAATTTAGAACATATTGAACGCGTGTTACGTAACGGTAGACACTTACTCCGCTTAATTAATGATGTATTAGAACTATCTAGATATGATGCAGGTAAAGTACAACTGCAAATTGCACCCAGCAATGTCCAAGAATTGGTAATTAATGTGTGTGAAATGTTAGAACCGTTAGCAGAAGAGAAAGATTTACAAATGATTGTAGAGTGCGATCGCTGTCCCCAAAAAGTTCTAACCGATGAGTTTCATTTACAACAAATTATTACCAATCTTGTCAGTAATGCGATTCGCTATACTGAGTCAGGCGCTGTGAGAATAGTATGTCACACCTTGGATGGTGACAAGTGGTCATTTGCGGTTGCTGATACAGGAATTGGGATAGCGCCAGAAAACCAAGCACGGATATTTGAACCCTATTATCGTGTGAGTAAAAGCGATCGCGCCTACTTCCCCGATAGTACAGGATTAGGGCTGGCGATCGTTTCTCGGTTAGTAAAATTACTCCAAGGCGAAATCAATCTAAAATCTCAGCTAGGCGTTGGTTCCACATTTACTGTCACTTTTCCCTTAAAAATCAATATCTGACAGAACGAATTACATCCTTCACAAGTTCCTCAGATTTTTTGGCTAAATTAAAAACTAGGCAATCATAACAGGAACTTGTGAGGCTTGATAATGGCGAATTACAGAGAAAGAATCATTGCACTTTGGACAACATTTCTCCTAGGGACATTGTTTCACACTCAACTAGGATTAATGCCACTATTTCACGGTTTATCAGTAGCCGAATCTCAACACGCCTCACAACTAAGCGATATTTCTGTAATTATGTGGCTAATGTTGGGATTTTTCACATTACCGATACTGGCGATAATTGCTACTTCTTTTACTGAATCTAAACGTTACCGCATGTTACATTTTGGCTTAACTGTATTTTACAGCGTCATGAATTTTCTCCATATTATTGCAGATTTATTTGTGCAACCAATTCTGTGGTATCAGATAACCTTGATGGTGATTTTATTCCTCATCGGTTTGCTATTAAATTTAGTTTCTTTTCAATGGATGAAACTACAACCAAAAATTCATAAATTGCACCCAAGGCTAACCTCTCCACACTCTTAGAAATTATATAAATCGCTACAACATACCTTCTTGTTTCAACTCAGCCAGTGCATTTTCAGCAGCAGCTTTTTCCGCATCTTTTTTATTGCGTCCCTTTCCTTCGCCGTACTTTTTCCCATCAACAAATACTTTAGCAGTAAATATTGGTGCGTGAGACAAACCACCTACCTGCTTTGTAATATATTCAGGCGGATTTGTTGTCACATGACGCTGTACCCATTCTTGAAAACGGTTTTTTGAGTCTACATTCGAGCGAGCTACAACAATTTGTTCAGGTACAGAATCAAACAATGGTTCAACAATAGCCCGTACTGTTTCAATATCACAATTATTGTCTAAATAATAAGCTCCGATAACAGCTTCAAAAGTGCTACTCTGCAAATTAGGATTTTGAAAACCACCATCTAAAATCGCTCCTCGTCCTAACCGCATTCTCAAATCTAAACCAACCTCTTCAGCAAACTTAGCTAGTTGCTTTTCATCTACTAATGCAGAACGTCGGCGAGTTAATTCATCTTCTCCCTTTTCTGGATGAATGCGATAAAGATATTCACCACTTAAAAAGTTGAGGATAGCATCACCTAGAAATTCTAAGCGTTCATTATGTTCCCCTTCTCCTGGGTTTTCATGAACATAAGAACGGTGAGTCAGCGCGTGACGCAAAAGTTTTTCATTCCGAAATGTTAGAAGTTTGTGCATGTTATTTTTAACTTAGTTGCAAATATTGATTTTTAGAAAACTCCGCGATTAGATTGCATCTAAATATGCAAAAAATCCAAATTGATGTAGTTTACATAAAACCCAGTTTTCCCTGAACTGGGTTTTAAAATATCTTTCAATCAGTCCAATCTGTTTTTAAATAAACTATTTAATTCGCTTGTATAGTAAAATTTATCAGCAATAAATTTCAGACTGTTTCTAACACTTTTTTCCTGAGCTAGAATTACTACTTTTTTACTTTTTAGGTGCAAATCATCAATTAATATTTCACAATAACTATCTCCAGAAATAAGAATAGCTATATCAGAATTATCCCGAACACAATCTATGGCAATTTTAAAGTCCACAGCATTTTTGAACTTATTACCTACATGAATACAGTCAAAATCCAGACTTTCTAAAACTTTTTTAAGTTTACTAGCATTACACCAATTGCTATAAACTTTTCGGTTATTGATACAACCTAATGAATTAGCTAATAATAACGAATCTTTAGCTATTTTTATGTTCGAGACATTTTGATAGTCCCAATATATTGAAACTAAAGGTTGCTGCCAGCTTGTTTTTTCAAACATATTCTTACCTGAAGAATTGTGAGTTTTGCTCAACAGCATTCAAAAATCGCCTTTGCTGTAGCAAATAGCTGCATAGAATGTTTATCTTATAAATAAACACCTACACAAAGCCTCTAAGTTAAGAGTTACAAACTTTGCACTTTGTTATGAACAGGAAAGCCAATAGTCTAACGCCTGAGTAGCTACGAACCAAAGTATTAAGCCAAAACTTTTGATTATTTAGCTAAATACTTTAATTCGTAACTACCCAGCTCACAGACTACAAGCCTACCTAGGCATAACAAAGTACAACCTATGTAACCACCAACCTAAGACTTAGCTTTTGGATGATTCATTGCTGTGTATGAAAGAAATAATAACACGTACAGTTGCCTTAATGTCAAGTGCATACTGGTATTTTTTGTATAAAGAAATCTTAAAGTAATTAGTTCTTACTCGGAAATACCTTGCTTAACTCTAGCAAAAAATCAGGGAAACAGGGTAACGCTACTATTTGATTAGGTAAAACAATGCGCTTGTTTAAATAACCATATTTCCCGTGATTATCTTGATAAGGTTCGCTGTAACATTCTAAATAATTATCGAACAAATTAAATATCCAATAATCAGAAATACCCGCTTGAGCGTAAAGAGGAACTTTCAAATCTTGGTCATAACTTAATGAAGAGTCGGCAACTTCCATGACTAACAAAACATCATTAGGGACAGGATGAGCCGATAGATAATTGTCATCTCGGTTATGCAAAATAGCAAAGTCTGGTTCGGGTTCACTATTAGGTGGGATAGAAATTGGATCTTGACATTGTAGGGTAGCTCTGTTTCCTACTAATTTGGGTAATTCTCGTAGTAAGTTGCGTAGACAAGTGGAATGAGCAGTACCCTTTGCTACCATTTGAATAATTTCCCCATTGATTAATTCAATATGATCATCTTCATGAAAAAATCCCAATTCCGTAAATCGGTGGTATTCCTCTAGCGTGAAACGTTTAGCTTGAGCAATAGTCATAAATTTTATATCCAAATGCGATAACCATTATTTTAAAAGATTTTTAGAAAGATTACCTAAGATTTGTTTTGAGCGATCGCACTCTATACAATTCCTCTTATCTTTATTAAAGTCTTGATTTCACTCGCCGGAAATTTGCACCGATATAGTCCGTTGACGTGGCCCATCTAATTCAAAAAATAGTACAGATTGCCAAGTACCTAAAGCTAAATCACCATCGACAAGGGGAATGACTTCACTGGTACTTAACATCATTGCTAGTAGATGAGAATGGGCATTCATTGGCTCATCCTCTGGAACATCTCGTAAATGCAAATCGTTGTGTAAGTAACGGTCTGAAGCAGGGGCTAGTTTACTGAAGAATACCTTGATATCTTCTAATAACCTCACTTCATATTCATTAATCGCTAAGGCTGTGGTGGTGTGTCGCGAAAAGACTAAAACTTGTCCGTTTTTTATTGAGCTTTTAGCAATTAAATCTTTGATGTGTGGGGTGATGTTGTGAATATTAATTCCTGGTTCAGTGACGATTTCGATTAACTGATGAATAATTGGCATTTCGGGAAATTAAGATAATGTTCAAACACTGAATGACTGAAAGTCACAGTGATAAAAACTAAGTTCGTCTATGCTCACATCTTGCACCAAGCCCCAACGAATGGAATTCGTGGCTATACAAACTAAGTCCGCCTGCGCGGACTAAGACAAAATCAAGGTTTTGGAACCCGCTCAGGCGGGTTTTGCTCGTGTAGCTGCGACTTCAGTCGTTTGGTACAAGATATAAGTATGCTAAAAGAAATCCTACTCAAAAATGGAGTGATCGCCTCATAATTAAGAAAGATTAAGCTATGGTTAAAAACTCAAAATGAGCCAAACAGCCCTAAATTTAGTAGCTATATCAATCTTTCTGATGACTTTTTCGGTATTGTTGGGGCCATTCATTAATTTATCGCCGACAATACCAGCACTCGCCACTTTCACTATCTTAGGAATCGCCACCTTAGACAGTTTTAGCTTGCAAGGTAAGGGTGGAACTATTCTAGTAGATTGGATTGCGGGATTTTCGAGTGAACACCGCGATCGCATTATCCGTCATGAAGCGGGACATTTTTTAGCAGCTTCTTTGCTGGGTATTCCCGTAACTGGTTACACCCTCAGCGCCTGGGAAGCTTGGCGAAAAGGACAACCGGGACAAGGTGGTGTAGCGTTTAATGACGTTGAGTTAGCTGCACAACTAGAAAAAGGTACCATTAGCGCCCAAATGCTAGACCGTTACTGCACAATGTGGATGGCTGGTTTGGCTGCGGAAGCGTTGGTATTTGATCGCGCTGAAGGTGGCGGCGACGATAAAGCTAAGTTAGCAGGAGTGTTAAAAATCGTCGGTTTTTCGGAGTCAGCTTTTCAGCAAAAACAAAGGTTTCACGTTCTCCAAGCAAAAACTCTCTTAGAAGAAAATTGGTCTAGTTATGAAGCCTTAGTTCAAGCTATGCAACAGCGTGCTTCTGTAGAAGAATGCCAAAGTGCGATCGCTAGTGCAACAAGGCAAAAGTAAAAAGGAAAAAGGAAAAAGAAAGAATCGTGATATCACAAGCTTTTTAGCAATTCCCGATAGTCTGTTTATTTACGCCAACCTGTACTAGTGCAAAATAAAAATAAATGTAGAGACGTTATATATAACGTCTCTACTGCGAATGTTTTGATTCTCAATTATTTAATAGGGACAAGGGAGAAAGATGTTTTTAAATCATTGAGGATTACTATATCAACTATTAATTTAATCCCAACAGATAACCGATAGCTTTCATTACGCCTAAATAAAAATTACCTTCTCTTTCGCGGAACAGTTGGAAGGGGTGCATGGGTGAACCAAAAAATGGTCTAAGAGTCCAACCTAATTGGCTACCCACAAAAGCATAAAGAAATAGCCAAGATTGTAAAATTCGCTTGCGAGTTTTACTACCATCATCCTCTTGTTCAATAACTATATTTGCTGCTTGGTATAAAGCGGAAATCCCAATAAATCCGGTGATGGCAAAGATTAATACATTTAATACCAGGATAAATTGATAGTTATTGGTAGTGAGCAAGAAAAACAGCGTGATTGGTGCAAAACTAAATAGCAGAACGCTGGTGACAGCAACGGCTGTGAGTACTAAAATGAAATGCTGTCCAAAAGTCCGCTTGGAACCAAAGATAATATTAGAGAAAAATAGTGTCGGTAGACAAATTAGCAAGGTAATTAAATACAGTGCTGGTAGTTTCACCGCCGAAGAAATAGCCTGCATCCAACTATGAGAAGAGCCAATAATTGCCCCATAAATGGCAATAAAAATAGAACTACAAACTAGCAAAGAAATTATCTTACTGGGGATTCTAATTCCTTGACGGACTTCATCTAAAAAACCTTGGCGATCGCGCAGTAAACCAATTAACATAGCAAAATATTTAATACTGCTAGATTTCCGTTCCATTATGTTATCCTCACACACATATTATTTAACTTTCATCACAGTAATCAGCACCAGAACCATACTTCCACGCATCCACTAAACGATGCCAGTAATATTGTTGTTGAATGGGTAGGCTCTTAATCCATGTTTCTAACACTGGGCTAAGATTAAACAAGGCAGTGTAAATACCTAAATTTCCGTAATGCACTAGCCAATCAACTAAGTTAACTAAACCAACTTGGGGAATTATCTTGGCAATTAATTGTGGATGAGATAATCCAGTTTTAATTAATGTTTGTGTTAATGCCGAAAACTGCACCACATCTTGCAAAAATGGCTTGAGGACGGGATTACCTAGCTTTTGCATTTCTGCAAATACTGCAGAAAGCAACTGATTAATTTGCTCTGGCTGGATATTTTGATTTACACCTACACTCATAGCTTTTTGAAATAACCAAGTCACACTGAGATTTGGTTGATATGGTTGCAGTAGTGATAATGCCTGTGCAGATAATTGATTGGTTTGTAGTGCAGCTTCCACCCCAAAAGTTAAACGCTGTAAATGACGCACCATTGCGCCAAAACCACCAAAACTTAAAGGCGATTGGCTACCACTACTATCTCCCACTGGTAAAATCCGATTCCAAGGGGTTTTGAGTGGGCTATCGCGGTAAGTAGGAAAGAAACCAAATAACGCCCGTTGAAATTGCAATTGCGACAATTCCACCCCCTGATATTTTGGTAGCAGGCGGAGATATTCTGCAAATAAATTTTCTAAACTCAGGCGTTGTGGATGGGCATCCATGTAGGTAAATAAATAAGTGGTTCTACCGTCTTTGGCTGGAAAAGCTTCCCAGAAGTATTGGCACTGATTCTGCAAGGATGTAAAGGATAACAACAAATCGCCGGAGTGATTTTCCGGAAAACCTTGGGCGCAACTTCCTACAACTAAACACAAAGCATCTGCTTTTTTGCCTTGGCGTGCTTGTTGGGTGATGGGAGAAAGATGTCCCATCGCATCGATGAGCAATTTAGCAGAAAATTGGTTATTGACTATCACGCCGTTTGGGTGAACAACTGCTTCAATAAACGGTGTATTTTCTAATAACTTTCCGCCAGCCGCGAGGAATTTGGTTTTTAATGTTGCGAGTAAATAAACAGGATCTACGCCGATATTGAGGACATTTTCGATCCAAACTTCTGTGCCGCCATGAAAACTGACTCTAGCTGGATTATATTGAGTAGCGATCGCTGTTTCTAATTCTTCATTAGTCAGCAAGTTTAATTGCGAAAATACCGCTAATTCTGGGCGCGAAATATTCCATTCCTGTTCTCTTCCTTTTAATATTCCCCGCTCAATTAACGCCACCCGTAACCCGCGCACTGCTAAAGCACAACCAATTAAAATACCTAAAGTTCCGCCACAAATAACAGCATCCCATTCTACATGATCTAAATCTTGCTGACTTTCCTGAACTACCGTTGGTATTGGTGCAGTATTTTCTCTGATGGATGTCAGGATATCATCAGTGCGACGTAACCCGCGCAACGCATCACCAGGAAGTTGAGACAGAATTTCTTCAGTTAGTGAACTAGTCATAATAATGAATTTCCGCAGAGTGCCTACTTAATGATCGTATCTTTGCGGAATTCTCTAACCATTTGGTACAAATGTACTAAAATACTGCTACAATGCCTAACAAGCTCAGTAATATTAGCAGAGGAAGTATGAAAAAAATCGAACACAGTAGCCAAAGTTCCATCTTCCGCCCTTCACCAGAGTCTGCAATTATCCCCCTACAGCCACAACAAGAAAAGATCATTAGTGGTTGGGAGCGTTTAGTGGCGCAAGCCCAAACTATTAATCAAATGGCCGCAGAATTAGAAGCTGAGATTTTAGAGTTAAAAGCGATCGCCAGTGCTATCAACAGTCAAAGAAATTATTTGTCAAAAAATGCTAAATCACGTAAAAGCGTTTGTCAGTATTTTACAGTTAGCATTCCTTGGGTGAAACAAAAGTCAGATGAGTGCTTAATTTTGACGACGCGAAAAGTTGATTTATTCCGAGCCGAAAGGGAAGCTGCATCATTAGCGCAGAAACTCAGACAGCAAAATAAAAACAAAAGATTAGCAGCACAGCGACACAAAAAAAACCCAGAAAAGGCTGATACTGAGACAAAAGTTTTTTTCTTGGGGCGCTAATCAACAAATCTTAAAGTTATGAAAATTGAATTGTAGTACGCCTCATCAGTTGTAACAGTTATGCTGATTGAAGTGGCATTAGTACTTTTTTGCTAAGTACTAGATGCCACACTGCTATAATCCAGCAAAACGCCCTAATATTTGCATTTTGGCAACAACTAGAATGTAATATCTGGGAAGATCAATCAGCGCATAAAAGGGGTAAAAAGAAGGTGTTAAATATTAAGACACTTTTGGTGATTGCCGTTGGTTTTTTACCATCCCTGTTTTCCTTATGGTTAATCCGTAAAACCCAATTACGGACAAGGACGCAGCTGAGACAAGCAGCCATGAATTTTTCTGGGACAAGGGGTAGACAAAATATCAGACCGATGGATGGCGATCGCTACTACCTGGAAGGAGTAGGCTATCTTATTGGGGACATTAGCTGCAAATTTAACGCCCGTTCTGGTTACATCCGTTGTGCTGTGAATCCCTGTGGCCCTTGTCAAGGTTGTCGTTACTACGAGCAGAAAGAATTCACTAGTAGCGAACAAGCCTAAAGATGAAATATTTAACCATTAATCAGGAACAAGCGGACTCAAAGGATTAAGGGGAGTAGTAAACACATAATAAATTACTCCAGAGCCGAGAATCATAATCGCCAAACTGAATAAAATTACCCAGCGGTCTGTAGGTTCATAATTATCATCTTCAATATCACGCCGCACTGCAAAATAGTGTGCCGTTGACAGCCATACCGTAACTAACCCAACTAGCGAAAAGACTAAGCCCAACTTCCAACCATTACCAGGAGTGGGTAACAGCGGGACTTGAAAGGCTCGCAGACGGACGATAACGACTCCAAAGCCCAAAAGAGCGATCGCAGTTCGCATCCAAGCAAGATAAGTGCGTTCATTCGCTAAATGATCCCTAATTCGTGATGGATTTAGCCTTCCTGGTTTTTTCTTTTCTTCTGTTGGCTTAGACTCTAATTGCATCAATAACACCCTTAAACCCCAAAAGGCTCCCCTCCAAAAAATGCCAAAATAATAGCAAATTTCTTTCCAGATAATTTGCCACTTGTGCGGCGATCGCACTTGCAAAAAATATTTAATTTGCTTGTACATTTTTGCCAAAATTTATTTTAATGCAGATATCTTAATAACACAAGCATGAATAACATTATGACTGCCAACAATTAGCCAAAATCAGGGTATTTTTTGGCATCATGCTTGATTCTGCTCATTTTTCACTCTAGAAATTCATCTAGCTCATAGCGATCGCTTAACTAAATTTTTGCATATTTGAGTAGGCACATTAGTAATGTGTGTATTTATTATTGTTATTTTCTACTGTATTTAATCTCATCAATGGAATCAAATGTTTTTATTTGTCAAAATTATAAATATAAGTGATTAAATTTGGAAATCCAGGTTTTTAGGAATAGTTTAGTATGGCAGGGATGACACTGGAGCAGCTAAGAATCTTTCTCGCTGTAGCAGAGCATCTACACTTTACGCGTGCAGCTGAAGAGCTTTATATTACTCAGCCAGCCGTTAGTGCAGCAATTCACAACTTAGAGCAAGAATACGGAGTCAAACTGTTTCATCGGATTGGTCGCCATATTGAGATTGCCGAAGCTGGTAAGTTATTACAAGTGGAAGCACGGAAAATTCTCGACCAAGTGACGTTAACAGAACGAGGATTAAGGGAATTGAACAACCTGCAACGCGGCGAATTAAAATTAGGCTCAAGTTTAACCATTGGTAACTATTGGTTGCCAAGTAAAATTAGTGAATTTAAAAGCAAGTATCCGCAAATTTCCGTTGATTGTTGTTTGGCAAATGCCGAAACAATTTGTGAAGGAACGGCAATGGGTCAGTTTGATTTAGGATTAGTTGAAGGTGATGTTAAACCAGCTTTACAGAATACTTTAGAACGAGAAATAATTGGGAGCGATCGCTTACAAATAGTTGTCGGCAAAACTCACCCTTGGTTTGAGCTAGGAGAAATTACTGTTACAGAACTGACTCAAACTTATTGGGTGATGAGAGAATCCGGTTCTGGAACCCAGCAAAAATTTGAAGAAGCTCTAAAAAATTGGGGTATTAATATTAGTGAACTGAATATAATTTTGGTTTTCAATAGTGGCGAAATGGCCAAAGCTGCTGTCGAAAGTGGTGTAGGTGCAACTGGGATTTCTGAGTTAATGGTCAAAAAAGAAATTCAGTTAGGAACTTTACGGGCAATTCGAGTTTGCACTTACCAAGCAAATTGCACTAAAGATTTAGAAATAGTTCGACCATTTTTTAAACTCAAGCATCGCCAACGGTTTCAAACGGCTCTAGCAAAAGTCTTTGAACAAACTTTGATCGCATCGCATACAAATATAAATTTTACCGAAAAATCTCTAAATAAGACAAAAGTAAAACCTTAATTCTCTACTTTCTCTCAGTACCGACAGCAACACAGTAAAGTGCTGCATGACGTTTCCCATCGATACCTAACATGGTATTTAAATTCATGTCATAAAATCCGCCTATGCAAAGACTATCCAAACCCAACTGCACAGCCATCAGACAGATGTTTTCGGCTTGATGACCAGCTTCTAAAAGTGCAAAACGATAACCACGCGCACCGTATTTGCAGAGCGATCGCATAAAAACCGATGTAAACACAAACAAAGCATTAGAATTCACTATATAATCCTGTTGCAATAAAGGTTTGACAAAATCGTTTGGTACTGTATCATTCACCCGATGCAAGCCATGACCGCGTGGCTCATAGTGATATAGTCCATTAGCTAAATTTTCCACCTCTTGTGTTGCAACAAAAACCTCCAACGGATAAAGCCCTCCCGCAGATGGTGAGTTTCGCGCTTCATAGGTGTAACCATCCATTTGACGCAACCCATTTAGTCCACATCCAGCATCCAGCAACTGCGCTAATTGAATCAGTGGCATAGTTGTCTCAGCAAATGATCGCACTGAAGACCGTCGCGCTAAAATTTGACTCAGCGAGTTATCGTGTGGTGCTTTTGGCAGTTCCAAAAAAGGAGCCTCCGGCATATATCGCATTTCTGTAGCGGGAACACGTTTGACATAACTTTTAGGTACTGGAGAATTCAAATGATAAAGCAGCGCTAACTCTAGTGGCTCGTTGGCTGTATACATAGTTTTGATTTCCTGAAATTTTACTTTTTGTTACATAGTTTGGTTTATTTGCACCGTTATACTTAAACGGAAAATGGGTATAGGGGTGTAATAAAATCCAAAATCCAAAATCCAAAATTGTTTTACGCCATAGGATGTGGACAGGGATTTAAGTCTTTTACTGTACGTTGTCCACCATAACCCAACCTTTTTGGTACCTCGAATAACCGCTGAGTACCCAACGGTTCTAGCCCATGACCAAAATATATCGGGACTAATTCACTGGCTAAAGTCCGCACAACGCGAAAACCAAGCGATACAACATCAGGCGTGGTAATTTCTACTAAATAGGGTTCAGCACCAACGGAATGCAACCTTGTAATGACAGTTCGCAATTTTTCTACCTCGGCTGAAGATGGGTAAGTTGGTAAATCTTCAACTGTGAGGTAATTTTCATGCTCAAATAAAAATTCCAACTCCCCTAGCCGAGTGGTTGTGTAGAAAAAAGCGCTGTGATCCTCTAAATTCTGCACATCTTCATATTGATTGAGATTAGCCCCAGCGCCATTAGCTTTGCGTTCTATGTCACCAAAGCGGGCTTGACAAACTTCAAAAATCGCCTTACGCAGTGCTGTTGACCCATCCAGATGACATCCTAAACCAGTCGCCACAACTGGAGTTCTGCCAGAACGGTCAATTAACATTGCCATAACAACGGGGATGTTAATATCTGTAGTCAAATAGAAGGTAACTAACTCAATGCCAAATCGGGTGTAGTGGCGTAAAATCTCCGTCTCAATTCCGGGACGATGAGCGAAATAAATCCGGGGAGCAGGTAGGCGATTTAACCATGTAATGATAAAAGCATCACGCTCAATCAACTCGCACAAGCCACTATAAGCCGCAAATTCAAGAGTAGGGCCACTAGCCATACCATTAGAGGTGACAGGTAAAATATAATCTCCTGGTACATTGCTATCCCAGTCAAAATAAACCATGAAGGCTGGGACTAACACCTGTTGGTTACTTGTCAGAGATATGGCAGTTATCCATGAAGTCTGCGTTGCTTGATCAAAAGCCGGAAAGGGAAAGGATGAGTCAGAATATTGGTTGTCAGAAAACGAGAAAAAAGTTGGCGGATGAACGGCGGGATGACTTAAATCTGCGTAACTACTCACAATTAGTTGCCGATAATCAACAATGCTACCGCAGTAGCGCTCTACGGCTTCGCCAACTGCCCCAAAAATTGCTTGTTCATCAGTCATACCCCTGCCTACACCGTAACGTAAATCATCCGACTGTTTGCGAAGTTGGAAATTTGCTAATTCAGCTTGCCACAAAACAGGAAAATCAAACTCTGTATAAGGCTTAGTAAATCTATCAATGGCGCGAATGATTCCTGTATGGGGGCTAACTAAATCGCGCCAACGGGGACTAGCGATCGCAACATTCACTATATTCTCTCCTATCGTGAACAATGAGGACAACCAGGTTTTTTCAGCACAACGTTGTGAGTTAGTTTTGTTCCGAGTAAGTCTAAATGCACTAATTTGCCATCAGTGACAATAGGTAGACCGAGAAACATCTTAATAGCATCCAGCGCCAAGTAACTTCCGACCAACATCTGAGCGATCGGTAAATTTTCTTGCAACCTTGGTTGAGAACGGCGTTCTCGGTCGAGAAATCGCTCAATTGCCAATTCCGCTTCTGGTAGTTTGGCGCAAGCTATCGACCGCATCCGATAGCAGAGATAACAAGGGCCATCTTTAGCAAAGACTAGGGGGCCAAAAGTTCCTTCCACACCAGCCGCCCCACCTGGTAGCAATGGGCGCTGCATTTTCAGGCATAATCTGTTGAGGCGATAGGTGAGATTAACAGAAACAGCATCGGTGGCGACAATTACAAGGTCAACATCTTCAAGCAAAGTATTGACTGTGGCATCGTCCATCAAATTATCAATCACAATCTCAGTATCGGTGATTTCTGCGATCGCCTGAATTTGTCTTGCTGCTTCCACACCTCGCAAGGCACCGATTTGCTTAAATACTAAGCCTGACATCATCATCACATCGGAGGGAATTGTGCAGATATCATCACACAACCGCAGATAACCAATACCAGCACTAGCCAGGTTAATTGCTGCTATCAACCCTGAACCACCAAGTCCGAAAACAGCAATCCTTGCATTGGCTAAGTGTTGTTGAGCATCTTTTTGCTGAAAGCCTAACTCATGATAAAGACTAATTTGTGGCAGTAAATAAGCACGATTATCTAAATCAATCGTTTCTTCTAAAAGCTCCTCAACTAAGCGATTTTCTATCAAAAACTCTAAACATTGATTGAGTGAAGCATCTGTCAATTTTTCGCCAATTTCCGCCCGAATTTCTCCTATTGTTCGGGAGCCATCTAGTAAAGGCAATACTATACTTTCTACATCGTGCAGTGCTTGACCCTTAACTGTTAAGGTTCGCCTCGTCGTATTGAATATCATTGTTTCTTCGCCATGACAATCTGGCGGCATAACATGAACTACAACGTGTTCTAGTAGACGCAGATGCTGATGATCATTTAATTTCATAAGCATTATTTTATTGTTAAAGCTCCACAAAAAAATAAAAAATCGATTGTATTCAGCAAAATTCAGAAAATAAAATTCTATGTTTTCGTAGCTAGAACAATCTTAATTTTATGAACATTTACTGGTGTTCAGGTTCCCGAATTCTTTGAGAATTCGGGAACCTCTGTATTCAGCAAATGATTGAAGAATGCTATAGAATTGTTATTTTCTCTCCTGCTTATTTAGTATCCAAATCCGAAATCATCGCTGTCATCTGGCACGCTTGATATTGAGCCAGTTTCACTAACTCTACATCCTCCACATCCACGACATCCACATCCGCGACATCCTCCACATCCACGACATCCGCAGCCTCGACATCCGACGCAGCCTCGACATCCAACGCAGCCTCCACATCCGCCGCAATTAGCAAACCATCTTTGCTGAGTCTCAGATTCCAACATTCCTGGCATTGCCAATTTTTCTAAAGCTGCTATTTCTTCATCAGATAACAAAAGTTGTTCTAATTTGTCTGCTTTGTCTTCTAAACGCATATCTATTGTTTGTCGGGTCAGTGTTTTTTCTGCAAGCATGGTAACTTACTCCTGTTAATTTCAATTTATGAGTCTATTAGCAAATCTGCATTCAAGTTTATGAAAGCTTTGATGATGTTTGTATATCAACTAGCTTTCATTCAAGAATGGATATTAGACCGGGTAGATGTAAAGGATGACTAGAAACTAAGACAATGGTTAATGCTTAACTATATATACCTATACAGGTCTAGTTAAACAAAAATGCTCAGCTTTTATTCAGAGTTTTACTAATCCACAAATGGTCAAAATCACTGTGAAATAAGTGATGGAAACTCATGGATAAAATTGAGTTTCTCTAAAACCTTGTCTTTGATAAAACGGTTGCTATTTTTAGCAAACTACTTGTCTTTTTTTTGATCATCTGACTTCTCTAACATTATCTTTTTCTAGAGTTTTTTATTCTTTCTTAAGTAGTATAGTTTTTACCCAGAATCTTCATCTTACTCTTTCTTAAGTAGGATGGTTTTTCGTTTAGATAGACTCTAATATAACTTGCTGCATTGAGATACTTATGCAGCACCTAGCTTGAATATGGCTATGTAGATTAATACAAAACAGGGATCAGGTGGTTTTTACTTCATACCAAATAAATAATTAGGTTTAATTGATGAGCGATTTAAGAGTTTGGTTTGTAGACTACACTAAAGCTTTATTTCGTTCTCTACCTTTGTTATGGACAGCAGCGCCGAGAGAAATGATATTTTTGATTGCTGTTACTTTATTGCAAGGGTTTCTTCCGGCTATTAGTGTTTGGATTACCAAATTAGTAGTAGATACTGTAGCAGCAGCCTTAACATCTGGGAGAGAATTAGGGTATGCAATGCTTGTACCTTTGGTGACAGGATGGGTGGGAGCTTTGCTACTAGAGACATTGCTGTATCCTTGGGTATTTGCACTTCAAGGAGATCTCAATGACAAGTTAACGGCTCACATTAGCTTATTATTAATGAGTAAAACTGATTGTTTTGCAGATTTGAGTCGTTTTGAAGATTCTGTGTTTTATGATGAGCTACAACTTCTGCAACAACAAATCGGTTATAAACCGCTGAGTTTATTAGAGAATTTAGTGGAATTAAGTCGCTCTTTTGTCACTTTGATAGTGATAGTCATGCTCTTAGTTCCCCTAGCTTTTTGGATACCATTAGTAATTGCGATCGCCACTATACCCCAAATAGTGGTTTCTTCTCATTATGGCAAAACGATTTGGCTAACTTTATTTGAACATAGCCCTGAAGCGCGGAGAATGCAATATTACACTTCGGTGATGCTGACTGATACCTATGCGAAAGAAATTAGGTTGTTTCAGCTAGGTTCATTTTTTATCACTCGTTACCTACAAGCGTTTCAGTCTTTACATCAAACGATGCGACATCTGCGGGGAAAGCAAGCATTTTGGTCGTCTACTTTAGCTATTCTTAGTACGTTGGGAAATGGTTTTGCTTTTTATTGGGTAGTACAGAAAGCTTTTCGCGGCGATTTCAGTCCTGGTAGTGTACTTTTATTTGTACAGTCATTAACTTACTTTCAAAATAATCTCGAAAGGTTTGTCGCTAATTGGGTAGATCTGTTGGAAAATGTTCTCTATATGCAGCAATTTTTCAATTTTATCGACAGTCCTATACCAATGCAAATCAGTATACCTGGGGAGAAAGTTCCTACGCCTATTTGTTCAGGTATTACTTTTGAGCAAGTTGAATTTTATTACCCAGATAATCGTTTAGCTCTGCAAGATATTTCTTTTACCATTTACCCAGGACAAACAGTTGCTATTGTCGGAGAAAATGGCGCAGGTAAAACTACTTTAGTTAAACTTTTGACTAGATTATACGACCCAATAAAAGGAAGTATTTTAGTTGATGGAATAGATTTAAGAAACTTAAATTTAGAACAGTGGCGGCAGCAAATTGCTGTTGTTTTTCAAGACTTTGGGCATTATGCGCTGACTCTGGGAGAAAATATTGCTTTGGGAAATTTAGCTGCTTTAACAAATCCAGATGTTCTGAGATATGCAATAGAAAAAGCTGATATATCTAAACTAGTTGATGATTTTACCACCAGAGAAAATACCCCACTGGGAAAGCAATTTGGCGGTACAGAACTTTCTGGTGGTCAGTGGCAAAAATTAGCTTTAGCTCGTGCTTTTGTGCGTCAATCAGCCCAACTATTACTATTAGATGAACCGACTGCGGCACTCGACCCTCGTAGCGAATATCATCTCTACCGACGCTTTATTGAATTAGCGGAGGGTAAAACTACAATTTTGATTACTCATAGACTCGCTTCTGTACGGATGGCTGATCGAATTTTAGTTCTCAAATCTGGTCATTTAGTTGAAGATGGCACTCATCAGGAACTTTTACAGCGCGGTGGTGAATATACAACTTTGTGGAATATGCAGGCACAACATTACGGTATTTCTGAATAACATTTTTACAACATAAAGTAATCCTAAATCATTCGTGAACTAAAAGATGCCAGACTTATTAAAGAAGTCTGGTATCTGAGCCTCTAGATTTTTACAAATCAAATAAGATTACCTTATTTACCCGAAATAAGGCACAAGCGTAAAACCAAAAACCATGTACAATAATTCTGAAAATCCCCCCAAACCCCTTAAAAATGAGGGCTAAGAGTCTCTTTAAATCCCCCTTTTTAAGGGGGATTTAGGGGTATATAAAATGTTTGGCTACCAAAAATCAGACTTTTAAAACATTCTATTAGAGTTTCTCGCCTGATATTGTGGTATTTCTACAATAGCGCTTGTCCCTTGAATACCATAACGAGTCACCGCAGAAATAGCGACATCTTCAACTTGATGATTATTTAACAAAGTTGAATTCTGCCCAGTCGGTAAAATATTGGTGTTCCATTCATGGCCTATTTTGGTTTGCACAACCCATAACCAAACAGGCTGTTTACCAGTAGGTTGCCATTTCAGAACTGTTTTAGTACCAGTGACATCTTTTTCTAAGCTCACCTGGGGTTTTTCTGGGGGTGTATTATCTAACCAAGGTGATGAAGGAACTAAGGCCGAATGATGATAAACATCTTGTGGCAATAAATCGGCAATTCCGCCACGATTTTGCAGCAGAGGTTTCATACTAAAGTGAATATTGCCATCTGAACCAGTACGTCCTTGAGTGGTTTTAATTTGATAGACAATTTCTTTGGCTGGCCAAGCTGTACTACTGTTTTGACCGATGCGGCTAGTAAAAATTCCTGGCCAAATGTGCCGAGATTGAGTGTTTTGTTCTATCCACCAGTTCAACAATACAGGATAACTTTGTTGTGCCTGTTCAATTTTCCAATAAAGTTGGGGTGAGAGATAATCTAACCAACCATTCATTAACCATTTGCGAGAATCTGCATATAGTTCTTGATAAGCATTAAAGGCTTTGTCATTGCCGATTTGTTTGGGAAATCCTGGTTGCCATATTCCAAAAGGACTAATCCCAAATTTCACCCAAGGTTTAGTACTTTTAATGCTTTGGTAAAGCCGTTGAATTAATGTGTTGACATTTTCTCGCCGCCAATCATTGTGGTTTTCTGTACCTCCTGATTTTTGATATTTTTGCCAACTGATTTGATCTGGGAAATCAATAGTTTTATTTCTCCTATCTTTTTCAGGATAGGGATAAAAGTAATCATCAATGTGAACGCCATCGATATCATATCGATTCACAACATCCATAATTACTTGAACTGTGTAGTCTTGGACAGCTTTTTCACCTGGGTCTAACCAGAGATATTTGCCGTAATGTTTGACTAATTCTGGATGGGTTTTGCTGATATGATTTGCTGCGACAATTGATTTAGCTTGGGGATGACGAGCGCGATAAGGATTAAACCAAGCGTGTAATTCTAGTCCACGTTTATGGGCTTCTGTGACTGCAAAAGCTAAGGGGTCATAATAAGGCGCGGGTGGTTTACCCATCTGTCCAGTTAAAAATTCTGACCAAGGTTCTAATGCAGATTGGTATAAGGCATCACAACCAGGACGGACTTGTAAAATTACGGCATTGAGTTTTAATTTGGCCGCGCGATCGAGTATTGTAATTAACTCTGCTTGTTGTTGGCTGGTGGTTAAACTCGGTTTAGAAGGCCAGTCAATATTAGCGACACTAGCAACCCAAACGCCCCGAAATTCTCTGCTGGGTGATGGGGGGATGATAGCGACTGGCTGAGTTGAGGAGTTAGCCATTTGGACTGGAAGCAGACAGAAGGCTACAGCTAGGAGAAAGTAAAGAAGAAACTTGATGTTTCTAACTAGATGGTGATTTTTCCGATGCTGCGCTATACGTAAAAATCCACTAAGAAAAATGTCTTTGATGTTCACAAAAATTTTGGAGGAGCGTTGAACAGATTAAACTATAACGTTATGGAAAATTCCTCTACACCCTCTACGCGCCTTGTTTCCCTCGATGTGTTTCGGGGAATTGCGATCGCCTCTATGATTTTAGTGAATAATCCCGGTAGTTGGGATTATATCTATCCGCCTCTCGACCACGCCGAATGGCACGGTTGCACACCGACAGACTTAGTTTTCCCGTTCTTTTTATTTATCGTCGGTGTCGCAATGCCGTTTTCTTTCGCCAAGTACACCCCAGAAAATCGCCCGACGGCTACTGTCTATCAACGCATTCTCCGCCGCGGACTGATATTATTTGCCCTTGGCTTGTTTCTGGCGTTGTTTACATTAACCCTCGATTGGTTAATTAAAGGTATAACTCCCAATTTCAGCACACTGCGAATTATGGGAGTCTTACAGCGCATCAGCCTCGCTTATGTAATTGCAGCACTAGCAGTTCTCAACCTTTCCCGCCGTGGGTTATGGATACTAGCAGCCGTTATTCTCATTGGGTACTGGTTAGCAATGCAATTTATCCCCGTCCCCGGCTTTGGCGCAGGGAATCTCACTCCTGAAGGTAATCTTGGCGGCTACATCGACCGGATAATTCTCGGTAAACATATTTATCGTAGTGGTTCTTTTGACCCAGAAGGTTTATTTAGTACTTTGCCAGCAGTTGTTACCGTCTTTTTAGGCTATTTTACAGGTGATTGGTTACGCACTCAGCCAATTAAAAGCCGTACTAGTATCAATTTAGTAATCTTTGGCTTAATTACTTTAATTATTGGGCAATTGTGGGGATTTATATTCCCCATTAATAAACAACTATGGACAAGTTCTTACGTTTTATTTACTGCGGGTTGGGCATTACTCACTTTAGCCTTATGTTATGAACTCATAGAAGTCCGGCATTTTAGACGCTGGGGACTACCATTAGAAGTGATGGGACTAAATGCCATCTTTTTGTTTGTGGCTTCTGGCATATTTACCAGAATTTTACTTAAAACTAAAATTGGCAGCAGCACAACTTATACCTGGATTTATGAACACCTATTTCGACCGTGGGCTGGGACGTTTAATGGTTCACTAATATTTGCCATAATCATGGTTTTATTTTGGTGGACAATTCTTTATGGAATGTATCGTCGGCGTTGCTTTTTCAAGATTTAAAGTATCAAATTAGGGCGGTTTAGGCGCATATTTCAAGTATTTTTTCACGAAAAATATCATATAAGCATTGATAATAAATTACATAACACCAGAATTGCCACAATTATCAGATTTTTTATCATCGCAGTATATCAAAAAATAAATTTCAAAATGTTGAATTCAGACACAATTGATATTATTGACTGTAATCATGAGCCAATTCATATTCCTGGTTATATCCAACCACATGGGGTACTTTTAGCCTTAGAAGAAACACAACTAAAAATTATTCAAGCCAGTGACAATACTACTCAATATTTTGGTATTACCGCAGCAAATTTGATTGGTAAAGATTTAAATTACCTTTTTTCATTAGAGCAGATCCAGTTAATTAGTAATTATCTCCAACAAAAAACTTTAACATTTGTTCATCTGTTTGAATTAAAATCTGAACTGCATAACATTGGTGGAGAAAATTCTCCGAAAGTCTTTCTCGGAATTATCAAGCGATCGCACAATGTTTTAATCTTAGAATTAGAACCACATTCCTATCCAAAAAGTAGTCTGTTCCTGGGATATTATCATCTTTTAGAAACAACAGTTTCTCAGATAGTTAGGGCTAAAAACTCCTCAGAACTATTTCAAATTATTGTCGAAGAAGTTAGAAGAATTACTCAGTTTGATCGGGTCATGCTTTATAGATTAGAAGCAGACTACAGCGGAGTTGTGATTGCCGAAGATAAGCAAAGCCATCTAGAAAGTTATTTAGAACTACACTATCCAGCTTCTGATATTCCAGCCCAAGCTAGACAACTTTACTACGAAAAATGGTTGCGGCTAATTCCAGATATAAATTATCAACCAGTGCAATTAATTCCGCCCCATATATCCTTAGATCTGAGTAGAGCAACACTAAGAAGCGTCTCACCTTGGCATATAGAATACTTGCAGAATATGGGAGTTACAGCAACTATGTGTATCTCTCTGATCAATCAAAATAGGCTTTGGGGTTTAATTGCTTGTCATAATTACACACCTAAAAAAATTGATTATGAAACACGCAAAATTTGTGAATTTATTGGACAGTTTGCCTCGGTTGAATTACTCAATCAGAAAGAACGAGCATTGAATTCCTATCGCCAACAAGTTAAAGCAATTCAAGAACAACTTAGGCAAGCATTATCTAAAAAATTGGAATATATCGGCAATGTTTTTCAACGCAACGAGTCCAATTTATTAAATTTAGTCCAAGCTCAAGGGGTTGCGATATTATTAGAAGAACAACTAACATTGATTGGTCAAACTCCTACTGAAACAGAAATGAGAAAGCTAATAAATTGGCTTTCTGAGCAAAAACCACCAGAGATTTTTTCTACTGATTCTTTACCACAACTCTATCCCCCAGCTAAACAATTCAAAGATAAAGTTAGTGGCATTCTGGCAATTTCAATTTTTCTTAACCAAAGATCTTACCATATTATTTGGTTACGACCTGAGCAAGTGCAAACGGTTAATTGGGCTGGTAATCCTCATACATCAATTTCTGTGGCTGCAAATAAAACTTTGCGTCTAACGCCACGCAAGTCATTTGAACGGTGGAAACAAACAGTTCAAGATAAATCTTATCCCTGGCAAAACTTTGAAATTGAAGTTGCACAGGAAATGAAAAATAACTTGATGTTGGCAGCACTGGAGTTTTCCCATGTAGCGCTTCAACAAGCAGCTGAACAAGCAGAAATTGCCAATCGTGCTAAAAGTCAATTCTTAGCGAAGATGAGTCATGAATTGCGTACTCCACTCAATGCTATTTTAGGTTTCACCCAAATTATGACCCGGAATAGTTCTTTATCTCAAAGTGATAAAGAGCATTTAGATATTATTAGCCGTAGTGGTGAACATTTATTAGCTTTAATTAATGATGTTTTAGAAATGTCGAAAATTGAAGCCGGTCAAATAACCCTAAATGAAAGTTGTTTTGATTTGTATCGTTTGATTTACTCAATTCAAGAAATGTTTGCTTTGAAAGCCTCAGATAAAGGATTAAATATCATTACTGATTTGAGTGCAGAAGTAAATCAATATGTTTGTGGTGATGAAGGTAAGCTCAGACAAATACTGATTAACCTGCTAGGCAATGCTATCAAATTTACAATTGTTGGTTATGTGGCACTGCGAGTATCTTATGTTGATCATGCTTCATTTCCCAAAGAATCAGACAAGATAAATGTAGAATTTGCCATTGAAGATACTGGACTAGGAATTGCCGCTGAAGATTTAGAGTTAATATTTGAAGCATTTGCACAGGCTAAAGGTGGACGACAGTTTATGCAGGGTACTGGCTTAGGACTAGCCATTAGTCGTCAGTTTGCCAGATTAATGGGGGGTGATATTCGCACTCAGAGTGTTTTAGGTCAAGGCTCAACCTTTACTTGCAGTGTGCAGATGACTGTTGTAGATAAAGTGGATGTTTTGCCTTCTACACAATTAACCAGGCGAGTCATTGGTTTAGAACCTGGTCAACCTAAATACCGCATTTTAATTGTTGAGGATGTTGTAGAAAATCGTCAGTTGATGGTAAAGCTACTGAAGTTTGTTGGTTTTGAGGTGTGTGCAGCAGAGAATGGTCTAACAGCTGTTGATATCTGCAAAGCTTGGCAACCGCATCTCATTTGGATGGATATACAAATGCCTGTGATGAATGGTTATGAAGCAACTAAGCAAATTCGCGCTCATACTCAAAGTAAAGTTTTAGCAATCATCGCTTTAACTGCGAGTGCTTTTGAAGAAGACAGACAAGAAATTTTGCAAGTAGGCTGTGATGATTTTGTTGCCAAACCTTTTGACGAAACTGTTCTATTTGACAAAATGTCGCAGTATCTTGGTGTGCGTTACATTTATGCCGAAAATCAGCAAAAACCTTCGCCAGAATTAAAACACCAATCTCAAAAATTAACTGTATCTGATTTAGCAGATATGCCAACAAATTGGATTGTTCAAGTTCATGAAGCCGCACTAACGATAGATGATGAAAAACTTTATCAACTTTTCCAAGAAATTCCGGCAAACAAGCTTCAGCTTGCTGCTGCATTAAAAGATTTAGTGGATAACTTTCATCTAGAGACTATTATTAACTTGACAAAAGAGATTTTGCACTAATTTTTGATATTCTTCTCTTCATTATTCAGTTACATTTGACAAAAATTTTAAATTATGGACTTATTTAAATCATCTTCTATTCATTCTGCTTTAATTTTGCTGATTGATGATACCCCAGATAATCTACGTTTGTTAGCCAAGATACTTGAGTCTAAGGGATTTAAGGTAAAAAAAACCGTTAGCGGTAAAATAGCAATTCAGGCTGCACAAATCGAACCACCTGATTTGATTTTACTGGATATTAATATGCCAGAACTCAATGGTTATGAAGTTTGTCAGCAATTAAAATCACAAGAAAAAACCGCTAATATTCCAATAATTTTTATTAGTGCATTAGATCAAACTATAGATAAAATTAAAGCCTTTGAGTTAGGAGGAGCCGACTATATTACTAAGCCTTTTCAAGAGTTGGAAGTTTTGGCACGGGTACAAAATCAATTAATTATTTATCGGCAGAGGCAATTACTAATAACTCAAAACCACCAACTACATCAAGAAATTCAAGAACGTCAACAAGCACAAGCAGCTTTGCAAGCACTTAATAAGAGTTTTGAAAAACAAATTATCGAACGTACTGAGGAATTACAAAAATCTCTAGAATTTGAGGCAAGATTAAAACGAATTACAGATACAGTTCGTGACAGTTTGGATGAAGAAAAAATTTGGCAGGCAGCAGTGGCAGAGTTGGTAGTTGGCTTGGAACTAGATTGTTGTTATGCAACTATTTGCAATAATGATTTAAAAACTTGTGCTGTTGCTCATGAGTATAGAAATAATAGTGATATTGATTGGGGTATTAATTGTATTAAACAAGTAAAAAGCTGGGTGGGATTTCCTACAAAATTGCGGACAGAACACTGCACTCAATTTTGCTGGTATTTTCTCAATAGCGAGGATAAGAATGAACGGAAATATGCTATTTTATTATGCCAAATTTTTGATGATCAAAAAATTTTGGGTAGTTTGTGGTTGTTTAAATCAGTAACAAAAGCCTTTGATGAACTGGAAGTAAGGTTAGTTAAACAGTTAGCAAATCAATGTGCGATCGCTCTCCGTCAAGCTCGACTTTATCAAGCTGCTCAAGCACAGGTTGAAGAGTTACAACGACTGAATCAACTCAAAGATGATTTTCTCTGTTCTATCTCTCATGAATTACGTAATCCTATTGCTAATATTCAATCATTTATCCAGTTATTAGAAGCAGAATTAACGAGCCTCAAGCAACATAATCACAAAATATCCCAGTATTTGGCAATTTTATATGAAGAGTCAGCAGGCGAACTCCAGCTAATTCAAGATTTACTGGATTTGCAATATTTAAATGCTGAATTTTATCCCTTACAATTAACAACTATCAATTTGTCTGATTGGATTCTCTACACAATCGAAGTATTTATGATTCAATCTCAACAACAGCACCAAAATTTGCAAATTCAATTGGCTCCTGATTTACCATTACTAACTACCGATATATCTAGTTTGAGCCGGATTCTGCGTGAGTTAGTCAAAAATGCCTGTAAATATACACCTCCAGGCGAAAATATTACAGTCACTGCTCACCAACAAGATAATCAGCTGCATCTTTGCGTGGTTAATTCTGGTGTAGAAATTCCTGAAGTTGAACTATCTCGCATTTTTGACAAATTCTACCGCATCCCCAATATGGGACATGTAAGCGCTGGCGGTACTGGTTTAGGATTGGCTTTGGTGAAAAAACTAGTAGAACTTTTAAGTGGCTCTATTTTTGTTGAATCACGCACCAGAGAGGTTTGCTTTACCTTGGTGTTACCATTGCTTCCTCATATTCATGAAGACACGGTAAAAAAACTTGACGATTAAATATTTTTATAGTACAAATATACTAATCAATTTGCTGATTGTGTAAATATATTACACTCCACCACTACACCAGCAGGAGAGCCAAGTTAATGAAGCTATCGAAAGTAGACTTGAGCAGTTTAGTGGCGATCGCTCATTCTGAGGGATACTTGCAATTATTGCTTGATAGAGGTGATGAACTGGAATTTTTAGAAATTCCTGCACCAATAGAAGCTTACGAAGGTTTGCAACACTTGAGTGAGATTGTGGCAGAAACAGCAACACTTCCTATTGTGGAAGAACCAATTGCGATGCTACCAGTTAGCTCATCAATGGCGATCGCAGTTGGGTATAATGAGAGCGATCGCATTTTACAAGTAGAGTTTCACAACGGCGCAGTTTATCAATATGCCGAAGTTGAGCCTGAAACTTGGGAAGATTTACATGAGGCTGACTCTGTTGGTGAGTTTTTCAATGAAGAAATTAAAGGCAGATATCTGTCGGAACGCATAGATAATATAACTATAGTAGTACATAATTCGTGAATTAAAAGAACCCCGACTTTGTTAAAATTTGCTCGATTGTAGAAACAGAAAATCCCTTGGACATGAATTTAATCAAGAGCAAGAGTGTAACCTTTGTCTGGGAATCTATGTTTACTCGCCCGATGTATGAAACAGATGATATACAGGCTCAACATGACTTGTTGAAAGAAGTTTCTACATTGGTAGATCGACAGATTATCCAACACACCATGATAGAGAATCTAAGAGCTTCAACTCCAGACAATCTCGCCCAAGCTCATGCTCATTTAGAATCTGGACGAGCGATCGGCACGTTAGTTTTAACAGGATTTGCACAATAATACAGATTAAGTCTTTCAAGAATTGATATTTGAACAGGAGAAATTAAACATGATTCATGCTTATGCAGCCAACACAGTAGGTGCAGCACTAGAAGCATTTGAATACGATCCAGGTGTGCTGAAAGACCAAGAAGTGGAAATTAATGTTGAATATTGCGGACTTTGCCATAGCGACCTAAGTATGCTCAAAAATGACTGGGGCATCAGTCGATATCCCTTTGTGCCTGGCCATGAAGTTGTGGGAATGATTGCAGCTGTTGGCGATCGCGTTACCACGCTCAAAGTCGGTCAGCGTGTTGGATTGGGGTGGTCTTCCCATTCTTGTATGCACTGCGAATATTGTATGTCCGGCGATCACAACTTATGCCTAACCCTAGAGCAAACGATTGTCGGTCGATATGGCGGATTTGCTGATAAGGTACGCGCCCATGAAGAATGGGTGATTCCTCTGCCTGAAGCAGTTGATCCCGCTAAGGTAGGTCCGCTGTTCTGTGGAGGTGTTACTGTATTCAACCCCATTGTTCAATTCGATGTCAAGCCAACTGATAGAGTTGGTGTAATTGGGATTGGGGGGCTTGGACACATGGCACTACGATTTCTAAAAGCTTGGGGATGTGATGTCACGGCATTTTCAACCAATCCAAATAAAGAGTCTGAAGCCCGTGAGTTAGGAGCAAATCACTTCATAAACTCCCGCGATGCCAAAGCGCTCGAGTCTGTTACCAACTCGTTTGATTTGATTCTCTCAACAGTAAATGCTGATTTAGATTGGGCAATATACATTAATGCACTGCGTCCCAAAGGACGATTACATTTTGTAGGAGTCGTACCGAGTCCAATTCAAGCCTATGTGTTTCCTTTAATTGCTGGGCAAAAATCCATATCGGGTAGCCCTACAGGTAGCCCGATAACAATCGCAAAAATGCTCGATTTTGCTGCGCGTCATGGCATTGAACCTGTTACAGAAACTTTTGATTTTAGCCAAATAAATGAAGCGATCGCTCATTTAGAAGCAGGGAAGGCTCGTTATCGAATTGTTTTAAAGCATTAGAAATTAAGCATTGATCAATTGTGGGTGTATTGCCAATACCGTTTTATCCACAGACGAAGCTGTAGCCCTAACTTGATACTCCCCACGGCTTTTAGCCGTGGGATTCTTAAAGAGTTCAAGGGACGATAAGGGCGTTAAAGAGCTTACTGTATAAGCGTGCGACTGAAACCGACCAGTTCTTCGACCCATACTTGACACTCATGCAAAGCAACTATCCAATTAAGGGACTTCCAGAGAAGAAAATATACATTAGTTATGTTAAATTATATACAAAAAACTTATATAAGTATAATCTTAGTTCAAGAAGGGTTATTGTATAGTTTAGTTTATTTTTGTCAGTAGTCTTTAAGTATAAACTATGATAGAGTTTGCTGTCATTACTTCAGTAATTAAGAAATATGCACCTCAAGCTAGTCAACTAATTATTAAACAAGCTCAGAAAAACGAAGCTGTTATCAAAGTTTTACAAGAATTAAAACTCAATCCTACTCAAATTATTGATGACGTTGATACTGTTTATGCTTACACACTGGTAAAGTATGGAGTATTTAAGCCAGAAGCAATTTTAAATTTGTTGAGAGAGAAAGTAATTAAAGATTTTTTTTGGGATGCTTATAGTAATAATAATGCCTTTGGGTTTGTAGAAAATACCAAAAAATTTCTGTATCAAAATAGCGAACTAAAAACACAGATTATTCATAGTAAAGTTAATTTTTCGGCAGAATTAGAAGAATTTGGGGAAACTTTTATTGCAGTTGCTAAACAAACTAAATCTTCTAAATATCAGCCTTATCCAGATTGGAATCTAGATGTTTATCCCAAAGAGTTTAAAGCCTTAATTTTTGAAAAAACTCGCTTATTCTGTGGGCGTGATTTTGTCTTCAAAGCGATGAATAAATTTTTCGCCACTCAACCCAAAGGTTATTTTACCGTGATTGGGGATGCAGGGATGGGAAAAAGTGCGATCGCGGCTAAATATATTTCGATGCTCAAATGTCCTTGTTATTTTAATGTCTTCGCCGAAGGACGCAATAAACCAGAACAGTTTTTAGCTAACATCCGTCAACAATTGATTAAGCGGTATGCTTTGCAAAACTCAGAAAACGCTGATTTAAGAACTTTACTACAAAAAGCTAGTGAAGAACTCAAAGGACAAAAACTTGTCATTGTTGTTGATGCACTGGATGAAGTAGAACAAGCAGGAAATAGTAATCTTTTAGATTTACCTCAAAATCTCCCTGATGGGGTTTATTTTTTCCTGACTAGACGACCTTATACTCAAGAAACTAAACGTTTAACGTTGTCTCCTGATACGCCTGTGGATGAATTAGATTTAACAAAAAGTGATTATATAGCTGCGAGTCAGGAAGATGTCAAAGAGTATATTCAACTTTTTTTGCAGAATGATCATCAACTGAAAACTTGGATTAGCGATCGCCATATTTCAGAAGAGACTTTTACTCAGGAAATAGCTGTTAAGAGTGAAAATAATTTCATATATTTACGCTATCTATTACCAGGAATTTCTGAAGGTAAATATAACGATTTAACTTTAAAAGGATTACCCCAAGGTCTGCAAGATTACTATACAACTCATTGGCAGCGGATGGGGATGGATAATGAATCTAATGCACAAAAGGTAAAAATACTTTATATCTTGGTAGAAAGAGGTGAAGCAATATCTCTCAGAATGATTGCAGAAATTCTTGATGAAGATGAATATGATGTGAAATCGGTGTTAAATGATTGGGTTGAATATGTAACACCGAAAGTCAATGTAGAAGAAGGAAAAATTTACTATAGTATTTATCATCGGAGTTTCTTAGAGTTTCTCAAAGGACAAGATAAATTAGGTAAAGGACGCAAACTGTTTAGAGAAGTTAATAAAAGTATGGCTGAGTATATGCTCAACGAGATGGCATAAATGGGTAAACTTTCTACTAAATTAGCTGCAAAATCACCAGAATTTCAAAACTTGTTTATGGGTCAATTCCCTGAAAAACAATTAAAAGCAGGAAACTCAGAAACATATTATCAAACTCTCACAGATTTTGATTTTATTGCTCTCAAAATTCAATATCCAAACTTTGGAGTAGAAGCCCTCATTAGAGATTATGATTTGATTGATGATCCAGAGATATTGGCGAACTTAGAAGCAGACGAGAAACTAGATCCAGAAAAAATCAAAACTCTGAAATTAATTAAACGTGCTTTACAGTTATCCGCCCATGTTTTGAATCAAGATAAAACCCAATTAGTCGGGCAATTATGGGGAAGATTACAGGCTTTCCCACAGTCAGAAATCCAGAAAATTTTAGCAGATGCAGTCCAAAGTAAAAGTGAAATTCCGCGATTCCGTCCGCTTACAGCCAGCTTAACGACTCCAGACGGAAAACTACTGCGTACCCTCACAGGACATAATCACTCGGTAAGTGCAGTAGCAATTACACCAGATGGTCAAAAAGCCATTTCTGCTGCTGATGACAGTACCCTGAAACTGTGGGATTTAGAGACAGGAAAAGAAATTTTTACTTTCACTGGTCATTACAGCTATGTAAATACGGTAGCAATTACACCAGATGGCAAAACCGCCATTTCTGGTTCCGATGACCATACCCTGAAACTCTGGAATTTAGAGACAGGTAAAGAAATCTCTACCCTGACTGGTCATTACAGCTGCGTCAATGCAGTAGCAATTACACCAGATGGACAAAAAGCCCTTTCTGGTTCTGATGACCATACCCTGAAACTATGGGATTTGGAAACTGGGTTAGAAATCTTTACTCTCATTGGTCATGACAATTGGGTCAATGCAGTAGCAATTACACCAGATGGACAACAAGCTGTTTCCGGTTCTGATGACCACAACTTAAAAGTGTGGGACTTGGAAACTGGATTAGAAATATTTACTCTTAGAGGTCATCACAATTGGGTAAGGACTGTAGCCATTACCCCAGATGGTAAAAAAGCCGTTTCTGGTTCTTATGATAAAACTCTAAAAATCTGGGATTTAGATACAAGTCAAGAAATATTTACTTTAACTGGTCATCACAATTGGGTAAGGACTGTAGCCATTACCCCAGATGGTAAAAAAGCCGTTTCTGGTTCTTATGATAAAACCCTAAAAATATGGGATTTAGAAATAGGAAAAGGAATTTCTACTATTCCTGAGAAACGTTCTAATAACGACGCTGCAAATATATTAGACATTACTCCAGATGGCAAAAAAGCTGTAAAAATTTGGGATTTAGCAATAGGAAAGTCCATCTCTATCCTTACTGGTTATAACGAATGGGTAAATGCAGTAGCCATTACCCCAGATGGCAAAAAAGCCCTTTCTGGTTTAGATGACAAAACCCTGAAACTGTGGGATTTAGAAACAGACCAGGAAATCTCTACCCAAACAGGCCATAACGACTGGGTAAATGCAGTAGCTATTACTCCAAACGGTGAAAAAGCTGTTTCTGGTTCTGATGATAAAACTTTGAAACTCTGGGATTTACGAACAGGAAAGGAAATCTTTACTCTTCCTTTAGAAGCTTATGCAAATACAGGTCATAAAGGTTGGGTAACAGCAGTAGCTATTACCCCAGATAGCAAAAAAGCCCTTTCTAGTGCATCCGATAACACCTTAAAATTGTGGAATTTAGAAACATGTCAAGAAATCTCTACCCTCAGAGGTCATCAAGGTTCAATATGGGCAGTAGCTATTACTGCAAACGGTGAACAAGCCCTTTCTGGTTCAGAAGATAACACTCTGAAATTGTGGGATTTAGAAACAGGTCAAGAAATCTCTACCCTCAGAGGTCATAGAGGTGCAATCTGGTCTTTAGCTATTACTCCTGACGGTAAAAAAGCTATCTCTGGTTCTTGGGATAACACGCTAAAACTATGGAATTTAGAAACAAGTCAGGAAATTTTTACCCTCACTGGTCATACTTATCGAGTCAAAACAGTAGCAATTACACCAGATGGCAAAAAAGCTCTTTCTGGTTCTGATGATAAGACGATAAAATTGTGGGATTTAGAGACAGGAAAGGAAATTTCTACTTTGACTGGTCATCAAAACTGGGTCAGGTCAGTAGCTATCATTACCGATGGCAAAAAAGCCGTTTCTAGTTCCGATGATAAGACGATAAAATTGTGGGATTTAGAGACAGGAAAGGAAATTTCTACTTTTATTGGTGATACATCTATTGTATGTTGTGCTGTTTCTCCAGATGGCTTGATAATTGTTGCAGGAGAACAATCCGGGCGTGTTCATTTTCTGGTGTTAGAAGGTGATTAAAACGTGAATAACATCACCCAAAATACAAATAATATTCCTCGATATTCCCTAGAATTTCAGCAAATTATTAACGCTAAAAATTACAACTTTGTCGGGCGTGAATTTGTCTTTGCTGCTATCAACAACTTTCTTAATCAATATGACCGGGGCTATTTTACTATTATTGGTGAGCCGGGTATTGGTAAGAGTGCGATTATTGCTCATTATGTCAGCCAAAATCCCGGAATTGTTTATTACAATGTCGAGGTTTTGGGTAAAAGTCGCGTTGAAGAATTCCTGACTAAGGTTTGCACTCAATTAATAGAAATTTCTCAAAATCAAGGGATAAAAAATATATCTGCGGACTTGATTGAGTATACCAGAGAAGATAGTAGTTTTTTATCGTTGTTGCTGCAACAAATCAGCGACAAGTTGCATTATCCACAACGCTTAATTATTACAATCGATGGCTGCGATAGAATTGATATCAACAATCAACCAAGCGGCTCAAATATTTTCTATTTACCCCGCTATCTCCCAGAAAAAGTTTATTTTATCCTCACTCGTCGTCCTTTTTTGACAGATAAATCAGGTTTATTGATTGAAACCCCTTCCCAATCTTTAGATTTATCAGTCTACTTAGAACAAAATCGTGCTGATATCCAAGAATATATTAAAACTTATTTAAATGAATCAAGCTATTCTAATCATCATCTCAGCGATGTTTGGCTCAACATGATAAAACAAGGTTTTGATCATGATGAAACAAATTTTATGTATGTTAGCGAAATCTTAGCAGCAACTAAGGAAGATATTTACCCCCCGAACTTACAACTCTATTATCAAAATCATTTAGAAAAGATGAATTTAGCAGCTAGTAACCAACAAACAATAGCTTTACAGGTGTTAAATATCTTAGTTCAAGAAGAATCAATCTCAACAGCAATGATAGCCGCAAGATTAGATACAGATGAATATGAAATCAAGGTAATTTTAGATAAGTGGCGTGAGTTTCTCTGTTTGGAATCAATAGCCACAGAAATATATTATAGTCTTTATCATGGAAGTTTTCGTAATTGGTTGAGGCAACAAATTTAGTCTAACTAGCTAGTGATTAACTGCTGAAATCTTTCATTATTGGCAATTTCATCAAAATCAATATCCTCTGCTGCATCTTCTTTATATCTAGGATTAATTTCAATTGCTTGTTGCAGACATTCAATTGCTAATTCAGCTTGTTTTTGCAGTGCATAACAAGCTGCTTTGTTGTAATAAGCGATCGCATAATCTGGTTTAATGGCTATGGCTTGATTAAATGCCGCGATCGCATCATCGTCTAGCCCTAATCTTACCAGGGTATAACCGCGTTTATCCCACAGTTTCGGAGATTCTGGTTGGAATGTTAAAGCTTGCTCAAATGAAGCTAATGCTTCTTCATATTCATCCAATTCTATGAGAGACAAGGCACGATTTAACCAAGCCGTTGCATCATCGGGTTTGATTTTCGTCGCTTTATTAAAACAAGCAAAGGCTTGCTTATGCTGGCGGAGATTACCGAAAGCTACGCCGCGATCGCACCACGCTTGATGGTAATCTGGTTGCAGCTTGATAGACTGATCATAAGAGGCGATCGCATCTTGATAACGCTTTAATCTAGCAAAAGTTAAACCACGTTTCAACCAAGCAGTTGCATTCTCCGGCTGGATTTTAACTGCTTGATTGTAGCAGGCGATCGCATCTTCATATTGCCTTTGGGCAAATAAATCATCACCCTGTTGTAAATTAGCCTCTACGGATACCTGCGGTTCTGGAGTTTGTTGTTCTTTTGATTCGGTAATTTCTTGCAGAATTAACTCTTTGCGTTGTTGAGCATCTAATTGTAGCTCTGAAAGTTGCGCTACAAATTCCGTTTCTAATTTTTCGAGTTTTTCAAGGATGAATAACTTTTGTTTTTGAGCATTTATCTGCAACTCTGAAAATTGTGTAGCGAACTCTAACTCTGATTTTTCCAAATTTTCGATGATTAAATCTTTCTGGTTTTGGATATCTAATTGTACTGCTACTTGTAATTTTGCTAAATCTTCTAATAAAACCTGTTTTTGTTGCTCATACTCCGATGGTAAACCAGATAGTTGAGATGTCATACCATTGACTAATTCGGTGATATTTTGCAGTGTTCTATCTTTTTGTTGTTCTGCATTGACTCTAATTCCCGCCAACTCCGAGATAAATTCTGTTTGAATTTTACCTAATTCTTCTAGTAAATTATCTTTGCTTTGCTGACTATCAGAGCTTAATCCCGATATATGTAAATTAAAGCTTTGTTCTAATTCGGAAATATTGTTTTTAGTTTTATCTCTTTGTTGTTCCGCATCTACTCTAATTCCCGCCAACTCTGAGATAAAGTCTGCTTGAGTTTTTAATAAACCCTCAATTAAGACATCTTTTTGCTGTTGCAAATCAGATTGTAAGTTGGTGATTTGCGCTATAAAATCATTTTTAGACTTTTCTAAATAGTCCCAAGTTAAATGTTTATGCTTTTCAGTGCCTAATTTGATTTCGGAAATGTGCGAAGCAAAATCAGATTCTAAGTTCCCGATATTTTCTAAACTTGTATCGCGTTTTTGTACAGCCGTTAATTGAAGTTGTTGTAATTGACTACTAAATTCAGCCTCTATATTTTCTATATGCTTTTGCAGGTGATTAATTTCTATTTCTAAACTAGATAAAATACTATTTTTTGATTGTATTAATTCAGCAGAGAAAGTAGATAAATTATCTTGTTCTTGTTTTATATTTTGTTGTAAAGTTGCCGATTCATTTTCTAATTCTCGATTGATTTTTTTGACTTCTTGAATCAAATTTTCGGCTTCTTGCTTAACAATAGTTATCTGATTTTGTAACTTTTCTATGCCTTGTAGTTGTCCCATTGCTCTATCAACAATTTCTCGAATGGCGACTCGACGTAACAGCCAAAATAAAGCAATCACCGCGACAGGAAATAGACTGAGTATAACTAACCAGACGTTAAGTAAGATAGTTGTCTGATTCCCATTAGATGGAACTTGCTTTCGCAGCTGGTTTAGTTCTTCCCGTTCTGGAGTAGAGAGTACTTGGGCTACAGTTTGTGCTTTGACGATGGGTGGTATACTTTGTCCACTAGCCAAACCAGCAGACAGCAGCAAGGGTGAAAATGCGATCGCGCTTTTCAAGACTAATGCTAAAACAAATTGATTCTTGCTGTACATCACAACCATCTCGATGAGTTTGTGCCTTTTTCCAATCTATAACAGAATTTCGTTATCGGTTGTTGATGCTGTAGGGCGAACAAATTTTTGTCCACCCTCTGCACAACTATCTACAGTGACTTGTGGTGAACATTTCGGAAATGGTACCGTCTACAAGTTGGCACAGGAGTTGAAAGAGTTCTCAAATCATGAAGCGCAGACGCATAGTAGCTGGTTTTCAAGCAACACTCTTCAGTCTTAGCTTAATCTCAACATCTTTTTTACCTAACTCTACTATTGTTGCTGCACCACCGAGAACCCCAGATCAAACAGTAAATTGTGAGATGTTAGTAGTCGGTGGTGGACTTTCTGGGGTAGCCACAGCTTACGAGGGGTTACTAGCAGGACGAACAGTGTGTTTAACAGAAATTACCGATTGGTTGGGGGGACAAATTTCTTCTCAGGGGACATCTGCGTTAGATGAAAGACCAACCCAACGCGATCGCCAATTCTATTCTCGCGGGTATACTGAATTACGCAACCGAATTCAACGCCATTACGGCAAACTTAACCCTGGTGAGTGCTGGGTAAGTGACTCTTGTTTTTTACCCCGCGATGCCCACATAATTATGGAGCAGATGCTCAAAGATGCCGAAAAAAAGGGCAAAGGGAAGTTGCAATGGTTTCCTAATACCGTAATTAAGCAAGTAAATATTAATTCTAGTGGGAAAATCATTGATAGTGCGATCGCTATTCAACATCAAGCAGCTAAAGGCGCAACACCCCTCAACACCTTTACCCTAGCGCAAACAATTAAAGATGCTTACCAATACCAAAACTCATCTCGCTTGAGCAAAAAGATTATTCGCTTTGTTCCCAAAGTTAGCAAAAAATCAACCACCAGCAAATCTCCTCAGTGGTATGTTGTTGACGCAAGCGAAACTGGCGAAATTATTGCCCTAGCAGATGTTCCCTATCGTCTGGGTATTGATGGGCGTTCTTTCCTTGAACCCTCTTCTTCTAGCGCCAGTAATGATCCTTACTGTACTCAAGGTTTTACCTATACCTTTGCAATGGAGGCTACCAGGGAACCACAACCCCAAACAATGCCCCCATTCTATTTACAGTATTCACCATATTTCAGCTATGAATTAAAAAGATTAGCCAACTTTGGTTTAGTTTTTACCTACCGCCGCATCTGGAACCCCACCCCAGGGCAACCCACACAATTCAACGGCGTGAGATTCACCGCCCCCACCCCAGGGGATATCTCCATGCAAAACTGGACTTGGGGTAACGATTACCGTCCAGGCACCGCCAAAGATAACTTAGTTTACACTCGCCAACAACTGCAAGCGGCTGGACAGTTAAAACCAGGTGGTTGGATGGGCGGACTCAGAACAGAAACCCTCCGCAAAGGTGAAGAAAACGCCCTGGCATATTATTACTGGTTAGTAGCTGGAACCACAGATTCTCAGTTAGGTAAGGGTGTGAAAGAACCGCAAACGCGAAATCGATTACTTACCGGGTTAAAATCGCCAATGGGAACAGTACACGGCTTATCAAAATATCCCTATATGCGAGAAGGTAGGCGGATAATTGGTCGCCCCAGTTGGGGACAGCCTCAAGGCTTTACTATTTGGGAAGTTGATATTTCTCGCCGCAACTACAACGATGAGTACTACCGCAAAACTTTAACGGCGGATACTTATCGGCAGTTAAAAGCGACACTGGCAGGCTTAGAAGCCGCATCAGTAATTACTGGGCAAGTCTCACCAGATAAAGCATTACGCCGCAGCCGTTCGACAATTTACCCAGATGCAGTAGGTATCGGTCACTACGCCATCGACTTTCACCCCTGTATGGTGCAAAGTCCACCAGAAACCCCAGATAACAAAGAACGCCCTGGAGAAAGACGCGGCGCGGGACAAGCTTATCCTTTTCAAATTGCACTACGGGCAATGATTCCCCAAAAAATTGATAATTTAATCGTTGGTGGTAAGAGTATCGCTACTAGTCATATTGCTGCGGCTGCTTATCGGGTACATTCCTTTGAATGGTCTTCTGGTGCTGCGGCGGGAACTGTAGTAGCTTTCGCCTTAAAAAATAATATTGCACCATACCAAATAGTGGATGATTTACCCAAACCAGAACCACAACTGCAAGCATTGAAACGCTTGTTAGAGCAAAATGGTAATCCTACCGCCTTCCCTGACACTTCAATATTTAATCAAAACTGGGAAGATTGGCGATAGTTACTTGAGGATGGGAAATGAGAAAGATATTTTTTTCATTTCCAGTCCTTATTTGAAAATAAGCTATTTGGGTTGGAATAATTATTAAAAGGATGTCTGAAAAGTTGTTGGTATTGTATACAAGATTTATAGATCCCCCTAAATCCCCCTTCAAAAGGGGAACTTTAAGAATTATTTCCCAATTTAAAAGGGGGGATAGGGGGGATCAAACAAAGTATCTAATACTTTTTAAGCATCAAATTGATAACAGATTGAAATAAATTATTACCTGTAATTTCTCAACTATTTGGTTTGGGATAATGGGACAAAATACAACAATAGATACGAACTTTTTCTTGGTTTGTGGACTGGGCAGTTTAGGGCAATATTGCGTATCTTTGCTAAAGGAATTTGGCGTTAAAGTCAATGCTATTGAAGAGATCAAAACTCAAACTTGGGAAATTCCTGAATTACCAGATTGTATAGATAAATTAGTCACTGGTGATTGTCGCCAACCAAAAATATTAGAACAAGCCGGAATTAAACAGTGTCGGGCTATTTTGATTGTAACAAGTGATGAGTGCGTGAATATAGCCGCAGCATTTGCGGCGCGATCGCTTAATCCTCAAGTTCGTTTAGTTATCCGTTCCGCCCAAGATAACCTGAATGAGTTACTACAACAAAGTTTGGGGAATTTTATTGCCTTTGAAGCGACGCAGTTACCAGCTAATAGTTTTGCTTTAGCCGCATTAGGCTGTGAAACCAGAGGATTTTTTAATTTAGATAACCGTTTACTGCAAGTTTTCGGAGTACACATCAATGGTTCCCATCGTTGGAGTCATTGTTGTCTTTCCGAAATTAATACTAATCATCGCCGCGTACTTGTCCACGCTAGGGGTGGAAAACCTCTACCCAAAGGTTTCTATCAATGGAAACCAGATGCAAAAGTCATTCCCGGAGACTCTATTTTCTATGTAGAAGCAACTGAAAATCTCACTACTCATTCCCCAAAAGAGATGCACACATTAGGACAATTCTGGAATGAGATTGTCACTGAGATAAAATTGCAAAATCTCCGCCATAAATTAACTCAGTTTTGGGAAGAAAGTACTCAAACCCGTCGAGTTGCTTTTGTTGGTGCATTATTTTTGGTGATTTTGTTCTTGTTAGGAACACTGCTTTATAAATCACAGTATCCCGAAATAACTTGGCAAGATGCGCTGAATGTGGCGTTTGTATTAAGTCTCGGCGGCTATGGTGATTTATTTGGTCAGCAAACAATACCTTTTGTAATTACATGGTGGCTGCATTTATTCAGTATTACCATGAGCATTACTGGTACACTGTTTGTCGGCATTCTCTACGCTTTAATGACCGAACGTGTTTTATCTGCGAGATTTCAGTTTTCTAAACGTCGTCCCCGCATTCCCAAAACAGACCATGTAGTCATAGTTGGGATGGGGAGAGTCGGTCGAAGAGTCGCCCAGTTGTTGCAAGAACTCAAACAACCCTTGGTAGGTGTAAATACCAAAGATATCGAACCGGGAATGTTACCCCAAATGCCCTTAGTTTTGGGAAACATCAACAGTGCTTTAACTAAAGTCAACATTCAAACTGCCAAAAGTGTTATTGTCGTCACCGATGATGAAGTGACAAATTTAGAAATTGCCTTAAAAGCACGCACCGTCAACCCCAAAGCCAACTTAGTCATTCGTACCTTTGACCCAGGCTTTAGTGAAAATGTGGCAACCCTGCTACCTTATGCGAGAGTTTTGGGAGTATATGAATTAGCCGCCGAAGCTTTTGTCGGTGCAGCATTTGGCGAAAATATTTTAAATTTATTTCGTTTAGATAACCAGACAACTTTAGTTACCGAATATCAAATTGAAGCTGACGACACCCTCAATGGCAAATTAATCGCTGATGTTGCTTATGGCTACGGACTAGTGCCAATTTTCCATCTGAGAGGGAACCAGTATACACCCAAGTTTATGCCTTCTGATGATATTAGATTAATTGTGGGCGATCGCTTAATAGTTTTAGCCACCATTGAAGGACTACAAGCAGTCGAACGCGGAACTATCAAAACAGGTAAATGCTGGGTGCGCGTGGAAAAAACCATTTCCCCAGAAGCCGCCTTTGAAGGCGCAGCTGTGATTTCACGCGTCACTGGTTGCGATATGCAGTTGGCGAGAACTTTAATGAATCAAATACCCGCCACTCTGCAACATCCCCTCTACCTACACCAAGCACATCGTTTAGTACATGAATTGAGTAAATCTCAAGTTTCTGCCTATGTTGAATAGTGCTGAGTGCTGAGTAATCTATTTTTTCCCTACACCCTCACACCCTTAATCAAAACTCTCTTTTCGGAATTTCCTCACGAAATTCAATCACCAATTGCATAGTTTCCACAGTTAAATCACGTAAATCTCGATTCAGAAAAACTGCACCTTGCGGCCCAAACCAACGGTCAAAAATAGCTACATATTGACTCTCGCCATTAACAAAGCCTTGCATGAACTTGACTAGCGAGTAATTTACTGCGTCGAGAAACTTAGAATTATCCTCTGGAACCATACAAGCGATACCTTCTCGTGAAAAAGGTCTATCAGGTGCGATCGCAAAATTATCAGGATTTTTGGCCTTTTGCAACCATCCCTCCAATAAAATACTATCGGAGGCAAAAGCATCTATTTTGCCTTGTTCTAAAGCCACATATCCTTCTCCACGACTTTTGAAATACACCAATTTAGCTTGGGGTTGCACCTGTTTAATTGCTAATTCATTTGTAGTTTGTGCTAACACACCAATTCGTTTACCCACCAACGACTCAGCAGAACCAAGATTACTTCCTGATTTCACTAATAATTGCGTCCCAGTCACACCATAACTCACGGAAAAATCAACTTTTTTATCTCGTTCCCAAGTAAAACTACTAGCATCACAAACAATATCAACTTCCCCCTTAACTATTTTCGGAATTCTCTGTGCAGGAGTCACGCCAACTAGTTTTAATTGAATTTTTTTGCCTAATTGTTTTTCTAATTGTTGTTTAATTAAATTCAACATATCTACCGAATAACCAGTCAATTTACCTTGGTTATCTGTATATGCAAAAGGCAGTGCATCTTTACTCGTACCCGCAGTCAGTACCCCTGTACGCGCAACTTTTTGCATTACAGTCTCGGCGGTAGCCACATTCGGTATAATTCCTGCCAACGCGAGACTAATCACCGGGATAGCTACTTGAGTATATTTAGTTATGTTTATGAATCTAGATAAGTACTTTAAATCAAAAGTTATATTCATAGCACCCTCACATTTAAACTTTAGGTTAGCAACAATCTGTTGTGATAGACAAAATACAGTAAATCCCTGTTAAATGCAAATTAATCGAATCCGGTAATGATTCTTTACCTTTGTCCACGTATCAAATAATCAATCAAAAATATCAGCAATAAAAAACAGGACTTACAGAGATAGTAGTCCTGTTAAGCTGATTTTTAGCTAGATTTAAATCTTGTTTGGTACTAGTACTTTTGCTTCCATTTTTACACTCTTCACACCTTGGACTTCCTTAACTAATTTTTCGGCTTTCTGTAATTCTGTATTAGAAGCAGCAGTACCTTTAATTACAATCTCATCTGCTTTTGCTTCCACCTCTAATTTATTGTTTGGTAGGTCTGTTTTCAGTTTTTTGGTAACTTCTTTTTTTAATTCACCCTCAGATTTTGTAGTTACAGGAGTATTTTTTGTTGCCGCCGTTTTAGGTGCTTTATCTGTCGTTTGAGTAATCTGTGAAGCAGGTTTTACTGATGCGGGGGAAGCTTCATTATTAGTGCTAGGAGTTTTAGCCGCATCTTTAGGTGTTTCTTGACAACCAAAAGCACCAACTAACAGAATGCTACTGATGATAAACGGAATTAACTTTTTCATGTCTGTCTCCAAATTGAATACTTGTAGCGGTCAATAGAGATAGATGCTTTTCTGAAGAGTAAAATCTTAAAACAATCAATTAGGCTATAGCAAAACGGCTAAATTCAGTAGATGTAAGTTAATAAGCAAGTTGACAGCTATTAACAAACTGTAGATGCCAAGATAGTTTTACAGGGTATATCCTGTGCCATCTAATAACGGTTTTATGATGTTATCAAATTAATTTGGTATTTGCCTAGATTTTGTCAAAAATTTATATTATTGGCTCAAATTTTAGTGAGTGATTGATGATACATAACATTGAAAAAAGATATTGTTGATTACCAAGTAAGAGAGCTAACTCATAAACCAAAATTTTAGCTGGAGAAAAAACCAGATTGAGGATGTTCGGTTAATCTGAATTTTCTCGATCTAGAAAAACTGATAAATTCAATATAGTGAAGCGCAACCAAAAATAAGAATACTATGAGTAATCTTTCCTATCATCTGCCAGATAATTTTATGCCTGGAGATGTTAACCAAAATCAATTTTGGCAATATATTCAATCTCTAAATCGAGACACAGTTGTCCAACTTTCTAAACCAGATTCACACGAAGTTTTACAATTAATTCAACAAGCTATTGTGGCTATGTTGGGAAATTTACCTCACGACAGATTTAATACTGTTATTACTACTAGCCGTGAAGAATTAGGTAAATTATTAGGTTCGGCAATGGTAGACGGTTATTTTTTACGTAATGTCGAACAAAGATTTCAAATAGAAAGAACTTTGCACTTAACAGATGATAAAGCGACAAATCCAGAGTAAATAGAACGCTACCAAACACCTAAAACTTGATATATTATTCGGCTTCTCTGCGTTATGAAATTGACATTAATAACCCTCCCAAATATTGGGAGGGTTATTTGTATAACTTTACTTACAACCTAAAGACTCGCGTGTATCTACACTAGTTTTAGAATTGACACCACTAGCTTTAGCACAGAGTTTTTTCACCTGTGTCCCATCTAACACTGCATTAGTAAAATCTGCACCTGTAATCTCCACATTATCAAAGGTCGATCGCAGCATCATCGCATCTGTCAAAACTGCATCACTTAAATCAGCATTTTTGAACCTGGCTAGATAAGCTATGCCATTGCTAAAATCTACACCGTGCATATTCACCCCTTCCAGGACAATACCGTTAAACACGCCTCCACGTAAGTCAGCATTGCTAAAGTTAGCATTCTCTAAATCAATGTTGGTAAACTCACTGCCAACTAAACTTTGACCAGAAAAATCTTTTCCCTTAATTTCATCGCCAGCCGAACGGGTAATACTCGAAGAACTAGCAGCCTCCGCCGACAAGGGAAATAAAAATAGAACCATAGCTAAAACAAAACTAGCTAGTATGCGGAAATATTTCATAATGTATTCTTAACAAATCTCAACACTCCTATAAATAACATTACTAGGTTGAAGTCTGAAGTATAAAATTTCTGCCTTGACTTAGGATATATAGATGTTGAAGAGCATAACTACCTGTGGCTAATCAAGAAAACATCGTCGCATCCTTGGCGCGAACTCCTTTATATCAAATGGGTGTAGAACTCAAAGCCCGCTTCACCAGCTTTGGTGGTTGGGAAATGCCTGTACAATATAGCGGTATTACCAGCGAACACGAAGCGGTGAGAAATGCTGCTGGGATGTTTGATATTTCCCACATGGGCAAATTCACGCTGGAGGGGAAAAAAACTATAGACCAACTCCAGGGTTTAGTACCTTCAGACTTGAGTCGCTTACAACCTGGCCAAGCGCAATATACAGTACTGTTGAATCCCCAAGGGGGAATTATTGACGATATTATTGTTTATTATCAAAGTGAAGAGAAAGTGGCGATCATTGTCAATGCAGCGACCACAGCCAAAGATAAAACCTGGCTATTGCAAAACCTCAATTTAGATGAAATCCAATTTCAAGACATCTCACCCGAAAAAGTTTTAATTGCCTTGCAAGGGCCAGAAGCTGTTAAATTTCTCCAGCCATTTGTTGCAGAAGACTTACAACCAATTAAAGCCTTTGGTCATTTACAAACAACCATCCTTGGTCAAAGTGCCTTTATCGCCCGTACAGGTTATACCGGGGAAGATGGTTTTGAAATCATGGTAGACCCAGAAGTAGGCAGAGAATTATGGCGTAGTCTCTACAACGCAGGTGTTGTTCCCTGTGGACTGGGTGCAAGAGATACCCTGCGTTTAGAAGCCGCAATGGCACTTTATGGCCAAGATATCGACGATAACACCTCACCCCTAGAAGCAGGTTTAGGCTGGTTGGTTCACCTCGATAGTAAAGGTGACTTTATTGGTCGGTCAGTATTAGAACAGCAAAAAGCCAACGGAGTGCAACGCCGACTCGTAGGTTTACAAATGCAAGGACGTAATATAGCGCGTCACGGCTACCAAGTCTTATCAGCAGGTACAGTTATCGGAGAAGTTACCAGCGGGACTATCTCCCCTACACTTGGTTATCCAGTCGCCTTAGCCTATGTTCCAAGCAAACTAACAAAGGTTGGTCAACAGTTAGAAGTAGAAATTCGTGGTCAAGCTTACCCCGCAATTGTAGTCAAACGTCCCTTTTATCGGTCAAAAACTAAAGTCTAAAGTGGCAAGTTGCTACACGTCTACTTACTTCACATTTTTTACTTAATCCTTTGCAGTTTTTAAGGAATAATGTGTTGTGAACTACTTAAGCTACAGTAAATGACCTGTATTACTGTTGGCACAAGAATTTTTCTATGGGAAGGTAAGTAATATGTCTGAATATCCTGATGATTTGAGATACCTAGATAGTCATGAATACGTGCGTTTAGAAAATGATATTGCGACCATTGGTATTACTCAATTCGCCATCAAAGAATTAGGTGAGATTGTGTTTGTAGAAGTGCCAGATGTAGGCACTGTTGTTGAAAAGGGTGATGAATTTGGCACCGTTGAATCAGTGAAAGCCGTAGAAACACTATATTCACCAGTCACTGGTACAGTAGTAGAACGTAACGATGCTGTGATTGATGATCCCGAAGTAGTGTCAGATGACCCCTACGGTGAAGGCTGGTTTTTAAAAGTGCGTGTTAATGACACCAGTGAACTTGACGATGCCTTAACTGCAAGTCAGTACAGCGCCCTGGTAGAAGGTATGTAAGGAGTGTGAAGTGTGGAGTATGAAATTCATACTTCGTACTTTTCCTTAAATGCCAACTTGTTAAAAGAATTTTTTATTGCAAAATATTAAATAGTAGCGTCCGGAGTTCGATTTGTGGTATCTCATGCCCCTCAAACTAAGTCTACCCTTCCAGAAAATTCACCGTACTCTAATTTTATAGAGCGACACATAGGCCCTAACACCCATGAAATTCAGCAAATGCTGGAATTATTGGGTTTTGCCAGCCTAGACGATCTCATCGATCGCACAGTACCACAAGCCATCCGATCGCAGCAAACGCTACAATTACCCGATGCACACAATGAGTACGCAGCCCTGGCAAAGTTAAAAAATATTGCTGCGAAAAATCAAGTGTGCCGTTCGTACATTGGTATGGGATATTACGACTGCATTACACCGCCTGTAATTGGTCGTAACATCTTAGAAAATCCTGGTTGGTACACTGCATACACTCCCTACCAGCCAGAAATTGCCCAAGGGCGGTTAGAAGCACTGTTAAATTTCCAAACCATGATTATTGACTTAACAGGTTTGGAAATTGCCAACGCTTCATTACTCGACGAAGCTACCGCCGCCGCCGAAGCGATGAGTCTGAGTTATGGTGTCAGCAAAAACAAAGCCCATAGCTACTTTGTCTCTCATGACTGTCATCCCCAAACCATTGATGTGCTGCAAACACGGGCAAAACCTCTAGGAATTAACATTATTATCGGCGACCATCAAACCTTTGATTTTGCTGAACCGATTTTTGGCGCAGTCTTGCAATACCCTACCACCGATGGCAGTATTTACGACTATCGCACCTTTATCAACAAAGCCCATGCAGTAGGCGCATTAGTCACAGTCGCCGCCGACCCCCTCAGCTTAACTTTACTCACCCCACCCGGCGAATTTGGTGCGGATATTGCCGTAGGTAGCACTCAACGCTTTGGTATTCCCTTGGGATATGGGGGGCCTCATGCGGCATATTTTGCCACCAAAGAAGAGTATAAACGCCAAGTTCCAGGGCGAATTGTTGGTTTATCAAAAGATGTCAACGGTAAGCCAGCATTACGTTTAGCATTGCAAACCCGCGAACAGCACATCCGGCGGGAAAAAGCAACCAGTAATATTTGTACAGCCCAGGTACTATTGGCAGTCATGGCGGGTATGTATGCCGTCTATCATGGGCCAGAGGGACTGAAGAATATTGCTGAAAATATCCACCAGCTAACTTTAATTTTGGCAGCAGGATTAAAACGTCTGGGTTATAAGATTAGTTCTGAAAATTTCTTCGATACGCTGCGAGTAGAGTTAGGCACACACAGCCTAGAAAATATTCTTGCAGGATGCCAAGCCAGAAATATCAACTTAAGAATTTTTGATGAGACTGCTGTTGGTATTTCTTTAGATGAAACAACTACAGCAGAAGATTTAATTGATTTGTGGCAAATTTTCGCAGGTAAAGATGAATTACCCTTCACGATAGAAAAATTAACTGGCGCAACTTCTGATATTCCCCTTAGTCGCCAAAGCAGCTACCTTACCCATCCCGTATTTAACCGCTATCACTCCGAAACAGAGTTGTTGCGTTACCTGCACAAATTAGAAACCAAGGATTTATCGCTAACTACATCGATGATCCCCTTGGGTTCTTGCACAATGAAGTTAAATGCCACAGCCGAAATGATTCCCGTAAGTTGGGAGGAATTTGGCAAGATACATCCATTTGCACCGCGATCGCAAACACGCGGTTATCAAATTCTGTTTCAGCAACTAGAGGCTTGGTTAGCCGAAATTACTGGGTTTGCCGGAATTTCTTTGCAACCCAATGCAGGTTCCCAAGGAGAATACGCCGGACTGTTGGTAATTCATGAATATCATGCTAGTCGCGGCGCAGCACATCGCAACATCTGTCTAATTCCCACCTCCGCCCACGGGACAAACCCCGCCAGTGCGGTTATGTGTGGGATGAAAGTAGTTGCAGTTGCCTGCGATGCTGACGGTAATATTGATGTAGACGACCTCAAAGCCAAGGCCGAAAAGCATAGTAGCGAACTCGCGGCGTTGATGGTGACATATCCTTCAACTCATGGTGTGTTTGAGGAAGGTATTCAAGAAATTTGTGCGGTTGTCCATCGCCACGGTGGACAGGTATATATGGATGGGGCGAACATGAACGCCCAAGTTGGGTTGTGTCGTCCGGGAGATATTGGTGCAGATGTTTGTCACTTGAATTTGCACAAAACCTTCTGTATCCCTCACGGTGGCGGTGGCCCTGGTATGGGGCCAATTGGTGTCGCATCCCATCTCGTACCTTTCTTACCTGGACACGCCGTAGTTCCTCTCAATAAATCCACTCAGCAGTCAACAGGCGCAGTCGCCGCTGCACCTTGGGGTAGTGCCAGCATCTTGGTAATTTCTTGGATGTACATCGCCATGATGGGGGCGGCTGGTTTAACAGAAGCAACCAAAGTGGCAATTCTCAATGCTAACTATATTGCCAAGCGACTAGAAAACTACTATCCAGTGTTGTACAAAGGCAAAAATGGTCTAGTTGCCCATGAGTGTATTTTAGATTTGCGTAGCTTGCGAGGCGCTTCGCCATCGCTCAAAAAATCCGCCAACATCGACATTGATGATGTTGCTAAACGGTTAATGGACTATGGTTTCCATGCACCGACTGTCTCTTGGCCTGTGGCTGGAACTATCATGGTGGAACCCACAGAAAGCGAATCTCAAACAGAATTAGACCGTTTTTGTGATGCCATGATTGCTATTCGTCAAGAAATCGCCGAAATTGAATCAGGCAAAATGGATATTGAAGATAATCTGTTGAAGAACGCACCCCACACAGCCGAAAGTCTCATCGCCGGGGAATGGACTCATCCCTATTCCCGCGAACAAGCCGCCTACCCCGCACCTTGGACACGCGAACATAAATTTTGGCCTAGTGTTGGTCGTATTGATGCAGCTTTCGGTGACAGAAATTTTGTTTGTTCTTGTTTGCCGATGGAGGCTTATTCAAATTCTGAAGTTTGAATGCTCAATTCACCAGCTATGGTCTAAACCATAGCTTTTTTCGGGTAGGAAAAGCGCAAATTTCCCACTTTCACACTTCATACTTCATACTTCAGATGATTGACAGTCTGATTCATGCTTATACCCCTTTTCTGATTTGGGTTGGTATTGGATTACTAGGCTCTCGGCTAATTCCAGATAGTTTCCTTAAGTGGCTTGGTCATGGGTTGTATTGGGTAGGAGTGCCATTACAAATTTTAGTTTTGGCGCGTCACACCGATTTATCTCATGGTTTCGTCATACCCGGAGTGGCAGTTGGAGTATTATTGCTAAGTCTGGTTTTAGCGTTGTTGATTTGGCAAGTTCTACAATGGTTCAAAAATCACAAACAGCAGCTAGATTTGCCAAATTCAGACTTGGAAGTGGATATTTCCTTAATGCCAGCCAGTTTGGGCAGTTTTATTCTAGCTACCATTTTAGGTAACACAGGTTTTGTCGGACTCACACTCACCCAAGTACTAACTAGTCCAAAAAACAACGACTGGGCAGTATTATTCAGCGTTACCAACAATGTTATTGGTACTTATGGTATTGCTGTCTTAATTGCCAGCTATTTTGGTAAAAGCAAAATCAATACCCACTGGTGGACTCAGTTACGAGATTTAGTTACAGTTCCTAGCTTGTGGACATTTTTTCTCGGCGTGAGTACTCAATTTGTTTCATTACCAATAGTAGTTGAGTCAGCATTAGAACAAGCGGTTTGGATAGTTATTGCCTTGGCTTTATTACTTGTGGGTCTGCGGCTAGGTACAATCACTGGTTGGAAAAGTTTAAAAATTGCTTCCATTGCCAGTGTACTAAAAGTATTTGTTGTACCTGTATTAGTAGGATTAGGCGCAACCTTTTTAGGTGTTACTGGTGAAGAACGGCTAGTGCTGGTGTTAATGTCTGGAACACCCACAGGGCTTTCTGTATTAATTTTGGCAGAAGTGTATGACTTGGATCGAAACTTATTAGCCAGCAGTATTGCTTTGACGTTTATCGGATTATTTCTGGCACTACCTTTGTGGCTTGTCTGGTTCAGCTGATTGGTTGGAACAACTTTGATAATTTTTGATACAACTTCTAGTTAGGCTCTTAATGTTAGGACAGTATAATGTATCGGAATCAGCCAGGGTTTGCTCAAAAAATCTCTCAAACCTTTGAGAAAGCCTAATTTTTGCTTAACTAGATATATTATTTAATTTAAATGAATGATGATCATGAGCGATCGCATCTAAGATGCTCATAGCTTATTCTTTTAGAATGTTTATTGACATAATATTATGGGGTTCAAAAATATCTATGGTGCTTAGGAAGCCCTAGCGCTGCTCATCTAGTCCGTCTGTTTACAAAAGTAAGGAATTATATTACATTTTTATGTCTATCGAGAATCACGCTAAAAATTCTCAGAATTGGCAAGTAAGTCGCCATACTAAAAATCTTTTCTATGGGATATTTGCATCTTTACCCCTAGCCTTGGCATTACCAGCAGCAGCTTTGCAAGTGCAGTTATCTCCTAGTAATCCGCAGTTGGGAGATACCCTGTCTGTGATGATTGATGTCAATCAACAAGATAATCAGCAACCAAAAGTAGTAGTAGGCGAGAAAACCTATCCAGCTTTTGCCATTTCCCCCAATAAATATCGTGCTTTTATTCCTACAACTCCACTGGAAACAGCCGGAAATAGAACATTGAAAATTGTGGGAGATGGCCAAGTACAGAACTTAACAGTCAAATTGCGATCGCGCAAGTTCCCTGTACAACGTATTACTCTATCACCAGGCAAATCTGCTGATGGAGCAACAGAGTACGAACTCAAGCGTGTAGCAGCTTTCAAAGCCTTGCAAACACCAGAAAAATATTGGAACGGTAAATTTATCGCTCCCAGTAAAGCCCGGATTAGTTCAATCTATGGCGTACGTCGTTACTATAATGGTAAATTTGCTAAAGATTATTATCATCGGGGTGTTGACTACGCCGGAGCCACAGGTTCACCTGTAACTGCGCCAGCATCTGGGCGAGTTGCTTTAGTTGGTACAGTATCTCAAGGCTTCCGAGTTCATGGCAATGTAGTTGGCATTGATCACGGTCAAGGAGTGACCAGCATATTTTTGCACCTAAGTCGCATTAACGTTAAGGAAGGCGACTTTGTCAAAGCCGGTCAATTAATTGGCGCAGTGGGTTCAACAGGTGCTTCTACAGGGCCGCATTTGCACTGGGGTTTATATGTCAATGGCCAATCTGTTGACCCAGTACCCTGGCGAACACAGGTTTTTCAATAATAAATGTAAATTAATATTGTGTGTGCATAATTGGTAGATTATGCACCGATAATTGGGCAAGATAAATTGGATTTGTACCGTCCTTACCTTACTTGGGTTGCTTAAACAAGATGAGCGTTATGAGTATTGAGAAAATTGTAGAACAAGCTCTCCAGGATGGTTATCTCACACCCGCAATGGAAGCAGAAGTTGGGCGAATTTGTGATAACGCATCGGAACTTTCGATAGAAGAATATATGGCTCTGGATCGATTAATGGGAGCCTTATTAACTGGTGAGGTAGTGGCGGTACCTCGCAAACAATTTATCAACGTCATGGAAGAATTGGTCTTGACTGAAGCGATCGCCCGTGTCGCCGAAATTGAAGCTACCAGCGAGAGTTCTCTAGATGTGGGTGATATCGCTGCTTATGCCCTCAACCGCTTACCACCTTTATATGCCACCACAGAAGAAGGTGCTAACTACCAACGTATACGCGCCAAAGCTGATCTACAAGAGTTGATTTCTCAACAAGTAAATGAAGCAATCGGTCGTAACCTTGATCAACCCAACGATAACAGAACACCATTCTTGCCCAAAAACACTGGTAATGAGGTTCTCCGCCAAGTTAGTACCTTACTCCAAGTTTACGCCCCTAGCTTTGAGCAAAAATGAATTTTAGTCAATGGTCATTTGTCATTAGTCATTTGTATAAAACTAATAACCAAGGACAAATGACTAATGACTATTAACAAATTAATCACGCACTGTTACCAATGTGCCAACTTTAACTTGGTCATATAACAAACGCACATCAGAATTACGCATCCTCAAGCAACCGTGAGAAATAGCAGTCCCCAGCAAGTGGATATCTGGTGTACCGTGAAAGCCAATCTCATTGCGTCCATCTGTCCAAAAACCAATCCAGCGTTCACCTAAAGGACTATCAGTCCCCGGCGGAAATACCTTACCAGTTATGGGGTGTCGCCAAATCGGATCATGCTGCATATTCATCACTTCAAAAGAACCCGTCGGCGTTTCCCAGCCTTTCTTACCTATAGCAATTGGGTAACTGGCTATAACTAAATTTCCTTGATAAACATAAGTGCGGCGATCGCTTAAATCAACTACCACTTGTCTTTTTAGTCCCAGTTTATTAGAAGTTTTTTGTTGATTGGAAAACTGGCTAAAAAAGGATGCCGGTTGAGCATCATTATTGGGATTTTCCGTTTGTTCTGTTTCTAACCCAACTAATCGCTTGTTATTGGGTATATCAGTGTCCTTAGCTACATTTTGGATTACTGTACCCGACTTATGATGAGGCTGAATGTCAGAAGACTTAAATTGAGAATTCCTCGGCTGATTTTGCCCAGGAATTGATTCACCAACAGTTGTAGACGCACCAAAAGCTGTTTCCCCATATATACTTCCAGGAAATTTTCTATTAGTAGCTGAATTATCCGACTGTTGTTGCGTTGTTGTCACTCGCCAATGAACAGCTAACGATAAGATGGCTGTGCCAAAACAGAGAAACATTGCTATTCGCGTTACAGATTCATTTCTTACCATTGCGATCGCCTATTATTTATCCCTGACAGATCCATCTCTTGGAATAATTGAATGCGCTCATCATTCAATTATCAATAATTTATAAATACTTATTTGTTTCCTTATAAACTTGCCAATCTTTCTGGGCAAACTAAGTCTAAGCGGATGTCCCAGCAAATAAGACTTCTGGTGAGAAACCTTAATTCCCGTAAAGACCGAGCGAAGGTTTTTTCCGTTCAGGCTTTTTTCTAGAACTCTCCAAGTGCAGGAATCAATCATTAATGGTGTGGGTGGGAGAAAATTCATGTTTGAAAAACTATTGCTTGCAATCACAATCACATTTTCCATTAATTTCTTTCTTCAAGTTCGGATACCAAATCCAGCTAATACTGGTGCTATTTATCAGGAATATCCAGAAAAAAACACAATTCTGGTAGCTAGACCGAAAAAATAACATTCCTTTTACAGGATGCCAGCAGAAACTCATCAATTCTGACTCATAACTAATAATTATGAATTTCTGCAAGCTTCATAAATTTCTGGCAACAATCACCAAAAACAAGATTCTACTCTACCCTTAGTGAAGTTACCACGATCTCTAAAACAGTCTAACGACTTCTCCAATTTCAATTCAGTATTCAAAGTAGAAGCTCAGAAATTTAACTATTTGTCTGTCAGCAGATCTAGATTTTTCCCCCGAAGTGGGACGCAAAATCAACGGTTTAGATGGATGTAGAAATATAGGGGTGTAAATCAGGAAAAAGCTAGAATCTGCCTTTGAATAAGTAACTACACTTAATTATTGAATTTACATAAACAGTGAGTTTTGTCAAGCGTAAATAGTCAGTTGCTATCAGTAGCACAACTATACGTAAAACTTCTATGGGTAGAAATGTGCCATCATTCCACTAAAAATGGCCTCTTTGCCATGAAAGGCCAGATTTGCTCACTATTGACGTAACTAAGAATCTCACCCCTATTCTCTACTTTGATGTTCCAGTCATTAATCCGGCACTTAATTCAGGAACATCCACTCAGTTAATAGGTCTAATAGTAAGGGATGATTTAAAGCCAATACGATCTATGAGTCAATCGATTGCTGTATCCTGGTCAACGGTTGATGCGAAATGTACAGAAGCATCGGTGCAAGTTGACAAACTCTCAAATCACGATCTAATTTTGCGCTGTCAAGTGGGATTGCGTCCAGATCGTACTGCGTTTGCAGAACTCCTGCGCCGCTATCAAACCCAAGTTGATCGAGTTTTATACCATTTGGCTCCAGACTGGGCTGATAGAGCAGATTTAGCTCAAGAAGTGTGGATTCGAGTGTATCGGAATATCAACCGATTACAAGAACCTGCTAAGTTTCGCGGCTGGTTAAGCCGGATTGCCACTAACTTGTTTTACGATGAATTGCGTAAACGCAAGCGGGTTGTCAGTCCCTTGTCTCTAGATGCTCCCCGCACCCTAGAGGATGGTGAAATGGATTGGGAAATTGCTGGTGACACTCCAGGCCCCGAAGAGGAGTTGACCACTAGAGAGTTTTACGAACAACTGCGAGAAGCGATCGCCGATTTACCAGAAGTGTTTCGGACTACAATTGTCTTACGAGAAATCGAAGGCATGGCTTATGAAGAAATTGCCGAAATTACAGGGGTTTCCTTGGGAACGGTAAAATCAAGAATAGCCAGAGCAAGATCCAGATTGCAAGCTCAATTGCAAAATTATCTAGATGCCTAAATTACAGTTTCTTTTCTTTGTTTCATGCCAAAATTTAAACATTGATTAAGAATTGTCAGGAATCAATTGGCGTACTTCTGCCGTCAAGATCGACAAATCAGAAATTTCTCAATTAATTTCTGAGAATTGCTGGCTAATCTACCCGTGTATGAATTAGTAATAATGTTAAGATGACTACTGATTCTCAGTTTAACGACCGTTCCCATTTGCAACCTCCTGGAGATTTGTCAGAAGGGATGGATCAACATACCAATGAATCAACGGGTACTATGGATATGGTGAAGCGCGATCGCTTCGAGTTATTAAGTGCATACCTCGATGGAGAGGTAACAGCTACAGAACGCAGACAAGTAGAAGAATGGCTGGCCAATGATGCCTCCGTTCAGTGTCTGTATGCCAGATTATTAAAACTACGGCAAGGTTTACGGACTCTACCAGTACCAGATCCCGCACAATCACCAGAAGTCACAGCCCAAAAAGTCTTCTCGCGGTTGCGCCGTCGTTCGCGTTTAGCCTGGACAGTTGGTGGTGCAGCAGTGGCGGCTTGTGTGATTAGTGTAGTTTCCGGTTTACTCCCTGGAAGTGAATTTAGAACACCGCAGTTAGCTCAAAAACCCCAAGTAGAAGTAGAAGAATCTACACCAGTAGCCAAAATGCCCCCTACGCCTGCTGCACCACTGATGGTGGCCTTAAATAATCCCGTCATCGAAATTCCGAAAGCAGCAGTTACTACACCAGAAAAAACTATTGACCTCAAACAGCCTGGACTGGAAAAAATTGAGCCAGACTTGAATTAAATTAATTTCCAGCGAGCGTTAAACCGCAGCCACTCCACCAGCCATCGGTGAGAAGAGTGCCGTTGAATTGGTTGACAAGCTCTAAGGTCATCAGATAAACCCAAACCAAACCCAGAACATCGCCTTGTGGAGTGTAAACTTCAATTTGTTGGCGATTGTAAAGGTTTTCTGTGACTGGTCTATTGGGTTGGTAATCTTCTAGATGATCTAAAGCTTGTAAAATTTTTGGTTCAGCAAAAGAAAGCAAATAGCCGTGGACTTGATTTTGTCCCGGTGTCACTGCTGGGTAGCCCAGAGGCAAAGCAAACAGTTTGCCTAGTATAACTGCCCTTTGAGCATTTACCACCTTTCCTGCACAGTATTTTTGATAATTAGCTTCACCGGGTTTGAGTGTACCGTAAACAAAAACCCGTACTTCTTCAGAAATTTTTGTCATTGGCAAAGGTGGTCATGTTTCAGGTTTATAAGTCAAGGTAGTTACAGGAAAAATCTTTTAACTCTGTCCCCTGTAACCTGTCACCTTTTCCCTGTTCTCGTCAATTCAATACTAATTTTGCCGCCGAAATCAGGAATAGGCGCTGCGGGTTTGGTGACGACAACTTGGACTTGCGTGACGCGATCGCTCTGTTGCAAGATAGTATCGGCAATTGTACCTGCTAACTTTTCGAGTAAAGCGAACCGGGATGTTTTGACTAAGTTTTGAATAGTGCTAATCACACTGCGATAATCGAGAGTATCTGCGATCGCATCAGTTTCCGCAGCTTGAGACAAATCTAACCATAGCTTAATATCCACTTCAAACCATTGCCCTAAAACTTGTTCCTCTGGTAAATATCCCGTGTAGCCATAGCAGCAAATTCCCGTTAAATAAATACAGTCCATAGTATTTTAGATAAATTGCCATACAAAATTTAACAAACAACGGTGGGAAAACCTACAAATTCACTGAAACTCAGTATAGGAGAATGTCACAATTGAATATTGTCTGATAGCTATCTGGGATTTGATGCTGGTCGCCTATAGGAATGTTAATCAACTTTGGGCTTTTGTTTTGACGGAGACATTAAAGCGTCTAGGTTTAACTTGTGCTGTAATTTGTCCTGGTTCCCGTTCTACACCCCTAACAGTTGCCTTTGCTCAACAAGTACCCGATATTGAAGCTATATCTATTCTCGATGAACGCTCCGCGGCTTTTTTTGCCTTGGGAGTAGCTAAAGCCACCGGAAGACCTGTAGCACTGGTTTGTACTTCTGGGACAGCCGGCGCAAACTTTTATCCCGCAGTGATTGAAGCTAAAGAAAGTCGTGTACCACTGCTAATATTGACTACCGATAGACCACCAGAACTGCGAGATTGTCACTCTGGTCAAACTATCGACCAAGTGAAATTATATGGTAGTTATCCCAATTGGCAAACTGAGTTAGCTTTACCTGCTGCAAATATAGAAATGCTGGCTTATTTGCGACAAACGGTAATTTATGCTTGGGAGAGAACGCAAACACCAAGCAAAGGGTCAGTACATTTCAACATTCCCTTCCGTGATCCTCTTGCACCGGTTCCCGACGGTACTGACTTTCAGTTTGACTCAGAAGCATTCTTCGCCGCAGTCACAAATACTCTCCCCATTCTCCACTCTCAATTTCCCATTCCCCAAGTATGGCAAAATTGCGATCGCGGGATAATTATTGCTGGAGTTGCTCAACCTCAAAATCCTGAAGATTATTGTAGGGCGATCGCAACACTCTCTCAAACTCTGCAATGGCCTGTCCTCGCTGAAGGACTTTCGCCACTGAGAAATTATGCTGACCTCAACCCTCATTTAATTTCCACCTACGACCTGATTTTACGTAATCAGCAATTAGCAAAGCAGTTAGCACCAGAAATGGTCATCCAGGTGGGAGATATGCCTACCAGTAAAGAACTGCGGACTTGGTTAAGTTCTACACAACCCCAACGCTGGGTAATTGACCCTAGTGACCAAAACCTTGATCCTCTCCACGGTCAGACAACGCATTTACGAATAAGTGTAGATGAGTTGGAGATAACCGAAATTAACAAGAACAATTCCCTGTCGGAATATCTGCAAAGTTGGTGTATTGCAGAAGCGAAAGTCAGAGTCGCCGTTGACCAGACTATGGGGAAAATGGAGGATTCATTTGAAGGTAAAGCGGCCTGGTTGTTGTCTCAAACACTCCCCGCAGGAACGCCGTTATTTATTGCCAATAGTATGCCTGTGCGAGATGTGGAGTATTTTTGGCAACCAAATAATTTAAAGGTGCGAACATATTTTAACCGCGGTGCAAATGGGATTGATGGCACGTTATCCACCGCATTAGGAATTTCTCATGGTCAACAAAGTAGTGTCATGTTAACAGGAGATTTAGCATTATTACATGACACGAATGGGTTTTTGATCCGCAATAAATTTATTGGTCATCTCACAATTGTTTTAATTAATAACAACGGTGGCGGAATTTTTGAAATGTTACCCATCGCTAAATTCGACCCACCATTTGAAGAATTTTTTGGCACTCCCCAGGATATTGATTTTGCTCAGTTGTGCGCTGCATATAGTGTGCAGCATGAATTAATAACTTCTTGGGAAGAGTTACAGAGAAAAATAAATCCATTACCAAGTAAAGGAATTAGAGTTTTAGAGTTGCAGACAAATCGTAAAGCTGATGCTAAATGGCGACAGGAAAATTTAAAGAAGTTTGTCGTAGAAGTTGTATTTGATTTTTAACGCAAAGTGGCGCAAAGATTAACGCAGAGGGGCGCGGAGTTTTATATACTGTTTCTTCTCTGCGCCTCTGCGTGAGAGTTATTCTCTTTGTTAAGTTTGTAACCAAGTTTCTAAATCCGCGATCGCTGCAAAATCCAGCAAAGCTTCACCCAATGCTTCTACCTGTTCTAACGACAACGCCTGAATTTGGCGCTGAAGTTCATCGTCAATTGTACCTACTCGTCGGTTTAAAAGTCGGAGAATGAGCGATTGCGCTTCTTCTTTTCGTGCTTCTTCCTTTGCTTCTCGAATAGCCCGTGGTTCTTCTGAAATCAGTCCCAACATTGCTTCAATCTCCTCTCGACTTAGGGTAGAAAACTTGTAGAGTATAATCGTTGTCACTAAATTTATTATGGCTTGTTCTGATTGTTGCTGTGCTTGTTCTAGCAGATACCGTGCTGCTTCCACTGCTTCGGTTTCAGGCGTTGTCGTCAGCAACATCAAAGCCAATCCTAAAGGTTGTTGTCGTAAATCGCCTAATTCATCCAAATACACTCGCCGGACTTGATTGCTTTGTAATAATGCTTGGTGAATTCGGGGATTTGAAGGTTCTAAATTGCGCGAAGGAAAAATAACCACTCCAAACCAGTCATCATAACGAATCGAGTGGCGGTAGAGAAACAAAAACAATTCGCTAAAAAAGCGATGGTACAAGTCTTCGTCCTTTTGAAACTGCACTTCAGCAAAGAAGACGACTTTGGATGCTGCATTAGCTGGAGGTAGAAACACTCCGTCAATTCGGAATGCTGTTTCTTTAATTTCCACCGATTCAAATAAATAATTCTCAGCTTCTGATGGTGGTTGATCTACTAATTCAAACAGCAAACCGGGAAATTGTTGGAATAATTTGTAGAAAATAGAGTCGCGGCGCATTTTGATTGTGAGTCAATTACCAGCCCTGATTTTACTGGAGAGAGGAAAGTTTAGCGATCGCTTCTCAGTCCGCGATAAAATTCTCAAGCACAATAGCGCAATTCTTTCTCATGCAAGTTAACTGGCAATCTGTCAAAACCTACGAAGATATCCTTTATCACAAAACCGATGGTATTGCAAAAATCACCATCAACCGCCCACACAAACGTAATGCTTTCCGTCCGAAAACTGTCTTTGAATTGTACGACGCGTTTTGTGATGCCCGTGAAGATACAAATATTGGGGTAGTTCTATTTACTGGTGCTGGCCCTCATACTGATGGCAAGTATGCTTTCTGTTCTGGTGGTGATCAAAGTGTGCGGGGAGAGGGGGGTTATGTAGATGATGCGGGAATTCCTCGCTTGAATGTGCTGGATTTACAGCGATTGATACGTTCGATGCCAAAAGTCGTGATTGCTTTAGTTGCGGGATATGCGATCGGTGGTGGACACGTTTTACACTTGATTTGTGACCTCACTATTGCGGCAGATAACGCTATTTTTGGCCAAACTGGCCCCAAGGTTGGCAGTTTTGATGGTGGTTTTGGTGCTAGTTATCTCGCCCGCAGTGTTGGGCAAAAAAAAGCGCGAGAAATTTGGTTCCTCTGCCGTCAATACAATGCCCAAGAGGCGCTAGATATGGGTTTAATTAACTGTATTGTGCCGGTAGAAGAATTAGAAAATGAAGGTGTTCAATGGGCGCAAGAAATTTTACAAAAAAGCCCGATCGCTATTCGCTGTCTCAAAGCCGCATTCAACGCCGATTGTGACGGACAAGCTGGTTTACAAGAACTAGCGGGGAATGCAACTTTACTCTATTACATGACAGAAGAAGGCGCAGAAGGTAAACAAGCATTTTTAGAAAAGCGATCGCCCAATTTTCGTTCCTTCCCTTGGCTACCTTAAAAATGACAAAAATCGCACCTTTGAGGCATATCAATTTGAGCTTAGGTCGTTTAGCGTTATCGAGAAAAGCTTTTTGACAAAATTTTCAATTCACAAGCCAAAATTGGTATTAGGTGCGATTTTTGGAGATGTCAACGTTTACAGCACTAGCAATTTTCAAGAGAAATATTTTTTATGTCTATAAACCGAGTCTAATAAGAAATAGTGGCTAAATTAGCACTGACTGTCTTAGCCTCAGCCTCTTCAGGAATTAAATTAGCAATTTCCTCAATAGTCACAAATGTTATGTTGTCGGCAACAGCAACTAAAGGATGAGAACTGTCTAAGACTGGTGTGCCATCGGGCAAACTCCAAGAATCTTCTAAAGTTTCCCAAGAAGGTGCAAAAGGTGGAAGTGCTAAAGAACAAGCTTTCCAAGCGGCTTGCACAGGCGCTCCCAACTGTTGACACATTCCGCCACGGCGACCTTCTGGGTTGTAATGACGACAATATCTACAGGCAGATGTCAAAAAGTTTATCGGTTTCATTTGAGTTCATCTTTAGTGCTGTTCAGGGCTGTCTTACATATTTATATTCTGCGCCTAGATATAAATACGTAATATTGGCAGCAAATTATTATTTACACTAGGTTCTAGCGATCCCAACACAAAAATAAACTTCAGGATGTTTTTAGAATCTTGTTATATTTTTAAATGATTACTAAAGTAACTACCTACTAATTTTCGGCTAAAAATAGCTAGGGATCAAGGGTAAAACTTAAAGTTTAGATTTAAACTCCGCTTAACTTTAATGCTTCAAACAAGCTTATATATAGCTAGTCAACGATAAATCTGTGTATTTATTTTAGCAATTCAGTCTGAAATTTACATAATTCTTACTGAGACATCATCTGTGAAAATTTATTGGCTGAGACATCCTTTTCACTAAATCAAGTACTCAGTCATTTTAAAAATTCAACCTTGTATGTATCGATCAGTAAGTAGCTGGTTGCAATTAAATATAAGATAAAGTGAGTTCAAAAACAGATGCGACTAGATGCCTGCTCCATTACGAGTGACATTAACAGATTTAGAAGATTTGACACTGGCTCAGTTGCGAGAAGCGACAACCGTTCCTCAACGCACACGAGATCGCGCCCACATGATTCGATTAAATGCTCAAGGATGGAATGTACCAGCAATTGCCCAGATTTTTGAATGTCACGAACATACGGTAAGAGCAACACTGCGGCGATGGCAGAGCTTGGGATTGGGGGGATTGTGGGAAAGAGCAGGACGAGGAGCAAAGCGTAAATGGCTGGAAGCGGACTTAGCATACTTAGAGCATTGTTTAGAGGTAGAACCCCGTACCTATAACAGTTTGCAGTTATCACAAAAGTTGGCTCAACAGAGAAATGTACAGCTCAGTCCAGACCGTCTGCGACGTTTGCTCAAAAAAAAGGCTGGAGATGGAAACGCACGCGTCATAGCCATAAAGGGAAACAAGATCCAGACAAACGAGAACTTAAACAAGCAGACCTAGATATCTTGAAGCAAGCGGCAGCAGATGGTTATGTTGAACTGAAATACCTTGACGAATCTGGATGTTGTCGTTGGAGTCCTGTCAGCTATAGTTACAGCCGTATTGGTAGCCAAAAACTCATGCCACAAGTAGGTAGTCGTGGTGGTCGTATTAGCATTTTGGGTTTATGGGAACCTCAAACCAGTTTTGAGTATGCCTTAGTTCAAGGTGGGTTCAAAACACCGCGTTACATTGAAGTGATGGATTTGGTTGCAGCTAAAGCACAACAAACTTTAGATGAAACTGGTCAAATCACTGTGGTTGTTCAAGACAATGGCTCCTTGCATCGGAGTAACAAAGCAAAACAACGATGGCAACAATGGCAAGAACAAGGACTATACTTGTTTTTCTTACCACCCTATTGTTCTCAAATGAATCGAATTGAGGAGGAGTGGCATCAATTGAAGACTCATGAAATTGCTGGACAGATGTTTGATAATAATTATGATTTAGCGATGGCTATTATTGATGGCATTGAAGCCAGAAGCCTTAAGGATGGATATGCTCTTGAGCGTTTTATATTTAATTGCGCCTAGCTACTTACTCAGAACGGAGATAATAAGAGGAAAATAATTTAGTAGGATTTTAGACAATTTATATCAGGAAATTACCTAAAATCCTGGTAATAATAAAAAAATAGATGGCTTTAGTTAAGCCAAGCTAAAACTTACGTAGAGTCTATGATTTTTTGGCGTTCTTCTCTACGAGACGCTACGCGAAGGCGACTGAGGGTGACTGTACAATATGAACTTTACCAAAATTTTCCGAGTTTTTTTGTAAAAATATCAATTTTAGTTAAAGAATATTAAGTATTTGACTGTTCTTAAACCAACGTATTCACAGCAAAAATCAACAGTGAGGCAGAAGTACACCCAATCTCAATCAATAACTTATGTTCAAAACTGCTTAGAGGCACAAACAGCACAAACTTGCCAGCGCTCAATTTCTCCTGGAGGGGTAGGAGATTGACATTGGGGACAAAGAGGTAAACCATACGATCGCACTTGCATTTTTTTAGCCCATAGTCCAAAGGCCGTCTGAGGATTTTCCAACGTTTGCGAATCATCACGCTGCACATAACTCACATTTCCCAGATAACTAGGATGTTCTTGCGGCGAACCTGTGAGTTGTTGCTGTGGCTTTGCTGAAGAATTCTGCCACCCAGCCGTAGAAAAGCGGATATCAACCAATGGGTTAGGCAAATTTTCATTTAACTTTAACAGGATGATTTGGCGTTTAAAAGCCAGATTTTGCGCCCAAGCAGCACTTGAAGTCGCCACTCGCAAAACATCACGCTGAATCACTAATGGTTGGGTATGTTTAGCGGCTGCTGCACCTACCACTTCTGCCCAAAAATGAAGCACTTTTTGAAATGGCTGCTCTTGCCATCTGGCTTGTTGTTCTAAAAAGCCTAAAATATCATTGACTGATTTCAAAGACATCCTTACTTCAAAGTGCTGAGTGCTGAAATTCAAGATAGTTCAAGAAAGTTTACAGTGATGCGAAATTTTTCGCTAGTATTAGCACAAATTAGCTCTATTCCATTCCACAGTCTAGGTTTGAGGCAGACAGGTAATGAGTCAAAACTCGCCCATAGATTCCGGTATTCAATCATCTAAACCACCTGAGTTAAAGCCCCCGCTAGCCGCAGCCCTGGCCAGTTTGGAAGTGCAGCTAGATCAAGAGTTGGCTAGATACCGTCGTTCACGCATAGCATCAAAAACAGCTTATCAATCCCGTACAGGGAATAACATTAACACTCAAACCCAGGACACAACAGAAATAACAGCACTAGCGGGCAAAATTCAGCTACCTGTAACTGAAGTTAAAACGAGTATACAGCCTGCATCTGTAACTGAAGTGTCTCTAGAGAAACCAGTAACAACAGCTAAAACAGAAACGATAGAACAGCCGCAGCAGAAATCTTCTAGCAGTTCCAACCAAACCCAAATTCCCTTACCATCACTAAATTCTACTAGCAGTAGCAGTATAGTGCCTACCACGGCTCAGGTGACTCCCAGTGAAAATTTGATGCAGGCAAAGGAAACTCCGACTCAGCCAGATGATTATTTGGAATCGAGTGAAGCATTGCTGCGGAGTTTAAACGATGAACAACAACAACAAACAAAGCCCCCCAGTAATTCTAACGATAGTTTGCTATCACCTTTAGGTATCGGCTCGATGTTGTTACTGTTGATGGCTAGTTTGACTTTGGGTTACATAGTATTTAATCCGAAAAGCTTGCCACAGTTGAGTTTTGATAAAATCTTTAATAGTAATTCCGCTGCTAATACCGATAAAACTCAGACTCAGGAAACAGCCAGCCAGTCCCAGCCTCCAGCCCAAACTGAACTTACACCCATACCGAAATATCCCAATTTGGCGACAAAAGAGTTTCCTGAACTGAAAGACCCCAACGATATAGTTGGTTTACAACCAAAAACTCCCCCAAAAGCGATCGCACCTGTAAATCCGCCTGTGATAATTCCCGCACCAGTCGCACCACCTGTGGTTAACCCCTTACCAGATATGCAGCCAGTGCAGCCTTTGAATCTACCCCCTATCGCCACAGCACAACCTGTACAGCCTCTGGTAACTCCCCCACAGGTAAACACCGAAATCCAACCAGCAGCAGATGGGTTCTATCATATCGTTATGGATAATGAAGGCGATCGCACGGTTACTTCTGTACGGCAAGTAGTTCCTGATGCTTATTTATCGCGCGACCAAAAGCTGATTTATCTCGGTGCGTTAAAAACTAAAGAGCAAGTGCAGAAAAGATTACAAGAACTACAAGCAAAAGGCATTAAAGCACGGGTGCAGTAGCCATAAGTGATAAAAATCTACGATAGGATGAGGAAAACATCGACAAAATGCTCTGCCTGTTGACTGACAACAAGCGAAAAATGCGGTCTTGGGGTCTCCCCAAGAAAAGCAATTTTTCAAGAGAGTGAATGGAGAGCCGACATGGAATTAATCAAGCGTATCCTGCGGGTAATTCGCGCTAACCTCAATAGTCTGATAGGCAGTGCAGAAGATCCAGAAAAAATTTTGGAACAAGCCGTCGCCGAAATGCAAGAAAATTTAGTGCGCTTGCGACAGGGGTTAGCACAAGCCATCGCTACCCAAAAACGCACTGAACGCCAAGCAATAGCCGCCCAATCCACAGCAGAAACATGGTATCGTAATGCCCAAATTGCCATAAAAAAGGGCAATGAACCTCTAGCTAGAGAAGCCCTAACCAAGCGTCGCGCTTATCAAGAAACTGCCACTTCCCTCTCCAATCAAATCGGTCAACAAACCGAAATTGTCGAGCGACTGAAGAAAGATATGCGATCGCTAGAAGCCAAAATTTCGGAAGCCAAAACTAAAAAAGATATGTATATTGCCCGCGCCCGTTCGGCGGAAGCATCCTATCGACTTCAGGAAATGCTCAGTGGAGCTTCGGCTACTAGTAGTCTCAATGCTTTTGAACGTATGGAAGAGAAGGTTTTTCAGATTGAAGCGAAATCAGCAGCTATAGGTCAATTAGATGGTGATGATTTGCAAAAACAATTTACTTCTCTAGAATCTGCTAAAAGCATTGATGCCGAATTGGCAACCATGAAACAACAGGCACTACATGAATCAGAAAGTACACCACCACAGCAATTGTCTCCAGATCCAGAGCCATAAAAACTAGTCAATCGCTATAGTCAGGGTATATCTTAACAATTAAGAGGTATCAGGAGGTACCGAACCAAGCCGGAAAGATTACATTTAAATAAGAAACTATTAAATAGTAAAAACCTTAACTGTTCATCCAAGTACCGAAACTGCAAAAGGAAAAACAAAATTATGGGATTATTTGATCGGATTAAGCGAGTAGTCGGTGCAAATATCAACGACTTGGTAAATAAAGCTGAAGATCCAGAAAAAATGCTAGAGCAAGCCATCCTGGAAATGCAGGAAGACTTGGTGCAGTTGCGTCAGGGTGTAGCTCAAGCGATCGCCGCCCAAAAACGCACTGAAAAACAGTACAATGATGCCCAAAATGAAATCAACAAATGGCAGCGTAACGCTCAACTGGCACTGCAAAAAGGTGATGAAAATCTCGCCCGCCAAGCCCTAGAACGTAAAAAGACGTTCACAGAAACCGGCACAGCACTCAAAACTAGCTTAGATCAGCAAAGTACTCAAGTCGAAACGCTAAAACGCAATTTAATCCAGCTAGAAAGTAAAATTTCTGAAGCCAAGACCAAAAAAGAAATGCTCAAGGCGCGGATTACTACCGCCAAAGCCCAAGAGCAACTTGAAGGTATGGTGCGCGGAATGAATAGCAGCAGTGCAATGGCAGCTTTCGAGCGGATGGAAGAAAAAGTCTTAATGCAGGAAGCCCGCGCCCAATCAGCCGCAGAGTTAGCTGGCTCAGATTTAGAAAGCCAATTTGCTCAGCTAGAAGCTGGAAGTGATGTGGATGATGAATTGGCTGCTTTAAAAGCATCACTACTACCACCCGCAACTCCAGCCAATCAGAACTTATTACCACCAGAGCAAACTACTCCTTCCCAAACAACCCCTCCCAAATCGAATGAAGTAGTTGATGCTGAATTGGAATCTTTACGCAAGCAACTGGATCAAATGTAAAATTTTGTTAGACACTGATTTGAGCTAGTCCCACACCTATTGGTTGTGGGATTTTGCGTCGGTGGTCAAAAGTCAATAGTTGAGAATTCTTATAGTTAACCATAAACTATGGACTTTGGACTATTGACAACTTTGGGATAAAGTATTTTTTGTGCCAATTAATTGATGTCAACTAATGGAGACTGCCATGAGTAAGGGTGTAATCACCATCACTGATGCTGAGTTTGAAACCGAAGTGTTGAAATCTGAGCAGCCTGTATTAGTTTACTTTTGGGCTTCTTGGTGTGGCCCATGTCAGTTGATGTCACCACTGATTAATCTAGCTGCCAACAAATTTAGCGATCGCCTGAAAATTGTCAAAATGGAAGTTGACCCCAATCCAATTTCTGTCAAACAGTACGGGGTCGAAGGTGTACCAGCCTTAAGGCTAATTCAAGGGGAAAAATTATTAGAAGCAACTGAGGGAGTTATTAGTAAAGACAAATTACTGAGTCTGCTAGATACGCATTTAAATCAAAATTAATCAATAGTCAATAGTCAATACTATGGACTGTTGACTATTGGCCCTTGACCATCGACCCTTGACTAATATGCAATTTGCACAGCGTTTACAACCTCTACAATTTAACGTGTTTGCGGAGATGGACAGAGCCAAAGCTGCGGCTCTGGGTGTCGGGCAACAGTTAATTGATTTGTCATTGGGGTCTTCTGATTTGCCCACGGAGGCGCACGTTCTGGAAGCGATCGCCCAATCTCTCGATGACCAGACTACTCACGGTTATTTGTTATTTAACGGCACACAAGCATTTCGTCAAGCTGCGGCTGATTGGTATGAGCAAAAATTTGGCATCAAGGTTGATCCAGAAACAGAGGTACTACCTTTAATTGGTTCCCAAGAAGGTACGGCGCACTTACCTCTAGCTTTATTAAATCCTGGTGATTTTGCCTTATTACTCGACCCTGGTTATCCATCCCATGCAGGCGGAGTCTATTTAGCCAGTGGCCAAATCTATCCAATGGCTCTACTAGCAGAAAATGGTTTTTTACCAGTATTGGCAGATATTCCCGCCCCTGTTGTGGCCCAGTCGAAGATGATGGTGTTGAGCTATCCCCATAATCCCACTGCGGCGATCGCACCTTTAGCATTTTTCCAAGAAGCTGTGGCTTTTTGTCAACAACACAATATTGTTTTAGTTCATGATTTCCCTTATGTAGATTTAGTATTTGCAGAAACTGCGGGAATAGGCAAGAGTTTTCCTCAGTCTTTGGTTCCTTCAATTCTGCAAGCTGATCCAGAAAAAAGCGTCTCAATTGAATTTTTCACACTTTCTAAGTCTTACAACATGGGCGGCTTCCGCATTGGCTACGCCATTGGGAATGCTGAGTTAATCAAAGCTTTACGCCACATCAAAGCCGCAGTTGATTTTAATCAATATAGAGGGATTTTAAATGGGGCGATCGCCGCCCTCACGGGGCCGCAAGCCGGAGTCAAAAATACAGTTGCGACCTTCCGCCAACGGCGCGATGCTTTCGTGAATGCCTTACATCGCATTGGTTGGCAAGTTCCTAGCCCTCAAGCTACTATGTATATTTGGGCTAAATTACCTTCTCCTTGGCAGAACAATTCTGTCGAATTTTGTACCCAGTTAGTTAAACAAACTGGCGTAGCTGCTTCTCCTGGCGCTGGTTTTGGTAAATCTGGAGAGGGATATGTCCGTTTTGCCTTGGTACATGAACCACCTTTGTTACAAACTGCGGTGGAGAGAATTGCTAAGTTTCTTTAAGTACGTCGAGCTAAGTGGATTTATCAAGTCTTGATGTTAAACTTGCCAGAGTTTTATTAATCCCTACCTGTGCGGGGTTTGTTTAAGATAAACTACAGAGAAATTACTGAAATGTCATCGAGATATTACAATCTATCGACGACAGTAAATTACAAGTAATTAACACAGGTGCATGACAAGTATTGTGGTAAAAATTCGCGTTTGTGCTGCGTCTTTTGCAGTGATTGGTGCTTTAGGACAGCAACCTCTTTGGGCATTTAGCAATACTTCATTAGCAGAAAATACAGAAGATATGAATTTCCAGCCTGAAGCCACTGAAGATGGAAAGAACATTGACAGCACAAATCATGACTACACACCAAGCTTAATTCCTCAACCGCCTACTGCTACTAGTGCGGCTCCTCTATCAACCTACATTCATCCATATAGCAATAGGTGGACAAACCTCCAGATTCCATCTCCTCGTCCACGCCAAGTGCCAGAATCTTCAGCAGTATTAGGCTTGATGGCGATCGCCATCTGGTTTGGTACACAATACAAGCGGAAACAAGCTCAGTAAAAAAGTCGTTTTTGCAGTCCGTGTAATATTAATGACAATGGTAAAATCAGTAATTGTGTATAATTGCTGAAATAAATAACAAAATATTAGTCATCTTTTTATTCATAATCTACAACAGCTTTACCCAATTAAGTCTCCCAGTTTCTTAAACTGGTTTGGTGTGCGTAACTACTAAACATGGCTGAAAAGCTGGTTATCTTTTTTACCAGCCGCATTATTAAAAAGCCAAGGCCTGTAGTCAGGCTAATCCAATTCCAGAAACAAAGACAGTATATAAAATTACCCCCAAACTGGTGGAGACAGTAAATGAAAAGAATTTTCCAAACACTTGTAATTGGTGCCTCAATGGCTGTTGGCGTGAGTGCGATCGCCTCTAACCCAGCACAAGCTGGTAGCCTCACTAATGCCATCATTACTGGCAATGATTACATCAAGTACAGCGCTACTAATACAAACACAATCGCAGATGCAAATGCTGATTTAGCAACTATCTTAACGGGTGACAGCAGCAGCCCTACTGGTAACGTTGAACTATTTGCTAGTAGTGAAAAATCTCCTCTATCCCCAACCTCAGCTGCAACTACCTACACAGCACTCAAAAGTTTCTTAGATTACACTCAAGTCACAACTCTCAGCGGCGAAATTAATGGTAAACAAATCTCTTTAAGCAGCTTAACAGCTTCTGATTGGTTTGGTGGAGCTACAAGCAGCGTCAGTACATCAATCAGCAGTGCTTTGGGCATTTCTAATTCATTGGCTCGTTTAGCTGCTCTAAACACAGCAATTAGTGGGCTGTATAATCCATCTAACTTAGCAACTCAGTGGTTTAGCAGTACTTTATCTACTTATGGTATGACTGCTAACCAAACACTCTTTAACCAGTTTCTACTCGCAGGTGGATTTCAACGCTTCAGTGACCCCAATATTTCTTATGTTAACCAAAATGACACCACTGGCGAAATCAAGATTGGTTTAGCAGGTCACTATGATGCAGCAGCCCTGTTAGGATTGACACCTAATCCACAAAAACCAATACAAGTTAGCGAATTGGTCAAGGTTTCCTATAACGGTGGCCCAGATCAAATCCGTTATAGTTATGAAGCTACGGCATCTGGTTTAGTTTCTAATGATGGTACTAAATCTCATAATGGCAACTACGAAGTCAGTCTCCAAGGTATACCTGTGCCAATTCCAGCGCCAACATCTGTACCAGAACCCTCAGTAGTACTGGGCATGTTAGGTGTAGCTGGAATCGTTGCTACACAACGCAAATTAAAGAAAGTATCAGGTTAAGACTCTGGTTTCCATCTCAAACAATCAGCCAAGGAGCATATATTGCTCCTTTTTTTTATAAAAAATTAATCTATCTTATGTAAAAATACTGTTGCTTATATCACTTAAATAGGTCATTTTTTTAAGTATATTTACATTTATAAGGCCGTCAAAAAAGTTAAATTTTATTAACAAATTTAAATAAATATAGAGTAAGTATTAAGTTTTTATGAAGATTACTCAATAAATCGCAATCATGCTATTTAGTAAATGTTAGAAAAAAATTAATTTTTATTTACCTATTATTTGAAACAGCAAAATATCTTCAATAAAGTAAAAATACTTAATTTAACAATACATGAGATTTTTGTCATTCCATTTATCAGCTTAATAAGGATTTTTTAGAATATTAGTCTTAAATTATATTTCCTAATGACAGCACATTTACTTAACATAAATCAGCAAGTGCATCCGTATCAATTAAAAAGAATTTTACTAATTGAAGATCATGATGTAAATAGAATGTTGCTGAGTGATTATCTAGGTTACTGTGGATATAATGTCAGAAGTCTATCAAATGGCACAGCTTTATTCTCAACAATAGAAAACTTTCAGCCAGATTTAATGTTACTAGACTTGAAGTTACCAGATGTTGATGGTTATTGGCTGATAGAACAAATCCAACAACATCCATATTTACCAAAGATACCTATTATTGTGGTTTCAGCCTTTGCTTTTAAAGCAGATCAAGAGCGCGCTATAAGTTTAGGCGCTCGTCGTTATCTTGTCAAACCTATAAACTTGACTGCTTTGATGATGACAATTCAAGAAGAGTTGGCTTGTCGCTGCATCTAAATTTTGAATTTTGCTGATTTTTTTATATTTACAATTCACATTTTTATTACTTCAAAATATCTGGATTTTTCGTAATTTTACGTAAATTGATTTTTCAATCAGACAAAATTATATATTTTTACACTATTTTTTCAATATAAATCATACTATCAAGAACAATATACTATCTAAAAGCTGTTCAGCGTTTTAGCCGAGTATATACGTCAATAATTTTAGATATTGATTATCATAGAATTATTAACCTTTAGATTGAGTTAACAATTCAAGTAATCGCTGAAGTTAGCAAATAGGTGATTTTGACATATCATCACATAAAATCCTATTTGCTGAGGATGATAATTTCCTAGTGCTTAAATCCCAAAAAAGTTTATAGGAGTTAGGATGCAAGGTTTTAGATATGGCTGATGTTGGAGAGTGAGATGTAAATCATCCGAGAGATTTACCTAAAGTTAGTATTATTTAATATCAGGTTTATTGGTAAAACTGTTGTAGATGAGCTAATATGTTTCCGCCAAATAAGGTTTTTCTGTAAAAGGAAGGGAATAGAAACAACAAGCTTATCTGAACTGGATTACTAGAGAAATATTGGAATATTAGCTATAAAATTTTTCACATACTCGTATTATATAGCAGTTTTCTATCCTAATAAATTCCAACTTATTTAGCCACTGACTGTAGTAAATCATACTTGACTACAACAAGAAACGCTATATTTAAATAGGTATTTGTTATATATGAAATTACATCAGAGAGAACCAAATGATTCTAGAATAAATATTGTAAAATCCTTGGCAGAAACAGAACTGTATATTACTGCCGAAATGGCTATTGATCAGCACAAAATTAACAAACAAATGCAAGAAGAACAGCAACCAATGGGGGCAATTATTAACAGTATGCAACATGCTGTAGTTGTCACAGATACTCATGGTTGCATTCAATTTATGAATTCAATGGCTGAAGCACTCACAGGTTGGCAGTCAAAAGATGCTTATGGAAAAGATTTAGCAGAAATTGTCAAATTAATTGACAAAGATATAGAAGAAACAATCGAAAATTTAGCGATGCTAACAATAGTAACAGGAGCAATTTTACATTTACCAGATAATTGTGTGTTAGTTGCTAAAAATGGTAGAGAAATATTAGTAGGAGATTATGTTGCACCTGTTCGTGATAGTAATAGCAATATTACTGGTGTAGTGGTAGTTCTTCAAGAAGTTACCCAACGCAAACTAATAGAATCACAATTACTCCAGAATGCCTTTTATGATGGACTAACAGCATTACCAAATCGAGCTTTATTTTTAGATCGATTGAAGCAAGCTGTAGAAAGAAGTAAACGCCGGATAGATTACCGTTTTGGGATTTTATTTTTAGATTTAGATAGCTTTCAAGAAATTAACGATCGCTTTGGCCATGCAATGGGCGATGATTTACTAGTAGCGATCGCTCGTAGGTTAGAATCTTGTCTTCGTAGCGGTGATACAGTCGGACGGTTTAGTGGTGATGAATTTGCTGTCCTGCTAGAAGATATTAAAGATATTCATGATGCGATTAACGTTGCCAAACGAATTCAAGATACTTTAGGCTTACCCTTGACCCTCAACGGCAATCTGATTTCTACCACAGCCAGTATTGGTATTACGATCAATCAAGGCGGTTGTGACCAACCAGAAAAATTGCTCCAAAATGCGGATGCGGCGATGTATCATGCTAAACAGCAGGGAAAATCTCGTTATGCTGTATTTGATGCAATTGATAGTAGAGAACAGCCTTAAAAATCTTTGTGTTGTCCGTGTTCGAGAATTGTAGCATTGTTGGAAATTTAAGCGATCGCCCTAATTCCATTGCGAACACAAAAAAAGGTGGTAATTTACCACCCTCATCACAATATGGAATTGTGAATTTTACACAGCAGATTTAAACCACAGCCGATACTTCTTTCTGAAAGTAAGCCTCCATAACTCTTTCAGCAATTTGACGACTAGTTAAACCTAATTCTGCCTTAGATTCTTCTGGGGTAGCGTGTTCAACTAAAGTGTCTGGGATACCAATACGCTTCACAGGGACAACGATATCCGCATCAAGTAAAGCTTCAGCCACAGCCGAACCAAAGCCACCCATCACACAACCTTCTTCCAGAGTGACAACGCGACCAATTTTCTTAGCCAACGGTAAAATCAACTCTGTATCTAAAGGCTTGACAAAACGCGCATTAATCACTGTTGCTTCAATGCCGTGTTCGCTAAGAATCTCCGCCACCTGCATACTGGGATAAACCATTGTGCCGTAGCCAACGATTAACACATCATCACCATTGCGGAGAATTTCACCCTTACCAATTTCCAAAGGTTCCCAACCTTCTTCCATCAAGGGTACACCGTGACCATTACCACGGGGGAAGCGCATGGCGATCGGGCTACTAGTATGATTAATCCCAGTGACCATCATCTGTTGTAATTCTGCTTCATCCTTCGGTGCCATTAACACGATGTTAGGAATACAGCGCAAATAAGCAATATCATACATCCCTTGGTGGGTGGGGCCATCAGCGCCAACAATTCCTGCCCTGTCTAAACAGAAGAACACGGGCAAGTTTTGAATACAAACATCATGAATAATTTGGTCGTAAGCCCGTTGTAGAAAGGTTGAGTAGATAGCAGCCACAGGACGCATCCCTTCCGATGCTAAAGCCGCAGCTAAAGTCACCGCATGTTGTTCGGCGATGCCAACATCTATATATTGATTAGGTAGTTTAGCTTGTAGCTTGTCTAAACCTGTACCAGTGGCCATTGCTGCCGTAATACCGATGATTTTCGGGTTTTGTTCAGCAAGTTTGACTAAGGTATGGGCAAAAACTTTGGCATAAGCGGGAGGTTTGGGTTTGTTAGAAGGAATAGCTTTGCCAGTTGTTAAATTAAAAGGAGTTTGGGCGTGGTAGCCTACTTGGTCTTGTTCAGCTATTTCATAGCCTTTACCTTTGATTGTGGCTACGTGTACCAAAACTGGCCCTTGTATTTGATGCGCCTGTTGGAAAGTCGCAATCAATTCTTCTAAGTTGTGTCCATCAACTGGCCCCATGTAGGTAAAGCCCAGTTCTTCAAATACCGCCCCGACTTTGGGAACCGCCAAGCGCTTCATTCCCTCTTTAATGCGTCCCAATTCGGGAGATAAAGATTCACCAACGAAAGGAATTTGCTTGAATTGTTCCTCAAAGTTGTCTTTGATGAATTGTACTGGTGGGCTAAGGCGCATTTTATTCAGATAGCGAGGAATCGCACCCACATTCGGCGAGATAGACATCTCGTTATCATTCAGCACCACCAACAGGTTAGTTTTGGGCATGTGTCCAGCATGGTTGATGGCTTCCAAGGCCATACCACCTGTTAAAGCACCATCACCAATGACAGCCACAGCTTTAAATTTTTCGCCTTTGGCATCTCTGGCTAATGCCATACCCAAGGCGGCAGAGATACTTGTAGAAGCATGTCCAGCCCCAAAGTGGTCAAACTTGCTTTCGCCGCGCTTGAGATAACCAGCAATTCCGTCTTTTTGTCTGAGGGTATGGAAGTTACTGTAACGTCCTGTAATCAGTTTGTGGGGATAAGCTTGGTGTCCTACATCCCAAATAACTTTATCCCGATCTAAATCTAATGTTTGGTAAAGCCCTAGAGTTAACTCTACAACACCCAAACCTGGCCCTAGATGACCCCCTGTTGCGGCTACTGTTTGGAGGTGTTTATCGCGGATTTGGCGCGCAATCTGTTGCAGTTGCCGGATAGATAAACCGTGCAACTGATTAGGATGGGTGATTTCACTCAGATGCATATTATAGGGTTTTCCTCTCTAATTTCTACTTCTGGTATTCTGATTTTCCCACGGTCGGGTTGTCCCCACGATTATGAGGAGTTGCAATTCCGTTACATAACCCATTAAGAATTAGAACTTACGTAATCAAACTCTCTCAGAACTTACTTACACAGATATCTGTTGACATTGGGTGTAAGGGTATAGGGTGTAAGAGTTTTGCATACCAATATGCCCCGGCACCATTGGCAAAACCCTTGATTTTTCGTTGAATTGTGTAAATTCTACCAATATGGGTAAGTTACCTCGGCTACTAAGGGGAAACTGTATTATCAGGCACACTTGGAACTTCTGGTGTATCCGGTAGTTGTCGTTGGCGTTGCAAATATTTACTCAATACGTAAGCCATATCTCCGCGTGTCATAGGTTGTAATGGAGAAATATTGCCTTGACTATCTGTGTTGATCAATCCTTCGGAGACGACTGTGGCGATCGCTTTTCTTGCCCAGGTGGGAATTGATGTAGCATCAGGATGAGAGGAGAGAATGTCATTGACTGTACTATCATCAAATTGAAATACGCCGTAAGCTTGAGCAAATATCGCTAAAGCTTCCGCCCTGGTTACTCTTTGGTTGGGAAAAAATAAATTTCCCCGATAGCCTTTCATAATGTCTGTTTTTAAGACTATCTGAATATCGTTAAATGCCCGATTCGAGGCTGGTACATCGGCAATCACAATGTTTTCTTGACTAACAGCTTGTCGTTTGTCTAGTCGAAAAACTTTCACCATAATTGAGGCTAATTCTGCCCGACTCAGCAATTTTTCAGGATAAAAATTGCCATCAGCAGAATTAGTCATCCATTGGGCTTTAATTACCTTTTGAATGGGATCTGAGCTTGTTTGAGAAGGAGTTTCTGTTGATTGTGCCTGAACACTTACAGGAAAACTTTGTAGTAGCACAACTAAAGAAATAGCACTAAAGTACTGGCTGATATTTCTCATTATTTTCAGATACTCATTTTATGAATACAAAAAACTGTCAAACAATTTTGGATTTTGGATTTTACCCATCAGATGAAGACGCAGAATAGTTAAGAAATGTTGCGAAGCTGAGTTAAAGATTACAGCATTATGGAGCGATCGCCAATCTTCTTACCAATTACCAGCAAACTGTAGCTCACAATAATTTTTGTAGTCAAGCAAAACCTGATAAACCGAACAAAGATCATCTAAAAAGGATTCTAAGAATGCAGCCACAAACTGGCAGGAATTATTTTTCTAGAACTTAAAGGGTTTGTGCGAATTGTGTTGATATTTTCTACGTGCCTTTGTAAGTTAAATAAATTATATTTAACTTACAAAGGCATATAAATTACAGAGTTAAGAGCTAATTTTACCAGGGGCCCCAAATCGCCAGAGTAATTCCTGGGGTTTGTATATTTGCAAACATGGTTTGTCCATCAGGTGAGAAACAAACTCCAGCAAATTCATTGCTATTCAAGCGATTACGAGCAAATTTATAGAGTGAACCGGTTGGCGTGATACCCACGATGAAATCAGTACCATCACCATCTTCACAAAGAAAGATGTCTCGATTGGGAAAAACGACAATATTGTCTGGATTGTCTAGCACACCAGAATTGTTGGGTTCAATATATAGCTCAACGGTATTGTTAGCGGGTGAATAACGCCAGATTTGCCCATCTCCAGAACTACCCCCACTTTTACAAGTGAAGTAGACATAACCACTGCCATAAAATATGCCTTCCCCACCGGAAAACCTCGCAGCACCGCTGTTATACCCTGCTGTTCTAACGGTATCTGACGTGGGATCAGGATTAGTAATCTGTACCCAGTCCACTGCCCTAGGCATATTTTTTGGGAAACCCGTAGCTGTGTTAATTCCAGATGACCCGATAATCCTTAAGGCGTATAGCGTACCACCAGAACTCAGATTGTTGCTGTTATTGGGAACGAAGCGGTAGAACAGTCCATTTGGCTGGTCTTCTGTCATGTAGATATACCCTGTATTTGGGTCTACAGCGGCAGCCTCATGATTAAAACGCCCCATAGCAGTTAGGGGAACTGGAGTAACAAAAGTATTGGCGCTACTGGGAACTTCAAACACGTAACCATGCTTTTTGCCGTTATTGGTTTCAAAGGTTTCCTCGCAACTTAACCAAGAACCTGAAGGCGTAGGGCCACCAGCACAATTGCGAATTGTTCCCGCTAAGACTCCCCGATGTTCTACCAGGTTGCGAGAAGAGTTAACTACTAATTTAGTACAACCACCTCGCGCATTTGAGTTGTACTTGCTACCCGTAGGAGCATTCAAAGGATTGCTAGAAGTGGGAGAGAGTTCGTGGTTCCGAATCAGAATTGTATTACCATTAGCTCCAGGGAAAGCCGCCATACCATCATGACCACCGGGAACTCTGTAGCCGTCGGTCATTGTTTGTCCCGTTTCTGATAATCTCCTGTAAGAGAATCCCGCTGGTAAATCTAAGACACCTAGAGGATCGGTTTGTAACGCACCGTAAGGCCCGGCTGCTAAAGTGCGCTTGGCATAAAAAGCTTGTAATGGTGATAAGAGAACTGCACCAGCTGTTCCAGTTCCGGCTAGGGTGAAAAATTTCCGTCTTGATAAAGTCACTGTGTTCTCCTGAATTTTGAATGCAATTCACTGACTGCTTAATTGCTAGTCGTTACTCAGGAGTTTTAAGTGATTAATGTTAAGAGACAGCTAAGATAACCTTATAAAACCCAGTTAAAAACTATCATCCCACTGTTATGAGATGATAGTTTTTGAGATTTAGACAGTGACAAAATAGCTGGCGCTCAGGCTGAGGTTGGTGGAGCCTTGAATAATAGCCACTAGTTCCAGACTACTTTCATTCAGGAATAGGGCTGTACCTGTAGGTAAACCAGTTGGTACAGATCCCAAGCTATAGCTAGATCTAACGCCAGATAATTGGATAGTGTCTTCTAAAGCATTGAAATCAGTAATTAGGGCATAGTCGCCTAGGCCGGAAGTGCTAGTATTACCATCGCTGTAGAAGACACCTGTGGTAGTACCGACGACAAAGCGATCGCTCCCAAGACTCCCAGTCAATCGGTCAATTTCACCTAAACCTCTACCAGATACTGCATCTGCGCCTGTGAGTATGTCGTTACCATCATCACCAAACAAGCGATCGCTCCCAGTCCCAGCAAAGACAGAATCGTTACCTCGTCCACCGTTGAGGCGATCGCTCCCACTATCCCCATACAAAGAATCATTGCCATCACCACCTGTGATCCGGTCATTGCCGGCATTGCCTCGGATGGTATCATTAGCGGCACCACCCGATAGAACATCATTACCCGTAGTACCTAGAAGATTGAGCGCAACAATTACTTTATTATTTCTTGTGCTGTTATAGTTCTCACCTAGAAACCCACCATTCAGGACTGTATTTAAGTTTAAGAGAGTGCCGTTAGACTGAGTAAAGCTATTGCCTTGAAGTAACTGTGTATACAAAGTGTGGGCGTAGCTATGATTACCCACAAAACTAATTTGTCCTGGTTGGAAAAGATCATTCCAGTTGATATAGAGGTCTAAGGTAGCTAATCGTGCATCATAGCCAAGAGTTTCACTGGTATGTATGGCCGTCACGCGAGTCGCATCTGTGGGATCTAGACGATCGCCTGTGGCTGCGCCTTCAAATTCTGGCCCGGCTGGATCTAGCCCGACTATTTGCCCAATAGAACGCCCTGTAGAAGCACGATAAGCAGAGCCAGCAAACCCCCCTACGTGCGCTCCTAAACTATGCCCGATAAGGTTGATATCAGTTGCATCTACGCCACTATTTCTTAAGTAAGTAGCTAATTGATTACCGACATCCCGCGTGTTGGCCGCAGCCGTTGGATAATATAAAGAACTAGCGCCTGCTTCCCAATCTACCAAAATGATGTTTGCATTCGACTCGCGCTGTCGAATGGTTTGAGCAATGTTTACTACCCAATCTGCGGGTGTATAGTTATTACCAGCGTTCCCAGCAGTGCTTTGATAGCCATGAATAATCGTGTATGTCGGTGCATCGGCATTAATCCGCCCTGAACGGTTAATCGCACCGTTACCCCAAATATTAAAACTGACTTGAACCATAAGAAAAATGTCTGTTTTTTGGGAATAAATGTTTTGACAGCAAAAATTCATTCATTTGATTACATATCTGCAATCAAATAAATGTCAGATTAAAAATTATTTGGCGCTACTGAATTTATTGATAAAAATGATTTTACTGATGAATAAAATCTTTGTATAGACGTTATGAGGCAACGTTTCTATACGGATTTATATCTCAATTCAGCAATATGCAAAAATTTAAATAATTGAAAAACTGATTTTGCTATAGACAAATTAAACTGATTACTTAATTTTTTAGTAAAAATTAGTATAAGTTTAATTTAAAAATAAATAAAATTTTATTTATGGTTACAGATGCGATCGCCTGTTGAATATTCAAAATCGCACAAAAAACTTATACCCACAATTTTATCTATGCAGGTTCACAAGCACAGCAGAGACACAAATGTAAAATCTCTGTGAAATTTACCAACTTTGTTCAAGTTGTTTATGGGGCGAAACCTGTTGGGGCTTTTCGTGAGAAATAGCTTTGAGTTTGGAGGTGAATGACTCGGAGCGATCGCTTGTTTCGGGAGTAAAGCGCCCAATTGGAGGATGATTGACTGTAGATGCCAGTAACTTTGGCTGTTTATCAGGGTTTGATGATGGAAGATGACTGGGAAGCATTGGTTGTGAATTCAGCCTGGATTTAACCTCGGTAGCTGGAAGACTCAATGTTGAAGATGCCAAAATGTTTTTGACTCGTTGACTATCTACTCGGCTCGATAATGTCTCTGTTCGTTTGTAGCTCTGCTGATATTTATCATCAGCGACAGACGATGAATGTGTTGTTGCCAAATTGGCAACATTCGCTACATTTTCTGAGCTAATATCTTCTTGAGCAGGTGGTAAGGCTGGTGTAGACAGAGCCGTTAATATTTCTGGGAATTTGCTACAAATCAGGCGTTCAAATTCCATATTGAAATGATATATGGGCTGCTGTCGGCGTTGCCAAAATGCCATAATTTGCTGTACAGAAATGGCTTTATAGCGACCTTGATAAAGCGCTTCAATGACTGCTAGGTGCAGCCAATCCAGAGGATATTGATTTTGCCAACGGTTAACTAACTCAATGGCAGTATAGCCAGTGAGATCGAAGCTGTAATGAGTAAGTAGAGCAGCTGCCAATTCGGCAGAAGTTTCTGGCGTTTTGGTAAACATGGGACTATTGGCTTGCGGCAACAGGTATAAATTTTCGACCCATCGCCTATAGCCTAGCGTGTTTTTAGCTATAGGGTTGGTAAACAAGAGTTTCCGAGTGGATAAGCAGTGTTTTTCATTTTACTTGGTCAACTCTTGGCTGTCGAAACAATATAGGGGGAATTAAGATTTGGTGTGCGGTTAATAGCTACTAAGGCTTGATAAACCATTGCTGCGACTTCCGCCCTTGTGGCTTCTCGCGTAGGGGCGAGTAAACTAGGCTGGGGATAGTTGACAACAATTCTTTGTTGTGTAGCAGTTGCCACCGCTTTTTGGGCATAGTCAGGAATAGTATTACTGTCAGTGTAAGGAAGTAATATATTACTTTGGGCAGCGGGTAAACCGAGTCCATTGACTAGAGAAACAATCACTTGTAATCTTTGCACATTTTGATCGGGGCGGAAGGTGCGATCGCTAAATCCACTCACAAAGCCCCCACTTGCCGCAATTTGTAAAGCTTTGTATGCCCAAAAATTTTGGGGGACATCAATAAATTCAATGGCTGGGCGTTTGGGCGCGGGGTTAAAAGCCGCCGCCACTAAAGCTGCATATTGGGCGCGAGTCATGGGTTTATCTGGCTGGTAACTACCATCAGCAAAACCGTGGGTTAAATTCAGGCTGGCTAAGGCGCGAATAAATGGTTCCGCCCAGTGTCGGTTTAAGTCGGCAAAGGTGGGAACTTCGGCATCGGGACTGACAATATAAGGTGAAGCGATCGCTTTTTCTTTGCTGTTGGCGACTAATGCCTGATATAGTAAGGCGGCAATCTCACCGCGTGTAATCTCCCGCAGTGGTTCTAATAAATCAGATTGGGGATAATTGACGATGATGAGTTTTTGCGTGGCGACGGCGACTGCATTAGTAGCATAACTGGGAATTTGGGCGCGATCGCGGTATACACTCAACACATTCGGAGTGCCACCGCCGAATTTTAAACCATTCACAATAGATACAATTGCCTGTACCCTGGTGAGATTGTTGCCTGGGCGAAATGTCCCATCAGGAAAACCGCTAATAAACCCGGCTGATGCTGCACTAGAAATAGCCGCTGCTGCCCAAAAATCAGGTTTCACATCGGGAAATTGGCTAGATTTGCTGTTGCTGGGTAATTGAAAGGTTTTCGCCAGCACAGCCGCATATTGGGCGCGGGTAATTGGTGCATTTGGGGCAAAAGTGCCATCAGGAAAGCCACTAATTGCGCCGCGACTGACTAACGCTTGCACAAACAAAGCCGCCCAATGTCCCACTAAATCAGGAAAACTACTACTCCCGGTAACTATTCTCGGAGTATCTTCTGTGGCGGCGATGAAATTTACCTGTCCTTTGACTAAAGTAAGATTTAATTGATTACCTGCGGAAATGATGGGTTGGGCGGCAGCATTTTGTAAATCAAATTCGCCATTATCTTTAAAGATATTACTGCCTGCATCTTGGCTGCTACCTAAATCTGGCACAGCATTAGCATTGACTAGTAAACCACCTTGGGCATTTTTGATAATTAAATTTTGCCGTAATACCGGACGAGCATCACGAGACAGGGCGATCGCGGTACGATTCTCTGATAATTTATTATTGGCAATTAATGGGGCGGCTGAGTCAGTAATGGCTATCCCCAAAGGATTTTTTTGAAAAGTGTTGCGTAACACTTCCCCTTTACTATTACGCGCCATAAACAATCCACTGGCAGCATTTTGGACAAACACATTATCTAAAATGGCTGGTTTGGCATTACCTGTAGTAAATATTCCTTCCCGTCCACAGTTAAGTAACGTATTGTTAGCCATGTAGGGAATTGATGATTCTATCCACACCCCAGTGCCTTTCGGGATAGGATTAGTCACACTCACACCCATCAGACTGGCATCACCCAGCAGCAACAACGTAATATTCTGCACACTAAAACTTGGGCTTTGATATTCCCCACCCCCAGAAATGATAATTCCTGCACCTTTATTCACTTCATTACCAATAACTGTTACTCCCGCAGTCAACACCAAGGGAAACTGTTCACCATTGGCGGCGCTATAATTGCCAGGTGCCAACTGAATAATTATTGGTGTTGTGGTTCTTAACGCACGGGTGAGGGTTTTAAACGGACTCAACCGCGAACCATCATTTGTATCTTTGCCTGTTACAGGGTTGACATAGAGTGTGGCCACGAGGGTGGAGTTTACCATTGGTTGTTGAGCTGCGAGTGTTTAAATGTCACGGCATGAATAATAACTTATTGCAGGAGGCAGAATAATTTGAGATTTTAAATTTTAGATTTGGAATTTGTTGATGAAAAATCCTAAATCGGACTTACGCAAAAAGCTTTGTCATCTTCTGGCTTAAACAAAATTTGTTTCCTGTAAAAATTCTACAATTGCCCCATTAATAACTTTTGCCGAACCTGTAGAAGCATCATGATAGCAATCAGACAGAATTTGCAACTGGGAATTGGCAATACATCGATGTAGTTTTTCCCCATGACTAGCAGGAAACCAACTATCTTTATCACCCCATAAAATTAGTGTGGGACATTCAATATTAGATAGCTTGTTTTGAATTCTACTCAGCATATTTGGTTTACTGCTTTGCAGGTTTTCAATTTCTCTCGCAGCTAGTTGTAAATCTTCGGCAACTTTTACCAAAGTACCGGGAATTTCTGTAAAAGGATAAGTTATCCAATACACATCTTCTTGGGATAAAATCGATGGATCAAATAGCACTCTACGTCGTTCGATCGCCATAATTTCTCTAACTAGGGGCGAGAATAAATAAGCTAACCGTAATGAATCTATTGTTTGCAAAACTTCTATTGGCGTTTGAGCCAAAATTGACATTACCCAATGGGGTAAGCTGTTGGCAAAAATAGGTACATTAACTACTACTAACCGTGCTACTAATTCTGGCTTTTCTTGCGCTAGGGCTAAAGCAACTAACCCACCTAAAGACTCTGCCACAAGCACAGCAGGTTCATCACATAATTCTTGAACAATGCGCTCTAATTCAATAACCTGATGCCCATCATATTCTCGACGCAGGCAAGGTTTTTCGGAAAATCCAAAGCCTTTAGCATCAAAACAAATGACTCGAAAATATTTTGATAGTGGTTCAACACTATAACGCCAGTTATAGCTCCAGCTACCCATACCGTGCATTAAAATTAAGGGCTTACCTGTACCTTTTTCTCCATAAGCAATTTGTACAGGATACCCTTGAGCATCAGTAATAATTAAACTTTGCCGACCTTGAGGAAAAGTTGCTTGCCACCAATCTTTCATTCTTTTACTAATTTAATATCTAACCACCAGTTATTACTCGCCACAGAGTGCTAATTAATAGCACTGGTATTGTAATTAAAACAATGCCTAGTAATAATAAGCCAAATAAAACTACTAAGACAAACCAAGTGTCTGCTTTGTGTGTACTGCGAGGAACTTTTAAATGTTCTTCTAACAGTTTGAGATTATATTCGTTGGATTTCCAAGCAAAATCAAACAAGTCTCCAGCTACAGGTAAACTACCTACCAAGCTATCAATGATAATATTCAAGATCATTCTGCCTAAAGTAGCTTTAGTAGCACCTAATCGTGCGGCTTCTAAGATGATGTAGCTCGAAAATACCAATCCTATAACATCACCACCCACAGGTAGCAGCCCCAACAGTGGATCTAAACCTACACTCATTTCTGTACCGGGAATAGTGATGGCTTTATCCATAACGCGACTCAGCTGGCGCAGCCGCCTCAAGGAAGGTGCTTGAGCGTCAGGATCAATATGAGGAAACCGTGAGGAAGAATCAGGCATTCAAGCGATCGCTTCTTTGATGTTGAACCGTTCAATATTTTACTGCTGCTGGGCAATTTGACAAGAGTTTGTCCTAATACTTAATTTACAAGTGCTGAGTTATAAATTTTTTTCCTCCTCTGCCCCCCTGCTCTCTTGTTCCCCGCTTCCTACCTTCTGGTAGTGCATATCTTCGCCAACAATCACGTTTAATTGATTGCCTATGAGTAAAACAGCCGCACTCATCCATAGCCACAACATTAAAACGATGACAGTCCCAACTGCTCCATAAACTTTGTTGTAGTTGCCAAAATTGGCTACATAAAGCCGAAACAGTGATGAGAGTATTGCCCAAAAAATCGCGGCTAAACTTGCTCCTGGCATAATGGGTGTACCGGAATTCCACACACTAGGCCCATAGCGATAAATAAAACTAAAGGCGCTGGCAACAATACCTAAACTCACAGGCCAGCGTAACAACTGCCAAAGGTGCTGTAAGAAAAGTAAAGAATGATGCTCATGCACTACTATGGTCAACACTAAGTCACTGACAAAGATTAGAAACGAAGCCAACATCAACAGTACAATAGTACCAAATGTCAAGCCCAAGGATATCAGTTTAGCTTGCCAAAAAGGGCGGCTCTTTTGTGGTGGAGTTTGATGGATTTGATCAAATGCAGTCATCGCCGTACTTACTGCACCGGAAGCAGTCCAAATAGCGATCGCAAAGCTCAGAGAAAATAAACTACTATTTTTAGAGTGGGCAATTTCTCTACTGGCAAAATCCCGAATCAAAATCAGTGCTTCTTCTGGCGCAACTTGACTCAATAAAGTTGCCATTTGCCTAAAGGTATCTTGTAAAGACTCTGCTAACAAGCCGATGGCTGTGAGTACTGCCAAAATAGCCGGAAATAAAGATAACATGGCATTGAAGGCAATTTCAGCCGCCAGTCCTAATAGTCGTCGTTCGATTGTCCGAGCAAAGGTTTTTTTGAGGGTGCGCCAATTAAGATAGCGAAAAAAACGGACAAAACGCGGCTTTGGCATAACTAACTATTAAGTCTTCACAAGCACAATGTCACAATAACTTATAGCAGGTGATAGGTTACAAGTGTCTCAGTTTTATCATCTATCGACGTAGATGTGAAGACGCGGGGAAATTGAGAATTTCCCCGCGCCGATTTTATCTGATGATGCCTAGTTCAGAAGATAGCTAGACAACTACATCTGTAGCAAATTTAGCATATCGCTCTATGTAAAATTCCTTGGAATTGGCGATCGCTTTTACCGATTATTGACTGTGGGTATTCCCGAATCACAAAACTCTGTCAATTAGCTTGCTTCCCCACACCCCTTTACAACCACTAATCTTTGTGTACGAGTCCTAACAAGAAACTATTTGTTCTTGTTCTTGTGGCTTTGGCGACCTGCTTCAGCGTGCTGTTCGCTTGTACCACCCTGAGTACCCTTTGATTCAGTATCTTGTGCATCGTCAGCATCATCTTGTTGTTTCTTGCGACCACCGCCGTGAGAGTGCTTTCCACCTTCACGACCAATTTCGGCCATGTGTTCTCTATCTTGGCTGACAGTTTCACCGCCCTTACGACCAGCTTCACGAGCTTCTTCGGAAGTGAATTCGTGAGCAGTACCTTTTTCATGAGCAGCGTGTCCGCCTTTGCTGGCGATTTCGCGTTGCTTATCTTCATCCATAGAAGCAAAGCCGCGTTTGCTAGTATCTGACATAATATTGCTCCTGGTTATGAACTATAGTTTTTGACTTTTGCAGTTAGTAAAAACTTTTAGTTGATTCACGTTCTCAATTTAGCTATCTAAAAAGCAGCTTTCATTGGCCATAGGAGAGAATCATGTCAGAGCAAGCCTCCACTTAAGATATATAACCTAAGTTATTTATGATCAAAATTGAATTGTCGGTTAATTAAACCTTGACTCCTTCGCTTCGCGTTCTGATTTGCTCAATATCTTCTGCTGCTAATAACTCTCGAATTAAATGTGCTAAAGACTTCTGTACCAAACGCGTCCCAATTTGTTGACCTAAACGCTGCACACCAGGATTAACTAATAATTGGGCAAACTGAGGAGCTAGTTGCATGGGGTCAAAACCACGGGTTTCTTGAAGAATTTGCAAAATTTGTTTGATATGCTCTAAGGTTTGCTGTTGTTCTACTGTTGCGGCTGGTGTTTCGTTAACTGCTGTCAAACCTACCCGTTCCCGCAGTAAATAGGTGAAGTTGTGCAGCACATTTTTACTTAAAGCATTAACTCCGTTGACGAATTCATCTACTAATCTGTCACGAATAAATGCACCACGTTCGGAAGAGAGAAAATCTAAACCTTGATTTAAGACTAAATTAAAGTCGTAGTCTTCATTATTACGGGCATTGCGTAACAAATTTTCTAAGCGATTCCAGCGGAATTTGCCTTCTTTAAAGAGTAAATCTCGTAGTGATGTTCTTAATTGGGGCGCTGGGTCAGTTAGCAACCTTTTAGAAACGTAAGGATAAGCTTCGCTGAGAACTTTGAAGTTAGGATCGATAAATATGGCAATTCCTTCTAATGTCACCAGAGAGCGAATAATTAAAGCGTAGTAGGGAGGAACGCGGAAGGGATACTCATACATCAACGCTGAGAGTTCATCCGTGATGCTTTTAATGTTGAGTTCTGCTACACTCGCACCTTGAGCATCAGCAAAGACTCTGGCGAATGCGGGGATAATGGGCGTAAGGTCTGTGTCTGGTGTTAAAAAGTCTAGTTTGACGTAATCTTGGGCTAAACCTTCAAAATCACGGTTGACTACGTGAACAATCGCCTCAATTAAACCATATCTTTGGGGTGGCTGAATCTCGCTCATCATCCCAAAGTCGAGATACGCTAATTTCCCGTCTGGTGTGGCTAACAAATTACCTGGGTGCGGGTCAGCGTGGAAAAATCCATGTTCTAGTAACTGTCGCAAAGAACACTGGACACCAACTTCTATTAAATAACGTGCATCTATACCTTGAGCGCTAATTTCTGCTGTCTGGGTTAGTTTTGTCCCGTTAATCCATTCCATCGTCAGGACGCGACGGTTAGTATATTCCCAGTAAATTTTTGGGACGTAAATGTCTCTAATATGACCGTACAACTGAAAGAATCGCTCGGCATTTTCACCTTCATGGATATAATCCATTTCTTCAAAAATGCGATCGCCTAATTCATCTAAAATTCCGACTAAATCACTCCGCACCCGTTTGACGTTATGTTGTACCCAACCAGCGATGCGGCGCAAAATATACAAGTCAATTGTAATTCTTTCTCTTAAATCAGGACGCTGGACTTTAACTGCAACTTCTTCACCTGTTTTTAGTTTACCTTTATAAACTTGTCCCAAGGAAGCCGCCGCAATGGGTTCAATGGAAAGTTCTGTATAAATTTCTTCTGGTGGTGCGCCTAGTTCTTCTTGAATAAACTGGTAAGCAATTTCATTTGGGAAAGGCGGTAACTGGTCTTGTAACTTAGTTAATTCTTCTAAATAAACAGGTGGTACTAAATCTGGCCTGGTAGATAATGCTTGACCTATTTTGATGTAAGCAGGCCCCAGTTGCGTCAGCAATTCTCGCAGTTGCACAGCCCGGCGACGATCATTTTTAACAACTTTTCCCCGTTTAATATCCCACCACACCCCAAAAGCAAAGGCTAGAGTTGGTTGCAATACCGTAGCAATTCGCTGCAAAACTTGTAGCGGTCTCTTTTGATAATGCGCCGCCACATCTAACGGATTGTACTTTATTGCTTCATACTCGGCGTTTTGGATTAACTGACTAGGCGTTCTGACGACTAAAGCTTGTGTACCATTGTCTGATACGACTTCAGTCTTGTGTAGTTCGCCCTCAATCGTTTGGGAAGTTCGGGGAAGTGTCTTAACCATCATGAAGAAAGCTACCAGTCGAATGGAACTTGTTAAGTATTGTAACAATATGTTTAGCTATCAACATCCCTAATATTGGGGATCAGCTTAATTAGCATTTTCCGCACAAGAATGTTGTGGCTACTACCACTCAAAATATTTATTTACACCAGCAGGGGCAAAGGCTAGGTTTGCTACACTGAAGTGGAGGTACTAGTTCCATTGTAAGTGCTGAGTTGAAAGTGCTGAGAGCCACTGCGTTGCGGTGAGCATTCCGTTAGGCGGCTTTGCCGATTTGAAGGAACTGCGAACCCGAAGGGAGGTTTCCTCCGTTGAAGCAAGTGGCTTTGCTGAGTCAGGAGAAGGAGTGCCGTAGGCACTTAAAAATTAAAAATTTTTTCAATAACACACTCAGCACTCAAAACTCAGCACTCAGCACTAAAAAAGGGAGAAGCCTGATGTTGCTTGGTCTGCGAATTGAAAACTTTGCCCTGATTGACCAACTGGAACTAGAATTTGGCGTTGGGCTAAATGTCTTAACAGGTGAAACCGGCGCGGGAAAGTCGATTATCTTAGATGCGATTGACGCGGCTTTGGGTGGTAAAGTCTCCAGCCGAGTGATTCGGACTGGGACAAGCCGCGCAATGGTAGAAGCGACTTTTCAATCTAATCAGTCTTTAGCCGCTTGGTTAACTGAACAGGAAATAGATTTAATTGATGATAACTCAGTAATTATCAGTAGAGAAATTACAGCCACAGGTAGTAATATTCGCAGCCGATCGCGGGTAAATGGTGTGTTAGTGAATCGGCAACTTATGGTAGGATTGCGCGATCGCCTAGTAGAAATTACAGCCCAAGGTCAAACTGTCCAAGTCGGACAATCTGCCCAAGTTCGGGAATGGTTGGATGTGTATGGTGGCGATGCTTTAATTAAGCAACGTCAAGTAATTGCCACAGCTTATCATGCTTACCAACAAGCCCATTTAGCCTTAGAAAAACGTCGCACATCAGAACGGGAACGCCTACAACAACTCGACTTACTAACCTATCAGGTGCAAGAGTTAACAACCGCCAACCTCAGCGAAGCGCAAGAATTAGAACAACTCACACAAGAACGGGAACGGTTAAATCACGTCGTTGATTTGCAACAGATGAGTTACAAAGTTTATCAGGCTTTGTATCAAAATGACGGAGACACACCAGCCGCCGCCGACTTGTTGGGAGACAGCGAAACCACCTTAAATGACATGGTGGAATATGATAGTCAACTGCAATCATTATTAGAATTGGTGAGAGATGCACAAACCGCAGTTGTGGAAGTAGGACGACAGATTAACGCCTACGGGGACAGTTTAGAAGCCGATCCGCAACGATTGGAAGAAGTAGAAGAACGAATTCGAGAATTAAAGCAAATTTGCCGCAAGTATGGGCCGACACTCACAGAAGCGATCGCCTATTACCAACGCATCCAACAAGAATTAGCCGAACTCAACGATAGTGAACAATCGATTGAAAGTTTGGAACAGCAAGAAAAAACTTGTTTTGATAAACTTACCCAAGCTTGCCAAAAGTTAACTAAATTGCGCCGTCAAACTGCGAATAATTTAGAAACCCGGTTGATCGCCGAACTGAAACCGCTGGCGATGGAAAAAGTACAGTTCCAAGTGGAAATAGTACCCATCGTCCCCACAGCGGCGGGTGCAGACAAAATCACCTTTGTATTCAGCCCTAACCCTGGGGAACCATTGCAACCATTGACAGAAATTGCCTCTGGTGGGGAAATGAGCCGTTTTTTACTCGCGCTAAAAGCTTGTTTTTCTCAAGCAGACTCCGCCGGAACATTGGTATTTGATGAAATTGATGTCGGCGTATCTGGGAGAGTCGCCCAAGCGATCGCCGAAAAATTACACCAACTCGGTCAAGTCCATCAAGTATTATGTGTCACCCACCAACCTTTAGTAGCCGCGATGGCTGACCGTCATTTCCGGGTTGATAAGCAAACTATTACTCAAGGTAAAGGTAAGAAAACAAACAACGGCAGTACAGAACAGCGTACTGTGGTCAGGGTTACTTATTTAGATAACATCAATACACGCCGCGAAGAACTAGCGCAGTTAGCCGGGGGTAAATCTGCAATAGAAGCGATCGCTTTTGCCGAGTCTTTGTTATTACAAGCCGCCAACCACCGCCGCCAAGAATTATAGGCATAGATGATTTTCCGCGTAGACTACAAACATATTGTTGTAAGTGAGTCAAATAACTTGCAGAAGACTTCAGAATTCATGAGAGCGTAGGTACATATAATTAAGGTTTCGAGCTATGTTTTTAAACATGATTTACAGGCTCGAAACTGTTACTTTATATAATCAATATAATCAAAAAATGCCTACTATCAGTAAAACATCAACACAAAAAGCTTGGGCAGGTGCGATCGCTCAACCTGCAACAGAATTTCCCCTGACTCAATTGCCGGTTATCTCTGGTAAAATCCCCAATGGCTTACGCGGCACACTCTACCGTAATGGGACTGGACGGCTAGAACGTGGCGGAAAGCTGATGGGACATTGGTTTGATGGCGATGGAGCAATTCTCGCTGTCCATTTTACCGATGCAGGAGCCAGCGCCGTTTATCGCTACGTACAAACCTCTGGCTACAAAGAAGAAGCCGCCGCCGCTAAACTGCTTTACGGTAACTATGGTATGACTGCACCAGGAGCCTTTTGGAATCAATGGCTCAAACCAGTGAAAAACACTGCGAATACTTCGGTGATAGCCCTTCCAGATAAACTCCTAGCACTGTGGGAAGCTGGTAAACCCTACGCTTTAGATTTGCAAACTTTAGAAACCCACGGTGAAGATGATTTAGGAGGGTTAAATCAAGGATTTAGCTATTCTGCACATTATAAGCGCGACAAGCAAACCGGGGAAATTTTTAACTTTGGTGTCACTCCCGGATTAAATGGCAAACTAAATCTATATAAGAGCAATTCCACTGGAAAAATTACCCAACAAGCAACATACTCCCTGAGCGGATTGCCAATATTGCATGATTTTGTTTTAGCAGGACAATATCTTGTGTTTTGCATTCCCCCAGTGCGGTTGAATATTTTGCCTGTACTGATAGGAACAAGCTATAGTGATGCACTAGAGTGGCAACCTCAACTAGGTACTCAAATTTTAGTTTTTGATCGCCAGACATTATCTCTGGTGAGTCGTGGTGAAACCGAACCGTGGTATCAATGGCATTTTGCCAACGGTTATCTAGATGCTAGTGGTTCAGTGATTGTAGATATTGCTCAATACAAAGACTTTCAAACCAACCAATATCTGAAGGAAGTATCTACAGGTAAAACTCACACGGCTGCTGAAAGTACACTCACAAGAATACATCTTCAGCCCGAAACTGCCAAAGTCACGAGTATTGAGCAAGTGCTAGATAGACATTGCGAATTCCCCAATGTACCACAGCAAAATGTCGGGCAAATCTCTCGGTATACATATTTTGCCTCATTTCAAAAAGGCACAGATATTAGCCAAGAACTATTAAATGCGATCGCCCGCTTTGATCACCACACTGAAATCCTGACAGAAGCGAAATTTCCAGACAATCTTTATCCTTCAGAACCATTACCTGCTCAAGATACCCAAAACCCCAATCAAAGTTGGGTAATGACAGTTGTCTACGATGGTAATTCTCATAGTAGTGAAGTTTGGATCTTTGATAGCGATCGCCTGGACGAAGAACCTGTGTGCAAACTGAGATTACCTAGTGTCATTCCCCCTAGTTTCCACGGAACTTGGAAGTCGGATTAACGAAGTCAGAACAAAGAACAGCGAACAATTGATATTTAAGAGATGAATATACTAATTATCCTGGGTGAAATCATATTTTTAATCGTCATTTTCTGGCTGTTTAACTGGCTGATTGGCATAATCTTCAAGCAGTTGGCTAATGTTTCTTGGATGCAAGGAAAAACTGACAATATAATTTTCTTGCGCCGGAGTATTAGCAGAATTTTCATCCTGATTGCGGTGGTGCTATGTCTAGCACTGGTTAGTGTGAATGGAATAATAATTTATCGTGGTGGAAACGTTCAAGAATTTCAACTTAATCTGATTCGCAGTCTTCCCACTCAATTTTGGGTTAATTTATTTACTGCCAGTTTAAAAACCATAACTTTGCTATTACTAGTTAAATTTACAGTACCACCCTTAAGCCGAGGGATAAACTGGATTTGCGACTACGCTAAAAAAGCAGATCAAATCAAAGCTAATGATGAGAGTGTTGAGGCTTTTTTCCAAACATTAAAAAGAATTATTATTCATAGTATATGGATATATTCTGCTATTTTATGTGCAGATTTTTTGTACCTGCCAGCCGTTGTTACTAAATATCTTTTTATTGCGTTAAAAATTTATCTCACTATCTCAGTTGGTTTACTCATTGTCAAAGCAGTTGCTACTATTGTTGATACCCTGGATGCCCTCAGCTTAAAGTTTTCTAATTCTAACAATTTACTGCGTTTGTATGAACGTTTACGCCACTTAATTCCTTTATTCAAAAAATGTTTAGAATATGTTCTTTATGTAGGTATAGTAAATCTCGTTCTGCCAGAAATAGAACCAATCGCTTGGATAAGTGCCTATACTCCGAGAATTGTACAGATTATTGGAGTTTTCTTTGTTAGCAACGTTTTAATAGAAGTCGCTTACTTTATTCTGGATGAGTTCTATTTAAGAACTACAGATAGTAACGATTCACAACGACAGAAACGGCTAACACTTATTCCCTTAATTCGGAGTTTTGCCAAATACTTTATCTATTTTACTGGCGGAGTAACTATACTCAAACTGATTGGTATTGATCCTGCGCCTATCTTAGCAGGTGCAGGAATTGTAGGGATAGCAGTTGGGCTAGGGGCGCAAAACTTAATTAATGATGTTGTTTGTGGATTTTTGATTTTGTTTGAAAACTATTACTTAGTTGGTGATTATGTTGAAGCTGGGAAAATGGAAGAGAGAACTGTTGAAGGGGTTGTAGAGGCGATTGAACTGCGAACCACTCATGTTCGTCATCCTGATGGTCAATTACAAATTATTCGTAATGGAGATATAGGTTCAATTATCAACTTTTCTAAGCAATATATATATGCCAGGGTAGAAGTTAGTGTTTCTTACAACTCCAATTTAGATCATGTATATAGAGTGGTTGAAAAAGTAGGACAGCAGTTAAAAGCAGATGAACGGGATATTATAGAACCCACGAGAGTAGCTGGAATAGAACATTTTGGTGAGAATAACTTATTGTTGCTGACCTTGACAAAAGTTAAACCAGGAAAACACCTGCATATTCAGCGCGTTCTGCGTAAGATATTGATGGATGCTTTTAATCAAGAAGAAATTGAAATTTGTGGTTTTGCCAAAAATTGATAATAATTAGTAGGTTGGGTGTAACGAAGTGAAACCCAACAAGACCAAACTTTGACTACGTACAATCAAGAATTACAATTCCCAGATTATTTTTAGCAGCATCAACATAGTAAGCAACAAATTCGTTGATAAAATATTCAGAGAAATCTTCAATATTCTCTACAGATTGTTCCAAGTTCCTAAAGTTTGGTTGCAACTTCTCCAAACTACCAATTATTTTACGACGCTCTGCACTGGCAAATATGTTCAAAGCATCCCAACGTGATGCTAAATCTTCCTGAGCAATTTTAGACAAAGCTTGAGCAACTTCCTGAACCTGTTCAAAGGTTAAATAAGTTGCTATCAGTCCATGAGAGCGTAATGACTTTAAACATTTTCCGCCAGCTAAAGCATCGACTAGCAAAACATTTCCATAGTTCGGTATTAATATTTCTTGGACTAGGAATTTAGAATCACTGAACCATGCTGCTGATATGTCTTTTGAACCAGTTAGAAGAAAATATAATACCTCTGGAAAACCGTTATTAACTTCAAGAGAATCATCAGCTTCTCCATCATAGTTATCAGCCCATTGAATTAAAAATGATTCAATGTTGTTGAATATATCGTAATTAACTTTTATCCGGCTCAGTTCAATGGACATACAAATCACCAATTATTCCAGGATCGTATTTAAGCCAAGAATATAGGACTTACGCAAAAAACCTCTCTAACCTGATTCCTTCGTGAACTCTGTGTCTCTGTGGTTCGATTTTCCGTAGCCTGTACGTAAGTCCTGAGAATACTAAGGTTATTGCTAGTAGATTGGGCAAAACAAAATTAACGCCAACACCAAAACTTATGTTGGGTTGCGCTGCGCTTCACCCAACCTACATTTATAAATACTTTTGTAATAACAAATTTAACTTTTCTTTGGTTGCTGCGGGAGCTTTATCTAATTGAGTCAAAATTGCATATTTCAAAGCGGAGTGTGCGTCACTGAGTGGCGGATTTTCACTTAAACGGTGGACGGTTTCTTGAATGACTTTTTGAGCGTTGAGTGCGTTGCGTTGCAAGTTACCAATTACCATCTCGACGGTAACGCTATCATGATCTGGATGCCAACAATCGTAATCAGTGACTAGTGCTAAAGTTGCGTAAGCGATCTCGGCTTCTCTGGCTAACTTGGCTTCTGGTAAGTTGGTCATCCCAATTACCGTTGCGCCCCAACTGCGATAAAGGTTAGATTCGGCTTTGGTGGAAAATGCTGGCCCTTCCATGCAGATATATGTGCCGCCACAATGTAGGGTGACATCTGGTAAATTGAGAGATGCGATCGCTTCTGCTAAAACTCCAGCTAAATTGTGACAAATCGGATCACCAAAGGCAATATGCGCCACAATTCCTTCCCCAAAAAAGGTGGAAATACGATTTTTTGTCCGGTCTATAAACTGGTCTGGAACTACCATATCTAATGGTTTGGCTTCGGTTTTTAAAGAACCCACCGCACTAGCCGAAATTAAATATTCTACCCCTAATTGCTTCATTGCATAGATGTTGGCACGAAATGGTAATTCTGAAGGTAACAGGGTATGATTGCGCCCATGACGCGCCAAAAAAGCTACCTTTGTCCCTTCTAGTGTCCCCAAAATCACAGCATCGGAAGGCGAACCAAAGGGCGTTTCAATTTGCACTTCTTCTATATCCTTCAAAGCGGCCATTTTGTATAGTCCGCTACCACCAATAATGCCAATTTTAGGGTTAACCATAACTTTTGATACTTGTTGCTGATCTGCCTAGTTATTTTACACAGGTGGGCGAGACTTATGAGCAAATCAAGCGAGAATTGCACCTTGATAGTCAAGCTTCCCAGCAGTTATCGGCAATAATGACTCAAAAATTTGGTTGCGATTGCCTCAAGTGCATTAATCTATCTCAATGATCAACAAAAGCAGCTTATACCATCTCAAACTCTAATTGATGACTCTTTAGAAAATCATGGGTGAAATGATCCACCACATTTGTATCAGCCAGTTCTAAATTATAAAAATCTACAATTTCATGATCAAAATAAGGGCCAGCGTGCCAAGTTCCCTCATTTAACTTAATAAAACAATTCCCTGGAATCTGAAAAGCAGCAAGTTCTTCTAAAACTGGTTCATCCAATTTATTATGGGGAGGACATACAGCAATGAACCAATCCTTTCCTTCTAATGAACCTAAACATTGAGTGCATTGCACATGACGCGTAATTTTATTAAATTTACGTCCACGCTTTTCTAGACGCATAATATAAAATCTTGGAGTTCCATTTTGCAGATTTAATTGAGCATCTTCCACATCAAATTGCTTACCATCTGTGCTTGCAAAAATTACTTGTCCATAACGCCGAAAATTTTCCGGTGTGATTAATTCTGCTTGTAATTGTTGGACGGTCTGTGATGTACTCATAATAATAAATTACCATTCTAATACTTTAGGAATAAGTGATTTGGGAACTAACGAAGCTTGGATTTCTTTATCTGAAGGTCTTGTATACCACCAAGCCCAAGCGATTAACACTGCTTGTAATGGCAATCTAATTGCTTGAAATATAGGCGAATCTGAATATGGTATGGTTTCAATTTTAATATGATTAATTGCCATATTGATATTGGCAGGGAAAACAGCAATAAACAGCAGTACTAGTCCCCAAGCCGCAGCTTGACTCACAGGCGGAATTAATAACCCAATACCACCTAAAATCTCATAAAAGCCACTGAGATAAACTAATCCTAAAGGGTAGGGCAGTTGTGGTGGCATGATTTTGACGTAAGGTGCTGGTATAGCAAAGTGTGTAATGCCAACGATGATAATTGATATTGCCAAGACGATACGAAAGAGTTCCTTACGTCTGTTCATGGTTTCGCCTAATTTTATCCTTGCGCTTACCACTTCAGTTTGCTGATATGAGGTGAATTTGTCTTCAATCAATGGTAAGAAACATCACGGAATATTTAGTTAGAGTTTAAAACTTGCTTGCGATCGCTCCTCAATCCAATTCTGTGCAATTCCATTGACTAACTGCTATGGTGAGCGGTGGCAGATATAATCGAAACGAGGTGCGAAGACTCTCTACTGTCCACTCCACTGTGTTGTTAGCCTGTGCTGCGTCAAGTTAGAGCAGCATTTACAATTCATCAATTGTCACCAACCCGCCCTCTGTAAACTGAATCACAAGTTCCTGCTCATCAAGCAAAGCAGTTCCAAGTAAAGGTCGTCTTCCTGTAGCAATGACAAGGACTTCTCGTTCTTCACCATTCCAAAGAACAGTCGCCTCATAAATTGGAAGCAACACTTCAGTGTTATCTGCCAAATTTGCAGGCGTATCGTGCCTAAATGTTAAACCCATCAATGACACCGCTTCCGAAGGAAGACAGAGTTCTCCAGTAAAGCCTGTATCGATGACAAACTCAATCGGGATGCTTGAACCGTTCCGAAGCAGAAAGGTCAGTGCGACAGTGGCGTGTCTATCTGTCACAATTCCAGCAATCACTTGTGAACCTGCTCCATCACCCCACCAAATGAGACAGCAACGTTGTAGCCAATGCGAATACCAAAGAGTCGGGCGTTCGGGTGCTTCTTGCTGAGATTCCGGGATGCTTGCAGTCCAGTTTTATCAACTTCATAATCCCCTGTTTCAATGTCGATGATGACCATCTTACCGATGTTTTCCTCAGTTTCGACCTTTTGGCGGATTCCACCCTCGTACAGTTGCTTTGCCCGACGCGCAACTTCTTCGCGGCTTAAAAGAATGGCTTGCATACGCTGGCTCCAAGTTGTTACGCCAACTTTTTGAACCCCTCTATAATACCTTATAAAAAAATCGCCTGTTAGCTAGATATTAAAACTTGCGATCGCTCCTGTATCCAATCCTGTCAAATTCCAATGCCCTGCTTCAAACTCAGCGATCGCATCTTGAGCAAGCGCCTCTAATTTACCTTCTTCGATGTCTTGCTCTATCTGCTCGTCCCAGCGTTCGTAGTCTAAATCAAGAAACCACAGTCTTAATTTCTCAAAATCACTTGATGGCAACGAAAGGATTGCCGCTTCGATTTGCTCCAGATTGGACATAACCCTTTGTACCTCTCTACCTTGAGAAAATTATAGCTTTTCCGGAAAGGCAAAGTACCTCATAACATCCCATAGAATAACGCCCAAAGGATTAGCTGATGCCGATCGCCTGTTAGTTAGATGTTAAAATCTGCGATCGCTCCCTGCTCCAATCTTGTAAAATTCCATCGACTAACTATTTATTAGACCGCGCCGAAACTACTGCAATTCCCCAACTTGTCTAAGAGCCTCGTCATAAACCTGTTGACTCAAGCGAAATTTAGCTACAGTTCGCAAAGCATCAAGCTGTTCTTGCAAGTTAACAATCGCTCCTTTTCAAGCTAGATAATATTATAAATTAACACAACTAGCTCCTGAAATATTTGCCACAAAAATATTTGTTTAGCCAACGTATCAAGTTAAAAATTAGTATAAATGGTAAACATATAATTACAATTATTGTCTGCCACCATTTTGGATTGATAGTTCTTTTTTGATCATCAATTTGTATAAATGTCAAACGTAAGACAAATGTAAATGACTCACTCAAAATCCATTGCCACCAATTAAGTTCAATTGCTTCTTGCTGGTACTCAAGAATGACTTCCCGAATCCTTTTTGAGTTTGGATGATCAGTACCCATTGATGATTCAGTAATTGTTAATGCTCTTTTCAAGAATTTCTCCATCGCATCATATTTTTCTTGCTGTCGATATATTCCTGATAAACCGACAAGAACAGTAAGAGACTATTTATAAAGTAAATCTTTAGACGACAAGACGACGCAACATAATCCGAGTCATAACAGCATATATAGCAGCTTCACTCATTTCGGGTAGGCGCTCATAATCTTTGCTGAGACGATGATATTGGTTAAACCACCCAAATGTTCTTTCGACTACCCAACGTTTCGGTAAAACCTGAAATTCTGACTCGGTACGCCGTATGACTTCAACATGAGCTTGGATCATCAACCAAACACAAAGAGCAAACTTATCACCGTCATAACCGGAATCAACCCATAAAACTTCAACTTTCTCAAGTAATTCAGGACGCTCCTCTAACAATTCCATCAAAGCATAGGCAGCAAGCACTCGCTCTGGGGCATTTGCTTCACTTACAACCACTTTCAACAATAATCCCAGGCTATCAACCAAAGTCTGTCGCTTTCGCCCTTTTACCTTTTTACCGCCATCAAAACCGTACACATCCCCCTTTTTTGGTCAGTTTTAACTGACTGACTGTCTGCGGCGAGGGCGCTGGGTTGTGTTGATTTACCTAATTTTAAGCGAACCTGACCGCGTAATGAATGGTTTAATTTTTCCCATACCCCTTTGCGCTGCCATTTGCGGTAGTAGTTGTATACAGTTGAGCTGGGCGGGAAGTCTCCCGGAAGCATATTCCATTGGCATCCTGTCTTCAGGTGATAGTAGATAGCGTTGCATACCTCCCGCATATCAGTTGTGCGCGGGTGTCCTCCTTCTTTCGCTGGTGGAATCAAGGGGGCTAGGATTTCCCACTCCATATCTGTTAAGTCTGTGGGGTAAGACTTTCGCGCCATACCTAACTATGTAAATACACTACGTTTAATGTATCTTATCGTTGTCATAACTCTTTTCTTTTCGCTTTTAGATTTACTTTATAAATAGCCTCTTAATGCCAATTTGAGTAATTTCAATTTGATTGAATTTGTTATCCATCAATTTTAGAATACGTTCTAAAAAAACTCTTGGGATTGTAGCTACAGTAAGATCATTGTCTAATTAATAAATTATTTGGTTGCTTTTGAGCTTTACTTTACCTATGATTTCAACTCTTTCGAGAACCGTCTGGCTGTTAGTCTTTCCAGGATCAGACGGCGAGATTGTTTGATCTACTTCAGCATCCAATTCTTCCGCTTCTAAATCCTTGGCACCTACCTGAATATTTTGAGAATTACTTTGTGTCATCAATTCATAAAGATCTACTACTGCTACTGGTTTTCGATCATTCGATAGGAATGTTCGTATTTCTTCCAATAATTTCACTACTTCAGGATCAGCCGGATCGCTGACGATTGGTTCCAGATCGATAACCGCTTGCTGATAATCAATTTTTTGTCCTGTCGTCAATAAATTTTCAGTTTGACTATCTGGAGACTTACGACTGAGTAAAGCCACGAATGATTTTGCTAAATTTGCGGTATGATCGGTAATATTCTCACCAACTTTTGACAACGCCCCAGTACTGATAATTGTTAATCCTTGCAGTAAAATAGTTATTATTTGATCCATATGTTTACCTTTTCAATTACAACCAGCTTTGGTGATTATGGACATTATTACTATCAAATTATATAGAATCTCTCCGTATATCCCTTGGTGTTATCCAGACTTTGTCCGCATAACATCCCTATTTAGAGTATTCAACAGAATTTTTCTGTATGACATCTCATAGAATAACGCCCAAAGGAATTGCTTGAACAAACGCAGTATGGCATCCGATTTATCTTACGAATAAAGATAAAATTAGTGTCTAAGTTTACACCGATCGCCTGTTAATTAGATTTGGAAGTTTGCGATCGCTCTTGCATCCAAATCTGATAAATAATGGTTCACTTGAGCAGCTGCAATGAATGTCAAACTCAGCATCAAAATCTTGTTTTAGTCTGCTTGCAGCGAATTGTTACACGGCTGAGTGTTTACTTTACTATGACTTTCAATGTATTGACGCAAGATTGAGTTGATTAAAGTTTTGTATTCACCATCTTGAGCTTGAAACCACTTCAACACATCAGGTTCAATCTGAACTAACTGCTGTGCTTGAGTTGCAGGAATTCGTAGAGTTGCTTTCTCAAAAAACTCCTCTGTCAATGGTGGGATATCGGAGTAATCAATACCCTCATCGTCCATTGCCTCTAATGCTGCCCAATTAGTACGAGAGGTACTGCTCAAGTCTTCGCCGCTCATATCTATTTGCCCTTCGTGCTGAAATGATCCGAATTACGTCATTCTGTCGTTCTGTCCAAACCACCACCGCTACACCGTTACCGAGGAAACCGATACCGAACCAACGGTCTTCGCCATAATCAAACCGATTGTCTAGCTCAATTAGCATTGGACTCTCAAACATTTCAGGAACATCAGCAAAATCAATCTCATGCTTGCGAATATTCTCTAAATTTTTTGCCTCATCCCATTCAAACTGCATGAAAGACTAGAAATGCCAATTAAACTATCTCTATTATCCTGCACCTGTCAATTTTGCACAAATGCAACTCAGGTTAGTTGGATTTTAAAATGTGCGATCGCGCCTGCATCCAATCCTGCAAAATTCCATCGACTAACAACCTTGTTCACCCACCGCTAGTAATTTCTCGGACTCCACGAAAAGACTCTGTACGGTTTGTGTTCAACGGGATTGTTAGACCGTCTTGACTTTGCGAAGTTTGACGCTACCACCTTCAAAAATCTGCATCGTTAGCTGATAGCCTTCCATCAATAACATTCCAACAAGCGGTTCTGAATCAGCTTCGTCCACTGGGATTGTTAGCAAGGTGCTATCCCAGACTACAACAGCTTCGTAGACGTTGAAAACACACTCACTGCCATCTCCAAGAATTGCCCGTCCTCGTCTTTTCCATCTCAAGTTTAACTCGGCGATCGCATCTGGAGGCAACGACAGCCAACCATTGAAACCTGTGTCTACAATCGCATCTTTTGTAAAAACTTTGCCATCAAAGCGACGAATTGAAAGTGGAATAATTGGTTCAAATTCTGCATTGACTACTCCAGTAATCATGCAGTTCTCGGAGTCCGTCCGCCAAATCGACGAACATGGCGAGAGCCAATTCGGACAATCCAAATTTGAGCATCGGGGTGACGGGTTTCGAGGCGATCGCAAGCTACAATTTCGCTTTTGTCAATTTCAAAGTCACCAGTTTCAAGATCAATCGCTACAATTTTGCCGTCATTCCCAGCCTCAACTTGAGGTTTGATCTGAGTTTCATAAATATAATCACCTCGTTGGGCAAATTCCTCTTTGCTGTAGCGGGGTTGTCGTACTGTCATCGTTCCAATTTTCGGTTTGTCTATGGCTTTATTGTAAGCTGATGCCGATCGCTTGTTAGTTAGATTTTAAAACTTGCTTGCGATCGCTCCTCTATCAAATCTTGTAAAATTCCGTTGACTAACGGCTAAGTTGAGCGGTGGCTAGTATCCTCAGTATCCCTACCAAGATCGCTTGCCCGTCCGCTCCAACGTGTTATTAGACCGCGCCTCCGCGACAAGCTCACGATTTTTCTGCCGCTTTCAGTTTCCTTCTTGCGTAAATCTGCAAATATTGCATCTAGGTCATAATTGAAAGACTTTGCATATGCTTCGCGGATTTGGTGGATTTCTTTGACAATCTCATCTTCCCACATGACTTAACCTCCCATCAGTTCGTTTGGTGTGTAGAGAACAGGCAGCACATAGCCAAAATCGAGGCTAATCTCTGCCAACTTTCCCTGAATTTGAGCATTCGCAATATGCTTACAGTTCCAAGTTAGCAGGTAATCCATGCCGTGGACGGTTGCAGCAGCAATGTGAATTGCGTCAACTCTTGCTTTTGGAGGCAGATTGCTCCGGGACAGAAGTTGTGCGGCTAAATCTTGTACGTCTTGGTTCAACGCCAATAAGGGAAACCCGCGTAGAATCTCTAGTCGTTGTGCGGCGATCACACTATCTCCTTGTGCAACCTCTTCTATAACTGCCTCTGAAGCGTAGAGAATGAAGGCGCTTCGACGAGATTCCCACCAGTCTTTTGTAATCTCCATATTTGCAGCTAGAATCAGGTTTTTGGTTGATCTGGCTGTGAGATAACCCAAGATGCTGGTTTCGATGTAGACCGCTTCACTCATACAAAGTAGGCTGGAATTTTCTCATATTTGTTCCTCATTGAAATCCCTGAAATTTCTTCTGACTATCGCTCCTGTATCCAATCTTGTAAAATCGGGTTGACTAACTCTGGTGCTTCATCTTGGGGGCAATGTCCTACTCCTTCTAAGGGAATGAATTTTTCCACTGATGGGTAGTTAGCTAACTCTCGCCCTAAATTGACTGGTTCCCAAGGGTCGGCGGTTCCCCATAAAATAATTGCTGGACAAGTTAATAATGGCAGTAAGTCTTCTGGTAACGGCCCTGTGGAGTATGAGGTAAATGCCAAAAACACCGCCACAGCACCAGGATCTTTTGCTGGCGCGGTGAGAATATCGACTAGTTCATCTGTGACTGTCTCTGCATTGGCGTAAGCTTGCAGCAAGATTTTCCGCACGGTTTTGGGTTTGGCAACTTGATTAAAAAAGAATTGCCCAATAGGTTTAATCGACAATACCCGTTGTAAAATCGGCGCACCCACACGCCGAGTCCAAGGTAGAGTTTCTCGTTTGCGATCGTGCAGTAATCTTAAAGAACAGTTAATTAACGCTACTCCCAAGGCAATATCTGGAGAACTAACTGCGGCTTGCATGGCTACAATACAGCCAATGGAATTTCCCACTAAAAAAGCTGGTTCACCTACAACTTCCCGGCAAAAGTCTGCTACTTGCTGTCCCCACAGTTCTAAGGTGTAAGCAATTTTTTCTCCCGGTTGAGGTTTTGCAGAACCACCGAAGCCAAGTAAATCTATGGCATAAACCCGACAATTTTGGGCTAGTACTGGGATGTTTTTCCGCCAATGCCATCCAGAAGCGCCAAAGCCATGTACTAAAATAACGGCAGGCCCAGTAGTTCCTTGAGTTTGATAGCAAATTGGGAACCCCTGCCACATCCAAGTTTTTGCGGTTAAATCACTTGTAGAAGTATTCATCGGAAATCTGTATTTTTATTTACTAATTTTAATATTTCGTAATATTTTTGGTAATTTATCTTAAATTGTAGAGGCATATTGTAAAGAGTGTACTAGCAATAAAATTAAATAAGAGCTAAATTGATCACTCTCTTTAATTTAAGGCAAGTATAAAGACTGAGTTAAATTTATTTATAATTGCTTAAAAGCTATAGAAAACCTAGATATTGATATTCCAACCCCATATACTTAATGTAATATATTTATCAACGGTTTGATATTCAGTAGTTTTACAATTTACGGTTTCTCTGTTGATCTCTACAATCGTTTGATATCGAGCATCTGCAATAGGGTGGTTGGCTGCCAGAAAAATGACGCTAAATTTCACCTAAACTTTTGTTCCTAGTTCCTTCTGGTTCACGAAGATGACTATACTAGAAACAATTTATACTCCTGTTGGCGGCTATGCCCCAGATTTTGAACTGCCAGGAATTGACGAGCGAGTACATCATCTCAGGCGTTATTTGGAAAAATACCGGGCAGTTGGCGTTGTTTTTATGGGCAACCACTGTCCTTATGTCAACTTATATCTAGACAAGTTCAAAAAAATCCAAGGGGAATTTGCTGGGAGTGGCTTTACGCTAATTGGGATAAATGGCTGTGATGCTATTAAGTACCCTACAGAAAGCTTTGACAACATGAAAGCTTTTGCCGCCCACCAAAGATTAAACTTTCCCTATCTTTGGGATTCTACTCAAGATGTCACACGGAGTTTTGGCGCAATTAAAACTCCGATGGCTTTTTTAATAGATAGTAATGGGCTGGTGCGTTATAAAGGGCAAATTGATAGTTATCCGCAAGCACCATCATCTGTAAGAGAAGATTATTTACGAAATGCGATCGCTTCTTGCTTTAAAAGTCAAGCAATTAACCCCCAAGAAACAGAACCAGTGGGAACTTCATTGATTTGGCGCAACTAGACATAGATAGTCATTGTGCTGCTATCTTAAATTGGAGGCAATTGCAACTTTTTCGATAAAGCGTAACTTCATGGGAACGAATTACCGACGGGTTTTACTTAAACTAAGCGGTGAAGCCTTAATGGGCAACATGGGCTATGGCATTGATCCAGAAGTGGTCAAAGAAGTAGCACAAGAAGTAGCAGAGGTGATAGCCACTGGCGTTCAAATCGCCATAGTCGTTGGCGGCGGCAATATTTTTCGTGGCGTAAAGGCGGCATCGGCGGGGATGGATAGGGCAACCGCTGACTACATCGGTATGATTGCCACGGTAATGAATGCCATGACGCTGCAAGATTCGCTAGAACGAATAGGGGTACAGACGCGGGTACAGACTGCGATCGCCATGCAAGAGTTAGCAGAACCATATATTCGTCGTCGTGCCATCCGTCATCTTGAAAAAGGACGGGTGGTAATTTTTGGCGCTGGTTCAGGAAATCCCTTTTTTACCACTGACACGGCTGCGGCATTGAGAGCCGCAGAAATTGATGCAGAAGCGATTTTTAAAGCCACCAAGGTAGATGGAATATATGATGCTGACCCCCAAATTTATCCTAACGCCAAACGTTTTACCACCCTTACCTACGCACACGTTTTGACTCATGATTTGCGGGTAATGGATAGTACTGCGATTGCCTTGTGTAAAGAAAACAATATTCCAATTCTTGTATTTGACTTAACGGTGCGAGGTAACATCTGCCGCGCAGTCATGGGAGAATCAATCGGCACCCTTGTGGGAGGTTCTTGTGAAATTAGCTGAAGCTGAGAGTACGATGCAAAAAACCGTTGAGTCCACTCAACGCGCATTTAATACAATTCGCACTGGTCGCGCCAATAGCAGTCTATTAGATAAGGTGATGGTGGATTATTACGGTTCACCAACAGCCTTAAAATCATTGGCGAACATTAGCACGCCAGATGCAACTACAATTTTGATTCAACCTTACGACAAAAGCAGTTTAAACATTGTTGAGAAGGCTATCTCTCTTTCTGATGTTGGTTTAACACCCAATAACGACGGTTCGGTGATTCGGCTCAACATTCCGCCATTAACAAGCGATCGCCGGAAAGAATTCGTTAAACTGGCTGCTAAGTACGCTGAAGAAGGTCGCGTTGCTATTCGTAACATCCGCCGTGAGGCTCTAGACACAATTCGTAAGCAGGAGAAAGCCTCAGAAGTTTCTGAGGACGAAGCCAAAGACCAACAAGATAAACTGCAAAAACTTACTGACAAATACACAGCTAAAATTAACGAACTGTTGGCAGAAAAAGAAAAAGATATCTCAACTGTCTAAAAGTATGAAGTCTGAAGTATGAATTTTATAAATTTATAATTCATGCTTTGGTTTTATTTAGCTTGATGTAGAAAAATCGAGAGGCTCACATCCCCGGCTTTTTATGAAAGTCCGGGGTCTTGTAGTTTAAGAATAATTGATCTCAGTGGACAATCATATTTGCTAACGTAGTTCTATTGGGGTTTATGGTCAGCCCAAGAGGTTAACATGGCTCACTTAGATTTGCGTCGCCCCCAAAATACTAACGGCGATTTTTATGTAGATACTACCTGTATTGATTGTGATACCTGTCGCTGGATGAGTCCAGAGGTTTTTTCTCGTGTTGATGAACAATCGGCAGTTTATCACCAACCAAGCAACGAAGAAGAAAGATTAACCGCACTTCAAGCACTTCTAGCTTGCCCGACAAGTTCTATTGGGACAGTTGATAAACCCAAAGATATTAAAAACACTCAAGAAACTTTTCCGATTTTGGTAGCAGAAAATGTCTACCATTGCGGCTATCACTCAGAAAAATCTTACGCTGCTGCTAGTTATTTTATTCAATTAGAAGAAGGTAATAGTAATATTTTGGTAGATTCTCCCCGTTTTACACCACCTCTAGTTAAGCAGCTAGAAGAGATGGGGGGAATTCGTTATATGTATTTGACTCATCAAGATGATGTAGCAGATCATCAAAAGTATGCTGAACATTTTCAATGTGAAAGAATTCTTCACGCTGATGATATTTCTGGCGGTACTCGTAATGTAGAAATTCAGCTAACAGGTATAGACCCATTTGCATTAACTTCAGATTTATTAATTATTCCCGTTCCTGGACACACCAAAGGACACACAGTTTTACTCTACAAACATAAGTTTTTGTTCACAGGCGACCATCTCGCTTGGTCAGAAACTAGACACCAATTAGCTGCATTTCGTGACCACTGTTGGTATTCTTGGTCAGAACAAATTAAATCTATGCGGAATCTGGCTAATTATAGTTTTGAATGGGTTTTACCAGGTCATGGCCGGAGATTTCATGCAGATGTTGAGACTATGGGTCAGCAAATGCAAAAGTGTATTACCTTAATGGAAAGTCTTTGATGATGTACTAAAAAATAAAGACCACGCGCAAATCCCATTCTTTATCTTGACGGACAATTTCAATTTGGCGAATAAATTCTCGTAGGTAAAAACGTCGTTCTGCTTCTGATAAATCTAACCAAAATTGGGGAATGGAAACGGCTTGAGCTACAGAACGTAGATTAACTGGGGGAAGTGTCGCCAGCTTTGCTTGGAGTGCAGAGATTTCTGTGCGGAGTTTGTACTCTCTGAATTTTGCTGTTTCTACATCTAAAATGCCAGTTTCAATTAAAGCAGGTAACTGAGCGAGAATTTCTTGTTGACGAGCGATCGCATCTACTAAACTATTCTTTACTGTGTCCAATTCAGGAGAATTTATTCCGGCTACTGCCAATGGTAAATCACGACAAACTTTAGCGATCGTAGATTCTAAAATGTCTTGGTAGGAAATGGCTCGACACTTGGGATTGAGAGGACAATTAATAGGACGTAAATAAAGGTACTCTTTATCTTGGTAGCGGCGGGTAACACGAGTGACTGTTGTATGAGATTGACATTCGCCGCAAACAACTAACCCAGCTAAAGAACGCGGGGCGCTGGCGGTACGAGAGGGTAAGCGGCTATTACGGCGCAAAAGTCGGTCAATTTGAGCCGCTTCTTCTCTGGAAATAATTGAAGTATGAGTGTCAGAGATAATTTCACCATTGAGATAAGCAGTATCTCCCCGATAAACAGGATTAGTTAACCAGCGTCGCCCAGTGGTGACAGAAATTTTCTTACCGTATTTTTTCGCTAAGTAACGCACTGCGCCGCGCAAGGAACCGTAAAGTAAAAAATTATCAAAAAACTCTTTCACCACTGGGGAAGTACTGCGGTCAATAATGTATTTTCCTTGACCACGGCGATAGCCGTAGGGTGTTTTTCCGGGTGGGGGTGCGGCTTCTAAACGATTGCGGGCGTGTCCTTGGCGAATGCGCCGACTTCGTTGTTGATGTTGGATTTCTTGGAGTAATTTCAGTAACTCACCCCGAAAGTGGGATTGCTCTGAGGTGTAGGATTGTTCAGTAGCAATTATAGCTACACCCATCGCTTCTAATTGATTTAAGCGATCGCTTACTTCTTCTACCGTATCCCCTAATTCTTCCAAACGACGCACCAGCAGATATTCTACTGGTTCATTTTGGCAGTCTGTGAGTAGTTGTTGTAATTGCGATCGCTTTGTGTATCCACTGGTATCTCCCTTAACTAAATCTTCATAAACTCGTTCTACTTCCCATTGCCAATTAATGCTTTGAGGCACAGATTCTAAAAGAGCATCACAATAAATGTAGGCAATAATTTTCATCAGTCAGTATTTACTAATCAATAGTTGTATGTTACAAACATCAGCCCCAAAGCTACTGAATTAAGCCTTTTGTAATCGCTAATTGTTGTAACCAATAAAATTGCATAAAGTAAATAATAATTTTTCGTAAAGATTTAGCAAATTATCCTGATATTATTTGTTCTCTAAATTATCAAGTTATCAACACGCAATCTCTCTCATTAGCAAAAATATTTTAAAGTTTAGGTATGACTATCATCATGATCTGCTTTAGAGTATATATAATGATATTGAGATCAAAGTTAAGTAGCATTTTGTGGTTATCTTTCAAATAATTCTCTATCATCTAACAGCTAAAATACTGCCTGTTATGAATTTCCCTATTTAGTGATACACAACAACTCAGTGGAAGATTGCTTGTAATTAAAAATAAGCAAGACTTTAGATTACATATTTTGATTTTTTGATGTGCGCGGATGAAAAATACTATTGATTGGTTTATTTCGATTGAACTAAATGGCTGTTATTAACAGCTTAATAAGGATACATGAAAAAGTATAGTAACTTTTACTTAGTATCCAGCAATCAATGGTAAATCACTTAAATAAGTATGAGAGTAATTTCTTCTCTAGCACCTCATCCTCAATCCCTATTTTAGGCTAGATTTGAATCAATAGACATCTTGCAAAAGTAATTATTTGTATGGCAATTCTACATCATTGCCGCAATAAATACGGCAACGATATAAAGCCTTAGACAAGACAAAAAATATTTATGCAAGAAGTCTAATATAGTTCAGTAACTCACCACAGTATGTTGGATCTTCTTAATAAGAAAACAACATAATATCGGCAAGCTTGGGTTTGTTAATTATTGAATAATCAGCTAGTTAAACTTCATCATAGGATTCTAAATTTATGTATCTAAGAATCAAACGTCGCCAATTTGGTCAGTTAGTTATTGCCAGCGCGGCTACAAATATGCTCGTTAATCTTGTCAAAAATAAAACCTTAGCACAAGAGGCGCGATCGCTAGTCGGAGTTAAACTGCCTGCAAGCAAAAATAAGCAAAATGCTAAAATCTCTACAGATGTAGAAAACACCAGTCCAGCGTTTACCTTAGTGTCCTTAGATTTAACAACTGGTGGTGAAAAATTAAGTACAGAAATCCCTGCAAGTATTGTTGATAATCAAACAACAAAAATTGAAACTGCTAAAAGAGCGTTTTCTACTGAATCGAGCCGAATCACTGGTTTTACTAGCTTTACAGACGGCACGATGGTGATGCTTACAGTAGAAACAACCCAAAAAGGGAATCATAGTAAACTTATATTTACTGATAATAAATCTAAGAAACCAAAAGCTAAAAAAATCTCAGGATTTAAAAATGGTAATCATACAATAGAAGGAGTATTAGGAACTAAAAATAACAAAATTATTGGAATTGCTAGTGCTAACAATGGCGTTCCTCCTTTCTATCTAGTAATGATTGACCCTAAAAATGGCAAAGTCACCTCTGGTGATGAGTTAAAACTACCTGAATTGCCACGGAATTTACGCTTCAGTAATCTAGCTCTTAGCCCTGATGGTAAGTTTTATGCGACTATTCTGACTTCAGACGGTAGAACAACTTTAGTGCAGCTAGATCCTAACAAGACCTCACTACTTACAGGCAAATTATTAATTACTACTGTGGCAGGGTTAACATACAATAGAAAATATTTGTCTAATGACTTACTTAGCTTAACTTTCTCTCCCTCTGGTCAACTTATTGCACTTGCCAATCCCAATAATAGTCCGAGAAATTCTGTTTTTGCTGTGGATATAAAAACTGGAAATATGACACTTTTATCACAAGTAAATGTAGATAAAATTGCCTTTATTCCTTAGTAGCAAGATAGTTTTGATTGCTTGAGACAGGAACCTAGTTTTGTGTACATCAAACTGCTGTAATTACAAGCATTCCATCACTGCTGACTGATCTCAATCACATTTCCATCAGGATCTTGAGTAAAGATGGCAGGACGACCAGAGGCACTCGCTTGAATAGAATAATTGTGACTGAGCAGTTCTTGTTTAGCTTGTTCTAAATCGGCTACTGCAAAAGCAATGTGGGGATTACGTCCCCATTTTTCGTTTGGGTTATCGGTTGGTGTTGTTGCTGCGACTATTAGGTGTAATTGATAGTTGCCGACTTGATACCATACACCAGGATATTTGAGGGATCGGTCAATTTTTGAAAATCCCAACACTTGGCTGTAAAAGTGTTCGGAACGTTCTAAATCAGTAACGAGAATAGCTGTATGAAGGCTCTGAGTTATCTGCATTGTCAGTGATTATCGCTGTTATTTTGATTTTGACGTATTTGTAGCGATCGCTCCAGATTAAATCCCAGAAGCGATCGCCCTTATTTTGAGATGAGATCATTTGTCCATAAGGGTTTGATTGCTTTTGAAAAGTAAATGTGATGAATCCATGATATTTGAATCGGATTGCAAAAAGCAATTGTCATAAAATCATGACAATATGATCCCGCAAGAGCTATTAAATTCGTAAAAGCCTGAAAAAAGTGCCTTGAGACCCCTTGATCAATACCGAGGGTTACTGGTTAATATTTACTTAACAAAACGACTCCTCCGATCCCGAAAAATGCTTACCCAAGCATTCAAGGAAATTGAAAGGGAGTGACCCTCATTTTAAAAGCAAATTAAAAAACTTTAAAAACTGGGCAAAACCAGGAGTCAGGAATAAGAAATTCATCTGGGAGAAATGACAATTTTATAGAGCATTCTGTAACCCAGAGAGATAATTTACCTTTCAAACTACTGGAGGCCAAATTAATGGCAAAAGAACGCCCACCGCTAGAGGAGATGACATTACGGCAACTACGTAAAGTTGCCAGCGAATATAGCGTCTCCCGCTATAGCCGAATGCGTAAATCACAATTGCTGGCAGCAATTCAAGAAGTCCAGCGTAGTAAAGCTTCGCTTAGTCCATCTCGTTCACTGGAGGCACAGGAAACCGTGGAAGCAGCAAAATTTGAGCTTGGTCAAGAAGACCGTACTGGTGGCTCTCTGGCTGATGTTGATGAATTACTCGCAGATCTACCAGGTGGTTATGGTGAAAGTCGAATTGTACTTTTACCACGCGATCCGCAATGGGCTTACACTTATTGGGATATTCCCAATGATCATAAAGAAGAACTGCGGCGGCAAGGTGGACAGCAGTTGGCACTGCGAATTTATGATGTCACCGACATCAGTCTTGAATATCAAAGTCCCCACAGCATCCAAGAATATCCTGTTGATGAACTAGCCAGAGAATGGTATCTACCAATTCCTGTGAGCGATCGCGATTATGTCATTGACATCGGTTATCGTACTTTTGATGGTCGTTGGTTAGTTTTGGCTCGTTCTGCCCAAGTACACATTCCTCCTGTATATCCATCTGACTGGATTGAGGATGTCTTCATCACCGTCAACTTTGAAGAAGACTTGCGTGGTAGAACGCTGTATGAACTAGTACCACCTGCCAAGAAACTGGCAACAACAGCAGGTGCAAATGGTGGCAACCCCATCTACGACCAAATCTTTGGCTTGGTAGAATCTGCTGAAGCACAACGGGTTGCAGGTTCTCTGTTTGGTTCTATGCAGCACGTACCTGGTTCTGTACGTCCCGAACAAGCTATCAGTTCCTACGTCTTTCCCTCTGGTGTCGGTATGTGGGCAGTTCCCACCACCTCTGGTTTAAATATGTCCGGTGTGGGAATGTCTGGTGTCGGCTTCTCAGCTTCCGCCGTTCCCATGCGTCCTCGTCAGTTCTGGTTAATTGCTGATGCTGAATTGATTGTTTACGGTGCAACCGAACCCGATGCTACTGTAACAATTGGTGGTCGGGAAATTAAACTGAATCCCGATGGCACATTCCGCTTCCAAATGTCCTTCCAAGATGGTTTAATTGACTACCCAATTTTGGCTGTTGCTGCTGATGGTGAGCAAACACGCTCAATTCACATGAAGTTCAATCGTGAAACACCATCTCGCAATACTAACACCAAAGAAGAAGCCATTCCAGAATGGATATTCTAAATAACCCGAAATTGGTATTTTGAATTATTACCCGCTATAGTCGTTCTGTAGCGGGTTTTTATTATCTTAGTATGTGGATCAAAAAAATATTTCTCTTATCTATATTGAGCATTACGATAAATTTGTTATTAGCTTGTAAAGAAGATACTGCGAATTCATCAACAAAAGCAGCAAAAACCTGTCCCGGTGAAAATCCACAATTCAGTATTGAATTTTTCAAAGCTAATAATCAAGGTCAGAAATTAGCCAAAGGCATTAATCATGTAATTATTTTTAATCCTAAATCACCAAAATTAGATTTCAAAGTTAATGTAGGTTTATCTCATAAACTTTATGCTAAAGACAAACAGGGAAAATTTATCAGAAATTATATACCAAAGCAATTTAATGAAATTATTACTGATGCAAATTCTCAGTTAAATGGCCAACGACCTCTAGCCGCAATTAATGCTGACTATATAGGCACCGATGATAAACCACAAGGCTTAAATATTTCTCGCGGAGTTGAATATTCTGGCGCATTTAAAAATCGGCGTTCTTCTTTTGGGATTTCTGGAGGGAGACCCCAAGAGCGAATAGCTACACTTCAGGCGGGAAGAAGAAGTAACAATATTCTAAATTACAATTTGGTTGGTGGTAATGGCAGATTTTATCGTCAAGGTAAATTTAAAGATATCTGTCAAGATTTAGGAGAATTTGCCTGTAAGCAAGTGACGAATCGTTCTATGGTGGCGACAACGAGTAAAGGTTATGTAATTTTATTAGTGAATGACTTAAAAGCTAATTCAGCTATTGAAGTTTCTCCAGTAAATCAAGAGTTACTACCAGATATGTTTGATGATGTTTTAGCTGGAATTGCCCGTAATAACTGTTTAGGTAAAATTCAAGAAGGAATGTTATTTGATGGCGGTGGTTCTCCTGGGTTATATTACAACGGAAAAATCTATCTAGAAAATGGCGGCGCAATTGGTTCTGTGTTTTTAATTTACAAAACATCTAATTAATTTTTTCTAGATTTAATAAATGTGATTGCTTATTTAGCAGCGATCGCATTTATTTTTTACTCCCAATCAAGTTAGACAGTAACTCTTGTACAGTCAAATTTAGTAAAGGTAAAGCCTGGAAAATCTTCGTTATAACCCAATCTTTCATCTCTCAAGAGGCTAATAGCCACTTTTTCACCTAAAGCTAAACTTGATTGCTGAAACGTCAGTCCGCCAGTGAATACCGCCGTGACCTCGACCAATGGCATAATTTTTTGCCAGCTTGTTCAACTTACCACCCACTGTTATCCCTCTTTTGTTGCTACGGGGAGAGAAAAATACTAACCTTAACTTGAAACGGGTAACAAAAGATGGATTACCTCCACACAGAAACTTTCTTCACTGAACCGTATTGACATATATAATGCGTATCTGAATTACAACGGGAAATATTACCAGAAATAGCGAAAATTATCGAATTAGATAACCATCAAAGATTGCATCATTTTTTCACTACATTATCTTGGGAGATAGAAAAGTTAAAGTTATATCTACGTCCAGTTGAGAATTTGGCAAATGTTATCGAATAAATCTAAAGGCATAAATGGTTTGATGATGACTCCAGATACTCCCAAGTTACGAAATTCTGCTTGTTTGCTCATCTGGGCTTTTGCTGTTAGTAAAACAGTAGGAATATGGCTAGTTGCAATATTATCTTGAAGTTTTTTAAATGTAGTCAGTCCATCCATTTCTGGCATCACTAAATCTAGTATAATCGCATCCGGTTGCTCAGATACGGCAATTTCTATACCTGTACTACCTGAAGATGCTGTGATTACATCCCAATTTGCTGCTGACTCTAGGGAGATTTGCACAATCTCCAGCACGCTATCTTCATCATCAATAACTAGAATTCGTTTTGTCATTTTTAGTTTATCCTGATTATATAAATAAAGTTATGTACCAGAACAATTACTACTTTGTTGAAGAACGAGAGTTATTTTGGCAAGAAAGTAATTATTGACCAATGAAAAACTTGAGATTCAAACATTTATCGCAAAATCCATTGTTGATTTTTTTGCATATAATATAAGTGTTAAGACTTAGATTATATATTGTATATAACAGGTTAGCTGCTGGCTAGGAATAACTTGTGAAAAAAATAAAAAATGTAATTTTAAGCCCAGTACCTTGAATGACTGTATATCCTGTTGATCTGAGTAATTAGCTATCAATTAATAAAAGTTAAAGATTTAAATTCACCACAAATTGATTGTGAAAATTCTAATAGTAGAAGATGATACAAATATCATTGAAATACTGAGGGTAGCACTTTCAGAGAAATATTATTTGGTGGAGGTAGCACCTAATGGTAAAAAAGGTTTAGAGCAAGCTTTAGCAACTGCCTACGATTTAATTGTGCTGGATGTGAGTTTGTCGATAATTGACGGTATAAGTATTTACCAACATCTACGCAATCAAGGTTGTCATATACCAATTTTATTACTAACAGGGAAAGCTAATATTGCTAAAACAATTACTGTGTTAGATGCTGGAGCAGATGATTATGTACTTGAGCCATTTAATTTAGAGGAATTATTGTCAAAAATACGGGCTTTGTTACGTCGAGGTATGATTAGCAGAACACCGATAATTGAATTTGGCGCTTTGCATCTTGATCCTAGTAGCTGTCAAATCACTTATCAGGGAAAAATTCTGCCCCTGACTGCTAAGGAATATGCTCTACTAGAATTGTTATTACGCAATAGTCAGCGCATATTCAGCCAAAGCTCCTTGCTAGAGCATTTATGGTCGTTGAATGAAATTCCTTCAGAAAATACTGTGAGAGCGTACATTAAGAGTTTGCGTTCTAAACTGAGAAAGGTAGGAGCAAAGGCTGATTTGATTGAAACAGTTTACGGATTTGGTTATCGCCTCAATACCAAAGAGTTAGAAGTTGGTAATGTCCAGCCAAAAATCATGGGGACAGAAAAGCTAATACATAGCAGAAAAGCTGATGAGGAAAGTGAAGATCGCCTATTACCCACAACTCATTCTTCCATAGAACAGCGTATCAAGTCTCAACTTGCTGGAGTGTGGGAGCGTTATCAAAATAAATATAGAGATCGCCTGGCGATCATCAAGCAAGCTGTTAAATATTTGCTAGAAAATAAGTTAACTGAAGATTTGCGACAACAAGCACAACAACAAGCCCATACTTTAGCTGGTTCCTTGGGGACTTTTGGCTTTGATAATGCGACTTGCTTGTGTCAAAACATAGAAAAAATTTTAAAATCAACCGAAACACTAAGTCAAACCCAAGCAGAAGAAATACAAATACTGCTGCTGGAGTTACAAAAAATATTAGAGCAAAATCCGACATTAATTCCGCCACAATTAGATGTTCAAACTGCATATCTCAACCAAGAATATCGCCTGTTAATCGTTGATGATGATCTGGAATTAGCGCAACAAGTAGCAGCAGAAGCAACTATTGCCGGAATTGAAACTGTAGTAGCTGAGAGTATCTCTACGGCTAGGTTAGCGATCGCTTGCTCTCGACCCGATATAGTATTGTTAGATTTATGCTTTCCCCAATCTCCTGAAGATGGCTTTGCATTACTCGCAGAACTGACAGCCCTGCATCCTCCTATACCTGTATTAGTATTTACATCTCAAGATAGTTTTGCCGAACGGGTAAAGGTAGCAAGAATGGGCGGTAAAGGCTTCTTACAAAAGCCTGTTTTTCCATCAGAGATTATGGAAGCGATCGCTTCCATTCTGCAACAATCCAATACATCATCAGCCAAACTTTTGATTGTAGATGATGACCCGCAAATACTCGATATTCTGCGGACAATTTTACAGCCTTGGGGATTTACCCTGACTCTGTTAGACGATCCTCAAAATTTCTGGGATACCTTAGAAGAATTTATTCCCGATATGCTGATTTTAGATTTGGAAATGCCTAACTTCAGTGGCATCGATTTGTGTCAAGTTGTCAGAAATGATCCGCATTGGAGCAATTTACCTATATTATTTTTATCAGCACACAGAGACACTCAGGTAGTGCAGAGAGTGTTTGCGGCTGGTGCTGATGATTATGTTACGAAACCCATTGTCGAACCAGAATTATTGGCGCGTGTTCTTTGTCGTTTAGAACGCAGCCAAATTATCCGCAAATTTGCAGAAATTGACGCTTTAACGGGAATTACCAATCGACGTAAATCTGCCCAAGAACTAACTCGATTGCTGCATCTTGCAGAACGTCAAAGTCAACCATTTTATTTTGTAGTTTTAGACTTAGACCGTTTTAAATATATTAATGACCAATATGGTCATGATGCTGGCGATCAAGTTTTAAGCCAATTGGGAAAACTCTTAAAGCAATCATTCCGTCAGGAAGATGTAGTGGCGCGTTGGGGTGGGGAAGAATTTGTCATTGGACTGTACGGGATTACCCAACAACAGGTGGTGAAGCGACTCAATCATTTGCTGGATGCTCTGCGTCGCTTAGAATTTACAACTAGCAATCAAGAAAATTTCACTGTTACCATCAGTGGTGGAGTGGCGGAGTATCCCAAAGATGGCCATGATGTGCAAACGTTGTATCGCGCTGCTGATACTGCTTTGTACCAAGCTAAAGCCGCAGGGCGTGATCAGATATTTTTGTTGACGATGAATTAAGGTACAATTTCGGCGATACCTACGGCTGGCTACGCCTACGCATTTGTTGTTTTTGCGAATGCAATTGTTATTTCGGCGATCGCATTTATAGTTCAATACGGTTCAGTTAAGGTGATGAGAGTTGATTTCTCAATTTCTGCTTACCTATCAGACAATAAGCAAGATTTGGGGGAGAATCCCCCAAGCCCCCGATTGGGGGACGCAACCGTCACCCAAACCCCCTGCAAAATAATTCTTTCGTTTTTGGTTGAGTAATTATTTGTTGGTTTTGTTGTGATTTATTTTTCTTATCTGAACCGTATTGATTTATAGTTTTTTCAAAGGTAAGGGCGAATAGCTGTAACCTTTGAGAAGGTAAAGCCTACGCCCCTACTGAGATTTTTATTCTACATACAACAGTCAAATCACAGATGAAGACATTCTAGACTAGTACAGGTTGGCGTAAATAAACAGACTATTTGGAATTGCTAAAAGGCTTGTGGTCTCACTATTATTTCTTTTTCCTTTTGACTCCTTCAGAGTTCGCCACTTGCTTCAAGTCGGGAAACCCGCCCAACGCAGTGGCTCACTTTTTACTTTTGCCTTATTTTACTAGTTTTCCTTAGATGCAGTATCGCCAGGGCCAGCCGTGACAATCACCACATTTTCTGGTTGAATTAAGTCTTTGATCACTTGTTGAATTTGAGTCATATTGACAGCTTGAATGCGTCGGGGGAATTCGCGGATTTCTGCGGGAGAAAGTCCCAAAATAGCATTATTTAAAATGATGCTGGCAACTTCACTGGGATTTGCTAATTCTACTGGGTAGCTGTTAGCAATGGAACGTTTAGCAGTATTTAATTCTGCTTCAGTAATGCCTTGTTCGCGTAATTGCTTGAGTAAAGCGAGGGTACTGGCGATCGCTTTTTGGGCATCTGTAGGTGCAGTTTGCATTTCAATTAAGAATGGGCCAGGATTAATCCCAGCAGCAAAACCACTGTAAATACCATAAGTCAAACCGAGGCGATCGCGTACTTCTGTACCCAAACGGCTAGATAAAGTATCACCACCTAAAATTTGATTCAACACCAAAGCTGCATAGAAACGTGGGTCTTTGCGAGAAATTCCGTTGTAGCCAATGTAAGTTACAGCCTCAGCTTTACCGGGAATTACTTTATTCACACGGGTGGAAGTTTTTGGGAGTGAGACTTTGGGTAAATTCAACGCAGGTGGTTTACCTTCAGCTTGCCATTTAGTAAACGCTTGATTCAACAAATCTTTTACCTTCACCGGGTCAAAATCACCTACTAAAGCCAGTGTGGTTGTATCTGGACGGTAATGTTGACGATAGAAACTCAACAAATCATCACGAGTGATATTTTTTAAACTGGTTTCTGTCGAAAAACTGTGGAAAGGATGATTTTCTGGGTAAATTGCTTGTTGGAATACGCGCCTTGCTAAAGTACTGGGGTCATCTAACTGTACTTGCAAACCTGTTAACGCCCGTTGACGACTTAGTTCTAATTGGTCAGCGGGAAAGTTAGCATTCTGCAACACATCTGCCAAAGTTTGAATTAAGATGGGCAAGTTTGCCGAAAGTCCTTCACCGCCAATGCTGACACCTTCGCGGCTGGCGCTAAACTCTAAACTGGCTCCCCTATCTTCTAAAGTTTGAGCTAAAGTCAAAGCATTTTTAGTTTGGGTTCCATTCATTAAGTTTTCTGCGGTGAGAATGGCGAGTCCAGCTTTTTGATTACCATCAAACTCAGTTCCCGCATCAATTTGACCACTAATGTTAATTGTGGGAAGACTGCGGTCAGGTAACAGTAAGACTCGCAAACCATTGGCTAAAGACAACTGCTGTGGTAGAGGTTGTTGATTAGACACTGTATATGAAGTAGCCGGAGGTAAATATTTAGCGAGTTCGGCTGGGTCTACAGGTTTACCAGGACTAAAGTTTTCCACAGTCCGACCAGAACCACTACTAGAAGTTCCGGCTTGACCATCTGGTTGAGTTGGTTCAAAAAAGCCGATGGTTTGTTTGGCTGGAACAAGGTAAGTTTTTGCTACCCGTTGCACATCCTCTGGTGTAACTTTGGCGATCGCCCCTAAATAGCGTTCAATATATTTATAATCTCCTGCTACAGTTTGGTTATACCCCAACTGACTAGCTTGGCTGCTGATATCTTGATTACCTAACACAAAGGAAGCTTGCAATAACGTCTTCGCGCGGTTTAACTCTTCTACACTCACTCCCTGTTGTTGTAATTTTGATAGCGATGTTTGCAGAACTTGGGCAATTTTCTCTAGCTTTTGACCGGGGGCGGCTGTCGCATCAATTTCATACCATCCCGGTTCAATTAATTCCGCCGCACTTCCACCCACAGAACTCGCCAGACCAGATTCTACCAAAGCTTGATAAAGTCTAGAACTGCGTCCCCCTGTGAGAATTGCATCCATCACATCAATTGCAGGTACATCAGGGTGCTTGATATCTGGTAAGGGATACACAACATGCAGCAAAGCTGCACTTCCCGGTTCTTTTAAAACTATGGGAGAAGAGGATTTGGGTTTTTGACTAACGGCTCTTTCTTGACTATTGATTTTTGACTTTTGATTTTTCGTCAACTTGCCAAAACTTTCTTTCACCGCCTTGAGTACAGGTTCTGTGGCAAAATCCCCTGTAATTACCAAAGTGGCATTGTCAGGACTGTAGTAAGTTTGATAATAATTCCGCACCTGCTCGACAGTAAATTTTTCCACATCGGCTTTCGTTCCACCTACCGATAGACCATAAGCTCGATTGGGAAAAGCCGCCTGCATTACAGCCCGATTTAAACGGTAGCTTGGTGAATTTTCATACCCTTGCAACTCAGAAATCACTACGCGCTTTTCACTGGTGAGTTGCTCAGTGCCAATCAAAGCATTTTTCATCCGGTCTGCTTCTAAAATTAGCAGTGCTTGGAGTTTATCTCGTTGGACTGTACCAAAGTAAGCTGTTTCGTCGTAACTAGTAAAAGCATTAAACTGACTACCCAATGCACTAAACAAACGCCCAAACTGTACTGGGCGTTCTTTTGTACCTTTGAACATCAAATGTTCTAGTTGATGAGAAATACCACTTTCACCTTTGCCTTCGTTACGTGAACCAACTTTGTACCATACTTGCACACTCACCACTGGGGCAGTATGGACTTCTTTAGTTAACACTGTTAAACCGTTGTCTAATACAGTTTTTTTAACTCCTTGGGTAAAAGATAGTCCTGAGACAGGTGTAACGGCGACTGGTGTTACCGCATTGATCACGTTACCCGAAAAAGGGATAAAACTCAGAAGAAAACTCAGTAAAAATGCTAAAAACATCTTTGAGCGTCGCTGCATAAGCAAATTAAAATGGGAATTTGTAATTCTTAAAGGCGATTCTAGCGAATCATTCGGTCAGTTGCTTTAAACTTCGATTTTTCATCTATTCAGTCGCATAGAGGAGGAATAGGGGCAAAATTAGGCGATCGCTTACTATAAGTAGGTCGATGTTAAAAATTGTCGTTATGACAAGGCAGGAGGCAGAAGGGAAGAGCTTTTTCGATAACTTTACTTTTCGTTACACACTTCTGTTTATTTGCACAGTTCTACTTACTTACAACCAACGTTGTTGTTTAGCAAAGGCAATACTGCTAAAAACAATTAGTAATATCACGCTAATTACAACTGGATATGCCCAAGGTTGTTCTAACTCTGGCATATATTTAAAGTTCATTCCATAAAAACCAGTAATGAAGGTGATGGGTAAGAATACAGTGGAAAGAATTGTTAATCGATTAATGCGTTCACTGGTTTTACTAGCAATGTTATCGCGTTGAATTTCCATTAATTCTGACATCCAAGCTCGTAAAGCTTGGTATTCTTGCCAGAGATGATCAATTTGATAAACTAATTCTTGATTGAATAATGTTTTGACTGGCAGAGTAATCCATAGAAAATCTTCATAATTCATCATTGCTAGAAGTGACTTGAGATTTTGAAAATTTCGCCGTCCTGAGCGAGTAGATTGCCTCATAGCGGCAATTTTATGATAGGTTGTTTCATCACCAGAATTAGCTAACACTTCATCTTCTAAATCATCAAGTTGCCGAGAAATATGATCAAATACACTATGATAATTATTTAAAATATCTTTAAAAATCAAATATAAAATATAGTCTACTCCCCAGCTTTGAATATCTATGTTTTGCTTTTGGATATTATTGAGTAATATAGTTAAAACTTTGATTTCTGTAATTTCAAAAGTAATAATAAAGTTGCGACCTAAGACAATACTGCCTCGCACTATCTGAAACTCTCGATTTTTTAGTTGATGAGTGAGGATTTCATAGCCATCAAATAGACAATCTTCCATGTCTTCATCAATTCCTGTGAGGGAATGGTTAAATATCATGTCGATGCGAGATGGATCAAGTTGAAAGTGGTGAATAATTTTAGCAATTCCGGTGCGATCGCGGAAGTGAATGCAGCGTAACCAGATATTTTGAGAACCATCAATCTTTTTAAGGATCGGATCAACATCTTTACTAGAGAATAACTCTAGGTGATTCTGAGAAAATGTCAACAGAGTTAGCATATAGCATTCCTAATTCAGTTGTAATAATGACTCACAAAACAACTCTATTACCCCTAGTGGCAACAGAATTTTGCTTTTATAGCGGTAGTCAGATATGTGAGGACAATTTGAAAGCTTGAAAGCCAGGAATAATAAGACTTTTCCTACTGTCTACTGCCTTTTGCTATAAGTGAGCATCACAACGACTCATATTTTCCATAAATATCATGAATTCGTTGATGGCGCATGGTAGATATTTAACAATTGAATTGAATTGAATTAAATTGAAATTTATCACTGACTAGGCTAGGTTCCCTCATCAAAGGGACGGACAATAGCAGGTTCTGGTGTGACTTCTGGTTGAAAGATGGCTTGTAGTGCTTGTTCTAGGGTTTGCGCCATGACAATGCGGTTTTCGTAAGCGACAACTACCCTTACTAAGGTTGGTAAACTATTCTGGGTGGCTTCTAAATATATTGGCTCAACATACAATAATGATTCCTCGATGGGAATGACTAACAAATTTCCTTGAATTGCTCTTGAGCCTTGACGATTCCATAAAGAAATTTGCTGAGAAATAACTGGATCTTGGTTAATGCGTGCTTCAATTTGTTCTGTCCCGTAGATGAGGCGCTGTTTAGGAAAGATATATAACAACAACTTACCGTAGTTATCACCATCTGATCGCGCCGCTAACCAAGCAACTAAATTTGTTCGCTGTCTGGGAGTGTAAGGTAAAAGTAAGATAAATTCTTCAAAGGGAACAGTAGGTAAGCTAGTGATTAAATAATAAGCCTCGACTGGACGAGCTTTATCACCATAAATTTCGTTGGGAATTTGCCATTGGTCTTCGCGGTTGTAAAATACTTGGGGGTCTGTCATGTGATAAGTCATCAACCGTTCCGCTTGAATTTGAAAAAAGTCTGCTGGATAGCGGATATGATTACGGATGGTGGCGGGCATGGCACTGAGGGGTTTAAACATCTTAGGAAAGATGTTTGCCCAGGTTCTAATTATGGGATCTTTAAGGTCAGCAATGTAAAAATTAATAGTGCCGTTGTAAGCATCAATAACTATTTTGACGGAGTTGCGGATATAGTTAATACCTTCATTATTTGGGTCAGAATAAGGATAGCGATCGCTAGTTGTATAGGCATCGACTATCCAATATAGATAATTTTCTGTCCCAGGGAACCCAGAACCAATACGAGGATCAGCGGCGACTAAGTAGGGGTCACTATCAAATTTGAGAAAAGGGGCAATCGCCCGAATTCGTTGATTGATATTCCGCCGAAATAATACTTTTGTCTCTGGTAAAAAGTCCCGTGTGAAGAGCATTTGCCAATCTTTCAAATATATGGCAAATAACCAGCGTCGCCATGCACTACCAATCGAAACGCCACCGATACCATCATAAATGTTGTAAGCGTTATCGCTACCACTGGGATAATCTAATTCTCTAACTCTAGTGCCAGTCATCACATAGGTGTTAGTAATTTCACCGTAATAAATCCGAGGTAAACCAATGGGAATGCTATCTCGAATAGCGTTACTAGAAGTAGTGAGAGCGCCATTCGCAGTACCAGCAATATCCTTAACAAAATATTCTGGTAATCCCCCTGGTGCGACTGTATTCACCGGACTGAGGGTAAATCCATATCCATGTGTATAAATTAGATGTTGGTTTACCCATGTCTGCGCCTGTTGAGGTACAGCACTATAGTCTAATTCCCGCGCTGCAATTAAGACTTGTCGCCGTTCTGTTAATTCCGTTGGTTCTTGGGTTGGTACTATTGGTGTTTCTGGAGCAGATGGTCGCTGCGAAATTGCTGTATTTTCTAGAGTATACCGATCAATATCCGCATCGGGAAAGCGATAGTAAGGACGAATTTGTTGCAGTTGACGATTAGTTTCTAAGAGTGGACGCTGATCCCAAAGGCGAATGTTGCGTATTGTTAAGTCGTTTGCTTTGATATCAGCTTCAGTTAAGGTTCCTTCGGGGTTAAAGGTTCTTGCGTCAATTGCTTCTAAATCAAATGCTTGGCGAGTTAAAGCAATAGTCCGTTTAATATATGGTTCTTCTCGCTGTAATTCGTTTGGCTGTACAACTAAATACTGTACCACTGTCGGGACAACAACCCCAGCCGTGACAGCTACCAGCAGATAAACCCCCAACCCGTAAAATACCCAGTGACGATAGGGAGACTTGTTTCGCCAAACAACGGTGCGCCCCAACAGGTAAAATGCGATCGCCACTGCTAAAACACACAATACTGTGTAAGCTGGTAACTGTGTTTGCACATCGGTGTAGCTGGCTCCGTAACTCACACCTTGTCGGGAATAAACTAGTTCGTAACGACTCAGCCAATAACTCAAGGCGACAACTAGCATTAACAAGCCACCCATCCCATACAAATGACGCTGCTGTGGCGATGAAAATCCAGGGAAAATGCCCTGACTTAAACTGTCTGCGGAAAGAAGATAGGTAAGGCTAACGGCGACAAACCCAAATAAAAACAAACCCATTAACCAAAGTTCCATCAATTCCCAAACAGGTAGGGAAAAGATATAGAAACTGATATCTCGATTAAATAAAGGCTCGGAATAGTTAAAAGCAGTAGGATGCAAATATTGCAGGATTTTTGCCCAGTTGTGGTAAAGTATCCAACCAAACAAAACACTAAATACACCAGCGATCGCCGTTAATAACCAGCGAGGATAAATTACAATAGCGATCGCAATTCCTACAACTATGCCAACATACAAAACCTGAGCAGTAATTTGCCTACTCAATTGCCAAATTGTCTCTAGCCGAAACAGAGAAATCACAGGTAAACTAGTCTGGTTCACAGAAGACTGCCAATAAGCCAAGGCAATTTGACTGTAGTGAGTCAGCATTAACCCTATCAACAAGCTGAATATGACAACTATTGGTAGTAACCAGCGTAATTTAATTGGCAATATACCTGTATAAGTTATCTGACTGTTATCATATTTTGCATACTGCGGACTCAGCAGGTTTTTGAGTTCTGCACTCAGTCCAGCTTCTTCACGCTTGACTTGGGCAATTTTCAATGATGAGGGGTATTTTAGCAGCTGTGCTAACTCTAAATTTCCCCATAAGTAAATAGCACTAAAAGCTGCAACAAATAATACTAAACTAAACTTAGTTACTACCCTTAACAAGAATACTTGCAGATAGCTAACTTCTTGAAACCACAAAATTTCTGCTCCTAGACGGGAGGCTACATCCAAAAATAGCCACATTCCCAGGAGTATTACGAACAGTCTCAAGCACCATTTCCAAAGCATTTTGTGGCAGCCAAATTTATGTTCTCAATATTTCTATAATCTCAATATATGGAAATCTCAGCATCTCTCCCAAATGAGAAATGCGGGAAAACTCTGTGAACTCTGCGCGACGGACACTTTGCTCAAGTCGGTAGAGCCGCCCACGCAAGTGTCCGCCTCTGTAGTTTTTTGTCTCACGCAGAGAGGATGGGGAGTTTTTTACAATCCGGTGGCTATTTGCTGTACTCGTTCTACACTGGGATTATCTTGTTTTTGCGAGTAGAGTTTCATTGCTTGTTCAAAGGCGAGTTTAGCTTCTGGTTTCTTTTTCAAAGCTAATAAAGCATTACCCTTATTTTCATAAGCTGCGGCATAATTGGGATCTCGTTGAATAATGCGATCGCAATCTTTGATTGCATCCTCATATTTTTTGCGATTAAACCGGGCGACACTGCGTTGATAATAAGCTTCGATATAGTTTTCATCAATCTCAATGGCGCGGTCAAAATCTTTAGTAGCATCTTTATGTTGGCTAATAGCTGAACGGGCGAGGCCGCGATTTAAATATGCCCAAGCCCAACCACTCGAATTATCAATGGCTTTATCATAATCTTGAATGGCACTTTGATAATCTTGCAGGGCAGAACGCGCTAAACCGCGGTTATTGTAGGCTGCGGCAAATTTAGGATTGATTCTAATGGCTTGGGAAGCTTCGGTAATTACGGCTGCATAATCTTTTTGCATCCGGCGAATTGTGGCGCGTCCGTTATAAGCTTCGGCGTTGTTGGAGTCGAGGCGAATTGCTTGGTCAAAATCAGTTAAGGCGCTGGGATAATCATTCTGCTCGATGCGAGTGAGGCCGCGGTTGCTGTATGCTTTGCCATAGTTAGGGTCAATTTCAATAGCTTTGTTATAATCAGCGATCGCAGCTTGATAATTTTTTAATTTACTCTGAGCAAAACCTCGACTGGTATAAGTTTGAGCATCTCTAGAATTTAATTCTATCGCTTTGTTGTAATAGGCGATCGCGTTGGGATATCTCCCTTTGCTGCTGAGTGTATTTCCCCAACGGCTGTAATCTCCAGCATCAGCGCGAATATTATTAGGTAAGCTATCAATATCAAGATTTGCACCTCTTAAATCTGCATTGTCTAAGTTGGCGCTATTTAGCTTACTCCCAATCAAGTCTGCACCTTGCAAATTCGCATTGTAGAGGTTAGCATTTTGCAAGTCAGCATTGTTCAGTCGGGCATTGCTCAAGTCAGCATTTTGTAAGTTCGCATAACTGAGATTGGCGTTTTTCAGTTCTACACCCCTCAAGTTATAACCGTTCAAGTTCACCCGACTCAGATTAACTCCATTCAGTGACACGCCACGAAAGTTAAAATTTCTTAAATCTGCATTACTTAAATCAACACCATTGAGATTTACTCCTTGGAGGTTGACATTATCAAATCGCACACCCCGCATGTTAGCATCAGTCAAATTTGCACCATTCAGGTTAGCGCCACTTAAATCAGCATTCGTTAAATCAGCACGAGTTAAATTAGCATTTCGCAAATCTGCGCCACTCAAGTTAGTGCTACTCAAGTCTGCATCACTTAAGTTTGCACTTACCAAATCAGCCCGAAAGGCGTTAGCGCGAGACAGTTTAGCCTTACTTAAATTAATATTACGCAAATTAGCGCCACTCAAATCGGCATTACTTAAATTTGCACCACTCAAATTTGAGTCAGATAAATCAGTCCGCAGAAAGTTTTTCCAACTAAAATCTGCCCCACTTAAGTCACATTTCGGACATTTGTTTGTGTCTATTAGCTGTTTGAGATGTTCTGGTTTGCTTGCATAAACCGGAATTGTCATTAACAGTGGAGTCAAAATAGTCAGAGTGATCAAAAACTGCTTTAGATTTTTTGATTTAGTAGTCTCAGTAAATTTTCTTAGCATCCGTAAATCATCCTCAAGCTGCTGATAACCTTTACAAGCTCAAAATCTAATATTACGGATAAACTCAGCCCCATCTTTGTTCCTGACTACCACTTTGCGCTACTCTGCGCTTAAATTTCCATCCTCAGATAACAAAATGTAAAAACCCTGCTCATAATTGAACAGGGATATGTAAAGTTTATTTATTAAAATTCTCAGCATTTAACCTAGAACATATTCATAATCGTAATCACACTTACACTGGTTAATATAACCAAAACGCCCATGAGTATAGATACACCTACTTGGCTAGGTTTAGAAGTGTTCATTTGTGTAAATTTCCTTAATTGTTATGCTTTGTTTAAGAATAACAATCCCCGTATAAATATCTAAGAAAGTTAGGTAAAACTTAAAATAGCGCAATGCTTCTTAGTAAATACTATTGTAAGTGCTGACATATCAGTAGAAAAAATCGCAGAAACAGCCCAAGCTAGTTTTTCTGGTTGTAAAATTACTGTTGACAGCGATCGCAAATAACACTCAACAGTTAACAAAAAACTATGTTGTGTAATTAAGTCTCATTTTTAACCATTAACGATTAATTTTTATGATTAAAATCCTCCATCTCTCCGACATCCACATGGGAAGCGGTTTCTCCCACGGTAGAATCAATCCAGCTACAGGGTTAAACACGCGGTTGGAGGATTTTGTCAATACCTTATCGCTGTGTATCGATCGCGCTTTGACAGATACAGTGGATTTGGTAATATTTGGTGGTGATGCTTTTCCTGATGCGACACCACCGCCATATATCCAAGAAGCTTTCGCCTGTCAGTTTCGCCGCCTTGTGAATGCAAATATCCCCACAGTCTTATTAGTCGGAAATCATGATCAACATTCCCAAGGTTTGGGCGGCGCAAGCTTAAATATTTACCGGACTTTGGGTGTACCGGGGTTTGTGGTTGGTGATACGTTGACAACTCACTCCATTCAAACCCGCAACGGAAAAGTCCAAGTTATTACTCTCCCTTGGTTAACTCGTTCGACATTAATGACGCGCCAAGAAACAGAAGGTGTGTCTTTAGCGGAAGTCAACCAATTATTAACAGATAGGTTACAAGTTGTGATTGAAGGCGAAATTCGTCGCCTTGACCCAGATGCACCAACTATATTATTAGCGCATTTAATGGCGGATAATGCAACTTTAGGCGCAGAACGCTTGCTGGCGGTAGGTAAGGGTTTTACTTTGCCGTTATCTTTGCTGACGCGACCTTGTTTTGATTATGTCGCCTTGGGACACGTACACAAACACCAGAATTTAAATAAACATAACAACCCACCAGTGATTTATCCGGGGAGTATTGAACGGGTAGATTTTAGCGAAGAAAAAGAAGATAAAGGCTATGTGATGGTTGAATTGGAGAAGGGAAATACCACTTGGGAATTTTGTCCCTTACCAGTTCGCAGTTTTCGCACTATTGAAGTAGATATATCCAAAGCCGAAGATCCCCAGGGCGCAATTTTGAAAGCGATCGCCAAATATGATATTCAAGATGCAGTAGTGCGATTAATTTACAAACTGCGTTCCGAACAGTTAGATGTGATTGAAAATGCTGTCTTACATACTGCCTTAAAAGCAGCCCACACCTACACCATTCAACCAGAACTACTCAGTCAGTTAGCCCGTCCCCGCGTTCCCGAATTGAGTGCGAGTAGTAGTATTGACCCAATGGAAGCATTGAAAACCTACTTAAATAATCGTGAAGACCTTAAAGAAATTGCTGCAACTATGCTAGAAGCAGCGGAAAAATTGTTATCTGATGATGTAGAAATTTGGTTAGAAGGTGCTGCTGATTGAGAAAGGAGTAGAGATAGCAATTAAATTCGGGCGTTGCATCAATGCAGGATGAAATCATAATAAAACTCTTGCCCTTTATGTCTTTGCGCGGCAGTCGCGTCTCCGATTAGGAGAAGCAACTGCCGTTGATTTAAGAGGATCTACAAATCTCAAATACAACACCAAAAAGTTTTCAGATATCGTCTGATTCTGTTGTCTTTAAACAACAACAAAATTTACCAACTTACCAGGCACTACAATTACCTTTTTAATCTCCTTCCCTTCCAAGTGACGTTGCACAACTTCTGATTCACGGGCGTATTTTTCTAATTCAGCTTTATCAGCTTGCGCCGGAACTTGAATATCAGCCCGCTTTTTGCCGTTAATTTGAATTACCAAAGTAATTTCATCAGCGATTAAAGCAGCCGCATCAAACGCTGGCCAAGTTTGGGTATGCACTGAATTTTTATTACCCAATAAATGCCACAATTCATCAGCAATATGTGGCGCAAAAGGAGCCAGTAAAGCCACTAAACTTTGAATTCCTTCGGCATAAATTGGCGAATTTTTACAGTCGCTATCAGTTAAAGAATTACTCAACTTCATCAATTCCGAAATAGCGGTATTGAATTGATATTCATCTTCTAAATCTTCGGTGACTGATTTAATGGCTGTGTGAATTGCCCGGCGTAATTCTTTTTCTGGTTTACTTAAATCAGCGAGTTGAGCTTGTTTCCGAGATACCCCAGCCGCGGCATAATCTGTTACCAACCGCCACACGCGATTTAAAAAGCGGAATTGTCCTTCCACATCGGCTTCATCCCATTCCAAATCTTTTTCTGGTGGCGCTTTAAATAAAATGAACATCCGCGCTGTATCAATACCATATTTAGAAATTACATCTTCTGGCGCGACACCATTACCTTTAGATTTGGACATAGTAGCGTACAGGCGTTGTAATGGTTCCCCTGTTTGGGGGTCGCGGGGGTCAGCGGGGTTAACCAAATGAGAGGGAACCCATTTATCTTTGCCGCCCTTGTTGGGATTCATATAAGTTAAACCTTGTACCATTCCTTGAGTTAACAACCGGGCAAAAGGTTCATCAAAATTCAACAAGCCGCGATCGCGCAATACTTTAGTAAAGAACCGTGAATATAATAAGTGCAGAATTGCGTGTTCAATTCCACCTACATACTGGTCTATCGGCATCCAGTCGTTAGTTTTGCTGGGGTCAAATACCTGTTGTTCATTCTTTGCATCGGTAAACCGCAAGAAATACCACGAAGAATCAATGAAAGTATCCATCGTGTCGGTTTCTCGCTTGGCTGGAGTACCGCAAGTTGGACAAGGCACATTTACCCAACTTTCTAACTGTGTCAACGGTGAACCACCTCGTCCAGTAAATTCCACTTCTTCAGGTAACTGTACTGGCAAATCCTTGTCTGGGACTGGTACAATTCCGCAATTCGGACAGTGAATTACTGGAATGGGTGCGCCCCAATAACGCTGTCGAGAAATCAACCAATCTCGCAGGCGATATTGAATGCGTTCTTTACCAAAACCTTGTTCTTGGGCATATTGGACAATTGCAGCTTTCGCTTCAACTGAATTCATCCCCGTAAACTGCCCAGAATTAATTAAAACTCCTGGCTCAGTGTATGCTTCGTGATATTCAATTTGTATGAGTTGAGTCACTTCCTCATTTTCGGATGCGGGAGTTAAATCAAATCCGTCCACATCTTCTGGTGCCGCAATCACAACATCAATCGGTAAATCATAAGCTTTAGCAAACTTAAAGTCGCGCACATCATGGGCTGGGACACCCATCACCGCCCCAGTACCGTACTCATACAATACATAGTCAGCAATTAAGATTTGCACTTCATCCCCGGTGAAGGGGTTAATGGCTTTACCACCCGTAGGAACACCTCGCTTTGGTTTGTCTTCGGCGGTGCGTTCTAACTCGCTTTGATGAGAAACTTCAGTAATAAAAGCTTCAACTGCGGCTTGTTGGTCTTTGGTAGTGACGCGCTTGGTTAAGGGATGTTCTGGGGCTAAAACTACATAGCTGACACCAAAAACAGTATCAGGGCGAGTGGTGTACACGCCGATTTTTTCATCCATCCCCACAATCGGAAATTCTAAATAAGCACCGACAGATTTACCAATCCAGTTAGCCTGCATTAACTTGACACGTTCCGGCCAACCTGTCAATTTATCCAAGTCATTGAGTAATTCTTCGGCGTAGTCGGTAATTTTGAAAAACCATTGGCGTAATAATTTGCGCTCGACTAATGCTCCGCTGCGCCAAGAACGTCCATCGATAACTTGTTCGTTGGCTAATACGGTTTGGTCGATAGGATCCCAGTTTACCGCCGCTTCTCTTTGGTAAGCTAACCCGGCTTGTAAAAACTGCAAGAAAATCCATTGAGTCCACTTGTAATAATCTGGTGAACAGGTAGCAACTTCGCTTTCCCAGTCGATAGATAAACCCAGACGCTGTAACTGCTGGCGCATTTGGGCAATATTTTGATAAGTCCACTTGGCGGGGGGAACTCCACGGTCGATGGCCGCGTTTTCTGCGGGTAAGCCAAAAGCATCCCAACCCATTGGGTGCAAGACTCGATAACCTTGCATTCGCTTGAGACGAGCAATCACATCTGTAATAGTATAATTACGGACGTGACCCATGTGTAAGCTCCCCGATGGATAGGGAAACATGGATAAAGCGTAGAATTTCGGCTTATTGTTTTCTGTAAGGGTATTGTCTAAACCCAGTTCTGCCCAGCTTTTTTGCCATTTTTCTTCAATAGCAGCGGGAGAATATTTATTTAACGCAATATCATTACTTTTAGCTTTTAAATTCTCAGTCATGCTCAGTCTAATACTCAAATGTGTAATTTTCAGTGTTTGAGAGGGAGTTTTTTTTGAGCAAAATTCTAGATTGAGAGTCTATGCTCAAAAAATTCTCATTCTTTATTATCCCTTTGTCTCTGTTTTATCTAGCTCAGAGTTAGGGAAGAAATCAGTGCGATCGCAGCATAATTGATTTTAGTAGATAGATCGCCCGCCGCAGATACTCAATCAGTAAAAACGACTTAAAAAAGGTGGCAAGTGTGTTGTGTAGCTTTACCACCCCCACGGGGAAGCAAGCTACGCGTAGTGTCTCTGGTTAAGAGAGGCAATCGGTATGGACATATCAGGCTTTGATGGCGGTAAGCTAGTTAAGGGACGCAAATGCTCGTAATGAAATAAAATCGTAGTCTTTGCGTAAGTCCTGTTGATCATGGTCTCTTAATGTTATATCTGGAATCTGTTGCTCAACTTCTTTTATGTCTCTTCAAATCTACGGCATTCCTAACTGTGGTACTTGTAAAAAAGCTCTAACTTGGCTGCAAAACAACCAAATTGACTATGAGTTTATCAATACTAAAGATCATCCACCTACCCGTGAGCAAATTGAAAATTGGGTAAAATCCTTGGGTTATCTTCCTATGCGAAATACCTCTGGGCAATCTTACCGCGCTTTAGGAGAAGAAAAAAAGACTTGGACTGAGCAACAATGGATTGACGCATTTGCACTTGATGTTATGCTGCTCAAACGTCCGCTTTTTGTTAAAGATGGAACAGCCGTTTTTATTGGTTTTAAAGATGAGGCATTAGTTCGAGAAAAATTATTTTGAATTCCTGATAGGGATTCGTTGAAATTGCAATTTGAGAAGGTAAAGAATCAACCGAAATTGCTACACCATCGTTTCAATCCCTAATAGGGATTAGTTGATGTTTAAACCAACAACGGCTACAGCGTGGGAAATGTGACGATGGCCTTTTAGGTTTCAATCCCTAATAGGGATTAGTTGATGTTTAAACTTTAAAATAGTGCCACGGGGTACGGGAATTTTTGTTTCAATCCCTAATAGGGATTAGTTGATGTTTAAACCCCTAGAGTGCGGATGTATACTTGAGCGATTGGTTTCAATCCCTAATAGGGATTAGTTGATGTTTAAACCTTCATCATGTTATTCAGCTTCACAGAAATGGTTAAGTTTCAATCCCTAATAGGGATTAGTTGATGTTTAAACGTTTTGGGGGTAGGGGGATTGGGGGCGACTGCGGGGGTTTAAAGTTTCAATCCCTAATAGGGATTAGTTGATGTTTAAACCCGTGATTTCTTATGGAGTAGCAACCTTCTGTCCTGGATTTATCCAGGTTTCAATCCCTAATAGGGATTAGTTGATGTTTAAACGAAACTACTAATAAGTGGGAACCCAAAATAACTTATTAGTTTCAATCCCTAATAGGGATTAGTTGATGTTTAAACATTAATCAAAAGATTAATGGCAGAAACTTTAAAGGGTTTCAATCCCTAATAGGGATTAGTTGATGTTTAAACTAAATCAGCCTCAGCCAGTCGCCGCCTTTTTAACCCTGCTTCGTTTCAATCCCTAATAGGGATTAGTTGATGTTTAAACAGTAGTTCCTCTACTTTCGCTTTTAGTGTGTCGCCGTTTCAATCCCTAATAGGGATTAGTTGATGTTTAAACGTTCGGCTAGTTCAGTGACAACACCTTTGTAGACGTATCCTCTGTTTCAATCCCTAATAGGGATTAGTTGATGTTTAAACCAAATCATTCAATACATAAATGCCGAGGCGATCGCATCAGTTTCAATCCCTAATAGGGATTAGTTGATGTTTAAACTTCACAAAATATAGACTGCTTTTGATGAGGGAATTCAGTTTCAATCCCTAATAGGGATTAGTTGATGTTTAAACCTCAGAGTATGGCAAAGAGCCTGTAAACTTGCTGTTTCAATCCCTAATAGGGATTAGTTGATGTTTAAACAACGCCCTTATATGGAAATCGAACAATGGAATGGGTTTCAATCCCTAATAGGGATTAGTTGATGTTTAAACAGCAATAGGTACCTGTGAAGGCTTTAGGCGAGCGTTTCAATCCCTAATAGGGATTAGTTGATGTTTAAACATATCAGTTACGACACACAATGATAAGTTATCACGCTGTTTCAATCCCTAATAGGGATTAGTTGATGTTTAAACCAAGAAAGAGCTTATTAAATACATAGAAGAAGTGACATTTGTTTCAATCCCTAATAGGGATTAGTTGATGTTTAAACTTTAAACATCTCTAGTGCTGACGTAACAGTATTAGCAAGTTTCAATCCCTAATAGGGATTAGTTGATGTTTAAACCTCATAAATTAAAATGCGGTTCGTAGCGGTGTAGTCATCAGTTTCAATCCCTAATAGGGATTAGTTGATGTTTAAACAAACTGGATCAAAAGCCATACAAGCCCAGTCTGGAATGTTTCAATCCCTAATAGGGATTAGTTGATGTTTAAACCGCCTTTTTGCTTTCTGTATCCAGTGTAGTCCTAAGGTTTCAATCCCTAATAGGGATTAGTTGATGTTTAAACGCTGGGCATTACTGAAAATACTATATCAATTACGCCACAGACGTTTCAATCCCTAATAGGGATTAGTTGATGTTTAAACTATCATAGTACTTGCTGAAGGGTACACTAACTCCTAAATAGTTTCAATCCCTAATAGGGATTAGTTGATGTTTAAACAATTCTGGCGCGTAGAACCGCGATGGCTTCGCCGTTTCAATCCCTAATAGGGATTAGTTGATGTTTAAACTACCGGGCAACGCTACGGCAAGGGCAAGGACTTACTAGAACGTTTCAATCCCTAATAGGGATTAGTTGATGTTTAAACACACTGGGTAGAAAAGTACACCGTAACTAGATATGGTTTCAATCCCTAATAGGGATTAGTTGATGTTTAAACCTTTACGTTAAATATGCGATAAGTAAAACTATTTACGGTTTCAATCCCTAATAGGGATTAGTTGATGTTTAAACGGTACAGATGGGCGTAATGGTGTAGCGGGTCGTGTTTCAATCCCTAATAGGGATTAGTTGATGTTTAAACGCATCTGAGCAGTTTTCACATAATCCATTTATGCGTTTCAATCCCTAATAGGGATTAGTTGATGTTTAAACTGCGGGAGGCAGAAAAGCTTACTGTATGTAGTTTTCAAGGTTCGATTTCGCGGATGGGTTGATCCTAACACAAGTAAAAGTCAGTTGATTGAACGAAAATAGCTGAAATGTATACTGCGTAAGGTGCGCGGATGGTTTTAATTAAATTTTTCTGCAAAAGCTTGTACTAAAAGGAATACAGCGATTTTGCTTCAAGCTCGATTTTCTACACCTACCCATCCGCGCCGCCAGCAGAGAAAATACTAAAATTCTTTGTGTTGATAAGCTAAGTAAATAGCCTCTAGAAATACATCAGGGGGAACTTCTGGCAATTGCGCTAAATTAATAATAGCTGCAACTTGTTGAGTTAACTTAGAAGCAAGAGCAACTCGTGATTTAGCTGCCATTGCGCCGCGTCGCTGCAAATATTCCCGAATTATGGCAAAGTCATCTGGTAGTAGTTGAGATAAATCGGCAATGCTGAGTAACTCTGTATAAAGCGACTTAGCTTGTTCAGAAATTGTGAAAGTCGCTGAAGCGATCGCTCTTTCTGCCTCAATCACAATTGTACCAGCGGCCCAATCACCCAACCGCTTTTCCCGGCGACTAAACATAATAAAAAAAGCGCCGAGAAATAAAAATTCGTCTAAGGGGCGCAATAAGGCGCGTAAAGTTGCCTGGGCTAACCCAACAGGTCTACCATCATCTCGCACAACGCGAATTTTAGCAAAGCGTTTTCCTGGGGTTTGTCCTTGCCAAATAGTTTCAAAAAATACAAAATAACCAACGTAAATTCCGAACAGAAGTAAAAAAGTAATGGCGATTAACCAAAGTCCGACTTGCGAACCAACAGTATCTTGATCCTGCAAAATATCTGCTAACTGACCAGATATAGAAATCCAGGTATAGATACACACTAATAAAATTACAGCCAATACGAAATAGTCAATTAGTAAAGCCCAAGCACGGCTTCCTATTCCAGCGAGGGTAAATTCTAGTTCGACACTTTCGGGGGTGCGGAATTTAACGCGGTTAAAAAACTGCATAATAATATTTGTACTAGTCTTTAAATTTCATGGTCGCGTAACTGCAAGCCTAACCCTTCACGGCGACTGCGAAGATCGTAATAAATCACAGCTTTGACTGTTTGCCAAAACGGTACAATTGCAGCACTACCAGCAAAACTTAAAGCCAGAATTAACACAGAATAAACTACGGTAAAAAATCTAGCCTCTCTTAAAATCAAGGGGCTAAAAACCAACTGAATAATTCCCAAAACAATTTGAACGGCTATTTGAATTGGTATTGTAATCAAAAAAGTCACAAAGGAAATAAACAGAATCCGCCAAACATAACCTTGGGTTAACTCCCAACTGCGGCTAATGGTTGATGTCGCATCAATATTTTCCTCGATAGCTAAGGGTACATCTACTAAATAAAACCGCGTTAACAGCCACAAAACTCCGATAAAAGCCGCAATAGTGATAATAATAGCGATCGCAATCAATAAAAGATAGCTGGCAGGATTTCCTTGTTGACCAACTCCCCCAACCAATGCGGCTGATAAAACACCAAACAGGGCGAATAAAATCACCACACCCACAATAATCCCTATACCTACCAGAAACATTAACAGCATCATCAGCAAAAATTGCCACTTCCGAGAATTGACAAAGCGCTCACCTGATGAGACGCTTTCAGGCTGATTAACTAATTCACCAAAAGCCAAACGCGAAATCAGCGAAATGAGAGCGTAACATTTTGCCCATCCATATATAGGTATGAATACCCATATATATGCTCTCAATGCCAGTAAAAAATAATCCTTAAGATGAGAACGATACAGGCGGATTCCTGCACTAACAACATTCCCCACGCTGAGTGGTTGTATGGGAGTGGGAGAACCAAGGTTTCCAGACATGATGCCAAATTTCCCTGAAAGTACAGTTGTGAATTTGTGGCTATCTTAAGGTAGGTTATAGCAATTCGTAATTCGTAATTCGTAATTCGTAATTAAGAAATGTAGAATTTATCGAGGTTTTGGGCTGTATCTCTGACTTAATTTGAGAAAATTAACATCTTCCTATAATGTATGAACATTCAACGTTGGATTGCCCGCCGAGAACCAAATTGGCAGCGTTTAGATACCTTATTAAAGCAAGTAGAAAAAAAGGGGCTGAAATCAGTACGCGCCCAGGAAATTAGAGAATTAGCCAGTTTATATCGTTCCGTGGCGGCTGATTTAGCACGCGCCCGTACACAACAAATTGGTCAAACTTTAATTCAAAGTTTGCAAAATTTAACAACTCGTGGTTACACGCAGATTTACCAAGGTTCGCGCCGACAAGAATGGCGGGCGGCGGCGGAATTTTACCGTTGGGGTTTACCATCAGTTGTACAGCAAACATTCCCCTACATTGCTTTGGCTACAGGTTTGTTTTTGCTGGGGGCATTGGTGGCTTGGTGGTATGCTTGGCAAGACCCAACATTTATGTCCCTTGTAGTACCACAACACTTAATTTCTCAGGTACGAGATGAGCATAAATTATGGATGGGATCGATTGTGGGGATTGAACCTTTAGCATCCAGCAGCATCATGATTAATAATCTTTCCGTGTCTTTTGGTGCGGTTGCTGGTGGAATATCTGCGGGAGCATACACAACTTATTTAATGGTATTCAATGGTTTATTAATTGGTGCGGTTGGTACTTTAGTCGGTCAAAATAATTTGGCTTATCCTTTTTGGGCTTTTGTGTTTCCTCACGGTGCTTTGGAATTACCCGCTATTTTTTTTGCTGGTGGTGCAGGTTTATTGTTAGCCAGAGCAATTTTGTTTCCTGGTAAATATCGCCGTGGTGATGCGTTAAAGTTTTATGGTTCCCAAGCTGCACAATTAGTTTTTGGCATTGTGCCAATGTTGATAATTGCTGGTACGATTGAAGGATTTTTTTCGCCTAATCCAAATGTACCAGACCCTATTAAATATCTTGTGGGACTAGGATTATTTGTGTTTTTGGTGTTGTATTGTAACCGCAAACGTCGTTAATTAATTTCATCTCTAGTCGTTCACAGTAGAACTAGTTAGATTTTTTGAGGATTTTTCTTTAAATCCTCAATTTGCTCTTTAGATAGAGTTGTTCTAATTAACTTGCCTTCAAATCTATAAAATTCGGCAATTATTTTTTCGGGATCAGCATAATTAATCAAAATAAATATAGCCGATGAATTAGGCGTTAAAGCTGCTTCAACTTCGGTTAAGAAACTACTTTCAAATACACTTTCTTTAATGGTAAGAAAGCGATGAAAAAAAGTTGCGCTAATGATACCACCCCAAAGTTCATTACTCAGATCACCAGGTTTGACTAAATCATGACAGGGTTTAACCCTTATCTTACTCTGTGCATTTTTTGTGATTACAACCGCATCTTCTAAATCAGCTAAATGCTCTTGTTCTAGTTTCAGTAGTTCTAGCAGCATTTCATCTGCTTTATATTTATCATTAAAGCTGATTACCACTAACTCACTCATAGCATTTCTATTATGATTTTTTATACTTCTTAGCTGTATCCACTTTTACCCTATAAACTGCTTGTTGTTAAGATGTCTAGGATACAAAAACAGCAATATTTATGATGGCAATAGAGTAGATGCGGCTGATAACTGCCGATTTCGCTGGACTAAAATGTTTCTACCCAAGGCCGTAATTCTGCTTCCCATGTCCAAGCACTGCGGGGTTGAAGGAGAATGTTGAGGTAGGTTTGGGCGATGTCTACGACAGGCTACGCCTACGCATCAGGATCTAGTAAACTATCAGGTTTATCGATGGTTTCTTGTCGTATGTCTGAACGAATCCCACCATTAATAATAAAGTGCGCCAGATGAATATTCTGTGGCGCTAGTTCCCGCGCGATGCTTTGAACTAAACCCCGCAAAGCAAATTTCCCCATTGCAAAGGGCGCAGAACACGGATAACCTTATTGTGATTAAACCCCATGTTGCTTAAACCATGCTTGAAGTTTCTTCCAGCCTTCTTTAGCTTCTTGCTCACGATAGGATGGGCGATAATCTGCAAAAAAGGCGTGGGGTGCATCTGGATAAACGATAATTTGAGATTTGCTGCTACTGGATTTGAGTCCATCGCGCATTTGTTCTACTGTATTTAGAGGTATGCCTGTATCTTTACCGCCGTATAGTCCCAAGACAGGTACTTTTAATGTGGAAGCAATATCAACGGGATGTTTGGGTGTCAGTTCACTAGCATTACCTACAAGTCTGCCATACCAGGCTACACCTGCTTTGACTTGGGGATTATGTGCAGCATATAGCCATGTTATCCGACCACCCCAACAAAAGCCTGTAATTCCAACTCTCTTGGTATTTCCCTTGGCAGATTTTACTGCCCAGTTGACTGTTGCATCTAGGTCTGATAGTACCTGTGCGTCAGGGACTTTCGCTACTACCTGACGGATTTCGTCTATGTTACTTAATTTTGACACATCACCTTGACGCACAAATAATTCTGGTGCGATCGCTAAATACCCCAATTTGGCAAAGCGACGACAAATATCTTGAATATGCTCATGGACACCAAAAATTTCTTGAATCACCAAAACTACGGGAAAATTGCTTCCAGTCGCAGGTACGGCTCTATAAGCTGGGATTTCACCATCTTTAACCGGAATTTTCACCGCTCCAGCCGTTAAGCCCTTGGTATTGGTGGTAATGACTTTGGCAAATACAGGCTGTACTGCTAAAACAAAGCCTGTAGTCAGGGTGGCTGTGGCGATAAATTGGCGACGTGATATTTCTTTCATCATCTTTATATCTGGTTGTGGTCTGATGTTTTAGGATGGGAAATGACTTGAACTTCATCGGTTTGCGAGATATTAGTTTCATAACATACAGTTTGTCCTTTGATTTACGCAATTTTAGAAAAATGAATTCTTAAAAAAGTTCTTTGGAAATAGATAAGCAGTGTTTATTAAAGGAAAAATACATGATTTATACTACTTTAGAAAAAAATGAAGATATAGATCAATACTTTGAAAACAACCTCTTAAAGAAGTCGGGAAGATTGTAATTCACTAATGATATTAATTAAATTTATGTAACCTAGTTAACTTGACAAGTGAATTAGTAAAGCATAAATTTTAGGTGTTTTGTAAAGCAATGTAACCGCAAATACACTTGGAGATTACCTCATGCTAAACAATATAAATATTTCGTGGAGACAACTGCGCTGGCCTGTGGTGATTAGTGCAGCATTATTAATGCCTTTAAGTTTAAATACACCAGCAATATCCCAATCTACAGTAGAGACAGCACAAAGATCAGCAGCTAACAATTTACAACAATTAAGATTTAACCGCCGTTTGTGGAATCAGCAAAACATCCGCAATTATCGCTATACACTCAGCAATAGTTGTTTCTGTGTGCCGGAAGCCAGAGGGCCTGTAATAATTACTGTTAAAAATGGGATAACAACATCTATCACCACAACTACAGGTGTGCCAGTTAGTAACCCAGAATTTTTTGAAAGATATAAAACAATTCCCAAATTATTTAATGTGATTGCCGATGCGATCGCCCGTCGAGCAGATAATATTGATGTGCAGTACAAGAATCAGCTTGGTTATCCTCGGCAAATTAGCATCGACTACAGCTTCCAACAAGCTGACGAGGAATTGTACTTGACAATTGAGAATTTCCAAGCACTTTAACCAGGTAGTTTGATGAGAATATATTAGAAGCGATCGCTAACTTTCACTGCCAATTTATAAATGCTTTTTTTGCATTTCCATTAACAGATAGTTGTTGAACTCGTAATAGCCTCTCACTGATGCAGAGTAAGCATTGCGTAGTTCTGCATTAGTGATCTTGGCGCTTAAATCTTCAATTATTTCAATAGCTGCTTGAATATGTGTTTGGGCTGGTTGTAAATTACCCCGTCTGTATTCTAGGGAAGCCATGTTAGAGAGGGTGAGGATTTCTCCTTTTCTGTCCCCCACTGCACGGCGTATAAGTAGAGCTTGATTGAAGTATTTGAGGGCTTCTTCCTGTTCTCCTAGAGCCTTGTGGATACCGCCAATATTGTGGAGGATAGTGGCTTCCCTTCTTTTCTCGCCTACTGCACGGAGTATGGGTAAAGCTTGAGCGAAATATTTGAGGGCTGCTTGCGGTTCTCCCAATGAGGCGTAGACAAAGCCAATATCATTGAGGGTACGGGCTTCAATTCTTCTGTCTTCCACTGCAAGGCCTATGGATAAAGCTTGGTTGAGGTATTTAATTGCTGCTTGCTTTTCTCCTAATGAGGCGTAGACTAAGCTAATATTTTTCAGGGTGCTGGCTTCTTGTTCCCTGTCCCCGACTGCACGAAGTATTGGTAAAGCTTGGTTATAGTATTTGAGAGCTTCTTGCGGTTCTCCTGATGATTTGTAGACAACACCAAGATAGTTGAGAGTAAGGGCTGCTATTTTTTTGTCCCCCACTGCACGGCTAATAAGTAAAGCTTGGTTGAAGTATTTGAGTGCTTCTTCCCTTTCTCCTAATGAGAGGTAGACTTTGCCAATATTGTTGAGGGTGGTGGCTTCCCCTGCTCTATCCTTTATTGCACGGAGTATAGGTAAAGCTTGGTTGTAATAATTGAGTACTTCTTGTGTTTCTCCTAAGTCGTCGTAGACTAAGCCAATGTGATTGAGGGTTTCGGCTTCCCGGCTTTGCTCATCAAGTGTTTGCCAAAGCTTCAAAGCTGCTTGGTATTTCCCAATTGCTTGTCGGAGTGATTCTGCTGTCCCTTGTTGATAAAACTGCCTTCCCTCTTGAAACAGGCGCTCCGCAGCAGCGCGAGTGGTATCTTGTTGAGTGGTTTGCTGTCCTATCTGCAACCCTCGGTTTTTCGGTGTCGCCGCCACAGCATCAGCAAGCATTACCGCACTCAGCAATAAAGTTAAACTGTAGCGGGTAAACTTTGCGAGAAACCACCAGCAAATTCCCTGATTATTTGCACTCCCCATGATTTTTCAGTCTCAATCAGTAGTTATTGGTTAGGCTTGCATCTACGTAATTAATACAATTGGATTTGGATTTTATCCATTGTGTAATCTCCTCTGCTTCTATGTCTACAACAATGATTGGAAGTCTACGCTGATTTAAAATGAGTAGTATTCATAACTGATTCCGCGCTTTAAGTTGCAGATATCGTTCCACTAGCTGATCAGTAATTTGATTTGCTGGTGCATCGAGTACTAAGACGCCTTTTTGTTTTAATTGAGCAAAGGCTACTTGGCGTTGTGCTAATAAATCTAAAGCAACAGCACGACTGTAAGCGGCTGTAACTTCTTGAGTAAATGTATGCGCTAGATGATCAACTTGGGAATCTCGCAGGGTGACACAGAATGGTAAATAACGGGGTGCTAACCGGGAAAGTGCGGCTAATAATTCCGTAGAGGCGGTGACATCAACTAAATCGGTGATTAGTACCACTAAGGCGCGGCGAGTTTGCCTTTGTACTACATTGGTCACAGCCCCTAAATAATCAGATTCGAGTAAAACTGGTTGAATGGGGGTGAGATAATCAATTAGCTTACCGAGATGGGATTGACCGCGTTCTGGAGAAACCCATGTGTGCATTTGACGGTCAAATACACCCACCCCGACGCGATCGCCCCGATGTAATGCGGCTAATGCTAATGATAAAGTAGCATTCAAACCCCAATCAAATCGCTGTAAGCCCTGGACTTGTGCTGTCATCAATCGACCGCGATCTAATAAAATCATCAAGGTTTGTTCTTGTTCTGGTTCCAAAACCCTCACCAAAGGCGGTGTATTACCAGTATTTCTCCGGGCGGTGGCTTTCCAATCAATAAAGCGTAAATCATCACCAGTGTGGTAGTTTCGCAGTTCTGCAAATTCTGTACCGATACCCATCCGGCGAGATTGGCGGATAGAACCTGATGATTGTAGGGTGAGGCGGATGGAGAGCGATCGCAACCCAATCAAATCAGGATAAACTTTGACTGAAACACTTTGCGGTATTTGCCAATTATGCCAAGCTAACCCCCAACTTCCCAACTGTCGCACTTGAATATTTCCCCAAGGAAATTCGCCGCGTTGTCTAGGGTGGACAGTGTAAGTTAATTCTTGGGTAGTGTTAGCGGGAATAGTGGCGGTGAGTGTCGGGGTAGATACGCCAAATTCTGGGGGATAGTAATCACGAATTTGAATAATTGCGTCAGTTTTTGCTGCTGTTACCGTCAACATGACCGGATTATCTCGCCCAATCGATAAGCGTTGTGGTAATTCGCGCTTTATTTGCACTCGCAAAGGACGGACTCGCAATCCATCTACAATCATCAATAGCAGAATAATCACATCAAATAATAACGTGATAGCGATACTAACGGGAATGGTGAGGAATAGGGAGAGGATAGGTGCGATCGCAACTCCCGATATCAAGAATAAATAAAGTCGTTGAGAAGGAATCATTTTTTATTTAGTTTTTTTGCTAATTTTTGGAAGTATTTTTAGAAATCTAAACCCAACTTTCCCAAGCAATTTCTCTTACTTGTTGCATTCGCTCAAAGTCACTATCGCATGAAACAATTATCAATGAATGGCGTAAAGCTGTCGCAGCTATCCAGAGGTCATTTTCACTAATCCCGATCATATTTAATTGAGTTGTGCTACGTTTAATTTTTCTTTGGGGCCAAAATGCTTGATTAGGTCAGATTTAAATTCACCATAAATTTCTGTAGTTTCTTTATCGATTCCATATAAGTTAATTCGCTGTAAAAACGCATTTATTTTGATTAAGTTAGCGGCTTTCTGTTGCGAATTTTGTGCCATAACGCATAACTCTCCTGCCACAATGACGCTAGTAGACAGTTGTATTTGACCGAGCGATCGCAGGTGGTTAGCAACACTAAGTACACCCTCCATCAAAAAGGAGCAATGATTGGTATCAAGAAGATACATGATTAAAATTCAATTTGCATCCGGCTTTCATGAACTAGTTGCAGACATTCTCTGATATCTGAACCTTCCCAACTCCCGACAAATTCTAATAAATCTTCAGCAGTAGAATTAGTAAAATTATGTTCTGCCGTAAGTGGTTGAGAAACTTGGTTATTTGCTGATATATTTTCTGGCTGGTGTTTGGATTGCAAAAACTGAATAAAATCTAAAATTTCCTGTAATAAAGGTTCAGGTAATTTTTCTATTTCTTGGTTAATCTGTTCTTTAATTGTCATTTTCACCTCGATTATTTATCTAATTGTAAGCTATTGATTGTCTTATCAAGTTTTATCATTCATAACTCATCTTGGTACTTGAACTTGATTGATTACTGACGCAATAATCGCATCAATTTGTAAACCATCTAGCATAGCTTCTGCTTTAAGTAGTAAGCGATGACGTAACAAAGGTGAAGCCACAGCTTTAACATCATCTGGTGTGACAAAATCCCTTCCAGCTAACCATGCAGCAGCTTGCGATGTTTGCAACCAAGCACCAGCAGCACGGGGTGACGCACCCAAAGCTAAATCAGGAAATTGACGCGAAGCTCTCACTAAAGCTAAGAGATAATCGATAATCTTTTCAGATACTTGCACTTGTTTAACTTCTTTTCGTGCTTCTAAAATTTCGGCTACAGTGGCGACAGGTTTTAAACTACTAATATCTATCCGTCGCGCTGCAAAACCGGCTTGACGATTAAGTAACATTTGCTTTTCTGCGGCTTGATCGGGATAATCTACTAATAGTTTGAATAAGAACCTATCTAATTGCGCTTCTGGTAAAGGATAAGTCCCTTCAAATTCCAAGGGGTTTTGTGTTGCAATTACCCAAAATAAATCCGGTAAAGGTAAACTTTCACCATCCAAAGTGACTTGCATTTCTTCCATTGCTTCTAACAGCGCCGCTTGTGTTTTGGGGGGAGTGCGGTTAATTTCATCTGCTAGTAACACTTCTGTAAAAACTGGCCCTTTCTTTAAGGTGAAATTGCGACTATTTAAATCAAAAATATTCGTCCCTGTAATATCAGAAGGTAAAACATCTGGTGTAAGTTGAATGCGGCGAAAGTCTCCTTGAATTAGCTGTGCTAATACTTTGACTAAAAGTGTTTTACCTGTTCCTGGTACACCTTCCAAAATCACATGTCCACCTGCTAATAAGGCTACTAGCAATTGTTTGATAAGGCTAGATTGTCCGACAATGATTTGATTAAGGTTTTGGTCAAGGTCAATAAATACAGAATGATTTTGGCTCATAATTTTTATGAATAAAATACTCAAACATAAACATACAGATGCTGCTGTCAAAGTTGGCGCAAAATAGGAAATTACTTGGGTATTTCCTTGAGAGTTCGCCATTTTGCCAACCAGCTTAACAGTTCTCGTTCACTTATGCGCTGTTTTCGGGTAGATAATTTTAATACTGTGTCCAGTTCGGCTGGATTTGTACCTGTTTTTTCTTGCCAAACTTGCAATAGTGTTTGGTGTTCTAGTAATGTTGTGCCTAATCCTAAAGCTTTTTGGAGTTGTCGTTGTTCTTCTTTACCCACCATTTCTACTACAAAATCGCTAGATTCGGCTTTTTCTAAAACTCCCGCTAGTGCTTGGATATATGCTTGGCTATTGTCTATAACTGGAGCTTCTAAGGCTATGGGTTTACCAAAGCGTTGATTTTTTGCCCAAATTAAAACTAATAGTAAAACTCCTACTTGAACTAGTGCAGGAAACAGCGGTGTTTTGGCAAAATAGCTGAATAAGTCGCCGTCTCCTTGACTCTGCTTGACATCAGCATCTTTATAACCGTGAATATATTCATCTACAAATAATTTGTTGCCTTTTTGATTGACTAAGCTGGCAAGATATTGAAAGTTGCTTAAATTATCTTGATAGGCATTAGCCGCTAAATAGGGGGTATTAGAAAAAATTACTTTGCCTTTTTCGGTTTTTTCTTCCCAAACAATAGCACCAAAGCGATCGCCTAAAGAAATGCTTGGTTTTTCTACTTTGATATTACGTCTTTTTGTGGCAATTTTAATATCACCAAAATTTGATTTTTGCAGAGAGTGAAATTTAGCTTCTGTTGCAGGTGTTTTGACACCTAAAATTACTAAATTATTGCCTTTATCTAACCATTCCTGTTCGTCAAATAATAAATAAGCTCCCCTAGGTGAACTACTCACCCTTAACATGGTGACAGGAGCTTTTTCAGGTTTAAAATTTTCTAGAGGCTTTTGCCAACGCTGAATAGTTATACCTTGTTGCTGCATATAAGCATACCAAGCACCATAGCCATCAGCAGCCCGACTATAAGTAGAACCAGTGTAAATTTTATTATTAGGAGCAGCGAATAAACTAAGTAAAATTATTACACCAAGTGCGATCGCTCCTATCCAAGCAATGCGGTTTGATTTTTTCATATATCAAAAAACTAAACGTTTAAACTTCACACTTCATACTTCCTGATTAATAATTTCTTGGTATGCCTGCTGACATTGTTGATAATTTTCTGGCAAAATCTCAGCATTGCCAAAACATAATTGTTCGTGGGTAGTAATCAAGGTTTCGTAAGGTTGGACTGGGGTGACAGTTGAGCGTAGCAATTGTAAATACTCTCCATCTGTGCGGCTAAATTTGTGAGGAACCAGCTTAATATCATGCAAATGTTGTAAGATTGCCAAGTAAAGACAACGACAAGCTTCACGATAATTACCCTGACGGTAAAATTCTTGCGATCGCTCTAGCAACAGTGCTACAGATAAATCATGAGCGCGGTTTTTGTTCGCAGCATCCGCAGCATTTTTACCCCCAGACAACCAAGAATATATATATGGACTGAATTCTAACCACAAGCGCCAAACAACAAAAGCCAAAAATCCTGCAAGTATCAGCCAAAACAACAAAATTAGTAAATTACTCAGCCAAGGACTAATTCTCCAGTCTGGGGACAAGTTTGGTACAGAATTTTGAAAGCGGTCAAATTGGTATTCTATCCATTCGCCGATTTGTTGCTGGAATTGAGAAACTTCCCAACTCAAGCTAGTTTTTTCAAAGGTATCAGTAGACATAAAGAAAGTTAGTAACTTTTTTTGCTCTTTTGTAGCATTGTTCAGCCAACAAACACAAGCAACTCACCAAATTACGAGAAATCCCAAATCCCAAGCTCACTTATTTATCCCTGGCTTCACATGATGGATACTGAGGATTGGGTGGTCAATTATACCTTCAATCACATCAAATAATCCTGCTTCGATGAGTATAGACCCAAAAAAGGTTGATTACGACCAATCAACTATTTCTCATAGAGAGCGATCGCACACTTGCAGAAACAATACCAGAAATTGGGTGATATGTAAGTAGAATTTTACGTGCAATTTAAGTAAATATATGCAGACTAGATGAATAATATGTTTTGGTTTACATCATTATGAGAAAGTTGATAGTATCAATTTAAAAACAATCCTGATAAATATAGAAATTATTTCATTATTTCTACTGAATATCCAAATAATTTAATAAACTTATTACTTAATAATACTGTTATTCTTAAGCTTTAAATAATACTAAAATTTAAATTGCCTGAGTTAAAGACCATTGATATATTTACAGTTACCAGTATGTCTATTTCACCAGCTTTCATACTTTTTAGTTTCTGGCTAATAACTGCATTTCTATTTGCCAATTTTTATAATAAGCTAATTAAAAGTAAAAATCAGGTTGATTATGCCTTCTCTACAATTGATGTGTTGCTGCAAAAAAGATGGGATTTGATACCTAATCTTGTAGCGGTTGCAGAAAAATATATGCAATTTGAGCAGAAAACTTTAATAGAAATTGTCAAACTCAGAACTAAAGTAATCTCAGAACGTGTAAGTGAAAGTACAAGAGTGACAATAGAAGACCAAATATCGAGAAATTTAGATAATCTTATCGTCACAGTCGAATCATATCCAGAACTCAAAACCAACGAGCATTTTATCCAGTTACAGTATTCGCTGACTGAAATTGAAGAACAGATTTCAGCCGCGCGAAGATTTTATAACAGTGCTGTCACTGAATATAACAATACTATAGAAATGTTTCCCACAAACTTATTTGCATCGTGGATGAACTATCAGTTAAAAATACAATTTCAAGCATCTCTGCAAGAAAAACAAAATGTGAATGTTAGAAATCTCTTGAATCAATAAAGCATCGTGTGATTGATAAAATTTTATAGGGAAATTTCATGTCTAATAATTTAGATCTGTTCCAATCAGGGTTAGAAGCACTCAAGCAAGAGCATTATTCAGAAGCAGTCAGTTTGTTAGAAAATTTTTGTCAAAAATACGAAAAATTGCCTGATATTAAATCTAAGAAAATTTTTGAGGCGAAAGCAGCTTTAGTCAAAGCATATCACCTCAATGGAGAACCTCAAAAAGCCCGTTTATGCTGTCAACAACTAGCAGAATATAACAATCCACAAATTCAGGCTTGGGCGCAGCAAATTCTCAAATCTTTACTGGCTGAATCTGCGGTAGTAAAAAATCAGCCTCTTTTAACAGCAGAACAAGCAGCGGAATTACTTTTAACTGGAAATAAAGCGCTAAAATTTCGGCGCTATACTGAAGCTGTTCAAATTCTAGAGAATTTTTGTCAAGGAACTGATGCAGGATTCAAAGATTATTATCAAGCACAGATGTGGCTAGTTAAAGCCTATAAGGGAAATGAACAATTAGAAAAAGCGATCGCACTTTGTCAACAACTTACTAATAGTCAGCAAGAAGTCACACAGATTTGGGCGCGACAATTTCTCTCAACTTTATTACCAGCGAATTTTGCTGCTTCAGAATCAACTTCTCAACCACAATCTCAAACCATACAGCCAGAAGAAAAAAATGCTGATGTCAAAATCACGAGGAGGAGTTTAAATGAGTTTAAAACCTTTTGTCAAGAAAATTTGTTAGATGATTTAAAAGAACTAGAATCAGTTAGAAAACAAACTATCTTATCAATCTCATTTGTTAGTATTATTATATTCATCATGTTTTGCCTTTTAGTCAAATTCTTCCCCCTAGAATATCTGATTTTTTGTTTTGTTCATAAAATTCCCTTACCCTATTTTCTCATATTTTTATTTTTACTAGGATTTTTAGCTTGTTTATGGGGTTGGATTGCTTTTTATACTTCTGCTATAGAAACCTACGCCAATGGATTTAAATCAAAAATTATTCAAAAGATTTTTGACTTTATTAATACCAATGAAAGTCTCAGTTATTCTAGTTACGCCTCAGAAGCAGATAATGAATATACTTTGTCTGCTTTCATTCGTAGCCAAATTTTTCCAACATTATTAAAACCGAATAGAATACAGCAAGAAGAATGTATTTTTGGACAAGTTAATCAAACACCAATGTTTTTTTCAGAAATTTGTACAGAAGTCGAATTACAGCATCGGTGGATAAAATATCTAACTTTTTCTCAACATTTAAAAACGTTGGGTTCTATGATGGTTCCTCCATTTGTGATTAGAATGATTTTTGGATTTTTACTGCCGCTATATTCTATATTATTAGTCATCAAACTTATTAAAAGTATTCCTTACATATTTATTAGAATACTTCGAGGTAAACGAATCAGTTATAGACATTTTGATGAAGAAATAATGAAAAATGAGGTTTCGAGAAGAACAGTATTTAAAGGATTATTTTTTCAAGCTGACTTTAATAAAAAGATAAGCGCTAGAACTATAGTTTTACCGAATTTATTAAATACGAATATTCATGCTTTGCACCAGAATAAAGAAAATTTAGTTAAATTAGAAGACCCGGAATTTTCGCAATATTTTACTGTTTATGGCGACAATCAAGTTGAAGCCAGATATGTTTTGTCTACAAATTTAATGACTAAGCTAGTTAAATTTAGAAAGAAAGCTAGAAAAAATATTTATGTATCATTTCTCCAAAATATGATCTATATAGCTATTGATTATGCAGATGATATTTTTGAACCCAAACTTTTTCAAAAAATGTTAAGCTTTGCCCCTATGCGAGAATATTTTGAAAATATCTATCTCATGCTCGATATTGTGGAAGATTTGAATTTGAATAGACATATTTGGGGAAAAAATTAATAGCCATACAGTGCCTAAAAGATAATAGTTTTTTCACAACTTTGCCAAAATTTCCGGTAATAACTGACCGGGAACTTTTGATAAAGCTAAATTTTGTCCTTGAATGCCTAATTCGTTATGGAAGGCGCGGATTGTTTTGACTAGATAAGCAAAGGTAGTTTGATAAGCTTCTGGTTGTTTACTTAATCCATTTAAGGCTTGCAAATGATGATCTAATGCTACTTCTAAATGGTGCGATCGCGTGGGTTTATCGCCATTAAAAGAATTATCTGTCACTAACTGATAATGGGCTAATCCTAAGTTATTATGAGCAGCCAACAAATCAAAACTTAAAGGTATTCCATTGAGAGAATGTGCCAAAGCAATGGCTTCTTCATAAGCAATAATTGATAATTTTAGTAACTTTTGCTTGCGTTCTTTGGTGGTTTGCGGTAAGTTCGCTAAATGCCAGTAAGCTGTAGCTAAATTATTTTGGGTGGCAGCACAAGCACTCGGAACATTGGCGGCGGTACGGTATCTTAAAGCTTCGCAGTAAACATCAATAGCTTGCTGAAGATTGTCGGCTGGTTGTTCGTATTGGGCTAAATTCCAGTAGGCTGTGCCGATATTATTTTGAATCATCCCATATTTCAGAGGTTCTTGGTCGGCATTGTAATGAGCCAGTGCTTGGTTATATGCAGCGATCGCTTTTTTCAGATGCAGCACTGGTTGATTATATTGTCCCAGATGCCAGTAAGCTGTACCTAAATTATTTTGGCAAGCCGCATATTTCAAAGTATCCATCTCCGCCGTCCGATGGGCTAATGCTTCTGTATAAGCAGATACTGCCTGTTGCCAATTTTCCGCAGGGTTAGAAAACCTCGCTAAATCACCAAATGCTGTTCCCAGATTATTTTGCACCCGCGCATAAGTTTCTGGGTGAGTCTGCGGTGAAATCATCTTCAAAGCTAAGTGATAAAATTCAATCCCCTGTTCAATGTAATTTTGTCCCGCCTCAACGTTGGGTGGTGTGCGGTACAACATCCAGTACAATGTGCCTAAATCATTGAGAATATCGGGTAATTGTGGTGATTGTTCATCGTAAGCGATCGCTTCTTGATAAGCCAAAATTGCTACCATCAAGTTTTCTAGGGTGGAATGTCCTTGCTCAATCCGCAAACGATATAAGTTACCCAATTGATGATAAGCTGCGGCCAAATCCTCTTTTGCAGCTTGCTTGATATGTAATTCTTCAATAACCAGCAGAATTTGTTGTGGTTGCCAATTCTCATCTTCTTCTTGAGTAATTTTGGCATTAATTGTCGCTAATACTAACTCTGTTAACTCCTGGCTAATATGAGATAACGAAGACAGTGATGGACTAGGGCTAGTAACCAGAGATTCTGGTAATTGAGATTCTTGCTTGGTAAATCCTGGCGGTGGTGGGGGAATTTCTAAAACACTACTAAGCCGCTTCGCTGGTGTTTCTACAGGAACCGTACCATTTTCTGTGGGAGGTGGGGCTTTGGCTGGTGCTTCAATTGTCGATTCATTAACACTAGTCCCCTCTAAATTCCCAAAATCCAAATTTCGGGAATTAGAAACACGTTCTGGATAATTGACATTGCGTTTTGCTGGCGTGGGTTCTCCCGCAAAAGTAAATATCCCCGTACGCCAACGCCAAAATTGGGGCGCTGACTGCTGAATAGCTGACAACCAAGGACGCGAAATCCACAACAGCACAGTAGATTCTAAGAATCCGCTAGATTCTTGGCTAGAAAAAGCTTCTTCGCAGAGGCGCAGAGAATGTAAGAATAACCGTTGCACTGCTACAGGTTGCTTTGTTAGCTGTTCTACACCCACAATTTGAAATGTCGGTATTGGTAAAGGTCTACCAGGGTTGTCTTTGGTTACACCGACAATTGGTGGGGGATAATTAGCCAGCCATTGATTGATCTGGGCTACAGGGTTAGGCTCGTTTAAATTCAACCGCAAAGTCACTAATCGCGGGTAAGCTGGAGTGCTGCTAATTTCCTGTCCATCTTGGGGCTGATATAAAACTTGCCCAACTGGATAAGCTAACGTTGAATGCAGCCGCGCTGCTACTTGATTTCGCAACTGTAAGTCGTCACATACTGCTAAAAACAGTTGTCTTCTTAAGCCCAAACTGAGGGCAAGTTTCAAACGGTGATATACTTGCCGATTCCAAGCAAAATTATCGTGGTGTGCCGGATCATTCACGCTCATGGTGGCTCAACAGCCAAAAAACAGTGTACATCACCTAAACAAGGTTTATTTTAAGTAGACCTATCTAGTTCGGGGTAATCTTCTCACAGCCTGGATTACCACGCAAGTGGCTTTTCTACTTACTATTGCTCTTAACTGAACGTTATTGAACTATGACTGCCATTGTCAAGCCGGAACGCAAAATTTTATGCCGATTCTGACTTTAGAGTCTTGACATCACCCATAAAAAACAGGTTCCCTTGACAACGAAAACCTGAAATACTACAAGAAAATTAAATTTTATTAACAAAAACAGTTTTTATTTAACTGAGATGAGAAACGGAGAAGGCGACAAAAATTAAGCCGCCGACCAAAACTGTCGCGGCGACACCAAGGATAATATAGTTACGCTTTTGCTCTGCTGTGGGAGGTTCTGCTTGATAAACCTTTGGCTCTTGGGCAAAATTGTTAAGACGACCACCTTCTTCATTCGTGTAGGGCATGAAGTAATTCCTTAATTCTAAACATCATTATTATTATTTAATGTTACAGAAACTTATCTCTTCTGCTCTCCCTGTCAGAGACAAATTGTTACATTTTATCGAATTTGCATATCATATATAAGATAGAATATCAAGCTAAAATTTATTGCTAAAGGGGAAGGGTGTTGCTCATTCCTAAGTTTTTTGTTGCAGGAGCGATCGCCAATCGGTAATGGCCTTTTCTGTCCAAAGCCAATTATTACTTAATTTATTTACCTGAAAATTTACTGGGTCTTGATTAATTACCAATTGACGCAACTTAATCGCTTCTTTCATATATTGACCTTGTTTCGCCACAGGTTGACTGCGTGCAGATTTATACAATCCCATTGCTAAACCGGCGTAGGCAGTCAAGGCATCGTGAGGAACGGGAGAATTCTGCACAGAAAGAGCTACACTTGCGGAATTTTGCTGATTTAAAGCTAAATTTAGCGCCTTAAACCAAGAATCATTAGCGCGATTGACATTACCTTCTGCGTAGTAGGCAAAGCCCAAAGCATTGGTATACAAAACCGAGTTTGGTTCTGCTTTCACTGCAACTTCCCAAAAACGTCGGGCATCATCAATGGTATATTTTTTATCTCCAGTCTGAATTAACTGCCAAGCTAGTCGTCCTTTAAAAAAGTTGAGTGCAGGATCATTTCCTTGCTTAATTGGCACAACATTTAGGGCAGTTTGGGCAGATTGTAATGCGCCACGATTGAATAATTCTTCTACAGCTACCAACCCAGCCGACAAGTCACCTTGGCTTAATTTTTCTGTGGCACTAGTCGCAATAATAGCGGTGGGACTAGTTTCTAAGTTAATTTTCTGATTAGTTTTGCTAGACAAAGACTGCTGAACGGGTATTTGGGGGATATCGGCAAAAGTTGAAGGGCGGCGCATTTGCCACCACCAACCGAAACCGAGGATACTAGCGATCGCACCTGCCCCAAAAATACTCAAAATTAGCCGCCAATTAAGGCGACGAGGTTTAGGTACAGATGTGGGTAACGATGCCTCATAAGCCTGCCAATCTTCTTCCTGACTGGCTACAGTTTCGTTGGGTGTTGCACCCAAATTTCCCCATGATCCTTGTCTGTCAATGGGTGTTACCTCGCCACTCATTTGTCTAGCCGGAAAAATATTTTCTCTGTGATTGGGTGGTACTTCGCCAGTCAAGGGAGATTGACCATTATTGCTGGGTATTTGCTGGTCTATCTGGCGAAACAAATCCGAAACTATGGCTGAATCTTCGGCATAACTGGGGTCGTCATATTCAATTTCATCAACTAAATCGCCCCAAGTCTCTTCACCCAACCAGTCCAACTCCGAAGCATCATGACCTAAACCCGGCATCATCTCATCAATGGGTAAAGCTATCTGGGCTTCATCCGTCATAGCAGAGTAGGTTGTAGTGGAAGTTACCTTCACACTGCGATTCTTGTCATTCAGCGACTCTGTACTGGTAAAAGTCGAAAGTTCTGTTCCCAAAAACCCATCAAATTCTGGTTGAAGATACAAAATTGGTAATGCCCAATAAGTTTGGTGGGAACCATAAGCTGAAATTAATCCCTGACGCACCCGACTAACACATAAATCTACCGGATATCCTTGATTTAGGTTGCGATACAAAAGTTGGGTCAGGGTGAGTGCAACTTCATCAGGAATGCGTTCTGACATTGCCAAAACACATTTGATTCCGCGTCTGACTAAACTTTCGGTCAGGTTACGTTCGCTTGTTTCTTCTGTTGTATCGGTTGTGGCTGTGTAGGCTCCCCAACAAGAGTTAAACACAGCCATTTGAATATTATTATTGACGAGCAGACCTGCTAAGTCATCGCCACTCAAGGTTTCTGTCAAGCCAGTTCTGCTACTCACCAAATAAATTTCGCCACCACTTGAGCCTAAGTCACTATGACCGGAGTAGTGGAGAACTTGGTATATACTTTGTTCTAAGGCTTGGGTTAATTCTTCCCTGCCTGGCTGATCTAAAATAGTCAGTTCAATTTCGGGTAGGGAAATGCTACTGTCGGCAGTGCGGGAGGCATGACGATGCAATTCGGCTTGCAATCTCAGGGCTTCTTGCTTCAATAAACCCAGACGTGTTTGATCTGTGGGCGATGCCAGCACCATTAAAACCCTGACTACACCATCTTCTGGCAGTTGGGGTAAATTTCTGGAGGGCAAGCGAGGGTTGGAGAGAATGCCGCTTTGGTAGCGCGAGAATGCTACATAAGGCCCCGTTGCTAGAGGGCGATCGCCTGCGTGCATGACTTCCCAAGGCAGACGTGCTAACCTATTATCCTTAAGACCTAACCGGAGGCGCAGTACTTGTTGATGGTTTTGGGCAATGCCTTGAGCGGTAATCCAACTATCTCTGAGAGTGCCTTGAAACAGGGCATTATAAAATTGCTGACCCAATGCCACCAAGTTTACAGAGTTTCTGGCGATGCCTGCGGCTGACTGTATCAACGCATCTCCCTGTAAAACTGACCTCAAAGGATCATTCATCAAATGTCCTGCGGCTGCTAACCAATCAGCAACAGGCCAAGTCACTAGTTCTTCTGCCAATGGCACCCCAGGCGCGACTTGTTCCGTTCGCACCAAGTAGTCATTCTGCCCTACTGGAGTTACGGAAATGTGAAATTCCATACAAGTAACGCAATCTCAATATTTTTACCCGTCAAACCCTCATTCATGCTCAATAGATGCCCAAAACCTGGATTTCCATTTTTGAACATCACATTTTAGTATATGGCTATACTCAATGCTCATGTTCAAACAATGCTCATTCCTAATTATGACAACTGGAGAACATTTTTAGTTTCAATTATTCAGGTTTTAATTGACTCTGACTATAGTCACACAACAGAATTTTAGGTTGACTAATAATTATTTTTTAAAGAGTCTCAATAATTTTATGCTGCAATAAAAACTACAAAATTTTAAAATTTTGTAGTTTTCGCTATATCCAAAAACGGAGAGGGAGGGATTCGAACCCTCGTTGAAGTCACCCCCAAACAGACTTTCCAGGTCTGCGCCTTCAACCACTCGGCCACCTCTCCAGGTGTCACAATTTACTATTGTAATATAAAATTATAGAAAGTGCAAACAACATATTAAAAGACATTTTAGAGTAGAGATCTAAAGGTCAAAACCCAAATTCAAAATCAAGATGTCCTGTACATACACAATTAAAGTCCGCGATCGCGCCACTGGCAAAGAATACACCTTCCAAGTCCCCGATGACCGCTACATCCTACACTCTGCCGAAAACCAAGGGGTGGAATTGCCTTTTTCCTGTCGTAATGGGGCTTGTACCGCTTGCGCTGTCAGGGTTTTGTCGGGAGACGTTGACCAACCAGAGGCGGTTGGTTTGTCCTTAGAGTTACGTCGACAAGGTTATGCTTTGCTGTGTGTGAGTTACGCCCGTTCAGACTTAGAAGTGGAGACACAAGACGAGGATGAAGTCTACGAACTCCAATTTGGGCGTTATTTTGCTAAAGGCAGAGTCAAAGCAGGTTTACCATTAGACGAAGATTAAAATTTAGTTTTTCTAGTAGAGGCCGTTTTGGCCTCTTTCTAGAAACAGGAGTAAATATGCAAATCACTACAGTTTTAGGGCGTTTTGGGTTTTGGACGCGAAAAATAGCTATATTAACCTGCTTATTACTACTGGTAAGTTGTCAAGCCAAAAATCAGCCCGCAGATCATCAAATGCTGGTGAAAGTGGCGCGTGTGGTCAGCGGGCAAAGTTTAGAAGTTTTGGGTATGGGTGAACAACCTAATTTTGCTTCTCCAGTGCGGTTAATTGGCATTGATGCGCCAGATTTGCGACAAAACCCCTGGGGAGATGAAGCTAGACAAAGCTTAGAAAAGTTAATTGGGGGGATAGAACAATCAATCAAACTAGAGTTTGATATTGAAAATAAAGATAAACTGGGGCGGACACTGGCTTATGTATGGAAAGATAACAAGTTATTAAACGAACAAATAGTCAAACAAGGATATGCGCTATTTGTCGGGCGATCGCCCAATCATAAATACGACCAACGCCTAGAACGCGCCCAACAATGGGCAAGAATTATGGGCGAAGGGATTTGGAACCCAGAAAACCCTATGCGCCAAACTCCGGCGGAGTTTCGCTTTTTGAATCGATGAAAGTGCTGAGTCGAAGATATGGGGAGAGTTACAAATAACTCTTGACTATTGACTCTTGACCATTAACCATTGACTCTTGACCAATGACTCTTGCTAACCCATGACTCAACTACAAACTTTTCTCGATATTGCTACCGAGGCGGCTTTAGCTGCGGGTGTAGTTTTACAAGGTTACTTAGGCAAATTAGAAGATGCAGTCACAGAAAAAGGCCGCCCCGGTGATTTGGTAACGGCGGCGGATAAAGCCTCAGAAGCAGTGGTTTTAGAAATTCTGCACCGTCACTTTCCTTTGCATTCAATTTTGGCGGAAGAATCAGGTAAGATAGGCAATCAAGATAATGAATTTCTGTGGGCGATCGATCCCTTAGATGGAACTACCAACTACGCTCACCAATACCCTTTTTTTGCTGTTTCTATTGGGTTGTTAATTAACGGTGCGCCACAGGTAGGGGTAATTTATGATCCACTACATCATGAGTTATTCCGGGCGGCGGCTGGCTTAGGTGCAACCCGTAACCGCCGCCCCATCCAAGTTTCTGAAACAAGTGAATTGGGTAAAAGCTTATTAGTCACTGGCTTTGCTTACGATCGCCGCGAAACCTCAGATAATAATTACGCCGAATTTTGTCACCTGACTCATCTTACCCAAGGGGTGAGACGTAGCGGTTCAGCATCCATTGATTTAGCATCTGTAGCCTGTGGCCGTGTTGATGGTTACTGGGAACGGGGACTTTCACCTTGGGATATAGCAGCTGGCATAATTTTGTTACAAGAAGCTGGCGGTAAGGTTACTGCCTATGATGGTAGTCCTTTGCAAATCAATTCCGGTCGACTTCTCGCCACTAATGGTTACATTCATGACATTCTCAGCCATGAATTAACACAAGTTCCGCCGTTGTCTTCTTGGAAATAGATACAAAATTTTTCACAGCCGATACAAGTCTTTTATTGTTGTTGAAAGGTTAAAACTATTATGCCTTCACCCCAATGCTGTTGGGGCTTTTTATGACAAAGCGGAATTGGCATAGTCAATGTGTATCTATTGAATATTCATCACATAAAAATCTTGAGCAATGAAAGCTTTGATCCCTTATGTTGCATTGTTGGGCTTGAGTGCTGGTTTACTGGTTCACAGTTCTAGTCTGCAAGCAGTAACTCCTAACAGTGAAAAATTTGTCGCTGTAGGTACAGAACCTTTTTGGAGTGTAACTGTCAGTAAAAATAGCATTGTTTACTCTTCTCCAGAGGTGAAAAAACAAACCTTTCCTTACGTGAAACCTTTAACAGCAGCAGGCCGTCCTGCTGATTTGGTGAGAGTTTACAAACTCAGGGGAAATAATATGTTAATTCTGGAAAAAGTCAGCGCTTGTAGTGATGGGATGTCAGATAAACAATACCCTTACTCGGCTGTTTTGATATTGGGTAATAAAGTTTTAGATGGTTGCGCCCAGAAACAATAATTTAAGGAGATAACAGCTTCTATCAAGCAGACTTGATTTCAATATTATTTTTATTTCCATTCTCCTTGTAATGTAAATGCCGCCCAATAATAAGGCGCAGCATAATTTGGATTACGTGACATTTCTATTTGTGCTGCCCTTAATGCTGCCGCAGGTTTTAAATTTTTGCGTAACATATTGGCATAAAATAGCTTCATTAATTCTGATGTAGCTTCATCATCAACACTCCACAAACTCACTACAACACGCTGACTTCCCGCATACATAAATCCTCTGGTTAACCCAACTAATCCTTCTCCCTTGACTTCTTCTCCTAAGCCTGTTTGACAAGCACTAAGAACTATTAATTCTGCTGGCAAATTCAGGTTAAAAATATCGTGGAGGCGCAAAAAGCCGTTTTGGGGTGTTCCTTTATTATCAAACAGCGACAGCACGACCCCAGATAATTCTGGATTGGTGCTATTTAAAATGCCGTGAGTGGCAAAATGAATAATTTGATATTGACTTAACTCTGGACTGGTGGCAACATCTCGACTAGCGGTAAAGTCTAAGGCTTGCTTACGTCGTTCTTTATTGGATACTAAAGAGAGAATTTCCTCGGCTTCTTTGCGGGTAAAACGCAGTCGTTCAAAGTCAATGTCTGCTTCTCTGGCGGAACGCGATAATTGTTGCTGGTCAAAGAGATTCAAGTCTGGAGTGATGGATGGCCGATTTGCTGCTTGGCCTTTGAGGCGTTCATCTTGGGCAGAAAACACGGGATCTGCCAGTACAGCTACGGTTTTAGGTGCTTTTTTGCGCCCTTTGACTTCCTGACGCAGCAGGGCGATAGTTGAGGCTGAGGGAAGGGAGATAATTTCGTTGGTTGTGACTAATGGTTGATAGGTTTGGCTATTGGGTACAGCTAATGCAGTGATGGGTACATACTGTAAAGCGCCATCACTAACGACGACTAAGCGTTTTTTTCCGAGTTGCTGGGCGACTGGTGTAAGGATCATTTGTGACAATTCTTGCGCTGCTGTGCTGCTTCTGGCAATACTGGTTCTTTGGGATGGGGCGGTTAAAGCATCGCGGAATTTCTGGACGGCGGTTTTGATTTCGGCGCTTTTAGGTAGTTCGTAACTGGTGATGTTCTTGTTGCTGACAGCCCAAAGATAACTGCGTTCTTCTCCCAAGGAGTATTCGAGGAGCAAGGTATTATCATCTAAGACTTGCTGCTGAATTTGCTTTAATGATAAAGGTTGTGGTTGGGTTAGGGCAGCGTAACGTGGACTACTATTTTTAATTTCTGCCTGGACTTGTTGATACTGTTGTAGAAGTTCTGCGGTTTCTTTATCTAAATTTTGGATCTGAGCTTCTGTATATTTACCGCTTAAAAGTTGAATGCGGAGTTTTTCTCTAGCATCAAGTTGTTGCTGTAAGTTGCGTTCTGTTTGCAGTAGCTTGGGGTTTACGCCTTGGCGGATATCTGCGTTGGCTTCGGTGAGCAAGTCTAAAAGACTACGCGCCCTAGCACGTTCGCTCACTTGCAATGCTAAAGCAGCATAACCTTTGGCTGGTTCTTGTTTATGTAGCCGCATTAATAGGTCGATGTAAAACTGGTAATATTTCTGCACAGATGCAAAGTAAGATGTCCGCAAGTCTTGGCTGGTAACGTTGGTGCGGATATCTTCAACAATTTTAATGGTGTTTTCTATTTGGGTACGGGCGGTGATGAGATTGCCGCGATCGCGTTCTGTCTGAGCTATATAATACAGGGTGTCTGCTTCTCCGGTGCGATCGCCAATGCTCTGGCGCAATTTTAATTCTTGATTATAGGTGGCGATCGCTTGTTCTGGTTGCTTTAAGGCGTTGTAAGTTCTGGCTAAATTACCAATAACATTGGCTTCGCCATCTTTTTGTCCTAATTTTTGCCAGCCAGTCACGGCTTTTTGCGAAGCATCTAAGGCTTTTTGATAATCACCCGCAGCTAAATAAACTCTCCCAAAGAAACCATAAGCACTGGTTTCGGCAAAGCTATTTTTTGTTTGCTTGGCTAATGCCAAAATTTGGTTAGCTGCATCCAGGGCTTTGGGGTAATCTTTTAAAGATTCGTGTACTCGGAGAGTACCACTGATGGCACTGACTTGGCCTATCACATTTCCTTGTTCTCGGCGTAACTGCTGCGCTTGGTTGTAATATTCTAAGGCTTGGGGATAATTTTCTAAAGCGCGATAGGCACTGCCAATATTATCTAAAGTTTGCGCTTCTTTATCACGATTGCCTGTATTTTTAAATTTTTCTAGGGCTTGATTATAAGTTTCAATACTCGTTTTATGATCACCAAGTAAACTATAAACTGAAGCGATATTTTTCAGTGTATTGCCTTCCCCAGCAACATCTTTCACTTCGCGTTCAATATTTAAGGCTTGGTTGTAAGTATTAATAGCTTTTTGATAATCTCCTAATGAAGCATAAATCCCACCAATGGTATCGAGGGTGAAAGCTTCCCGCGCCCGATTTTTTGTAAAACGTTGCAATGCAATTGCTTCATTTAAAACATCTAGGGCTTTTTGTTTTTCACCCAACCTATCGTAGACTAAAGCCACTTGTCCTAATAGTTCCGCTTCTGAGTGGGGATTACCTGCTTTTTGTAAAAGCGATCGCGCTTGGTTATAATATTCTAAAGATTTTTGTGGTTCACTAAAAGAATAGCTCCCGGCAATGCCTGTCAACGTCACAGCTTGCTTACTCAGGTTAAATGCCAAAGCTATACCTGAAAGATTATCTTGACTTTGTTGTTGCAGTTTTAGTGATTGATTGAGAGCTTCCCGCGATTTTTGCTCATCACCAATGGATAAATAAAGTACACCGATATAGTTGAGTGCATCGGCTTGTCTACTCAGATTATTTCTCGTCTTTTGAATTTCTAAGGACTGTTGAAAAGCCTCTAAGGCTTTTTGCGGTTCACCCAAATTAGTATAGGTAATCCCAATAATTTGCAAAATGTCGGCTTGTCCATCTAAATTTTTTTGTTGACGTTGAATTACCAGGGCTTGATTGTAAGCTTGTAGTGCTTGTTTTGTGTCTCCCGCATTAAAATAAACGCCCCCAATGCCAATTAAGGTATTAACAATAAAATCAGGTTTTTTTTCAGCACGAAATACTCGCAATGCTTGGCTATAAAATTCTAGGGCTTTTTGAGGTTGACCCAAATTAGCGTAAGCATTGGCTACAGAATTCAACATCACTGCTTCGCCAAAACGGTCTTTTTGTTCGCGGCGAATATTTAGCCCTCGCTGAAAATATCCCAACGCCTTTTGATTATCATTTTGAGTGTAATAAAGTGTGCCGATCGCTAATAATGTGGTAGCCTCATAACTGCGATCGCCAATTTGTTGCCAAATTTTTAATGCTTCTTCATATTTAGCGATCGCTGCTTGCCGACCTGTGGCTGTACCTTGTTCATATAATTGCTGTGCTTCTTGCAGCAGTTGTTTGGCTTGGGTGGCGGCTCTTTGCCTTTCAGGAGTTGTATTTTGCGGTTGTTGGGCTATGTAGAGATGATTCGCCCTAGCTGCTGTGATCATTAACTCCGATGACATCAGCATAGTGACAAAGATCACCAGTGTGCGATGTGCCAACGCTAACAGATGTTTCTTTGTCATAACTGTTCCTAAGTGGCAGAAGTAATGTTTTCTAACTGGAAAACTGTAATATTACAGTTACAGGAGAGTTATATTGTAACATCTATAATAATGGTTATTTAATTGCGATCGCTTCAGCCGTCTCCATCACCTGTTCTACTCTTGTTTTCGTCATTCAACTCCAACGGTTGAAAAATCAATATTTTCGTAAAGTTCGGCAATTGAAATTTGTAACTCCAAGGTACTCAAAGAAAGGGTGACATTGGGGTCATCGTATTCCGAAAATAGCCACTGATGCGCGGCTGTTTTGAGATGATGCTCAACGTGTATACGGTATTGATCAATTAGCAAATATTCTTGAAAAGTAGAAATTGTCCGATAGGCAACAAATTTCTCACCACGGTCATAATTTTGGGTGGATTTAGACAACACTTCAGCAATAAAGCAAGGATTGACCACAGTATCTTTGCGTCCGGTTTGAAGTTCTAAGGGTTTGGGCAGAACCATTACATCAGGATAGGTATAGAGATTTGCATCGGGAATCCAAAGCCGTTGATCGACATAGAAAGTCCGGTAGTTTTGGCTTTTTAGGGCAGATTTCAGCAAAATATACAAATTTCCAGCAATATCATTATGGTCTGGGGTTCCACCCGTCATAGGAATAATTCCTCCATCACAATATTCGTTGCGTGTTTCTGAGGCGATTTCTAGTTCTAAATACTCATCAATGGTGTAACATTTAGTCTCAGGTTGAGCAATCATGATCGGTTGATCTCCAAAGCTTTTAGTTGCTGGTTTATCGAAGTTGTGGCTGCGGCTTCATCAGCCTCAATTGCCCGTTCTACTCCTGTTTTAGCAATTTCTAGCCCAAAAGCTAGGAATTATTTGCGCCTAACTGAAGGCTATAAAGATTGGCATAGACTCCTTGTTGTTCTATGAGTTCTGTATGAGTACCTTGTTCAACTATTTGTCCCTGTTGAATGACCAACACCTGATCAGCCTGAGTCACGGTGCTGAGACGGTGAGCAATGACAAAGCTGGTGCGATTTTTTAACAAACGAGCGATCGCACTCTGCACTAGTGTTTCTGTACGAGTATCAATACTACTAGTTGCTTCATCTAAAATCAAAATCCGCGGATTAATCAACACCGCACGGGCAATACTAATTAGTTGGCGTTGTCCTTGACTCAGGGGCGCACCTCGTTCACCTAATTGGGTGGCGTAACCTTGTGGTAGTGAGGTAATAAATTCATGCACATTTGCCAATTGAGCCGCGCTTTCAATCTCGGCTTGACTGGCGTAAGGAGCGCCAAAGGCAATATTTTCGGCGACAGTCCCACTGAACAAAATATTATCTTGTAAAACAATGCCAATTTGACGGCGCAAACTAGCTTGGGTCACACTCCGCACATCAATACCATCAATTTTAACTGCACCACCAGACACATCATAAAAACGCAATATCAGGTTAATAATAGTGGTTTTACCTGAGCCTGTTGACCCTACTAGTGCAATCATTTGTCCCGGACTGGCGTGTAAATTCACTTTTTTGAGAACCAGTTGCTCTGGATTATAGCCAAAGGTGACATTCTCAAATCTCACTTCACCTTGAATAGCCGGCATTTCTTCAGCATCCGGCGCATCTTGGAGTTGGGCTGGTTCATCTAACAGCAGAAAAATTCTCTCTAATCCCGCAAAAGCTGATTGAGCTTGGGTGTAAAACTGGCTGAGAATTTGGATTGGGCGAAAAAATTGCTGGACGTACAGTAAAAACGATGTCACGACACCAACTGTGGCGGCTCCGGTGACAGCGAGATAACCCCCAAATGCTAGTACACCTGCGGTTGCGAGGGTATTGAGAAAATCAATGGACGGTAAAAAGGCCGCCGTAATAGCCACCGCCTCAACATTCGCATCTCGATTAGCAGCGTTGAGAATGTCGAATTCTTGAATATTGACTTGTACGCGATTAAATGCCTGGGCTTCGCGCACACTGCTAATATCTTCTTCTAATTTGGCTGAAAGGTCGCCAATTGTTTGGCGGGTAACGCGAAATCTGGCTCTCGCCCACCGGGAAAATAAGCTAGTGGTAAAAATCATCAGTGGTACAACTAGGTTACTTAACAAGCCGAGTTGCAGATTAATCGCCAGCATAGCAATGACAATACCTACCAAACTGAAAACGTTGCCCAACATTTGGGCGACTGTTTGTCCAAATGCCTGATTTACGGTATTAACATCATTCAATAAGCGACTCATTAAATCGCCAGCTTCACTGCGGTCAAAAAAGCTGAGTGGTAAACTCTGGATTTTCAGAAAAATATCTTGTCGCAGTTGCGCCAACAATCGCTGCATAATCCAGCCAACCCGCACAATTTGACCACGGGTTGCCGAAATACCCAGTATATAGATGATTGCTAATAATCCTAACAACAGCAACAAACCAGACAAATTTCCTTGGGCTATGAGATGGTCTATTGACCAACCCAATAAGAACGGCCCGATCGCCTGGGTTGATGCACCAATTAGTACTAATGTCAAGGCAATCGGAATTTCTTTGCGATAGGGTCGCAGGTATTGTAAAAAGCGCCGTAAGGTTGAGAGTTGCTGAGTTGCCAGTTGCTCGGATGCAACTATTGGGCCTGTAGCTCTCATAAGAATTTTGGATTTTAGATTATGGGTTGGGGATGGGAAATTGTTGTCTGCGGCTGCCTAGAAATTAATTATTTGTCGCAATTATTGTTTGTTTTACGTTGACAAAACCTTTCACATCATCTCATAGAATATACTGCGGCAATCATATTTGATTTTGGCATGAGAGTGTTAGGCGGCAAGCAACGCACTTCTTAGGGCGAATGACTATGTTATGTGTTCTGTTTGCTTGATTTGAGATTCCAAAATTGCGCCGTAAAGTGGACTGGTTTGCATCAATTCTTCATGGGTTCCTTGGGCTACCAATAGACCTTTATCTATCAACAAAATGCGATCGGCATTTTTGACTGTACTAATGCGTTGCGCTACCACAAAGGTGACGCAAGCTTTTTGCTGCATTAAATGGTCTAGTTCTGCTTGAATCTGGGCGGCGGTTTTTGCATCTACCGCAGAGGTACTATCATCTAAAATCAGAATACTGTAATCGGTGAGTAAGGTACGAGTGATCGCTATCCGTTGTTTTTGTCCGCCAGATAAACCAACACCACGTTCACCAACAATTGTGTCGTAGCCATCGGGCAAGCTAATAATAAAATCATGAATCTGGGCTGTTTTTGCCACCTCTATGACCTGTTCTAAGGTGGCTTTGGGTTTGGCGTAGGCAATATTCTCGCGGATAGTACCAGAGAATAAAGTCGTTTCTTGAAATACTATACCGATATGCGATCGCAAACTTTGCAATGTAAAATCCCGCACATCCCGCCCGTCAATACGGATGGCTCCCCCAGTCACATCATAAAAGCGGGGAATCAAGTTCATCACTGTGCTTTTGCCGGAACCTGTCATCCCCAGAACAGCAATTAATTCTTTGGGCTTGGTTTCAAAGGAAACATTTTTCAGCGCTTCGGTTGTGGCTCCTGGATAGCGAAAGGAGACATTTTCAAAGGTAATTCTGCCGCCACAAATTTCAAATTGTTGGGCGTGAGGGCGATCGCGGATTTCAACTGCGGCATCTACTACTTCAAATACTCGGACTGCGGAGGCTGCGGCTTGGGCGATCGCTGGGGCGGCAAAACCAATTAATAAAATAGGTTGAAAAATTAACACTAAGTAGGAATTAAACGCTACCAATTCCCCAATAGAAAAGCTACCGCCAATTACCTGGCTTCCCCCATAGCCAAACACTGCCAGTGTCACCAAGTTACTCAGCAAAAAGATAAAAGGGAACGTGTTACGAATGGCACGAATCGTCTGCATATTTGCGGTGACAAGGCCATCATTCAAGGTGGTATAACGCGACTTTTCGGCGGACTCCCGCACAAAAGCTTTAACTACACGTATCCCTAGCAAATTCTCCTGTAAGACCGCATTCAGATTCCCCAATTGCTGTTGTATTTGCCCAAACAATTGGTTATTCCGACCAATGAATTGTGCCATCAACCATGCTGAGATAGGAACTACCGACAAGGTAATTAAAGCGAGTTGCCAATTCATCACTAGCAAAAGTACCGCAATAGTTACCAATGTCACTAATCCCCCAATCACCTGAATCAAGCTAGTACCGACAAATGTACGGATTAACTCAATGTCACTAGTCACACGGGTTAACAGTTGGGAAGTCTGCGATTGGTCATGATAGCTAAAACTCAGATTTTGAATTTTGCTGAAAATTTTGTTGCGTAAGTCATAAGCGACACCTTGAGAGGCGGCTTCTGCCAAATAGCTTTGACCAAAGTTAAACAAACCGCGGGCGATCGCCGCTACTACCATCCAAGCCGCACTATAAACTACTATCTGTAAGTTTCGCGGCGCAATCCCTTGATCAATTCCCCAACGAAATAACTGCGGAGTTATAGCATTTGCCAATGTCAATAATAAGACACTCATCAAAGCTCCCAATGAAATCCAGCGGTAATTGCCTAAACTTTCCAATACTCGCTGGATTGACCGCATCGACGAAATTTGCCGGAGTTCTGGTTGTTGCACCAATTTTTATCACCTCAACATCGTACACTTGTAAACCGGAAACTCTTTGGAGGGCGGCTGGGTGCAATATTGTAATATTATGTCTTTATTTAATTATTAGTTTTTTTCCTGACATCCTTACAGCCATTCCCCACTGGTAATTGTACTGTGACAGTCGTACCTGATGCAGTATCTGAAGAAATAGAAAATTCTCCACCATGAGCATTGACAATGCGTTTCGTAATCGCCAGTCCCAGCCCTGTACCAGCAGATTTTGTTGAGAAGAATGGCTGAGTGAGTTTAGAGAGAATTTCTGAAGGAATTGGCTCACCGCCGTTACAAACATTAATGCAAACTTGACCTAGAGATGAATTTTTCACTTCCCAGATAATTACATCTCCTGAAGCAACCGCCTCACAAGCATTACGCACAATATTGATAAATACTTGTTTGAGCTTATCTTTATCTCCTAAAATTTTGACTGGATGTGCGCTGGGGATAAATTCAATTTTGCGTGAGAGTGCTTCTGGCATTTCTCTAATTAATTGCAGCAATTCCTGAATGAATTCATTCAGATCTAATTCACCTAGTTGCAGTACTTGGGGTTTAGCATAAAGCAAAATTTCACTCAGCAGATTTTCTAACCGCGTAGCTTCGCTCAGTGCTAATGATAATCGCTCTTTAGCTGCTGAGTTGAATATAGTTTTTTTGAAGTAGTTTAATCCCATGATCATTGTCGTTAAGGGATTCCGAATTTCATGGACAATCATGGCTGCAAACTCACCAATAGCCGCTAGTCGTTCTTGTTCTACCAGCTTGGCTTGGGCTGTCCGCAGTTCGGCAGTGCGTTTTTCTACTTCAGACTCTAAAACTTGATTAAATTCACACTGTTGTTGGTAGAGATAATAATTATCAATGGCTGTAGCTGCCCGTTCTGCAAATACTTCAGCAACTTGAATTTCTTCTTTTATAAACTCTCTCTGTTGGCGATGAAAAGAGCAGATCGTCCCAATTACTTTTCCTTCTGCTGTCCGTAATGGTATGCCCAAATAAGCATAGTAACCTTCGGGAATCTGCCCATACTCAGGATTTTTTACCGCATCTTCTACTGCTAAGGGACGACCAATTTTGATTACAGTCCCAGTCAGTAAACCATGTAGTGAATAGACATGTTCACCCTCACCCATATCAATACTACTGGCTAGTACTTGCTCAAAACCTTTTTGGCACACGGTCACAACTGACCAATCTACCTCTAGTAATTCACTAACTCCACAGGCAATACTCTGTAGGTAACTATTTAGCTCCCCAGATCGATAGTTCAAACAGGATAAAAATGCGATCGCTCGTCTTTCGCGCTGCCATAGTTGCTTTTGCAACAAACTTGCTTTACCACTGGCTTTGCTCATATTTGCCTGTTGCAGAAGTTAATAATTTTTTAATAATCATTAATCCTAAGTTCAAAATTTTCTCCAGTACTAATCCTGGACATTTATAATAATTTCACTAACTTTGGATTTTTGATTTAATCATAAGAAATAATACTAGAACTACAACCTATTCTCACTATTTATTAATAAATATTTTATTAAGTTAATAAATTTTAATAGCATTTCAATGAGAAAGTAAATTCGTTTACATTGCTATCTAATATTATCTACTAACAACATAGAGGTTAATCTAAGATTAATACATAGTTAACAATTGGCTAATTTTAAGGTTATTGCAAAGTTAAGACGGAAATAAATCTGCTAAACGAAAGCAGAACTGATATCAGTTCTGCTTTCGTACATTTGTGCAGAAACAGGAAAACCCTCTTCCCTGCTATATCTGCGGTTTGAGCAGTTTGTTTGATGGACACAAAATGATGTAGGGTTAAATCTCACTAAAACTCATCTGAAACCCTTGCGAGGAAAGAGTGTAGAAGTATAAAACAAATTTCATTCTGTTAATCTGCAATGTCTGGATGTTTGTACGTGATCACCCTTAACCTCAGCCTCCCATCCAGAAACAACAGTATTTACACTGTCGGCAATTGTAAAAAATAAAGCGAACATTTTATATAGATATAATTACTCGTTATGTCAAAATAACGAAGATTAACTAGATAACTAGTCTGGCAGAATAAATTCTCTAATTATATTGGCAAATCCTATTTGTAAAGGATTATAGCGATTTAGACCGCTAGGAAAAATGACTCAATTCAATATTTATGCGTAGGTATTTAAGTGTGAAGACAGAATTGATAATTAATTATACGCACAGACATAAACTGATTCGTCAACCGCACATAATAGCACTGAAGCCTTTAACATTCGGCTTTGTGATTGCAGCGGTATTGTGTAATTATCATCAGGCGATCGCCCAAACTTCCAATCCTCAGACCTTACCACCCGGAAGGATTGAAGAGATTTCTGTTCCTTCCTTACCTTCAGATGCACTACCGCAGCCATCAGACAAAGAGCCATTACTTCCACCTGTACAATTACCCGGTGAAGCAACTCCCACAGTAGATGATTCTAGTGCCAAATTCCGGGTTAATCGCATTGAAATTGTTGGTAGTACAGTATTTAAACCAGCAGATTTTGCCCCCATTACAGCCCCCTTTCTGGGAAGGGAAGTAACCTTTGCAGACTTATTACAAGTCAAAGAAGCCATCAGCAAGTTCTACACTGATAAAGGCTATGTCACCACTGGGGCTTTAATTTCACCGCAAACAGTAGATGCGGGAGTGATCAAAATTCAGGTAGTCGAAGGTAGTTTACAAGAAATCCAAATCGTGGGTAATCGGCGATTAAATAGCAACTACATTCGCGATCGCATCCGCATTGGTGCAGGAAAACCCCTGAATGTGCCACACTTACTAGAAAAGCTACAACTACTCCGACTCGACCCACGCATTCAAAACCTCTCTGCGGAATTGCAAACAGGTACAACTCCCGGAGCTAATATCTTACGTGTCGAAGTTGAAGAAGCCGAAACTTTCACAAGAACAGTCAGCATAGATAATGGGCGATCGCCCAGCGTTGGTAGTTTTCGCCGGGGTATAGATTTACAAGAAGCCAATTTACTTGGTTTGGGAGATACCTTGAGTGTGGGGTATACCAATACCAATGGCAGTAATACAATCGCGGCTAGTTATACATTGCCTGTTAATGCTTACAATGGCGCTTTATCTTTTAGTGTTAACCAAGGCTGGAACAACGTTATAGAAGAACCTTTCAGCGTTCTGGATATTCAGTCCAATAGCACCGCTTACGAATTCGGATTTAGGCAACCATTACTGCAAAAGCCAACCCAAGAATTAGCCGTAGGTTTCTCCTTCTCTCGTCAAGAAAGCCAAACAAAAATCGGTCTGGATGATATTGGTGGCTTTCCATTATCTCCGGGTGCAGATGATAATGGTAAAACCAATATTTCCGCCTTGCGCTTTACCCAAGAGTATACCCAACGCAGCAGTAAACAAGTTTTTGCCGCGCGATCGCAATTTAGTCTGGGAGTCGATTGGTTTGGAGCTAATGTCAGCAGTGAGGCTCCCGATAGCCGCTTTTTTAGTTGGCGGGGACAGGCGCAGTGGGTACGACAATTCGCACCAGATACCCTGTTTTTAACTAGAGGCGATTTACAACTAGCAGCAGATACCCTCGTACCTTTAGAGCAATTTGGTCTGGGTGGACAGCTAAGTGTGCGGGGCTATCGCCAAGATACATTACTCACAGATAACGGTATCTTGTTTTCCTCAGAATTCCGCTTTCCGATTGTCCGTGCTAACAAAATCCAAGGAGTTCTACAACTAGCACCTTTTATTGATGTCGGTAAAGGCTGGAATACCAAGGGTAGCAATCCTTCTTCCAGTACCTTAGTAGGTGCTGGGTTAGGGCTGTTATGGAAACAAGGCAATAACTTCTCTGCTCGTTTGGATTGGGGGATTCCACTGATATCTGTTGAGGGTGACAAAGAAACACTCCAAGAAAACGGTTTGTACTTCTCTATGCAGTATTCACCATTCTGATAGTAAAAATGGCATTGCATAAACAACTTTCTCATACCAAATCATTTGGTGAATTGATATGACTGCATTGGGAACAATAAATACGGCAGAAAAAATAAAACCTGGGTTAATGAAAGTAACTTTTATTGGGTTTGGCGCTCTTAGTGCAATCTGCATATCTGCGACATATAACAGTAGTGTTCACGCCCAAGTAACACCTGATAACACTCTCAATACAGATGTGAGTGGTAGTAGTAGTTACACCATCACCAACGGTAATCGTGTCGGCAATAATTTATTTCATAGCTTTAGCCAATTCTCCTTACCTACAGGTGGCTCTGTTACATTCAATAATTCCACTACCATAGAAAACATCTTCGCCCGTGTCACAGGTGGGAGTGTGTCAAATATCGATGGCACAATTAGCGCCCAAGGTAGTGCTAACTTATTCTTACTGAATCCTGCGGGGATTTTGTTTGGGGCTAATGCTAAATTGAGTATTGGCGGTTCTTTTGTCGGGACTAGTGCAAATAGCATTAAATTTGCCGATGGGATAGAGTTTAGCGCCACCAATACAACAGCCCCTCTCTTGACAATGAGCGTCCCTGTAGGTTTGCAACTTGGTAGCAATCCAGGTGCAATTACCGTTCAAGGAACTGGACACAATGGCAGTTTTAGTTCAACAACTTCGATATCTGGACTCAATATTGGCACCAGAGGATTACAAGTACAATCTAGCAAAACTCTAGCATTAGTAGGTGGGAATATTGCCTTGGATGGTGGTTTACTCTCTGCACCAGGAGGACAAATAGAATTGGGTAGCGTCAGTAATGCCAACGTTTCTCTCAATTCCACCTCTCAAGGCTTTACCTTGAGCTATCCCAGTACTGCAAATTTTGGCAACATTGCTCTTACCCAACGAGCTTTAGCATCTACACGCGATCTCAGTCGAGGAAATGGCGGATCTGTCAACATTCAAGGGAAACAGGTAAGCATCCGTGATGGTTCTCTGGTGTTAGTCCAAAATCGTAGTAACCAAGCTGCTGCTAATATTGTTGTGAATGCTACAGAGTCATTAGATATCATTGGCAAATCTTCTAACTTTAGTAGTTCTAGTAGTTTAGTCAATGACACTGTATCTTCTTCGGCGGCAGGGCAGATCATCGTTAACACCCCGAAGTTAAATATTGATCAAGGTGGTTACATTTTAAACCGCACATTTAGTGCAGCCGCTGGTGGCAATATTGTCATCAATAGTGATGCAATCGATGTCAATGGTTTTGCATTAGGCGATCCTTTTAATTCTCGATCTATCAGTCAAATATTAGCCGCTTCCTTTGGTCAGGGAAATGGCGGAAATATTTCTATTTCCACTCAAGATTTATCTATTTCAGCAGCAGCCAACATAACAGCTAGAACTTATTCTTCAGGTAAAGGCGGCGATGTTAACATCAAGGCAGATACGATTCAGGTAATAGGTACAGGAGCGCCAAAAGGGTTCTATTTTAGTATAATTGGGGCTACTACATTCGGGGTTGGAGATGTCGGGAGGTTGAACATTGATACCCGTAAATTATCTGTTCAAGCTGGTGCTAGAGTGTCAGCTTCTAGCATTGATTTAGGAAATGCAGGTTCATTAACCATCAATGCGTCAGAATCTGTTGATGTGAGTGGTGCCAAACCAGGGGAAAGTTCCAGTTATATCGGTACTGCTGTTCTGCGTTTTGGTGCGTCTAGGACAATTTCCCGTGCTAATGCAGGTAACACTACGATTAATGCCCCACTTGTTACAGTCTCCGATGGTGCAACGATTTTTGTTCAGAACACTGGACTTGGGACAGCGGGCAATTTGCAAATTAATGCCAATACCCTCACACTCAAAAATGGGGGAAACCTTTTAGCTTCCACAAAAGCAGGCGAAGGCGGTAACATCAACCTGCAACTGCGAGATTTATTGCTCATGCGTTATGGTGGTTTTATTAGTGCCGAAGCAGCTGGTAGTGGTAATGGTGGCAATATTAGTATTAATGCTCCAGTGATTGTTGGGCTAGAAAATAGCGATATTATTGCCAATGCCGTACAAGGAAAGGGTGGCAATATTAGTATTACAACTCAAGGGATTATTGGTCTAAAATTCCGCGATACCTTGACTCCCAGAGTTGATTTGACTAACGATATTACAGCCAGTTCCGCATTTAATGTCAATGGCACGGTGGAAATTAATAACATTGATGTTGACCCCAATTCGGGTTTAGTCGAACTACCCGCAAATGTCAGTGATCCATCTCAAAAAATAGCTAGTGGTTGTTCTAATACCAATGGTAGTAGTTTTGTTGCCACTGGACGAGGTGGAATACCACAAAATCCGACACAGGACTTGAGGAGCGATCGCACTTGGTCTGATATCCGCGATATCTCTGCATTCCAGAAAACAAAATCAGTCCAAGCCCAAATACCACCATCTCCAGAGGTTCTCATTCAAGCCACTTCTTGGCATCGTAACCCCAACGGCAAAATTGAGTTAATTGCAGCCCAATCTCCGACAACTGGTCAACCATCCTTAACCTGTGCTGCGGTTCCTCAAAGTTAACTACAACCCATAATGTTAAAAAACTTACGACATTGGGAAGACTAAGTACATAGTTAAAAATTAGACATTGGTTGATGAAATTAACTTTTACTGGCTTGGGCTTCATTGGTGCAATCTTCGTCTCTGCTATTTACAACAGTAGTGTTCACGCTCAAGTAATTCCCGATCACACCCTCAACACAAGCGTCTTACAAAATGGTAATAATTTCACCATCACTGACGGGAATCGCGTTGGTAATAATTTATTTCATAGCTTCAGCCAATTCTCAGTTCCCAGCAACGGCTCTGCATCGTTTAATAATTCTACTGATATCCAAAATATTTTTAGTCGTGTGACTGGTGGTAGTGTTTCTAATATTGATGGTAACATCAGTGCTAAGGGTAGTGCCAACTTATTCTTACTCAACCCCGCAGGCATTATTTTTAGACAAAATGCCAGCTTAAATATTGGTGGTTCTTTTATAGCCACAACTGCCAATAGTATCAAGTTTGCCGATGGAATAGAGTTTAGCGCAACCAATATCACATCACCAGCCTTATTAACTATGAGCGTTCCCGTAGGTTTGCAACTTGGTAGCAATCCAGGTGCGATTACCGTTCAAGGAGCGGGACACAATGGTAGTTTCAGTGCATCGTCTTCAATATCTGGACTCAACGTTGGTACAAGAGGACTACAGCTGCAATCTGGCAAAACCCTAGCATTGGTTGGTGGGAATATTGCCTTGGATGGTGGTTTGCTCTCTGCACCAGGAGGACAAATAGAACTGGGTAGCGTCAGTAATGTCAGCGTTTCTCTCAATTCCACCTCTCAAGGCTTTACCTTGAGCTATCCCAGTACTGCAAATTTTGGCAACATTACTCTTACCCAACGAGCTTTAGCATCTACACGCGATCTCAGTCGAGGAAATGGCGGATCTGTCAACATTCAAGGGAAACAGGTAAGCATCCGTGATGGTTCTCTGGTGTTAGTCCAAAATCGTAGTAACCAAGCTGCTGGTGATATAGTTATCAATGCTACAGAGTCTTTAGATGTTATTGGTAAGTCACCCGATTTTACAAGTTCTAGCAGTTTAATCAATGACACCATGTCTTCTGAAGCGGCGGGGAACGTGATCATTACAACCCCAAAATTGAATGTTGATCAGGGTGGTTACATTTTAAACCGCACATTTAGTGCAGCCGCTGGTGGCAACATTGTAGTCAATAGTGATGCTATAAATATTAATGGTTTTGCATTAGGCGATCCTACTCCTTTTCGAGCAGTCAGCCAGATATTAGCTGCTTCTTTTGGACGGGGACAAGGCGGAAATATTTCTCTTTCCACTCAAGATTTATCTATTTCAGCGGGAGCTAATATAGCTGCTAGACCTTATTCTTCAGGTAAAGGTGGCGATGTTAATGTCAAGGCAGATACGATTCAGGTAATAGGTACAGGAACTCCAAAAGGTAGTTATTTTAGTTTACTTTCTGCTGCCACATTCGGGCCTGGCGATGCGGGGAATTTGAACATTGACACCCGTAAGTTGTCGGTTCAAGGTGGCGGTAGAGTGTCGGCTTCTAGCATAATTTTAGGAAATGCAGGTTCACTAACCATCAATGCCTCTGAATCGATTGATGTGAGTGGTATGAAACCAGAAGAAACTCCTAGTTATATTGGTACTGCCGCTCTTCCTGTTGGTTCTTTTAGTACAATTTCCCGTGCTAATGCAGGTAACACTAATATTAATGCCCCACTTGTTACCGTCTCCGATGGTGCAACGATTTTTGTTCAGAACACTGGACTTGGGACAGCGGGCAATTTGCAAATTAATGCCAATACCCTCACACTCAAGAATGGTGGAAACCTTTTAGCTTCCACAAAAGCAGGCGAAGGCGGTAACATCAACCTGCAACTGCGAGATTTATTACTCATGCGTTATGGTGGTTTTATTAGTGCCGAAGCAGCTGGTAGTGGCAATGGTGGCAATATTAGTATTAATGCTCCAGTGATTGTTGGGCTAGAAAATAGCGATATTATTGCCAATGCCGTACAAGGAAAGGGTGGCAATATTAGTATTACAACTCAAGGGATTATTGGTCTAAAATTCCGCGATACCTTGACTCCCAGAGTTGATTTGACTAACGATATTACAGCCAGTTCCGCATTTAATGTCAATGGCACGGTGGAAATTAATAACATTGGTGTTGACCCCAATTCGGGTTTAGTCGAACTACCCGCAAATGTCAGTGATCCATCTCAAAAAATAGCTAGTGGTTGTTCTGCTAATCTCAGCAGTAGTTTTGTTGCCACAGGTAGAGGTGGGATACCACAAAATCCGACACAGGACTTGAGGAGCGATCGCACTTGGTCTGATATCCGCGATATCTCTGCATTCCAGGAAACACAACCAGTTAAAGCCCAGACACCCAAATCACCAGAAACTCTTGTCCAAGCAACTAGTTGGCATCGTAACCCTCAAGGCAAAATTGAATTAATTGCCGATAAATCTCCTTCTCAGATGCAACCATCATTAACCTGTGCTGCTGTTCCCAAAAATTAATCGATGTTAAAAAAAATACTAAATTGGGAACAATAAAACACTGAATAAAAATAAGAACTAGGTTAATGAAATTAACTGTTGTTAGATTTGGTTTTGTTGGTGCAATCTGCATATCTGCGATATACAACAGTAGTGTTCACGCCCAAGTAACACCTGATAACACTCTTAACACTGCTGTGAGTGGTAGTAGTAATTACACCATCACCAATGGTACTCGTGTTGGCAATAATTTATTTCATAGCTTCAGCCAATTCTCTGTTCCTAACAACGGCTCGGCATCATTCGATAATGCCGCAGATATCCAAAATATTTTCAGTCGTGTAACTGGTGGTGATGTTTCCAACATTAATGGTGAAATCAGCGCTAAGGGTAATGCTAATTTATTTTTACTCAACCCCGCCGGCATTATTTTTAGACAAAATGCCAGCTTAAATATTGGTGGTTCTTTTGTTGGAACTACAGCAAGTAGTATCAAATTTGCTGATGGGGTGGAATTTAGTGCAACTCATCCCATTGCGACACCATTATTGACCATGAGTGTCCCTATTGGCTTGCAACTGGGCAGTAATCCAAGCCCTATCACGGTTCAAGGAACAGGTCATTCCCTAACAAGCATTAGTAGCCTCGCCCCCATTAATCAAAACCCCAGTTCCTCAGAACTGATGGTAAAGCCAGGAAAAACTTTGGCGCTGGTAGGAGGCAAATTAAATCTCATTGGGGCAACCTTGAACGCACCTCAAGGACGTGTGGAATTGGGAAGTTTGAGCGGAGTTGGACTGGTCAGTTTGAGCCCCATCTCCCAAGGTTATCAGTTGGGTTATGAGAGTGGACAAAGCTTTGCAGATATTCATCTCACTCAAAAATCTTTGCTGACGATAGGAGGATTCAATGCTGGTTCGGTGCAGTTGCAGGGAAAGCACATTCAAATTAGCGATGGTTCAATCATATTTTCCAAAAATCTGGGAAATGTTGCTGGGAGTGAAATTTTTTTACAGGCTTCAGAAGGGATTGATATTGTTGGTACAACGGCCAACGCTCAAATTCGTAGTGGTATCCGTTCTGAAGGGTTGAATACTGGCACAGGTTCACCCATCCATCTCATTACTCCTCACTTAACCATCTCACAAGGTGCCGGAGTCAACAATAATGCTTTTGGATTGGCTGCGAGTGGGGATATTCAGATTGATGCTGGGACAGTTGAGTTATCTGGTTTCTCTCCTCTCAACCCCACAGGAGTAACTTCTCTGACTACGTCTACCCGAACAGCTAAGTCAGCGGGCAATCTCTCTATTAATAGTAATAATATACTGGTTTCTGAGGGAGCCGCTATTTCTTCAGTCACATTTGCTGCTGGTTCCACAGGGCAAGTAACCATTCGTAGCAAGAATACAACTGTCACAGGAGACAACCTGACAGGACTCTATAGCAACATTAGTGCAGTCACCTATGGTAAAGGCAATGCCCAAACCTTGACGTTGGATACGAACCGATTACAACTGCTCAATGGAGGAGCGGTCGCAACCACGTCCTTCTTGATTGGTCAAGCTGGAAATTTAAATATTAACGCGACAGAATCGATTCTGATTGATGGACATAGCCGGGTTAACAATAGCAGTATTAACTCAGCCGTCCTTTACCCTCCAGCATTAATCCAAAAGCTATTTAATTTGCCAAATGTTCTGTCAGCAAATGCGGGAACTGTGAATGTAACCACCCCGAATCTGATGTTGAGCAATGGCGGTGCGGTCAGTGTTACCAACCAGGGTAAAGGTGATGGGGGCAACATCAATATCATCGCAAATAATATCCAGTTAAAAAATCAAAGCTTAATTCAAGCACAAACCGAATCTGGTAATGGTGGTAATATTAATTTACAGACTAGGAATTTATTACTACTGCGCGATAATAGTCAAATCACCTCAACAGCAAGCGGTAATGGTAACGGAGGTAATATTAACATTCATGCACCCATTCTTGTGGGATTAGAAAATAGCGATATTATTGCCAATGCCGTACAAGGAAAGGGTGGCAATATTAGTATTACAACTCAAGGGATTATTGGTCTAAAATTCCGCGATACCTTGACTCCCAGAGTTGATTTGACTAATGATATTACAGCCAGTTCCGCATTTAATGTCAATGGCACGGTGGAAATTAATAACATTGGTGTTGACCCCAATTCGGGTTTAGTCGAACTACCCGCAAATGTCAGTGATCAATCGCAGCAAATAGCGAGTGGTTGTTCTAATAACAATGGTAGTAGCTTTGTCGCCACTGGACGAGGTGGAATACCACAAAATCCGACACAGGACGTGAGGAGCGATCGCACTTGGTCGGATATCCGCAACATCTCTGCATTCCAGAAAACAAAATCAGTCCAAGCCCAAATACCACCATCTCCAGAGGTTCTCATTCAAGCCACTTCTTGGCATCGTAACCCCAACGGCAAAATTGAGTTAATTGCAGCCCAATCTCCGACAACTGGTCAACCATCCTTAACCTGTGCTGCGGTTCCTCAAAGTTAACTACAACCCATAATGTTAAAAAACTTACGACATTGGGAAGACTAAGTACATAGTTAAAAATTAGACATTGGTTGATGAAATTAACTTTTACTGGCTTGGGCTTCATTGGTGCAATCTTCGTCTCTGCTATTTACAACAGTAGTGTTCACGCTCAAGTAATTCCCGATCACACCCTCAACACAAGCGTCTTACAAAATGGTAATAATTTCACCATCACTGACGGGAATCGCGTTGGTAATAATTTATTTCACAGCTTTAGTCAATTCTCTGTTCCTAGCAATGGCTCGGCATCATTCAATAATGCCGTAGATATCCAAAATATTTTTAGTCGTGTGACTGGTGGTAGTGTTTCTAATATTGACGGTTTAATTCAAGCTAATGGTAGCGCCAATCTATTTTTGCTCAATCCTAGTGGAATTATCTTTGGACAAAATGCCAGCTTAAATATTGGCGGGTCATTTGTAGGAACAACTGCCAATAGTATTAAGTTTGCCGATGGGACAGAATTTAGTGCAGTTAATGCCACAACTAACCCATTGTTAACCATGAGTGTGCCTGTGGGACTGCAAATGGGCACAAATTCAGGAAACATTCAATTACAAGGAAAGGGACATCAATTGACAGGAGGAACATTCACTCCTGTAATTCGGGATAATACCCAATCAACCTTAGAAGTGAATTCTGGACAAGCGATCGCATTAATTGGGCAAAATGTGACTTTGTCAGGTGGGGTTTTAACTGCTGAAAATGGCAGAATTGAATTAGGCGCAGTCAAAGCAGGCACAGTTAATATTAATGACTCATCCTCAGAATTTCAATTGGATTATGCAAATATTGAGAGCTTTGGAGATATCCAACTTGTAAATCAGTCTTTAGTGGATGCAAGTGGGTTAACTAGTCGTGGAATTCAATTACAAGGGAACAATATTAGCCTGAAAGATGGTTCTGCTGCCTTGATTCAAACTGTGGGAAGCCAAGCACCTAATAGTATTCGCGTTCGTGCAACAGGTTCTTTAGACCTTGCTGGAGATGTGAGAACAGCACCAGATGTAGGAATTGTGACGGGAGTTATTTCTAGTCGCTTGATGACTGAAACTCTGGGAAAAGGGAAAGGTGCTGATATTAATGTTTCTGCTGGAGATTTACTCCTCAATGATGGAGGTATTCTCCTAGCAAGAACTTATGGTTTCGACTCTGGGGGTAATATTAATGTAAATATTGCCAGAGATATTCAAATTAATCGTGTAACACCGCTAAATCCGATTGCTACTAGTGGAATTGCTACACCTACCTTTGGCTCTGGGCAATCTGGCAATATAAATATCACTGCGTCGAACCTAACAATTACAGATGGAGGCTTAATTCTTTCTAACAATTTTGGAAAAGGGGATAGCGGAAATGTAAATGTGAATATTTCCAGAACTATAGAAATTAAGGGTATATATCCAATAACTTTAGCTCCTGCTAATATTAGTTCAACTGTATTTGGCAAAGGTAATGGTGGTTCTGTAAATCTAAAGACATCCAGACTGATTGTAGAGAATAACGCATCTGTTAGTACTGCAAGTCTCAATAGTGGTGCTGGTGGCAACCTCACCATTAATGCTTCTGAATCAATAGAACTCAGGAATGGCGGTATTAGCGCAGCAGCTCCAATTTTACCGACAATTTTGCGTCAAGCATTTGGACTTCCTGATCGCCCTAGTGGAAATGCTGGCAGTGTAACCATTAATACTCCTACATTGCAAATAGATAATGGAGGGGTAGTTGCTGTCAATAATGAAGGATTGGGAAATGGGGGAATTTTAAATATAAATGGGAATTCCTTACGACTCGATAACAAGGGTCGATTAATTGCTAATACTGCTTCTGGGGAAGGCGGTAATATCAACTTGAATCTCAAATCTGACTTGATTCTACGAAACAACAGCTTCATTTCTACAGAAGCTAAAGGAACTGGTAACGGTGGCAACCTCACCATTAATGCTCCCATCATTTTGGGTTTAGAAAATAGCGATATCATTGCCAATGCAGTGCAAGGAAATGGTGGCAATATCGACATCACTACTCAAGGTATCATTGGTCTAAAATTCCGCGATACCCTGACTCCCAGGGAAGACCTGACTAACGATATTACCGCCAGTTCTCAATTCAATCTCAACGGGACTGTGGAAATTAATAACATTGGTATTGATCCAAATTCGGGTTTAGTCGAACTACCAGCAAATATCACCGATCCATCCCAGCAAATAGCTAGTGGTTGTTCTAATAATACTGGGAGTAGTTTTGTCGCCACTGGACGAGGTGGGATACCACAAAATCCGACGCAGGACTTGAAGAGCGATCGCACTTGGTCTGATATCCGCGATATCGCTGCATTCCAAACAACACAACCAGTACAAGCTCAAATACCAAAATCTCCCGAAACACTTGTCCAAGCAACTTCTTGGCGACGTAACACCCAAGGCAAAATTGAATTAGTGGCAGCTAAATCACCTCCGCAGATGCCACCGGTCTTAACCTGTGCTGCTGTAGTTAAAAATTAATTAGTGTTACAAAACTTACCAAAACGGGAACAATAAATTGCAGAAGAAGAAAAAAGAACTGGATTCATGAAATTAACTTTTGTCGGGTTTGGTGTGCTGAGTGTAATCTGGTTATCTGTTGTTTACAACAATAGTGTTCACGCACAAGTAACTCCCGATAATACCCTCAATACTTCTGTTACTTCCACTACTTCTATGAGTGGCAGCAATAGTTACACTATCAACAATGGCACTCGTGTTGGGAATAATTTATTTCATAGTTTCAGTCAATTCTCTGTACCTAGTGGCGGTTCTGCTTCATTTGACAATGCCACTGATATCCAAAATATTTTTAGTCGGGTGACTGGTGGTAATATTTCCAACATTGATGGTGATATCAGTGCTAAGGGTAGTGCCAACTTATTCTTACTCAACCCGGCAGGGGTTATTTTTGGTCAAAATGCCCGCTTAAATATTGGTGGTTCTTTTATAGCCACAACTGCTAACAGTATCAAGTTTGCCGATGGGACAGAATTTAGTACTTTGCAAGGTGTGGATAAACCTTTGCTGACAATGAGCGCACCAGTGGGCTTGCAAATGGGTAGTAATTCTGCTGCTATCAAAGCTCAAGGAAGAGGATACACAAATAGCGGTTCTGTTATCGTTCCCACACCCAACTCGACAGAACTACAGGTGAAACCAGGGAAAACCTTAGCATTGGTAGGTGGTAATTTACAGATAGATGGATTTATATTGACTGCACCAGAAGGACGGGTAGAATTAGGTAGTACAAATGGAACTGGGCAAGTTGATTTAATCCCAAATGCACAAGGTTATGCTTTGGGTTATGAGAATGGACAAATTTTTGGTGATATTCAATTAGCAGAAAAGTCACTAATAAATGTAAGTGGTGTAAATTCAGGTTCTGTTCGTTTACAAGCCAAAAATATCAGTTTAACAGATGGTTCATTGATACTTGCACAAAATTATGGCTATCTTCCTGGTGGAGAAATTAGCCTTCAAGCATCAACAGGAATTGATTTAATAGGCACAAGTAACGATGGAAATGTGTTGAGTGGAGTTCGTAGCGAAACTTATGGAATTGGAGCAGGGGGAAATATTGGTATTTTTACGCGAAAATTTAACCTCCAAGAAGGATCTGGTTTAAATAATCTAACTTTGGGAATTGCTCCTAGTGGTAATATTGAAATTGACGCAAAAATAATTGAAATATCTGGTTTTTCGCAAATAAACCCGAATAGAGTTACTGGCATTAGTACGTTGAGTTTTGCTTCTGGTAGTGCTGGTGATGTATTCGTTAGTGGTGATAATTTACTAATATCTGGTGGAGCTTCCCTTTCTTCGGTTACGTTTGGCAGTGGAAGTAGTGGTAAAGTTTCAATTCGCAATCAAAACACCACAGTTATTGGAAACAGCCCTTCAGGATTTGACAGTGCGATTACTTTAGCTACATTCGCGTTCGGAGATAACAAAGATTTGATACTTGATACTGGCAAATTACAAATTTTAGATGGGGGAAGAATTGGTTCATCTACATTGTTTGCTGGTAATGGGGGAAATGTAATTATCAATGCCAGTGAAGCGATCGCAATTAGTAGTCGTAACAATAACAATAACAGTGCAATTAATTCTTCTGCAACGCGTCTTAATGCACAGTTACGTCAATCATTTGGCTTTCCAGATATGCTGACGGCAAATGCTGGTAGTCTTAGCATTAAAACACCAAATCTGATACTGACGGATGGTGCTACTGTGACTGTAACGAGTGAAGGTACTGGTAATGCCGGCAACCTTAACATTGTCGCAGATATTATCCAATTAAAAAATCAGGCGTTGATTCAAGCACAGACCGAATCTGGTAATGGTGGAAATATAGACTTAAAAGTGGGAAGTTTGCTGTTAATGCGCGATCGCAGTAAAATTACAACCACCGCAGGCAGTACAGGTAATGGGGGAAATATTACCATTAATTCACCCACTATTGTCGGCTTAGAAAACAGCGATATCACGGCTAATGCTGTTGGAGGTAAAGGCGGTAATATTAACATCACCACTCAGGGAATTATTGGTTTAGAATACCGTTCGGAACTGACACCAGAAAACGATATCACCGCCAGTTCCGAGTTTGGGGTGAATGGTACAGTGGAAATTAACAACATTGGTGTTGACCCCAATTCTGGTTTAGTAGAATTATCGGGAAACTTTACTGATTCATCACAAAAGATTGCTAGTGGTTGTAATGCTAATACTGGTAGTAGTTTTGTGGCTACAGGTAGAGGAGGAATACCGCAAAATCCCACACAGGATATTAAGAGCGATCGCACTTGGTCTGATATCCGCGATATCTCTGCATTCCACACCACAAAACCAGCACAAGCCCAAATACCAAAATCCCCAGAAACACTTGTCCAAGCTACATCTTGGCGACGTAATGCCCAAGGCAAAATTGAACTGGTTGCAGCCCAGTCTCCTACATCTATGCAACCATCATTAACCTGTGCTGCTATTCCTAAAAGTTCAATATAATTTATCAAATGTTACTAATTTTACTGATATGGGAAAAATAAATGCGGAGTAGAACAATAGAGATGGGTTGATGAAATTAACTTTTGTTGGGTTTGGCTTCATAGGTGCAATTCTGATATGTACTATTTACAACAATGGTGTTCAAGCACAAGTGATTCCTGATAACACTCTCAACACCTCTGTCGGTGGTAACAGTAATTACACCATCACCAATGGCTCTCGTGTCGGTAATAATTTATTTCATAGCTTCAGCCAATTCTCTGTTCCTAGCAATGGCTCGGCAGTCTTCAATAATGCCGCAGATATCCAAAATATTTTTAGTCGTGTGACTGGCGGTTATGTTTCTAACATTGATGGTTTAATTCAAACCAATGGTAGTGCCAATTTATTTTTACTCAACCCAGCGGGAATAATTTTTGGTGTCAACGCTCGGTTAAATATTGGTGGTTCGTTTGTCGGCACAACTGCCAATAGTATTAAGTTTGCTGATGGGATAATTTTTAGTACCGATACAACAACATCTCCATTGTTAACCATGAGTGTACCAGTTGGTTTGCAACTGGGAATGAATGCGGGAGCAATTCGCACCCAAGGAACCCCAGCATCTAACTTCGTTGATCGCCCTTCACAAATGTTTAAAGCTAAAACAGTGGCTTTGGTGGGGAGTGAAATCGATATCAATCAGACTAGTCTGACTAATCGAGATGGCAGAATTGAGCTATGGGCATTACGGAATGCTGAAGTTGGTTTGAATAATCAAGCTCAATTGCAATTAACTAGTCCTGTTGCTGCGGATTGGGGAAATATTTTCCTGAGACAATCTTCCATCATTGATACTAATGGGATAAATGGCGGAGCAATCAACATTCGGGGACGAGGTTTGACACTTCAAGATGGTTCGGGAATTTCTTCCAATACTGGTACTTTGGGACAAGGGCAAGGTATTAACATCAAAACGACAGAATTTGTTGATCTGTTAGGGGTATCTGCCGCATCTCAATATCCTACTCCTGGTTTATTCACTAGCGTAGTTGGGAATCAGGGTCGAGCCGGAGATATTACAGTCGAGACGCAACGTTTACACATAGCAAATGCAGGCTGGATTCAGTCTACAGTTAACGCTGCCTTCGACTTCAAAAATTTTAAACTTGTCTTAAGTAATAACTCCAGAACGGGAGATATCACTATAAAAGCCGCAGATGTAGAAGTTAGTGGGTACAACCCATTTCCAGTTAATTTCTTTCGTCCTAGTGCCATTACTACTTTAATCAGTAATGGCAGCATGAATGAGAGTGGAAAGATCAGTGTTGTTGCTCAACGGGTACGTTTGCTAGATGGGAGTCGCATTAGCAGCAATTTGCTGGGGTTTTATATTCCTGGTTTTTCAGAGTCTGTGACTACAGGAAAGTCGGGAGACATTGCAATTCGGGCGGCTGAGAGTCTGGAAATTTCTGGAGTCACACCTGCTGGATTGATAGGTGCTGTCATTAGTTCAATTCAACCTTATGCAGCTGGTCAAGCGGGTAATATCATAATTGAGACTGGAAATTTGTCACTGTCACAGGGTGGGACTATTTCTAGTGCTGTAGCAGGCAGTGGTATAGCTGGAAATATAGATATTGATGCCAAAGCTGTAGAAGTCAGCGACCCTGTGATCGATAGTTTTAGCAACACAGTTAGTGGTATCACCGTTGCGTTAGGTGAGGATGCTGCTGGTCAAGGTGGGTTGATTAATTTGACAGCAGATAGCCTGCATGTATTCAACGGGGGGCAGATTACTTCCTCTAGCCTCGGTCAGGGAAGTGCGGGTAGTGTTAACTTGCGAGTTAAAAATATTGATGTCCAAGGTATTTCCCAAAATTTGGTAAATAGTAATTACTTACCAAGTGCGATCGCTGCTTCTTCTGCTAGTAGTTTTGCTGCGGGTTCTGTCAATATTCAATCAGACATTGTACAAGTCAGAGATGACGCAGAAATCACTGTTAGTAATACAGGTAGCGGCGATGCTGGCAACCTAAATATTAGTGCCAAGAATATTTTTCTCAAAAATGGCGCAAATCTGCGTTCTGAGGTAAATGGCGGTAGTCAAGGAAACATTAGCCTTGATGTGAATGAGGTATTGCTATTACGTCATGGCAGTAAAATCGTTACCAATGCCCTTGGCGCTTCCACAGGGGGCAATATTAATATTAATGCCGGGTTTATTGTGGGTGTATCAAACGAAAACAGCGACATTTCCGCGAATGCTGTTTTGGGAAGTGGTGGTAATATTCAGATTGCCACTCAAGGTATTTATGGATTAAAATTCCGCAATCAACTCACTCTCAAAAGTGATATTACTGCTAGTTCACAATTTGGCGTGAATGGCACAGTTGCAATTAACAATGTTGGTATTGATCCCAATTCGGGTTTAATCGAACTACCAGCAAATGTAACTGATTCATCTCAAAAAATTGCTACAGATTGTTCAGCGAATAATAACAGTAGTTTTGTTGCTACAGGACGTGGTGGCATACCGCAAAATCCCACACAGGAAATTAGGAGCGATCGCACCTGGTCTGATATCCGCGATATCTCTGCATTCCAAACAACAAAACCAGTAAAAGCCCAAATACCAAAATCCCCAGAAATACTTGTCCAAGCTACTTCTTGGCATCGCAACGCCCAAGGCAAAATTGAATTAATTGCCGATAAATCTTCTGTGAATTTACCACCATCATTAACTTGTGCTGCTGTTAATCAAAGCTGAAAAGAATTCATCAAAACATTACATAGCTACCCCAATAGCAAAATTTACTTTGGGAAAACTAGACACAAACTAGATAATTAAAAGTTTGGTTGATGAAAATAACTTTTGCCCACTTCAGCTTAATTGGTGCAATCTACATATTGGCTCTTGGTAACAGCCGTATCCAAGCGCAAGTCATACCTGATGGCACTCTCAACACTGCTGTATCTGGAAGTAATAGTTACACAATCACTGGTGGTACTGTTGTTGGCAATAATTTATTTCATAGCTTTAGTCAATTTTATATACCTAGCAATGGTTCTGTTGCCTTCAGTAGTACTTCTGGCATCCAAAACATTTTTAGTCGTGTGACGGGTGGTGATGTTTCTTATATTAACGGTTCCATCACAACTAATAGCGGTGTGAATCTGTTTTTACTCAACCCGGCGGGGATTATATTTGGAGCTAATGCTCGCTTAAATGTGGGTGGTTCTTTTATCGGTACAACTGCAAATAGCATCAAATTTGCTGATGGCAGAGAGTTTGGTGCTGTTGATACAAGTGCCACAACATTATTGACTATGAGTGTGCCAATTGGCTTGCAAATGGGTAGTAATTCCGGTGCAATTAACGTTTATGGGGCGAAATTAGCGATTCCAGCGAGAAATACATTTGCACTGGTGGGAAATAACTTAACTTTTGATCAAAGTACAATTACTGCTACCGATGGAAAAGTTGAATTAGGGAGTGTTGCCGCAAATAATCTGGTGGGACTGTCGGTAAATACTGCTGGATTCAGCTTAGATTTCAATGGTGTAACTCAGTTCCAAAATATCAACTTTAGTAATGCAGCCAAGGTCGATACAAGTGGAAACCAAGGTGGTGCGATCGCACTCCAAGGGCAGAAAATTACCCTGTCTGGCTCTTCAACTATTACTTCCCACACATTAGGCACAGGTTCAGGACAAGGTATTCTCGTCAAAGCTTCCGAATCTCTGGAACTAATTGGTCAGCCAGCCCTTTCTAACACTGCAATTGCAGCTTACTCCCAACCAACTGCTAGAGGAAGAGGTGGTGACGTTACCATTGAAACACCCCTGCTCAATGTTTTAAATGGCGCACAAATTAACACCCGTGCCTATGGAATTGGCGATTCCGGCAATATTACAGTCAAAAGTACAACTGTCAATGTGATTGGGGAAGCAATCTATACACCGACAAAACAGCGATTTAGTGTAAGTACCCTGGCATCCAACACCATGAATAATTCTCAAGGTCGGGGTGGTAATGTCAAAATTGATGCTACACAAGTCAACATTCGGGACGGGGCTGAATTGCGCTCTACCGCCAGAGGAACTGGTGATGGTGGGAATATTATAGTCATAGCCAAGAACTTAAGTGTGACAGGTGAAACTGCAACAAATGAACCCGCATTTTTGACAGGGATGAGTACCAGTATCCGTGAAAATGCCACAGGCAGAGGTGGAGATATAATTCTCAATGTCGGAAAATTAGAGGTCTTGAATGGCCCTGGTATTCGGACTGGTACTTATGGTGAAGGTACATCGGGTGACATTATTGTGAATGCTGACGAAGTAACGGTGGCTGGTAGTTCTTCAACTGGCGTGGCCAGCCGATTTTTTGCCTCAACAAATGGTAACTATGATTTTGCTACTGAAAAACTGATTAGTCTAGGTCAGGGACAAGGTGGCAACATTACTTTTAATGTTGGTCAACTCAACTTACTTGACGGAGGACGAATTTCTACCTCAACTGAAACCTACGGTACAGCCGGAAATATTTCTATTCAAGCCAATTCTGTTAATATTGCAGGTGTCAGTCAAGCACCAAATGGCCAACTACTTTACTCGCTGGATGCGACTGGCCCCAGTGGGTTGTATGCCTCTTCCACAGGCCCTGGTACTGCGGGTTCAGTACATCTGACCACGGAGAATTTGAGTCTGAGCGATCACGGCGAAATTGTAGTTAGCGGCAAAGGTACAGGAAATGCTGGTAATATGGTCATTCAGGCTAATTATCTGAAGTTGGATCAAGCTGGTAAGCTTCGTTCTGAAGCCAATGCAGGCGAAGGAGGTAATATTGACCTGCAAGTGCGTGATGTCTTATTGATGCGTCATGGCAGTTTTATCAGTGCAGAAGCCGGTGGCAATGGAGGTAATATTACGATTAACGCCCCCAACATTGTCGGTTTAGAAAACAGTGACATTATTGCCAATGCAGTCCAAGGAAGAGGTGGTAATATTCACATCACAACTCAGGGAATCATTGGCTTAAAGTATGGCAATCTTCTCAATCCTAGAGAAGTTTTGACAAATGACATTACCGCTAGTTCTCAATTCAATGTCAATGGCACTGTGCAAATTAATAATATTGGTGTTGATCCTAATTCTGGTTTAGTTGAATTACCTAAGAATCTCACAGACCCATCCCAACAAATTGCTAGTGGTTGCGCTAACGAGACTGGTAGTAGTTTTGTCGCCACAGGAAGGGGTGGTGTGCCAGAAAATCCCACCGAGGAAATTAGGAGCGATCGCACTTGGTCAGACATCCGCGATATCTCTGCATTCCATAAAACAAAATCAGTCCAAGCCCAAATACCACCATCTCCAGAGGTTCTCATTCAAGCCACTTCTTGGCATCGTAACGCCAACGGCAAAATTGAGTTAATTGCCAATCAATCTCCTTCTCATGTACAAACAGCATTAACCTGTGCGGCTGTTCCCAAAAATTAATCGATGTTAAAAAAATACTAAATTGGGAACAATAAATACGGAAGAAAAAATAAAACCTGGGTTAATGAAAGTAACTTTTATTGGGTTTGGCTTTCTTAGTGCAATCTGCATATCTGCAATGTACAACAGTAGTGTTCACGCGCAAGTAATACCTGACAACACTCTCAACACTGCTGTTAGTGGTAACAGTAATTACACCATCACCAACGGTAATCGTGTTGGCAATAATTTATTTCATAGCTTTAGCCAATTCTCTATTCCTACAGGCGGATCGGCATCATTTGATAATGCTATAGATATTCAAAATATTTTTAGTCGAGTGACTGGCGGTAGTGTTTCCAACATTGATGGTTTAATTAAAGCCAATGGCAGCGCTAATTTATTTTTGCTTAATCCCAGTGGGATAATTTTCGGTGCAAATGCCCAACTTAATATTGGCGGCTCCTTTATTGGGACAACTGCCCAGAGCATTAAATTTAGTGATGGTACTGAATTTAGCGCTATTAATCCCCAAGCTAACCCGTTATTAAGTATTAATGTTCCTATTGGTTTGCAAATGGGCAACAATCCTGCACCGATAGCTGTTGAAGGCACAGGACACTCCTTGAGTAATCCTGGTGGACTGCCTCTTGTCACTCAAAATCCCAGTGCGACAGAATTGCGGGTACAGCCGGGAAAAACCCTAGCTTTGGTGGGTGGCAATCTGAATCTGAATGGGGCAACTTTAACCGCCAAGCAAGGGCAAATAGAATTAGGCAGTGTGAGTGGTGCAGGGTTGGTTAGTTTGATCCCAACTGCACAAGGCTATACTTTGGGATATGAAAATGGGCAAAATTTTGATGATATTCAGCTTCAAGAGCGATCGCTATTAGATATAAGCGGGGTGAATGCAGGTTCAGTTCAAATTCAAGGTAGGCAAATTCAATTCACCGATGGCTCTCTGGTGCAGGCGCGAAATTTCGGCAATCTCCCCGGCGGCGACATTCGCCTTCAAGCTACAGAGGCGATTGATTTGATTGGTACAACATCTGATAGCACAATTCGGAGTGGGGTACGTACTGAAGCTGTAGGTATTGCATCTGGTGGGAACATCAGTGTAATTACTCCCCGTCTGACCCTCCAGCAGGGAGCGGGGTTGAATAGCAATTCAGTTGGAGTGGCTCCCAGTGGCAATATCAACGTTGATGCCACAACAATTGAACTGTCTGGCTTTTCACCAATCAATCCAAATAGCGTTAGTACCCTTTCTACTTCTGTTTATGGTTCTGGAAACGCTGGCGATATCTCCGTCAATGCCAATAGTTTACTGGTGTCAAATGGTGCCGCACTGATTTCAGCTACATTTGGTAGTGGCTCCAGTGGTAAAGTAGCAATTCGCACTAATCACACCACTGTGATGGGACAAAGCCCCGGCGGGACATATAGCAACATTAGCTCAACTACATTTGCAACCGGAAACGCCAAAACTTTGACCCTAGATACCGCCAAATTGCAAATTCTGGATGGGGGAGCAGTTGCGGCAACCACATTTTTTGCAGGTAATGGGGGAAATATAAGCATTAACGCCACGGAATCGATCCAAATCAGTGGTCGCAGTCGGAACAATAACAGCAGTATCAACTCATCTACCACTCGACTAATTCCACAACTGCGGCAGAGATTTGGTCTGCCAGATATACTCACGGCAAATGCTGGTAATGTGAGTATTACCACGCCAAACCTGACGGTGACACATGGCGGAACAGTCAGTGTCACTAGTCAAGGTAGTGGCAATGGTGGCAGTCTCAACATCACAGCCAATACCATCCGATTAGACCGTCAAGGCAGTATTCAGGCACAAACAGAATCAGGTAATGGAGGTAATATCAACTTACAAGTTGGGAAGTTATTGCTTCTGCGCGACAAAAGCGCGATCGCTGCAACAGCAGGCGGTAATGGTAATGGAGGTAATATTACCATTAATTCACCAATCATTTTTGGTTGGGAAAACAGTGATATCATTGCCAATGCCTTTCAAGGCAAAGGTGGCAATATTAACATTCAGGCTCAGAGTATTTTAGGATTAGAATTTCGTCAGCAACTGACACCAGAAAGTGATATTACCGCTAGTTCTCAATTTGGGCTAAGTGGTACGGTTCAAGTTAATACAGTTGGTGTTGACCCCAATTCCGGTTTAGTCGAACTGCCAGCAAATGTTACCGATTCATCCCAAAAAATCGCTGCTGGTTGTGCAGATACAAGTGGTAGTAGTTTTGTCGCCACAGGAAGGGGTGGTGTACCCCAAAATCCCACACAGGAAATTAGGAGCGATCGCACTTGGTCTGATATCCGTGATATATCTGCATTCCATAAAGCACAACCAACACAAGCCCAAATACCAAAATCTCCAGAAACATTTGTTCAAGCAACTGGTTGGCGACGTAACACCCAAGGCAAAATTGAGTTAATTGCTGCTCAATCAGCCCAGGTAAAAACATTTATAACCTGTGCTGCACAGATAAAATAATGGCTACTCTACAAAGACACTTCGTTTTAACCAAAGCAGTATTTTATGCTGACTATGAATTTTAGATAGGAAACCAACAATTTACGCAGTTATGAGAATAAAAATAAAACTGCGATCGCCACTAACTTACATGGGAAAACTTTAAAACCCCCTACTCTCCCAAGCCAACTCCCAAATTATTCCCTAGTCAGTTGAGTTAGAAATCAGAGCATTTTGGGAATACTAAAATATGGGTATAAAAGGCGACTAGTTTATGAGTTTAATCAAATTGCCAGCCAATGTTACTAATTTATCGCAGCCGAACATAATGCCCAAGGCAAAGTTGAGTTAATTGCAGCGACATTCCCCACAAATAGACAGTCGCAATTAGCCTGTAGTGGGCTTTCAAGGGTGAATTGACTCTATAAATTTCTTCTCTCAATTCTTAACCTATAACTACTTATGAATTTCCTCATTAAAAAAGGTCGTTGGCTATATCTCAGTCTGAGTCTTTTGAGTTTATGTTTGGCAGTGACTATTACACCTGCTCAAGCATCTCTACAAGTAGCAATAAATTCTCCTCCTAGCCTGAATATCAATGTATCCGCTACGGAGTCTACAAATTGGCTAGAACAGGGACGGCAGCTTTACCATTCAGGCAACTTTACAGAAGCGGTGAACGCGTGGCATAAGGCAGTACAAAATTACCATAGCCAAGGCGATCGCACAAAGGAAGCTTTAAGTTTGAGTTACCTATCATTGGCACAACAAGAACTCAACCAATGGGAAGCCGCCCAAGAATCTATCGAACAAAGTGTAAAAATTTTGCAAACTGCTCAACCCTCTATAGATGCCATTATCTGGGCGCAAATACTGAATACTCAAGCAAATTTACAACTACGTACTGGCAAGGCGGAAACTGCCCTAGATATTTGGCGACAAGCTCAAAAATATTATGAGCAAGCAGGGGATAAAATTGGCAGCTTAGGCAGTCAAATCAACCAAGCACAAGCCTTACAAAGTTTGGGATTTTACCGTCGTTCAAAACAGCAATTGGAAGCATTAGGGCAAAAGTTGGCAGCAATGCCAGATTCCGAAATCAAAGTGAGTGGGTTGCGATCGCTGGGTTTAGCTTTGCACGCCATCGGCGATCCCAACAGTCAGTCAGTATTAGAAAAAAGTTTAGCCACAGCCCAGCAAATTGCTGCTAAAACTCAGTTAAGTTCTATTCTTGCCAGTCTGGGGAAAGTTGCTACTGATTTGCAAGACCCAGAAGCCGCCCTAAATTACTTTGAAGATGCTGAAACCGCAGCGACAAATCCTAATGAAGCTTTACAAGCGCGTTTAGCTCGGTTCAAATTATTAGTGGATCATCACAAACTGGAATATGCAATTCCACTGGCACCACAATTACGACAACAGTTGTCAGAACTACCGCCCAGTCATAGTTCTCTTGGTGCAGCAATTAATTTTGTCGCCACATTGAATCGTTTAGAAAACCCAGAGCGAATTTTATCAAGCAAAGAGTCAGCGCAATTGATGGCAGACACTGTTAAATCTGCCCAAAAAATTCAGGATAGTAGCGCTCAATCCTATGCACTGCATGAGTGGGCGCAACTCTATAGTCGCCAAAAACAGTGGTCTCAGGCGCAGGAATTAGCCGAGAAATCTTTGAATATTGCCCGCCAAATCCAAGCGGATGATCTGATTGCTCAATCAGCATGGCAGGTAGGAAAGTTGTATAAGCAACAAGGCAATCACCCCCAAGCCATTACAGCTTATACCGAAGCCGTGAAGTCATTAAAGGCATTGCGAGGGGATATGGTTGCTGTCAACCCCGATGTCCAATTTTCTTTCCGCGAAAGTGTTGAGCCTGTCTATCGGGAATTAGTGAGTTTACTACTAGATGAGCAACCTACCCAACCTGCATTAACACAAGCCCGTGAATTAATTGAGTCACTCCAAGTCGCTGAACTAGATAACTTTTTCCGCGAAGCTTGTTTAGATAAAGCCCAACAAATTGATCAAGTTGACCCCACGGCAACAGTAGTTTATCCGATTATTTTAAGCGATCGCTTAGGTGTAATTTTTTCTCAAGCCGGAAAACCACTGCGTTACTACGCCACTCCCAAATCTCAAGCGGAAATTGACCAAACTCTAGAGAATTTCCTCGTTGCTCTCAACCCAGTTTCCGACTCAACCGTTCGAGAGCAATTATCCCGACAGATTTATGACTGGTTGATTCGTCCAGCAGAAGCAGATCAAGCCTTCAAAGACACTAAGACATTGGTATTTGTTTTAGATGGGCGATTGCGGAACATTCCCATGGCCGCCTTGTATGACGGTAAGCAATATCTGATTGAAAAGTATGCTGTGGCACTTTCCCCAGGATTGCAACTGATGGCGGCTCGTTCACTCCAGCAAAACCACATTGATGCAATTGTTGGCGGGATTAGTGAATCTCGTGCTGGTTTTAGTGCTTTACCCGCGGTGGAATCAGAAGTGAGGCAAATAGCCCAGAAAGTTCCATCTTCAGCCTTACTTAACCAGCAATTCACCAGTCAAGCCCTCGCCGATCAAGTGAAATCTAATAAGGCGAATGTTGTTCACCTAGCAACCCACGGACAATTTAGTTCTCGTCTCGAAGATACTTTCTTACTTACATGGGATGGACAAGTGAATGTGAAGGAATTGTCCGAACTCCTCAAAAATCGTAGTGGGAACTCATCAAAGGCGATCGAATTATTAGTACTGAGTGCCTGTGATACTGCTAGTGGAGATGATCGGGCTGCTCTGGGATTAGCTGGGTTAGCTGTCAAATCCGGCGCTCGTTCTACCATTGCCACACTCTGGCCAGTTAAAGATAAAGCCGCCCAAATGCTCATGACTCGTTTCTATGACCAACTACGGCAGCCCAAAATCACAAAGGCCGAAGCACTACGACAGGCACAAATTAACCTGATTCGCCAAACTGATTTCCGCGATCCGTTTTTTTGGTCTGCCTTTGTTTTGGTGGGAAACTGGTTGTAGTTAAGTAATTTTACCGTGGTCTCATGGCTCTAAAGAAACCATTTCTTTATGGATTTTTTACACGAATTCGGATATAAATACTAGTAGCCTTCCCCAATTTAACTGGGATTTAAAAGTATTTCAGGAGTTGTTTGCACAGTGTTATTTAATGTATTTTCCGTCACTACTTAATGAGATGAGATCAAACATAATGAAACATCGATATCTAACTACATTGAGCATCATTGCTCTGATTGTTAGCAGTACATGGGCTAGTGCATCTGCTGTAACATTTACCCCGCCTGTAAAAAATTCTGCGCCAAAAGAAGCCACTGGAGGAGCTTCTCGCGGCAGTATCTTTACCCCAAGTAAAAGTAACAGTGCGCCTAAGCAAGCCACTGGAGGCGCGTCTCGTGGTAATCTTTTTACTCCCAAAAAAGATAACAGTGCGCCTAAGCAAGCCACTGGAGGGGCTTCTCGTGGTAATCTTTTCACTCCCAAAAAAGATAACAGCGCTCCTCAACAGGCTTCTGGAGGTGCTTCTCGTGGTAATCTTTTTACTCCCAAAAAAGATAACAGCGCTCCTCAACAGGCCTCTGGAGGTGCTTCTCGTCTTGGTAGTTACTACTTGAATCCTTCGACTGTAGCAGCAGCTGGGCCGGCAGCGCTTATCGCCCTTCTACCAGAAAGCTTCTATGGCACAACGATTTCTGGACATCCCACAATTTTAGTCTACCTTCCTGCTTCTAATGCAGAAGAAGCTGTGTTTAGCCTCAAAGATGAAACTGGTAATACACAGTATCAAATGACTATTCCGGTTGCAGGGAAAACTGGAGTAATAGCAGTCAAATTACCAACAGATGCGCCTGCTTTAGCTGTGGGTAAAAACTATCAATGGTTCTTGGCGCTGAAAGTGGATAGAACACTTAGCCCAAGTACACCTTACGTTGATGGTTGGATTGAGCGTATCCAGCCTACTGCTGAACTGACAACAGCCATGCAGCAAGAAGATGCTCTGAAGCGGGCAACCGCTTTGGGTAAAAATGGTGTGTGGTATGACTGTGTAGCCACAATGGCTGTACTGCAAACTACTCAACCTGAAAATGTCACCCTGATTAAGCAATGGCAGGAACTTCTCTCCTCCGTTAGCTTAAAGGATGTTGCAAAAGTTCCCTTAGTCGCATCTACTAATTAGGAATTAAAGACCAGGGGCTAGGGACTAGGAAGAGTTTTTCTAACACCCAATGCCCCGCAATCTCAGACAAGTGTTAGTGGAGTCATGGCTGACCAATGGTAATCAATGTTATAAGCCTCTGGCGAAATTATGTGGCGTAAATTCCAAGGTTTCATCCAACGCTCTCGTAGTGTTTTAATTATTACTCCCAGTGTCGCTCTCACAGTTATTGTTGGGCAGTCATTGGGACTTTTTAATTTGCCGGAGTGGAAACTTCGTGATGAATGGATGCGACAGCGTTCGTGCGAAGCACGCGCCCTCATTGGGTGTTCGCAAAATATCATCGCTGACGAAATTGTTATTGTGACAATTGATGAACGCGATATCCAATCAGTTGGTAAATGGCCAATTCCAGATTTATCACTAGCACAATTACTAGAAAAAATTCGAGCGCAACAACCCCGCGCCATTGGTTTGGATATCTATCGAGATTTACCCGAAGGCAAAGGATATGAACAACTTGTCAAAATCTTTCGTAACACTCCCAATTTAATTGGCGTGGAGAAAATTACTGGGGAGCGTGTTAATCCGCCACCGGAGTTGCAAAAACTGGATCAAGTAGGATTAGCCGATTTGGTTTTAGATAGCGATCGCCATGTGCGTCGTGCCTTACTTACCTCCACTGATGCCAAACAAGAGGGAAAGGTTAAAGCGGGACTGGCAACTCTTGTTGCCCTCAAGTACCTGGAAGTTGACAAAATCTCCTTAGAATCTGTTGACGAAAAGCAACAGAAGTTTCGCTTGAATAAGCAAATCTATCTACCACTCCAAAATCAAGAGGCGGGTTATTCTGATGCTGATGTTGGTGGTTATCAAATTTTGCTCAAATGGCATGGTTCAGAAACAGCGTTTCGTACAGTGGCTATGCGAGATGTTTTGGCAGGCAAAATTCCATCCAAGATGATGCGCGATCGCATGGTATTTATTGGGTCAACGGCTGCCAGTACCAATGACTTTTTTAGCACACCTTTTAGTTCTTCTTTAATTTCTGCCCAAAAACCTACACCAGGGGTTGTTATTCATGCCAATATTGCCCATCAAATAGTCCAAGGTGCAAAAACTGGCAAAGCCAACCTGCACGGTGTATCTGGAACAGTAGCATCTTTTTGGATTATTGCATGGTCTTTGATCGGTTCTGGTGGTAGTTGGTTTTTAGCAAGTGTGCATACCCAGCGCAAAGTTCCGGGTGGGAAAATTTTATGGGCAAGTGTGGGCATCAGTGGTGCCTTGATGGGTGGTGGCTACGGGATGTTTCTCCACGGTCTTCTAATTCCTTTAACACCAGGATTAGCGGCATTTATTGGTAGCGTCATTGCTACTACTAATGCCTATAAACAGCAAAAGTTAGAAGAAGCGAATCGACAACTAGAAATTGCCAACTCTCAACTTCTCGATTATTCTAAAACTCTTGAATTTAAAGTTGAAGAGCGAACTCATGAACTGCTGGAGGCCAAACAGGCTGCTGACGCTGCTAACGAAGCCAAGAGTGAGTTTTTGGCTAATATGAGTCATGAGTTACGCACACCATTAAATGGCATTCTGGGTTTTGCCCAAGTGCTGGAACTATCGCCAAACTTGACTGAGAAAAATCGGGAAGGAGTCAGTATTATTTATCAATGTGGGTCGCACCTACTGATGTTGATCAACGACATTTTAGATCTCTCAAAAATTGAAGCTCGTAAATTAGAATTAGTGACAACTAATGTACATTTACCCACTTTTTTGCATAGTGTAACTGAGATTTGCAGTATTCGAGCCGAACAAAAAGGAATTGGATTTAACATCTTAATGGACAATTCCTTAGCAGTGGTCATTCAAGTAGATGAAAAGCGGCTAAGGCAAGTTTTGATCAACTTACTGGGCAACGCTATCAAATTTACAGACAGTGGTAGCGTCACATTTAAAGTAGATGTGATTGAGCAAGAGTTTTCCCAAGTGACCAATGAGACTAAAGACGTAACCTATCAAAAGATTCGCTTCCAGATTGAAGATACAGGTATTGGGATGTCACCAGACCAATTAGAGAAAATCTTTTTGGCCTTTGAGCAAGTAGGTGAAGCTGGACGGAAATCTGAAGGGACAGGTTTAGGATTAGCCATCAGTCAAAGAATTGCCACATTAATGGGTAGCCAAATTCAAGTACAAAGTAGCTTGGGAGAGGGTAGTCTATTTTGGCTGGATTTAACAGTCCCAATGCCAGTTTCCCACGACTGGAATACGGGAACTATTGCCGCCAGCGATCAGAAAATCATGGGGATTCGGGGTCGTACGCCAAAAATTTTGATTGTGGATGATGATCGCAACCATCTTTCTTTGTTGAGTAGTTTGCTACAAAAAATTGGCTGTCGAACTTTAGAAGCAATCGACGGCAAACAGGGGTTACAGATGGCAACTGAACATCAGCCGGATATGATTGTGCTGGATTTAGCGATGCCAAATATGGATGGTTTTGAGCTAATGGTGCAATTACAAGAAAATCCTCAAACTCGTTTGATTCCGATTATTGTCTCTAGTGCTAGAGTGTTTGAGGAGAATCAGCAACGAAGTTTAGAGGCTGGCGCAACAGCGTTCTTACCTAAACCTTTGCAAGTTGATGAATTATTAAATGCACTGCGATCGCTCCTCAATGTGGACTGGATCTATGCCCAATCTCCATCTCAGCAGTTACCTGCCAAGAATGAGCCAATAGATCAGAATAGTGAATTGATTTTGCCATCTCAGGAGATTTTGCAACAACTATATCATCTGGCAATGATGGGGGATATTCCTGCGATCGAGGCAATTATCACAGAGTTAATTAAGCAAGATAGTCAGTTCACTCCTTTTGCGACTACCTTGGGTAAACTTACTGTCAATTTCCAAACCACAAAGATCCGTAAGTTCCTGAAAACATTTGTTACCACGGAGTCACATCAATGATCACTCAAACTCTTTTGAAACCAATGCACATATTATTGGTGGATGATAATCCCAATAATCTGAAGGTGCTATCGGAAGCAATTAAGGGATGTGGTTGGAAAGCACTGATGGCTACGGATGGCGAGTCAGCGATCGAACAAACAGAATACGCTCATCCCGATTTGATTCTCCTTGATGTGATGATGCCAGGTCTTGATGGATTTGAAACTTGTCGCAGGCTGAAAGCTAATGATATCACTCAGAGTATTCCTGTCATTTTTATGACTGCCTTGTCTGATGCTACAGACAAAGTGAAAGGACTGGAAATTGGCGCAGTTGACTACATTACCAAACCTTTTCAACAAGAAGAAGTCATTGCTCGACTTAAGTTACACCTAAAAATCTCCCATTTGACGCGGACATTGGAACAACGGGTGCAAGAACGTACCGCAGAATTAACCCATTCCATACAACAGTTACAACAAACCCAATTGCAATTAATCCAGAGTGAGAAAATGTCTACTCTGGGACAGCTGGTTGCGGGTATAGGTCATGAGATTAATAACCCGATTGGTTTTATTAGTGGCAACTGCTCTTATATTGAGCAATATGTCAATGATCTGTTTCGTTTGGTTAATCTGCAACAGCACAAGTTATCAGAGGCAGATCCCGAACTGGAAGAATTGATGGAAGAAATTGACTTAGAGTATCTAGTTGAGGATTTACCCAAACTTCTGTTATCCATGCACCAGGGAATTGATCGTCTAAAAGACATCAGCTTATCTTTGAGAACATTTGCTCGTGCCGATATTTCATCTAAGGTCAAGTTTCAAATTCACGAAGGACTTGATAGTACCATCATGCTGTTAAAGCATCGTCTCAAAGACCAAGGTGATCGCCCTAAAATTGACGTTGTTACACAATACAGTGAGTTACCCCCAATTACTTGCTATCCCGGACAACTAAATCAGGTGTTTATGAATATTGTTGCTAATGCTATTGATGCCTTTGATGACCTGCATCAAAACGCCTTAAAACAGAAGATAGCTCCTTGTCAATACACAATTACAATTACTACATCAGTCGATGATCAGCAACAAACAGTCACAATTTGTATCGAAGATAATGCTTTAGGTATGCCGCCGGAAGTGCAAGCTAGAATTTTTGAGCCATCTTTTACAACTAAGCCTGTGGGTAAGGGAACTGGTCTAGGATTAGCGATTAGCTACCAAATCATTGTCGATAAACATAATGGACACATCCTCTGTTCGTCAATTTCTGGTCAGGGAACGAAGTTTGTGATTACTCTACCAATTTAGCTTTGCACTCTTGGCTGGGAATCACAGCAAATATTGCTATCATATTTTTTTAGTTTAGTTATACTTCCATGAGATATTCAACAAGTATCAACCTCAATTAAATGCAGATAAATTTAAGTTGTTGAATAACTAATTATTTGTCGTCTTAACAAAATAATGTCGTCAAATATAAAACTATCAAAAATGTTGCTACATGAGTGTTTACAACGTTTTTTATTATGTAATGGGTTAGTAGTTTATTTAACACTTTACTTGTCGTTGATTTAAATAATAACAAAATAAACGTCGTCTTTTAAAATTTTACGTTTTCTAAAATTTTCTAGTTTCATAACAAATTAGCTGTCGCTTTTTAGCTTGAATAGTGGTATTATAATTTTATTTAGTACATTTGCACTAAATAATACATCCTTATACCGAAAAGTTGCCGCGTCCATTGAGGGGTCAACTGCTTTAGGAAGTTTGGATGTTCTCGCACAATAGCGAGATTGTGATTACTGTTTTGAGTATGAATCAAGTTTTCCTATGGATGAAATGCCCATCGTCAAGCAAGACGACGAATCTCTGCCTGTTGAAAACAACGATGATGTAGATGAAATTCAGGATGATGAACTAGAAGAAACAAACGTAATTTTCACGGAATTATCGGCTGAGGCAAAACTCAAAATGGATGTGATCCAAGGTCTACTTGAGCCATGCGATCGCAAAACCTATGGTGAGAAGTTAAGAGTAGCAGCAGAGAAACTGGGCAAGACTGTACGAACAGTTCAGCGTCTAGTCAAAAAATATCAACAAGACGGTTTATCTGCAATTGTTGAGACTCAAAGAAATGATAAAGGTAGTTATCGGATAGACCCTGAGTGGCAAAAATTTATTGTTAACACCTTTAAAGAAGGGAATAAGGGTAGCAAAAAAATGACTCCTGCTCAAGTGGCGATGAGAGTACAAGTCAGAGCAGAACAGTTAGGCTTACAGAAATTTCCTAGCCACATGACAGTTTATAGGGTTCTCAACCCTATCATTGAGCGTCAAGAGCGGAAACAGAAACAGAGAAATATTGGATGGCGAGGGTCACGAGTCTCTCATAAAACTCGTGATGGACAAACATTAGATGTGCGTTACAGCAACCATGTTTGGCAGTGCGACCATACAAAGTTAGATGTCATGTTGGTTGATCAGTATGGTGAACCATTGGCTAGACCTTGGTTCACAAAGATTACAGACAGTTATTCTCGCTGCATTATGGGTATTCATGTGGGCTTTGATGCACCTAGCTCTCAAGTTGTTGCTCTTGCTTCACGTCATGCTATTTTGCCAAAGCAATATAGTGCAGAATATAAACTTATTAGCGACTGGGGAACTTATGGCGTACCCGAAAATCTTTTTACTGACGGTGGTAGAGATTTTCGCTCTGAACACTTGAAACAGATTGGTTTTCAATTAGGCTTTGAGTGCCATTTACGCGATCGCCCTAGCGAGGGTGGTATTGAAGAACGTAGCTTCGGCACGATTAATACAGAATTTCTCTCTGGTTTCTATGGCTATTTAGGTTCCAATATTCAGGAACGTTCTAAGACAGCAGAGGAAGAAGCTTGCTTAACCTTACGGGAATTGCACCTACTGTTAGTTCGCTACATTGTTGACAACTACAATCAGCGTCTTGATGCACGGACAAAAGACCAAACAAGGTTTCAACGATGGGAAGCGGGACTACCTGCTCTACCAAAAATGGTTAAGGAGCGGGAATTAGATATCTGTTTGATGAAAAAGACTCGGCGCAGCATTTACAAAGGCGGGTATCTCAGCTTTGAAAATATCATGTATCGTGGTGACTACCTGGCGGCTTACGCAGGGGAAAATATTGTACTCAGGTATGACCCTAGAGATATTACAACTGTTTGGGTTTACCGAATAGATAAAGGTAAGGAAGTGTTTCTGTCTGCTGCTCATGCGCTGGATTGGGAAACTGAGCAATTATCTCTAGAAGAGGCTAAAGCCGCTAGTCGAAAAGTTCGCTCTGTTGGTAAAACACTCAGTAATAAATCAATTTTGGCAGAGATACACGACCGTGATACTTTCATCAAGCAAAAGAAAAAGAGCCAAAAGGAACGCAAGAAAGAAGAACAAGCTCAAGTTCATGCTGTGTATGAACCCATCAATCTGAGCGAGACAGAACCACTAGAAAATTTACAAGAAACACCAAAACCTGTAACTCGAAAACCCAGAATCTTTAACTATGAGCAACTTCGTCAAGATTATGATGAGTAGATTTCATTGAATTTACAGGATTTTATTAAACATATTCAGACGTTAAAACGTTATTAATTTTCGACAACAATCAGAATCATGAAAGATGATTATTGGCAGAGATGGGTACAGAATTTATGGGGAGATGAACCCATTCCAGAAGAATTACAGCCAGAAATTGAACGTCTCCTTAGTCCTAGTGTTGTGGAATTAGAGCATATACAAAAAATTCATGATTGGTTAGATGGTTTGCGTCTTTCTAAACAATGTGGTCGAATTGTTGCACCTCCACGAGCAGGTAAATCTGTGACTTGTGATGTGTATAGACTATTAAATAAGCCGCAAAAAAGAGGAGGTAAAAGAGATATCGTACCTGTTTTGTATATGCAAGTTCCAGGAGATTGCTCATCGGGTGAGTTATTGGTTCTGATTCTGGAAAGTTTGAAATATGATGCAACTTCGGGAAAACTAACTGACCTCAGAAGGCGAGTACAAAGACTACTCAAGGAATCTAAGGTTGAAATGCTGATTATTGATGAAGCAAATTTCCTGAAATTAAATACTTTTAGTGAAATTGCTCGAATTTATGACTTGTTGAGAATTTCCATTGTTCTTGTAGGCACAGACGGTTTAGACAATCTAATTAAGAGGGAACCTTACATTCATGACAGATTTATCGAATGTTATAAGTTACCTTTGGTGGAATCAGAAAAAAAATTTACAGAGTTAGTAAAAATTTGGGAAGAAGAAGTTCTGTGTCTACCACTCCCATCTAATCTTACAAGAAGTGAAACTTTAGAACCTCTGCGTCGAAAAACAGGTGGCAAAATTGGTTTGGTGGATCGGGTATTGAGAAGAGCTTCAATCTTAGCGTTGAGAAAAGGATTGAAGAATATTGATAAAGAAACTTTGACTGAAGTTTTGGATTGGTTTGAATAATGGAAATTGGTGCGGAAGAACCTCATATTTTTGAAGTAGAACCCCTGGAAGGCGAAAGCTTAAGCCATTTCTTAGGTCGCTTTCGCCGAGAAAATTATTTAACCTCAAGCCAGTTAGGTAAATTAACTGGACTCGGTGCAGTTGTTTCGCGTTGGAAAAAGTTGTACTTTAATCCGTTTCCCACTAGACAGGAGTTGGAGGCTTTGACATCTGTGGTAAGAGTCAATGCGGATAGATTAGCCGAGATGTTACCACCCAAGGGAGTGACAATGAAGCCCCGACCAATTAGATTATGCGCTGCTTGCTATGCAGAAGTACCTTGTCATCGAATAGAGTGGCAGTTTAAGGATGTGATGAAATGCGATCGCCACAATTTACGCCTACTAACCAAATGTACTAACTGTGAAACTTCTTTCCCGATTCCCGCAGAGTGGGTACAAGGCGAATGTCCTCACTGTTTCCTGCCGTTTGCAACAATGGCGAAGCGTCAGAAGCATGGCTAAAGGCGATACATCCCGCTCACGATGAGAAATTTCTGCGTGATTACCTTTTTCCAAGAGCAATGAAAAGTTTGAAGAATTTTGGCTATATTTGTTGTCTGTAGGTGGTATTAAGATGTGATTTACTGGAGTGGGCAGAAGGCTAGAATATATTCGACTGTGAACAGCTTTGTTACGGAATTTTAGTAGTGGTCAAAAATGGTGTCGAGGCACTCCCTATTCAGTTAGTTGAGAATAATAGCTATAGTGTAAAGCAACCCATTTACCCAGTGTAAAAGTAGGTCTTAGCTATATAACTTGAGGAATGATTCCTGCCAAGTGTAATATTTCAGTGCTATGGTAAATAGCTTTTTGCATTCTTCACTTTGATAGTGCAAATGTACTATACAATTAGGGTACACCGAGTATCCGGTTTCGGTTATAAAATATGGCACGCGGCGAAATTCTCAGAAAACTCTTCAGAAGCTTCTCTCGCAATGAGAGAGAAGAGTTTTTAGCTGCTGCTAAAGAACTAATTGAAGAAGAAAGAAATAAAAATCATATATTGCTTGCTAGGGATCTGGAAAAACTGCTTCAAAATGGGAATGGATACACAAAACCCCTAGCTGCTAACCCTAGCCCTTGGAGCCAGTTTCCTGAACTGCCCAAAGACAAGGATACTGGGCTGGCTTTACTTGAGGTAAAACAATTCGATCTAACCTGGGATCACATTGTCCTCAGCGAAACAATTTTTGATATTCTGCAAGAAATTGTCCTCGAAAACCGTAAGCAAGACATACTCGCTGCTTACAATCTCAAGCCCAAAAACAAATTACTATTCTGCGGGCCACCTGGCTGTGGTAAAACCCAAACCGCAAAAGTTCTCTCTAGCGTACTAGGTATGCCGCTTGTTTACGTGAACCTAACGGCAGTATTTTCTTCTTTTTTAGGTGAAACAGCAACGAATCTTCAGAAAATTTTTACCTACATTGAACAGGGTGAATGGCTTGTTTTGTTCGATGAGTTTGATGCGATCGCCCGCGATCGGGATAATTTAAATGAACATGGTGAAGTAAAACGGTTGGTGAATAGCCTGCTACAACTCATCGATAACGCAACTAATCAAAGTATATTTGTCGCCGCCACTAATCACGAGAAACTCCTGGACAGTGCTGTTTGGCGACGATTTGATGAAGTGATTTTTTTTGATAACCCGTCGGTTGAACTGCGGACGGCTCTTTTCAGTCGTTATTTATCTGCTATCCGTTATCCTGCTATTAATTTGTCTGCCTTTGCTGCTCGGCTTGAGAATGCTACTGGAGCAGATATAGAGCGTATATGTTCTGATGCTATTAAAGCCGTGATTCTAAGAGGTGAACGTACCTTGACTGCTGATGATTTAGAAGTAGCTATAGGCCGTTTTGTCGCAAGACAAAGTATAATAGCAAACTCAAGATAACTATTTACGTCTAATCACGATGGGTAGTCAGTTTGAACACCTACAATTACCTCGGATAACAATTGAATTACCTCGGCGACCTGGTAGACCTCCTCATAGTATAAAACGTGATGTCAGCGCACATGGTAAGCAGCTATTAGGTCAAATTTCTAGCCTGACTCAGCCTGTTAAGGAAAAAATCAGCCCTTTCCGTCTTGATCCAAAATTAATTTTTAAAATCAAAGTTGCTAAAGAAGGCTATCTTTCAGAAGACGATTTGACTAAAACAGGGTTAAATTTCTTAGCACGTGAACCCGATAAAGCTATTGTTGTCTTTGCGTCTGACAAGGAGCTAACTGAATTCAGGAAGCGGTTAGAGAATTACAGCCAAATTCAAGACGGCCCCAAATATGAATACTTAGGGGCAATTGATGAGCTAGTTCCCCTAGAACCACAGGATCGCATTGGTCGTTTGTTAGAACTCAAGCGTGTACAGCCAGTTGAACTTGCAGCTTTAGATTTGGAACTTTGGCACACAGGCGATCATAAAGAGATGCAAAATTACTTGAATAAGATTGCCCAAGTCCTAGAGGAATTATCCACTAGTATTGCTCCTATGAGAATGAGTGATAGATATATAGGTGAATATCTATGTATTGCTCGGATTAAAGTCACTCATGAAGTTTTAGAACTATTGCTGCTGGAGGAAATGGTCAAGGAAATTGACCGCCCTCCCCAACCTGGATTTGAAACAACTAGTGATTATAATCTGCCTATTTCTAGTTTTCCCGAAGTTGTTCCTCCACCTGAAGATAATTGTGGCATTCTTGTTATAGACTCTGGTGTACCGCGTGGTCATCCGTTAATTGCTCCAGTACTGGGTGAGGCTGAAGTATTTCCAGATGAAAAACGGAAAGTCATACAAGGTGGCCCTGACGATGTACATGGACATGGTACAAGTGTCGCTGGAATTGCTATTTATGGAAATGTTGAGAACTGCATTCAACAGCGTTCATTCGATCCAAAAGCTTGGTTATTTTCTGCTCGTGTAACAGATGAGAATAACAAATATGATGAGGATCTTCTTTTAGAAACTCAACTTGATGAAGCCATTTGCACTTTTGTTGAGCAGTATCCTAATTGCAAAGTCATAAATATCTCGCTAGGTAATGATGAACAAATTTACCGAGATGGTCTAAAGCAGTTTCGGCTTGCTGCAAAGATAGATGAAATTGCTTATCAATACCAACATAAAAACATCTTGTTTGTAATTTCAGCCGGTAATGCTTTCTATGAAGAGGCAAAGTCACATGAGCAACTACGAACTGACTACCCAAATTATCTGCTAAACAAGAGCGCTCGAATTATTGACCCAGCAACTTCAGCAATTGCATTGACCGTAGGTTCTTTGTCATTTGGTCGCGGTAGTATTACAGAACCTTCTGATGTTCGTCGTCAGGCGATCGCAAAATTATCAGGATACCCTTCTCCATTTACCAGAACTGGCTTTGGCGTAGATGGAATGATTAAACCTGATGTTGTGGACTTTGGTGGAGATTTAGTGTTAGACCTGAGTTATCGAGAAAGTCTAGGTCTACCTAAAGTCAATGTATTGCCAGATAGTGTAGCTGGTGTTTCTGTTCTAACTCTATCCAAAGATTTCAACAGTTCTTTGTTTCATATCTGTAGTGGTACTAGTTTTGCTGCGCCTCGTGTTGCTAACCTAGCCGCTCAACTTTTTACAAAATATCCAAAAGCCAGTTCTAATTTGATTCGGGCGCTTATTGTTAACTCTGCACTTCTTCCCAAGGAAATTCCACCTGAATTTCAATGTAATAGTAAGCAATCTCAGAGTCAAAAGACAAAGCAAATTGAGAACCAATTAGCGATCTATGGTTATGGACAGAGTGATTTAGAACGTGCAATGTATTCTGCTGAGAATTACGTTGTTTTATCAGAAGACAATATTTTAATTCCTGTAGGCAAGTTTCATATTTATGAAATTCCCCAATTACCGCCTGAATTTTTTGAAGTAAAAGGTACTCGCTTACTATCAATCACCTTGGCATTTGATCCACCAACTCGTCCTACTCGTGGAGACTCATATTTGGGAGTCACGATGGAATTTAACCTTTTCAAGGGAATTGATAGGGAAAGTATTGTAAGTGCTTATGTAGATGCTGACAAAGCAAATGCGCCTAATAAGTTCACGGAAATCACGCTCGATAATTTAAAGGAAAAACATGGATCTGGCATCTCGGTTGATTTATCTCCAGGTTCTAACCTGCGGAAGAAAGGAACAGTACAAAGGGGACAAGTAAAAATCTTTCCTCAGTCCACAAAATATGATCAAGGAAACATGACTCTGGTTGTTAGCTGTAACCGTAAATGGGCAAGTCCAGATGAAGTAGAAATGCAACGTTATGCCTTAGTTGCTTCAATTAGCCATTCCGATCCTCAAGTTAATTTATACAATCGTATGAGGCTCCAGATTAGCCAGCGACCAAGAGCAAGAGTATAATTGATGATGGCTGTTACAAACAACTGCGATATATCTTTATAAGATGCAGGTATTAAAATTTAACTTGTTTTTAAAGATGCGATCGCACCTTGCATATTGGTAGGTGAAGCCAGTAAAAAAGAGACGGAGGAATGAACCACGTCTCTATGTGATGAAAAATTTATCTATCAAATGTTTTACGCTGCATCTGCTACTAGCAAGCCATTAACAGCTATGATTAGCAACTGCGCTTGCAAAGCTGTGTCACAACAAGGTCTTTCATCCGTATTACAAGGCTGCGCTATCCATTTACCCTCCAAATTTTCATAAAAAGTGCCTAGTAGTTGCCAACCGTTCCAAACTCGATAAAGTTCTCCAAAAACATCGATCACAGAGTCAATTTCTATTTCTGGTGGTGTTGGGTCAGTTATCTGGTCAACATATCCTTCCAACTCTGATTGCGTCAAAGTTTGGTCATCAAATGGCTCTTGTGTAATCATGTGAATAACCTCATCAATGGGGTTGTACAAAATGCGATCGCAGTCTCTTCCCGGAGGGCGATCGCATTTGTTTTGTCTACCATTTAATCTACGCGACACGTAGACTTGCGTCAAGTGTAGATTAATAAAACTTAGAGTGTTATATATCTACTTGTTAAATAGAATACTGAAGAGTAGATAAATCTACATCTAGCAGCGACTAAACTGGTGATGTAGTCTATGTCTGAGAATCAAGTGATTCGCTGGAAATTAAATGAAGTGATGGCGCGAAAGCGGGTTAAAAATAAGGATTTAGCTATGATACTTGGTATAACTGAAAACTCAATTTATAGATTGCGTAAGGTTGATGAAATGCCAAGATTAGCACCGGAACGATTGAATGGCATTTGCAAAGCTTTGAATTGTCAACCTGGGGAACTATTGGAATATCTGCCAGATGAAGGTGAAGGGAATGTTGTTTCTCAGGCTGATATAGTTTAAGTGCGATGGGCTTACACTGTAAGCGATCGCATAAACAATCAAATCCCAGGAATAGGACGCAGGATTTTGTGAGACACCAAACTGTCAAACTGCAAGCGCAACGCTTGGGCTGTTGCTGAGTCAGTGAGCAAAACACCTGCTTCAATATTGCGTTCCTGGGCGGCTTCTGTAAAATTAGCTGATGTGATCAGCACAGATTCCTCATCTACAACAATGCACTTGGCATGGAGAGATGATTTTTGCTTAACATCCACTGCCAGCGATCGCACATCATAATAGACTTCTGGTAATCTCTCCCCTACCCAGATATCGCAGCGAAAGGTGTGTGCAAATTCCCTCAATAATACTGACTCTGCTACTTCGCTGTGATGTGGACGTTGGATGTTAAGAAACATTTGTACATATAGTTCCGGGTTAGCATCCATACGTCCTGCAAGTACCTGGAATAATTTTTTTGCTTTCTCGCCTTTATCAATGGCAAAGCTGGAGATTAGAACAGTTTTTTTCGCGTTACTAAAAAGTTCGCGGACAACAACGCTAGTATCACGGCTTTGAGAACCAGTCACCTCTGGGCCAGTCCATACTAACTCAATGCGATCGCGTATTTGTTGAGATGCACTTCTTTCTGCTGCCAATAGGCGGAGCGTATAAGCAATATGGCTACATTTTACGCCTTGACCAGTAAGATGATTAAGTTCATCAATTACTGTTTGACTTAAAGTTGCGGGTACGTAGTTAATGATTGCCGATACGAGAAAGGGAGGGGATAGCCTGCCGTTTTCTAATGCTGTTGCTAGTTTCAGTAAAGTTGGACGGCTCAGTTGCAAAAAAGCCATTGTGTTTATTCTGGGAAAAACTCTGCTCCTAAACCTTCAACTGTAGAGACAACCAAGGCGCGGTCAAGAAATTCATTGCGGCGTTCGCAGGATGTTTCTGCAATTAGCAAGCATCCGTGACAAGCCGAACCGTGCAGAAAACGCTCCTCTTGCTCATTATCTGGGCGATGTTGAGCGCATACTGGGTCATTGGAACATAATCTTCCTTGCTCTAGGGCTACTTCTAAATGGTGTTCAATGCGTTTACCAACTTCTACCAGTCCGCCTAAAGTCCCTTCTGAGCCAGTTGAGCCAGTGTATAAAAGAATCCCATAACCAGATTCACCAGCATAGATGCGTTCACGGATGGAACTAGCCGCATAGCCGCATTCTAACGATACAGCCACAATTAATAAATGTGATAGAGAATGCAGCATAATATACGGCAAGCCAGGAAACTTAACTTTTTCTTTTTCCTGGTCGATACCTTTACGCGCACACCAGATATCAAAACCTCTTGATAATTCTCTTCCCCGTTTTTTAACGGCTTCTCGTTTTAACCAATCTTCAATAGCTTCCTGACGGAAAGCAATAAATACACCCTCGCCTTTATTCTCAATTGCAGGAACCCAAGTAGTTTCAATATCCAGCAAAGCACGCCTGACGCTGATATCAAGTTCGCCATCGATATCTGGCATTTCCGCTTCAAAGCGAGTAAAACCCACCTGGGCAATTACTTCACGTAAACGATGTACTAAAACAATTCGTTCAATGCAGGAGGTAAACGCAGGCTGTAAGTTGTCCAAACTACGCGACCTACCATAAAAATCTTTGTCTGGGACATCTTCCCCAACTTCAAGGGAGCTAGAAAGCAATGTCTCTATTTCCACTTGCTTAATGCTTTTATGTGGTTTTCCTTGCCCACTTTGTCGCCGTTGTACTTCTTCCCAGACGGCTTCATCACTAAATTGTTCTAAAGCTACAGTTACCTTTTGTTTTTTGCGCTCCTTTTTCACATCGCTGACGCTTTCTGAATATTGCAGAAAATCTTCGTAAACTAAATTCACTGCATCTCGTAAACCTGCATCTAGGTCAGGAAGGGAAATAACGCTGAGAATTTGCGAAAAATAGGCGTTACTGGCAGACCTAACTAATAAGCGGTTGTACTCTGGTAGACCTGTTGATTCCCGAATACAGTAAGGTTCTTGGGCAAAAGAACCAAGCCAAGGGCGATGTCCCTGACATGGGCCTAAGACTTTACCGTTGCGAACTGTTGCATCAGCAAGGGGACGGCGTTTTTTACAGGCTTCGCAACGCACGTAAATTTCCGCGAAGTCGTTACCTGAACCACCTTCGTCTAACCATAGCTGACCTCGGCATTTATTTTCAGGGTCATTATGTACGAAACGATACCAGTCAATATCGCTGATATGACCTTTAACGCAGGCTTGCACAAAACGGACGGGTACAACTGGTATAGACTTTTTCTCAGCACTCAGATATTTACCACTAACCAAATTACCCCAAGGTAACAGAGGGCGAGTGCGGAATGTTTTTTTGGTTTTGGTGTCTTCCCAAGTTTCCTTGACTTGGGCTAAAAACCAAGTGGGAAACATGAAAGCATTAATTCCCGTGCGGGGAGCTTTGGGGTCTTGTTCGTCAACTGGCGGCGCATACAGCTTAATATTGTTGACTTCTAAAATTTCAGCAACTCTAGTTGCTAATCGGTCTTCAAAGATACGCCTTCTGTCGCCACGCCAGTGATTTAAACCAGCAATTAACACGGAATGTTCGGGTAAGTCTACCATTGCCCCAGGCCCAAAGGTAGAAAGGATTTGACTTTGGCGCACTTGTCCGGCTGGGGGAATTTTTTTATTAGATTTGCTCATTTTCCTTTCTCCTCTACCTCATGTCCGTAAGGATTAATTACCCAGAGATTGACTGTTGGTTCGACATCACGCAAACTTCGCTGTGCTTTAAACCTTTGTGCTTTTTGTGGTTGATTCCTTAATTCAGGGTCGAGGGGGTCAAATATTAGTGGTGGTGCTTCGCCTACTTCCCGTTGATATTGCAGGCTAATTTTTCCATTGGCGATACTTGTCCAATCATCAAGTAAATCTATGACTTGATTTTTCACTTTATGGCGGAGTGCTTCGGCTTCATTTGCATCCAGTTCCTTATCGTGCATTTCTGCCCTTTGTGCAATGGTTTCCACAACAAACTCTAATTCTTGACGATGTTGGGTAATATCGAAAGCGCGAGTTGGTGCTGTCATCCCAGGATGTCCTAGACGAGCCAAAGCAACGGTAATGGCGGCAATACCTCGGTCAATAGCGCGGGGAGAAAAGGGCGTTACGCTGGTAGCTTCTACTGCTCGGTAAAATGTTGAATGCCAAGCAAAAAAGCGTTCATAATGAGAGCGATCGCGTGGACGATGAATGTTCAATAACGTGACTACTAAACCCGGTCGTTCCTCATCCCGTCCTACACGGCTGGTAGCTTGGATATATTCGGCGGCTGTCTTGGGTTGACCGAGAACTACCATTAAACCCAAGCGGGTAATATCCAAACCTACGGAAATCATATTAGTTGCTAAAACTACATCAACCTTGTCCTCTTGATCAAAGGTTAATTCCATTCGCCGTTTAGTATCTGCAACGTCGCTAGTGCTGACACGGGAGGTTAGTTCTTCTGGTTCATCATCAATTTTCCGGTCAGCAAATAACCCTGAAGTTTCGTCAACTCGCTGATGCTGGCTGTAACGTAATAGACGAGATTTGACTTCATCTTCTACAATGCGCCGACTACCACCTAGTTCACGTAGGGAGTTAAAGTAACCTAATAGCGTCATGTAAGGGTCGGCTGGGTTATCACTATTCTTCTTTCCTCCTTGTTCTAGCCAGTGCTTTTGGGCTGCGCCTAACAGTGCTAAATAGCTACGCAATAACACTACCTTTAAACTGCGTCCTTGAGCAGCAATTCCTACATAGGTACGAGCATTTTTGACTGTAGCGGGGACGGTTTTAGCAAAGAATGAATCACGTCTGTCTGGCCCTGGTGGTGGAAATATATCAACTTCGCTGCGGCCGAATAAAGCTTGAATTTGTTTGCTGGCGCGGCGGACTGTCGCAGTGGAAGCAACTATTTTCGGACGAATTGTTTTACCGTCTATCTCTTGGCTACACAAAGCATCAATGGCTGTTTCGTATAGTCCTACCATTGTTCCCAAGGGGCCGGAAATTAAATGTAATTCGTCTTGGATAATTAGGTCTGGTGGTGGTAAATAGCCGCCAAGGGGTTTACCGCGATTTAGTTGAGTGGGGCCGTAAAAACCATCATTGTCGTAGCGGTCTACTCGTCCAAATAATGCACCAGTTTCTCCTACCCAAGGCAGGCTGGCGAATTTATCTACTGTAGAGATAATAAAACAAGGTAGACGGCGGTATAGTGGCTCATCTACGGCGACTATTGGTAAAGGCTTGTCACCACGGAAATTACAGCGACGGTTAGCACAAAATACTTGTAAATTAGTTGGCTGGTCGGGATTCGGCTGTAATTGGAATGAGTTGCGGTTAAATTTTGTCCCACACCAAGGACAATTTTCTAAAGGAATGGGTGAGGGATTGCAATCGTTATTTTGAAAAGCACGAGTACGTTCTCTAGCACTGTTTTCGTCGTTATCTCCCTTTTTACCCATGCGGTTGGGTGTTGCGGCTTGTCCTACCCATAGCCCAATTTCAAACGGCCAAGTTCCTAACTTCTGCGGGTTTTTCTGGCGTTCCAATTCTAAAGCGCAAATCATCGTCGCCGCCCGTCCGAGTTGGTCGAGAGTTAAAAGACGCAGGGTATAGCGCATGAGGACGCTTAAACCAGCCGATTTAATACTGGGATAACGCAGCCGTCGTAAGACGAGGGTAAAAGCTGCGAGTCCTAAGTAAGCTTCGGTTTTACCGCCACCTGTGGGGAAGAATAGCAAATCGACTAATTCACGATCACCATTTTCGGGGTAAGCTATCCCTGCCAAGTTCATCAGTAAAAATGCTAACTGGAAAGGTCGCCATTTTGGTGGTGCTACTATTTCAGGCGTGATAGTTTTACCATGAGTAGTACGCTGACGAATGGCTGTAGCAATGGCGCGATTAGCAATGCAGAAAGCTTCAAATATTTGTGGGTCATTTAACGCTTTGATACCAGCGTCGATACGCTTGTTAGCAATTTCCGCACGGCGGAGTAAATCTAGGGCGACATTTAACCGTTTGGGTTCGGTGGGACATTTTGTGCGTTGTTCCTTAATCCAATCAGCGTAAGCATCCACCATTGGACTCAGCATATTTTGTAATGCTGCTGGTGTGGGTGCATCAGCTAAAGCTTCCATTCTCAATTCAACATCTTTTAGTTCCTCTTCCGTAGCTATCACCTTTTCCACATCAGCCGTAGGTATCCATGCGGTACGTATTTCCTGACAGCTACCATCGGGATTGGTGAGTGCGATCGCAGAAACGTTATGACCTACCGCATATTCATAATCATCGCGGTATTGTAAATCAGCGACGTTTTCATCCCAATCATGATTATCTCGTCCGCGTAAATTGGGACGGGGTACTAATGCTTCTGGGGTATGGATGATTAAACTGGCCTGAAAAATATAGCTAATATCGCGCTGTTTATCTGAGGTGGAGAGGCGATTATTGACTAGAAATACAGAAACGGAACGAGTTCCAGCAGGTACAAGTTCTTTGGAAGTTACAGGACGGATGGAGACGACGAGTTGTAAACCGTTGCTATCAGCTATGGGAATAGTTTTTGTAGATTGGTTTTGATTAAGCGGTAATTTTAATTGTTTAGGAGTATTTAAACCTAAACCCAGTTCTAATTGTTCGGGATTGCGATCGCCCATTAGAGGAACAGTGATTTGGGCTTGGCGTGGAATCCGCTTCCAGCATCCCAATAAACTGTTATTTGATTCTTCTTGGGGGTTTGTAGTTTCTAGTTGTAGGGGTGAGACAATTTCTTCCGCACCAGAATCATCTTGAGATTGTGCAGCAGTATTATCTTTTATTGGGAAGTAATCACCCCATTGCACTGTGAGATTAAGTTGACTGGCGTTTTCAGCAACCAGAAAACTTAAACCCATCGACGAAGGGAAAAAAGCTTTCTTGGCGAATGGCTTGTCTGGGACAGTTTCATCCTCACCCGCGCTACCCCTTTGTAATTGGTCTAAATCATCATCAGCCGTATCATCTCCACGCTGTTCGATGGGTGCGCCATGCGGAACAAGGAAACCTGTAAGATACCACTTTGATGGTGCTTGGTCGAGAATTTCTTCTGCGTGGTCAATATCGTCGGAGGTGGGGCCTATAAGGTCGAGTTGTAAGGCTTCGATGAGGCGCGATCGCACTTCGGCTGAGGTTAGAGATATTGTTTTACTTATCATTTAATATTTGGTTGCATAACTTAATTTAATTGCGGAGGTTAAAACCCCCGTCTAATAGCTCAAATCGTCTTTAGACGATTACTTAAATTAATTAATCAGTCCTCTTCCAGAGGACTTTAGCTATCAGACAGGGATTTTTAATCCCTGGCTATCTGGCTATCAATCTGACTATCCATTAATTTAAATATTTTCCAAATAAGAATTTGTTGTTCCTTGTGAATGATGTATTTTTTGATTTTTAACATAATTAACAGCCTGCTCAAGTTGCTTACTACCTAAAGAGAAAACCCCATATCCTTCCTGCCAAGAAAATTTATCCGAAGTAGCGGAAATATTATGATTGAAATAATAAGAACTACTGCCTTTAATTTTTTTTAACAAAATCGGCAATTGCAATTGTTGGAGGAATAGACACAACTAAATGAATATGGTCTTCCATACCACCTATCCCATGAACAATACAATTTAAAGCGTCTGATTTACCAATAATATAATTATGAATTTCAGATTCTTTATTAGGCATAATTAGAGGTAGACGTTGTTTTGTTGCCCAAACGATATGATAATATAGTCGCCATAAGGACATATTTTTTGCTAATTAGCACCTACATTTACTAGATTGCCCATATTTAGTTAAAAACAATAAATATATTTGAACAAATTTTTTAGCTAGAGCTAGATTTGCCAGCAAGCCAGCAAGCAAGCCAGGGGTTTCAAACCCCTGTCTAATAGCTGAAGTCGGATTCATCCGACTAGTTCAAAATATAAAAACCCAAGCAAATTGTCTTAGTTCTCTTCCAGAGGACTTCCGCTATCAGACAGGGATTTTCAATCCCTGGCTGTGTTGTGTGGCTGTATTGTGTGGCTGTATTGTCTGGCTGTATTGTCTGGCTGTATTGTGTGGCTGTATTGTCTGGCCGTCATCCCTAGCTGTGTTGTCAACTTGTCAACCAAGATTCAACCGATAATGCTTTGATTTCTTGGATACGTTTAAAATCACTATCGGCTGAGACAAGAGTTAAATTATGTTGTAAAGCAATTGCAGCAATCCACAAATCGTTTTCACCAAAACCTAAATCAGTAATCTTCGTTTTTCTCCGCTTGTTTTTCTCTTTCGGCGCAAATTGCTTAAATAAATCAGATTTTATTTGACCGTAAATATTTGCTGTTTCTTGGTCAATATTATAGATATATATACCTTGTAGAAAATTTTTTACAAGGATTAAATTACTCTCTCGTTTTTGAGAACGTTCTGCCATATCTATTAACTCTCCCTGCACAATTACACCGGTTGCAATAAAACTGCTTTCTAATTCCGCAAGGTGAGTCAAAATTTCGGTATTGCCTAAAATAGCAAGACTACAGTGATTAGTATCAAGTAAGTACATACATTAGTCAAAAGGGTTAAATTTGTAATTAAATTTAGCTTCTCCACGACTTGAAATTACTTGTTCTAAGCATTCTTGTAAATCATCACCTTGCCAATCACCAATAGTTTCTAAATGCTTTAAAAGAGATGCCCCTGTTGAAATCATAACAGTATTATTAGTAGCTTCAACTTGATTTTGCTGGTTATACTTTGCTTGCAAGAATTGAACATAATTTAAAATTTCTTGCAAAATTGGTTCAGGTAATTTTTCTAATTCTTGTGTAATTTGTTCCTTAATAGTCATTTTTTCACCTTGGTTTGTACCTACTGAATCTAATCTACGTTCATTCCTGGAATAATGACCGTATCATTTTTATTTTTACTGTTTTTACTTTCTTTTGTAGTTTTCCTACCTTTACCCTTCCCTTTCTCAGCACCTTTACCGCCTAAAATTTCTGCTTCGGCGCGTTTTTGGTTTAAATCAAGCAAGCGTGCTAAAACTTCATCGTGGATTTCTTCGCGCCAACGATAACGCCAGGGTTTTTTCTTTTGTCGTCCACTGCTGTTTTCTGTGTCTTCTTCCTCTTCGTAGTCGAGAATAAAATCGCAGTCGGTGGGGATATCTGACCAGCCGTAAGCGTCGAGGACTGCTTTATCCATTGCGGTGTGGAGTTCGCGGAGTTTGAGGATTTCGGGGTCGTATTCGTCGGGGTCGTCGAAGCGGTTGTAGGTGTCGGTGAGTCCTTGGTTGTTGCGAACCATTAAGGCGGCGCGGTATTCGTAGTATTCTTTGCCTATGGCTTCTAGGGTGGGGTTTGTTTCCCAGTTTTTGGGGAAGGGGAAGGTTTCAAAGCAGTCTGATGAACGATAACCTTGTCTATCTTCTAGTGTTGATGAGGTAAAGCCTACCCAAATTTCATGAACCCGACTATGAATAACTGGAAAGCAAGCATCAGACAAGGCTAGAATTACTAAGTTTTCACTATAGACCATTCGATTTGGTAAGAATGTAAAAGCATGATGCTTGCTAGTTCTTGGTCTGACTAACACCTGTTCAAGAGGTGCGATCGCTTTTACTAAACCAGGCCTTTTCTCTGCATATTGCCACCATTTAATACGAAGAGCATCTCGCTTTTGGGTATCCCGTTCAGGCTTAACTTTTTCCTTAACGATCTGAATCAAATCTGGATACTCCCATGCTTCATCTTCGCTCATATCAAAGAAGTTAATCACATACCGATGATGTTCATGAGTTGGATTAGAGTTAACCTCTTCCCCACCTATATAAGGAAAAATTCGTTCTTGATTTTTTGGATTTTTTTCAATCAAATGGTGCATTTCTGCAATAGGTGTAGCGTCAGGGTTGGAATCATCAAATGTAAAACCCATACCCAGTACAATGCTACCTTGAAAACTTTTATCAGCATTTGCTAATAACACAGCAGGGTTATTATTACCACCCGACTTAAATAAAAATGCAGAAATTAAATCAACTTCACGTCCATCTAACAGCTTTTTACCTTGATAATCACCCTTAATAACATTAACCACACTCACAACAACGGCGGCTAAACCAGGCCACTTTAACCGTTTTTGGGCATTGTAAATAGTACCGTCATTTTCACAGATATATCTCAACCCAGTGCTACGAGTGTCACCTTGAGCAATAGTATTTGTAGCAATCAAACCAAAACAACCTGATTTTCGTAAAAGCGCAAACGCCCTGCGGTAAAAGTGAGCGACTAAATCAGAATTTCCATGTGATTCTGAGTTAACCACTTTCAACCAATCCATATATCCATCCATATGGGCATTTATCGCTGTATTCTTACCCGCAAATGGTGGATTACCCACAATTGCATCAAATCCTGGATTTTCTCTATCAAATACCTCTGGAAATTCAATTTCCCAATTAAACGCCTTTACAGGTTTATCTGTTTGCCGCAATTTTTTACTAATACTTAAAACCTCTGCACTCTCATCTGGACTTCGCCGCCATTTAAAATACTTCTGAAATAATCCATCTCGCTCCTCTTTCCTTGCTTTATCTTTGTCCGACGCAAAGAAAGAAGCAATCACTAAATCACCTTTAAGACGAGCATCATGTAATAATTCCTCTGTTGCTTGATAAAAATCACGCTTCGCATCATAATTCTCATCACCTAAGCTTTGAATTTCATCACGATTAAACTTAACCTTATTTATCTGCTCATTAAATAAAGGCAATTCTTTATCATCATAGGTAGTATCTTTTTCCCAGTTAAACTTAACAAGTTGGTCGCGGGTTAAACCTACCAACGAATCACCACATTTCAACGCATGGTCTAAAAAGGTAAAAGGATGCTTCTTCGCTAAAGTTACCAACCACAAAGATAACTTCGCCAAATTCACCGCAAACGGGTTTTTATCCACCCCATACAAACAACGCTGCGCCACCAAACGCCGCGCATAAAGTAACGATTCTTCATCCGATGGAACTTCTGAAATCATGCCATGTTGATTCCAAGCTTCCACCAATTTTTCAGCTAACTGACGACAAGCTTCCACCAAAAACGCGCCTGAACCCACAGCTAAATCACATACCTTCAAAGCCAAAATTTGCTCTGGCGTAGGACGTTCTCCTAAAGCTTCTAAAACAGGTCTGAGAGTTTCTTTAACAATTGGTTCTGTCAATGCACGGGGCGTATAATGAGAACCACTACGTCGCCGTTCTTCCCCTGGTTGCAAATACAATGAACCAGCCGCCAGTAAAGCGGGAGTTTGCGGCGATATCTTCCGTCCTAAAGCAGCAATTAAATCCTCGGCGGTTTTCGCTTGCTTCAACTCCGTCAGTGATTTGCCGGATATTTCACAACCTGCTACTTCTTTTAAATACTTAGCCCTGTCATTGGCTTTTGTGTTTAAAACTTCATCGACGCTAACAACGACGGTAACAGAGGTTTTCGCACTCTTGGGTTTACTCCATACCCCAATAGATGGTGTAGTAGCTTTTTTGACTTCATAACCCATCACCGCCTCGTATACTGATCCGATTTGCTCGACATCTAGAGAACGGTATGACAAACGCTCACCATCAAGAACGAGTAACCCTTGCAATACTTTGTGAATGACTCCATCAGAAATGCGTGGCGGTTCAATCAACTCCCATTCTTTATAGGTAGTATGGCGAGAACGACCTTCTAAAAATGCGTACTCATCCGGGTCAAAAAGCTGTCCGTGACGCGCTGGTAAGTATAAATCAGCATGACAACCACCATCATAAACCAAGCGAAAAAGACTGAGTAACCACGCCCAAGCACCATAACGCTGTTCCATCGTGTCAGGATAGTTACCCGCATCCTCGCGCAATCTCTCATACAGTCCAGTTACCGAATAATTGCGCGTATAAATCGAACCTTGTGGCATCAATCCCTCATCTTCCGCATACAGCAGAAACACCAACCGCAGCAAAACTGTAATTATTCCTCCGTAAATATGCTGAGGGTCGTTTTGGGCAATGTCATCAAGCAAGAGTCCTTTAGCATGGTCATTCGCAGCTTGAAAACCCCGTAGTAATTCCCACAGCGCATCAAGTACCTGTTCTGATAACTTGGTAGAAACTTCGTTTTGGTACTTGCGGCTATTTTGCAGCAACGCTACTAAACGGCGGTCTGTGGGCGCATTGAACACTCGCTGTTCTTCCAACAACATCTGCATTGCACCCAAAATTAACCGTCCCGACACTTCACACATCGCCTGTACTGGAAAGGTCAGGTGTCCAGAAGATTCACCCCGTGGGGCATATACCAAACGTAATTCTGTACCGTTACACAAAATACCTATAGGAATTTCCTTCTCCCGCAACAGTCGCTCAAACTTCGCTTGGGGCGTGGCGTGCCATCCTGTAGATTTGATATTCTCGCTGACTCTATCAAAGTCAGTACCAGTGGAAATGACCTGTACCAGCATCAACCAACCACCTTTATCTGGGTCAGGTACGGTATATGTTGGTTGTAAAGTCTCACCGTATTCCGGTAGTGATACCGCCAAATCCTCTGGACTCTCGACTAAATCTGTCGGTTGCCAACCAAGAATTTCAACTGTGAAAGTAGGAAAGTCAGAAATTACAGAGGTGTAGTTGGTGCTGTCATCAGGAAAATCTCGGCGAACTATTTCGCTTAACCGTTGCTGTAACTCAACAACGTTGCGATTTACCGACATTTGGGCATTATTTAACGCCGTTGGCGACACTACCAACCCCACTGGCTGAAGAAAGCCCAACCATTCTTTATGCGCTTGAATTTCTCTATCCTTAACCATACTCTTCACCCCCTTAACCCGAAACTGGCCACAAATAAATCAATCCCACTGGTTCAACTCGCACCGCCTTAACTTCGTAGGAAGCCTCAATTCGGGCAGGTTCAGAATTAATCTCCTCAACAAGTTTCTTCAGTCGCTCTTCCCAGTGGCGGCAGTCTGCGTCTAACTGCCGTTTTTCCTCGACTGGGAACTCTACAAACGGAATCGATAGCTTGGGAATCGTTAACTGGATAGCTTTGGTTTCTTCAATTTCCTTTTTGCGTTGGCTAATACGCTGCTGCTGCTGTTCGAGAATTTTTTTCATCTCCACAGCTTCTTTCTTGCCCCGTTCGGTTAACTTTTTCTCTGCCCTTTGAGCCAAAATATTGGCACGGCGTTCTAAATGGGGAATCAAATCAGCAATATCTTGGGCAGCATTCTGCTTCAGCAATTCTTTAATCGTCTGGGATGCTTTTTGCAAACGAGGAGAAGCTAAAGAATCTTCTAATAACGCCAGTACGTTGTCTTTCTCCCCTTCGTTTAACGGTTGTAGTTTCTTGCGTCCCCTCGCTGCTGGGTCAGACCATTCCGCCGCGATCGCAATTACTTCGTCATGCAGCCGTGACGCACCCTGTCCGTAAACAGATAACCGTCCCAAGGCGAGAACTTTCGGAATTGGGTCATCAGTCAGACAAACGCAAGCGCGGGTTAATTCATCATGTAAAAATCCTTGGGCTAAAAATCTCCCTAAAAGACGCTGTACAACCCGATGTTCTAAATGCAGGTGAACTACATCCCCATCCAATGAACCAGGGTCACGAAATACTACCGGACGAATTGCTGCTTCCCGTCGCCATTCCCAAGGCTTTTGTCCTTTTTTACGTGGCGGTCTGAGGGTATCAAAAGTATTAGCCCATGTGGGGTCTGCACGTTGATCCAGGGGTGGAAGCGTCCAGCGTGCAGTAGCAGAATCTTGGCAAGCTTCATTACTATCGACTGGGGCCAGAGGAGTCGCGCCGAGAATTTCTAAAGAAGCGGAAATAGCATTACGGAAGTGTTCGTCACTCAGTCCCAACCAATCCCGCGATGTTTTCAGCATCTCTTGTAGCTGGGATAATTGCTTGGTTAATTCTTCTCTCCGTAGTCGATTTTCTTCGAGTTCCTCGTTTACTATCTGTAAGTTAGGTAAATCGGCTTGTTCTATGCAAGCAGTAATATTAGTTACCTGATTGTGGCGAATACCACCTTCCAGCAACCGCGATAAATTCTTCTGCACAACTGGCGAAAGCGTCCCCAATTCTTTTTGAATTGTTTCGGTCTTCTTCACCAGCACTTTCAATACTTTGTCCTCTGTCCTTTGCGCTAAAACAAGGTAGTAGCAGTGAACAACAGGCGATCGCTGTAATTTCCTGTCAATACGTCCGTTACGCTGTTCCATCCGTGATGGGTTCCAAGGCACATCAAAATGGAATAGGTCAGCACAATTGTTTTGCAGGTTTACTCCTTCCCTTGCTGCATCCGTGGCTATGAGAATGCGGAGGGGGTGACGCGATGGGTCAGCATTGAAGGCATTTTTGATAGCTTCCCGGCGTTCTTCTCCAATACCACCATGAAATACATCGATGCGCTCGCGTTCTTTATCTGAGCCAGCGATCGCTTCTTGGAGTTTTTGCTGCAAGTAGCGTTTAGTGTCTGTATATTCAGTAAATATAATGACTCGCTTCTCTACCCAAGCAGCATTAGGTTTACCCAAATCAGGACAGAGATTTTGTTTAATCCAAGCCACTAACTTTTCAACTCGTGGGTCTGCTTGATATCTAGCTTGGTTGGCTACATCGGTCATCTCTTCTAAAATTTCCAATTCCCGACTGCTTAACCCAAAGCTTGCAGCCTGCCCAGTAGCAACCGTTACCTGAGTATCTTCTTCTGCTTGTACTTCTTCTTCCGCTAGTTCAGCCCGTTCATCGTCAGCACCAGGGGATTCTAACAGCAACGGTAAATTATCGATGGCGTTTCCAGAACGGCTAGCCCTGAGCGTTCGCGTAGCGTCTCGTAGAGAAGCCGAAGGGTTAATAGATTGCTTTTCAATCGCCACCCGATGAACTTTCAAAGTGCGTGCAAAAGCTTCAATGGAAGACAGCAGACGCTTTTGCAGCGAGGTAATTACTAACATCGCCGCATTTTGGGTTGATTTCGATGCTTCCTTTAGCCGTTCTTCCCGCAGGTTACGATACTCTTGCAGTAACCGCGATAGCTTCAATTCCGGTGCATCTTCTGGAAGATGATCGATGACAATAGGAATAACCCGCCGTTCGGGAAACTCTTCGCCAATCTCTCGTAAATCTTGCTTTAACCGCCGCACCATCACCGTATCTAAAAGCTTGCGATCGCGCACGGGTACACCTCGACAAAATCGTTGCGGGTCAAGGATTTCTAACAAAGCTGCAAAGCTATTGGAATGACCATTATGAGGAGTAGCAGAAAGGAACAGCTTATGTTCAAACCGTGGTGCTATATCGCGGACAGTGCGTGTTAACTGAGAATCTACAGCATACTTCGCACCACTAGCTGGGGCTGCATTGTGTGCTTCATCCAGAATCAGCATTGATGCGCCTGCAAAATCTCCCAACCAATCACGCAAAGGTGCAGCATAGGTTTCATCGCGTAACAACGCATGAGAAATGATAAAGCGGCTGTGAGTTGTCCAAGGGTTAATTCCATAACCCCGTTCTTGACGACGACTAGCTACAAACTCACGGTCAAAAATCACAAAAGTTAGCCCGAAACGGCTTTCCATTTCTTCTTGCCATTGCCGTACAACTGACGGCGGACAGGAGATAACGACACGGCGAACTTTTTGCCGCATCAACATTTCTCTTAAAATCAGTCCGGCTTCAATGGTTTTCCCCAATCCAACATCGTCAGCGATAAATAAACCAACTCTCGGCATTAATAAAGCCTTGCGTAGCGGTTCAAGTTGGTAAGCTTTGACTTCAATACCTGCTCTGTAAGGTGCTTGAAAAAGTTTCGGGTCAGTGGAGGTAACGCAGTTCCAGCGCAGAGTGTGGAGATAAGCCGAAAATAAACGCGGATTGTCAAAACCTCGGTTTACTATAGATTCCCAGGAAGTTTTACCTATGACTTTGGCATCAACTTCTCTTTCCCAGAGAACTTCTAACTGTTCCCCTAGCGCATCATCTTCTAGACATGAGAGGCAAACTAAAGTGTCTTCCTTCACCAAAGGTTTAGCCACTACATCTTCTACAAGATACTGCCGCGATCGCACTCGCACAATTTGACCGGTAACAACACTCATCCACTACACTCCTTTGCCCTGCTGAAGCCCCTACACCAACCACAGAGAAGCTATTTTTTGCATGAAAAATTACCTGTTAAGCGATCGCTTACAGTTACAAATCCGCAGATTTTGATTGAGTATAAAAATTTAGGATTTAAAATACTTGTAAATTTAGTTAGCTAAAAACTAATGTATTTTTTAATACTTAATCTAAGAGCCTATTAATTTACATTCTTTAAACCATTTGAGTCTATTTAATAAAAGTATCGATATATTTTGCCCATCAAAGCCATACATAATTATGGCTATAAGCGTGAGCAAGCATACCAATTTGTATGTTCAAAATGTAGCAACACATCCTTTTAAAAGCATTAGTATTAATACCGAGTGTTACTATAAATTCAAACTCAGTTAGTCAGACTTATATGTGATTGTGGTAGTCAGATTTGATAAGAAATGGCGATCGCATTGCACCGTCTATTGAGGATTTTGATAGGAATTACCAGAACCAAAACGCTTCCAGAATATAACCGCCATTACGAAGAATTAGTTAATCCACAAACAAATCCTATTGCTCATAACTCAATCTATTTGTCACTAGACGTAGATTCATGTTTTTTCAACCATTCCTTGATAGCCTCCTCCAAAGCCGCAGTCTGGGTCAATTCCAAACGCGCACAGGCAATTTCAAAGGCGATTTTTAAGTCTTTAGGGAGTCTACCCCGAACTTCTCTAGTTTCTTCTGCCATCCTAATTTGAAGCCAAAGCTTGCGGCTTTCATTTTTGCACAGCCTCTCAGCAAAAAAACATTTGCGGCATTGCGCTATTACGTCATTGCACTATAATATAGTAAGCAAAAAAATAATTAACAACCCTGTCAGTTTTACCGAAACCACAAAGCTGAGGACACCATGAGCGTTATTACAATTCAATGTCGCTTGGTTGCTGAAGAAGACATCCTCCGCCAACTGTGGGAACTGATGGCTGATAAAAATACACCACTTATAAATGAATTATTGGCACAGGTAGGAAAGCACCCAGAGTTTGAAACCTGGCTAGATAAAGGCAGAATACCTACTAAATTACTCAAAACACTTGTTAACTCCTTCAAAACTCAAGAGCGTTTTGCTGATCAACCTGGACGCTTTTACACCTCAGCGATCGCTCTAGTAGATTATGTATATAAATCTTGGTTCGCCTTACAAAAACGAAGAAAGCGGCAAATAGAAGGGAAAGAACGTTGGCTGACAATTCTCAAAAGTGATCTACAACTCGAACAAGAAAGCCAATGTAGCTTAAGCGCAATTCGTACTAAAGCCAACGAAATCCTTACCCAATTTACCCCCCAGTCCGAGCAGAATAAAAACCAGAGAAAGGGCAAAAAGACTAAAAAATCTACAAAGTCGGAAAAATCTTCACTTTTTCAAATTCTTTTAAACACTTACGAACAAACACAAAACCCTCTTACTCGTTGTGCGATCGCATATCTGCTCAAAAATAACTGTCAAATTAGTGAACTTGACGAAGACTCAGAAGAATTTACTAAAAATAGACGCAAAAAGGAAATAGAAATTGAGCGATTAAAAAACCAACTTCAAAGTCGCATACCTAAAGGTAGAGATTTAACAGGGGAAGAGTGGTTAAAGACTTTAGAAATTTCTACAGCCAATGTACCTCAAAATGAAAATGAGGCAAAAGCTTGGCAAGCAGCACTATTAAGAAAATCTGCTGATGTCCCCTTTCCTGTGGCTTACGAATCTAACGAAGATATGACATGGCTGCAAAATGACAAAGGTCGTCTCTTTGTTCGATTCAATGGCTTGGGAAAACTTACCTTTGAGATTTACTGCGATAAACGTCATTTGCACTACTTCAAACGCTTCTTAGAAGATCAAGAACTTAAACGCAATCATAAAAACCAATACTCAAGCAGTTTGTTTACTCTGCGTTCAGGAAGGCTTGCTTGGTCGCCAGGAGAAGAAAAAGGTGAACCCTGGAAAGTCAATCAACTACATCTTTACTGCACTTTAGATACTCGGATGTGGACTATTGAAGGAACTCAACAGGTAGTTGATGAGAAAAGCACAAAAATAAACGAAACTTTAACCAAAGCGAAACAGAAAGACGACCTCAATGATCAACAGCAAGCTTTTATCACTCGTCAACAATCCACGCTAGATAGAATTAATAACCTTTTCCCTCGTCCCAGCAAGTCTAGGTATCAAGGTCAACCCTCAATCCTAGTTGGCGTTAGTTTTGGTCTAAAAAAGCCAGTCACAGTAGCGGTGGTAGATGTTGTTAAAAATGAAGTTCTAGCTTATCGCAGCGTCAAACAACTACTTGGGGAAAACTACAATCTTCTCAATCGTCAGCGACAACAACAGCAACGCCTATCTCACGAACGGCACAAAGCTCAGAAACAGAATGCGCCAAACTCCTTTGGTGAATCAGAGTTAGGGCAATATATAGATAGATTATTAGCAGATGCAATTATTGCGATCGCCAAAACCTATCAAGCAGGCAGCATAGTTCTTCCAAAACTCCGGGATATGCGTGAGCAAATCAGTAGTGAAATCCAATCCAGAGCAGAGAAAAAATGTCCTGGTTATAAGGAAGTTCAACAAAAATATGCCAAAGAATACCGCATGAGCGTTCATCGCTGGAGTTACGGTCGATTAATTGAATGTATTAAATCCCAAGCTGCAAAAGCTGGAATTTCCACTGAAATTGGTACACAACCAATCAGAGGCAGTCCACAAGAAAAAGCACGAGATGTAGCTGTCTTTGCTTACCAAGAACGCCAAGCCGCTTTAATTTAATTCACTAATCCGAACCTTGAAAATATAATATTTTTATAACAGCGCCGCAGTTCATGCTTTTTTAAGCCAATGTACTGTGAAAAATCTGGGTTAGTTTGGCGGTTGGAAGGCCGTCATGCTTTCTGACCCTTGTAGCTGCCCGCTTCTGATGCTGCCATCTTTAGAATTCTATAGGTGGGATAGGTGCGCTCCCAGCAATAAGGAGTAAGGCTTTTAGCTATAGCCGTTATTCATAACGGTGCGGATTACCACAGTGGTGGCTACTGAATCACCCCCTTCGTCGGGGGAACCCTCCCAAATATTTTTTTGGCGTGTCAAAGTGGGGGCAAAATCCCCGGAGTCCCGCCAAAACTTTAAAACCCTTATCCAGTCTTGAATTAAGAAACTAGTATGTAAATCAATTTAGTATTTTAATTTTCAGATCGAGACTATTTTAAGCTGACCTGCCAAAGTATGTGTATGGAAAGCTTTGATAGCAAGGGTTCTAGACGGGTCGAGTTTCAACAACCATCCCGGCTAGAGGTGGGTTGAAAGGGGCAAAAGACGTTCACACAGGCTATCCAGGACTCGAAGTTTCAACAACCATCCCGGCTAGAGGTGGGTTGAAAGGCGCTACCGTGGTTGTACCCTTGTATTGAGCATATCCAGGTTTCAACGACCATCCTGGTTAGGGGTAGGTTGAAAAAAGATAGTATCTAATGCCAAACTGGGTGACTCTAAGTTTCAACAACTATCCCAGCTAGGGATGAGTTGAAAGAGCGTCAGAAAATATTTAACAGAGGGTTGAAAGGTGCATCCGACTTGTAAGCATATTTATGAATATTATCAGGGAAGTCATCAAATAAAGATTTAGCTATATTTCCTGTACAATAGATGTCTGCAAACACTTTATCAAATTGGTTAGACGACATTAATTTGTTAACGTTTCGCAATTAGCATTATACGACACTAATTTGTTAACAGTGACATTAATTTGTTAATAGCGACAGCAATCTGTTAACAACGACAAATAATTAGTTATTCGACATAAGTTAAAGCCAGCAGCTGGATTTGAACCTGCGACCTTCCGATTACAAGTCGGATGCACTACCACTGTGCTATGCTGGCATTATTAAGCTCACCGATTTATGATTATAACATAAGCAAAATATTTGTCTAGAGGAAGCTGCGAAAAAAATTTGCTTGGATGTTCGAGACTGGAAGGTTAGTACTTCAACCTAAATAATGGCATCTTGCACGAGTGGTTTTATTCCTATTAAAGTCAGATAGGTAATGCTGAAAATGCGCTTCCTATCTAATTTTTGCATTGTGGATATTGCCTACCCTACAGTTATTGAGAATCAGGACAAAAAAATCCTTGAGTTGCCGATAAAGTTGATAAATTAATATTCATAGCAAAAGCTAACTCAAAATCCTGTGCTGGACGCAAAAAGATTGAATACAGTGGCAAGCTGTATTTTTTTTGACACGGCTAGGTAAAGAAATAGATAATTGTTCTTTACAGATCAAAAACATGGCAGTGTTAATCGGACGAGATGTATTAAGTTTGGCGGACTTTAGTCCAACGGAACTTCAAGAAATTCTGGAATTGGCTGGTAAGCTTAAATCTCAAGAGCTAAAGTTGCGGTGTAATAAGGTGTTGGGTTTGCTGTTTTCTAAAGCTTCAACTCGCACGCGTGTGAGTTTTACGGTGGCGATGTATCAATTGGGTGGACAGGTAATTGATCTTAATCCCAATGTTACGCAAGTGAGTCGCGGCGAACCAATCCAAGATACCGCAAGGGTGTTAGATCGATATTTAGATATTTTGGCTATTCGGACTTTTGCCCAGCAGGAGTTAGAAATTTTCGCTAACTATGCCAAAATTCCCGTAATTAATGCCTTGACTGATGCGGAACATCCTTGTCAGATATTGGCTGATTTATTGACGATTCAAGAATGTTTTGGAAAGTTGGCGGGTTTAACTTTAACTTATGTGGGTGATGGAAATAATGTGGCGAATTCTTTGATGCTGGGTTGCGCTTTGACAGGGATGAATGTCAGGATTGCTACTCCCAAAGGATTTGAACCGGATGCTAAAATTGTCGAACAAGCAAGGGCGATCGCGGGTGGTAAAACTGAAGTTATGCTGACTCATGACCCGGAATTAGCCTCTAAGGATGCTTCTGTACTTTACACTGATGTTTGGGCAAGTATGGGTCAAGAACAAGAAGCTGATGACCGAATGCCAATTTTTCAACTTTATCAAATTTCGGAACAATTGTTGAGCTTGGCTGATCAAGATGCAATTGTTTTACATTGTCTACCAGCCCACCGTGGCGAAGAAATTACTGAAGAAGTCATTGAAGGTTCACAGTCACGAGTTTGGGATCAGGCCGAAAATCGTCTCCACGCACAAAAAGCTTTGCTGGCTAGTATTTTGGGGGCTGAGTGAACAGTAAATAAAAGTGCTGAGTGCAAACCTACCCAGTTCCCATAAGTCTTTGAGTAATCGATTCTGTTACAACTGATCTGAGTTTATGAGTAAACACTAAAAAGATAAAAGGCAAAAGAACCAAAATTTTGCTTTCTTTTGCCTTTGATTTTTTTATTTAACCTTGTTATCTGGAATTTTTTGTAGTACTAATGTTCTAGGGACATTTGTATTTACTTGCAATAATTTATTATGGAACGACTAACAGAAGCGCAACAAGAATTATATGAATGGTTGGCAGAATATATCCGAATGCACCAACATTCTCCTTCAATTCGGCAAATGATGCAAGGGATGAATTTAAAGTCGCCAGCACCGATTCAAAGTAGGTTAGAACATTTACGAAATAAAGGCTACATTGAATGGACTGAAGGTAAAGCCCGCACAATTAGGGTTTTGCATCCAATCAAGCAAGGTGTGCCAATTTTAGGTAATATTGCCGCAGGTGGTTTAATTGAACCTTTTACTGAAGCGGTAGATTATCTCGATTTTTCTAATTTGTCTTTACCGCCACAAACCTATGCTTTGCGGGTGACTGGCGACAGCATGATTGAAGATTTAATTGCTGATGGAGATTTAGTATTTTTACTCCCAGTTGCCGAACCAAATCAATTAAAAAATGGCACAATTGTGGCGGCGAGGGTTGATGGGTATGGTAGTACTTTAAAACGCTTTTACCGCAATGGCGATCGCGTCACTCTCCAACCCGCTAACCAAAAGTATAGCCCGATTGAAGTTTCAGCTATGCAGGTACAGGTGCAAGGTTCTCTTGTTGGCGTTTGGCGTGGATATAACTGAAGGTAAAAGTTAAAAGGCAAAAGTCAAAAGAAAAAATTTTGACTTTTAACTTTTAACTTTTGACTTTGTATTTGGGTTCATCACCAACTCTGTTTTTGATTTTTTATGTATCTAACGCAAAATTCGGTGCAGCAAGTACCCTCTTTCCGGCTCAGAATACCATTTGCTAGGGAGGGTAAGGGTAAGTACCATCATCAACCATTACCAGGATGTCCAAGAATACCGTCATCTCTGCAATTGCGCCAGTATCAGCGTCAAGCTGTGACTAACTGGTTTGCTAACAACGGTAGAGGTACGCTAAAAATGGCGACTGGTAGTGGTAAGACTATCACTGCATTGGCGATCGCTTGTGAATTGTACCAGCAAATTAACTTACAAGTGCTGTTGGTGGTGTGTCCCTATCGTCATCTTGTTACCCAATGGGCGCGAGAATGCGAAAAGTTTAATTTACAACCGATATTAGCCTTTGAAAATGTCCGCAGTTGGCAAAGTCAACTTTCTACTCAACTTTACAATTTGCGTTCTGGTTCTCAAGGCTTTATCACCATCATTACTACTAACTCCACATTAATTGGTGAAGGTTTGCAATCGCAACTCAAGTATTTACCGCCGAAAACCTTAATTATTGGGGATGAAGCCCATAATTTAGGCGCGCCTAAGTTAGAGGAAAGTTTACCCAGGCGGGTTGGGTTAAGGTTGGGTTTATCTGCGACACCGGAACGATATTTTGATGATAGCGGTACACAATCTTTATTTGATTATTTCGGCCCGGTGCTGCAACCAGAGTTCACATTGCGGGATGCGATCGCCCAAGGCGCTTTGGTACATTATTTGTATTATCCAATTTTAGTAGAGTTAACAGAAACCGAAAGCATTGCCTATTTAAAGTTAACTAAAAAAATTGGGCGTTCTTTACTCTATCGAGAACGTAAAACTGAAAATTCACCCAATTTTGAAGACAATGAAGATTTAAAACCTTTATTAATGCAACGGGCGAGATTAATTGGCGCAGCCGGAAATAAATTAAATGCTTTGCGGCAATTAATGACAACGCGCCGCGAAACTACTCACACACTTTTTTATTGTAGTGATGGTTCATTGGAAACGGGACGTTCATCTCTACAACAACTCAAAGCAGTTGTGAAAATTCTGGGAGGAGATTTAGGTTATAAAGTCAGTACCTATACCGCCCAAACGCCTTTAGCAGAAAGAGAAGTTTTACGCCATCAATTTGAAAGTGGAGAATTACAAGGTTTAGTCGCTATTCGCTGTTTAGATGAGGGCGTTGACATTCCCGCCATTAAAACTGCGGTGATTTTATCGAGTTCTGGTAATCCTCGCCAATTTATTCAACGCCGGGGCAGAGTTTTACGCCCCCATCCTAGTAAAGAACGTGCGACTATTTACGATATGATTGTGCTGCCACCAGATTTAGACAGAGAAACCATAGAAGTTGAACGTAATTTATTAAGAAAAGAACTGCGGCGTTTTGTGGAATTTGCCGATTTAGCCGATAACGCTGGGGAAGCGAGAATGAAATTGTTAGATTTACAAAAACGCTATGGATTATTAGATGTTTAATCCGTATGCGGTCAATTTTGTAAAATTTTGTTTGCTACCTGTAAATATCCCGATTCTTTATGGAATAATGAATATTGATCATAATCGGATAGCAGCAAAATTTTTAAAGCGACAAATATTCAATTACGATCAATATTCAACCTAAAATTAGTATATCAGTAAACTCCCCAAAATAAACCCCAATTTTGTCAAAAAATTTTAAAATTTTTCTCCCCATAATTACCCCAAATTAAAGATGCGAGGAAGAGTAGCATTACGGATGTAAAATTGACGATAGAGACAGCTAAAATAAAGCATAACTCATACAAAACTGAGATGTTGCCAGAGCAGAATATCGATGATGTGCAAGAGCCAATTACTAGCGCCTCGGCGGAAGTGCAACAAATAATAGAGCGAGTATGGCATCTAGAAAAAAGCAGGCTGGATAAGAAAAGTAACAGCCCCATCAACGATGATATTTTGGCAATTGTCAAGGAAGCCGTACAATGAAGCTCACTTCAATTAAACTGTGTAACTTTCGCTCTTTTTACGGCAGAACACCAGAGATAGTTTTGTCAGGGGGAGATATTCTCAATACCACAATTATTCATGGTAATAATGGATCGGGAAAAACCAGTTTACTGAATGCCTTTACATGGGTATTATATGAGAGGTTTAGTGCTGCCTTTGCTTCCACAGAACAGTTGGTGAATAAAAGAGCGATCGCCGAAGCTAAAACTGGACAATCTGTAGAATGTTGGGTAGAAGTAAACTGGGAGCATGAAGGTAAACGCTACAACGCTAAACGCCAGTGTCGGATTTATAAAGATAAAACTGACTTGGAATCTATCAAAACAGAATTATTAATGCAAGTGGCTGGCGATGATGGTAGATGGTATTTTCCACTGCAAAAACCAGAAGAAATTATTGGGCAAATTTTACCAGCCAGCTTACATCAATACTTTTTCTTTGATGGAGAACGCATTGAAGAAATAGTCCGTTCTGATAAAAAAGCGGAAATTGCCGAAGCTATCAAGATTTTTTTGGGTGTAGAGGTAATTAACCGTTCTATCAAACATCTTAGTGAAGCTAAAAAAAGTTTAGAAAATGAATTAAAAGCGATTGGTGATTCAGCAATTAAACAACTTTTAAAAGCACAAGAAAAACTAGAACAAGAAATTGCCAAAATCAACACTAGACAAACTGAAATTAAACAAGAATTAGAATATCAACAAAGTTTCAAAAAAGAGACAGGAAATCGGTTACTCGAACTCAGCGCCGCAAAAGAACTACAAGACAGACGACAAGAATTAGAAAACCAAAAAACATCTCATCAAGAAAATCTCCGTCAAACTAGAGACGCGCTAAAAAAAATTATTTCGGCACGCGGCTATACAATTCTGCTATCAGATACAACAACTCAATTTCGGACAATTCTCAATGAATTAAAAGCCCGCGGCGAATTAACATCGGGTATTTCGCGGGAATTTATTAACGAATTACTCAAAAGTCAACACTGTATTTGTGGTGCAGAATTAAATGCAGGTAATCATAACCATACAAATGTGAGTGATTGGTTAGAAAAGGCTGGTTCTTCTGTTGTGGAAGAAACAGCAATTCGCATGAGCGCCCAAGTTGATGAAATTGATAAGCAAGCCATAGCCTTTTGGGAGGAAGTCGATAGAGAACAAACAAGAATTAATCAGTTTCGCCAAAATATCTCGCAAATTGAACTTGAATTAGATACGATTCAAGAACGGTTGCGTAAAGATGCGAATGAAGAAATTAGCAGTTTACAAAAACGCTTAGATGAAATTGAAAGTAAAATTGATGAATTAAATCGAGAACAAGGTGCAAATCAACAGCGGATTTTGCACTTAAAAACGGAGATTGATGCTTTAATAAAACAAATAGCCAAGCAGAAACTGAATGAAGAAAAGCAATTACTCGCACAAAGACGCATCAACGCTACTCAAGATGCGATTGAAAGATTAACTGAAGTCAGAAATCGGCAAGAAAAACAGTTTCGTTTGCAGTTAGAACAGCGATTACAGGAGATATTTACAGCAATATCCTTTGCACCATATCTGCCAAAAATTAGCGATAAGTATGAACTCACCTTAGTAGAAAATACAGCGAAAATAGAATCACTCGTTGCTGCATCTACAGGTGAAAATCAAATTCTCAGTTTGTCTTTTATTGCCAGTATTATTGATAAGGTGCGGGAATGGAGCGAAAAACGCAAAGTTTTAACTGTGCCGAATAGTAGCACGTTCCCAATAGTGATGGATTCTCCCTTTGGTAGTTTAGATGAAACTTATCGCCGCCGCATTGCTCAAACACTACCTCAATTAGCCAATCAGTTAATTATTTTGGTGACAAAAACGCAATGGCGGGGTGAAGTAGAACAGGAAATGGCGAATAGGATTGGGCGAGAATATGTGTTGACTTATTATTCGTCTAAACCTGATTGTGAACAAGATTATATTGAGTTGGGTGAGGAAAGATATCCGTTAGTAAAGCAAAGCCCTAATGAGTTTGAATATACTGAGGTGATGGTAGTTGAGCGTAATTGGTGATTTTGTTAGAGAATTGTCTCGCGCAAAGGCGCAAAGGCGCAAAGAAAAGCACGCAAATATAGCATTTCTTAATTTGCTAATGTACAAACTTATCTGCGTCTATCTGCGGTTAATTATTTTTTCTAGTACCTCAGTGCAGGTGAGAATCTTTATAGTCTGAGACTTTCTGATTTTAGCCTGTACACCTCTTCAGTATGATGGCAAGGTAAACTGGTGGAATTGACTGATGTGAACCTTGTCCTATGCCGGATTTTTTATTGGAAGTTGGTACAGAAGAACTACCTGCAAATTTTCTCAGTGATGCCATAGTACAATGGCGATCGCGCATTCCCCAAACTTTGGCAGCCAATAGTCTCAACAGTGACGCTGTAGAAGTTTACGGTACTCCCCGACGCTTGGCGGTACTAATTAAGGGTCTACCACAGCAACAACCAGACAGGGAAGAAGAAATTAAAGGCCCTCCCGCCCAAGCAGCTTTTAAAGATGGTCAACCCACACCCGCAGCCATAGGGTTTGCCAAAAAGCAAGGTGTGGAATTGGACGCGCTACAAGTTCGCCCCACAGACAAAGGCGATTTTGTCTTTGTTAACAAAAAAACTCCTGGTCGTCCTGTGGCTGACATTTTCACCGAACTTGTTCCCCAATGGATTTTCACTTTAGAAGGTAAGCGGTTGATGCGCTGGGGTGATGGCGATGTGAGGTTTTCTCGCCCTGTGCGGTGGTTGGTGGCTTTGTTGGATGATGCGATTTTGCCGATAGAATTGGTTAACGGTTCTGATAGAATTACTAGCGATCGCATTTCTCACGGTCATCGAGTTTTACATCCTGCAACTGTGACTATTCACCACGCAACTGATTACGTTGAAACTCTGCGTGCTGCTTATGTAGTGGTTGATAATAATGAACGTGCAACTACAATTGAAAAAGAAGTTCACGCCGCAGTAAATTCGGTCAATGGTTCTACAGAAATCTATCCCGACTTGTTAAAAGAAGTAACTAACTTAGTAGAATGGCCTTCGCCAGTTGTGGGGAAATTTGACTCAGCATTTTTGAATCTACCCACGGAAGTTATTACAACTGTGATGGTTAGCCACCAAAGATATTTTCCTGTTTTCAAAGGAGAAAATCATCAAGAATTATTGCCCAATTTTATCACCATTTCTAATGGCGACCCGACAAAATCAGATATCATCGCCAAAGGTAATGAAAGAGTCATCCGCGCCCGATTAGCTGATGGACAGTTTTTTTATAACGCTGATGTAGCTAAACCTTTAGAAAGCTTTTTACCTCAGTTAGAAAAGGTAACTTTCCAAGAAGATTTAGGTTCGCTGCGTGTCAAGGTAAATCGCATCGTCAATATTGCCGAGCAAATCGCCACACAACTGGTATTATCGGCAGCAGAGAGCCAAAATATTCAACGGGCGGCTTTGTTATGTAAAGCTGATTTAGTTAGCCAAATGATTTATGAATTCCCAGAATTGCAAGGCATTATGGGGCAGAAATATGCTTTAGCAAGTGGCGAACCGGAAGCGGTGGCAACGGCAATTTTTGAACATTATTTACCACGGGGAGCCGATGACATTTTACCTTCAACCTTAACAGGTCAAGTTGTCGGTTTGGCTGATAGATTAGATACATTAGTCAGCATTTTTGGCTTGGGGTTGATTCCCACAGGTTCATCTGACCCCTTTGCTTTGCGTCGGGCGGCGAATGCGATTGTAAATATTACTTGGGCTGCGAATTTAGGAATTAATTTAGATAATTTATTGCAGCAAACAGCAGCTAATTTTGCTCAAGAATATAACAAGAAATCAGGGCAATTAGTTACAACCTTGCAAGAATTTTTCTTACAACGGATTCGGACTTTATTACAAGAAGAAAAACAAATTGATTACGATTTGGTGAATGCTGTTTTGGGAGAAAATGACCCAGAATATACAGAAAGGGCATTGCAGGATTTATTAGATGTACGCGATCGCGCCTTATATCTGCAACAAATCCGCAACGATGGTACTCTAGATAAAATCTACGAAACCGTCAACCGTTCTACCCGCCTCGCCGCCCAAGGTAATTTAGACACCAAACAGTTAGAACCAGCAGGTTTAATCAATCCCGAACTATTCCAAAAGTCATCCGAAAAAGCATTTTACGATGCGATCGTGGAATTAGTACCCCAAACCCAAACCGCCCAGCAATCACGAAACTATCAATTGTTAATTGCAGCGTTAGCAAAAATCGCTCCTACCGTTGGTAATTTCTTTGATGGCCCGGAAAGCGTGTTAGTTATGGATACCAACCCAGATATTAAGCGCAATCGCTTGAATTTGCTCGGATTACTGCGAAATCATGCGCGAGTGTTAGCTGACTTTGGATCTATTGTGAAAAATTTGTAGCGTAGATCAACAAAAGATGGTGTAAATGTTACCAATTAGCGTTAGTATAATGAGTGCTTAACCAGGGGTCTCTGCTACAGTCTATGTCCAAAGCTCATGTAATTGGATTAGGTAAGTCCGGTGTTGCTGCGGCGAGATTGTTGAAACGGGAAGGATGGGAGGTGGAGCTAGGCGAGCGAAACACCTCTGACACCTTCCTGCAACAACAACAAGAACTTGCTGCCGAACAAATCACCGTTAAACTAGGATATTCCCTAGATTTAAACAGTCCTGATTTACCCCAATTAATTATTGTTAGTCCCGGTGTACCTTGGGATGTTCCCTTGTTAGTCAAAGCACGAGAACTAGGGATTGAAACAATTGGCGAAATGGAACTTGCTTGGCGACATTTAAAATCCCAGCCTTGGGTAGCCATCACTGGGACAAATGGCAAAACGACCACCACAGCCTTAATCGCCGCCATTTTCCAAGCAGCCGGATTTGATGCACCCGCCTGCGGTAACATTGGTTATGCAGCTTGTGAAGTCGCCTTAGCCCCCATACTTCCCGATTGGGTAATTGGCGAAATTAGCAGTTATCAAATCGAATCATCTTCATCTTTAGCACCTCGCATCGGCGTTTGGACAACATTTACACCCGACCACCTCGCCCGTCACAAAACTTTAGAAACTTACTACGACATCAAAGCCAAGCTGTTAAAGCAGTCGCAGTTACAAGTATTTAACGGTGATGACGCTTATTTAAATAAAGTCGGTCTGAATCATTGGCCTGATGCTTATTGGACAAGTGTCAAGGGCCAAGATTTTTTAATTGGTAAGAAAGGTTTTTATATCGAAGATGGCTGGGTTGTCGAAAAATTAACCGCCACTTCCACACCAACGAGAATTATTCCAGCCTCTGCATTACGCATGGTGGGAGAACACAACCTACAAAATCTCCTCATGTCAGTAGCCGCAGCACGATTAGCAGACATTCAACCCGATGCAATTACCAAAGCCATTCAAGAATTTCCTGGCGTTCCCCACCGCTTAGAACATATCTGCACTTGGGAAGGTATTGACTTTATCAACGACAGCAAAGCCACCAACTACGACGCAGCCGAAGTCGGGTTAGCTTCAGTGAAGAGTCCGACAATTTTGATTGCGGGGGGAGAAGCCAAACCCGGCGACGATACAGGTTGGTTAGCCAAAATCCAAGCTAAAGCCGCAGCCGTGTTATTAATTGGTGCAGCCGCACCAGCCTTTGTCCAACGCTTACAAGAAGTTGGTTATACTAATTACGAAATCGTGGAAACAATGGCTAAAGCTGTACCTCGGTCAGCAGAATTAGCCAAACAGCACCAAGCACCTGTAGTATTGCTGTCTCCCGCTTGTGCAAGTTTCGACCAGTATCCTAACTTTGAAGTGCGTGGTGACGACTTCCGTCAGTTGTGTTTAGCTTGGGCGGGGCGTTGAGAGATTATATAGTTTTTGGAAATGCTCAAAGTAAATATTAATGAGCAAGATTTGGGGGATTCTCCTGGGGGACGCAACCGTACCCCAAACCCCCTCCAAAATCATTTTTTCGTTTTTTGTTGAGTTATAGCTTTTTAGCCTTAACTTACCAGTACTCGACTTGAAGAATTATGAGTACAACTAGTAGCATTTACGCAGAAATTTGGCGGAACAATCAATGGGAAGCAATTCCTGAACCGAAGTGGTCAAAAGGTAAAAGAATACCAGTATGCTGAAGGGGTGACAAAAAAGTTATAAAGCAGACTGGATAAGAGTCATAGCCCGTAGACCTTGTTGAAAATATGGCAGTTTACTGGGCTTGAGGCGCATCAATTCATGAGCTAAATCAGCCCAAAATTCCATTGCCCCTACCCATAACTGACCATACAAACCAATCCAAAAAGCACTATGTCGGCGGTGCAATCGTTGTAACTCCTTCAGACGACCAACATATTTTTGTAGTCCAGAGGAGCGAGAATTACGACCAACTAAAATAGCACAAGTATAGGCAATAGCAATTAATAAAATCAGTGCTATCAAACGTTGACCATCAGCATAAGTAGATTCGAGATTATACCCCCCAGTTTTACAATCTTTAAACATGGCTTCGATACCACTCCGCAACTTAAATGCTTTAATGGCATCTTTGAGACTATCAAGGTTAGTTAATAAAAACCAGCCAGCAGGCTCAACAACTCCACGATATTTGCGCTTGTAATATCCGGCGAGATTAAAATTGGCAAACCCTTTCTGCTGAAGGGGTGACAAAAAAGTTATAAAGCAGACTGGATAAGAGTCATAGCCCGTAGACCTTGTTGAAAATATGGCAGTTTACTGGGCTTGAGGCGCATCAATTCATGAGCTAAATCAGCCCAAAATTCCATTGCCCCTACCCATAACTGACCATACAAACCAATCCAAAAAGCACTATGTCGGCGGTGCAATCGTTGTAACTCCTTCAGACGACCAACATATTTTTGTAGTCCAGAGGAGCGAGAATTACGACCAACTAAAATAGCACAAGTATAGGCAATAGCAATTAATAAAATCAGTGCTATCAAACGTTGACCATCAGCATAAGTAGATTCGAGATTATACCCTCCAGTTTTACAATCTTTAAACATGGCTTCGATACCACTCCGCAACTTAAATGCTTTAATGGCATCTTTGAGACTATCAAGGTTAGTTAATAAAAACCAGCCAGCAGGCTCAACAACTCCACGATATTTGCGCTTGTAATATCCGGCGAGATTAAAATTGGCAAACCCTTTCTGTTTAGTTGCTTGAATCCCTGTCAAAAAAAACGAGATGCCAGGAGTTAATCCCAAAGATTGTAAGCGTTGGTGTGATTGGTTTTCTTGCCGAATATAAGTACCTTGTTTCTGACGCAATACAAAGTCAATGCCCTTGCTATGTAACCAATTTGCTAGTTTTATACTGTGGAATTCTCTATCTCCCAGTACCAGCATTTGATATCCCTTAAATAACTGCAATAGTGGACGAATTAATTTTTTCTGCTCTCCCAAATTGCTACATCCTTTTTTAGGTAACAATAGCCAGTACACAGGTATTGCTCTTTTTTGTTCTATTAAACTAATTACAAATACATTTTGTGAACGCCATTGTGTTCTATCAATCGCAAATATTAGCCGTTTCTCTCCTCTTTTCAGACTATTTTTCACCCATCGTTTGAGCAGGGGAAACCACAGATATGGAATCGACAACTGAGGTAGTAGTAAAAATCTTTGTATACTCCGCCTCCGACTTTCAAATTTTATCGGTTGTGGAAATACTGTTGCTAGTTTCTCAATTGTCACAGTTTTATGAAATTGCAATAGCATTAGTAAGATTTCTAGCATCTTGTACTGTGCGGGTGTCAGTACATTTTGAAAGCAGTTTTGGTAGAATTTAGGTAACATTATCATTTGATAGGTCTTGTTGAGAATACCTGACCTATCTTTTTTTACCCCAAAACGGTCACGCTCCTCTATTTTCTTGGCTTCAGCCGCTTTGTCACCCCTTCAGACCAGTATGTTACATGAATCCCGGCACACCATACGAGTTATACGCTGCTCTTGTTGGTTATCATCATCACTCTCTGAGTTATTATCACTGGCATACTGAGAAAATAGTTCCAGTTTCAGAACCGCGTGGTTTACCAGAAGATATGAATCCTATTTATCAGGACTATTTTGAAAATAAAGGTCTTGGAATGGGACATCACTTTACTTGGTTCATGGTTCAAGAAATTATTGATTATGATTGGGATAGAATATTCCCACCATGTAAAGGCTATGTAAATTATCAATATGCCTCTTTATTTTCTGCTTCGGCTCCTTTTCCTGATAATTTACCAGACGATGAGCCTGTTTATAAAATAAAAAAAGACAACACAACTGAAGTTTCATGGGTACAGAGTTATAGAGAATACGTCGGTTGTGTTGATTGGTTTATTCAAGAATTACTAAAGTTAGGTCATCCCGCAGAAATTAGAATTCTTTTCTGGCTCCATTAGTTATTCGCAATCTTACAAATTGCCATAATATGTGATGAATACTTGTTAGTAGTGTAGTGAACAAGTTGTAATCCAGCACTTTCTAACTCTTGGATAAGTTTAGGCATTTCATGCTTATGATGTCTCCAAATAGTAATTTCTTTACCTTCAGGGATTGCAATTTGCTGATTGATTCCCTGAACATTGAAATTAATACTGTAATTATGCCGAAATTTAATATTAGCTATAACACTATCTGTTGCTAAATCATATTTTCTTATAAGTTCGCAATCTTGCGATTGAAATCCAAATTCATTTTTGATTGAGCGATATATTTCTTCGGCGTGATACTTACAGCCACCTCTGGCTATTCCATCCCATTGAGAGTTAGAACCAATTTCATTAGTAAAGATGAGAAAATCATTTTCATCCATACTATTTTTAAAGTTTTTCAGTACCTTATTTCTATTGTGATGATTGCCCATTGTCACACCCAAGTGCAAGATGATTTTGGGATTGACTGATAAATTCTGAGGTATACAGCTATTTTCGATGTCAATCTGTTGGTTTATATAATCTAGTTGAGGAAACCAAGTTGCAAAATTTTTCTTGGATACAGTCAGCAAGTCTTCACTAATATCTAAAGCAATATATTTATTAATTTTATTCAATTGATTGAGTCGGGAAACAAATTCTTTGGCTGGATATGAATTTCCTGCACCCACATCGATAACATTAACTTTGCTTAATTTTGAGATATTTTCATAAATATAGGCAAAATTGTCCCTTAAAAGGTCAATTTCTACACTTGATTTGCGATACCACTTAGGACTAACAAATTTTTGATAAAAATTATGCCAAATTTTAGCTCCTTGACCTTTATAAGAATATTTGAGAGGAATTTCCCACCTAGTTTCTAATGCGTGAATTATTTCTAAAACTTCTGCTTCGGAAAAAACAGAATAGAACTCAGAACTTGGCTTTGCTATGCGAATAGAAGAATTTGATTTATCTGAGGAAAGTTGTGAATTGCTAGGAAAGTTTTTAGCCATTATTCCTTGTTCTGAGATGTTTTGCAGTAGAGTTAGTGAATAATTGGTCACTACTGTGGCCAATCTTGTATTTTCCCATACATTGCTCTCAAACAAGGAAATTTGCCACTCTAAATCAGTGATGAGTTTAAGAGGGCGATCGCATCTGTCTTTAAAGTTCTTCTACAATCACTCCGCCCAATTTTAATAATTGAATAGCTTCAGCTTTTTGCATCCTAGCAGTAGCAATGAGGTCTGACCCTCTACCTAAACGTTGAAAGACTCGAAGAATTTTCCCGTTCTCATCTTCTATTGTGACAAGAAAATTTCTTGTCGTAGTCATAAATCTACCCGCTTCTATAATTTCAACACCTTTGCTTCTTGTCTGAACTACAAATACCTGGCCTTCTTCTAGAACATCTCTGTCAACAATTTCATCAGCAGCTTTTGGGCTATTGATTACAGAATTTGCTGTATCAAAATCAGAAGACTGGGCTGTAGGAATTTTTATAAGTAAACTACCAGTCAGGACTATCATACTTGCAAGCGGAAGTACGTAAAGCTTTGAAATAGTCATTTATTTTCGTTGTTTACTGAGTAACTGATTCTTGTATAACGTAAGTAAGATAGTTCACGCAATGTATCGTGCGATCGCTCCCAAATATAGAGTTATGATGCAAGGTTGAGCCGCTGCCATGTTAGATTATGGTTACAGTGTAAGCACAGTTTAGCTTTCTGCAACCAGCTATGCGGTAAATTAAACAGTTATAGTGACTTATACTCTGAAAATTTCCATTTGGTTTGGTGAGTATGGATTTTACAACCACTTTAAACGAGATTCAAACCCTCAGTATTGAAGAACGGATTCGTCTTGTGCAAGCCATTTGGGACAGTATCGCAGCAGAACAGGCTTACCCTGATATTACAGAAGCACAAAAACAAGAACTTGAGCGTCGGAATAATGATTACGAAGCCAATCCAGATAATGTGATGACATGGGAAGAAATTAAAGCTTCGATAAAAAGACGATAATGGACTACGTTTTAGTATTTCGTCCAGAAGTTCGTGATGAACTTGATGAGGCGTATAGTTGGTATGAAAATCAGCAAGCTGGACTTGGCGATGAGTTTTTGGAATGTGTGGACGATATTCTAAATAGAATTTGCCAAATGCCAGAATCTTATACTGTTGTATATAACGATGTAAGAAGAGCGATTTTACAACGTTTTCCTTATGCTGTTTACTATCGAATGATCTCTAGCCGAGTTATTGTAATAGCAATTTTTCACGGGCGAAGAAATCCTACAATCTGGCAAAAGCGAAATTAGCAAGTTACTTTTATTAAATGGAAAAATTACTATTGATCTCTTGTGGTGATTTTGTGCGTTGGCGTTCGCGCAGCGTGTCGCTTTGCGACTCAGCCCACCGAAAGTATCGCTTTTAGCCCGCATTACCAAATTATACAAATAGCTGATTGTCGCGGATAAGATATCGATTGCTATTAAATGGCTTTTATTTCAGCATATACGCGTAGCGACAATATAGTTATACATAGCTTATGATCATGATTCTAAATAGTAGCTAGAAATTAGCACAAATATTCTATCCAAAACCCATAAAAAGCATTGAGATTATGAGTAAAGCAAGTTGGTTTCCTGTTTGGCTACCTTATCCAAAGTCGTGGATGATGGCTATGAAGTTAGCAATACCAGCCTACTTTGGTGCAACTGTAGTTTTTGCATTTGAGTTCTGGCGCTATTTTCTTGTAGGAAGTCTTCTAGCTGTCACAGGTAATAATAACCTAATTTTATTTTTTGTAGTTTCTGTTATTGCATTACTGTTAGCTTTTATATGGTTTTTGATTTTGGCAGGAGGGTATGCACTATTACTCAGATTTCTGTGGTCAAATCCGCCAAAATGGCTTACTCTACCAAAATTTAGATCCTTGATTATTCGAGATTTTGTAATACTTGTTTTATCTCTTCTACCAATTGTTACACTTTTTATAATTCCAATTTATATTTTATCTGTTAGCAGTTTACAACAAAGATTTGGTGATGTAAGAACATTCAGAGTAACGTTGGATGTTTTCCTATTAAGATTCTGGTGGATTTGGTTAATTTCTGCTGCTTACCTTTACCAGTGGTCTAATAAAGAAAAGTTCTAAACACCAGAAAGGTTAGAATGTTTATGAGAACCAAAGAATGATTAGTAATAAGCTAATGACTAACTAAATAACTAGCCATTAGCCACACTCATATAAAATACTCCGCGCAACTCTGCGTTTAAACTTACGCAGTCCGAAAACGTGCCAACTCTTCGCCTGTCTTCGCATCATGGGCGTGAACTGTACACACCAAACAAGAATCAAACGATCGCGCGACGTGACCAACTTCTACAGGATCAGTCGGATCTTCAATAGGTGTCCCGATCAAAGCTTCCTCAATGGGGCCGCGTTTACCTTCACCGTCACGGGGGCCGATATTCCACGTTCCTGGTGCAATGACTTGATAGTTCTTAATCTTACCGCCCTCTATTTCTACCCAGTGACACAAAGCACCCCGCGCCGCTTCAGTTGCGCCCCAACCTTTGCCGTCTTTTTCTGTGGGTTTAATATACCAAGGGTCATTTAAGACAAATTCACGCAGACAATGTTCGGCTTGGCGATACAATTTCACTAGTTCGTGGAGTCTGGCTAACTGACGGACGTGAATGTTAGCACCACCCGTTTTTTTAAACACATCAAGAATAAACCCATCATGATGTTGCCAAGATTCGCCGTGATTACCGCCAGCTACTAATTGACGTGCTAAAGGGCCAGCTTCTAAACGTCCGAAGTCTTTGTGTAAAACTGCACTCGCCCAAGAATAAGCATTCTCGAAGTCTTTTGTATTATTGGCAGTGGGTTTTGTCGTGCGATCGCTTGGATGAATATTTGCTGTCCCTTCATCATACCAAGAATGGGTGAGATTCTCGCGGGCGAAGGACTGATCCATTAGGCTGTGGGTGTCTGTGAAACTGTCATACACACCACCCTTCATAATCATCGCTGCATTACGCCCTTCAATGGTGGGCTTTTGGTATCTATCCTCATGGGCTAAATATCCCCAGGTGACGTATTTACCAACACCAGCACCATATCTATCTAAACCAATATCTAGACCCATCCGCCAATAAAAGCCTAAGTCAGATTCACGATGTTTGATGTCTTCATCTAACCAGTTCATGAAGTCATCGTAAGTTTGGATTTCTTCGTAGCGTTCTAAAGAACAGCCTAACCATACTGGTTCTAGCCAGTTGGTGCGGAAGTATTCGAGAATTGCCCAGGCGCGGGTAATGTCGGTGAGGGTGGGGGCGCACATCACGCCACCAGGAACCATATAACTAGAGTGCGGCCATTGTCCACCCAAGAGGGCGTAAATTTCTACTGGTTTGGCGGAAATAGTTACGCCAATTTCGTAAGATTTCCCGGTGAACGCAGAAAAGCGGCGGACTGCTTCATCATAGAAGCGACTACTACGGTAGTTTTTATTTGTTAAGTCAATGGCGAACAATCCATAAAAGTAGCGGGGGATACTTTGGATAGTTTCGACGATTTGACCGAGGTTTCTGGCTAAGATGGCGTTGCGTGGCACTTCTGTACCCCAGGCTGTATCCAAAGCCCAGGATGCAGAGGTGAGGTGAGAACCGCCGCAAATACCGCAAATCCGGGGTGTGACAATTAATCCGGCTTGAGGGTCTTTGCCACGGAGGATGATTTCAAAACCGCGAAAGAGTTCGGCGTGAGTCCAGGCGTTGACTACATAGCCATCAGCGATTTCGACGCGGACATCTAAATCACCCTCGACTCTCCCGACGGGTGATATATCTAATGTTTGTTTTCCCATTCTCCTCTCCTGTTTTCTTTGATATGTAGTCAGTGATGCGGTAATGACAGTTGAGGCAGTTGCGGTAGATATTAATTCAGATGTCGTTTAGGCTTAAAGTTGCAAATGCTTATATCCAAGTACACCCACTACATTCTCTGGATGGTTAGAGAAGATTGGTTCTGTACTCCATTTTTGAGATAGTCGGATAACTTCTGGCATTCCGGGGAATAGTTCTGCATCTGTCCAGTCGATGAAACTTTCTGCTTCTGTCACTTCTTCAAAATTACGAAATAGATCGGTTTCACCGGCTTTTGCAAATGATCTGATCAAAATGCCATTTTGTGCGAGTATCCAATGGGCATAGTAGATGACATCTTCGTAAGCTGCAAAAGACTGCGCCTCACCAAATTTCTGGCTTAATTCAGTGACTATTTGCTGCATTGCATTCAGATATTCTGCGGAACTTCCCCTTGGTTCCCACTGATGAAAAATGATTATCCAATCATTTTGAGTAGGAAACACGAAAGTATTAGCTGTATCCCCGAAATTACTAAAGCTTCCTTGTTGAATATTCTCTAACTCTAAAGCATTCACAACAGCATTAACATCTGAACTTTTGATTGTCATCCAGTCGAGATCCGCATGACAGTATAAATCTTCTTCATCCAGATTTTCTGCACCCATATATTTACTCCTTTGTGGCTTCACTACAGTTGCAACTAATATGTAGTTTGTCCACAAAATATCACACCTTAATTGAATCTTGCAGTGAAATCAACAGTTTCCCAATACCGCCTCAACTCATCAACCAAAACACTGTAATTAATTACTAAACTGTGAAAAAATCCTCCTCTGCCCAAGGTGGCGCTGCATCTTTAGCGACCATTGTGAGGAGGGCGTAGTCTTTTTTGTTGACTCCTGGTGGTAGTTCTTTGGGAACGCCCATGACGGTTTGGGTTTTAAAGACGGTTCCGGGTTTGAGGTCAAAGAAGGGAAATTCTGGTTCTGTACAACCTAAACAGGGCATTCCGGCGCGGGTTTTGGATGAGACGCGGTTCCAGAGGATGCGGTTGCAGGATGAGTGAGTCATGGGGCCGCGACAGCCTAAGTCGTAGAAGAGACAGCCTTTACGTTGACCAAATTCGGCGGTTGAGGCTTTGTAGGCAAAGTGGACGTTGCGAGTACAGCCTGTTTGGGTGTAGGTGTTGAAGAAGGTTTGGGGGCGATTTAGTTCATCCAAAGCAATATCAGCAATGCGTCCGGTAGCGATCGCCACTAATATCTGCGTTATCCAGTCAGGGTGTGCGGGACATCCCGGAATGTTAATCACAGGTAAACCAGATTTAGCGCGGAAGTCTTTACCTAAAAAGCCGCCTTCTTCACGTTTAAGGAATTGTAAGCCTTGGGATTCGCTGGGGTTGGGAGACATTGCGGGAATTCCGCCCCATGTGGCACAATCTCCGACAGCAACTATAAAGCTGGCAGCTTGGGCTAGGTCGATTAACCAATCTTTCATCGGGCGATCGGCGAACCGATTCCATTCACCTGTACCGTTGGGGGCGTTGACTACACTGCCTTCAAATACCAAAATATCGAGGGGAATTTTGCCGAGAATGCAGTCCCACAGAAGGGTTTGTAAGTTGTTGCCTAATTCTAACCCCAAGGAAGGATGCCAAAGCACGTTAATGCCAAAGTCAGCAATGAGGTCACAGACGGTCGGTTCTTCGGCATTCAGAAACGACATGGTGTTGCCCGAACAGGCACCACCTTGCAGCCAGAGTACGTTAGTCATTGGCTATGTGTTTGTTTATTTTTTATCAGGTATGATGCAGGCGATGTCTGGCGACAAGCCGCTTTGCGTCTACGGCGCTTGTAGAGTCTCACCTGTTTTTGAGGTTTATCTTTCACAATAATGTATTTTTAGATTAATTTTATTTTTTTAAAGAAAAAATAATTATTTGTGGATATTCAGAAAATATCATGCAGATAAGCGGAGGTATATAGGGTTGATTGAAATAGGTATTTTTGTCTATTGAATATATTTTGTTTGCTAGTGATACACAAAATAATTATGATGAATTATTTGTAGGATTTTAATCATAATATTGTTAATTACCCTCTAGAATTTTGTAAATAGAGTGTTTTATAGTAAGGAAATTGGGGAAGGAAGTGTGAAGTCTGAAGTATGAAATTTATGCTTTGATGTGTCACTGCAAACCACTGCATAAATAAGTTACCCATGATCAATTGCTCTCTAGCGAAATATATGGGTGTATTTATTTCACACTTTATACTTTAAAAGCCTTTGGTCGTGAGGAAATTTTTGTGTATTTTGAGGGCATGAATCGAGTAATTTTCTTAATAGCTAGAGTAGGGTAATTATGACACCTAGCATTACAGATTCGGCTGTGAAAGCAGCTATGGCGGCGATCGCTTCGGAGTCAGCAACGACGGCAGAAAAAATCCAGATGCTTATCGAAATGGCACAAGGTTTTCAAAATAAGCCAAAAACTGCCCAGGATTTGCGGAATGCTGTTGGTCTGTATTATCGTGCTTATGAACTGTCTGGGGAGGAATATCCTCTGCTGAAGGCTAAAGCCCAGGTGGGGATGGCTGGGACTTTACAGATAATTCCCCAAGCGGATACGGAATTGCTGCTGCAAGCCAAGGCTGGTTATGAGGAAGCATTACCAATTTTACAAGAATTAGCCACGCCGGAGGAAGTTGCAGAGGCGCAGATGAATTATGGGTTAGTGTTGCAATCTCTAGCGCCTTATAACTTAGCCCGAATCAGTGATAGTATCCAGGCCTATCATGAAGCTTTGCGGGTGTTTACTTGGGAAGATTACCCGCAAGATTATGCGATTTTATACAACAATATTGCGATCGCTTACCTGTCGATGCCGATGGCTTCAGAACGGGAATATTTGCGTCAGGGGTTAGCAGTGCAATCTTTTGAAGTTGCCCTGAAGCATATTAATCTGATTGATCATCCTAGAGAATATGCGATGTTGCAAAACAACTTAGGTAATGCTTTGCAGTATTTACTCAGTTCTCATCCGGTAGAGAATAATTTAAAGGCGATCGCCGCATATAACGAGGCGTTAAAGGTGCGTAATTCCAGAGATACACCTTTAGAATATGCTAACACAATTTCCAACAAAGCTAATGCTTTATTCAACTTACCTGATAATCCTGAAAAACCCGAATTAGGTAATCCCCAAAATCTTCTGCAAGCCCGTAGTTACTATCAAGAATCTTGGTCAATTTTTACCGAGCATCAACAGTTGGAACAAGCTGAGTTAGTAGCACAGGCATTAAAAGATGTAGAAGGAGAAATTAGGTCTATTAGCTAGGCTTACAGGCTAGATTTATTAACGAACCGCAAAGGACGCGAAGGTCGCTAAGGAAGAAAATATGAGTGAGTTATTGAGCAATTTTAATGTGAGTAATTTTCTCACGAGTATGGTATCTAGTGACCTGAATATAGTTACTGGAACAGTATGGTTAGTTATAGCAACAATCATTTCGATGATTGGCGGTGCAATTGGCGGCATGATATTAGCAGGTAAAGATATTGGTTATTCTTTTTCGGCAATGTTGGGGGCTTTATTTGCTCCGGCTGGGGCGATTCCTGCGATGCTTTTAGGTTTTGCTTTGTTAACCCTATTGAACAATTATTAGGAAGAAATATGTTTGAGTTAGGTTGGTTTTCGGCTAAGTTATTTTTCCAAGGTAAGCTATTACGCGACCCTATGTATTTTGTGCAGCAAACTGCCATTGGCGTTGGTGTTGGTTTGCTATCACTAATAGGACTTGCCCAAATAGAAATTCCTTTGTGTATTCCCATAACTCTATCTAGCTTAATTACAGGTGCTTTGATGCCTTTCTTACTGAAAGATTTCAAGATGAAGTAATTAAGTAGTCAATAATCACCATAATTTCACACTTCATACTTTTGTTAATGACAAACCTCGAAGAATTCGTTGAAGAAATTAACCGCTTTGAGGCAATTATATCTGAGTGGGATGAAAGTCAAAGGTGTGTAGCTGTCGGTCTGAAACGAGCGATTGAAGCTTTGCATAAAGAAGCATTGACACGGTTGATTAAAAGCCTCAAACAAGAATCAATTTCAGCTTTGCGTCAGGCTGCGGATGATGAGGTTGTGTATGCAGTTTTGCTGTATCATGACTTAGTTAAACCACCACTTCCACCAATATTACAACGCATTCAAGCCGCCTTAGAAGAAGTCCGTCCGGGATTAAAAAGTCACAATGGAGATATAGAATTAGTCGCCTTTAAACCACCTGATACTGTAGAAGTTAAATTAATAGGAACTTGCAGTAGTTGTCCAGCTTCTCATTTGACTTTATCTCAGGGAGTGGAACAGTCAATCAAAAATTATTGTCCAGAAATTAATAACGTAGTTGCGGTTGGCGATCGCTCTACGGTAGATAATACCAACACTGGTTTAACTACTCCTTTTCCGCCCACAATTACAACTGCTTGGGTGAGGGTAGCAACTGTTGAGCAAATTCCCGATTTAGGCATATATGCTCCAAAAGTTGCCGGACATGCGCTCATTTTATATCGGCAAGGCGATCGCATTACCTGTTACCGCAACGCTTGTTCTCATTTAGCCTCGCCCCTGGATACTGGTAAAGTGGAAAATGGGATCATCACCTGTCCTGTACACGGATTTCAATATCAACTAGATACTGGGCAATGTTTGACGGCTGATGTACCTTTACAGTCATATTTAGTTCAGATTAAGGGTGATAAGGTGTTTGTGAAATTTTCTCGGTGATTCTACTTTGGGAGGGTATGAGTAATGTTTTTAAACCCAGAGAGGCGCTGAGGTAAACGTAAAGTTACGCAGAGGGGTGCATCTATACAGCCCTACAGATTTTTGTGTTGATATAAACAGGCTCAAATTGCCAAACAATGCGATCGCTACTATCCATTGGTAAACCCACTACCTGAAAGGTAAAGAAGCGGATGGGTAATAAATCAAGATATCCTTCAGCCAAGGGTTTTCCTGAGAATAAACTTATCAATGCTCACTCTTGTTGTAGCTTTCATGGTTTCAGAATCATGATCTCTCGATTATATGCGCTACCTATGATTGAAACTCCTAATAACTTTTCTCCGTTTATTGTTACTACCGTTAGTCCTTGAGGGACTATATCGATCAATCAAGGTATTAAAAACACTGTCAACAAACCTATCACTGAAACCAATTAGGAATGAAAGAATAAGTATTAATTCATCACTTTTTACTTCCCTGCCTGTAGAGTTTTCTATATTTCCAGAAAGGATAGAAATTCCTGAAACTATGACTAGATAAAAAACTGATCCTAGCACAACTCCTTGTACATGTCGGGTAAACATCCATTTGATTAAATCACTAAACTGGTAAATGGACTGGCGATTAAAGCGGTATAAAGTTGCGGCAAAGCTACCAATAAAACTCCATATAATTACTTGAAAAGGTACTTTGATAATTGGCACAATACATGTAGATAGAGAGTCCCCACACCATGAAGTAAATTCATTTCGCTTATAAGAAAAGATTGCTATCAAAACAATTAAAGCGAAAGCTATTAAACCAACTATGTAAAGACTAATCCATTTAACAATTTTATTTTTTCTTTCCTTGTCCTTGCGCGCTAGAGTTTCGACACGGACTTTACGCAACTCAATTGCCGTCATAGCACCTATGATAGCTACCGTATAATCATCTAGTAAATCTACACTTACTAATATATTCACCAAAAAATTTTCGCTATTTTTATTTTCTATTTATGAATCTCCGAATTTGTTTTTTAGCGTTAGGTTAATTGAATCTAAAAATTTGCTGATTATTTGGCAGTGAACCTCTGATTCTTTCCGCAGATCATCATGCCCAATTTGAGAAAAAGCTATTCGAGTTAATTCTTCTCTAACGGATATAGGAATAATCGAATGCTTAAACAAACTTTGTAATCTTTCTTGGGCAAGTTTGACATCATCTTCAATACCAATAATCATCTTTTTGTCATCAATGGAAAGTGACTCTTTTTGAAAATAGTCAAGGTTATTTAATTTTCTTTTTACATCTTTTAAAGATTCAATATCAACCGAATTTGATAAATTAATTAGTGGTTTATGATCATCAGTGTCATATGCAAACCGTGAGCGTAATTGAATAAGTTCAATCAATGCTTCCGCTACAGGGAGTAACCTATTGGTTAATCTCTTTAACTCCTGAATTTTGTCATGGATTAATTCACTCATGGCTTCTCTATCAATAATCCTCCAACCATATCTCAATCAAATGTTTTAGCTAAACTTCTTGTAACTTTTGTGCATACTGAATTTGGGACAACGCCTCTAAATATATAGTTATAGGAGAATAACGGCAGTAACAAATAACTATTGCTTCAACATTACTGATTGGCAGTTCTGCGGAATATTCCTCAACCCTAGTTACTGTTCTTCGGTCATTTCGGCACGGAAGATAATATATTTTCGTCCCATTAGTTAATCTTAAGGAATCGGGATTTTGCTACTACCTTAAGATATTCTAGCGATCGCTCTACTAACTGGCACAAGTTGAGTCAAGATATACTTTACCCAAAACAAGATTAAGTATATACCTACACGGCTGACACTTATGTCATCGTCCCCAGAGCGCCCGTTAAAAATTCACCTGACTCTACCATCTTCCCATCCGCAGCTATTGGAAGGATTGGATTTATGGCTACGCTTAGGTTTAATATCTGATGCCCAAGTTAAGCAGCTATGTCGAGAATATCTCACTTGTGCAGTAGTGTTACAGCCGCAAGGCGCACCAGAACCACAGGTAGCAGTTGCAACTCCGAGACAGGCTGAAAAACCATTAATTGCTTATTCGCCACCACCGCCAAAACAGCCTACTCAACCCAATTTTGTCACTCAGATGTTGCAATCTCTGGGGGAAGAGTTGAGTGTGCGCTGGCTATTATTTTTAGGTGTATTTTTAGTCGTACTATCCTCTGGGGTATTAGCTGCAAGTCAGTGGGAAAGGTTTCCTGCTGCGGGACAGTATGGGGTTTTATTTGTCTATACTTTAACGTTTTGGGGTTTAAGTTTTTGGACTGCTAAACAAGCTAATCTGAGATTAACAACTCAGACATTGTTGATTGTCACCTTATTTCTTGTGCCTGTGAATTTTTGGGCAATGGATAGTTTCGGGTTGTGGCAAAATCCGCTTAATTGGTTGACAGTTGCGATCGCTGCTCCTACCCTAACTTTCATTACAGTTTTACTCTGCCAAAATCGTACAGTTTTTCCCAACTCCCGCATTAGCAAGTTACCCCTCATCAATATCCTGGCGTTGAGTTATTTACATTGGGGTTGGAAAATCAAGGTTTTTCCTTTAATTGCTGTGTATGCAGCGATGATTGGGACAACTCTACTGACTGTATATTACATTCGTCGCCAACAACGTATTAACGCCGAAAATCAACTCAGTTTATTTGTTACTGTCATTGTTTATTCGCTGATATTACTGCTATCACGAGCAATTTTTGTCGCTGGGGTAAATGTCACTCAACTGGGTTTAGCCATTGGTGTCTGCGGTTGGTTGATTACTTGGTTAGTACAGCAGCAGGAGGCAGACGGCAGGGGGCAGGAGGCAGAGGTATATAATACTCAGCACCCAGCACTCAATACTTTTTGGGAATTATTGGGAGGTATTTTACTCTTCCTTGGTTGGGCTGTCGCTGTAGTCGATTATCCAGGGCAAGCTTTGGCTGTGAGTGGTTTGGCTTTGTGGTATGTAAGTCAGCGTTTGCAGAGATACAACCTAAATTTTGACTTAGCGGCGTTGTTCGCTATTGGCTTACAGTCGATTTGGCTGGGTTGGCGATTAGTCCCCCTGGGAATGCAACAATGGACGATCGCAATTGCCACAAATCTCACGCAGGCGCAAAATGAACCTTGGGCGTTGCTGAGTTTGGCATTATTTCCTTATTTAATCTTTATGGTATGGTTGGGCGATCGCTTGCGTCACACCGAGAAACGAGATTTGGCGAATTTTGGCGAAGCACTCGCACTATTATTCGGCACTAGTTTAACTACTATCGCCACAATTAATCCTACTTTGCGATCGCTAAATTTAGTTTTTTCTACCATTACCCTGGTTGTTGTCACCAAACGCCGTTCACCATCTTCCACGCCTTTAATCTACCTGACTCACGCCCTAGGATTACTGGCAATTTTTTCTGTAATTGATTGGTTATTACCAAATCTCTCCTATTACTACTGGGCAGGTATTTTGTTAACCCTGATGCTGGCAGAATGGGGATTTAGTCTTGGCAGTGGTGTATGGCAACGTAGTGCATGGTATTTTGGCTTAGGATTATCGATATTCAGCTTTTTTCTCTTGTGCGTAAATCTCCTCTCATCTTGGAATGGTGTAACTTTTAGCCAAGCACATTGGGGAGTGATGTGGTTAATTACACCCTTATCTTTAACAATTTTAGCCAGTCGCACCACAGCACAACGCCGCACTATCAGAAGTTTCTTGAGTCTTCTAGCTGTAGTCATGGTGCAGTTATTAACTATCCCCCTACCCGAAACAAGATTAATTGGTTTGGCTGTGGGTGTAGGTGTGATGTATGTCAACACCCGCTATCTGAGAAATCAACCAACAGCCGGATTCACCATCGGTTTAGGACTGAGTTTTGTGGCGGCGTTGCTGTGGGAAGGTATACCGGGATTACCCCACCTAGCTATTGCCGGTTGGTTAGTAGTTGGTGCGATCGCCACTTTGAGTTTATGGTTAATGCGGAAAGTATTGCAACAACGCAACCATGAATTAGCAGATATATATGCAGATGCTAGTGATAAATGGGCGATCGCTTTATGTTTCACAACATTATTATCACTGACGATACACTCATTCTTCGTTTATGATGCCGCTGTCACTCCAGGAGTATGGTATTTAGTAGCAAGTGCCATTACTTTAGTAGCCATTACCTATCGTAGTTGGCGAGAACCCACAGATTGGGCATTTTACGCCATTGGTTGGTGTGTAGAATTATTCCTAGCTGAAGTATTAGCCTTTGGAGAACGTTCGACAATTAGAGTGGCGATCGCTAATATTGCTTTAGGTTTATTCACCCAACTTTTAGGGGAATGGTGGCGACGACGATATCAGCCTGAAAAGCTTCCTAGCAGTTTACATATTTTACCTTTAGTTTATGGCGCATTTAGTGTTGTACTCCGTTTAAACGCTTTTACCGAATGGACAGGTTTATTTACCTTGGGTGTAGCGTTAATCATTATTGGTGTCGGGAGACGACACCCAGATTTCAAACCTCTGCTGTACTTTGGCATTATTGGCGTATCAATTTCTGCCTATGAACTCTTGTTCTATCAAATGTTCCAAGCCACAGGCGGCGGTTTTGGCGATGCTTTAATTGCCATGTCCACTTTGGGGACAAGCATCATGTTAGTTTACAGCCGATTATCCCCTTGGTTAAGCCAATACTTACGCCTCAGCCGCGCAGAAATCCAAGGCATCGCCCATCTACACTGGGCTTGGAGTAGTGTACTATTAATGGCTGCCATTACCTTGCCCATTCAAAGTAACCGTCTTGTGGGATTGGGTACAGGGGCATTATTAATTGTGTATGCCATTTTTCAAGGACGAGGTACTAGTAATTCGCCCCGTGTTCTGGGCAGAATCACCGTAGAAGAAATGTGGGTTTACCTCGGCTTATTAGAAGCAGCCGGAATGCGAGTTTATTGGCGAGAAACTGCCGTTGGACAGTGGATAACCGGGCCGTTAGTACCTTGGAATGGGGCTATTGCTTGTTTAACAGCTTACTTCTTATACAGCTTACCTTGGGAAAATTGGGGTTGGTCAAAAAGACCTTGGCAACTTGCTGCATACATTCTGCCATTAATAATTTTATGGGAAACTAGACTGCCAGTTTACCCAATGACACTGCTCATAGTCGCGGGATTTTACCTCATCTTAGCTAAGGTGAGTAACAATATCCGGGTGACATATATCAGCGTCGCCTTAATTGATTGGGCATTATTTAAATGGTTGCATCAATTAAATCTCACTGATGCCTTGTGGTATTTTACCGCCAGTGGATTATCACTGTTGTACATTGCCCAAATTGATCCACAGCTAAAACTACCTGAATATAAATCATCTCGGCACATTGTCAGACTTGTAGGTATGAGTTTAATTTGTGGATGGGCGCTGTTCTTTCATCAAAATAGAGTTTTTATTCCCGGAATATTCAGTCTCATTGCTATTTTTGCCGGATTAGCTTTGCGGATTCGCGCTTTTCTCTATGTCGGGACAGCTACTTTTTTAATTACCAGCATTTATCAATTAGTCATTCTTAGCTTAAATTACCCGTTTTTAAAATGGGTGATTGGTTTGCTACTGGGCATTTTACTCATTTATATCGCCGCCAACTTTGAAACTCACCGCACCCAAATTAATAGCTTACTTCGCAACCGCAGTCATGAATTGGATCAATGGGAGTAATTAGTTTTCCGCCATACACGCTAATATATAAGCCCAAACACATATCTTGCACCTAGCCCCGACGATTTTAATCGTCAGGTGCAAGATGTATGCGTATTTTTGGGGTTACTCAAAATTTGCGATCGCACTACATCCAAATCTTGCTCATTCATGACTGTGAGATTTTAAGAGCCTTTGATACTCGTGAATGAGTCTCGGAACTTCATTAATGAGTCTTTGATACTCGTGAATGAGTCTCGGAACTTCATTAATGAGTCTTTGATATTTGTGAATGAGTCTTAGAACTCCATTAATGAGTCTTTGATATTTGTGAATGAGTCTTAGAACTCCATTAATGAGTCTTTGATGCTCATGAATGAATCTTTTATAAACGCTACAGATAAAAACCTATAAACTTAGACTAAATCTAACCTTTTTCATTAAAAATTACGTAAACGCAGCTTCGCCCAGTGTTTTGTAGAGAAGCACGAGTCCGCAAGCGTCATTACAAATTACAAATTAAACCCATGCACTTCAAACTCTGCAAATATGCCCTCATCGCCTTGCTGACTACAACTATCAGCATCAACTTAGATTTACCCAAACTAAATTTTCTCCTCAATTCCAACTTAGTCGCTTCAGCACAAACCCCAAACCCACGCAAAGCCGAAGCAGATAGACTGTTAGACCAAGGTGTTCAGCAGTATCAAATCAGTCAATTTGAAGCAGCATTACAGTCTTGGCAACAAGCACTCAATATTTATCGTGAAATTCAAGACCGTCAAGGTGAGGGTAAAGCACTAGGAAATCTCGGTGTTGCTTACGATTTACTAGGAAACTACCCCAAAGCCATAGAATACCAGCAGCAGAGATTAGCCATCGCCCGTGAAATCAAAGACCGTCGTGGTGAAGGTAATGCACTAGGCAATCTCGGTAATGCCTACTATTCACTAGGAGACTACCCAAAAGTCATTGACTACCAGCAGCAAAGTTTAGCCATCGCCCGTGAAATCAAAGACCGTCTTGGTGAAGGTAATGCACTAGGCAATCTCGGTAATGCCTACTATTCACTAGGAGACTACCCAAAAGTCATTGACTACCAGCAGCAAAGTTTAGCCATCGCCCGTGAAATCAAAGACCGTCGTGGTGAAGGACAGTCACTCGGAAATCTCGGTAATGCCTACTATTCACTAGGAGACTACCCAAAAGTCATTGACTACCAGCAGCAAAGTTTAGCCATCGCCCGTGAAATCAAAGACCGTCGTGGTGAAGGACAGTCACTCGGAAATCTCGGTAATGCCTACTATTCACTAGGAGACTACCCAAAAGTCATTGACTACCAGCAGCAAAGTTTAGCCATCGCCCGTGAAATCAAAGACCGTCTTGGTGAAGGACAGTCACTCGGAAATCTCGGTCTTGCTTACGTCTCTCTAGGAGACTACCCAAAAGTCATTGACTACCAGCAGCAGAGATTAGCCATTGCCCGTGAAATCAAAGACCGTCTTGGTGAAGGTAATGCACTAGGCAATCTCGGTAATGTTTACTATCTTCTAGGAGACTACCCAAAAGCAATTGAATACCAGCAGCAAAGATTAGCCATCGCCCGTGAAATCAAAGACCGTCTGGGTGAGGGTATAGCTTTAAACAATTTAGGACTGGCTTTCTACAAATCTGGTAATCTCCCCGCAGCCGAGAAAACACTGTATGAAGGAATTCAAGTTCGGGAATCTCTGCGGGATCAAAAATTAAATGATACTAATAAAGTCTCTATTTTCGAGCAACAAAGTCGCACTTACCGCATTTTACAAAAAGTCCTCATCGCTCAAAATAAAACCGATGCAGCTTTAGAAATATCCGAACGCGGACGCGCCAGAGCGTTTGTTGAATTACTCTCATCTCGCTTGAATAAAGATAGCAACGAAATGAAATTGCTCTCCGCACCAACAATAGGTGAGATAAAACAAATTGCCAAACAGCAAAACGCTACCTTAGTGCAGTACTCAATTATTTACGATGACTTCAAGGTAGAAGGTAAAGAACAAACGCAAGAATCAGAACTGTATATTTGGGTAATCAAACCTAACGGTAAAGTCACATTTCACAGCCAAGACCTTAAACCATTGTGGCAAAAACAAAACACCAACCTGGAAAATTTAGTTAAAAGTATTCTTGGTACAAACACTCGTCTTTGGAAAAAACCTCTACAGCAACTCCATGAAATTCTGATTCAACCAATCGCCCAAGAATTACCCAAAGACCCTAATGCTCATATTATTTTTATTCCTCAAGCATCTCTATTTTTTGTGCCTTTCCCAGCCTTAAAAGATGCAGACAATAAATACCTCATTGAAAAACATACCATCCTCACTGCACCGTCAATTCAAGTATTAGATTTAACTCATAAACAAAGGCTCCAAACACGAAACACATCAAATCAAAATGCCTTAGTTGTTGGTAATCCCATCATGCCCCGTGTCGCTTACAAACCTGGGGACAAACCAGAACAATTAGAAGCTTTACCCGGTGCAGAAATTGAAGCTAAAGAAATTGCGCGGCTATTAAATACCAAAGCCATCGTCGGTAAAGATGCAACCAAAAACCAAATTTTAAAACTGCTACCAAAAGCCCGAATTATTCATTTAGCAACTCATGGATGGGCTGATGATATTCGCGGTTTAGGCAGTTGGATTGCATTAGCACCAAACCCAAAAAATCAACAAGAAACAGGTAATGGCTTACTCACTGCTGAAGAAATATTAGATTTAAAACTGCAAGCCGAATTATTTGTCATCAGTGCTTGTGAAACTGGAAGGGGACGCATCACCGGTGATGGTGTGATTGGTTTATCTCGTTCGATAATTTCTGCTGGTGTTCCCAGTGTGTTAGTTTCCCTGTGGTTAGTTCCCGATGAAGAAACGCAGTTACTCATGACTGAGTTTTATCAACATCTGCAAAAAAATCCAGATAAAGCCCAAGCATTACGCCAAGCCATGTTAGGCAGAATTAAAGAAAATTCTCTACCAATTAACTGGGCAGCATTTACACTAATAGGCGAAGCGTAACCCAATAAAATCCTGAAAATGTTGGATTTCGCAAAGCCTCAACTCAACCTACGCCTGACCTAAGAATAATGCTTCTAAGATACAGCGATCGCATATCTCCAAAAAAGCGATCGCTGAAGTTTTCAGAAATTTGTGACTTTTACTCCTCAAATGCGATCGCATTACATCCAAATCTTGCTCATTTAATATAATCCTTTCACCCACTGCCATTCTTGTGCTAATCCTTCCCGCAGCGACACTTGCGGCTGATATCCCAAAATTTTCTGGGCTTGGGATATATCGGCCGCAGTGTGGCGTGCATCTCCCATTGCTTTTTCAATGTAGTTTTTCTGAATAGGTTTACCGACAATTTCTGCCATTGTGTCCAAAACTTCTGTTAACACAACTCGGCTACCACCACCAATGTTTAAAATTTTACCAACTGCTTCCGTTATATTAGCCGCAGCCAAATTTGCCGCAACAACATCACTCACAAAAGTAAAGTCTCGTGTCTGCTGTCCATCCCCATAAATTGGAATTGCTTGATCCTGCAAAACAGCTTTGAAAAATTTATGAAATGCCATATCTGGGCGTTGTCTCGGCCCATACACTGTAAAATAGCGTAATGCCACAATCGGCACATTAAAGTTTTTCTGATATAGCCCACACAAACGTTCTGCGGCTAACTTAGTAATGCCATAGGGTGAAACCGGATGGGGACAAATGCTTTCATGAGTTGGTAAAGTTTCCGCATCACCATAAACACTAGATGTGGAAGCAAACACCAATCTTTTGAGTTTTTTTGCATCCTTGGCTGCTTCTAATAAAACTTGTGTAGAATTGATATTACGTTCAGTATAAGCACGGAAACCATCACCCCAACTAGCCCTAACTCCTGCTTGTGCTGCTTGATGGTAAATAATTTCCACATCTTGGAGTAAGGTTTGCCAATCCAAAAACTGAATATTTCCTTCAATTAATTTAAAGTTCGGCCAGCAGCTTAAATGAGCAACATTCTTACGTTTGAATATTGGATCGTAGTAATCATTAAATTCATCAATACCGATTACTTCTTCTCCTTGTTGTAGCAGCACTTCTGTAATGTGAGAACCAATAAAACCTGCCGCTCCCGTCACAATAATTTTCGCCATGTTCTCTATTTACCTGTTTTCTAATATTTCCCTGACTGCAATATTCACAGGTTAATACTTATCTTGTAGAAACGTCACCATTTAGCAGTAATGTTTAAATTAATCATGAAAATATAGCAAAATTACTTACGTATATTACCTAAGATTAATTTAATTTCAAACATAATAATTACAGTAGAATTCCGAAGTCGGAATCATCATAGTCTCTCTACCTAGTTTTATTACCTAAATAATGTACTTTTATTAACAAGAAATATGCTGTCAGTAAGTTTATTTATACCTTTGCCTGATCAAGGACTTGCATCAGTACCTAAATTAGTGAAAAATTGATCCGCGAGTAGTTCTAGTACATAGCTGTCATTGGCAATAGCGCAAAGGTTGGGGAGATGAAGTCTTTTGACTTTTGACTTTTGACTTTTGACTTCCTAGAGTATTCTCATGTCACAAGGGACGTAAGAGGAAATCAGTGAAAGTTTTAGTTGTCGGTAATGGAGGGCGTGAACACGCCATAGCATGGAAGTTATTGCAATCAGAGCAAGTTGAACAAGTGGTTTGTGTACCTGGAAATGGTGGTACAGCCAAGATGGCAAGGTGTCAGAATTTGCCCTTAGCAGTCGATGATTTTGCAGGTATCAGCCAATACGCCCTAGCAAATGACATTTCTTTGGTAGTGGTCGGGCCAGAAGTCCCACTGGCGAAGGGAATTACAGACTACTTACAAGCGCAAGGACTAATGGTATTTGGCCCTGTCAAAGCCGGGGCGCAAATTGAGGCCAGCAAGGCTTGGGCAAAGGCACTGATGCAGGAAGCTGATATTCCGACTGCTAAGGCTGCGGTATTTACGGAGGCTGGGGCAGCTAAATCATATATTAAAGCTCAAGGTGTGCCGATAGTTGTCAAAGCCGATGGCTTGGCAGCCGGGAAGGGTGTAACAGTTGCCACCACAATAGAACAAGCGGAGAGCGCCATTGATGCCATTTTCCAAGGGCAGTTCGGCAGTGCTGGTGAGTTTGTTGTAATTGAAGAGTGTTTAATTGGGCAAGAGGTATCAGTTTTAGCTTTAACAGATGGGTTAACAATTCGCCCCCTGTTACCAGCCCAAGACCATAAACGAGTCGGTGAGGGTGATACAGGCGATAATACTGGGGGGATGGGGGCATACTGCCCAGCGCCCATTGCCACACCAGAATTAATGTCACGGGTGCAAACAGAAGTTTTAGAGAAAGCGATCGCCACTCTCCGCACTAAAGGCATAGACTATCGTGGTGTGCTTTACGCCGGCTTGATGATTACACCGGAAGGCGACTTTCAGGTGTTGGAATTTAACTGTCGCTTTGGTGATCCTGAAACCCAGGTGATTTTGCCATTGTTAGCCACACCCTTGATAGATTTAATCCTGGCTTGTGTACAGCAGCGGTTGGCGGAACTGCCCCCCATCGCTTGGCACAGTGGCGCAGCGGCTACTGTGGTGGCGGCCTCTGGTGGTTATCCAGGGGATTATCAAAGGGGCAAGGTAATTACTGGCATTGACGCAGCAGCAGCAGCGGGAGTTACCGTATTTCATGCCGGGACAAACTTGAACGACCAACAGCAAGTTGTCACTGATGGGGGAAGGGTATTAAATGTGACTGGCACAGGAGAAAATTTTCCGCAAGCGATCGCCCAAGCTTACACAGGTCTGCATTTCATTCAGTTTGAAGGAATATATTATAGGAGAGACATTGGCTATAAAGTGCTGAGTACTGAGTGCTGAGTCAATGATATTAACTCTAGCCCCTACCATGTTGAACAAATTAACTGTTAATTTTTTAGTTGTTGGGGTTTATCACAAAAACTACTAACAACTGTATTAAAAATGTTAGCTCTGTTAAAAACAATCCGAGAAGCTATCGCCAATTGGTGGTCAGATTTCACCCTCCAAACTAAGCTTCTAGCTGTTGCCACGTTAGTGGTTTCTTTGGTGATGAGTGGTCTGACCTTTTGGGCTGTAAATACAATTCAGCAAGATGCCCGTCTGAATGACACCCGATTCGGCCGCGATTTGGGACTACTGCTTGCTGCTAACGTTACCCCTCTCGTTGCGGAAAATAATCTCACTGAGGTTGCCCAATTTTCCCAAAGATTTTACAGCAGTACTTCCAGTGTGAGGTATATGCTCTACGCTGACGAAAGCGGCAAAATCTTTTTTGGCATTCCCTTTTGGGAACGAGAGGTGGAAAACTCTTTGTTGACAATTGAGCGGCGCATACAATTGCCAGAAGATTATCCTGGTGATAACGATAAGCCAATGGTGCGGCAACATAACACTCCAGATGGCATCGTCACCGATGTATTTGTACCCCTCATCGTTAACAAAAAATACCTGGGTGTATTGGCTATTGGCATCAACCCCAACCAAACAGCAGTTATTTCCACTAATTTCACTCGTGATGTCACCATCGCCGTATTTATCACAATTTGGGTAATGGTAATTTTAGCTGGGGTAATTAACGCTTTAACCATCACCAAGCCAATTAAAGAACTGCTGGTTGGTGTGAAACAAATCGCCACTGGAAATTTCAAACAGCGTATCGATTTACCCCTAGGTGGCGAACTAGGAGAGTTAATTCTCAGTTTCAATGATATGGCAGAGCGTCTAGAACGCTATGAAGAACAAAATATTGAAGAACTCACTGCCGAAAAAGCCAAGCTAGAAACCCTAGTTTCCACTATTGCTGATGGTGCGGTGTTGATTGACAACAACATGCAGGTGATTTTAGTCAACCCCACAGCACGCCGGATTTTTTGCTGGGAAGGCCATGATGTTGTAGGTAGTAATGTTTTACATCAATTACCCCCAGCTATTCAGATGGAAATCACTCGTCCCCTTTACGAAATGGCTGCGGGTGAGTGCGATAGCGCTGAATTCCGTATTCATCTCAACCAACCAACCAAGCGCACAATTCGGATTTTATTAACTACAGTACTCAATCTCCAACGGGAAAGTATTAAAGGAATTGCGATTACTGTACAAGATATTACGCGGGAAGTAGAACTCAACGAAGCTAAAGGTCAATTTATCAGTAACGTTTCCCATGAACTCCGCACACCGTTATTCAATATCAAATCTTTTATTGAAACGCTGCACGACTACGGCGAAGACTTGAGTCTAGAACAGCGTCAGGATTTTCTCAAAACAGTTAACCATGAAACCGATCGCCTAACTCGTCTAGTTAACGATGTTTTAGACTTGTCTAAGTTAGAATCTGGTCGGAGTTACAACTTTGATGGCGTAGATCTCGCCCAAGCTATTGAACAAACACTGCGAACTTATCAACTCAACGCTAAAGATAAAGGTATTGAACTGATTCAAGAAGTTGCACCTAATTTACCGCTAGTTTTGGGTAATTATGATTTGTTACTCCAAGTATTAGCTAATTTAGTCGGAAATGCCTTGAAATTTACCAAAGCGGGGGGTAAAGTAGCTATCCGCACCTACCAATTAGATCCCAAACCCCACGCTCCTAATCAGTCTCCGCGTGTGCGCGTGGAAATATCTGATACTGGTATTGGTATCGGCTCAGAAGACCAACAGGCAATTTTTGACCGCTTCTTCCGTGTGGAAAACCGAGTTCATACTTTAGAAGGTACTGGTTTGGGTTTATCAATTGTCAGAAATATTGTGGAAAGACATGGGAGTAAAGTTCACTTGGTAAGTGAAATTGGCATCGGTACAACTTTCTGGTTTGATTTAGCTTTATGTGATTAGAAACTATTAATTAATAGCAAAAATTGCTGAACACTTCATAATCCAGGGAGTGAACGTGTGTAGTTAGGTAATACCTTTAAACCAGTTCCTTCCAATGTAAGATTAAGAGCTAGTTCAATCGCCTTTTGGCAATGTTCAGCGCTACAAGTAAAGTTAGAATCACCATGTACTACTTTGTTCCGAAATCCACGTACAGTATTAATATTTTGGTACGTCGGAAATGGAATTATGCCTGATAACTCAAGGATATTCGAGATGACACTTACCGTATAATCACGTCCAGTAAGTATTTTTTTCCGTTCTGTTGAAATTCGACGAATTCCATCAGGATAATCCCGATTAGAAGAGTCAAGGTATTTATTCCATATTCTGATGATTGCTGACTCACTCACAAACCAAGCTAAAACTAGCGAAGTAGAGTAATTTCCAATTTTATATTCTGATAAGCTCTTGGCTACTTCAGCAAGGTTGTTCAGCAGACTAGTATTAGCTGTAGCAATTGAGTATTTAGCAAATAATAAATCAAAAACATCTTTGGAAAGAGAGTGTCGATGATACATACTAAAAATATTGTCGTATGTAAACAAATAACGTCCTTTTTGGTAGATAGAAGTTAGACTTTCAGTTGCAATGATTTCTACGTCACAGTTACCATCTTCAAACCGTATACGAATTACATCTCTATTTGTAATTTCTGATAAATTAAAGTATGAGAACTGTTTAAATTCAATTAAAACAGCATCTAACAAAAGATAAAGACAATTTATATAATTTAAATACTGTCCTAATAATTTGCTTTCTGTTTCAAAATCACCGTTATCTCTAATTTTGTCAATTTCTTTTTCTAACTCTTTAATGTGAACCAGTATCCTTCCATCTTTACAAATCCAAAGTCGGAAGTTATTAGTTTCGTATGAGAATGTAATAGCTGACATTAACTCATAAAGCTGATTCTGGATTTCAGAGGGTTGCGTCTGATTTTCAATATTCAGCAGAGTTTTAATATCAATGGGAGGCTCACCAGCCCAGAATGGACGGGATGTATAAAATCCGGTGAAATGTTCAATCAATCTAGAAACTCCAAGTAAAGTACTGTCAAAATATTTTGTATTTTGGGTGAAAGTGTAAACCAACTAATGATATAAGGAAAACAGCCAAACTTTTAACTACAAAAATATCTCAATTCAAAAATTAAAATTAAAAGCGATATTTGGCTTCCAAGTTAGTCCAAAACTCAGGAGAAGTCCCCAAGGCGAGTGAGAGTTTGATAGCTATTTCAGGTGTAATTTGCTTGTTAATCCGAATAATTTCGTTGATAGTTTGAACTGGGCAACCCATAATTTCGGCTAAATCTTTCTGTGTCCAGCCACGGGCTTCTATTTCTCGACTTAAAATTTTTCCTGGTGTTGGTACTCTCGCTGGTGCTAAATTCTGGTTCATATTAAGGAAATCTGAGCTAAACTGCCTTACTATTTATCCTACAAAACTTACATATGTACATATAGGTTGCACAATATCGAACCACAGAGACGCAGAGAACACTGAGAAATAAAGAGGTTCAAAGGCTTTTGCGGCGTAATTCCTATCCCACAGAAAAGACGACGCGAAAACCACAAATTCTTAAACCGCCGTCTGATTCATTCCAGCTGCGGCTGGCGCTGCGACACAGTTCTGCACCGAAGTTCCAGGAACCACCACGCAGCACCCGGCGGTTATTATCACCGCCATCTTCCCAAACTTTGCCATCTGAGGGTGCGCCTTGGTAATTGTTGTGCCAAGGGTCAGCGCACCATTCCCAAACTAGCCCGTGCATATCGTACAATCCAAAGGCGTTGGCGATTTGAAAATTACCTACATCGGTGGTTTCTTTGCGATATCTGGTTTTAGATTCCGTCAAATAGGTATCGCTATCGCTGTAGTTGACTAGTTCTGTGGTGATTTTTTCGCCAAAGTGAAAGGATGTGGTAGTACCAGCGCGACAAGCATATTCCCATTCGGCTTCGCTGGGGAGGCGATATTCCCTTCCGGTTTGTTGGGAAAGTCGAATGCAAAATTCTACTGCTTCGTGCCAAGAAACGTTTTCTACGGGGCGGTTAAGTCCTTTAAATTTAGAAGGGTAGGGATTTAAGGTTTGTTTGATTTTGGGTAAGCCTGCAACAGCACGCCACTGTGATTGGGTGATAGGATATTTACCCATAAAAAAGGGTGCGATCGCTACTCGATGTTGGGGACGTTCATCTGCATCGCCTTCAAAGGTGGGAGAACCCATTAAATAAGTACCACCGGGAATCGCTAACATTTCTAAGGTTACGCCTTTACTCAATTCTTCCACAAAAAATTCGGCGGTGGTGCGATCGCGATTAACTTCTCTACCGCCTGTGTCTACTGTAACTACTGCAAATTCACAGCTTTTTAAGGGCGGTAAGGGTTTAATAATTTTTGCTTCTGTTGGTAATTTTATGAATGTCGCTTGTGTTATTTGTGGTTCAATAATTACGGTTTTGGCCGATTTCAAATCATTCAAAACTTCCGTTGCTGATTGATATCGATCACTTGCTAAATGTTCCAATAATTTATCTAAAATTTTTCTTAAATCTTCGCTAATATAAATACCTTGTGCATCTAAATATTCCTGCCATAACCACTGACCGTTCATGGCATCATAAAGCGGGTCTTTAATTTGTCCGTAAGCATCTTGGATGGGTAAACATTGTGTTAGCAACCGCACACAAGTGACCCCCAAAGCATATAAATCACTAGCAGGACAAGCAAAACCAGCCATTTGCTCACTGGGAGCATAACCCATTGTATAAATTACTGTAGCTTGTCTAGCTATGCTGGTTTGGGTTACTTGTTTTGCCCCACCAAAGTCAATTAATACTAATTTGCCATCGCTATCACGCCGGATGATGTTTTCTGGTTTGATATCTCGATGGACGAAATTACAAGCATGAATAAATTCTAATACTGGTAATAAATCAGTTAATATTTTGCGGATTTTCTCTTCATTAAAAGTTTGCTCTTGAACTTCTTCTAAGAGTGTTCTGCCTTGGATAAATTCTTGGACTAAATATAAACTCGAACCTTGGGCAAAGTAAGCTAATAATCTGGGAATTTGGCTATGATTTTCTCCTAGTTCATACAGTCGAAATGCCTCTTCTTTGAAGAATTCTGCTGCTTTTGTACGTTGTCCGGTTCCTTGAATTTGCGGAAAGAATTGTTTAATGACGCAAGGTGCATCTAGTCTATCTGCATCTTCAGCTGCGTAAGTTTTACTAAATCCACCTTCGCCTAATAGTTTTAATACGCGGTAACGGTTTCTCAGCAGTTTGCCAAAACTGTTGTGTCCGCAACTTATGCAAAATCTATTGCCGTCAGCATTGAAGGGATTTGAACAATTGGGATTTTGGCAGATTTGCATAACGAGGAGGAGGTAGCAACTTGTCCAAAGTTAGCCCCAATATTATCGAATTGAAAACCGATTTCTAGACAAATAAATATAAACTATATTTCATCTGATCTGCATAGATACCAGGATGAAAAAACACAGATGAGATTAATTTATTTGTCCCTCTGTTTTGGGTACTCTTGAAATTTGAGAATTAATGATAGCACTAATTTCCATCACCCAGGAATCATAAGATGGAAATATTGCCATTGTCAAGGGTATTTGATGATAGATGTAAGTACTAATTCAAGCTGTATAGATTTGGTAATAATTGATATATTGTGACTTATTTATCTGAAGATAATTTAGGAGTTGCCAGCTAGAATCAAGTATAAATTATGTGTGAAATAGCAGATAAATAAACGCTGAAATCACACTCTCAACTGACAATTAGTATCAAAAAAATTATTAGGGCTGATTTTTCTTCAATTAGTTGGCGAGTTATTTTTACAGTAACTATTTTCTCTCTCCTAAAATCCGCATGAATTCAGCGACAAAAGCAACAATTGCTGATACTGTAATTAGCAGCATACTGAGAGCATTGATATCAGGCTTCACACCACCTTTAATCCGACTAAAAATTTCCATCGGCAAGGTATTGTAACCACTACCAGCAGTAAAACTGGCAATCAAAAAATCATCTAAGCTGAGAACAAAAGCCAGCAGACAACCAGCTACAATTCCTGGCATTAATTGTGGTAATAATACTTTAATAAATGCTTGTACTGGTGTAGCGCCTAAATCTAATGCGGCTTCTTCTAGGTGAGGATCTAAGTTATTGAGTCTTGAACCCACCACTAGCCCTACGTAAGCTAGACAAAATACGATGTGTGCCGCTACAATTGTCCATAAACTCAAGGGAACAGCAAAGGCTGCGAGAAAGACCAAGGTGGCAACAGCGATCGCAATATCAGGGATAATTAAGGGTAAGTAAGCTACACTCCGATACACACTCTTACCAGGAAATTTATACCGCGCTAATCCCACAGCCATTAAGGTTCCCAACACGGCAGAAATTCCCACGGCGCAAAAGGCAACTATCAAACTATTGTTCAAAGCGGATAAAATGCGATCGTCACTGAAGAGTTTGCCATACCAATCGAGGGTAAATCCTTGCCAAGTTGCACTGTAAGAAGACTTGTTGAAACTATAAAAGCCTAATACCAGTATAGGCAAATACATAAAAATAAACATAATTACTGATAAAACCGCTTGCCATGCGACACGCGGTTTTTTTTGTGTAGGCGAAATATTCATATTGAGAATTTAGTGATTTTCTATATTTTTCTAGTGTATCTAATTTAACTCAAAAGTCAAAAAATAGAGGTGTAAGAAGGTATAGGTATAGGGTGTCCCTTACCTCTAGTTGCTTAATGTACTGATTTTACCTCTTGAGGAGAGTGAAATTTCCCTACAAAGGTAGACGATTTTTTTACAAGTTAAAGACTAAAATATCGAAGAAATTAATTAGAAATTCTGTTTTCAAACCCAATTGATAGTGCTAAGAAAAAATTGCTGAGTGATAAATCAAAATGGGTGATTTTCCCAAAAAAATTATCACTATTGAACAGCAGACATTATTAATTCCAAATTCATCTTTTAGGAGGTTTGTAATGAAAATAGCTCAAGTTGCCCCACTATGGGAGAGAGTACCACCTCCAGCTTACGGGGGTATTGAGTTAGTGGTGGGGTTACTGACCGATGAATTAGTGCGACGAGGACATGAAGTTACTCTATTCGCATCGGGTGATTCTATCAGTTTAGCCAAGCTAAAATCAGTGCATCCTCGTGCTTTACGACTTGATCCTGATGTTAAAGAAACTGGCATTTATGAAATGTTGCAGTTAGCTTCAGTCTACGACATAGCAGATGAGTTTGATATTATTCACTCACACATGGGCTGTGCCTCACTACCTTACGCAAATCTCGTTAATACCCCCACTGTTCATACTTTACACGGGATTTTTACACCTGATAATCAAAAGATGTTTCAATATGCGAAACGTCAACCTTTTGTAAGTATTTCTCAAGCCCAAAGGGAAATTTCCCTAGGTTTGAATTATACAGCCACAGTTTACAACGGGATAGATATTAGTAGTTACAAATTCCATCCTGAACCGAAAGAACCGCCTTATTTAGCATTTTTAGGGCGGATATCTCCAGAGAAGGGGACGCATTTAGCAATTGCTATTGCTAAACAATCTGGTTGGCATTTAAAAATTGCTGGTAAGGTAGATATTGTTGATTTAGATTACTTTGAAAAAGAAATTGAACCTTTAGTTGATGGCGAAAAAATTGAGTATTTAGGTGAAGCAAATCATCAACAAAAAAATGCTCTGATGGGTGGTGCAGTAGTTACTTTATTTCCCATTACTTGGCGCGAACCGTTTGGGTTAGTGATGGTGGAATCAATGGCAGCAGGTACACCTGTAATTGCGATGAAATTAGGTTCTACCTCAGAGGTAATTGCCGATGGCAAGACTGGTTTTCTCTGTAATAGTGTAGCGGAATGTGTGAGTGCAATTAATAAAGTTGCAGAGTTAGACAGATATACTTGCCGTCAGTATGTGGAAAATCATTTTAGCTTTCAGCGGATGACTGATGGTTATGAAGAAGTTTATCGACAAATTCTGCAAAATAAATTTGCTAAAAATGGTCATATTCGTAGTACTGTGACTTCAGGAATTGCCAGAATATAAATCAATGATTGTGCAGGAGTGCGAGATATAAAAAACGCATTCTCAAACAAGAGGATGCGTTTTTTATATCTGTCTATTTTTAAATTAAATAGCTTATTGTCTAGCTTGTTTAATTAAAACAACTTGACAATCTGCACCACCATATTTCTGACAGGTTTCTACAGCATATTTTTTTGCAAGAGATTGATTAGTACCCCAGCCTGTGCCATAACTACCATCAGAACCTACAGCTAAGGCTCCCCAAGCATTTTTAAACCATAATGGTGTTGTACAATCTCTAGCTGCACTCTCACGGCGACATTTATTTAAAGATGCGTTGATTGCTGCTTGCTTTGTTTTAGCAATTCCTGTTGAGTAAACTTTAGTAGAAGGAGAATAAGAAATGGCTCCAAATACATTGTTAGCAGCACCAGCTTGAGCAGTCTGGCTAATTGCAGGTAATATAGAGATAACTGCGATCGCGGTCAATAAGCTTTTTTTTAAATCTACTTTTAACATATTATTTCCTAATAATATTAGGTGGTGACTACAACACATTTTGGTGTGTTGTAACTATTATTTGCTACGTTAATTAATTTCAGGATTCGCATTTATACTCATCTTTTGATGAAGCATATCTTCATCAAAAATTCCCGAATTCTTTAAGAATTCGGGAATCTGGTAATGTGTTAGTCCCAAGACGATACAAGGGTGATGCGATCGCTCTATGATTCGGTAAGTACTGTCTAGACAACAACAAATTATGTTGCCAACCATCTCGATTAATGATAGTCAGCGCTTACAACTCAAACCTCTGGAAATCCCCTCCAAGTTACTGTTAGGGCCAGGCCCCTCCAATGCCCATCCTACAGTTCTCCAGGCAATGAATACCTCACCCCTAGGGCATCTTGACCCAGATTTTTTAGGGTTGATGGATGAAATTCAGTCGTTACTGCGTTACGTCTGGCAAACCGAAAATCCTTTAACTATCGCTGTTAGTGGTACGGGTTCTGCGGCAATGGAAGCAACTATCGCTAATTCGGTAGAACCTGGCGATGTTATTTTAATCGGCGTGGCGGGATACTTTGGTAATCGCCTTGTTGATATGGCTGGGCGATATGGTGCTGATGTCCGTAGCATTACCAAACCTTGGGGGCAAGTTTTCTCTTTAGAAGAACTCCGCACGGCGATGGAAACCCATCGCCCAACAATTTTGGCTTTGGTTCACGCTGAAACTTCTACAGGTGCGCGTCAACCATTGGAAGGTGTTGGTGAATTGTGTCGAGAATTTGGCACGTTGTTATTAGTAGATACTGTAACTAGTCTTGGTGGTGTACCGATATTTTTAGATGAGTGGGGAGTAGATTTAGCCTATAGCTGTAGTCAAAAAGGCTTGGGTTGCCCACCTGGGGCTTCACCTTTTACCATGAGTCCCCGTGCTTGGGAGAAATTGCAGCGCCGCAGCACGAAGGTGGGAAACTGGTATTTAGATATGACTTTGCTGAGTAAGTATTGGGGTAGTGAACGGGTCTATCATCATACAGCCCCAATCAACTTGTATTATGCGCTGCGGGAAGCCTTGCGGTTAGTTGCCGAGGAAGGATTAGCCAATTGCTGGCAACGTCATCAAAAGAATGTGGAATATTTCTGGGACAGGCTAGAAGACGTAGGACTGAGTTTGCACGTTGAACGGGAATATCGTTTGCCTACTCTCACAACAGTCCGCATTCCTGAAGGGGTGGATGGTAAAGCGATTGCCCGACAGCTGTTAACAGAACACGGAATTGAAGTTGGCGGTGGACTGGGAGAACTGGCTGGTAAAGTGTGGCGTGTTGGGTTGATGGGCTTTAATAGCCGTAAGGAAAATGTTGACCGACTGATAGAAGCACTGGAGAAAGTGTTACCTAAATAGTTTGCATCTGGAGGAGGGATGAGGGACAATGATTTTTCACTATTCCCTATTCCCAACTCCTTATTCCCTATACTCATACATATTTAGTATTGGCGCGTTAATAAGGATGTAACGCACCTCAATAATAATGGTGAGCGCACCCTTAATCCTTCAAATTTGAGATTAAATAACAAATCGACACTTTAAGCTACAACTTCTTCACGTTGACAATCAAATACAACCATAAAAGAAGCTTCTGGCATCATTTGACGTAGGCGCTGCATGTAACCATCGGCATCGGAACGACTGCGAAAGCGAGCGACAATTTCTCTTTGGGCATTTGGTTGTAAACGAGCAATTGCCCAAGAATTTAGGCGTTCTTTGTAGGCGATCGCCTGATTTTCGGTTTGATTAGCTTTGTATTCCGTATTTTGTGGCATGATTTAAAATATCCGTGTGTAATTTTCAGTGAAGGCGTTACTGACTTCTCTTGGCGGGGATGCACTAACGCCTTTTTTCAAGCTGCTGCCACCTTGTTATTCGATTATTTTTGGATTGTCAAGATTTCGCGGAGCGTTTTACAATAACTTAGCTTGTAAATTTAACTGGCGATCGGTCTCAAACCCTTCATTAGCAACTAAAGAAGGCAAAAACAAATCCAAAATTTAAATTATTAACAAGTGTGGCATCTCCACTAAGGTTACTTACTTCTACAGGCACATTTAATACCAACCGGAAAAAATATTCAGGTCTCAATATATACTTCCTAAGCATCGCGTACAAAAAGTTACCAGTAAAAAGACTATGGAATCATAGAAAATAATATTAATTTTCATAACTTATTTTTAAATTAATTTGCTGGTTTTTTTAATTTAGTGAGAAAAAAGTCCTAAAAATTGCTTAATTTTTATTATATTATTGACCAATACTTACCAATTCGTTAGAATTTCCGCGAATTATACTTTTGGATACAGGAAATGCCATTAGTAACATCCATAATTCAAAAAATTGCACCGCAGATAGGTGCAGTAGTTGTAGTAGACCCTGAATATGCTTTTGTTGGACACATTACATTTAAAAATGGTAATAAAGCTTGTTTTAGTCATAGCAAATTAAATATTAACGGTTTTGGGTCTGCCGAAATAGCTAAAGATAAAGCATATTCTAATTTTTTCCTCAAACATTTTGGATATAAAGTGACTGAAGGGCAAACGTTTTTTAGCAAGAAATTATGTGAAAAAATAGGAAGTGAAAGAAATATTGATGCCGGATTTGATTATGCTAAGGAATTAGGTTTTCCGGTGATTGTGAAGCCAATTAACCTGAGCCAAGGTAGATTTGTGACTAAAGTCTACAATAAAACAGAATATTATCAAGTTGCGAAAAAAATCTTACGCATTACCCCAGGATTAATTGTCGAAAGATTTTATGTTGGTAATGATTACAGAATTGTAGTCATGGATGATGAAGTGCTGGCGGTATATCAAAGAATTCCTTTATGTGTAGTTGGTGATGGCAAGTCTACTATTTTAGAACTGACACAGCAAAAATCAAAAGATTTTACGACTAATGGTAGGAAAAATAATATAGATGTTCATGATTTCCGCATCAAACGAAAATTAAAGCGACAAAAGCTGAAGTTAGATAGTGTCATTCCTGAAAATCAGGTTGTTTATTTGTTAGATAATGCCAATTTATCGAGTGGTGGGGATGGGCTAGATTTGACTGAAAGTATCCATCCTGATTTTCAAAAATTAGCGATAAATGTCACCAAAGATATGGGATTAAGACTGTCAGGGTTAGACATTATTACTGAAGATATAACTATACCAATGAATAATTATGTGATTATCGAAGTTAATGGTTCTCCTGGTTTAACTCATTATGCTGCTATTGGTGAGGCTCAAGTACAAAGAGTCGAGAATTTATATTTCAAGATTCTCAAAGCTTTAGAGAATGAGCAGATGTATATGCAGACTAATTGAATTGAGTGTTTCCGATCCCCGACTTATCAAAAAAGTCGGGGGTTTCTGGTAATTAGTGTTAGTTAATTGCGATTTTAGCAGATTCTAAATTTGCAATTAACTTGACACTAAATTCTGCTTCAAACACGTTTTTTTTGTAATCTAAACTCCACATTTCTAAGGAACAGTCATCATCAGGATGAGAGGGGAAAATCGATAGATAAACTTCTTGCACATCAGGATAATACCTAAACTTAACCTGAGATATTGCACCGATTTGTCGTCTATCTAGGGCGACGGCTAATCGTAAAATTGCACTTAATTGACAGACGACTTGCCGATGATTTTTACTCAACAAATTGCGGAAATTTTCGTGCTTTTTTTTGGGGGGAGATTTGCGATGATAACGGGCTAAGTTGGCAATGATTTCGATTTCGGTTTCGGTATAGCCTAATAATTCGCCGTTGCGAATTAAATAGTAGGAGTGTTTGTGATGAGCAGAATGGCTGATATGGTGTCCGCAATTGTGTAAGATGGCTGCTGCCCATAACAGCTGACGTTCATCCTCTCCCCAGTGGTGGAGGGTGCCTTGAGTCTGGTCAAATAAACTCAGGGCAAAGACAGCTACGCGATCGCTGTGTTCAATATTAATGTGGTACTTGCTTACCTGTTTCAGCACACTCCGCTGGCGAATGGAACTTTGGTAACGTAAGCGGTCTTCGATTAAACCGTGAGTCAGCATCCAATCAACAATTACGCCTTCGCGCAACGCCCGCCCGCACAGTGTAACTGCATCTACACCCAACAAGGTCATCGCTTCTTGCAGTACAATTGCACCTGCTAAAATCACTTCTGACCGCTTTTCTGGCATACCTGAGATGGCTGTTCTTTCGACATTGGTCATTTTTGCCAAACGATTCACCCAACCCTGCAAGTCCTGGAGACTCAATTGATAACCATTGAGACTAGAAGGCATCATCGCCAATTTTTCCCTAGCATCAATTAAGGCGAGAGTTTCAATTGTGCCGGATGTTCCGACTAACCGGGGAAATTCGCCAAACTGAATATTTGCTAACACATCCTCTACAGAACGTTCTAACATTCCCCGGACATAAGCTTGCAGATATTGCAACTCAGAATTGCTGATGGGGTCAGTGGTGATGAATTCCCCTGTTAGCCGCACTGCACCTACCTTTGTACTGGTGAGTGTGCGCGGTTCTTCGCTGTCTCCTAAAATAATTTCTGTGGAACCACCACCAATATCAATAATGATGTGGGGCTGGTTGTTAAATTCCATCCCCGACAGCACTCCTAAATAGATGCGGCGGGCTTCTTCCTGGCCAGAAATTAAGTCAACACTTAAACCTAATTCGCTATCTATTCTGTGGAGAAAATCTTTGCCATTGGGGGCTTCTCGCACTGCACTAGTAGCTACAGCAATGATGGTTTCGGCATTGAAAGTTTTAGCAACTGCTTGGAAGCGTCTTAAAGTGGCGATCGCCCTAGCCATCACTTCTGGTTTTAAATCGCCAGTAACTAAATCGCGATCGCCCAGTCTCACAGTTTCTTTTTCTCTGGTAAAAATGCTAAAAGCTGGTAGGGTAGGGTCAATTTTTACCACTACCATGTGCAGAGAATTCGTTCCCAAATCAATGGCAGCAATAATCCGGTGTTGCTGAACTGGTTGAGTGTTCATACTCTCCCAGCCAGCGGAAACTAAATTTAGCATCTAGTTTTCTCTCTCTATTTAGGAAGGACGATAAAAGATGGTGTGTTGAGATGGTAGACCCTGAAACGAATGAAACTCTTGTTGGGGCTGGGTGTAGGGAATTTGTTGATTTGTCAGTATGATTTACTTGTTAATTAATTCTTTCCCTTACACCCTGATTTTTTGACGATGAATATGTATCCATCGTTGCAAATTTAGGTTGTGTTTTTACAAATAACAAATAAAGTTATTCTATAGATGTGAAGAAGTATTAACTTATCAAAATTTAGTAATTTTGCTTGATTTATATGTTGATTACGCCAGAACCTAAGCAAGAACCTGTGTGGCTTGTAATTATCCGGCTTTTACGCTGGCATAAACCGGAAGGGCGGTTAATTCTGATGATTCCGGCCTTGTGGGCTGCGGTCTTGGCGGCTGCTGGCCAACCGCCTTTACCTTTGGTGGGAGTGATTGTGTTGGGTACTCTCGCCACAAGTGCAGCTGGGTGTGTGGTCAATGATTTGTGGGATAAAGATATTGACCCAGAAGTTGAGAGAACACGAGATCGCCCTTTAGCTTCTCGCGCTTTATCAATTAAAGTTGGTATTGCCGTGGCTATTGTTGCTTTGGTATGTGCCGCCATACTGGCATTTTATCTTAATTCTCTCAGTTTTTGGCTATCGGTTGCCGCCGTCCCCGTAATTATACTGTATCCAGGGGCAAAGCGTGTGTTTCCTGTACCACAGTTAGTACTATCCATCGCTTGGGGTTTTGCGGTGTTGATTAGCTGGAGTGCTGTGACTGGAAGTATTTCCCAAGCAACTTGGTTACTTTGGGGTGCAACTGTACTCTGGACATTGGGCTTTGATACTGTCTATGCTATGAGCGACAAGGAAGATGACCGACGCATAGGTATTAATTCTAGTGCTTTGTTTTTTGGCAATTATGCCTCAGATGCGATCGGTATTTTCTTTGTTGGCACAATCTTGTTATTAGGTTGGCTGGGGATGGTGATTCACCTTCACTGGGCTTTTTGGATGACTCTCACACTAGCTACTATTGGCTGGGTTTGGCAGTATTGGCGCTTGAAACAGAAAGATTTACCGAATGTAGCTTACGCTGAAATGTTTCGGCAGAATGTCTGGATTGGTTTTATTTTACTGGGTGGGATGATTGTTGGCTGGATTTAATCGTAGAGACGCGATATATCGCGTCTCTACTGAAGCAATTTACGATAATTTTATAAATCTCTCGTATTTTCCCTGATTACAAAAAGATTTCATCAATATTATTAGTAGTAGCTCCGCAATCTTACGAATATAGTTTATTTGTTGGGTATATGCCGATGAAATTTAGCAGCACCCAACGCAATGCAGCGATCGCACTTTGCTAAAGCCGCCATGATAGTTTTCCTTTCTCTTGGGAGTGTAGGAATTGTTGGCGGTAGTTTTTTAATCAGAAAAGCGTTTAGTAGTACTACTGATGCGGAAATTATTACTAATACATCTCGCTACAGTGAAATCCGCAATCAACTTTGGGCAAGTCCAGCAGAAATTCAGCATTTTCCCCGCGAAATTTCAGCGAACACAAAGGATGCGCGAATTGCTTACTCTCCAGGAGTTTCCCAAGCTAGTAGTTTCTTGCAAATGCGAGAAAAACAATCCCCAGCACAAATTCAAAAATTACTGACACAATATAGAAAACTTGCTAAACGTCAATATCAAGGCGGGGATACCAACGTCCACGCCAACCTCCCTAATGGTGTTCCCACTACCTTTTTCTACACTGGTGATACAGGAGGGGAATCTTTTCCGCCCTCCTATGAAATCTTAGTGTTGAATGCGAAGGATAGAGGTACTCCGGGATTTAAATGGAATCATGGTGATAGCTACGGTGTAGCCATTGATAGTACAGCCGCAGAAATTGTTTATTGGGCGGAAAAATGGTAAAGCTGATGTGTGTTCACCTTGCATCTTTGCTGCTGGAGAGGCGATCGCCACTGTACGGAAATATCTACTATGGAGTTGTAGAGCTACATATCTTATTTACAAAGATACGGCTTTAAGATAGGAGAAATCAGTATATTCCCCACTAACTACTTGATTACGCCCTAAGTTTTTCGCATTTAACAGGCATTGATCAGCACGATGAAGTAAGCTATAACCTTTATCATCATCGTTAGCTTGGAGAGTAGCAACACCTAAGCTAATTGTAATGGGAATAGTTAGTCCTTGATCAATGGCAAATGGTTGATCTGCAACTATGCGATTTAAGCGTTCTGCGACTATCATAGCTTCTTCACTACTGGTGTTACTTAGCACAACTACAAATTCTTCACCACCATAACGGAATGGCGTATCTTTACATCTGAGGTTGTGTCGCAGTCTGAAGGCTAATAATTGTAACAGGCGATCGCCTACTAAATGTCCATAAGTATCGTTGACTTTTTTGAAATAGTCTATGTCTAAAATAATCAAACTCAAAGGAGTATTTTGAGATCTAGCTTTTTTTACTTGTCGAGGTAAATCCCATTCCATCGCCCGGCGATTACTAATTTCTGTTAACGAATCTGCTAAAGCGATCGCAGATAATAAATCATTTGTCCGCATCAGTTCACGATATTTTTGAGCTTTTCGTAAACCAACATTCAATTGAGATAGTATTATCTGATGATGCGCTGCTACACTGACAGGATTTTTGGCGATTATCTCATCTGTCAACTGCCAAATATAAGCATCAGCACCTTGTCTGAGTGCAGTAGCAGTCATTTCCCATTCCCAACACAAATCTTGCTCACTTTTAGCAGCTAACTGATAGGAACGATCCTCAAAAAGGATACAATACAACCAAGATAGTTGGTTTTGGTTTTTTAACCAACTGCACATTTCTATACTTCCATCTAAACTTGATTGTATAAAGATGACATCAGGCGGAGAAATTTCAATTTTAGAAATTGCTTGATGGAAATTATCAATAACTTCTATATTAAAAGCGTTTGTATCCAGGATCTGATCGGGAAGTTGGGCAACAAATTTATCACTTCCAAAGACCAGAATAGAAATATTCATTTTTTTGTATCTGCCTTATTTCAAGCTAAAAATTCCTGCTATTTTTTAAAATAGTGAATATATCAGCAATTTTATTATTGATATATTCGACTATATTTGCTAGTCATAACCTTAACTTAACGGTACACTGATAATTTTAATATCATCTTAATATGTATCCTGAATACACTCCGTAAAGTTTCTATATCTGATAATTACTTTCGGTCTTCATCTATTTTTTTTAAAACAGTGTAAATACGGAAATTATATTTATTTTTAATATAAATACTGTATTTTCCAGGTTTTACTTTGCGGTAAGTATAAACATAATCAAATAACCGAATTTATGCGGAAAATACCTCTGCTATGCTTGGTTATTCTTAATGATTAAAAAAAAATAAAATTTAATTTATATCCGTAAACTCCGAGATGCTGAATAAATATCAGAAATGTTATGTATGCTTCTAATTACAAAGATTTATTGAGAGATAAATCCTTGCTATACTGATTTATTTTGCTAGTCCTTATTATGTCAATTTCACCACCTCAATAAGTGAATTCACTAGAGATAAAATATTTAGATAGAAAATAAGATATTTCAAAAACTTCGTAAAAAATTTATGGAGTCATCAATAACTTTCAATCTTTCAGCAGCAAAAATCACTTATTTTATCGACTCTCCGAAAGCTGCGGATTCTACGGTGACAGTCTAATATTGAACTGAATAGATTCAGTAATTTTGTCAGATGTCATATTTGATAAATTTTAAGATTCGCTTGAGAAATAAATGCTATTCCTGGGTTGGGATAGCATACATCTGATGAGAGCGAGGTAGTAACATTACTTATATAGACGTAGGCGATCGCTGCATAAATATCTTTCTAAGTAAAAATCACTAGCAGCAACCCGAAACAAAATGCAAAAATAGAGGCTAGAGACTAAAATGATATTCATAATTTCTATTTGCATCAGTGCCTAGCTGAAAAATACTGAATTTATGACCAAAATGACTAATCTCTAGTTCTTAGCCCCTAGTACAAAAAGGCAAAAGTAAAAAGTCAAAAGGAAAAAGAAAGAATAGTGATACCACAAGCCTTTTAGCAATTCCAAATGGTCTGTTTATTCACGCCGAACTGTACTAGACTCTCATCCCTAATTATTCTCTTCTGCTTTGCACCCATGTCTTCTAATCCCCAATTCATCAGCGGTAACGAAATTCGCACCTTATTCCTTGACTTCTACGCCAAACGGAAACACCAAATTCTCCCCAGTGCTTCCCTCGTACCGGAAGATCCAACCGTGCTGCTGACGATCGCGGGGATGTTACCATTTAAGCCGATATTCCTGGGACAGCGCACACCCGAATTTAAAAGAGCCACCACATCGCAAAAGTGTATCCGTACCAACGATATCGAAAACGTTGGACGCACCAAACGCCACCACACGTTTTTTGAGATGTTGGGTAACTTCAGCTTTGGTGATTATTTTAAAGAACAAGCGATCGCCTGGGGTTGGGAAATCTCCACACAAGTTTTTGGCTTCTCTCCCCAAAATCTCGTTGTCAGCGTCTTTGAAGAAGATGACGAAGCTTTTGAAATCTGGCGTGACAAAATTGGCGTATCCGCAGCCAGAATTAAACGGATGGGTGCAGATGATAACTTTTGGGCTTCTGGCCCGACTGGCCCTTGCGGCCCTTGTTCGGAAATTTATTACGACTTCCACCCCGAACGCGGCGAAGATAATATCGATTTAGAAGATGACACCCGATTTATCGAGTTCTATAACTTGGTGTTTATGCAGTACAACCGGGATGCGTCCGGTAATTTAACACCACTGCAAAATAAGAATATAGATACTGGTATGGGTTTGGAGAGGATGGCGCAAATCCTCCAAAAAGTGCCGAATAATTATGAAACAGATTTAATTTTCCCAATTATTCAAACAGCCGCGCAAATTGCTGGGATTGACTATCATACTAGCGATGATAAAACCAAAGTTTCTTTAAAAGTCATTGGTGATCATGTACGTTCTGTCGTTCACATGATTGCTGATGAAATCCGCGCCTCGAATGTGGGACGGGGTTATGTGTTGCGGCGCTTGATTCGGCGGGTGGTACGTCATGGCCGATTACTGGGGATTTCTGGTAACTTTATCAACCAAGTTGCAGAAAGGGCGATCGCTCTTTCAGAATCAGCTTACCCCAATGTGCGGCAACGGGAAGCATCAATCAAAGCAGAATTGGAACGGGAAGAGTCGAATTTCCTCAGAACCCTGGATAGAGGTGAGAAACTTCTGGAAGAAATTATCCAACAAGTGCAGCAGCAAGGACAAACCGAAATCAGTGGTGAAAGTGCCTTCACCCTTTATGATACCTACGGTTTCCCTCTCGAACTCACCCAAGAAGTCGCGGAAGAAAATAACCTCACCGTTGATGAAGCCGGATTTAATACCGAAATGCAAAAGCAGGTGGAACGCGCGAAAGCCGCCCACGAAACCATTGATTTAACTGTGCAAGGTTCCCTCGACAAACTTGCAGAACATATCCACGCCACGGAATTTATCGGTTATACCCAAGCTGCGGCGACGGTGAAAGTGGAAGTGTTACTAGTCGATGGTGTCGCCGAAGAAGCAGCGGAAGCCGGAACCGAGGTACAAATAGTCCTTAACCAAACGCCATTTTATGCTGAATCTGGGGGACAAATAGGCGATCGCGGTTATATCTCTGGCGATGGTATTGTGGTGCGCGTGGAAGATGTGAAGAAAGAATCTGATTTCTTTGTTCACTTCGGACGCATCGAACGGGGAACTCTGCGGGTTGGCGATACAGTCACCGCCCAAATTGATGCTGCTTGTCGTCGTCGCGCCCAAGCTAACCATACCGCAACCCACTTACTGCAAGCGGCGTTAAAGAAAATCGTTGATGAGGGAATATCTCAAGCAGGTTCTCTCGTTTCCTTCGACAGATTGCGCTTTGACTTCAACTGTCCCCGCGCTTTAACAACCGAGGAAGTCCAACAAGTTGAAGAACAGGTAAACACTTGGATTTCCGAGGCGCATTCCGCCAAAATCGAAGTATTACCCTTAGCCGAAGCCAAAGCTAGAGGTGCGGTGGCGATGTTTGGGGAAAAATACGGAGAAGAAGTCCGCGTCATCGATTTCCCTAGTGTGTCGATGGAATTGTGTGGAGGTACGCACGTAAGTAATACTGCGGAGATTGGCGTATTTAAGATTATTTCTGAGGCTGGCGTGGCCTCTGGAGTGCGGCGGATTGAAGCAGTTTCTGGCCTGGCGATTTTAGATTACTTAAATGTCAGGGATAAAGTCGTCAAAGATTTAAGCGATCGCTTTAAAGTTAAACCCGAAGAACTACCAGACAGAATCACCACTCTGCAAACCGAATTGCGAACCACTGAAAAACAACTAGAAACGCTAAAAGGACAACTAGCGATCGCTAAATCTGACAGCTTACTAGAAACAGCCCAAACATTAGGCGACCATAAAATTATTGTTGCCCAACTCGAAGGCGTTGACCCCGAATCCTTAAAAACTGCGGCGGAACGCTTACTGCAAAAAATCGGTAACGGTGCAGTGGTACTCGGTTCCGTTCCCGAAGCTGGTAAAGTCAGCATAGTTGCAGCCTTTAGTCCAGAGGTGAATAAGAAAGGTTTGCAGGCTGGTAAATTTGTCGGTGCGATCGCTAAAATCTGCGGTGGCGGCGGTGGTGGTAGACCAAACCTCGCCCAAGCCGGCGGCCGCGACGACAGTAAATTACCAGAAGCGTTAGCACAAGCGCAAAGTGAGTTAAACGCTGGCTTGGGTTAACTGTTTTTTAGAATAAATTTGTAGGATGGGTTATGCGAAGCCGTAACCCATAGTTTATTTTGGATTGAAGGCTTATTTAAGTTAATGCGGAATTTATTGAACTAATTTAAATTTGATATTTATATTGACTGTATAAATTATGAAACTTCAAGAAAATTCACTGAGATGGGCTTTAAATCATGTGTTTAAATATAGCGACACAGATTTATTTCCTAAGCCTGTAGAGTTTGACATTCTTAATGAAGTCGAAGATGAAGCAATAAATCGCTTTAAAGACATAGATTTAGGTAACTATCAACATAATCCTTCTAGAAGATTTATAGTACCCAAGGATGAAATTTCATATAGGACTGCAACACAACTAGATCCATTAGATCACACTATATTAACAGCAATTATTCACGAATTTGGCCAGCTTATTGAAAATAGAAGAATTCCTACATCAGATAATAAAGTTTTTAGTTACAGATTCAATCCACAAAATGATGGGAGTTTATATAACCCTAATATTTCATGGTTAGAATTTTGGAAAACATGTGAACAAAAAAGCTTCAATTATAAATACGCAGTCTCTTTAGATATTGCAGATTTTTATAATCAAATCTACCATCATAATATTGAAAATCAGCTAATTGAATCTGGATTTCCTAATCAGGTAAAAAAGTGGTTGATGAATTTATTAGAAAGTGTAACAGCAAAAGTTTCTAGAGGAATTCCTACTGGGCCACATGCTACTCATTTGTTAGGAGAGCTTTCACTAATTCCTGTAGACAATAGCTTATCTTTAAAAGGTATAGATTTTTGTCGTTTTGTTGATGATATTATTATATTTTGTAACAGCAAGCAAGAAGCAAGAATTATTATTTATCAGATGGCAGAAATACTAGATAAACAACAAAGGTTAATATTACAGAGGCAAAAGACGAAAATATATACATCTGATGAATTAAAACAGCGTTGTACTTTAATGACTAAGGATCAACCTATTAATAGTTATGAAGAAAGTATTATTAATATAATAAAAATGTATTCATCAAGTAATCCATACACAACTGTAAATATTCAGAACATTAATGATGAGCAGTTAAATATTTTCAGCAAATTTTTTGTAGATAAGATATTGTCTGATTATTTAAATAATGATGAACCAAATTATACTCGCCTGAGATGGTTTCTAAGAAGACTTTCACAAGTAGGTATTCCATCTGCTGTTGAGTTCTGTCTTGATAATATTGATTCCTTAACGCCAGCAATCAGCGATATATGCCATTATTTAATATCAATCAACAATAACTATAGTGGTAATTGGAAAATACTAGGTAGTAAAATAATAAACATTTTATACACCGATATCATTAAATCAAATGAATATTTTCAAATATCATTAATGAGCCTTTTTGCTAGAAATTCCTCACTAAATAATGCCAGTCAGATAATTGCTATATATCAGAATTCCCCTTCAAGCCTGAGAAGAGAAATTTTATTAAGTGCTTATTCCCAAAATATGGGTGACTGGATTCGTGAACTTAAGGAAAGTTATACAATTATGGATATATGGTGTAAACGTGCATTTATTATTGCATCAACAACTTTACCCGTAGAAGAGCGAAAATTTTTTTTGGATTATGTGAAAGATAATAGTTTATTAAATGACATATTAATAAAGTGGGCTAAATCCAAATAAAAAGGTCTACAGCAAAAAGTTAACTTTTGCAAATAGATTGCACAAATTCATATCCTATTGCTAATATATTGAATTACTCAAATGCAGAAAATTACAGTTGATGAAATCCAACAAAATCCATTAAAATACCTCAACCAAGTTGAGGCAGGTGAAAGTTTTATTATTATTCAAGCAGATAAAGAAATTGCTGAATTAAAACCAATTCAAAGTATTAACAAGCCGCTAAGACCATTTGGTTTATGTGCAGGAGAGTTTACTGTACCTGATGATTTTGATGCACCTCTGCCTGAAGATATATTAAACGCATTTGAGGGCGGATGAAAATTCTTCTAGATACTCATATTTTCTTATGGTTTATCAGTGGTGATAAACAGCTACCAACAGATGTTAGAGATGCAATTTGCAATCTAGATAATCAGATTTATCTCAGTGTTGTCTCAATATGGGAGTGCATTGTTAAATATCAATTAGGCAAGTTACCATTGCCAGAATCCCCTGAAATATATATTCCCAAACAACGCGATCGCCATCAAATTACAAATCTTGACTTAGATGAAGGTAGTGTTACTCAACTTGCTAGTCTACCAGCATTACATAAAGATCCCTTTGATAGAATGCTTATATGTCAGGCTTTACAGCATGGTTTAACGATTGCAACAGTTGATTCAGCAATTCGCGCCTATAGTGTTAGTACTATTTGATAGTCTATCTTTACTATTCATCCACACCGCAGATAAAGCACTTAAATCTAACTCTTGACTTTCACTCTCAGCAGTATTTTGAAACAGCACAGCAAACGCACCAGCGCCTAATTTACTCTGTGGAAATATGCGGTAACAAGGAATATTCGTAAGGTGTGATTGATACTCTTGTAAATGACTAACCTTGACTGGTTGAAACTGGGGAAAGCGTGATAAAAACCATTCACAAACTTGCTCATTCTCTTCTGGAGAATAGGTGCAGGTCATATAAGCCAGATATCCTTGAGGCGCAACAATTTTAGCAGAATTCGCAATAATTCTTTTTTGGCGATTGGCACTTTTATTAATTGCTGTAGGATGAAAACATCCGGGTGCTTTTTCACCTTTAGCTAGTAAAGATTGTCCGGTACAAGGCGCATCAACAATTACTAAGTTACTAGAGGCGGGGATACTTTCAGCAAAAATACTCGAATCTCGATTCACCACCATCGATGGGTTGATTTGGCAACGTTTTAAGTTAGAAATTAACATACCTAAACGTTTGCCAATTACTTCATTACTAATTAGTAATTCTGGTTGCAAAGCTTTCCAGGCAAAAATACTTTTACCACCTGGAGCCGCACACATATCAAAAACTGAACTGATTGGCTGAGTAATTGCTAACAAAATTGAAGCTGAAAATACAGAAGAAAAATCTAAGCAATAGAAATATCCTTGATTATGTAGGGGATGTTGACCGGGTTTTTCTCCTAAAACTAATCTGTCGATAAATTGTGGTTGCCAAGTTAAGGGTGTTTCTACTGCAAAGGGCAATATTTCTGGTTTTGGTTGACACCACAAAATAGACGGTGAAAAAGATTGGGGATTAACTAAGGCGGCGATAAATTTTTCTTGTGCTTCTGCGCTTTCAAATAAACGGCGTGAAAGTTTAAGTAATAAATTGGAAGGCTTTTCCATTATTTGTGTGAATAATTATACGTATTTTTAATACTAATAAAACTGTTACACAAGAACAATGCTAGACAATGCCTTGGCTGCATACTGAAAATACAATAACCGCTATTCTGACGATGACCAATAGTTCCTTAATGGTACAAGCTCCTAGATTTATCTGTGGGGTCAATCCAAAATCCAAAATCTAAAATCCAAAATTGTTTGACGATGACCGTGAAACTACCTCATTGCATTGGAGATGGTCATGATATTGGATAATTTTCAGCGGAAGTTACGCCGAGAATCACAACTATGGCGAGATGAAGGACTAATCAGTGCTTCGCAGTATCAACAACTAGCAGACCGTTATCAATTTAATAACCTAGAAGTGGCTGCACGCGATCGCTCAATGATGACTGCGGTTATGATTGGTAGTATCCTCCTCACCTTGGGCATGATCACTTTTGTTGCCGCTAACTGGTTAGGATGGTCGCGGGATGTCAAATTCATCATCATGATGAGTTTGTTTATGGCTACAACTATCACTGGTTTTTACACCTGGAGACAAGCCGCCGTTGGCATCTCTGAAGGTAAAAAGCCAAAACGTAGTCAACGCCTCCTGGGTGAAGGATTGCTCATTTTAGGCGCGATGGTGTTTGGTGCAACTATCGCATTGATGGCTGATGTGTTCAATATTAACGGTTCCACGCCAGAACTGTTTTTTGCCTGGGGTTTTGGCGTTTTGGTCATGGCTTACAGTCTGTCTCTAAATTCCCTAGGAATTCTGGGAATTATCCTGATCCAAATCGGCTATTGGACAGGTTTAGGGGATTTACGATATTCCGCCAATGAATGGAATTGGGCAATACTGGTTATCAAACACATGCCTTTGCTGTCGTGGGTATTGTTTGTACCTTTAGCTTACTTCTGCCGTTCGCGGTGGATTTTTGCGATCGCAGCTTTTATTTTTGCCAGTTCTTTACAATTGAATCTCGATCCCTTACCACTGTCAACTCTGTCGGAAACTGCGCCTTGGGTGGCATCTTTTGCTTTTACTCTGCCCCCTGCATTATTCTGGAGCTATGATGACCTGCTATTCCCCACAATTAATTACAGGCTGTTTCAATCTTTAGCCCGTGATTTAGCGCTGATAGCTTTTGGTCTAGCTTTTTATGTGCTGTCTTTTCGTTGGCTGTGGCAAACTTCTGGCTACAATTTCTCTTCGTCAACTAGTAACATAAATATATTCGCCTATCGTCCCATCATTGATTTGGGAATTCTCAGCGGCTTGGCGGTACTACAATGGTTGTTTTTAGCCCGCCAACGAAACAAACCTATTCGTCGGGAAGCAATCTTCAATTTACCTTTGATTGTGACTTTTCTGGGCTTCACAGCGGTAGTACCTTTCTGGCATCAAGCTATCAACCCCATTGATGATTTAGGGGTTTTTGCTTTCAATGTGTTGTTCACAGTATTAGCTTGGGGACTAATTCGGGAAGGATTAAAGTTTAATGACAGGCGATCGTTTTGGGGCGGTATGCTGTTGTTAACGCTGCAAGTGATTAGTCGAATACTGGAATATGACACAGAACTGCTGCTGAAGTCACTAGTGTTTGTCATGTGCGGTTCGGCCTTAATTAGTGCGGGACTGTGGTTTGAACGCCGTGTAGGTTCTAACTCTAAGTCTTCCGGTAATGCCAAATCCTCCTAATTTTCTCTCTGCGATGGACACTTTGCTCAAGTCGGGAAACCCGCCCACGCAAGTGTCCTCCTCTACGACTCTGCGTGAACAAAAATTAATTCACCGCAGATGAACATGGATAAATATTTGTCAGCAAAAGCAATCTCTGTGCATCGCCGTTTTGAGAGTTTCTCTGCGTCAGTCCTAATAATTTCGTTTGATTCTACTCACTACCTTGATTTTTAGGACTACGCTCATGAAAAATGAATCTTCGGAATCTGCTAAAAAGTCTGAATCTAGTAAAAGTTCTGAATCTACTAAGAATAAATCATTGTCTCCCGAAGCGGAATTTTCAGAGAAGCTGACTTTTCGGGATTATTTGTTAGCGACAGAACAAAGAGCCAATAAGCCTTTACCAATAGGACGGTTGATACTTCCCTTGGCAATTCAAGCGGGAATTATCTTCGCAGTACCTTTCTTATCGGCCTATACTAACTTCACAGGTAAAGAAGTAATTCTGCAAACTGTACCTGTAAATTCTCGTAATGTTCTGCAAGGTAATTCTTTGGAGCTTGACTACAATATATCTCGCCTTTCTACCCTCAGAAGGCTTTCTGGCTGGCAAGAATTATTGCGGAGAAATCGCGGGCGGAATGAACAATTAATAGAAGGAACTACCTTGTATGTAATTTTACAGGAGCAACCATCTTTTAGTCGTGGTGTACCTAGAGCTTGGAGACCTGTAAGAGTAACTAGTAATCAACCTAGATCCCTTCCTACTAATCAAGCTGCCTTAAAAGGTGTGTATCAAGATGGTTATGTACAGTATGGGATCGAAAACTATAATGTGCCAGATGAAGAAAGGCAACGCCTAAATAATGATGTTTCTCAAGCTGTGCGGCAAACGAGAGACGGACAATTGCGAGCAATCATAGTGAAGGTGAAAGTTGACCCACAGGGTAAAGCTATGCCTGTGAGTCTATGGGTACGCGATCGCAACTATCAATTTTAGTCTTCGTGCTTGACCAGTCTAGCAGTAGTTCAGTTGCTTGTACCACAATACCGTTCAGTTAAGCATTTCTCTCTTCTCTCTGGGTTCTCTGTGCCTCTGTGGTTCTTTAAAAGACTTGGTTTTAACAAAGAGTTTAGCCTTATCTGAACCGTATTGGCTTATACCAAATCGATATGAAGAAGCAATAATTAGCCTGCAAAGGCAGGCTTTGTTTCTATAGCCCCAGACTTCCAGTCTGAGGGTTTTATATCTCTCACCTACACCCAGGCGCGATCGTATTGCACTGGCCAGAGTTTTTCGTGTCCTAGTTTTTTGGCTGCTAGATGTGGCCAGTAGGGATTGCGGAGTAATTCGCGCCCCAACAAAACTAAGTCGGCTACTTCTGTTTGAATAATTTGGTCTGCTTGTTCGGGAGAGGTAATTAAGCCGACTGCGCCTGTAGGGATTTTTGCTTCCCTACGGATACGTTCGGCAAATTGCGTTTGATAACCGGGTTTGACGGGAATGTTAATGCCAGGGATAATTCCCCCAGAGGAACAGTCAATGAAGTCTACACCTAAAGTTTTGAGTTTCTCGCTCAAGGCTACACTTTGTTCAATGTTCCAACCTTTGTCTATCCAATCGGTGGCGGAGATACGCACAAATAAGGGATAGGTTTCTGGCCAGATTTGGCGCACAGCTGTCACAACTTCTAATAACAAACGAGTCCGATTTTCAAAACTACCACCATATTCATCTTGACGCTGATTTGCTAAGGGTGAGAGAAATTGGTGAAGTAGGTAGCCGTGGGCTGCATGAATTTCGATAACTTTGAAGCCAGCGTGGAGTGAACGTTGGGTTGCTTGGACAAAAGCCTGAATAATTTGTTGAATTTCGGTGATACTCAAGGCTTGTGGTACTGGACTTTCTTTACTAAAGGCGATCGCACTACTAGAAACTACAGGTCGCCAACCTTCTTGTGATTCATCTAAGGCTTTTCCGCCACGACTAGGTTTAGCTGTGCTGGCTTTTCTCCCTGCATGGGCGAGTTGTATCCCTGCAACTGCACCAAAGTTATGAATTAATTCGACAATTTTAGCTAAACTTTCTATGTGTTCGTCTGACCATATACCCAAATCTTGCGGACTAATTCGCCCACGCGCTTCTATCGCCGCTGCTTCTGTGAATACTAAACCAGCACCGCCAACTGCGCGAGAAGCTAAATGTACTAGGTGCCAATCGTTTGCATACCCATTTGTACTAGAGTATTGACACATGGGTGAAACGACAATACGGTTACGCAAGGTGATTTCCCGAATCTTGAATGCTTCAAACAAATGTGCCATTGGAATGATTTCCTTTGCTTGCTAGGGTAGAAAAACTCTCGATAATGCCCGAAAGCACAAAGGCAAGTATAATTATTTTGCTAGTTTGAATAAAAATATTTGTAAACTTAATTTAGAAAATTATATAGTTATAAATTGCTGACAAATTTTAACCGATTAGTCAAAATCTGACTATAATTTTTGTGAGCGATCGCCATCACCCAATCAGCGAAAAAATATTTTATAATGCTCTCTACTATTCATTTAATAATATAGCTAAATTGTGGCTAAACTTTGCAGCCAATTGCCTAAGAAAGTCTATATTATTAGTGAATAGTCAATTAATCTACAGATGGTTCACTACCAAAAGCTACTGAGAGTTTCTACTACTGGCAAATCTTTTCACAATATTACTGCCAAAATTGAAGCGATAGTCTCTGAATCTGGCGTAGAAACTGGTCTTTGCACTTTATTTTTACGCCACACTTCCGCGAGTTTAGTCATCCAAGAAAATGCTGATCCAGATGTATTAGTAGATTTAGCTAACTTTATGGCTAAACTAGTCCCAGAATCCGGTGGATACATTCATGATGCGGAAGGGCCGGATGATATGCCAGCACATATCCGTTCAGCATTAACTCACACTTCTGAACATATACCTATTAATCGCGGTTATTTGGTATTGGGTACTTGGCAGGGAATTTATGTTTGGGAACACCGTCAACGCAGTCATGTGCGCGAGTTAGTTGTGCATATTTCTGGCTAATTGAAGTATAGCTGATGAGTGTTTATTCCTATTTTTACTTCATCCATAGACAAAAATTTTTCCAGCAGTTTAATTCTCCTAAATATTTCAAAATGTCCGCGAAAAAGCGGCTTTTTTATAAATATATAAATGTTAATATTATTTATATTTAGTTAATATTATTAGGAGTTTCGATATATAAGCCAATAAAATGAAATATATTATTGGCTGAGGCTAGTTGAATCTGTATGAAGCAAGACCTGCCTTCTACTTATAACTTTCAAATTATTGATGAATTTCTCTCCCAGCATTCAGTGAATCCTTTATCTCTTAATCCCCAAAAACAATTAATTACGAGCTTTGCGGAATTAGGAAATTTAATTGCGGAAGAAACAACAGATATTAAATTGATCTCAAATCTGCAAAATACATTGGAATGTATACTAGATGCTCAGTTAGAAAACTTTCCGGGAAATATTTTTTGGGATTGCGATTTTATGGCAAGTAGTATTTTGCAGCAAGCTATAGCAATGGGAGATGATGCTGTTGCATTTTTAAAGATTTTCACCAACAAAATGGTTACTCTCAGCAAGTTATTTGGAATTAATCAGGAAATACGCTTTTGTTATGTTCACGATTTTATTTATGGTTTTGACTGGGCAAGATGGGTTCAAAAAGAACCACACACTCGCGCTAATGTAGAGCCTTTCAGTCTGATTTTTTTAGATTATTTGCTGGCTAAATCCCAAGAACTTATACATCGTATTAGTCTTGATCAGGTGACATATTATAAGCTGTGTGACACTGGTTTTCGTAATCCCTTTCCTTTCTCCCGTAAACCAGAAGATGAATATCGTCTGCTAACTTATCTTGCGAGTGAAGGACTCATCCCCGTTACAGCTTGGAATTGGCATACTCAGCCTGTATGGAATCAACCTTTTCAGGAAATACGCCAGCAGTTAGCATTACAGTTGAATATTCAACCGCAAAAGCGCTGAAGAAGGCAGGGGGCAGGAGGCAGGAGGCAGAAGGTAAAATAGTTTCGGTTTTTTCTGAAATATTTTAGATTAATTATGAAAATTGTTGATTTAATAACCTGGTTTGAAGCATGGGCAAATCCAGCATGGAGTGAAAGCTGGGATAATTGTGGCTGGCAAGTTGAGCCTGGTGTTTTGCAGGAGTCGGCGCGGGTGTTAGTGTGTTTAACGCCGACTTTGGCGGTAATGGAGGAAGCGATCGCCAACAATGCTAATCTCATATTTGCCCATCATCCGTTAATTTTTGCTCCTCCTAAATCTTTCCGCCGAGGTGATGCAATATCCGAAATGGTACGGTCAGCTTTTACCCACAATATTGGTATATACACTGCTCATACTAATTTCGACCAAGTACAAGACGGTACGGCTGATGTTTTGGCGCAAATTCTCAATCTTCAAGAAGTTACGCCCATTGTACCGACTGTCTCCGGCTTGGGTTACGGACGGGTTGGTGTACTGGAAAAATTACTGACACTACAAGAGTTACTGGGAATAATTCAACAGCGACTCAAGCCCCCTGATTTGATTTTCTCCCCAACCGCTGATTTACAGCAAACAATTTCACGGGTGGCTGTTTTGGGTGGTTCCGGCGCGAGTTACATTTCGGTGGTGGTGAAAACGGGGGCGCAAGTTTATTTAACTTCTGATTGTAAATTTCATCAGTTTCAAGAAAGCCGCGATCGCGGTTTAATTTTAGTTGATGCTGGACATTACGCAACGGAACGCCCGGCTTGCGATCGCTTGTCACAAAAATTTATATCTTTAAATCTTGACTGGGTACAGTTGAGTCAACAGGATGAAGATTTCCGCCAATTTTGTATAGCAGGAGGCAGAATGCAGTAAGTAAAAGTCTTGCTATACCTGGCGTTCATGCTTTTTCAATGTCTTCACCTATACCAAGTATAGTTTTTAACGAATAAAATTTGGTTGCTTAGTATATTTTTTATTCAGTAATTATGATTAAATCATCCTAAAACTTAAAAAACTTTCTTTTGTTTGCCCTGGTTTATACGGACGACTAAGAAACCGGATATAACTGTGATCACGAAAAAGTGTGATTTAAATCACACTTTTCATGTAATTAAAATCATAAGTATCTACGTTTCATATCAATCAGTTTGAAAAATAAATATTCCACACTAGATATATTAAGTTGCTGATGATGGCCTAACTACAATGATTCGCGCACTCATTGAATCTGCTTTTCAAACTGGATATCTTAGTGTTGAATCTGAGGGTCTACTCCATCAAGTCCTAGCGACTAAATGCTATCAGTCTGACGACTTGGTGGCTTTGGCAGATCTGTATGATGCAGTGGCGGCAGGTAAAATCAAACGAGAGAGTTCTTCAGATCGCTTGATAAAATTTCTAACCCCATATAAATCTAGCTAAATTAGCCAATCTCTATACCTTTATAACCAGTTCTTAGAAATTGAGTGCCTCACTCCCCTCGTAAAAGCCTATAATTTAAGACTCATTAAGATGTTGTTGCTGAAAACAATGAAGGTCAGCAAAATAATGAGTTAAGATCAAATACACAGGGGTAAAAGTACAGCAGATTCCCCAGACTTCCCAGTAATGCCCATGACTACAAGTAGGCAACTTAAACAACCGCAATCACCGCTTGTTTTGGAGTATTTATTATTACATAATGATAGGAAAGACTCACCAGCAGCTGTTAAACTGGTTAGGACAAATCCCGGATTGTGTGACTTCTATGAAGTAGACATTCTCTCTTACAACCCTGAAAGAGATGAAGTTTAACGGGTGCAGTAGTTACTGGTTTATGACCCAAAATTTACATAAATTCAAAAGCAGGGTCACTAGACAAACTACATTCTTAGCCGTGAAACTTACTTTCTCTAGGGATGTAATCTATTGGGGTAAAACCCAAATTTTTTCAGGTTTAACGTACGTTGTTTAAAAAGGCAGAAGCAGTACATGCTACACCGCAAGATTTATCAACTGTGTTGCGATGGGCGGGAGGTATGTGTTTTCTTGCGGGACCAGCAACGCTGGATCGAACGCGCCCGCATCCTCGACATAGAGGGAGATTTGGTGACGCTACGCTATGAAACAGATGAGGAAGACGAAGTTTGTTCTTGGGAAGAAATGGTTCGCCTCGAAAGTATTGGCGCTGTCACTCAAAAGTTAGCTTCCGTACCACGGGGTAATGTCGAACCTCTCCTAACTGAAGATTGTCCTGAAGCTGAACGCATCCGTAACCATTTTACCGATTCCAATCCTGATTAAGTAAAAGCACAGTCCTAAGTCCTGGGTGGGTGAGATTAATCTCTCCTGACTCAGGACTCAGTTGTTGATATGCGTTCAAAAGCGGGACAATAACCTTCCAGAGTGACTTTAAAGTTATATAAGGGCGAAACAGGGTTCCAACAGCGCTGTCCTCTCTGGTGTCGACAAGTTCCACAGCAGTCAACATCTGATAAAGTATAGCGATCGCTATTTTGATTGAGTAATTCTCTTTGCGACAACCCCCGCAAGACAATTTCTTCTCCTTGCCAACGCGCTTCAATTAAGCCAGTATCGGCAAACTCCTGCCAACGTGGGTCTTCTGTAATTGCTTCTGGTAAGCTAATAGTGATGACTGTGGCTAATTCTGTCAGTTCACCTTCGTAGTTAGTCTCAGGTGCGGCTGGCTGGACAAATGTATCCCCAATCGGCATTTCGACTAAGGTGTTAGCCGCTGGCGAATGGATATGATAGCGGTTTTGTAATTCTTCTAAACTAGTGAGATCAGCTAGGTAAGCAGCCGAACCGTGGACAAATAAGACGTGCTGGGGACGCAAATTGTGAATTAATTGAGTTGTCCCTGGGCCGTCACTATGTTGGGCGAGAAGGTAGCTTTCTACTGTGCTGGGGGCTAAATATTGTTTGTTAATTTTTATATCAATTTTTTCGGGTACGAGAATCAGCCAAGGGCCTGTATTGGGCTGACAGTATTCACCTAAATCAGCGGTTGAGTCTGTGAGAATAATGCAGGGTGACTGTCCTACTACAGTGCGCCGTTCTGGCTGCAAACGCCGGACTCTCGGACGTACCCTTTCATCCCAAAACAAAGGTTGATGGCGGGCAAAGTTCTGTACGGATGGGGGAAGATAGGCAAGTAATTCTAGATAAGCATCACAACCTTTAGCTACGGTTCCATCCACCCAAATATCTAAATCTCGCCCGGTGAAGTGATGATGACTCCGCAGCAGCATTAGTAGTTCTTGTCCTAAACCTAATGCTGGTGTAGGGAGGATGACAGAATGATACTCTGCGATCGCCCGATTAATTCGTTCTGCTAGTTGATTTTCTTGGTTGCGGCGGTGGGGATGACGGGATGTGCCATAAGTACCTTCGATGATCAGCACATTTACATCTAATCCCCGCAATTCTTCTAAGCGCAAACCTTCTACTAGTCGGGAATTTGATAAGAAAAAGTCGCCTGTATATAGTACTTTGTAAGTGCGCTGCTCTGTTGTATAGGTGAGTAAAATTGCTACAGCCCCTGGTAAGTGTCCGGCGGGAAATAACTCTACTACTAAACCTTCTTGCAATTCTATAGGCGATCGCAATGGTAGAGCATGACACAACTGGGGAATTTCTGTGAGGTTTTGTTCTGGCCAATTTAATGGCAGTAACTTAGTAGTTACTTCACTTGCATAAATAGGTAAAAGTGGGAAAGCTTTGTGTAATGCCAACACACCTCTAGCATGATCTGGGTGAGCATGACTAATCAGTACCACATCTGCTGGTAAGGGTGAACTACCTCGTTTTGCCGACTTCGTTAGCCCCTTGTGCAAGGAAACAATGTTCTCCATTCCACAATCTAGCAGAATGCGATGCGGCCCCATTTTTACCAGTAAACATACACCCTCATCATTATGCTGGACACTATAAGGAAAACACTGTAATTCAACATTTGTTTCCTCCGTATCAAAGCGAGAGGATGCCGACAGATTATCCCTCATGCTTTCCCCCCTCCAACCTGATCATCATTTATGTATCGCAAAAGCTATGATTTTTGGAGATTTTGCTTTTGTGACATCGGGCTAAGTTTTGTCTTGCGCCCATATACCCTGATGTTGTGGATTTTTGATTGGAGAGAACGCCTTTGACAAACTTATACTGGTTCGTCAAAGTTGGGAATGATCTACCCTGAAACTTACAGTTAAAGGAACTGTTTTTTTGCTGTTGCACTACTAGTACAAAAAGGCAAAAGTAAAAAGTCAAAAGGAAAAAGAAAGAATAGTGATACCACAAGCCTTTTAGCAATTCCTTATGGTCTGTTTATTTACGCCGACCTGTACTAGTGTGCAGAGCCATTGCCATGATAGTTCTCTGAATCATAAAATCCATTTTTCGTGCCGAAAAATAGGCACGCAACAGTAAACACTACTGTTAATCCAACGAGGATCAGCTTTACATCCATTGTTTATACCCTCTCATAAAGACCTTCTTATCTTAATAGAATGATTCTACGGGCGGGCAGAATCACCAGAAAATCTTTACTATGCTTGGGTTGATGGTGCAGTAAGTAGATTTACTTTGATGAGACAGATTGTAGAACTTTTCGGTAAACCTGTCTATCTTTCAAAATCATCATTAGCAGGTTACAGGGATAGCAAAGCAGATTACTTAAAATTAAAAGTATAAAATAAATACATATCTCTCACTCTACTTATTTAATTTCGTAGTTATATATTTCATGTACTGAACATTTGTATATAAATATTTCATCAAATAAACATCTGTATGCTTAAACATTCAAGCATTTAACAAACATCTGAATATTTAGATGTTTAAATCGAGTAAAATCTTGGCATTATTTCCTGTTGAACATAAAATGATCATCACCGTAGCGGCATTTAAGGGGGGAGTTGGTAAGTCAACGACAGCGTTGCATTTAGCTACATACTTGCAAAACAAAGCTGACACACTATTGGTAGATGGAGATTTAAACCGTAGTGCTTTAGATTGGTCTAACCGGGGTTGTTTACCGTTTAAAGTTGCAGATGAAGCGCAAGCAGTGAGTTTAGCTAAACTCTATGAACATATAGTAATTGATACCCCAGCCAAACCGGATGCAGATGAATTAAAAACTCTAGCGAAAGGTTGTGATTTATTAGTTATACCAACTACACCAGATGCGATCGCACTAGCAGCCACAATTCAAATGGTAGATTCACTGAAAAAACTCAAAATAAAGTATCGAATTTTACTAACTATTATTCCCCCTTATCCTAATAAAGCGGGTGAAGAAGCGAGAACAACTCTACTGAATGCAGACTTACCTGTATTTCAAGCAGGAATCCGGCGTTTAGCTGTATTTCAACGGGCGGCTTTAGAAGGAGTTCCGGTGAATGCTGTTAAAGATTCTTACGCCCAAATTGCTTGGCGGTCTTACGCTGAGGCGGGAAAAGAAATATTAGAACTCTTGCACAAATAATTGAACAATCGGAATATATAATTTTCTGCGTTTTTCTTTGCGCCTTTGCGCCTACTCTTCGAGAACGACTTCGTCGAATGCGTGAGCTTTTAAATAATCTTGTCAGCAACACCAAAGTATTTATGCAAGAGGTCTATTGGAGTAAGTTAAAAGAAATGAATAACAAGAAAAAAACCAGCCGTTTTGATGATTTAATTGATGCTGCGCGTAGTCGTCAACTCAGAGATCAACTTCCAATTGTTGATGAAAAACCCACTTCGCGCACTAAAAGCACTGACCCAGATTATATCCGTACTACTATTTATTTGCCTAAACAATTACATCGGCAACTCAAGTCCGCCGCAGTTTCTCAAGAACGGCAAATGAGTGATATTGTGACGGAATTGATCGAACAATGGTTGTTAACTCAATCTGGTTAAGTTTAAAAAATATTAGGCGAATAGAATTCGCTACTAAACAGGCTAAGTCCACCTGCGTGGACTAATAACACAAAATACAAGTGTTCTAACCCGCGCAGGCGGGTTTTGTTTGTATAGCCGCGAATTCCATTCGTCGGGGATTATTGCTTACACCGCAAATTTACTCAAATCGCCCAAATAACCGATACAATCGTTTAAATAGACTCTAAATTATATTTAAGCGGTTTATATGGTAACTAAATCTCATGTGCAGGTGACTGTTTCCCTGGCTGAATTGGGTTTGGATGATCAAGAGTTGCAAGCCCAAGTACAGAATTTGCTCCCCCAGTTGCGCGAGGTGGATGGGGTGGAGGACGCAGATTTAGTTGCGGTTACGGATGTACCAGAAGGTTCTAAGGCGTTGGGGGGGTTTTTGTTGGGGTTGTTGAATGCAGAGGTTAATGCCAAAAATCTGAAATCTTTGTTTGGGTTTCTGGGCGATCGCTTTGGTAACAAACCAATTAAGCTGGTGGTGAAAGCACCTGATGGTAGAGAACTCAACCTAGAAGCCAGCAGCCGCGAAGAATTTGACTTTGCTTACCAAAAAGCCCAGGAATTTCTCAATAATCAATCAAATAGCAACAATGGCTAAGGTAGCACTGCTAATTGGAATTAGTGAGTATGAACCAGGATTAACGCCGCTACCCAAGGCTGTGAATGATGTTGAGGCGATGCAGCGAGTGTTAGAGAACCCGGAAATGGGTGATTTTGATGATGTCAAAACGCTGAAAAATCCTCAACGGCTGGAGATGGAAAGAGAAATTTATAACTTGTATGCTAATCGTGAAAAAGAAGATTTAGTGCTGTTGTATTTTTCTGGTCATGGTGTAGTGGTAGAAAATGGCGACTTTTACTTTTCGACTTGCGAAACTCAAAAAAGTCAAAATAAACTGCTTCCATATACAGCCTTAGCCGCCACAAGTGTACACCGATGGATGAATGAGAGTAAATCTAAGCGCAGGGTAGTAATTTTAGATTGCTGCTTTAGTGGTGCTTTTGCCAAAGGTTTGACAGCAAAAGATAGTGGTACGATTGACCTGCAACAGCAATTAGGCGGTGAAGGAACAGCAATTCTCACGGCTTCCACTTCTACACAATATGCGTTTGAGTCTGATGAATTAGATTTGTCGATTTATACTCAATATTTAGTAGAAGGGATAGAAAAAGGTGCAGCCGATCAAGATGGTGATGGTTTAATTGCGGTGGATGAGTTGCATGACTACGCCAAAACCAAAGTCCAAGAAGCATCTCCCGCGATGACACCAGAATTTTATCCTTTTAAAGATGGTTTTCGGATTTTTCTGGCGAAGTCACCCAAGGATGATCCTAGGCTGAAGTATCGTAAGGAAGTGGAACAACGCATTTATCGCGGTAAGTTTTCTCTTCCTGCTCGTCGGCTGTTAAACTCCTTACGTGTCCAGTTCAAGCTTGACTCTGATGTGGCTGATGCAATTGAAGCGGAAGTTCAAAAACCATATCTGGAGTATCAGCGTAAGTTAGAAGAGTATGAAGCAACGTTGGTTGAAACAGTGGAAAGTGAACCAACCTTGAGTGAAAGAACGCTCAACGATTTAAGAGATTATCAGCAACATTTAGGTTTGCGGGATGAAGATGTCGCACCGATAGAACAAAAGATAATTGGACAACCAAAACCGCCTGTATCTGCGGAAGAATTACCTGACGCGGCGTATCCCTCAAACCTAACCCCCAACCCCTTCCCTACCAGGGAAGGGGAGCAAGATTCAAAGCCTCTCTCCGCTGCGGGGAGAGGTTTGGAGAGGGATTCTGCGTTATCTGAACCCACTCCACCCAATCAATTTGAGTTTGAAATAGTGAAGGTAGACGCTAAAGGACAAATCATCAACCGTAGTCAGGGACGCGCCGAGTTTTTTGCTGAAGACTTGGGTAATGGTGTAGTTCTAGAGATGGTGTCAATTCCTGGTGGTACATTCCTCATGGGTTCGCCAGAGAGAGAGGAAGGACGATATGACGATGAAAGTCCACAGCATAACGTCACTGTTCCATCCTTTTTTATGGGGAAATTTCCCGTTACTCAAGCTCAATGGCAAGCCGTTGCGGCTCTTGATCAGGTAAATATTGATTTAAATCCCCACCCATCCCATTTTAAGGGTTCTAACCGCCCTGTAGAATGTGTTTCTTGGGATGATGCGGTGGAGTTTTGCGATCGACTGTCGAAAAAGACTGGTAAGATATACCGTTTATCCAGTGAGGCGGAATGGGAATATGCTTGTCGGGCGGGAACAACTACGCCGTTTTATTTTGGTGAAACGATAACCACAGATTTAGCGAATTACCGAGGAACAGACTGGGAATATAAAGGAACAACCTACGCAGGTAATTATGGTCAAGGGCTAAAGGGTGAATATCGAGAAAAAACAACCGATGTCGGGAAATTTCCTGCTAACCCCTTTGGTTTATTTGATATGTGTGGTAATGTATTGGAATGGTGTCAGGATGAGTGGCACAAAAATTATAATAATGCGCCAACTGATGGCAGTGCATGGCTGAGTGAGAATGATAATCAAAATCGGCTACTGCGGGGCGGTTCCTGGGGCAACGATCCTGAGAACTGCCGTTCTGCGTTTCGCGACGACGACACGCGCGACAACCACTACTACTATCTCGGTTTTCGGGTTGTGTGTGCCGTCGGGAGGACTTTTTAACCCTTTATACTCTTCCCCTTTAGCCCTCTGCCCTATTTTCTTTACACTTCTTTACGTTTCGCGCTCTGCGCGATCAAATTTTTTGAGTTTTTTGGATGAGTAACTTAATAATACAGAAAACCTACGATTTAATCAAGTGGTATGTGCCAAGGGTAATTTCTCTTCTAGTCGCGCCATTACCACTTGACCATCTAATACATCTCCATGTTCGATAGAAGCAAGTCCAGCAGCTAGTTTTTGCTGAGTTTCTTCTTCCCATTCCTGATAACCCTTTTCCCATTCTTCCAGTAGTTTCAAAGCTTTAATAATCACATCTTCAGCGTTTTCATATCTACCTGTAGCAATTCGGTTTTGAATAAATTGCTCATATTCTGCTTTGAGTTGGATGTTCATAATTTTTAGCAGTTAATTCAGGTGTTATCTAGCCACATTCTAGCCAGACTACTATTTTAGAATGAGCGATCGCACATTATTCACATCTTGCACCTAGCCCCAACGAATGGAAGCCTGGGATCTAAGCCTTAAGGCGATAATATACGAAGTGGGCGATCGCTCTAATCATTTTTCACTTATGCAGGAGAGATAGGCTGATGAATCATGCTGAGGTGAAGCAAGAATGACACAGGTAACAGCAATCACAGATGCAATTACCAGTTTGAGAGAAGCAGAAACCCGCTTTGGTTTAGTTCGCATTGAGTCAGAGGAATTTTTTCCAGAGTGGAAGAGTGAATTACCGCAAATTACGGAAACAGACAAAGCTTCCCTGGATGTACTGCGTCGCAGATATCTCTACCACCGTGGTGAAGGTGATTTGTTAGAAGGAACAGTGATGTTACTAGTGGTATCGCCATTGCTGGCGCTGTCTGGATTTTATGACCCTCCATTCAGAATTAAAGCAGAATCATCTGTAGATTTAATATTGAATGATGGGGAAGAAGTGCTGCGTGGCAGAATTGATGTTTTGGTACTACAAAATCAGTTGTGGGCGATGGTGGTAGAATCCAAAAAAACCACACTTTCGATTTGGTCGGCTGTACCCCAAGCCTTAGCTTATCTCATGGCTAATCCTCACATTGATAAACCTGTGTTTGGGATGGTGACAAATGGGGATGATGTTTTGTTTATCAAAGTCAAGCGAGAAGCAGGTACGCCACAATACGATTTGTCACGGGTGTTTGCTTTGTTGACATCTGCCAGGGAACTGTATAATATTGGGCAAATTCTTAAGGGTATTGGTCAGGTAATTTGATTATCCTGGCAAAACTTGAGCCACAGTTAATTTTAAGTCAGGAAATATTGGTGGTGCGATCGCATTATCCCCCATATATACCTGCTCATTCCAATACGGGCAAAATTCACCCACCCGAATAACAGATTTTTGATAGTTGGGAAGTAGGACAGAATCACCAATAACTAAAGGACAATTTCTTCGCCTTTCTCGGTAAAGCGCACGTCTTTAATCTTCCATTGCGAGTTACTCATTAAAGTTTTGCGGACACTCCCGAATAAAGCAAACTGTTCGCAGCTAGAAAGGGAAGCTATTTGGCGCTTAGATTGAGGAGATAAGCGCAAGTCAACGGTAGCAACGCCATTTTTGATATTCACGCGATAACCAGACAAACTAAAGTCACCGGTGTCTCTTCCCTCAACAATTTTACCAACTGCGCCGGCTACAGGTTCGGTGGCTGGTACTTCCACCTTTTGGGGAAGCAGTTCTTGACATTGGGTATCGCTGGTGTAGAGGGTAACGTTGACAGTTTTATTTGTCTCAGCTTTGGGTGCTGCTTCCAATGGCTCAATTTTTGTATTTCTGGCTCGTAGTTGCGCCATACTAGGGCTTTGGCTAGGCGTTGGGGCGGGATTAGTGGTGGCGATGGGTGCTGGGGCTTGGTCGTCAATTTTGTTAGATGTGGGTGTAGGATTAGAACTACAACTGCCAAGACTGGCTGCGATCGCCACAACAACAAATGGTAATAAATATCTAGGAATCATAGTTGTACTGCCATACTTTCTCTTTTAACTTCAGTGTCCTGAATATCAATTCCGTATAAATTGGCAAATTTTGCATCAACTAATTATTCTGGCTTTACTTCTTGACTGTGATTAGCTATCTTCAAAACCAAGACTAATGCAATCTAATTAAATCATCATGCCCAGTAACGCAACCAGCGCCTACGACCCCCGTAAAGCCGAATGGGATGGTATAAAAATTGATCAATGGGAAGCATCTAAATGGAAACAATGGAAAGCAAAACACCCTGTATCTGATGAATTTGCCAAGATAGAACGAGAATATTTAAGAATCAAATTTTCTCTTCAGCAAGCTAACTCTGCATTAAGTCTAGAAAAGGTCAAAGTTAAACTTAAATTAACCAGTCATAAAACCATCGGTTTGCAAGGGACATTTCCTTGTAGACTGGGCGATATTGGTAAACAAGGCAGTCCTAATAAACAATATACCATTTCCTGCGGTTTTGCTGCTAATGATACTGGCTTGAAAATGGCAGTTTTAAAAGCGCGAGAATTAGACTTATTATTAATCACTAAACAATTTCAATGGACTCCTGAATTACTGGGTAAACAAGCCCAAAAAATCGAACTGCCAGACACAGCAAAATCCACCAAACTCATCAGTGAATTAATTCAAGAATATGAGCGCCAATTTTGGAAAACTCACGAACAAAATAGGCAAGGAATCCGTACTTGGGAAACTCATTATCTGCGCCATCTGAAAAAATTACCGCCAGATATGATCATGTCTGCTCAAGCATTAGAAGTGGCGTTGGAGAAAACTAAACCTCATACCTCATCTCGCTTTTTTTTGGTTTGGCAATTGAAAAAGTTTTGTGAATTTTGTGGAATTACCAACTTTGCCACAATTTATAGTTACGCTACACCTAAACCCAACCCAACGATTCGCAAAGTCCCAACTGATGAAGAAATTATTCAAGGATTTAGCAAAATTGGTACTCCGTTATCAATATATGCTAGTAAAGATAACTTGACAGAACCAGAACAATGGCAATGGGCTTATGGAATGTTAGCGACTTATGGGTTAAGACCCCATGAGTTATTTGCTGTTGATATAGATGCTTTTATAGACGCAGCCAACACCTTTCATTTAGTGACATTAAACCCTACTTTAACTGAAGGTACTAAAACAGGTGAACGCAGTTGTGGAATTCCCCCCATCCATCCCCATTGGATAGAATTATTTGATTTAAAAAAGATTAAATTGCCTTATAATGCCGGAACTTTGAGTAATAAAACGGCAAAACTGCAAGTTAAATTTAGAACTGCTGACATCGGATTTAGACCTTATGATTTACGCCATGCCTATGCAATTCGTGGTCATCGCTTAAGAGTTCCGATTAAAACGATGGCTGATTACATGGGGCATACAGTACAGGAGCATACTAAAACTTATCAACGCTGGATGAATGAAGATGCAAATTTAGCTATTTATAAAGAAGTTGTTATTCATCGTCAAGGTACAACTAAAGAAGCTTTACAAGATAGAATTAAAGAATTAGAAGCAGAAAATATGGCTTTAAAAGCTGAAAATGCCACTCTCAAAGGTTTATTGATTAAACATCAATTAGGTGAGTTGCTCAATCATTTGTGAATAATAAAGATACCCGACTTCTTTAATAAGTCGAGTATCTGAACATCTCTTTATAGTAAATTTTATTGCGGCTATGGTTCTTGTTTGTCTGAGATTGGGAAACATATAACTTAAGTTCACTTCAGTTCCCCAATAGGCAAATAATAAAACTATGGCTGGCAACCTGATTACTGTAAATAAAAATACTTACGACTCTCTGCAAACAGAACTCATGGAGTTGCGTCAGGTAGTTGCCCAGTTTCAACACGCCGATTTATATAGAAACTCAGTGGAAATTGCACTCAAACAACTAAATCAGCAATTAGAGGAATGCACCGCAGCTTTACGCCAGAGTGAAGCTAGATTCCAGAAGTTGGCAGATAACGTCCCCGGAATGCTGTATGAATTTCGGCTTGATCCTGATGGTACTATGTCTTTCCCCTTTGTTTCTTCGGGATGCCGAGAAGTTTTAGGGCTAGAACCAGAAAAAGTTGAAGAAGATGCGACTGTGGGATTTGCTAATGTTCACCCTGATGATTTGTCTGGGTTGCAAGCGGCAATTATGCAATCTGCCCAAACTCTGCAAAGGTTTGAATATGAGTGGCGTGTAGGAAATACCTCTGGTAAACAAGGATGGGTGCGTGGTGTATCTCGACCAGAACTGCAAGCAGACGGAGCAATTATCTGGTATGGTTACTTGGCTGATATTAGTAAACGCAAACAAACTGAAAAACAATTTAAAGAACAGGCACAGTTTTTGCAAAGTATCTGGGAAGGTGTAGACTATGGTATCTATGTTTTAGATATCTTAGATGGCGGTACAGAGTTTCGTTTCGTTAAATTTAATCCTGCCATTCTCAACCTTAGCCCGATACCCCTGGAACCTTTTGTTGGCAAAACAATGGCAGAAGGACTATCTGCTGATGTGGCAAATCATTATCGCCAACGCTACAGAGAATGTATCCAATCTCGCAAGAGTGTATTTTTTGAAGAACCTATTTTACGTGATGAACAAGAAATGTGGTGGTTGTCTAATGTCACACCTCTTTTTGACAGTTCCGCTAATATTTATCAACTAGTTGTTACTGTTGCAGACATCACAGAACGTAAACAAGCTGAAAAAGAACGCCAACTCTTCGTTTCCTTAATTGAAAATAGCAGTGACTTTATTGGCTGTGCTGACTTAGCAGGAAAACCTATTTTTTTAAATGAAGCCGGACGAAAGCTAGTGGGATTAGGTAATCAAGGTTTTAGTGAAGACTTAAAAGTTGATCAATTCTTTTGTCTAGAAGACAGAGAAGATATCCACAAACGGCTTATTCCTGCGGTAATGGAACATGGTGTCTGGCAAGAAGAACATCGTTTCCGACACTTTCAAACAGAAGAACCCATCCCTGTTGATTACAATATGTTCGTAATCAACAACCCTGAGACTGGTGAACCTTGGTGTATGGCAACGATTACGCGTGATATCCGCGATCGCAAACAAGCAGAAGCCCAATTACAAGAACAAGAACAATTTTTACGCACTATTTACGATGGATTTCCTCACTTCATCTTCGTGGTTAATGTTCTCGAAAATGGTGAATTTCGTTTTGCTGGGTGCAACTCAGCAGCAGAAAAAATCGTTGGGATTAATCATGAAAAGATTGTGGGTAAAACTCCAAAAGAATTACATGGTGAAGTTGACGGTGCTGCCATAACTCAACGTTATCAAAGCTGTGTAGATGCTGGTGATAATATCAATTATGAGGAGTGTTTAACTTTTGATGGTGAAGAAACTTGGTGGTTCACTACTTTAAACCCTTTGAAAAATAGTCAAGGTAGAATTTATCGCATTGTCGGTTCAACTTTGAATATTACAGCCCGCAAAAAGGCAGAAGCCGAACTTCAAGCCAGTCAACACTTTATTCAACGTATCGCTGATTCTTCTCCTAATATTCTCTACATTTTTGATTTAGAAGAACAGCGCAATGTTTATGCAAATCAAGAAATTGCGATTATTTTTGGCTACTCTGTCGAAACAATTCAAGAAATGGGAGAAAATGTGCTGCCAAACATTATACATCCAGATGATTTAGCAATTCTAATAAATAATCATACAAAATTACTGACTGCCAATGATGGAGATATTTTTGAATCTGAATTCCGGTTAAGAACCGTAAATGATGAATGGCGTTGGTTATACAGCCGAGAAACGCCCTTTAACCGGAATGCTGATGGTGTAGTTAAGCAAATATTAGGTGTATCAACTGATATTACTGAACGCAAGCAAGCTCAGATTGAATTACAAGAACAAGCCAGAAATTTAGAAAATACTTTATCAGAACTCCAACGGACTCAATCTCAACTTATTCAAAGTGAGAAAATGTCTTCTTTAGGTAATATGGTTGCAGGTGTCGCCCATGAAATTAATAATCCAGTGAATTTTATTCACGGTAATTTGATTCCAGCCAGTGAATATACTAAAGATTTGTTAGGACTAGTAGAACTTTATCAACAATATTTTCCTGAGCCTCCCGCAGAAATTCAAGCAGAAATAGCAGATATTGATTTAGAATTTCTCAAAACTGATTTAGTTAAACTACTTCAGTCTATGCAAATAGGAACTCAACGCATCCGTGAGATTGTATTATCTTTACGGAATTTCTCACGTTTGGATGAAGCTGAATTCAAACAAGTAGATATTCACGAAGGTATAGAAAGTACTTTAATGATTCTACATAACCGTCTCAAATGTAAACAAGATCATCCAGAGATTGAGGTTATTAAGAAATATGGTAAGTTACCATTAATTGAGTGTTATCCTGGTCAACTCAATCAGGTATTCATGAATATTTTGAGTAATGCTATTGATGCTTTAGATGATGCGTTTGTTGGCGAACAGGGAGAAATTTGTATCCGCACGGAACTTATTAATAGTAACCGTATCGCTATCCGTATATCAGATAATGGTATGGGAATTAATCAACATACGATTGCTAAACTTTTTGACCCTTTCTTTACTACTAAAGATGTCGGTAAGGGTACAGGATTAGGTCTATCAATTAGTTATCAAATTGTGGTAGATAGACATGGTGGAAAATTATATTGCAACTCAGCACCCAAAAAAGGGGCAGAATTTGTGATTGAAATTCCCGTTATCCAACCAGAAAGCCGCAAATAATCAATTAGTTCCAAACTATTCCTAAATCTAAAATAAACCCTGGTAGTATATCTTCACCTGATAGCTGTGTAGGCGAATTTAAAATTTCTACTGGTTTAGCTTGACGATAAATTTCTACTTGCTTGGACTGAGGATTAATTAACCAACCAAGTTTGACTTGATTATCTATATATTCTCGCATTTTGACTTGAGTTTCTTTCAAGTCATCGCTAGGAGACATTAACTCTAAAACGAAATCTGGCGCAATTGGGGGGAATTTGGCTTTATCTTGTGGTGTGAGTGCATCCCATCTCTCTTTTTTTATCCACGCTATATCAGGCGAACGATTTGCAGCATTGGGAAGTTTGAAACAGGTGGAAGAATCAAATACTTCACCAAGTTTATATGTGCGATTCCAAATTACAAAGTCTGCGGTAAATCCTGCATTACGTCTTCCGGTTTCTCCCCCTGTAGGTGGCATAACAATTATTTCTCCTTCGGCGTTACGTTCAAATTTGACATCAGGATTTTCTCGACACAGTTGATAAAATTGCTCGTCGGTGATTTGAACAATTGAGTTGAGGTTGAATGTAATAGCTGTCATGATTATAAAATAATAGACTGCTGATACCTATGTATATGATTTTAAAGTATTTTTTACTTGTTTGAGCAAAAAAATGGTGAGTGTTCAAAGCGATCGCCTGACTAATTACTATTATTTAATACCTCTTCAAACTGGATAATTATTAACAATAACTTTTGCATTTATACTTGACAAGTATAAAATTATACCTTAATATCAAGACATGATAAAGGCGATCGCACACATCTTTGGCCGGAGGGCGATCGCCTTTATCTCAACCCACTATCGGAGTCTAAATATAATGATGACACAATCAAAACTAGAACAGTACCCAAACGAAGATTCAACTACACCCACCTGCAATTCCCACAGAGAACCGATAAAGCATATTCTGATGGGTTCTGCTAAAGCTGTTACTAATACAATTCACCATTTGCAAATGAATGGTTACGCCAGTGTGGGCGATTGGAGTCCACTGCTACCAACCGCTAACCCAGATGAGGTGATGAGTATTTTAATCCGGCAAATTTTGATGCAATAACCCAGATGTAGAGGCGTTGTATTGCAACGTCTCTATTCTTGCGAGAGTGGCTTTGGGAATTGCTTAATTACCAGCCATACTCTCTCCACAAAAATTCAGCTTTATTTATTGGGTTACACTGCGTTTCAAGGCCACTTTGCTCAAGTCGGGAAACCAGCCCACGCAAGTGGCTTCTCAACCTACGGGAGATTGCGATCGCCTTTATGCAGATATAATTGGAAAAAGGTGAAGTAGATGCTGGAACTCCGCCCTATCCGAAACGAAGCTGATTATCGTGCAGTGCTTGATGAAATTGCACGGTTATTTGATGCCCAAAAAAATACACCAGAATGCGATCGCTTGGAAGTTTTAACAACTTTGGTGGAAGTTTATGAACAGCAACATTATCCCATCATTCCACCAGACCCAATTGAGGCAATCTTATACTATCTCGAATCCCGTGGGTTATCTTGGCAGGATTTAGAGTCCATTATTGGAAATCGTGGGGAAGTGACTCTTGTTTTGCATCGCCAGCAACCACTAACACTAGATATGATTCGGCGTTTGCATTCCTGTTTGGGAATTCCGGCGGAGGTGTTGATTCAGCCATACGCTCTCCACAAAAATTCAGCTTGAATTATCGGCTTGCTTTAGAAATTAGTGATCCAACTCAGATTCTATATTTAGCAGTGCTTATAGGTGTTTACGAAGCCTTTTTTAAGCGGGAATTTGCCCAAATATCTGTAGAGAGATATCAAATTAAACAAATTATTTATGACCCGATTCAAGAGGTAATTTTACAATGGATACCCTAGAGTCTTATCGCAATATCGGCTTATGCTGCTATTCCCATAGCAAATGGTCAGATTGATTGCTACACTGTTTTTGATACAAAACAAAACCATTATATGGTTATGAATGTGGGTTGGGATGGTCATCGGCGAGTTTACGGCTGTGTTTTACATTTGGATATTAAGCAGGGAAAAATTTCAATTGAGCAGAATATGACGGAAATGAGAGTGGCTCAAGAACTCGTAGAGCGAGGGTTTCCTAAAGATGATATTGTTTTAGGATTTCAAGCTCCTGAAATGAGAGAATATACAGGATATGGAGTTTTTTGACAGTTATCAGATGGTAGGTTGGGTGGAGGCGCACAAAAGACATCAAAAGCCACACGATACTGGATTGCGCCGTAACCCAACACCAATTGCAGGGTTAATTTTTGTAGTTGAGAAATTTTGCGGTTTTCGGCGTATCATTTGTTGGGTTACGCTATCGCTGCACCCAACCTACGGCTAAATTGTATGAAACGGCCAAAGGCGCGGGATTATAATTGCTGAACCCAAACCAGCACCCGCAAACCCAACTATTTGAATTACCCCTCGCCGCGATATGTTAAATGCTGGTGGTGATAAAGAAGTTGTTGAAGATTTTGGTGTAATAGGTTTTGGATTTAAAGGAGTATTATTAGTCCGTGATGAGGCTGGCTTTGGAGGCGGTGTAGTTGTAACTGACTTAGATGAAATTGGTTGCTGGGGTTGTTGAGGTATATTAGGACTTGCAAAACTATTTCGCAGTCGAGCAATTTCTTCCAACGCTTCTATAGCTTCCATATCTTGTCCTGATGCAGCCGCTATGACTCGAATCCAAAGCTGTTTTGCTAAAGTCAAGTCTCTCTTACTCTGAGCGCGATAAGCATCTATTTTCAACGTCGCAATATCCGCCAAGGTTGCATATCGCGGTACAAGTATCAGGTGAGATTTATTTACAGGTTCCGCAATTATATAAGGTGTTTGTCTCGCACTTTTATGCTGACGCACAATTTCCGGCACACGATGATAGAGATACTGGTTCAATCTCTCCACCGTGGCGCATTGTCCGCGAACTCCTAACCCTTCCAACAACGCCGTAGTAAAAGCACCTTGTTGTAACGCCTCAATTTCATAAGAATATTCCTGGGGACTACAGGAAAATATACTAATCACTCCTTGTTGACGTGCTTCCTCAGCCGTCTGTCTCCCTATACCTTCACCACTTTTTTGACCTTGGTTGCGACAAGCATCTAAAATCAACACAACGTTATCTGCACCACAACACCGCAACCGTTCGGTGACAAAGTTAATGGGTATCGCCGTTTCTTCAATATCTGTGGGGTTCCCATCCAAAGGCATGAGATAATCACGTTCAGCATGGCGTATCCCATGTCCACTAAAAAAGAACCAAAAGTTATCACCCGCACCCATGAAGGGTTGATTAAATAACTGTCGTAAAACTCGCAGTAAGTTGGTGCGAGTTGGACGAGTTGATTTACCGCCAATTTCCGGTGAGTCATCGGTGAAGAAAAATATCTTTTCAAACCCCGCCTCGTTGCGAAGAAACTGCTGGATTAATTCTGCATCCCGCTTGGCATAATTTAGCGGTTGCAGATAATCATACTTGTTAATGCCAACTGCGATCGCCCAATTTTTAGCCATGCTTTAGTTTCGCGGTTGCAAATAATTATACTTAGTTAATGCCAACTGCGTTCCCGCTTCGGGTTGCCGTAGGTATCGCCCAATTTTTCGCCATCTACTTTGGTTCTTGTCGCTTAAATGTCAGCTTTATCGCACCTTTCCCACTGGCTTTTGCACCACTCCCAATTAACTTGACTTCACCTTCGCCGCTAATTTCTACTGATAGTTCAATTTCTTCAAGCTGCATTTTAGAATTTGCTTGCTGTTCTGCACGACTAAACAAGCGTCCTACCAATTGCAGAAACTGAGTCATGTTCTGTTCTAATTTTTGCGCGGAGACGGGAACTGCATCGCCTTTTGTGCTGGAAGGTTCTTTTGCTTCGTCTCCCCAGCCTTTTGTGTTGCTAAAACCGCCTTTTGTCCCGCCAGGAATGGTAATTGGCGCTACGTCGTCGGTGACAATCAAAATGCTGTCTGGTGGTGTGTCTGACATATCTATGCTCAGTTTTTATTTAGCATTCTCGCATAAATCTTCTGTATCACGTAGAAACATGGGGTGATCTTAATTGAACTGTATTTAATTATCAGCGATGCGATCGCACAAAAGTTTTCACACACGGTAACTAGTACGCCCGTTTTACTGAACGCAGATTTAGCTACACTAGATTATGCGCTTTTACGATTTCGGTGAGGTAATACAATGGTCATCGCCGACAAAAATCTGTCTTTACCAGACCACACTCAGCTACCAGATTCTGACGGCAATTTTGTGAAAAATTTCCAGGAACATCCCCAGAGTATCTTATTAACTGATTCTATTCTGCCACGATTACAAGAAATTCACCCCGATGGATATTATTGTATTGGTCAAGATTCTGGTATCTACTGGCGGTTAACAGATCCGCCAGAAAAAGGTGCAGAAGCACCAGATTGGTTTTATGTTCCGAATGTTCCCCCAAGTCTCAATGGTGAATTTCGTCGTTCTTATGTGTTTTGGCAAGAATTGATTGCGCCATTGATTGTTTTAGAATTTGTGTCGGGTAATGGAGAGGAAGAACGAGATAAAACTCCTTACAAGGGGAAATTTTGGATTTACGAAAATATTATCCGTCCTCCTTATTATGGTATTTACGAAGTTAGAAAAGCATCGGTGGAAGTCTATCAATTAATCGCAAATCATTACGAAAAAATGCTTCCCAATGATAGAGGACGTTATGCAATTCCGCCGATAGGTGTGGAGTTAGGCATTTGGCAAGGTCGTTATCAAAATGTAGAATTACCTTGGTTGCGTTGGTGGGATGAACAAGGTAATTTGCTATTAATTGGTGATGAGCGTGCGGAAGCTGAACGCCAACTTGTGGAAATTGAACGCCAACGTGCGGAAGCTGAACGTCAACGTGCGGAAATAGCTGAACAAGAAAATGCTCGTCTGCGGGAAAGGTTACGCGCTTTGGGTATCGATCCTGATAATCTGAGTTAGATGATGATCGGCGATTGCAATGGGTAAGGTGAAGTTGCGATCGCCTATTTGCATACCATAAATAATATTCTTTGACAAAAAAATGCTGTGTTTTTTGACAAATATTTACATTTTAAAGTAAGCAAAAAGTAAGAAATGGATTTTTCAACAAACTCCCAAAACATTACAGGATAAGAAAAATAGATGGTACAACCGCGCAAGGCTTTTGCTCAGCATTGGCTCAAAAGTGATAAGGTACTCAACGCAATTGTCCAGGCGGCAGAGTGTAGTACAAATGACCGCATCCTGGAAATCGGCCCAGGTACGGGGATTTTAACTCGTCAATTACTACCTTTAGTACAGGCTTTGGTAGCAGTGGAAATTGACCGAGATTTATGTAAGTTATTAGTTAAACAGTTGGGAACTAAAGAAAACTTTTTACTATTACAAGGTGACTTCCTCGCATTAGATTTAGAAACGAATTTAGCAGCATTTCCTAACTTCCAAAAATCTAATAAAGTAGTGGCGAATATTCCCTACAATATTACCGGGCCAATCATCGAAAAATTATTAGGAACTATCACTAATCCTAACCCCAAACCATTCGATTCTATAGTGCTATTAATTCAGAAAGAAGTGGCAGAAAGATTGTATGCCAAAGCCGGGTCAAGAACTTTTGGAGCATTATCAGTTAGGGTGCAATATCTGGCAGAATGTGAGTTAATTTGTAACGTTCCGGCAAGTGCATTTTATCCACCACCAAAAGTAGATTCAGCAGTTGTCAGGTTACGTCCGCGTCAGTTGGAAATTCTCGCTAACGACCCACGCAGATTAGAGAATCTGGTAAAGTTAGGATTTGGAGCAAAGCGGAAAATGTTGCGGAATAACTTGCAATCTGTAATTGACCGCGATCGCCTGACCCAATTACTGGAACAATTAGAAATAAATCCCCAAGCTAGGGCTGAAGATATCAGCACTCAGCAATGGGTAACTCTTGCTAATGAAGTGGGAAGTGTGAAATCTGAAGTATGAAGTATTCATTTCAGACTTCACACTTAATCCTTATCCTTAATTTTTTTGAAAATGCGTTCCTACAGTTTAATTGCTCCTGCCAAAATTAATTTGTATCTGGAAATCATTGGCGATCGCGCTGATGGTTATCATGAGTTAGTCATGATTTTGCAAAGCATCGACCTCGCCGACCGAATTAATATTCGCGCCATCGGTGACGAAACTATTCGCGTTCACTGTAACCATCCCCAAGTCCCCACAGATAAAACTAATCTGGTATATCGCGCCGCAGAATTGATGGCGAAACACTTTCCCGAAGCCTTTGCTAAACATGGGGGAGTGGAAATTACACTAGAGAAAAATATTCCCGTCGCGGCTGGGTTGGCGGGAGGTTCGACAAACGCCGCCGCAGTATTAGTCGGGATAGATTTACTCTGGAACTTGGGACTTACCCAAACAGAAATTGAAGAATTGGGCGCTACCCTAGGTTCAGATATACCATTTTGTGTCGCAGGTGGAACAGCGATCGCCACAGGTAGAGGTGAAAAACTTGCGCCACTGCCAAATTTAGATCACATATATATAGTATTAGCCAAATATCGCAGTCTAGAAATTTCTACCCCTTGGGCATACAAAACCTATCGTCAAGAATTTGGTTATACCTATCTTAAAACTACCGAAGATTTAGCCGCCCGCGCCACCGCAGTTCATTCTGGTGAAATAGTCAAAGCCATTGTCCATCAAGATACAGCCGAAATTGCCCAAAAACTGCACAATGATTTAGAGCGTGTTATTTTACCTGCTCATCCCCAAGTTATGCAACTACGCGAACTTTTTGCAACTCAACCGGGAGTTCTTGGAACAATGATGTCTGGTTCCGGGCCGAGTGTCTTTGCAATTATTGAATCTGAACCACAAGCCCAAGCCGTGAAACAATCCATCAGAGCAGCAATACCCCATGAAGATTTAGAATTGTTCGTGACTCGCACCATTACACATGGCATTCAGATAGCATCTGAATAAGTAAGAAGTAAAAAGTAAAAAGTAAAAAAAATTTTCATTTTTAATTTTTGCCTTTTAATTTTTGCCTTTTGACCTTTGACCTTTGATTTAACTTATGAGTGAAAACATTACACCACAAGAAACAGCAACCCAGGCGCAAGCATCACCACTACGTTGCGTTACAGGCGCAATCATTTCCAGTGGAATGGCCTATGCTTTATATTCGCTGATGATTGCGATCGCTACTAGCTTTGCCAGCAAACCCGTCCATTCTCATAATGAACTCGTCATCAAAATTACCTCTGCGGTACGTACCTTAGTTGTTGGTATAGTTGCTTTAGGCAGCGGGATATTTGGCATAGTAGCGATAGGTTTGATAGCTTTGGGTGTGCAACTATTAATTCAACAGTTGTCTCAGCCAAAGAATAATTAAAATTATGTTTGAACAACAGGTAAGCACTTTTCCAACTGAGTGCAAGTATTAAGAAACTCCTGCTTTTTTCGCCAATGTTTAGGAGGTATGCCATGATGCTGTCGAAACTGGCGAGAAAAGTGACAAGCATTTTGATAACCTAAAGCCAGTGCAATTTGCTCAATGGTTTGGTTAGTATTCTTCAACAAAGAACGCGCCGCTATCATTCGCCGCTTAACAATCCAGCCATTGACAGTTTCGCCTGTTTGTTTCGCAACTCTATTAGTTAAATAAGCGCGGGAATAACCCACCGCCTCAGCAACTTTAGATAAAGTAATTCCTTGGTGATAATTAGCTTCAATGTAGTCGAAAACTTCTTTGAATTGAGGAACTGAAGGGAAAAATGGCTCAGGAGTTTTCGACACCGCGATGTTTGCAGGTATAGATTCCGATATTTGACGTGTTTGAGTAGCATACCAATATCTGAGCAAAGCTTGTTTTTCCAATCGAATCTTGATTGCCCTCAACAATTGCTCAACAGTTAAAGGTTTGGTCAAATAATCATCTGCACCCAACTCCATACCCTTACGTAAAGCATCCTTAGTATCACTACCAGTCAAAAAAATAAAAGGAATAATCGCTGTCAGTTGGTCTTGACGCAAAGCATTTAAAACATCGTAACCATCCATATCTGGCATCAAGATATCGCAGATTACCAAATCTGGTAAATGCTCTTGTGTCAGTTGAATACCAATACGACCATTTTCTGCACCGATTGTCTCATAACCTTCAGCTTGTAAACTCTCTAAGAAGAGATTGCGGGTAACAGCATCATCTTCAATGACCAGAATTGTTGGCGACGATGTGTGCATCATTGTTCTATTACTAAGATTTGTGGCAGGTTGAAAAAACTCATACAAAACTTTTATTTCATTGATGGCAGCATAATAGTAAAAGTTGTGCCTACACCAACTTCACTTTTCATATCAATATGACCACCGTGTAAGTCAACCAGAGTTTTCACAATTGCTAGTCCTAGTCCAGTACCCGGTAGATTAGCAATATTACTACCTCGATAAAATGGTTCAAATAGCCGCGCTTTATCTGCTGTGGGAATACCAATACCCCTATCCGTGACTTGAAAAATCACCGTCTCTTGTTCCCATGAAAGTTGGAAATCCACCACAGCGCCTGACGGAGAATACTTGATTGCATTGTCGAGCAAGTTCTTCAGTATTGGCTCCAGCAATTTTTTATCGAAAAAAGCAGTAAAACAGCAATCTTGACTGACAAAATTAATTCTGGTTTGGCTACTGTAGGTATGGATTTGTGCCACAATCTCATGGCACAACCGCACTACATTCAATGGTTTAGCCTCAAAGTGGAGTTTAGCTGCTTCTGCTTTGGCAAAAAAAATAATGTCGTCTAGCATCTTGCTGAGTTGTTCTACAGCCATTTGAATGCGATCTAATAATGGTTTAGTTTTTTCCTCTGTCCATTCATTAATGTATCTCTTGAGTAAGCTATTAGAAAATGAAACTACATTCAACGGTGTACGTAATTGATGAGAAAGCATAGATAAAAATTGCGATCTCAATTCACCCAGTTGTTTAGACTGTTCTAAAGCTTGGCTCAGTTCGGAAATATCCCAAATACTCCAGACTCTACCAATCACTTCGTGATTTACCTTCTGCGGTTTAGAGTATTGAGCAAAGACTCTACCATCCTTCAACTCTAGAATATCGTAGCGATCGCTCTGACAATCACACTTCATCTCCCACATCGAATCCCGAAATAGTTGCGGCTGTTTGAGTTGATTCTCAAAAAAAGCTTGGCATGGAAAACTTTTCCTCGATATTTTCAGAGAGTTGGGAATCTGCCACATCTGGACAAATTGTTGATTAAAACTAACAATATCTTCCTCCAAACTAACTGCAATCATACCGTAAGCCGTTGATTCCAACATAGAACGAAGTAAAGTGACAGATTTTTCTAAACCTGCCTCCTTCTGCTTTCGTTCTACAATTTCTTGCAGTAAATGTTTGTTAACCTCTTTTAATTCCTCAATCAAAGTGTGCATATTTAACTCTACTATTTCATCACTCTTACACCTACAAAAGTAGTTAAATCCCCACAACTCGGATTGTGGCTTTAGCACCGATTTCGAGATGGAACGAGCTAACGTGTAGCCGTTAGTATTCATATCTCGCACTCCTTGTACCTAGTTAACACTAAATCCATATAGCGGAGAATTGGCAATTTTCACAGCCGGATTTAGACTGTAAATCATTAATGGCAATAGCAAAGGAAAATTAAAAAATAATTGAAACCGCTGATTTATTTAAAAATATTCTACCAATAAAAAGATATCACTTCGACTTTTGATTGATAAAAAACATTTCTTGTTATAAAGTAATGTTTTTATATAGATGAGATAAAGATTACTTTAATTTCATTGCTAATTCATCGCAACTTTCAGGAGACAATTATCATATTTCCCTAATCAAAACCTGTATTTTTAAGTCCCACCATCTAATAAATAATTAGTATTAGGTTAGAGCCAAATAGTATAAATTTACATAACAATCATACATCATTTTAAATACAATAAAAATTCTTACAGCGTGGCTATTGTAATGTAAACTGACATATATTTACTTTTCTTACTCATCCACAAAAATATATTTTTGTCAAATATATGCGTATTTTATATTCTTAGCTTTTTTAATGTTGCATTGATTTTTTAGATTTTACTCCCTATGGAATCTAACTATAAAATAATAGACCAAATCATCTATCTAGGGATATAAATAATTTACCAATCAAGACAAATTAACAGATGAAATAAGTAAATAAATCAACTTTACGTCCCTCTGAAGAAATAAAAAAAATTAAGATTTGATGTGTTGTAGAATACATTAAATTCATTAGATGGACACATTTATTGTTATCTAGACAGCGTTATGTCCCCAAAACAGATTCCATTTGCAGCATTTTTTCCATTAGTCTTGACAAAATTTAATCAATTGCAAGAGCGAAAAAACAGATAGGTCTAGCAAAACAATGATCATATATCTGCGACCTAATATTCAGTAGTCTTAACAAAGAAGCAGCTTCTGCAACACGGTTTATTCATAGGGGCAGGATATTTATAAATTCACTCAGCAGATCATAATGCTAGTTGATTTAATCCACCCCTATTTCCAAATTTTATTTGTGCTGTAGTGTCAAACTGGTTTTGTTGATGTAGCAAGATTAATTGGAAAATCAGGCGATCGCGCTACACTCCCTGCAACAGTTTCAAAAAAATGCCGATGATTTGTGATTCACCGACCTACAATACCTTTGGCGATGTTCGTGTATCGCGCACTATCACTAAAGTTAAAATGGACACTGCCAGCTTGTTTCACCTGGATTCTCAGCGTAGAGGCTTATTCACCAGTAGCTACGAATATCCAGAATGGCAGAGCTTAAATCCCTCAATGGAATTAACCATCAGAGAAAAAGCTTTCACTTTCTCGGCACAAAGCGATCGCGCCAGATATCACAAGCAGCAACAGCAATCTACCACGCAAACAGGGATTAACATCTTCTACCAACACACAACGCTGACCATGAAACAGGTGAGTATGTGAAATTAGTTGAGGTGGCACTTGACTACTTTAGCCAGGGTGATTTATTTAAAGTAGTTCCGAGTCAAAACTTTTTTCAGGCCTGTGAACAGCCATCCAGTCAGCTATTCCAAACATAAAAACAAATCAATCCCAGCGCTTATGGGTTGACAATATTTGTTTAATTGTGAAAGGAATTATCAATTATATAGCCTTTACTACATCTTATTTATATCCGTGAACTAATAAGCGGATACCCTGAACAGAGTTTTTGATGTTAGATACAATCCAAACTATAAAATCTGGAGCCTAAAGCCAGAAAGAGGGTTTTATGCATCAACTCGATAACCTACAAAACGCCAAAAAAATTAATACAGAACAAGTTGAACAAATTGTTAAAGCAATTATTGCCGGTAAGTATTCCTGGGCATGTGTTTTAATGCTCCGGTTTTCTGGTTATAACCCTATAGATTACATCCCATACCGCACCTACATTCGCCTTCTAAAAAATAACTACTTACTTGAAGGCGCAAAGCAAAAAGAAGCAAAAGATTCCGAACAAAAATTAGGCGTTTTTGACATCAAATCAAATTGGGTACGCTCTTAGAAAATCCATTTGCTATCAGTGATTGTACAGCATTAACTACACTGAATAAATCCAATCATTGGCCAGAGTATTTCTGGCTAATTTTCATATCTTGAAACAGCAATACATTAGCGTTTATAGCCTACTACAGTTCACAAAGTATTGATGATATTTTCATTCCTCCACTAAAAGTTTTGGTGTAACTGGAACTTGACCGAGGGGAATGCTTCATAGTTTCTGATTTAGTTCATCTGCCAATTTTTTGCAACTTATGATTTATCCGATGACTACTGTGAATTCTCATCTCCAACCGATGTTAAGAGAAATTGTGTGGCAGAAAAAGCAAGAAGTAGCACAGATTCAACAACACATGTCTTTAGCTTCTTTGCAACGTCAGTTAACAGCTGCGCCAACAGTACGAGATTTCTTAACAGCTTTACAACAAAGTCCTCATAATCCTAGTCTGATTGCAGAAATTCAAAAAGCATCACCTGGTTATGGCATGATTCGTGCAGACTTTGATGCTATTGCGATCGCCAAAGCATATCAACGTGCTGGTGCTGCTTGTATTTCTGTTTTCACTGAAAGAACATTTTTTCAAGGTAGTTTTGAAAGTCTGCGGATAATTCGCCACAAAGTATCAGTACCACTGCTTTGCAAAGAGTTTATTATTGATCCCTGCCAAATTTATTTAGCACGAGCCGCAGGTGCAGATGCAGTTCTACTAATAGCCGCAATTCTTACAGATAGGCAACTGCAAGATTTTCAACGCATAATTCATTATTTAGGGATGAATGCCTTAATAGAAGTACATACCCTAGCAGAACTTGATCGGGTATTGCAGTTAGATGATGTTCGGTTGATTGGGATTAATAACCAGAGTTTAGTAGATTTTACCGTGGATATCGGCACAACTCAAAGACTACTAGCAGCCAGGCGATCGCAAATCCAAAACTTAGGTGCGATCGTCGTGAGTGAATCAGGATTGTACACCCATACTGATTTATCCCTTATGGCTGAAGCCGGTACCAACGCCGTTTTAATCGGAGAATCTTTAATCAAAGAAACAGATATAGAACAAGCTGTACGCCGTTTGCTGAATATTGATTCTTCAACGTTCAAAGACTAGTACAGGTCGGCGTAAATAAACAGACCATCTGGAATTGCTAAAAGGCTTGTGGTATCACTATTCTTTCTTTTTCCTTTTGACTTTTTACTTTTGCCTTGTTGTACTAGTAAATTAAACAGAAGTTGGGTTATGCAATGCTTAACCCAACTTACACTACTCTAGTGATTGATGACTATTGATACACAAGTAAGTTAATCTTAAGAAAAATTAACACTAAAATTCCGCCGATGCTAAGACTATTTACCGACTTCGACGGCCCTATTGTTGATGTTTCTGAACGGTACTATCGTGTTTATCAATATTGTTTAGAAAAAACTCAACGTCCAGGACAAGCGGTACAACAACTGAATAAAGCTGAATTTTGGCAACAGAAGCGATCGCGCATTCCCGAAAAACAAATTGCCTTAAATTCTGGCCTTGATGAAGCGCAAGCACAAGAATTTTCTCAACTACGGCGGAAAACAGTACATACAGAATCTTATTTTGAGTATGACACCCTAGTACCTGGTGCTGTAGATGCACTGTTACGAATTCAAGCAGCGGGAATTGACTTAGCTGTCATGACCATGAGGCGAGTTAGGGAATTAGACTTTGCCTTCCAAAAATTTGATTTAGGTAAATTTTTCCCAGAAAATCGCTGTTATTGCCTAAGTAACGATTATGTTAAGACTCGTGACATTGAAGATAAGCCATTATTAATGGCAAAAGCATTACAAGAACTATCACCCGTTAATGATACATGGATGGTAGGAGATACAGAAGCCGATATTACTGCGGCTAAAACCCACAACATTAAAGTTATAGCTGTAGAGTCTGGTATCCGCGATCGCACTCAACTAGAACTTTACCACCCCGACTTAATTGTTCCCGATTTAAGTTCAGCAGTGGCTCTCATCTTAGAAAAGAGTACTCTAACTCTCAGATAGTAAAAAATGGGTAACAGACACAATCATCTGCTACCCATAATCCATTCAAAACTTTATATATTAGCGCAGAAAGCTACTAATTAACCACAATAATATAAACGTGAACACCGTAGAAAATTGCTCAGTATTCAGCCCAAACAAACTTATTTGTGGTGAAAGCCCGCTTGCAACCAATCCACCAATAATTAAGCCTAGTATCAGACCAATCAGCGTTAGCAAAACGGCTCTACCAAACTTACCTTCTTTACGATTGAGAAAGTAAACACTAATACCGACCCCAACCACTAACACCAACTGTAAAACTTGATCACCCGTGGCAGGATAAAAAATACCAATAGCACTCAAACCCAAATACCAAGCACCTGGTAACAGTACATCTGCCGTTGTTGGCTGATCTAATATTCTTTGTAGCCATGCAGGCGACTGTTCACGAGGAGTGGAAACTTCTTTAGGAGGAAATTGCACTCGTAGTTCTGGAAACCGGATTCGCTCAGGTACTTTGATTTTGCCTTCCTGACGCATCCGTAACCGATCCATTAAAATCGCGTCATAAGAAGCTTCAATGAGTTCCAGACTCTTAGCATCGCCACTGTGTTGCTCCAATAGGCGATTGCGAGCATCCTGAATTTCATCAAAGCTTGCATCTTCGGACACCCCAAGTTTGTCGTAGGGATTTTGATCGCTCATGGGAGTTTACACTTCAACCTTAGTCAGCGGCGGTATTTGGCTTTTTGGAAAACAACTTTAGGTTTTGCCTAGATTTAAACAAATGTTGCAAGCAACTTATATGCTCTACCAGGAATAGTAGCACGGGTAAGTTAAACTGACCCAGGAAATTTAACTATAGCAACTTTAACATATTGCTAGAACTCAGTGTATCCCCTCATGTCGTTGACCAGTGAGAGCTTTACTCTAGAATTTGAACCAAGACTTCTTAAAACTTATTTTTTTATGAAAAAATTAATTTTTATGTTTCAAATTTGGCAATTTACCGTGCCTTGAGGCAATTTAGATGAACTAGCTTCACAATCACTAGTGGTATCGATATGCTTATCGATATTAAAATTGAAAAGCTTTAAATTACCACGTAATTGGGAGTAGGAAATTTTCCTAAGTTACAGAACTGCCATGACTAGCGATTAAAGTACCAGCATCTCAAGTGCGGGTAACACTAGCAAAGGTTATGTAACAATCCCAAATACGCAATTCTCCTGTTAATCTTATGAATTTTTGTGCAAAGTGATGGTCATGGCTCCTGCCAAGATTCTTGTAGTTGATGACGACCCTGCGGTTCGCAACTTAATCCAACGCTTTTTGATTAAGCAGAACTATCAGGTGGAGGCGGCTGAGGATGGTAAAACAGCCTTAGCGCTATTCGAGCAATTTAACCCTGACTTGGTAATTTTAGACGTAAATTTACCAGACGTTATTGGGTTCAACCTCTGCCAAGAGATGCAAAGTCGCAATGGTGTGTTTGTTCTCATGCTCACTAGCCGTGCGGATGAAGCTGACAAGATTCGCGGCTTTGCTAAAGGTGCTGATGACTATCTCACCAAGCCATTTGGTCTAGGAGAGTTAGAAGTCAGAGTTGCTGCTATTTTGCGACGACAGCGGGTGGTGACAACAGCAGAGCAAAAACGCCTAGTTTTTGAAAAACTGATGATCGATCCCGTCCGTCGGGAAGTGACATTGAACAACCTACCAGTACCTCTAACAGCCTTGGAATTTGACTTGTTACATTTTTTAGCCAGCCATCCTGGGCGGGTTTGGCGACGAGCCGAACTAATTCAAGAGGTTTGGGACTATGAATATGTTGGCGACCAACGGGTTGTAGATGTACATATCGGTCAAATTCGGAAGAAAATTGAAGTTGATGCCAGCCAACCAGCATTAATTCAGACTGTACGTGGTGTAGGTTATAAGTTTGAATGTCCTACTCATTCTCCGCAATTAGAAACCAACCCTTGAATTAATTATTTCATAATTAAGACTAAGTCAGGGCGAACAAATGTTCGCCCTGACTATTATGTATTCTGTTTTTACCTAAGTCCTGATTAGTATAGCGATCGCCAAGACAGTTAAGATATCAGGAAATTTCAACAAGCGCAAAAGACTTTAAACTCTGTCCCCTATCACCTACTACATAACTAGCAGTTATGGAATAAAGTTTCTAAATAAACACGAGCAGCACGGCGATCGCTATCTCCATTTTGGAGTAAAAACAGTGACAATGCTGCTGTTAGCACACGAGTTTGATCCCAATCAGGGTGAGTTTCTAAATAGCTTTTGAGGGATTCATGGAGTGTTTCGGGAATTTCCGTAAAAATGCTCACCGTTGCGTTCATGAGATTTTCCTTCTCTGAGGTCGATCAAGCGAATTTGCTGGCACTCTTGAAGCAAAGAATGGAAATTGCCGCTTCTTTCACCTCCAAACATCTCAGGAATGTTTTGAGTTCCCCAGATAACTTGGGCTAGAAAAAAGTGCCAGTCGCATCATTGTGCTTCAAGAGGGGGTGGGTTTGTCAATGCTGCGAAATGTTAAAACCACTTCTTCAAAAAATAAATCTTGACGCAATCATCAGAGTTAGGGTTAAGTTTTTGTTACATAACTTCACAGAAACTCAGTTACTGAACTAAGCGATAACTTTGAAGTAAAAATCCCCAGTAACATCGCAAGTGCTGATCATCTCGTGGAGTGTCTGTGGAAAACTACTAAAATGCCTGTGGAAACCCTGTGGAATCAGTGAGGAAAATTTCAGCGAATGATAAGAATTACAAAAAATTTGAAGTTTGAAGTCAGAATTAGTAGGGGCAAACGGCCGTTCGCCCCTATTTTTATTCTCTACAGACCATCTGGAATTGCTAAAAGACTTGTGGTATCACTATTCTTTCTTTTTCCTTTTTCCTTTTTCCTTTTTCCTTTTGACTTTTGCCTTGTTGTGCTACCGTCTGCGTTCTTGCAATTTTCGGTATACAGCCTTTAAATCAACTTGATGATGAGCTAAGGCAACCAAGGTGTGATAAAGTAAATCTGCCACCTCGCCTGTAATAGACTCTGGCTCATCATCCTTAAAAGCCATCACTACCTCAGCGGATTCTTCCCCAATTTTTTTCAAAATCTTATTATCGCCACCTGCAAATAACTTGCAAGTATAAGAACTATCGGTGGGATTGTCACGGCGATCGCAGATCACCTGAAACACCTGAGATAATGTGTCTGCTGGTGGTGGCGTAATTTTGCCATCTACCTGATGAAAACAACTGCGCTCACCAGTATGGCAGGCAACATCTCCAATTTGCTCCACACCAATTAACAAAGCATCACTATCGCAGTCATAACGGATACTCTGAATTTTTTGAATGTGTCCCGAAGTTCCGCCCTTATGCCATAACTCTTGCCGGGAACGGCTCCAAAACCAAGTTTCCCCAGATTCCAAAGTCTTTTGTAACGACTCCCGATTCATCCACGCCATCATCAACACTGTGCCATCTAAATAGTCCTGCACAATCGCCGCTACCAAACCCCGTTCATCGTAGCGAATTTTTTCAACGGGAATAGCGTGACGCAATGAATCTGATTCGGTAGGAAACATACCAGCTTACTTGACTCTAACAACAATGATTAATGGATTCACGATACCATTCTCAATATGACAGCTGGTATGTTTTATGAAAATGAAAATTTATTATTTAGCCTGAAACAACAACATTTCTGTCCATTGCAGACTGCATTCTAACTGCACTTAACGCCACTTGGTGAGCCTTCGATGCTTCACCATACCAATGGAGAGCCGAGTTAAAAGCTGCACGGTAAAGCTCTTGGTATGCCTCAGATAACCGAGTCCTGATTTCTAGAGGCAAGTCATCATTGGACTTGTACAACATGGTTGTTATTTTCCTGGTTCAGCTAATTCCTATACGATAGAAATTCTGCACAGTATTTAACCCTATCCTAAGATAGAGCTTTTTTTGTTTGTCATTTTTTAGGAGACAGCCTTGGTAAACACCACAATTAAAACCACAAAATCACAAGAAATTTTCGCCGCAGCCCAGAACCTCATGCCAGGAGGAGTCAGTTCTCCTGTCAGAGCATTTAAATCTGTCGGCGGACAACCCATAGTTTTTGACCGTGTTAAAGGCGCATACATTTGGGATGTTGATAGCAACCAATACATAGACTATGTAGGCACTTGGGGGCCAGCAATTTGCGGTCATGCTCATCCAGAAGTCATCTCAGCACTCCACGAAGCTTTAGAAAAAGGTACTAGTTTTGGAGCGCCTTCAGTTCTCGAAAACGTCCTTGCAGAGATGGTTATTGATGCTGTTCCTAGCATCGAAATGGTCAGATTTGTAAACTCTGGGACAGAAGCTTGTATGGCTGTTTTGCGGCTGATGCGGGCTTTTACCAACCGTGAGAAAATCATCAAATTTGAAGGCTGCTACCACGGACATGCTGATATGTTCTTGGTAAAAGCGGGTTCGGGTGTGGCAACACTTGGTTTACCCGACTCCCCAGGAGTACCGAAATCCGCAACTAGCAGTACCCTAACGGCTCCTTTCAATGACTTGGAAGCAGTCAAAGCCTTATTTGCAGAAAACCGTGACCAAATTGCTGGTGTAATTCTAGAGCCAGTTGTGGGTAATGCTGGGTTTATTCCTCCCGATGCTGGCTTTTTAGAAGGACTCAGGGAACTAACCCATGAACATGGGGCTTTATTAGTGTTTGATGAAGTCATGACAGGTTTTCGGATTGCATACGGTGGCGCTCAAGAAAAATTTGGCATTACTCCCGATTTGACAACACTCGGTAAAGTCATTGGTGGTGGTTTGCCAGTAGGAGCCTACGGCGGACGGCGAGAGATTATGTCCATGATTGCTCCCGCCGGCCCTGTGTATCAAGCAGGAACTCTTTCCGGAAATCCTTTGGCAATGACTGCTGGTATTAAAACCCTGGAATTGCTACAAAAACCTGGAACTTATGAGTATCTTGACCGAATTACTCAAAAGCTATCAGACGGTTTACTGCGAATTGCCAAAGAAACTGGCCATGCAGCTTGCGGGGGCCATATTAGCGCCATGTTTGGCTTATTTTTCACCTCTGGGCCTGTTCATAACTACGAAGATGCCAAAAAGTCAGATACCGCCAAATTTGGACGCTTTCATCGCGGAATGTTAGAACGTGGCGTTTATTTAGCACCTTCTCAGTTTGAGGCTGGGTTTACTTCTTTGGCTCATACTGAAGAAGATATTGAGCAGACTCTAGCAGTTGCACGGGAAGTAATGTCTAGTCTTTAAGTGCTGAGTGCTGAGTGCTGAGTGTTGAAAGTAACTTTATTAGCGCCGCAGGCGCTTTCTGAACTCAACACTCAGCACTACTTGCGTGACTGTAAAAATACGTAGAAATTTTATCTAAAAATAACTTATTACACAAATAGCTTGATAACTACTGACGATCGCGCCTCACATCAGCTATCTTGTTGTGATGATCGCTTAGGTAAACAAGTCAAACTTTAGGAACTCTTCAAAGGATTTCCAGCATAAATTACCTGCCAAGAGTTGATTTTCGTTTAAATAATTAAACTAGAGCGTAATGCTCCTAGCCATTCTTCGCGCAGCGAGTTGACAGTGCATGAGCTACTGCTTAAATCCAACCTGTCCCAATCCAGAAAATGTAGTGTACAGCCAAAGGTGTCAGTCATGTGGCTCGCGCCTACTGCTACGCGATCGCTATCGGGTGAGTAAACCGTTAGGTCAAGGTGGCTTTGGAGCAACCTTCTTAGCTCAGGATGAAGCTTTACCTGGAGAACCGAGTTGTGTCATCAAGCAACTACGCCCATCAGGAAACGCACCACATGTTTTGCAAATGGCGCGAGAACTCTTTGAAAGAGAAGCTAGAACCCTAGGTAAAATCGGCAACCATCCGCAAGTACCAAGACTACTTGACTATTTTGAAGAACAGGAACAATTCTATCTAGTTCAGGAATATATTAGCGGTGCAACCTTACAGCAGGAAATCAAAGCTAATGGAGTTTTGAGCGAAGCAGGCGTTAAACAATTTTTGAGCGAGATTTTACCTTTACTGCAATACATTCATGAGCAAAAGGTAATTCACCGAGATATCAAACCAGCCAACTTAATTCGCCGTAGTCAAGATGCCAGAATGGTGTTAATTGACTTTGGTGCTGTGAAAAACCAAGTTACTCAAGCTGCGCCTAACCAATCAGGACAGACCGCCTTAACTGCCTATGCAATTGGTACTCCTGGTTTTGCACCGCCAGAACAAATGGCGATGCGTCCAGTCTACGCGAGTGATATCTACGCTTTAGGAGTCACCTGTATCTATTTACTCACTAGCAAAACTCCTAAAGACTTAGATTACAATCCCACAACCGGTGAAATGATGTGGGAACAGTTGGTGTATGTGAGTGATCACTTGACTGGTGTATTGCGAAAAATGTTAGATGTTTCTGTTCGCAATCGTTACCAATCAGCAACAGATGTTCTCAGAGCGTTAGAGATGGAGCCTTACTTAGATAGTTTGGCTAAAAGCTTACTAGTACAATCTGACACTAGTACTAAAGAAAAAACATCGCAGCGTGGAGACAACTCTGCTATTTTATGCAGCAATCCTGCTGCTGTAGGAGCTACGAATACAGGAGTAGCTCAAGTAGCAGCAGCTATTCGGGCTAGACGAGCCAAAATTGCCGAGGCTGCGGGTTCAGATCAGGGTGGAATGCGACCAGGCGCTGTGGGTAAACCAGGAATGTTGTCTAACAGCAATAGTAATAGTGCAAACACTCAACACTCCAAAGCTGGACGTAAATTAGACAGCCAAACTTTATTAACAGCCTATCTCAAGGGAAGAAGAGATTTTGCCTTACATAATTTAAACTTCCTGAATCTCCAAGGTAGTGAATTGTCAGAAACCAATTTCCATTCGGCTCAACTGCAAAGCACTAATCTTCAAGGAGCAAATCTTCACAACAGTGATTTTGGTAGGGCTAGTCTCACTCGCGCCAATCTCAGAGATGCTAATTTAAGCAAAGCTTATTTTAACCATGCTGATTTAGAAGGAGCAGACCTGCGGGGAGCAGATCTTAGTTATGCTCATCTGAGCAATGCTAATCTTCGAGGTGCTAATTTGTGTGGTGCTAATCTAACTGGGGCCAAAATTTTAGATGAGCAACTAGCACTAGCAAAAACTAATTGGATGACGGTACGCCCCAATGGTAAACGTGGCTTGCTCTAATTCAATAGTGAAAAATTACAGATTTTTGTCAATTTTAAAAAGTAAATATTCGACTCTAATAGTTTGAATTAATCAAGAGCAGAATTAAGTAGTAATACTCTCTACTTAATTTTGGCTTTCGTATTCACCCGGAAATTTATACTGTCAATTTAATCTTTCTAAGATTACTTAAGAAATGCTTAAATTATTCTTAATAATTAGCATCTGTTAAAATTAGACTACAGTAATTTACAATATAAAACAAAGTTACGCAATATTTTTTTAAAATTCAAGTTGTACGATATTCATACTAAGTATCAATATCTAGGCAGGAATTCTTAGTAAAAATCGTCAAACTTAATTGTCTTGAGTTGCGAAATTTTAAAATAGCAACAAGGACTAAACAGGCAGTTGTTCCTGATTGTAGGCTGAGAAAAAAGTTCATGACCGACATCAGCAAATCACATTTATTTACACTCAAAACTTCAGCCAAAATTGCTGATTTTCAGAGTAAAGAAATAGAACGGAAGTTAAGTTTATATCAAGTATTTGTCAAATTGTACGAACACCACAGTGGACTTCTAGAAGACATTCTTCAGATGGAAGACCTATCATTGTCGGGTGTGGCAGGTTTAAACTCAAGTTATGTGCAGGGTGTAGTAAATGATGGTGAGATTTACTTAGTCACTAACTTGGGAGATAATCAAACCCAAACTTTAGTGCAACCACAGCAAATTTGGATAATCGGACGCGATCGCCACTGTGGGATATGTATAGGTGATAAATACCTGTCTCGTCGCCATGCTGCTATCCAATATATAGATCAAGAGGATGAACCAGGTTTTTACTTAGTCGATTTTAAAAGTACCAATGGTTCCTTTGTGAATGGAGAACGTGTCTATCAGCGAATTAGACTTAAAGAAGGCGATCGCATTCGCATCGGTAATCTTACTTTTAACTTTTTCTACAACCGTAACCATCGCATCTTACCAACAGTAGCGATGGAGTTACTCATGCAGCTTTCATCTCGCAATGGCTGTAATCTAGAAGATACATTAAGTTATTTCGCACCAGAAATCCCAGATCAAGCTATTCCATTTACCAAAAATTTTAGTTTAGACCATCAAAATGGCCATGATGGCTTTACCAAAGAACAAAAGTCAGATATTTTAGACCGATTTTTCAACCAAGTTACAACTTCTCTACTATGAAGACAGCAGTGAACAGTAATTATTTGTAACTGTTCACTGCTCAATAAGCTAAGAAAGATCTAAATTACACCAGAACTTTGTGCTGTGTCATTTGTATTGACAAAGGACAAGGGACAAATGACAAACCCGCTTACTTATTCTTCCTCTTCGTATTCATCTTCCTCCTCTTCACTGACTTTAGCTACAGAATTAGCAGAAACCACAGCCCCCATATCAAGTTTTTGGCGTACCTGCTGTTTAATTTGTTCAACAAATTCTGGTTTTTCTTCTAGGTATTTAATCGCGTTATCTCGACCTTGAGAAATGTTATCACCGTTGTAGCTATACCAAGCGCCCTTGCGGGTTAAAACGCCTGTTTCTTCGGCTATATCGACCAAACAACCTAAAACAGAAATTCCCTTGCCAAAAATAATGTCAAATTCCGCGATTCTAAAAGGTGGTGCTACTTTGTTTTTAGCAACTTTCACCTTAACGCGGTTGCCAAATTCTTCTGTGCCTTTTTTCAAAGTTTGAATCCGGCGAATATCCAAACGCACAGAAGCATAAAATTTTAAGGCATTACCACCAGTTGTGGTTTCTGGACTACCGTAGGTAACACCGATTTTTTGCCGTAACTGGTTGATGAAAATTACTGTACAACCAGATTTACCAATATTCCCAGTAATTTTACGGAGAGCTTGGCTCATCAACCTGGCTTGTAAACCTACATGAGTATCACCCATATCCCCTTCAATTTCCGCACGGGGAACTAATGCTGCTACTGAGTCGATAACTACAATGTCAACAGCGGACGAACGCACCAATTGATCAACAATTTCTAAAGCAGATTCTCCTGTGTCAGGCTGGGAAACCAGCAAATTTTCGATATCTACACCCAAAGCTGCCGCATAAGTAGGGTCTAGGGCGTGTTCCGCATCCACAAAGGCCGCAATACCACCTAGTCTTTGGACTTCAGCGAGGGCATGTAGCGCTACTGTTGTTTTACCAGAACTTTCTGGGCCATAAATCTCAATTACCCGTCCTTTAGGTAAACCGCCACCCAAGGCCAAATCTAAAGTGAGCGCCCCAGTGGAAATTGTCTCCACCCGCATCCGGGTTGCATCGCCCAAACGCATAATAGCTCCTTTCCCGAAGCTGCGCTCAATCTGGTTTAGTACCATAGTCAGGGCTTTTTGCTTGCCGGAATTGTCAGTGTTGGTAGCCATTACTGCCTCTATCTATATATATGGATTTATGGAGTGTTAGGTTTGGAGGTGAAGTAGAACAGATATACTATTTTAGCCAGAAAATGCGGAAATAGAATTTCTTAGAGAAATAAACGTGACAACATCGTAACGCGATCGCTACTAGATGTGACTAGTACAACATAACCTTAGTAGAGTTTTGGTTGCTAGTTATCCCAAACACCTCCGTACCAATATAAATATATGGTTCTATCACAACCCGGTTATACAGAGATTTTTATTAAAAAGCTAAACTAAAGAATAGGGTTGGCGATTTCTTGCCTTGTTTGTGATATGAGATTTCTGGCATCAGTCTTCACTCTGGCTATATGGAGGTAGAAAAAAGACGTTATGTTGATTTTAAGTGCAGAGTGGGTTGAAGCAAAATGAATTTCGATTTTCCAGATACTGCCCTCTCCGTAGCAGGTATCACCAACTACATTCAATCTTTATTAGAAGAAGATAAAATACTAAGGCAAGTTTGGGTAACAGGAGAAGTATCTAGCGCTAATCACCATCGGAGTGGTTTATTTTTGACACTTCAAGATCCAGATGGGACAGCAGCTATTAAGTGTGTAGCCTGGAATAGCCAAGTAGCAAAGCTAATACAAATACCTACGGTAGGCGAACAAATAATTATTTTGGGGAGTATCCGCCTGTATCCCCAAAGGGGAGAATATCAGTTAACGGTTTGGCAAGCTATACCTGCGGGTGTGGGCTTACAAGCACTGCGCTATCAACAATTACGTAACCGCTTGCTATCGGAAGGGTTATTTGATCAGCAAAGAAAGCGGCCACTTCCTCCTCATCCCCAAACAATCGCAGTTGTGACTTCACCCACCGCTGCGGCTTGGGGTGATATTCAAAAAACCCTCAAACACAGATACCCTGGTTTACAGGTATTATTTTCGCCAGCAACAGTACAGGGCGAACAAGCACCAGACTCTATAGTTAAGGCGATCTCACGAGTAGAAAAAGATGGTCGCGCCGAGGTGCTAATTTTATCGCGGGGTGGTGGTGCGGTTGAAGAATTGGCTTGTTTTAACGATGAGCGAGTTGTTAGGGCTGTGGCGGAGTGTTCTATCCCGGTAATTACTGGGATTGGTCATCAACGAGATGAATCTTTGGTAGATTTAGTTGCCGATGTCTGTGTACATACACCGACGGCAGCGGCAGAATTAGTAGTACCGGCGTTGTCAGAATTGTATGCTCAACATCAGCAGCGAATTGATGCTTTATACGATGCGGTGTATGAGGTGAGGACATCTGCTGAAAATCAACTGCAAACATTACGTAATCGCTTGCAACGTGTCGGGTTAGATAGGCAAGTTAAACAAGAAATGCAAAGGTTACAGTGGAAGCGTCAGCAACTTCTACAAGTCACTAGCAGGCGATCGCAACAAGCTACACAGCACTTAGAAATGTTGCGGCAAAAGTTAGCTACCCTTGACCCGAAAGCCGTGTTAAATAGGGGTTATGCGGTGGTACGTCAAAAAAATGGGGCGATCGCGCGGACTGCAACCCAGTTAACCGTCGGGCAAGAATTGTTGATTCAGTTGGCACAGGGAGAAGTTAAAGTAAAAGTTACGGAAGTGAACGAACCACAGAGGCACAGAGGACACAGAGAGATTAATGGTGAAACGTAAAAGTTCCTCGGATTTTGAAGCGATCGCCAGTGTAAATTACGAGGCGAAGGTAGTGGAAATTGAAAAAATTATCGCCCGGATTGAAGCGGGTGAATTAGGATTGGAAGAAGTATTTGAGCAGTTTGCTACTGCTGTTGAGCATATACGTCAATGTGAAGGCTTCTTGCAACAGCGACAACAGCAAGTAGATTTACTGATTGAAACCCTGAATGATGGATGAGTAGTTTTAGCAAAATTTATCACAACAATATCCCCGACTTTTTCAAGACTTTGGGGATTTGAACTTTTCTGATGCTATTCCTAACCTTCCCGCTATAAGTTGCTGATTTTTAACCTGAAAAGAATTGTCTCGTTAGTAATAATACACAAGAGCGAAAATCTGGTAGAGTAGCTCGGACACGTAAGCTGAGAATCCATTTCCACCAAATTTTCAGGTGTTTAGGTAACTAATCATGAAACCTTTTCTCTTTGTCACTGACTTGGATCACACCCTCGTAGGTAATGACGAAGCTTTAGTAGAACTAAATAACATACTGAGTCAACATCGCCAAAAGTACGGCACAAAAATAGTTTATGCTCTGGGGCGGGGCGATCGCCAGCACTTTACAGCGACAGGACTTACGCACAGGCTAGGGAAAATCGAACCACAGAGACGCAGAGGTCACGGAGAAATGAGAGTTTGAGAGGTGTTTTGCGTAAGTCCTCAGCGAATTGCAAGTTGAAAAAAATCTCATCGAACCAGATGCGCTTGTCTGTTCTGTTGGGACAGAAATTTATCTAAATAACAGCGACAGCCCAGATGTAGATTGGTCAGATATCCTGTCGCCTGGATGGAACCGCGAATTAGTATTTTTCGTAGCTAAGTCTTTTCCAGAATTATCACCACAACCGGATTCTGAACAACGCCATTTAAGGTAAGTTTCTTCGTTAAACAGGAATTTGCAGATAAAATTTTACCACAGATTGAGACAAAACTACAAAAGTATGCTTTAAATATAAAGTTAATCCATAGCAGCGGTATTGACCTCGACATTGTGCCGCGCTCAAGCGATAAAAGTCAGGCAATGCAGTTTCTCCGGCAAAAATGGCAATTTGCAGCAGAAAAAACAGTTGTCTGTGGTGATTCAGGTGATGATATTGCTTTGTTCGCTGTGGGCCATGAACGGGGAATCATAGTCGGTAATGCCAGACTAGAATTACTCCAATGGCATACTGAGTATCCTGCTGACTATCGATACTTAGCACAAGGCTCTTGTGCTGGGGGAATTTTAGAAAGTTTGCAATATTTTGGATTCTTATGATTAGCTATCTCAAAGGTATTATTGCTGGCGTTCAGACAAATAACGGTAATCGCGTCATTCTGACTCTTGAAGTCAATGGTATCGGTTACGATTTGCAAGTTCCGCAACGCTTGGCACAGCAGCTGCCAGAATCAGGAGGGGTGGCGCAAATTTTCACCCATTACCAAATTCGGGAAGAAGTGCCTTTACTCTACGGCTTTGCGTCTCCAGCAGAACGGGATTTATTTCGTCACTTGCTAACAGTTAGTGGGATTGGTGCGGCGTTAGCGATCGCCCTCTTAGACACTTTGGAATTACCTGATTTAGTCCAAGCCATCATTGCCAGTAACACCCAAATCTTAATTCAAGCCCCTGGAGTGGGCAAAAAAACCGCAGAACGCATCTGTTTAGAACTCAAAAGCAAGTTGATTGAGTGGCGCAAATCAGCCGGGTTCTTCGTCGCTACAGGCGGCCCAGCACCAGGGATTTTGGAAGAAGTGCAAATGACTTTATTTGCCTTGGGTTATACAGCCCACGAAGTCAGCCACGCCTTACACGTCGTCAGCGAAGACATTGGACTACCCAAAGATGCCTATGTGGAAGATTGGATTAAACAAGCGATCGCCCACCTCAGCAGTGAACAAGTTCAATAGTTAGTGCTGTTAGCGGTAGCGGGGCGTTCAGCCCGTGCTGATTGCTGAGTTCTGAGTAGTGAATTTAACAATTTCCACAACTGCAAGTCCGTAAAATCTGGAATTGCCATAAATGCGCCAACTGCTTGCAGTACTTGTGGATTATGGGTAGAAGCGATGCCAATGGTAGGAATACCAGCCGCCACAGCAGCACGAATACCCGAAGGAGAATCTTCTAAGGCGATCGCATTCTCTGCGTTAATCTTTAATGTGTTTAAAGCAACTTGATAAGGCGCAGGATCAGGTTTACCAGCGGTGCAATCCTCTGCCAAAATTACTGTATGAAAAACTTCTTTAATCCCTAAAACCTCAAGCATAAATTCTGCATTTAACCTGGGGGCGTTGGTAACTAATGCCCGTTTTAGTTGATGTGTGTCTGTCCAGGCTATGAGTTCAGCAAACCCACTCAACGGTTGCAGTTGTGAAGCCAGTTGACGAAACAGCGCCTCTTTGTCGTCAGCGAATTTTTGCCCTTCTGCTGTTGATAATTGGGGCAAAATATCTTTGACAATTTCAGGGTTCAAACGACCGCTAATCCGAGACTTGTAGAATGTTTCATCAATCTCGATGCTGTAACTTGCCAACATTTGCTGCCAAGCTTGGTAGTGAATCGGGTCAGTGTTAACAATAGTGCCGTCTAAGTCGAAGAGAATGGCATCAAGCATTATTTTTTAACTGTAAATAATTATTAACTTTATTTACATATTTTACCTTGTTTGATTCTCTTTATATTGATTATTTTTGGGCGATGACAACTTCACAACTAAAAATTATTGGTGAAATTTGGGAAATCTATACTGGATGATAGAACTACAAAGTATTCTCGTTTTAGACTTCAAACTTCAAACTTCAAAAAATGGTTGCTGCCAAAAATTTTTTTCGCGTTGATGATTTATCCGTACAGATTTATAATTCTGAAGCAGAAATGGCTATCGATGTTGCACAAATCGTACGCAAATATTTAGAATATGTCCTGAAAAAACAGGAGACAGCAGCTGTTTTATTAGCAACAGGAAATTCCCAACTCAAATTTCTGGATGCGTTAATCAAGTTGGGTGGTGTAGATTGGAGAAAAATTACTTTATTTCATTTAGATGAATATTTAGGAATTACGGCTGATCATCCTGCAAGTTTCCGGCATTATCTCCGCGAACGTGTAGAAAATAAACTTAATCCGCAGCAATTTCATTATATTGAAGGTGATACATTAGAGCCTGTAGCTGAATGCGATCGCTACACACAATTACTCCAAACACAGCCAATAGATTTATGTTGCTTAGGTATTGGCGAAAATGGACACTTAGCTTTTAATGATCCTGCTGTCGCCAATTTTCAAGACCCATACAGTGTCAAGTTAGTAAAATTAGACAAAGTAAATCGCCAACAACAAGTAAATACAGGACACTTCCCTAATATTGACAGTGTGCCGCAGTATGCTTTTACTGTCACTCTCCCATTAATTTGTTCAGCCAAGAAAATTATCTGTCTAGCACCAGAAAAACGTAAAGCCCAGGTAGTAAAACAGATGCTGCAACAAACAATCAGCCGCAATTGTCCAGCTTCTATTTTACGCCATCAATCCCAGGCAACGTTATTTTTGGATACAGATTCTGCTAGTTTATTGTAGAAAAAAAGCCAGGAATCATATCTTTTCATTCCCACTCACTACTCGATAATTTAATACTAGACAAACAAGCCTCAAGATAAGTACAATCCTCACACTTAAGTTCCTGCCCTGGATTAGCACATCCACAAGGGGGATTAATTAAGCATTCACTCAGTTTTTTAGGTATTGAATTATCTTTAAATATTAAATCGGCAGCAGCTTCTTGGAGACATAAAATAACATCTTTTACCATAAAATTTTATTACTCCTAGTAAAAAATTAATTCTGTATTTGCTCTCCGATTTTTGAATTTTATTTAATCGGCTTCAATTGATATTTATGATATATCAATTGCCGTTTCATACTACAGACCATCTTACCCAAGCTGAAACTTGATCCTCGAATACAAACTCTCGTCTCTGAGAATTAGCAGTCTCAGCTACTAGCACTTTCAAAGTTACGATTTGCATATTATGGTTCATAATTTGCTGTCCGTAACCAATAACTTTTCCTAGATGACCTGTTTGTTGATTTAGCACATAATCACCAATGGTGAACATAGTGGCACATTCAAGGTCTATAAATAAATGATTTTTTATAAATTCTCTATGGAGAATTAAATAAAAACCTCATTCTTATAGTATGATTTAATTTATACTACCTAAATATATTTTCTGACTATAGATAGATGTCATACCATTTTGGATTTTAGATGGGGAATTGCTATGTGGGTCTAGGTTTTAGCAATCATTTCTTCAATTGATATCAGTTAGTAAAATCAAAATAATAGTAAAAACCCAATTTTTTGGCTGAATTTCTGCCTAAATTGGGTTTTTGTGCTTTGGTATTAAAAATTCATCCTCATCTGTTAAACGCTAACTCTTTTTTTTGTTTCATGATAGTTAAATACTCACTACGAGTTCCATCTACACGGTAGTGGTCGCAGATACGACAGAGTTTGATAAGATCCAATCGACTAAATACTTTTTGGCGTTCAATTCCGTTGTCGTTTCGCCAGCGCCAAAAAGTTGTCCGGTCAATACGGCGATCGCTCTCAGGCCATCTTCTGCGAGATAAAAAATTCACCAGTTCTGCTTCGTAAAATAAGTAACCTTTCGGTAACTTCAAGAGTTCTTCTCTTAAATCATTGAGCGGGATGAGTGGATCTAGCTCAGATAGTCTCATGCCAGCAAACCCTTATAGTTTCTTGTACGTTCCATTACACAGAACGCCTCTACAACACGGTTTTATCACTTTCTCTTGAGTGGAAATACTGTCAAGTTAAGCCTTCATAGAGTAATCAGAAGTAGGGCAAACTTATAGTTATATATTTATTCTCCCTACCATTGTTTTGACCTGCTTTTCTCAACAAACAGTACAAATTTACGTGATTTAATCAAACACAATAAACTGATTGATATTTAATTGCAACCCTTATGCAACAAATTCGCTCCTAAAAAAACTAATATTTTTGATTTTCAGCTATTTTTAATAACTAAAAAATCTACTTTTGGATAGATGTAAAACTCACATTAGAGCAAAGTTGAGACGATCGCCCTTTGTCTACAGAATTAGTATAGGCGATCGCCAACCTCATACTACATTGACCCAAAAATCGGCTGTGTCAACTTTTCCATTACGTTGGAACTGCATCCAAAGTTTATAAGTTCCCGGCCGAGGAAAGCTAGTGACAAATTGTATTTTTCCATCGGCACTATTTTTGAGAGCATGGGCATGAATATAATCGGAAACTACCAGAGGTGATGAACTTTTCAGAATCACTAAATGCCCTCTTTCGCCTAAATAAGGTTGTAAATCCTTAATTGGCTGATTATTTGCTGCATTTTTGATATCAAAATCTAAAGTTACTTCTTTAGCTGCTGAGATATTTTTATTAGCAAAGTTAAGATTAACTTTAGTATTAGATAAAACCTTGGTTTTTTCAAATTTTTCTAAATTTTTTGGTAGTGGAACTGAGCCAGGTATTTTGACCTGCATCAGTGAAATAGCCTCTTTCTGACCCGATGGTTTATAGTCACTAAACAAGCTATAATCACCAGGACTAGAAAAATTAGTACTGACTTCAAAACGCCCATTACCTTTGTAAGTTGGATGAATATGATCGTAAGTAGCTAGGTCATTTCTAACGACAATTAAGTGCATTAGTTTTTCTTGAAAGATATCAAACTTGTCGATAGATTTACCAGCAGTATCTTGAACATTAATGACTAAACTTACAGGCTGATTTGGTATCAGATTTTTTGGCGTAGTCAGTTTAGCTTGGGTAGTAATTTTTGTATCAGCTTCATGACCAGTATGTTCCATTGAGTGTCCTTGATGATCACTCGACATATTTTGCTGATGATCAGTATGTTGTGACTCACTACCAGATCCCTGTACTTCTCCAGATTTTGGTACCGATGAGCAGCCAGGTGTAATCAATAAGCTAGTTAATACAATAATTCCAGTCAAAAAACGCTTCATTTTGCTTTTATCCTCCAAATAAACCTAGTATTTCAATGAAAATATAGCGTAACTGCTTACAAGATGACTAACCAAGCTGAAGCATATTTGCATCTTTTAACCAAATACTAATAGCCATTTAAATTGACTAACCTAGATCAATTTTGGATAAGCAATAGTTAGTCATTAATATCACAGGCAAAATCGTTATCACAATAAGTTATATTTGTTATCAGAGAGAAAGCCAATTTCAGAATATTTACGGTAACAAGCAACTCGTTTTTGATATAACTTAATGTCAATCAATATTTATTACATTACTTAGTAAAAAATTGCATTATTATGCAGTATGAAGGATATAGGTACTTTGTGGGTGTCTGTACATTGAGGAGGTAAAAAACTCTTTGCCAACCATGACGCTCCAGTAAAGACTTTTACAATAAATAGGTTTTGAGGATGGTGTTTTTAGATAATTTTTTTTTCCTAACCAGTTTATTCCCCACGGACATTGCTATCTCTGGAAGCCGGGATTAGTCTGGCTGCATGTTCTTTCAGATACACTAATTGCAATAGCTTATTATTCAATTCCATTCATGCTGGTGTATTTTGTCCGTAAACGAAAAGATATGCCTTTTGACTGGATATTTTTAATGTTTGGCGCATTTATCATCGCTTGCGGTACAACTCATGTTATGGATGTGTGGACACTGTGGTATCCCATCTATTGGTTATCAGGATTGATTAAAGCAATCACAGCTTTAATCTCAGTAACTACAGCTATACAACTTTTGCCGTTGATACCTCAAGCACTAGCTTTACCTAGCCATGCACAACTAGAAGCAGCAAACTCTCAACTAGCAACAGAAATAGCCGAACGCAAACGTACAGAAGAAATACTCAGAGAAAGTGAAGAACGTTGGCAGTTAGCTTTACGTGGTAATAATGATGGTATTTGGGATTGGAATATCAAAACAAATAAAGTTTTTTTCTCCTCTCGTTGGAAAGAAATGCTTGGTTATGCAGACAATGAAATTGAAAATCACCTCCAAGAAATCTGGGTACGAATCCACCCAGAGGATTTAGATTCTGTAGTAAAAGCGGTTCAAGATCACTTTGCCAAAGTTACATCATTTTATGCGAAAGAATTTCGAGTTCTGTGTAAAAACGGGACATATAAATGGATATTAGATCGGGGTCAAGCTTTGTGGGATGAAGCTGGTAATGTAGTCAGAATGGTAGGTTCCCATACTGATATTACTGAGCGCAAACAAGCAGAAGAAACTTTGAGCGAAATACTCGTGCAACTAGAAATTAAAGTAGAAGAACGCACTGCCGAGTTAAAAAAAATTAACGAATCACTAGAGGCCGAAATCGCCAAACGTAGACAGATAGAAAAGGCATTACGAGATAGTGAAGAGCGATTCCGTACAGCATTTCATCAAGCAGCAGTTGGTATTGCACATGTAGGTTTAGATGGAAGATGGTTATTAGTTAACCAAAGGCTGTGTGATATTGTTGGGTATACAGCCGAGGAATTAGAGTCACGCACTTTTCAAGAAATTACTCACCCCGATGATTTAACTACATCGTTGAAATATGTTGATGAAATATTAATAGGTAATATTCAAACTTATACAATCGAAAAACGTTACTTTCGCAAAGATGGTTCTGTCGTCTGGATTAATCTGACTGTATCGTTAACACACAATATTGCTGGAGAGCCAAATTACTTTATTGCCGTCATTGAAGATATTAGCGATCGCAAACATTCTCAAGCACAAATTCAAGCATCATTACTCGAAAAAGAAGTCTTATTGAAAGAAATTTACCACCGAGTAAAAAATAATTTACAGGTAATTTCTAGTCTGCTCAATTTGCAATCTGAGTATATTAAAGACAAACAAGATATGGCCATTTTTCAACAAAGTCAGCAGCGCATTGCCTCAATGGCTTTGGTTCATGAGAAAATGTATCAATCGCCTGATTTAGCTCGGATTGATTTTGGGGAATATATTCAAGATTTAGTCACCAGTTTATTGAGTTATTACGAAGTTTACGAAAGTGCAATCTCTTTAAGATTCAATGTTGATTGTCATGTATTACTTGGCTTAGATCTAGCAATTCCCTGTGGTTTAATTATTCATGAACTGGTTTCTAACTCTTTAAAATATGGTTTTCCTAATGGTGGAGATGGAGAAATTTTTATTGGAATTACAGAAAAAGTCGCACAGCAATTCACAATCACTGTAAGCGATAATGGTGTGGGTTTACCAGGTGATTTTAATTTTAAGAATACAGCATCTTTGGGTTGGCAATTGGTTGATGCTTTGACTCAACAAATAGCAGGAGATATCAATATTAAAAGTAACCCTGGTGTAGAGTTTGAAATAACATTTCCATTAATATAAGTTGGGTAATCCATATTTAATTAACATACTCACATAGTAGGAGGCAGAAAGAGAATTTTAATCTCATGAATTTTTTAAATATTTATTTTTATCTTTGCTTGGTTATTAATTTTACAAAATACATACATGACAGACGCAAATATTTTAGTTGTCGAAGACGAATCGATTGTTGCTAAAGATTTACAAAATAGATTGAGAAAATTTGGTTATACAGTACCTGCTATTGCTTCTTCAGGACAAGAAGCAATTAATAAAGCTGTAGAAATCATCCCTGATTTAGTGCTAATGGACATAAGATTGAAAGGGCAAATGGATGGTATACAAGCTGCGGAGCAAATTCATAAATACTTAGATGTCCCCATAATTTATTTAACTGCTTATGCAGATGAAAATACTTTAGAAAGAGCAAAGATTACCGAGCCATTTGGTTATTTACTCAAACCTTTTAAAGAAAGAGAACTCCAAACCAATATTGAAATAGCTCTTACCAAACACAGACTAGAAAAGCAATTAAAAAATAATCAAAAATGGTTATCTATTCTTTTGAAAAGTATTAGTGATGGGGTGATATCGAGTAATAGGAATCAACTAGTCACGTTTATGAATCCGGTGGCAGAAAAGTTGACAGGATGGACACAATCAGAAGCAATTGAAAAAAATATATCAGAAATATTTGAAATTATTGATTTAACAACTCGTGAACTATTAGAAAATCCGCTAACAAAAGTTTTACAATCAGGAGCGATCGCACCTCTCTCGACAACAATTTTATTGATTGCCCAAAATGGTAGCGAAACACCAATTGAGCAGAGCGCCGCACCAATCAAAGATGACAAAGACCATATTATAGGTGCAGTGTTAGTGTTTCGGGACGTGAGTGAACGACTACAAGCAATGGAAGCACGACAAAAGCAAATACAGCAAGAACAACTGGTTGCTCAATGGGAGCAGCTGAATCAACTCAAAAATGACTTTTTAAATTTAGTTTCCCATGAATTGCGATCGCCCCTCTGCCACATGAAAGGCATGATCCAAATGTTACAGATGTCCACAGCTGTTCAAGAACAGCATTACTTTCTGGACGTTTTGGAAGCAGAGTGCGATCGGGAAATGGAATTAATCAACGACTTATTAGAGTTACAACGCCTCGAAAATTCATCTAATCTCCTGCTGGCTCCTGATTTATTACTCTTCCAACAATGGCTACCTTGGTTAATCGAGCCATTTCAAATCCGTACTCAAGAACATCAACAAACCTTGCAGTTAAATCTTCCAGAAAATCTGCCTTCACTATTCTCCGACCGTACCTGCTTAGAACGCATCTTAGTGGAATTGCTGAATAATGCTTGTAAGTATACACCTGGTGGCGGTGCAATTATTTTGAGTGTCAGCCATGAAATTGCGGAATTTTCAGTCAAAATACTCATTACCATTAGTAATTCAGCCGAAATCCCCACCACCGAATTATCTAAGATTTTTGAAAAATTCTACCGCATCCCTGATACAGACATTTGGAACCAAGGTGGTACAGGCTTAGGTTTAGCGATCGTCCAGAAATTAATAGAACAACTGCAAGGTAGCATTCAAGTCGCCAGTAACCAGGGATGGACGACGTTTACTTTAACATTGCGTGATTTAGAACTGTCTTGAAAATTAGGAGTTGTGATATTCCCTAGTCACAACTCCTTTTTTCAACCGAGAAGACAAAATGTTAAACCGCCAAGACAAGACTATAGCTGCACTAGCTAAACCTATAGCTAACCCCCACCACAGACCAAGCGCTCCCAAGCCAAACCCAATTCCTAAAGTGTAACCAGTCAATAAACCAACACACCAATAAGCAAAAACCCCAATCAACATCGGGATGCGAGTATCTTTTAGTCCGCGTAACGCACCAGCCGCGGTGACTTGTATTCCATCAACAATTTGAAAAATTGCTGCTACCGCGAGTAATTTCATCGCTAAAGCTATCACATCTTGATTGTTGGGATAGTCAACATCCAGGTAAAGCGACACAACCAATTTGGGAACTAACCAAAATATCAGCCCGGCGATCGCCATAGACAATGCTCCCAACGCAATTCCCACATATCCAGCCAGACGCACACCCTTCAAATTTTGCTCTCCGGCTAACTGTCCTACACGTACTGTGGTGGCGAGAGAAATGCCCAAAACCATCTGAAATGACATGGAAGCCGTTTGCAAAGCAATTTGATGGGCAGCGAGAGCAGTTGTCCCCAATTGTCCGATAATAAACGTGACAACAGTAAATAATCCCGCTTCTACGGCAACTAATCCGCTAATGGGTAAGCCAACCTGAAAAATATCCCAAAAAACGCGGCGATTTTGTTGCTGAAAACTGGAATTAGCCGAAAAGTGAAAGATTTGGTAAACAGCAAAACGACGCTGACTCAATATATAAATAGCCAAGACAATAAACATACTCCATAGTGACAGAGTACTTGCCCAACCAATACCAGCTAATCCGAGGGCGGGTAATCCTAATTTGCCAAACATTAAAACATAGTTAGCTGTAATATTGAGTAACGTACCCAAGACAACAGTTACCATGACTAATTGCGGTTGTGAGAGGGCAGAAAGAAAGCTTTTCAGCACAGCAAAACCCAATCCTGGGAGAAAACCCCAAGCGATCGCTCTTAAATAAGTTTGCGCTAATGCGGCGGTATCAGCACTTTGTCCCAACAGCACTAACAAAGTACTTCCATGCCAAAGAATGACTGTAATCGGTATCCCTAACAGCAGAGATATCAATAACCCTTGTCGCACAATCTTACCAACTTCTTCCAGTTTTCCGGCTCCGTAGGCTTCCGCCGCCAAAGGACTGACAGCCGTAATCATCCCCGTGGTGATCATCAAAAAAAAGATAAAGATGGCTGCACCCAAACCTCCAGATGCGATCGTCTGACTTCCTAGCCAACCCATCATCACTGTATCTACAAAGCCAGTTGCTGATTGCGCTAGTTGTGCTGCTGCTAACGGAATAGCTAACAGCAGACATTGTTTAACTTCAGAAATCAATCTGGAGCCACTGGTTTTGTCATTCATCATCAGATTTAAAAATTACGTGAGGATGGTAGAATTTGCCATTTCTGCTTTTGTAGGATACGGCAAAAATGAACCACCAACAGCAGTTTATGTTGTTGGTGGTTAACTTCACTCCTCTAAATGGTCGATTTCCTCTGGGTAGAAAATTGTTGTGATGGGTGCAATGTATATCTTTAATTACCTATTCCCTCCTCAAACATAAACACAACAACCAAGCAAAGCCTGATTGTTGTGTAGGGGTGTGGCACTTACTGTTAAGCTCTGCTTAGGAAGTCAGAGCGTAGTTTTACTTGTAAAGTTCTGTCGCTAAACGCCAAGCCAGAAGACCTGGAACTAGCGCCACAACTAGAGCAATGTAAACTTGAGTATCTGAGATGGGCATGGTTGAAAATCTCCTAAGCTCAAATCAATATTGGACAGTTCGTTTACTACTTTTCCTTGTTTTGCCAGTTTTGGGGAATATCTTGTTACAAGATGCAACAAAAGCCGCTGTCAGTCGGTAGTCTATAGTTATCTTTCATTATAAAAATTTATAAAAATATGGATTTGTATTTAGGGATTGATTATGGCACCTCTGGCGCACGGGGGGTGGTAATTGACGATGAAGGGAGTTTGCAAACCGAAGTGCGCTATTCTGGGCAGAAGCTGGAGGCGGCACACTGGAAAAGTGCTTTATGGAGCTTATTAGCAGAGATTCCTGAGCCATTGCGGCGAGAAATTAGAGCGATCGCCATTAACGGGACTTCCTCTACTGTTCTGCTGTGTGATGGGGCTGGTGAGCCTGTAGATGCACCTTTACTTTACAACGATGCACGGGGCGCAGTGGTACTAGACCATCTGAGGAAAGTTGCACCACCAAATCACACAGTATTAAGTGCTACCTCAAGCCTTGCCAAACTTCTGTGGATGTCACAGCAATCTTTTTTTGCAGAAGCTCGCTATTTTGTGCATCAAGCCGATTGGTTAGCTTTTTTGTTGCATGGACAATTGGGTATTAGTGATTACCATAATGCTTTAAAGCTGGGCTATGACGTAGAAGCCTTGGAATATCCAGAATGGTTGGAAAAACTAGAAATACCGATTCAGTTACCAAAAGTTTTAGCACCAGGAACTCCTATTGCCGAAATTCGCCCGGATATTGCGTCTCAGTTCTGTTTACCAAAAGATTGCTTAGTATGTGCGGGGACAACTGATAGTATCGCCGCTTTTATTGCCAGTGGCGCAGAATCTCCAGGAGAAGCGGTAACATCTTTGGGTTCAACCTTGGTACTGAAATTATTAAGTCATACCCGTATAGAAGATGCACGATATGGAATTTACAGTCATCGTTTTGGTGATTTGTGGTTGACTGGCGGTGCTTCTAATACTGGTGGTGCAGTGTTGCGAGAATTTTTTACCAATGCAGAGTTAGCAAGCTTGAGTCAGGAAATTGATCCAGCCAAAATCAGCAACCTAGATTATTATCCCTTGTTGAAAGCAGGCGATCGCTTTCCCATTAATGACCCCAAATTACCACCACGACTCACACCCCGCCCAGAAACACCTAGAGAATTTTTACATGGTTTGCTAGAAAGTATTGCGCGGATCGAAACACGGGGTTATGAATTACTGCAAAGCTTGGGTGCAAATCAAGTAAAACGAGTTTATACAGCAGGCGGTGGTGCAGCAAACTCTACTTGGACTGCTATTCGTCAACGGCATTTAAAAGTACCTGTGGTAGCCTCAAAAAACACCGAAGCCGCTTATGGGACAGCACTTTTAGCGAAAGCAAAAGCAAGCAACCACAAGGATGAAAAAAAGTTTACCTAAAAAAACCAGAATTACTGTGTATTTTCTGATTTTTTTTGGGAATGCTAACGAAGAAGCAATTTTCAGCCTTAGAGATTGCTTGCTTAAGCAGTATCAAACTTTTATAGGATTTTTATGTCTAGACGTTTGCCTAAAGGCCGTAGCGCCAGTTCAGTTGCTTTAGAACCAGAAGTTGCGATCGCTCTTATCGGACTATTTTCCGGCGCAGCTGATGGTGAAGGTATTAGCTACTCCGAAGAATACGCTTTGAGTGAAATGCTGGGTGAAATAGCTCAATTTGAAGATTATTCTGAAGAAGATTTTGAAGAATTAGGCGAAAAATTAGTCTCCCTCATAGAGGAAGAAGATGCAGAAGACTTGGTTGCAAAGGCGATTGAATCCTTGCCCAACAGAAGTTATCGTGAAGCTGCATACATCACGGCTATTTTGATAGTAGGGATTGACGAAGAAGTACCAGAAAACGAACAAGATTATATTTCTGAGTTGCAAGAAGCTTTGAACATTTCCAACGAACGCGCTCAAGAACTCATTGATGAAGTGTTTGGCGAAGACGAAGAAGAATGTGAAGATGACGAAGACGAGGAATAATTTTTAAATATTACTAGGCGTGGGTTAGGCGATCGCTAACCCACCTAAAAAAATTAAATTCCCATCATCCAAAATCTTCAGGGTGCTTTCTACCATTTTTCCACAGCCAGATTATTTCTGAGCGATCGCTCCTCAAAATTTACCAGTCGTTTGGAGATGGTATTAAAGAAGGTTGTAGTTAAAGCAGTATGATTCTTAGAGGAAACTTTTGATTAATAAATTTATAAATTTATGTTTAAAACAACACTCTTCTCTGGACTTACTCTGAGTTTAATAATAGCTTTATTCTCCAGTTCTCCAACTGTTGCTCAAGAAATATACATTGATGATAACTGTAAACAAAATCAGCAATTAAATGAATTTGACAGGTTTACTGTTTTCTATAAATCCGAATTTCAAACTAAAGGGCAAAAATATTGGTTTTACTCAGGTAGGTATCAAGATGGAAGTACTATTATTTGTATTTCAAAACCAGGATTTAAACAACCAAAACCTTTAAACATACAACAAATACAGTCTGCTTACATCGATAAAATCAGCAAAGATCCACGCAATAAAACAGCCTTTCTCGTTACCGTCCGCGAGGGTAATGGTTCCTATGTCCCAATGTTCCAATACCGACTCAATTTGTCTACACCTTCTAAACCTACACTAACTAAACTACGAACTTGGACATCAGGACAGTAGTTTCCCTGCTCCGGCGGCAGGTATGCGATCGCACATTCACTATGTATTCTTGAGTATGGGGATAAAACTACCACTAATCAGTGAGCCTATCTCATCGTATGGTAATTCAAGTTATTTTTTCATTAAAAATTCTAGTCTTATTTTCAATAATGTAGCATTGATATATGCCGTACAAGCATATAGGTAATGGAGGCTTGAGACTAGTACAGGTCGGCGTAAATAAACAGACTATCTGGAATTGCTAAAAGGCTTGTGGTATCGCTATTCTTTCTTTTTCCTTTTTCCCTTCGGGTCGCCATTTGACGACAGTTGCCTCAAGTCGGGAGACCCGCCCACGGCACTGTCTCCTTTATGCCGGGAAACCCGTCCACCGCAATGGCTCACTTTTGACTTTTGCCTTGATAGTCGCTGTATCTGTGATTGTCTGAAATTTTGTATTACAACAATCCCCGATAACGAATAAAAATCAAAATCACCGCCCAGGAACCCAAGGCGACTTTGATGGCAACTAAGAGATTGAATAAGGGGATAAAACCACCACTAATTAATGCGCCCATCTCCCCATGTGGTAATTCAACGCCAGATAAATTAATCACCGCCAGAACAATAAAAACTAGTACCGAAATCTTCTCCCATGTAGCAGCTTGCCAGCGTTGGTAAATCCCCTGCATCCACTCTGGGGATGAAGTAATCGCCACTAGCCCAATTGCTGTTCCACCCGCCACTCCGGCAGCAAAACCACCACCAGGGCTGAGATGTCCACGAATCCCTAGTTCAATACTGACTAAAGCGGCAATCGTCGCACCTAACCTCGCCAGCACAATTGAAGGTTGATCGGTGAAATTATAGACTGTGCTGGATGGTTTCTCATTTGCCAGTAAAAAATTAGCCCCCATAATGGCGATCGTAAATACCACCACCTCAAAAATAGTGTCATACAGGCGATTGCGAAAGATAATCCCCGAAACAGCATTCGGTATGCCACTATCTTGAACAACTGCTTCCACAATCGAGATATCTGGTAAATCTAAGGTAGGATTAGCAATAAACAAAAATTTGCCAAACAGGGCGATTCCGGCGGCAATATACAGCCATTTCATGAATGCTCTCCTAAAACTGGTGTCTTTAAATCTGGTGTATTGGTTTGTGATGCACTAACATAACTCAAACTGGTAATTGGTGATGTCAGTTGAGTTTGCACGATGTCATAAATGCGTCTGATTCTGGTGATGGTGTGATATGGTTGCGTTTCCTCGTCTTGAGGATCATGCTTTGCCTGTGGCTGACAAATAGCATGGACTTCTTTGTTGTTTAATGCCTGGTGTAAGGTTTCTCTATCTGTGTATGGAACTAGCTCCAGACGCAGATAATAACGTTTGCTAAAAATTGCTCGGAAACTATCGATAAGTGGCTTAAAGTCTGAATTTTCATCTTCTTGAAGTAATCCCAGACGTAGAACCAGTGATGAACGTACGGCGATCGCATACAAGGTAATCGCCAACATTGTCCCCACCAAGGCTTCGGTCAAAGCCACATCCGCCGCCCCCAAAATTGTATAGACAAATGCGGCGATCGCCCCCAATATCCCTCGCATCACCAAGGCATGGTAGGGATTGGATTGAAAAACCAGCATCGACGCGGCGATGGGTAACAGAGGAATGATCACATAGATATAGTTATCTGTCATGGCTTTTCTCACTACTGGAACAGTAAGCCAAAACATATCCCAGCATGGTATTCCACATTGCTAAAGAAATGATGGCGAGGATAAGTAGCGGCCATTCGCTGGGTATCTTCAGCAACAACCCAACAACAATACTCATAGAGCCGAGGGTATCTGCTACTGTCAGACTATGTAACTTGAATAATACAGAGCGATCGCCCAGTAAGGGAAAAGTCCCCCAAAACCAGAAAAAAATCCCTAAACCAATGCAGAAATAACTCAGTGCGTTGATCATCGTTCACTCTTGCAAAACATCACTCATACGTTTGATAACTTGGGCTAACAGCATCAAGGCCGCATTCCCCACACTCAGGATAATTACGCCAACCACACCAATCATCCAGTCATCACGCAAGACAGATACAACTAAAATCATGATGGCAGCCTTGGTGGAAATACTGGCGAATGCCAACATTTTTTGCCAAATATCATCATCCTGCCATGCTTCATACATGGGGATGAGGAGTGCCAAAATCATGGCAAACAATAGCAGATTCAGAATCATGTCTGTTTCCTCCGGCGTATCCAGTGGACTTCATACCAGCCTGCTTCGTGATATTTCAAAACAATTGTTTTGGGTGTAAAGGTAATCAAAAAGATATCGAGGAATATTAGTCCTGGAGTGCGGCGTGGTTTGACTTGTTCCAACGTCACATCTTCGTAGTTATGGGGACGGAGGATGATTTCAAAGGCCTCGATATAAGCTTGGGGAATCGCTACGATAATTTCCCATAGGACACGCAGCCAATCTTTTAATTTTCCTGAGACTTTAGGCAGACCGGGCAGTAAAAATGCGATGCTGACACCAATAATGATATTTGCCACGCTGAAATTAGCTGTCAGCAAAAACCAAATAGCCAATCGCAATATCAAATTTAGATAGGCAACCATGCAAACCCCTTCCAAAACAGCAACATTAAAATTAAACTCATCACACCAATCAGATGATCAAATTGCTCCAGCACACGCGGTAGTTTAATTACTAAGCGTTTGAAAATTAGCAGGTATGCTAACCAGCCAATGCCAATGGTTAAGAGGGGTTTGATGATATTTTCGACGGTATAAGCCTCGTAATAGGCAATATTGGCCAGAAACAGCCCACCAATTAACAAGCTCATGGCTGCCCAGAAACCGGGTTTAGTCTTACCTTCACCCCCAAACGGCAGAAAGATGAATTTGGCAAAGGATATGGCTGTTCCCAGGGCTGCTATATTCATCGCGATCGCTTGCCAAGGTAAGAGATTTTTCGTTGTCAATACCTTCGCCCCAAACCCAGACAACAAGGGAAAGCCAGAAATCGAGAAACTAGCGATCACTAGAGCAATCCATACCGCAGTATTGATTGGTTGATGTTGCAGTTCCTTGAAGTTCCGACTGGGTAAGCAACCTGCAATCAAAAACAGTGCCGATTTCACAAGTCCGTGAGTTAAGGCATAAAAGCCCCCGACAGATGGCGCGGCCAAAATAAAACCTAACTGGGAAACTGTGTGAAATGCCAACATCCGCTTAGTATCTTTTTCCAAGACGGCATAGGATACTCCCAAAAGTGCCGTACCCACGCCAAAGATTCTGACTATGGGGTCAACTTCTTCTACCATCAGCGCACATCGCACTAAGGGATAAACACCAGCTTTCACCACCACTCCCGACATCAATGCTGATACTGGGGTTTCTGATTCGGAATGAGTTAATGGCAACCATAATCCTGATACAAAAATTCCGCCCTTTGTCAATAGTCCCAAAAAAATCAATGCCAGTGCTTCTGGTGGTGCTTCTCGCAAACCTGCAAAACTAAAGGAATGATCTGCTTGATAAACTAGCACTGCACCTATCAGATAAAACAGCATTGCCACGTTGCTGACAAATAAATAGCGCAAACCCACCCAAATCGAACGGTCAGTTCGGGGATAGGCAATCAACAGAAAGGCCGCAATACCACTAACTTCTAGGGCTACGTATAAACTGATTAAGTCTGAACCAACGAAGGCAGCATTCACACTACCATGCAAGATAATAATCTGGGCGTAAAAAAAAGCTGTCTTGCCGCTTTGCCAACAATAAAGAATGACGGCGGCTGTTACCAAAGCATTGGTCAAAATAAAGTAGCCACTTAATTGGTCTACTGTTAAAGTTACGCCAAAATTATCTAGTAACTTCAGAGTGAGGGGTGGTGTGACAAATAGCTGTAAAGCATACCCCGCCGAAACAAAAGCCATAACTAAGGCGAGATAGCGGTCAAGTTTGGGTAGGAGATAAATCACGAACCCAATAAAAAATGGTAAGCCAATCCAGGCGATCGTGATGGTATTCATGGCGTATTGTTTTTCTCAATTTCATTACTTTCTAAAGTTGGGTTATCTCGTGCCAACTTCATCACACCAACCAGCATTAAAGCTTGAATCGAAAAGCCAATCACTATCGCAGTTAATATGACTGCTTGTGGAACTGGATCGGCGTAAGCACCATGTTTAACATCTGAGAGAATTGGCGTAAACAAACCATCCCGTGAAGCAATCAGCACATAATAGGCAATCACCCCCGTACTCATAACATCCATCGAGATGATTTTCATCACCAGATTCTTTTTGAAAATTATGCCAAAAAATCCGCAAAATATTGTTGCGAGTATACATGCTTCTAACACGATAATTGCCTGTGGTATGAGATTTGAATGTAATTTCCTTTTATAAAAATTTCCTATATTTAGGTGTAGTCTTAATCAGCTTTTATTCTCAAAAGAAAATACATTGGATATTTTTTTAAAAAATTTAACAACAATGTTTGAAGTATGGAAAATTTTGCATACTCCTAAATATTCCCTAAATCAGGATGAGTTTGGGGATATAATTTTTTTAGACGCTATTCAATTGTGAATTTAAAATAAAATTCACTTTCAATAAGTATTTTCGCTTATTTTTATATTTTTTTGTCAGAATTTACTATCTTAATTTCTAATAGATGATCATTGATATTTATCTATACATCAATGTCATATTATTGCATTAATAATATATCAAGAGAAACGCTATTTATACGATTCAGGACTTATCCACAAAGGTTGTCTGTTCAGAATGGGTGTAAGGGTTTTCACCCTTACACCCTCCCCCAAACTTTTGATTTGTAAGTCCTATGATTGAATCGCCGTAGGTTTAGTACGCTGCTGCTGATAAAAAGCAACAACTTTTCGGACGTAAGCAGCCGTAAAACCACTGTTACAGCCGCTATAGTTACCAGTCATCCACCAACAAGCAACACCATTAACTGCCGCAGTTTCATTATTGTTAGTAGCGCGTAACTGTTGGTTTAACTCGCGGCGGGTAATGCAAGAAATAATTTGGCGTGCAGTTGCTGGATTATTTTCAAACTGCGTTGGTGTAAGTTCTTTTTTGAGGCAAAATTTCGACCAAGCTTTGACTGTACCAGGTTGAACTTGCCAATCACTATAAAGTCCATCGTTGACTTTACCAGTTTGGGGTGCAGCTTTTCGCAGCGCTTCTACCATTGCTGCAACTTGCGTCTCAGAAACAGACTGTTGTGCTGGAACAGCTAATGCAGATACTCCAAAGCTAACACTGGTAAGTAATGTACTCATTAACAATCGCATCAACGTTTTCCTCATCACTCCAGACTTCAGTGTAAGACCAAGATGTAGGATAGTACATTTTCCTCAACACCAGCATCGATAAGTCAATGTAATGAAAGCAATAAAACATTTTTTGTCAAGTAGACTTGACGTTTTGTAACAATATTGTTAAATTTAGTTACATAAGTTAACAACCAAGGAAAAAAATTATGTATACCACTATTAACGAAGATGGCGTTTTAAATAACTATGCAACCGAACCTCAGATGTATTACGCCGAGTATCCAGCAATTTGGGAACAGCGCCGCTACGTTATCCAAGGTGCAGTTGCAACAGTGGTTGTAACAGCTTTCGTTTTATTTGCTTTTGCCGTTAGCTAAGATTTTTTAACTTCGGTATCTCCCATCGACATTTAGACCTTCTCCTTTGACCCTGGTTAGTTTCGCCGGGGTTTTTGCTATTCATAGGACTTACGCAACGCCGATAATGTCATTGCGACCGAAACGAAGTGTAGGGAAGCAATCTCAGCGTCAGGGGAGATTACTTCCCTATCGTACCCTACGGGAAGGCTAACGCCTACGTAATGACGGAGTTACGTTACTTTTGCGTAAGTCCTGATTCACTGACGACAGGAGGAAAAATCCGATTCAACTCCAAGAAAACATCTTCAAACCCAGGAATGGCAACGGACTGACAGGGTAAGGAAATTTGTTTGCTGAGATAGTTAAATTTACCTTGAGCATTTTGATAGGGTTGATTGTAATGCTCAAGCTGACGCGCATTTAAATTAACAATCCAATAATGAGAAATTCCGGCTTCTGCGTAAATTTCTAGTTTTGTGGTTTGGTCGTAATCTAGAGTTGTGTCTGAGATTTCAATCACCAAGAGAATATCTTCATCGATTCCGCGGGCGATCGCTACATCTGGTTCTGGTTCACTTTGATTTGGTAAAGTAATTGGATATTGGCCACGAATAACTGCGCGATCGCCTAGCAATCGATGTTGCCGACATAAGATAGAACCACAAACTGTATGCGCCGTTCTCTTGGCGACAATTTGAATCAATTCAATGCGTTCGTTCTCCTGCAAAAACCCCAATTCAATCAGCCGATGATACTCATCAATAGTAAATCGCTTGGTTGTTACAATATTCATGGCACATCACTGATTTTAGTTTTACCTACTCAGCACTCATTTCAAGTTAGCACGGAACTTAAAGCCTCAAACTGCTGCCAACATAGGTATAAAGCGCGGGGTATATGAAAACATCCCTTCCATTTCCCGCCTTTGAGATTTAATAATACTTCTCCACGCCGATTGAGGTAGCCGAACCACTCCCCATATTCGGGATCTGCAAAGTGCTTCCAGGCGTAATCGTGCATTTTTTCATACCATTCCCAGCAAGCTGCACGTTTTGTCAGACGATAACCCATTGCTAATGCAACCAAAGATTCAAGATGTACCCACCACAACTTTTGATCCCATTCCAATTGTTGTGGGGGATGTCCATCTGCATCCATAAAGTAATACAACCCGCCGTATTCTTCATCCCAAGCAAAATTCAAGATATTCAATACCACATCAACCGCTTGGTTAATCGTTTGAAGATCATTTTTCCGGCGGGCGATATCCATAATAAACCACATCGCTTCGATACCGTGACCAGGATTAATTAATCTGCCGTCAAAACAATTGATGTGAGAACCATCGAGGGCAACATTTTCATACATTAATCCCCGTTCTTGGTCGAGGAAATCACTCATCACTTCCTGAACAGTTTTCCCCAAAACGCTTTCTAAAGTTTCACTGGGGAGTAACCATTCCATTTCTAGCGTCAGGTTAGCTAAAATCATCGGCACAGCCAAGGCTTTCATTGGGCGTGTGCCAGGATAAGTTTTAGTATATTTACCTTTGGGATTATCTTGGCGACGCAACACATTATTGTAAGCTTGCATTGCCACATCTTTCGCCCATTCTTCACCGGAGGCTAAGGCATATTGGCTAAATGCCATTGCGGCAAAGCAATCAGAAAAAATATTATAAGGCTGGACTAGGGGTTGACCTTCGCGCGTCAGGGCAAAATACCAATTTCCTTCCTCATCTCTGCCATGTTGAGAAAGAAATTTAGCGCCATTTCTGGCAATTTCGAGCCAGTTTTCGCGTTTTTCTAGCTGGTTGCAAAGCATCGAAAAAGTCCAGACTTGGCGGTTTTGCAACCAAATAAATTTATCGGTGTCGTAAACTTGGCCTTCCCGATTTAAGCAGGTAAAGTAACCGCCTTGTTCTAAGTCTAAAGAGTGCTGTTCCCAAAACGGGAGTACGTCATTTAGGAGTGCGTTTTTGTAAAGTTCCGCCAATGCTTTGAAGTCGTACTCCATAAATTTTCACCCTTGTATCAACACCAACAGGGTTAAATTATCTCACGCAGAGGAGCGAGTGCATTGCGCGGTTTTACCGACTTGAAGGAACTGTCGCGCAAAGAGTTACGGAAAATTCTCTTGTTTCTTATGTACAATATGATTCATGTAATCCCTCTTTTGTTATTACGGGGAGAGAAAAATACTAACCCACTTATGAATGCTAAACAAATTAATGAATTGAGCGATCGCCAGCCCACTTTATCATTTAAACACCTTTGTTGAGAATAAACGTAAAACTAGGAGTTTCGGATTATTCTCAACAAAGGTAACAAAAGAGGGATAAGGTTATGCTAGAGATAGATTTTAAAGATTATTAATAGGTTGGACAACACAAATATTGAAATTGAAGAGCGATGGATCAACGCTTGGAACGATTTATTTGATATTGTTGGAGAGAGATATCAAGTGAGTTGCTTGCTGCCTGACGGGTCTGTTGTAGATGTTGAAACCTGCAAAGGTTGGTTACAAGAGTCAGCATATCAAGACTACTGTTTGAAGGTTGAAGAGGGTTGGGTTAAAGGAAAGCGCGGCGTTGTGGTTTTTCGTTTCAAAGAAGGTGAATAGCTATAATTTTGAATTATGCCAATAATTCTTTACGAGAAGGTTTTCCAGTTGAAGTTGTGGCTCGGATTACTGGATTGTCGATCACAGAAGTCCAACAACTTCAACAGCAACTGAATGAGTCTCCACAAAATTAGCCCCAATTGCGTGGCGATCGCAACATAACCAGAACTTCCCAGTTAATTTAACGCATTGGGGCGGTGGGAGTTTTCATGAGTAAGACTTCTTTGGTATCCATAACTGTACGAACGTTGTAGTTTTTGACTAATTCACGGTACACATTCATTGTTTCTTCATGCACTCGCGCTGCTTTGAACCGTTCTAAATTTTGTTTGGCGCGGTTTTGCCAATACTGGAGTTGGACAGGATCACCAAGTATTTGCGTTAAAACATTGGCTAAAGATTGACTATCTTTTGGTGGTACTAAAATACCAGCTTGGCGATTATCTAATGTTTCGGGAATACCGTCTACATCGCTGGCAACAATGGCACAACTAGCTTCACGCGCTTCTGTTAGCACTAAACCAAAAGATTCGCAGTAAGAAGCCAGGACAAAGATGTCAGTTGCCAGCATATAACGTTGCGGTTCTGGCTGAAAACCTTCAAAATGAATGCGTTGACGCAGTTTCGCGCAGGGGATATTTTCTACTATTGCTTCAAATATAGAACGGTCTGGCCCGTCGCCAACTAAATATAAGTGTGCTTCGGGAAACTTAGGTGCAATTTTTATAAATGCTGCGATTAACTCTGCAATGCCTTTACGAGTATACATCCCGGCAACAGTAGTAATAGCTGGGCGATGTAAGGGTAGGGGTTGGTAATCTTGAATGTTGGGATGACGGGGACTACCTAATGTGCCGTTGGAAACTACGCGTAATTTATTCTCAGGTATACCACGCTTTACCATTGAATCGGATACTGCTTGGCTAACAGCGATGACTCGATCTGCCAATCCCATTAAGACAGCACTGCGTTGAAATTCGTTGTGAACGGTAGATACTAAATGATACTTGTGGGCTTGGCGGAGAATACCTGCCAGGACGACACCTGTCATCATGTGTGCGTGGACAATATCTGGTTGAAACTGCTGGATAATCTCGCTAAAACGCCAAGCAGCTTTGAGTAAATTGAGTGGTTGTCTGGATTGATCTAATTGGAAGTGTTTGATGTTATGACGTGCTAGTAATGTTTCAAATTCTCCACCAGCAGAAGCAACAGCCACATCATGACCATCTTGAGATTGTAGACAGGCTAAGTCTACGGCTACGTTAACAATTCCATTACCAATTTTTTCGACATGATTTGTAATATGTAATATTCTCATAGGATTTTTTCTCTATAGATGTCATTGATAATAGGAGGTAGATAATAATTAAGATTCAACTTTAAAAAATATTTCATAAGCACCCAAGAAGCGATTAACAAAACCATGAGGTAGACTTGTAAGTTGAGAAGTATAGGCTGCGATCGCCTGATTTTTCTTCTGCTGCACTGAGGTAATGGAAAAACTGTAAGCTGCGGCTATATCGGATAGTTTGAGCATAATAAATAATGGCGATCGCCAAAATAACCAAATAGGATATTGCAGCAGGTCAACTTTAATATTTGCTTGCTGAATTGCGGTTTTTACTAAATGATATGTCGCTTCATGATCGCGGTGACAGTCTTTGCTGTGGGGTACATAAACTTCTTCAGGCTGATAATGTTGGAGAAGTTCTGATATTTGAGCGATCACTTCTTGTTTTTCTGCCGTTTTTAAAGCTTGTAAACCTCCATCTGCTTTATCTAAAAAGTGAATTGCTGATGTCTGTACCCCCAAAATATTTAATGCTTTGATAGCTTCTTGTTTGCGAATTTGAATAATTTTATTGCTCGATTCTGTATCTATATCTCCTGAACCTTGACCATTGGTAATAAACACCACAATTACTGGAATACCCTGCTCACATTTGCAAGCAATCATCCCTCCACAACCAAATGTTTCATCATCTTGGTGAGGAGAAAATACCATAGCAGATTTTTGGTTAAATGTTAATGGCTGGCTACCTCTAAGCAAAATCCAGCGCATGATTAAACTGGAATGAATATACTGCATTCTTTCCAGAAAAACTCCAGGAACTAGTTTTTGTAATTGTTGTAAATAAAGTTTAATTTTCATATATATATTTTGTCAATTAATATGGGTATAAATAGATTTATTTTTGATGGTTTTGATAGTTGCTCATCTATTAAACTCAAATAAATAATAACTATATATATTTACTTTTTATTTCAAAGATTTCAGCTTGTTTTTTACAACTGTACATAAAGTTTATTGAGTGAGCATCGTAAAATGTATTTAGTATGATAATTCACTTATCGCATAGATGGAAGCTCAATATTTATTTATTTGATGAAAAAACAACCAGCAATGTAAAGCAATTTCTCATCTTAATAAATATAGTTTTTTAGTATCAATATCCTACTTTTTTGAAAATTATTGCTAGACAAATATATCCCCGAATTCTTAAAGAAGTCGGGGATTTGAAGCATACTAATTTTTATAGGAAAAGTTAACTGTTGAAGCGATACATAATCACTTTACCTTTCCAATCTTCTTCAACAAACACCACATACTCACCATTAGAACGTCGAAAAGCGCGGATACCTTGGGGTATATCAATCCAACCACTTTCACCTGCAACTTCTGCGCCTGGTTTTAATGTTTTGACAGTAGCGCCTGTTTTGGCATTGTAAACGTAAACCTCTGCGGTTTTCATTTTCACTGCAAATACATAATCACCAGCAACACTCATCGCAGCGGTAGAGACTTCCCGTTTACCTGTGGTGTCATGGGGAATGACAGTGCGCCAACGGAGTGTGGGATTATTACCTTTACGCCAATTGTCAAAGCGGATAATTTCAGAACCAACTACTCCGCTATCATCACCAACCGCCGGATGATCAACAGTGAAGCCTGATAAATACATCGTATCGGTTTCGGGAAAGTATTCAATTCGCCGCAAATCGGTGATCATGCTAGGAGTTTTCTGCTTCTGCATCGAACTATAGCTATACATAGGATTACCATGTTGATCTAATCCTTGGAGGGGATAATGGCGAATTCCAATTCCATCTTGAGTTCGCAAGGTTTTCCAAATATCACCTTTATTGTCTACCCACCAACCACCCAAGTAGGGATAGTCTTCACTCTGATCATATTCACCTTGATCAAATTTACCGTTACCATTGCGATCGCGCCAAATCCATTCTCCTTTATTTGGTTGATGGGGCGGCCAATTTCCGCTGACTGATTTTTCCCCACCGCCGTGTGTACCAACAAACATCCCCGCTGGAATCGCAATCTTACCATCCTTGGCAGAATCAAAGCGGTAAATTTGCATAAAGCTGGCATACATATTTGTCATGAACAAAAACCGCTTACCTTGAATGCGACGAACAAAGGTAGCATCTGGGGAAGTGTGTAAGCGCGGATCTTGGGGATATTTGAAGGGATTTAAGGTGTAAGCTTTATAAGTCCATTGCTTACCTGACGGCTGGTTGTAGTCCATCAAGAAGTGTTCTTGCTTGGTGAAGACTTCTAAACCATCGGTTTGCGGATCTACATCAGCATTATCCACAAATAATAATCCGTGTAATTGCCATATTGGTTTTCCTGATGCAGAAAACTTGCGTAAATCTGTACCGGATTTGTTAAAACCATTGCTATTGACATAGATATTCCCAGAACTATCACCACCAATTCCGGTAATTCCATATAATTTCAATGCTTGCACTTCCCCAGGAGTATTTGCGTAAACGCCGCCTTTAGTCCCAAAAGTCCCCACCTGTACAGGCTGATTTTTGATGTTGTAAATTAATACTTGCTGACGCTGGCTGTTGTCTGCAACTAAAAGTCTACCTTGATGATCAATTGCGATCGCCGTTGGCTTGGGAATATTGGTAATTTGTTGCGGTAATTGCTTACCTGTGGGTGAATAGCGCAAAATTTTATTTTGATTTTGCAGAACCCAGATATTTGCTTGTTTATCAATAGCGATCGCACCTGGATTAGCTACACTAAAACTGCGTAGTTCCTGCATAGTTTCGCTATTGTAAACGCGGATTTTATTAGTCGCATAATCACTCACATATAACTCATTTCCTACAGTTGCTAATCCAGTAACTTCACTTTGATTACTGACAATCAACATACTTTTATCCCAACCCCTTCCTTTATTAAAAGGTGCTGGTTTTCCTGCTAAGTTATAGCGTCGGACTGTATACCAAGTAGTTCCTTCTGGCGGGTAATCTTTATCTGTTTTACCAATTGCTCCTTGTCCTAAAGTAATATAAATATATTTACTATTAGCTGTTACCGCCTTACCACCACTGCGACTCCAGCCGTGAGTATCTTCTACAATCCCAATTACATTACCATCTTTATATATACCTGCTTCTCTACCTGCTTCATCCCAATGGCTATTAGTATAAACTGTGCCATTAGGTGCAACATACATTGCTTCAATATTATTTTGTACCCACTTATCGCCACCGCCAAAAGTATTTCCTATCCAAGATGTTTTATAAGTACTTGCAGCTACACCCGTGACACTTATTTCAGATGTTATATCCAGGGTAAAAGCAATAAATATAACAGTTATTCCCAATAACATAAAATAAATTGGTTTTAGCTGCCGATTATTGCCTGATTTAAATACTTTTTGAATGTATTGATTAAGTTGTTGATATTTTTGTCTAAACCGTTTATGTGTATTTTTTTGCATAATCTACTTAATATTTAAATTATATTTTTAATTGAAGACAGATATCACAATTTCATCAATCAAAAAATTGCGTGCGGATATTTTTGTGCTGACTAAGATAATCAACACAAATAAGTATCAATAGATAATGCTCAAAACCCTGGTATATTACGGTATGAAAATAGACTGCTGTCTATAGTGAGATGTTATGTGTAGTGTCACCCGATATCAGTCTGTCTGCTAAAAGTTTCAAAAACTTAGATTCGCAGCTAACCTTAATTTTTGCAGGACATATTACATAGATAACAAACACTGGGTATTTTAAAATTGATATTTACCTAAAATTCATGAAAAACACATATATCGTTCAAATAACTATGAGTAATTCCTAGAAAAATCTTTATATTTGTATCAAGCTTTACTTATAAATAGCTAAAAACGGTAAACCTGAATACATAGCATCAACGATTATACCCAAAATCAACATTTTTTATTACTTGTTGAAAATTTAGGGGAAAAATGATGTGATTTAAACAACAAAAATCCTGCTTGACACCAGCATATAAATAGTTTATAAATTATTGTCCTCTGCAAAAAAAATCTTTTCTTTGATGGTTCGCTTTTTAAATTTTAGTAGTTAGATATCTAGAATCAGAATCTGCACATAGTAAGACACAAAGAGTGCTGATTTTTGTAAAAATCACAGGAAATAAGTATTAGTCGAATTAATCCGCTGCAAAATTGAAAAAGTATTTAATCTGAGGGTGATAGTAAAAATACGCACACTCAAAAAATCATAGGAGAGAAGTCAGTGGAATGTAAAAAAGAAAATTTCAATTCTAACTCTGCATCTATACTTACACTGGGTTTAGGCTGGTTTCCTAAAACACCAGGAGGGTTAGAAAGGTATATTTATGAACTAACTCATCAATTAGCAGACCGTCAAGACCAAATAGAATTATGTGGAGTTGGTTTACCAGAAAATAACTTAAATTCCCCAATTCACTTAACTAACTTAGCCAATCCTGATACTGTAATTTGGCAAAGACTTTGGTATATCCGCAGGAACTTTCAGCACCGAAAAATCAAAAAACCAGATGCAATTAATTTGCATTTTGCATTATATAGCTTCCCAATTATGGATATTTTACCGCAAAATATCCCTATTACCTTTAACTTTCATGGCCCTTGGGCATCAGAAAGTCAACAGGAAGTTGCTAGGAATAAAATTAGTCTGATTATTAAGCGTTGGTTAATCGAAAAAAACACTTATAATCGCTGCGATCGCTTTATTGTTTTGAGCAAAGCATTTGGTAATATTTTACATCAGCAATATCAAGTACCTTGGGAAAAAATTCATATCATTCCAGGTGGTGTAAATATTCATCGCTTTCAGCCAAATTTATCACAACAAGAAGCACGACAACAACTAGGCTGGCCAGATAATCGGCGGATATTATTTACATCTCGCCGCTTAGTTTATCGCATGGGGATTGATAAATTATTACAAGCTTTAGCAATAATTAAGCCCAAGATTCCCGATGTTTGGTTAGCAATTGCTGGGCGTGGTTACATGCAAGATTCACTCCAACAGCAAGCTAAAGAATTAGGCTTAGAAGATACAGTAAAATTTTTAGGATTTCTACCTGATGAGCAATTACCTATAGCTTACCAGGCTGCTGAATTAACTGTTATGCCTAGTCAATCTTTTGAAGGTTTTGGTTTAGCAGTTGTTGAATCTTTAGCCTGTGGAACCCCAGTTATATGTACACCAATTGGCGGAATGCCAGAAATTTTAACTCAATTTTCTCCAGATTTAATTACTAGTTCAATCGAAGTTTCAGCTATTGCTGAAAAGTTAGAAAATATCCTCTCAGGACAAATTCAAATTCCTTCTCGTCACGCTTGTCGTAAGTATGCCATAACTCACTATGATTGGTCTTTAATAGCTGAAAAAGTGAGAAATGTTATTTTAAATTAAAATTGCAATTTTATCAAGTATAAATATTATATGAAAATTTTATTTTTAGACCAAAGCGGTAAACTAGGTGGTGCAGAACTTTGTTTAATTGATATTGCCAAACCATACTGCGATCGCTCTTTAGTTGGCTTGTTTGCTGATGGTGATTTTAAAACATTGCTCCAGCAAAATCAAATCTCTGTAGAAGTATTAGCAACACAACCAATTAAAGTCCAAAAGCAAAGTAATTTCTTCCAAGCATTAGCAAGTTTTACAAAGCTAATACCTCTACTAATTAAAGTTACTAAAATTGCCAGAAAATACGATTTAATTTATGCCAATACTCAAAAAGCATTAGTTGTCGGTGCATTGGCCAGTATTTTAGCTCGTCGCCCCTTAGTTTATCATTTACACGATATTCTTTCATTAGAACACTTTAGCCCAATTAACTTGCGCGTTGCTGTTACCTTGGCTAATACTTTCGCATCATTAGTCATTGCTAATTCTCAGGCTAGTCAAACAGCATTTGTCCAAGCTGGAGGTAAGGCGGAACTAACAGAAATTGTTTATAACGGTTTTGATAGTAAAAAATATCAAATACCTGATATTGAAATTCAAAAAATTCAGCAAGAGTTAGAGTTAAACGGTAAATTTGTTATCGGACATTTCAGTCGCCTCGCACCGTGGAAAGGACAACATATTTTAATTGCAGCATTAGCGGAGTGTCCGCCGCAAGTCACAGTAATTTTAGTAGGTGATGCCTTATTTGGTGAGCAAGATTATGTACGAGAATTACACCAACAAGTTAAAACACTAGGTTTAGAAAACCGCGTTAAATTTTTAGGATTTCGTGCTAATATTCCGCAGTTAATGTCAGCTTGTAATTTAGTTACCCATACTTCCACTGCACCAGAACCCTTTGGTAGAGTCATCATTGAGGCGATGTTGTGCGGTACACCTGTAATCGCAGCTAAAGCCGGCGGCGCTATGGAATTAGTAGAACATGGCGTAAATGGTTTTTTAACCACACCTGGTGATTCTGAAGAACTAGCCAAAGTAATTAACACCTGTCTTCAAGAAATAGAAATAACTGCAACGATCGCTAACAATGCCAGAAATATGGCTAGTCAGCGTTTTGATATCTCAACTATTAATCAGCAAATTGCTCAACTTTTAATTTTTCCACAAAAATAGTCATATTTAGATCCCCAACTTCTTCAAGAAGTCGGGGATCTATATTTATTAACTACAAACCAACTAATTCCCGTGATTCATAATCAGTCAGTTGTTGCGCGATCGCTAATCTCGCTTCTAACTTCGCTACACTAAGCTGGTTACGCAGATATTCTAAATGCGCGATCGCATTGGCTTTTTCCATAGTCAGTTGAATTTGTGCGTCCATCGCCTTTTGATATTCGTGATTCAGCAACAACACCTCAAAGCGCCGCGCCTTGCGTTGAGCATCATTTTTCAAATCTACATCAAAAGCCGCCGCCCGATCTGCATTCCCTTCAAAGCGGTTAATTTGGTGCTGTACGGCCATCAACTGCGAGTCTAGTTCATTTACACGTTGAGCAGCCTGAGCGATCGCAGATGGATAATGACTCATTTGCATCATCAACTATTCTTCCTCTGAAAATCTCAATTTTTTACACAGCAAAAAAACATCAGAAGTATCAGAAAATACTTCTCTTCTCTGCTTTCAAACTTCTTCTAGGAGTAGCGAAAAGATTGCTTGTTTGAGAACTTTACTTGATATATCTATTATAGTAAAAATGTACTAAAATCGCCACAAAAAACTGTATTTGCCGACTTGATTTTGACGCAGATGAGAGAGGGCGATCGCATCCCAAACCAATTACGTAATCTTACTTAATATCCTCTCAAAAGAGTATTAGTAAAATTTTAATCATCACCTAAATTCATTGGGTTAAGTAAATTTTCGGGATTACCCTCAAAAACTAGTGCTTATCAACTCCCAAATTAGACTTATTACAAAATCAAATTTTGGTTTTTTACGGGAAAAATCAAAAAATAGGCGATTTTAACTTCTTAATCCTAATTCACTTTTCCCTGCTTCAATTTATGCAATCAGTCTACACCAGCCTCATCTAACTGGTGTCTCTCCAGAATTGTCATTAATTGTTCCCATACCCAAAAAAGCACTGTTCCTAACAGTATCGTCATTTTGCGTGTTTAGCAAAAGTAAGCAGCCAAAAAGCTTGCTCATATTGCTGACACAGATAAAACCAATAGGAGTTAGATAAACAATGGCTACCTTTAACGTCACCAACACTAAAAATAGCGGACTTGGTTCATTACAGCAAGCAATTCTGAATGCCAATACCTCAGCCGGCAAAGACTTAATCAGATTTACAGGCGGACTCTTCACAGACAACATCGCCGATACTATCAGCCTTGGTGGGAGTAGTTTGTTCATCACCGATGACCTCAGTATTGATGGTAGAGGTTCAAACTTACTCACAATCAGTGGTAACTACAATTTTGCTCAAGACAACAATCTCTCCCGTGTATTTGAAATTGCTAGTGGTATCACCGTTGACATTGAAGGGTTGACAATTGCTAATGGTTATGCAGCAGATACAAGAGGAGGTGGCGGCGTTTACAATGCTGGTAATCTGACATTAAGAAACGTCACCATTAGCAATAACTTTTCTGGCGGTCAAGACAGTTCCGGCAACAATGGTGGTGGGATCTATAATTCCAACTCTGGAGTTTTAAGGCTCAACAACAGCACTGTTACAGCTAACTATGCAGGCCAAGTTGATGCTGACGGCATATTATATACAAGCGATGGCGGGGGCATTTATAACGCTGGTATCGTCACTCTCAACAACAGTGCCATCAATGGAAACTCTGCTGGCTATTACAATGACTTTTACTTCCCTGATAATTTAGGTAATGGTGCAGGTGTATATAACACTGGGACTTTAACAGCTAACAACAGCACTATTAACAATAACAGAGGCACAGGTGATGGTACTGGTATCTACAGCACTGGTACTGTCACCTTGAGTTATGGCAGTGTTGATAACAATGAATCCAGCAACCCATTCTACAACGCATTCAGTGGCATTGTGAGTAACGGCAGCCTCACCATCAGAAATAGTAGTGTAAGTAGTAATAGAGCAATTGATGTTAATGGTGCTTCATCTGGTATTGATAGCTCAGGCACACTGATTATCAGCAACAGCAACATAGATAATAATCAGTCATTTTGGTCTAGTGGAGTACTGCACTCAGGAACCCTGACAGTAACTAATAGCTCGATTAATTACAATAGCGGCAGAAATTCTAGTGGACTTGTTGCCAATGGTACTATCACCATAGACAGAAGCACTATCAATGGCAACACTTCAGACTACGACTTTAGCAATGCTGGTCTTGTTGTCCGTGGCACAGTGAGGGTAAATAATAGCACTATTAGTAATAACTCTTCAAACTCTGGGAGTGCAGGTCTCCGTAACAGTGGCAATGTAACGATAAGCAACAGCACTATCAGCAGTAACATAGGAGGCTTAAATTTCACGGGAGATATTAACAGTAACAGCATTTATAACTCTGCATCTGGCAATCTTACAGTTATTAGAAGTACTATCACAGGTAATTCCAATCCAGATGGAGCCGCAAACGGCACGATTGTTAATGATGGCACTGTTACCATCATTAGCTCTACTATCAGTGATAACTCAGCAGGGTTGGGAGGTGGTATTCTTAACAACGGCACTGCGATCGTCGTTAACTCTACAATTAACAACAACACCGCAGGAATTGGCGGTGGCATCAACAACTCTGGAACTTTAACTCTAGTTAACACTACCATTAGTAGCAACCAGTCATACTCCGAAGGTGGCGGAATTTATAACTCTGGTACTTTAACCGTTAGCAATAGCACGATCGCCTTTAACAAGTCTTACTATGATGATGAAAATACTGTATCTAGCGGTGCAGGGATATACAACACAGCAACGGGTACAGCCACAATCAAAAACAGCATCATCGCAGGTAACAATGATGGTATCTCTGGTGCAGTTAACCCTGATGTCGTCGGTAACTTTATCAGCAACGGCTATAACCTCATCGGCAACCTGAATGGCAGTACAGGCTTTAACCCCAGTGAACAACTGCAAGTCAGCATTTCTCAAGTTATTGATACTATCCTACGTGACAATGGCGGTCTAGTAAAAACCCACGCCTTAGTTTATGGCAGTCCCGCCATCAACGGAGGTAATAACGCCGATATCTCTGCCGACATTGCAGACTTAGATAGAGATGGCAATACTACCGAAGGTATACCTTTTGATCAACGCGGCACTGGTTATAGACGTATTTCTAATGGTCGAGTAGATATCGGAGCCTATGAAGCATCTGTCATTAACGGCACACAATATTCTGATAATCTCCGCGGTACGGCTATCAATGATCTGATTGCAGGCTTGAGAGGCGCAGATGTGCTGACAGGCGGTGCTGGTGCAGATAGTTTTGTTTATACCAGCATTGTTGATAGCGGTGATACAATTACAGACTTTGCCGTTGGTACAGACAAAATTGTCTTACAAGCACTCTGGCGGAGTTTAAGTTTGGGCAGCCTAAACTTTGCCACAGCCATTGCTGGTGGTTACTTGCAGTTGCAAACTGAAGGAACAGAAACCTTAGTTTTTATTGACCTAGATGGTGCTGCTGGTCAACGTCTCCCTTTAGAGTTGCTAAGATTACGCAATGTATCGGCGAACACTTTGAACGACTCTAAGAATTTTGTGTTTTAAATTCCCTCACAAATACTTTTGAGCGTCTGTCGTAACCAACAATTTGCCTGATCTTGATCTGTCAGTCGGCTCCACAACATTGAAATCATCCACGGTTGCGTTTGTACAGGTAGTTCAAAAATTTCTACAGCACCTTGATATGCCAAGGATGTTACTAACAGTGATGGAACAGCAGCCACTAAGTCACTAGATGAAATAATTGCAGGTAGCACTAGTAAATGTGGAGTCGTCAACACAACGCGACGTTGGAGATTGGACTGAGCCAGAACTTTGTCGATTTCACCAACTTCATCTTGTCTGATGGTGAACAGAGCATGGAGAAGATTAGCAAAAATTTCTGGTGCGATCGCATCTTGAGTAATCATGGGATGCCCTCGACGACAGATGCCAACAAAGTGTTCTGGAAATAATGGCATCTGTATCGTTTGTCTGGGCGGATTTTGGAACACACCCAAGGCTAAATCAATCTCTCGATTTTCTAGTAGCTCTCCTACCGAGTCTTTGGCAAAACCAATCAAGCGAAAATTAATGTTTGGTGCAATTTGATGACAAACTTCCAAAAGTTTGGGCATCACAACATAGCTGGTGTAATCTGAACTCCCAATTGTAAATGTGTTTTTAGATGTTGTTGAGTCAAATGTTTGGCTGGCTGCTAATGTCTGCCGAATTTGTTGTAAAGCAGCTTTTATACTGGGTGCAATTGCCACTGCTTTTGCTGTAGGCTGCATTTCTCTGCCAATTCGGATAAATAACTCATCTTGAAATAGTGTGCGTAATCTTCCCAAAGCCGCACTCATGGCTGGTTGCCCTAAATACAGCTTTGTAGCTGCGGCTGTCACACTTTTTTCTTCAAAAAGTGCCTCAAAGGCAACTAGTAAGTTTAGATCAACAGCAGATAAATCTATTAATCCCATCGATGAAACATATTATTTCAATCAATTTGATTAATTTATAACATCTCAGTAAAGTAAAACTAACAGTTATTTAAAAGTTATCAACATGACAACTCAACCCAAGATAGCTGTGGTTACAGGTAGTAATCGTGGCTTAGGATATGCTATCTCCCGAAAATTGGCTCAAAAAGGTATTCATGTTGTGTTAACCAGCCGTAATGAAACAGATGGTCTAACAGCCAAGCAGCAGTTATCTAGTGAAGGACTAGATGTTAGTTATCATGTACTCGATGTCAATAGTGATACTAGTGTTGCCGAATTTACCCAATGGCTACAACAAACCTACGGTAAGGTCGATATTCTGGTGAACAACGCTGGTATTAATCCTACAGCCAAGTCAGAAGAAGCCAGCTTATTAACCGTTCAGCTAGAAACGATGCAAGCCACATTTAACACTAATGTTTTAGCGGTACTCAGAATTTCTCAAGCTTTAATACCATTGATGAAAGTCAACAACTACGGTCGCATTGTGAATGTTTCTACCGAAATGGCCTCTTTGCATACAATGGGTGGTGACTACTACTCCCTAGCACCTTCCTATAGACTTTCCAAAGTCGGGATTAACGGGCTAACTATACTTCTGGCTAGGGAACTCCAACATGAGAATATTCTTGTGAATGCCTATTCTCCTGGTTGGATGAAAACTGATATGGGAGGTGAGAATGCGCCATTCACCGCAGAAGAAGGTGCAGAAACAGCTGTTTATTTAGCAACCCTACCAGATGGAGGAGCGCAAGGAAAATTTTTTGCAGAGATGCGGAAGTTTGGTGGGCCAATTCCATTACAGTGGTAAGTTTCTCCTCCCCCTTTATGCCGCTTCCCTCATTTGTGTCGGAACAGCTACCTCTGGAAAAGAAAGTGAAAGTTGTTCAGCTTGCGGTACTGCGGCCTGTTCTAATACCTGTACTTCAATATTTATGCTGATTAAATAACTTCCTGTATCAGCACCAACCGCTTCGGCAATTAATCGTGAGAAATCTGGGCGTTTTGCTGTCAGTGGGTCACGTAAAATACAGCGATCCCATTCGTGCTTGGCAGTTGGATTGAGGTTGAGAATATAATGCTTGATCATAGTTGCACTGCACTAGGATTTCTGGACGCTATATCTATTATAGTACAAATGTACCACATTGCCCAGAGGTGGGCAAAATCTTGCCCACACTACTATTGACTATAGCGGTAGGTACTCAAATGGATTGATTTTCAATTCTGTTCCCTATTCCCTGCTATATTGACCATTGACTATTGACTCATCACCCTTACCATTTATCTGTGCATTCAATAGCTGTGCATCGTTCACCCAGATTGCTTGTTGTGGTACGGGGATATTAATTCCAGCTTGGTCAAGGGTAACTTTCAGGCGGCGGCGGTATTCGCGGGCGACATCCCATTGTTTGAGAGGTTGGGTTTTAATCCAAACACGGATAATTAAACCGCGATCGCCAAAATTATCAATACCCAAAACTTGCGGAGTTTCAATAATTTGATGTTTCCATTGTAAATCTTGATCCATTTCTAAAGCTACTTTTTTAATCAAGTTCAAAGCATGGTCAACATCAGCTTCATAGGCGATGGGAACAGTTAAATCGGCGCGTGACCAACGGCTAGAAAGATTGGCAACAATTTTAATCTCACTATTGGGAATTGTAATTAAGCGTCCTTCGGAATCACGCAATTGTGTCATCCGCAAATTGAGATTTTCGACCAAACCGCCAACATTGCCCACATTAATCACATCACCCAACGCATACTGGTCTTCCAGAATAATCAAGAAGCCGTTAATTGCATCTTTAATTAGGTTTTGGGAAGCCAGGGATACAGCCACACCAACTAAACCTGCACCGGCAAGTAAGGGAACAATATCGATACCCAAAGAAACAAGGGCGAGTAAAATTCCAACTCCCACCCAGATAATAGTGACAATACTTTTAGTCACGCCCGAAAAAGTAGAGACGCGTAAACGCAGACGTTCAGAAGTATCGGTGGTCAACAAAGCACCACTACTGATGAGTGTAGTAGTGAAGCGATCAATTAAAGCATAGCTGAAACGGGTAGCTACGTAAGTCCCCAACACCACAACAGCAAGTTTGAGAGGAATTTGCGCGGCGGAGAGAATAGCTACTTGAAACGGGCGTGTGTAGGGAAATAGCCCCAAAATCAGAAAATTGCCCCCTCCCCAAATTCCGGCTTGGGTTAACTGAAACAACCGTTTCTTAACTTCTTGGAAATGACGATGCTGCTGTTGATTCAGTTGCGTAGTAATTGGTTGCGCCGTTGAAGAGATTGAGGGAACTGACTGTGCTGGTTCTTTGCGTGAACGACACTGCCAATAATATACACCCCAACTTGTGACCACCATTACCAGTCCAACGCCAGCAGCAATTTTACCTTGATTCAGGAGATATTGAGTTTGTCGTTCTTGCTTTGCCCTTTGTAAATCTTCTTGTAAAGCCTCAGCAATTTGATTCGCCGATATCAGTGGATCTTCCTGTCGGAGTTTCGCATCTTCAGCGGTGACAGTCATCAAATATTCGCCATTCACCCGAATGACTGGTATTTCATTAACTTTCCGCACCTCTACCTTGACTTCTAGTTTAGGCGATCGCAAGTAATTCTCGCTAATTTGATTTAAATTCTGCTGAATGTCTTGTAAACGCTCTGATAAATTAGTCTTCGTGGCGCTGATCTGAAACAAACGCCGACCATCTAAATAAATCCAGTCAGAAACAGTTCTACTATCAGAGTCATTACTGGGACTGCTGGGAGTTTGCAACAGTGGTAACAAAGGAATCTGGGCTGTCACTGGTGGTAGAGATACAACAGAGACCGTTATTGAACCAAAAATCGCTAAAAAATGCCAACGCACTCCAACACCTCCTTCAGAAAAATCTATTTTTGTTTACTTCCTTAGTTATGCTCCAAAATTGACTTTAGTAATTGTACCTATCTAAAGTTGAGTTTTCTGCTTAAATGTTGAAAATTATGACATTTCTGTTTTTTAATTCTTTAGATAGATGACATTTTGATTCATCAGCTTTTGGGGATAACTCAGCAGAATATATGATTATTTTCTTACCAGAGATAAATTAAACCATTTATTTGTAGGTAATCCCTAAACTTTTTCATCTAACTCAGAGAGGGTGTAGGGATGTATGTATCTAAAACCCTTACATCCAGTCTCTACAGCAAATCTTTGTGAGTAAGTCCTATATGTTAGCGATCGCCTTTCAATTCTAAATCCGAACTAAACAACCCAAAAATCCTAGTCGTACAATAAACTAATAAAGTGCGTAACAGATATTTACGTACATTTTTTACGTTTTTGAGGAACTTATGACCGCAACTTCTCCCCGATTAAAGCACGAGGTTAAAGACCTCGCCCTCGCTCCCTTGGGAAGACAGCGCATTGAATGGGCTGGACGGGAAATGCCAGTTTTACGGCAAATCCGCGATCGCTTTGCTCAAGAAAAACCTTTTGCTGGGCTTCGCCTTGTGGCTTGCGCCCACATCACCACAGAAACCGCACATCTAGCCATTGCGCTCAAAGCTGGTGGTGCAGATGCAGTTTTAATTGCGAGTAACCCCTTATCAACTCAAGATGACGTAGCAGCTAGTCTCGTCCTTGATCATGAAATTCCCGTCTTTGCACTCAAAGGCGAAGATAACGAAACCTATAACCGCCACGTCCAAATTGCTTTAGACCACCGCCCTAACATTATTATTGATGATGGTAGTGATGTGGTTGCTACCCTAGTTCAGCAACGTCAACATCAAATTGCTGATTTGATTGGTACCACAGAAGAAACCACAACCGGAATTGTCCGGTTACGCGCTATGTTTAGAGATGGCGTTCTCACCTTCCCCGCAGTAAACGTCAACGACGCAGACACCAAGCACTTCTTTGATAATCGCTACGGTACAGGACAATCAACCCTCGATGGGATTATCCGTGCAACAAATATTCTCCTGGCTGGTAAAACCATTGTCGTTGCTGGTTATGGCTGGTGCGGTAAAGGTACAGCATTACGCGCCCGTGGGTTGGGTGCTAACATCATTGTTACTGAAATTGACCCCATCAAAGCAATTGAAGCGGTGATGGATGGCTTCCGTGTTCTCCCAATGGCTGAAGCTGCGCCTCAAGGTGACTTATTTATTACCGTGACTGGTAACAAGCACGTCATTCGTGGTGAACATTTCGATGTCATGAAAGATGGTGCGATCGTTTGTAACTCTGGTCACTTTGATATTGAACTTGACCTGAAATATTTAGCTAGTCAAGCTGAAGAAATTAAGCAAGTACGCCCCTTTACCGAACAATATAAACTCAAGAGTGGTAAATCAGTGATTGTTTTGGGTGAAGGACGCTTAGTCAACCTCGCCGCAGCCGAAGGACATCCAAGCGCGGTAATGGATATGAGTTTTGCAAACCAAGCGTTGGCTTGCGAATATCTGGTGAAGAATCAAGGTAAATTAGAACCTGGGTTGCACTCCATTCCTACCGAGGTAGATCAAGAAATTGCTCGGTTGAAGTTGGAAGCTATTGGCATTTATATCGATAGCTTGACACCAGATCAAATTGAGTACATCAACTCTTGGACTACTGGAACTTAAAGTTTAAGCGATAGGATACGTTGACGGGATAGGTTAGCCTATCCCGTTTTGGTAAATATTTATTTGCCTCACGCAAAGGCGCAAAGAAGAGGAAAAAAATGAGTGAAAGTACATCTTTAACACAGCAGTGGTTAGCTGAAATTCAAGCACTCAAACGCCAACTAGCAGAACAAAAAGTTGATTTAGCCACAGCTTGGGAAAGTGCGGAAAAATGGCGCAAACTCTACAACACGGAAGCAGAACAACGCCGGACAGACGCGCATCTATTCCAACAAACGATCGCATCTCTCAAAGCCAATATTCACAAACTCCAAGGTATTGAAGCTGCAACACTGGCTGACGGTAAAGCAACAGCCGCCATTCAAGCTGAAATTACCCAAATCCAAGCGGTGGATGAATTGCAGACAAAACTGATTGCAGCGATTAAAGAGCGCGATCGCCTATTGCAAGCATTGAAAATTGAACAAGAAAGTCACTCCCAAACACGCAAAAGTCTCACCACCGCCTTGGGTGATGCTATTGATAGCTTGGCACGAGAACGCAGCGCCGCAGAACAGGACAGATAGTAGCGATAATAATGAATGAAAAGCTTAAAAAACTATTAAGAATGGGCAGGAGGAGAATCGAACTCCTATGACCGCAAGGTCGCCACATTTTGAGTGTGGTGCGTCTACCAATTTCGCCACCCGCCCTTGGGTGCAACTTTCCTAATATAACATATATTTTCAAGTTAATGCAAGTAATTTCCACTCACTAAACTAGGGTCAATATCTTGTATAGATGTACAACCACTCAAAGCCATTGCCACACTTAATTCATTTTCTAATAGCGAGATAATGTGAGATACACCAACTTGTCCAGCGACAGCTAATGCCCAGAGTACAGGGCGACCGATGAGTACGGCTTTTGCACCAACAGCTAAGGCTTTAAGGATATCTGTTCCACGACGGATACCCCCATCTAATAAAACTTCTGCTTGATTATCGACAGCTGCAACTATTTCAGTCAGTGCATCTAGAGATGCGATCGCGCCATCAAGTTGTCTGCCACCATGATTAGAAACTACAATTGCTTTGGCTCCATGCTCCACAGCACGCACAGCATCATCACCGCGTAAAATGCCTTTGAGTACCAAAGGTAATGGCGATAATGACTGTAACCATTCCAAGTCACGCCAAGTTACTGCGGGGTTTAATTGCTGGGCAAAATAGGTAAATAAGCCAGATTCTCCTTGTTCTTGGGGAATATTCAACCCTGAGATATTTACAATATTCGCCAAATGTAACCCCGATGGTAAAGTAAATTCGTTACGTAAATCACGCTCCCGTCGTCCTAAAATCGGCGCATCCACCGTCAAACATAAACCTTGATAACCTGCTGCGTAAGCCCTTTCAACTAAATTCCGCGTCAAGCCTCGGTCTTTGTGGATATAAAGCTGGAACCATTGCAAGGCATTATGTTTGTAACCTACCGCAGCGACTTCTTCTAGGCTCTTAGTTGCCATTGTACTCAATACCATACCTACACCTGCGGTAGCGGCTGCTAAGGCTGTGGCTAGTTCTCCCTGTGGATGGGCTAGACACTGAAAAGCCATTGGTGCAATTAATAGGGGTAGTTGTAGCGGCTGTCCTAAAATAGAAGTAGTTAAGTTGCGATCGCTCACATCTACAAACATCCGCGGACGCAATTTCACCCTTTCAAAAGCTGCACGGTTATCACGTAATGTAATTTCATCCCAAGCGCCACTACTGTAATAATCAAAAGCCATCTGTGAGAGATGCTGTTTGGCTAACTGTTCATATTCCCAGAGGTTAATAGGCTGAGAGACATCTGTCATAAAAGCGTTTTTGATGTGAAAAATTACTTTTTTAAGTCTGCTCAAGTTAGCATACCAAAAAGCTTTTTCTCAATTACCTAAAATTTTTTTCCACATCCTCTACAGAAATCTATCTAACAGTTCTTCACGCGATAGTTGTAGTAATAAAGGCGTAAATTCTTCTGGGGATAATGCTAATAAAGGTTCTACAATCCTAGTTAGTTCTGTATCTAAAGAACCAAACCGAAATCTCAATAAATTCTCTATCAGCTTACGGCGTTCTGCTTGAATACCTTCTTGAATACCTTCTTGAATACCTTCTTGAATACCTTCTTGTTTAGCTTCTGCTAATTTTTGTTCGTAAATAGGTGATAATCGCATAATCAAATCTCTGTCCTCTGCATCTATATTTTGATTTACTTCCAAGGTCGTCTTCAAACTCAATAATAAATCAATGGCTTTAGCACGTAAGGGATTTTCTGGTGGCAGTTCTTCTAGTTCATCTATGGCTTGTTGCTGTACTCTGCCTTTTCCTAAAATCCTCAGCCATAATGTTTCTTCAATACATGGTAATTGATGAATTGCGACGATCGCTGTTCTGAAATAATTACCCAGAAAATGTACACCTATTTCCCAGTTTTCTAGGTCTTCGCTGGTTCTAAAACCCTCTAAGATGGATTCAGAAGCCGTAGGTGATAAAATCCATAATCGAGGTAATTCTGATTCGGCAACCCGATTGTTATCAACTTTAGCCTGACGCTTGATTTGGGCAAATATATCGAATAACTTGTTCATACAACTGCGAATTTCCGCAATTGTAGCGGCATTTCTAAAAGGTTCAATTAATACAGGTGCAGATGCAATTTTTCCTAATAAACCTAATTCTATTTTATCACTGGTTGCTGGAGATGTCGGTGCAAAATAAACGTCAATCTCGCGGATTTCCGCAGAAACCTTGCGGCTAGTTTCTACTTTACCCAATGGTTGTAATAGTTCTTGAAGATAATCTTTCGCAAATTGGTCGTAGGGAAACCTGGTCATGAAATAATTTTGGCACTTTACCCATATCTTACATGAGGGCGATCGCCTACGACCCACCGCAGATTATCTTGATTTACCAGTTACGCCAACCGCCTTTAGCTGGTAGTTCACCAGAAATTTTCGACTCGTGAGTTTGCAATAAAGTTTGATATTCTTGACTACTAGCCCAACGGTCAATTTCTCTGGCGCGTAACACTGGGACAGGATGACTCAATTGGGCTGTGCGGGCTGCTTTCACCATTTCACCCAATTCTGTTTTACTAATATCATCATAAGCACGGGCTTGGTCAACAAAGGCATCAAGATTGAGTTTGGGTGCGAGGGTGGGTGAACCGCCTGCAAGTTTCATCAGTACAGACATGACAACTTTCGGATTTTGAGTAGCTAACAAAGCGGCGCGATCGCAGGTAAACTCAGCACAGCGTACCCATTCTAAAAGTTGTGTTTGGATGGCTTGCGCCAGCAAATTCCCCACATTTGGCACAATTGCCGCAGCTAAGATTAATAAATTGACAGGCGTTAAATAAACGCTGTGGTCACATTTGAGATGTCCTAATTCATGGGCAATTACCGCCTGAATTTCTTCTGGTGTCAAGATATCTATCAAAGAAGTATGCAGTACCACAAAAGGCTGCTTACCTCGCATAGCAAAAGTATAAGCATTAGGAGCCGGATGTTGCCGCACATATAATTGTGGTGGCTCAATATCTAAAGTTCTGCAAGCTTCTAGTAATAATTTATGTAAATCAGGCAGTTGATTTTCACTGACTAAAATACTAGAGGCAATATTTTCTACATAAAAAACTTGCTCCGCCATTGGCCCCAACCAATTTCGCACCATCAAATCAATACCTGGTATCTGTTTGAGAGCTTTGGTAGATTCCAAATCTAAGGGATGACGAAAGGAGTCGGCTTTTAAACCAATCAGCGGGGTTTTAATAAATGACATGATGTAGCAAGTTGAAAAAATGGAATAACTTATTGTTATTCTACCAAACTAGAAATTGGTTCAAGTGCTACTACATTTTTTTGGAGTTGCTGAATAAATTTCTCTTGGGAAAAATCACCTGAATTGTTAGTTATTAACCAACTTTTCAGGGGAGTATGCCAAAATTTATGGTAAAGAATCACTCCTTTTACATTTAAAATAGCTGATAAATAGCTAAAGGAAGAGTGGCTCATTACAAGTACGTTCGCTGATGACATTCTTTGAAGAGTTTCTATTGGATCAGCGTTAATAAACTTTTCTAGATTCGGTATGACATCAAATTCTGCCAACTGAGTTGATTTGGGATCAACAACCACATTACTTTTTAACATGCTATGTTGACTTGCTGTTACCGTAAAAGATTGTGTAGGCAGTTCGGTATGCAATTCAAACACATATTCAAGTTTCAGTTGATCCAAAATAGCGCTGATTTTTTGAGCTACGGAAATATAATATTTATTAGACAGCATTCTGTGAGAAGCAACAAATAATAAATCTCCTCTTCTCACATGGATGGCAATGCGAATCACTGGTGATTTCTGTAAAGAGAAAGGAGAGATATCCTTGATACATTGTAAAGTTTCTGGATAAGTATCTGTGATTTTATAGGGAAGCAAAACTTTAGCCAAAATGAAACTTTTGCTTTTTACAGCCTTTCTTCTCAGCTTTTCAAAAGTTAATAAATCTAAATTTTTAATATATTCAGTAGTGTAATCGACAGGCAATTTTATATCAGAGGATATTTTAAATATTTTATTATATTCACTAACAATATCTTGATTTGTATTATTTTGCTCAAGAGCAACCAATCCTTGATAGTTTAATTTAGTTAACGGTGAATGAATATATGGCACCTGAAGAAATCTGGCAGCAGCATAAATACCATATATTCTTTGAATTTGCGCTCCAGCACCATCAGTGAATTTATCATTTGCATAGGTTAATCCGACCAAATTACTGTGAGGCGAAATCCTCATGATTTGCCAATAAAACCTAACTGCATTATTGACTAATTGAGTTATTCTAAATTTTATTAGTTTAATTAAGTCACGCATTAAAGCAGGTGCAAATGATTCCGTCATCATCTTGATGGGCTTAAACATTTTTTCTTACCTTTTTTAAAGTGACTGAATAAAAAAACCAACTTTAGGCTGTCTAATTGAAGCTAATTTGTATATTTTTGCAAGTAAATAAGCAAACACTCATCATTATAACGATTAAGTAGGGTGGGCAATGCCCACCCTACTACTAAGTCGAAGTTGTTACTGGCGGGTTACTGCCATTAGATGTTAATTCTGGTGTGGGGATTTCTTGTACACGCTTGATTTTAGCGCCCAGTTGCAGCAACTTGAGATCAAGGCGATCGTAGCCGCGATCAAGGTGATGCAATCCCTGAAAGGTAGTTAAACCTTCAGCTGCTAATCCAGCTAAGACTAGGGCTGCTGATGCACGTAAGTCTGTGCCTAATACAGGCGCACCTGATAACATCGGGACTCCCCGGACAAAGGCCGCATTGCCTTTAACGCGAATCTCTGCCCCCAAGCGATTTAACTCGGAAGCATGGCGCAAGCGATTTTCAAACACAGATTCGTTAATGATGCTGTCACCTTCGGCTAAGGTGAGCAACGCCATAAACGGTGCTTGCATATCTGTGGGAAAACCGGGATGGGGCAAGGTTTCAATATATGTGGCCTTGAGGGTTTCCGCAGGTAGCAGTCGCAAACAATCTGGGCCTTCCTCAATGATGGGTACGCCGATTTCTCGGAGTTTGGCAATCACGGGAATTAAATGGTCGGGGATGACTGGGGATAGTAAGATTTCGGAACGGGTAATCGCACCTGCTACCAAAAAAGTTCCGGTTTCAATGCGATCGGGGATAATGCTGTAGTCAACAGAATGCAATTGGGGAACACCCACAATTGTAATTATGCTAGTACCAGCACCGTGAATTTTGGCTCCCATTGCGTTACAGAAATTCGCCAAATCAGCAACTTCTGGCTCACGGGCGGCATTTTCGATGATGGTTTCACCATCAGCAAGCGTAGCAGCCATCATCAACGTTTCCGTTGCTCCTACACTGGGAGTGTCGAGGTAAATTTTGGCCCCTTTTAATCTGCCGCCACCGGGAACATAGGCATTACAAATGCCATGTTCAATCTGCACTTCGGCTCCCATTGCTTGCAGTCCCCGGACGTGCAAATCAACTGGTCTAGCGCCAATGGCACAGCCCCCAGGTAAGGGCATTTGGGCTACCCCTAGCCTTGCCAGTATCGAACCAATGGCAAAAAAGCTGGCGCGTAGTTGAGTAACGAGTTCGTAGGGAGCTTTAGATGTAGTAATGCTGCTGGCATTAATATCTAAAATGTCATCTTGGTGTGAGACGTTTACACCCAAAGCTGATAAAACTTGTCCCATTTTTTCCACATCCGCCAACATAGGAACATTGCGGATGTGACAATCTCCAGAACAAAGCAATGCTCCAGCCATGATTACCAGTGCTGAATTTTTTGCACCACTAATCTTTACATGACCTTGCAAAGGATGCCCACCCCAAATTTGCAAGACTGAGGAGTCTGCTTGAGGTGCAAGCTTGGCATCTGGTAAGCTGGTAGAAGGATTGATAAGCCTACCTCCAAAAATAATACTGAGTTTTCAAGGGTTGAAGTTGGTTTTGATTCTACAGTAAAGATTTAATTTGTCTACATCTTGCTATTAATCAATATATTTTTTAGCTAGTGAACTGAGGGCTGAAAATAACCATAGTTTAGTCTAAGGTGAATTGGGAAATTACGCTCAGTAGCGATCGCCATCCTCATTTAATACTGAACCTTGGTTGCGGGAAAACCCAAACACCCATCATAGTTCCCAATTTTTGATCTGCAACATCCATAACACGGATATTTGGATATTACTTGACAAAAATAAATAATTGAGTAACAATAGTAAGCTGTCGATATAAAATCGATGCCAGCGGAACTGGCGGAATTGGCAGACGCGCTAGATTCAGGTTCTAGTGCCGCAAGGCTTCCGGGTTCAAGTCCCGGGTTCCGCATTCAAAGTTAAAAAGTAAAAGTTAAAAGGCAAAAGAAAGAAACTTTTACTTTTTACTTTTTACTTTTTACTTTTGCCTTTAATTGTGTTAACTAGTTTACAAAATTCTCTCGTTAAGCAAATTCGCAAGCTGCACTCTACTAAAGAGCGTCATAAGCAGGAACTCTTTTTACTGGAAGGGACGCATTTGTTAGAGGAAGCTTGTGCGGTAGATTATCCCTTAGAAACGGTTTGTTGTACAGCAGATTGGCAAGCCAGTCACACAGCATTGTGGCAAGAAGTGTGTAGTCGGTGCGATCGCGCCGAAATTGTCAGTGATGAAGTTTTAGGAGCGATCGCCACTACAATACAACCAGATGGAGTAGTCGCCACAGCAAGACGCAGCAAATCTCTCAATCAATTACCATTTACGGGGATTGTTTTAGCTTTAGAAACCATTCAAGACCCCGGTAATTTGGGGACAATTATCCGTACAGCAGCAGCGGCGGGAGCATCGGGATTATGGCTGAGTGACGATAGTGTAGATTTAGATAACCCTAAAGTGCTGCGTGCTAGTGCTGGACAATGGTTTCGCTTAAATATGGCGGTGAGCGAAGATTTAGCAGCAACAGTCCAACAAAGTCAGCAAGCGGGAATGCAAGTTATAGCTACCTTGCCGACAGCAAAATTAACTTATTGGGAAATAGACTGGCGCAAACCCAGTTTAATTTTATTGGGGAATGAAGGTGCTGGTTTATCAGCAGACTTGGCAAAGATGGCAGATAAACAAGTAAATATTCCCCTGAGTCCGGGAGTAGAGTCTTTGAATGTGGCGATCGCAGCTGCTTTAATGTTGTATGAAGCTCGGCGACAAATAACAGATGGCTAGACAAGTATCACTTTGTCTTTTCTTGAAAATATTTTTCAATATCGGCCACTGCGTCCTCAAAAGCCGCTAAATCAATATTGCCCAACTCATCCACTAATTCGGCATCAGTTATTTCCTCAGTCTCTGCTTCCTCATTCTCAGCCAGATTTTCGTTGTGTAAAATACCTTTCCATTCATTGAGAGATTGTTCCAACTCTTGGTCAGCGGTGCGGCGCTGTTGATGATCATTTTGCTCCATCATACTGGCTGAAAAATATCGATTTACTAACTTTAGGTTTAAATTGCAGTTCCTACAAATTTCTATTTTGCATATATAAAAGCTTGATGGCTATCTGCTGTATCAACTTTACACATTTATAGCTTACGCAAGAATCCACAAAATCAAGGCAGGCGATCGCATATCTTGCTGGAATAGATGACATAATATTTCACAGAGGATTTTTCAACGATAGCGATCGCCTTCATAACTCCAGCATTCCACCTCAGAACACGAAACTCCGAGTACAAAGGTTGAGCGATCGCCTTTATAACTCCATCATTCCACTTCAGAACACGAAACTTTTAGTTTGAAACGAGAACGTTCTCACTTGAAACAGAAACATTCTCACTTAAAACGAGAACGTTCTCACTTAAAACAAGAATGTTCTCACTTGAAACAGGAACGTTCTTATTTGAAACAAGAATATTCTTGCTTGGAACGTGAAGAGCCGAGATTAGGCGATCGCTGTTATGATTCTGAGGACAGGCGATCGCGCAAATTTGCTAAGTTTTTACGCACAGTAACAGTATTGGGATGATCTATCCCTAACCGTTTCTCTAAAATATCTAAAGCTTGAATGTACAAAGGTTCGGCTTCGCTGTATCTACCTTGGGATTTGTAGAGTGCGGCTAAATTGTTGAGGCTGGCGGCAACATCCGGATGTTCTTCACCCATGAGTTTGCGCCTCAGTGCCAATGCTTGGATGTACAAAGGTTCGGCTTCACTGTATTTGCATTGGGAATCGTAGAGTCCTGCTAAATTGTTGAGGCTGGCAGCGACATCGGGATGTTCTTCACCCAGGAGTTTGCGCCTCAGTGCCAATGTTTGAATGTACAAAGGTTCGGCTTCGCTGTATCTACCTTGGGATTTGTAGAGTGCGGCTAAATTGTTGAAGCTGGTGGCTACATAAGGATGTTTTTCACCCAGGAGTTTGCGGTACAGTACTAATGCTTGAATGTACAAAGGTTCGGCTTCGCTGTATCTGCCTTGGGAATTGTAGAGTGTGGCTAAATTGTTGAGACTTTGTGCGATATCTGGATGTTCTTCACCCAGGAGTTTGCGCCTCAGTGCCAATGTTTGAATGTACAAAGATTCAGCTTCGTTGTATCTGCCTTGGGATTCGTAGAGTGCGGCTAAATTGTTGAAGCTGGTGGCTACATAAGGATGTTTTTCACCCAGGAGTTTGCGGTACAGTACTAATGCTTGAATGTACAAAGGTTCGGCTTCGCTGTATCTGCCTTGGGAATTGTAGAGTGTGGCTAAATTGTTGAGGCTGGTGGCTAAGTCTTTTTCTAAACCTAACTCTTTTTGCAATTCTACAGCTTTATTTAAATACTTAATGCCTAATTCTTGCTCTTTTTTATAATCTTGACACTCACTCCGGTTGAGTCTTTTTCTATAAATATCGCCTAAGCTAAAGTATAAAGTCGCTAACGTTGTATCTTTTACACCACGCTGTTCTAAATCTTGAATAAATCCTTGTAAATCTTCTATAGGCAATAAATAATCATTGTCATCATCAAAACCTGATAATTCATTACCTGTAAAAGCAAACCGAATCGGCTCTAATTCTTTAGCAGAAACAGTATTTTTCCTTGTAGATGCAAACCGAAAAACACCATTACGCCAACTCCAAAAATCAGGCGCTTTTTTAATTAATTCAACCAATATTTGATTAGTCACCCACAAGACAATCGCAAAAGGAAATTCTCTTAACCCTTCCCTAGTCCACTGCAAATAACCGAAAAAAATCTCTTGTTCTGAACGTTCCTCACCCAGTTTCAAAAAATGAAGCTGTTCTGCACCAGTCACGCTAATTACTGCTGGGTTATGTTGCTGCAAATATTCTTCAGATTCCACTAGTTTAGCAACAGCCGCCCTCAAACTAGGTTCGCCCCTTGCCAATGTCACCCGATAACAATGAATTTGCGACTGTAATTCTGCCTCATACTGAGCAATAAGTTCATCTCTAAAACTAGCATCATCACAAACACCTATTAGCAAATTCAACCGATTTGCTTTAGCCTCAATAGAAACAGTTAAGTACTCATAAGCTTCTCTATTTTCATCATCTGTCAGCAAGTCTTCATTCATAATTAATTAAGCAACCTCCTACGTCTCAAAGTTTCTACAAGAATGGGGTGTACATCATACCAAGTTTCATCATTACGATATTCCAAGATAAACAACCCATGCAGTAATTCTAAAAACTCCGACTGCTTTACATCGTCAGGTTCAAAATCTTCATAAATAGTTTTCAAAATTTTAAAATCTTCTTTTCCTAAACGCAGAGAAAGTTCATTACGAATTTCTTTAATTGCTTGTTCTATAACTTGGCTATCAATTACAATTCTTGCTTCTGGTGTCTGCCTGATAAGCCGTAAACAAATCAGACAGCATACATTAGCTATACGAATCAACTCCCGCAGCACTCCACCACTGTAAACAACAATCTTTTCTGCGGCTGACTTATCTATTAATTCACTAGAAATGCGTTTTTGTAAGATTTCACATAAAATATTATTTGCTTCAGTCCGAGGCTTGGCATCAATTAAGCGATTGTCGCCCTTACTAAAAATTTTGATAACAGGCATCACCACAATTCGGTAGTTGCTTTCTGCCTTAATAATATTCCAGAGAAAAGTGTTACACATTACCGCAATCGGGACAGTGTAAATAATCCTAATATTAGGTTGAAAGAGGGATTTAATATTGTTTCCATAAATTTCATTGACTCTTTCTAAATCTAGTTTATCTAAGTCATCAATAATGACTATAGTTTCTTTTTTAGTCGCAACTTGAATCAAGGCTGCAATTTCATTAATTCGGGCGACTAAATCAGATATTTTACGTTCAAATTCCTGTGTAATTTCTTCTCTAACTTTAGCATCAGCTTTTAATTGGGCTTTAATAACTTTGAGCAAATCAAAACCCAATTCAAGCCCACTTCCTAACTCTGTCTCTGTAGTCCGAGTGCGAGTCGCAAACCACCCATAGATTTGCTCTTTAGTAGATTTAGGGATTTCTACTTTGCGGGCTTCGGCTTCAGACATTAAATTAAGCGCGATCGCAAACAAGATATTAATATGATCAACAGCCGACCTTTCAATACTGTCAGCAATAGAAAATAACACTACAAAATAATTATCTTCAATTTGTCTACTTAACTCAGCTAATAAAGTCGATTTACCACATCCCGTATGTCCAGTAAAGATAATCTTCGCATCACCATTAGGACTATACTCAATGTATTGAATTAACTTTTCTATAGAATCATTACCATAATCCACTCTAAAACTTTCTGTTTCTTTCTTTTCTAGCAGTGGAAATAATTCGAGATTGGCATACGCTTGTTTAAAAGATTCTTGTAATTCGTTAGACATTGGCTCTGACAAAATAATATTTTTACTGCCTATTTATGTTACTGCCTACCTAGCTTCAACTCAAAAATCTTTCCTTTATTTTTTCGTATCTCTGCTGGAAAAGGAAATATTACTTCCTTTCATATTAACGCCAAAAAAACATTACCCCCCTCCGCCGCCGGAGAGGGGTTAAAGATGAGACATTAAAATCTCCACTAGCTGACACTCAGCACTCAGCACTTAGCACTCAGCACTTTTTAATAAGCGTCTTGCAACTCGTAAAAATCAGGCGAGATGTAATCTTTCCGCAAAGGCCAACCCACCCAATCTTCCGGCATCAAAATCCGCTTCAGGTTAGGATGTCCTTCGTAGATAATGCCCAACATATCGTAGGTTTCCCGTTCTTGCCAGTCGGCGGTTTTCCAAATCCAATATACTGAAGGCACACTAGGATTTTCTCGTGGCAAGAATACCTTCACTCGCACTTCTTCTGGTCTATCAGCATTATCACCAACTTTGACTAAGTGATACACACTGACCAAATCCTGTCCTGGGCCAAGGTCAATACCAGCTTGAAACTGGAGATAATTAAACCCATAAGCATACAAAGCCGTAGCAATGGGAAGCAAAAATTCTGGCCCCACTTTAATAATCTCTACCCCATTTTTATCAGGGGCTAAAGATTCATGATCAAAGCCATTTTCTGCTAACCACTGAGAAATTGGCCCAGATGGAACTAAAGCATCTGCCCCTGCTGGTACTGGTTTAGTTTCTTCATCAGCCACGGCTTTGTTCCTCCTTGGTTTTGGAAGTTAGCAGCGCAGGTGGTACTGGTAGACCAATTGCTTCTGTCAATTCTTTTGGTGGCGTGAAGCGAGTTTCTGACTGCATATACTTGCCAGTTAAAATTTCTGCTACTGGCTTCAAGTTATGAGTCGTACTGTAAAAGCGGTGGGTTTGCTTGGATTGGTCACGTTCCTGCATGGAATCATTAGCTATCTTCTTCCGTAGCTTAATGATCGCATCAATAATCGCTTCGGGACGGGGAGGACAACCAGGCAAGTACACATCCACCGGAATCAATTTATCAACTCCGCGTACAGCAGTGGGAGAATCCACGCTGAACATCCCGCCAGTAATTGTACAAGCGCCCATTGCAATCACATACTTCGGCTCAGGCATTTGTTCATAAAGACGCACCAACTGGGGTGCCATCTTCATGGTGATTGTGCCGGCTGTAATAATCAAGTCAGCTTGACGAGGACTAGAACGGGGAATTAACCCAAAGCGGTCAAAGTCAAAACGAGAGCCAATTAACGCTGCAAACTCAATAAAGCAGCAAGCTGTACCAAAAAGTAAAGGCCAAAGACTTGAAAGCCTAGCCCAGTTGTAGAGGTCATCAACCGTTGTCAAGATAATATTTTCGGAAAGTTCTTGAGTGACTGTCGGACGCTCAATCGGGTTGATGATTCGCTCTTTGTCTTGGGTGCTTAAATCAGAATTCAAGACCATTCCAAAGCTCCTTTACGCCATGCGTAAACTAAGGCAACTACAAGAATTGCAATAAAAATTAGCGCCTCGATGAATGCTAATAGCCCTAAACGGTGGAAAGCCACCGCCCAAGGATACAAAAACACAGTTTCTACGTCAAAGACGACAAAAACTAGCGCAAACATGTAGTAGCGGATATTGAACTGAATCCAGGCTCCCCCAATTGGTTCCATCCCAGATTCGTATGTGGTGAGGCGTTCCAGGCTGTTACCACTGGGTCTGAGAAGCTTGGAAGCAGAAAGCGCCAGGGCAGGCACTAGGCTACAGATAATTAAGAAGCCTAGAAAGTACTCGTAACCGCTGAGGACAAACACAATGAATTTCTACCGCTTATGGTGTAAATAAGGCTGTTACTTTCTTTTACATTATATCTTTTCGAGTTTTCTGAAATCTGGGAAACAAACGGATTTCAGGTATTTGATTCGTTTGTGTAAGTGATAGAAAAGTCTAACAGTTATGTCATAATTTTTAACGTATATTTAATAATTCCCCTCTGGGAGACCCTAGCCATGAGCGAACAAGCTGTTGAGACTCCAGCGTTAGACCGCTATGAGTGTCGCGCCTGCGGTTATGTTTATGAACCTGAGAAGGGAGATGATAAGCATGATATCCCCTCCGGGACACTGTTTACAGAACTGCCTATAAATTGGCGTTGTCCAGTTTGTAGTGCTAAGAAAACTGCTTTTGCCAACATTGGCCCGTCTGGTACAGCATCCGGTTTTAAAGAAAATCTCGGTTTTGGTTTGGGTGTTAATAAGCTGACTCCAGGGCAAAAGAATATCTTGATTTTCGGGGCTTTAGCTCTGGCTTTCTTGTTCTTTATCAGTCTTTACGGCTTACAATAAGACCCGCTATCTTTTTTTACCTAATTTAGAGAGCGATCGCAACTCTTAAGGTAAAACCTAAACGAATTTAGAAAATACTAAGAAATACTGATGCAGTCCATTGTGAAAAGCTGGCAACGCATAATTGCCTTTTTGATAGTAATTGTTTTGTGTATCGGTTGTAGCAAAGTGCCTTCCACTAGCTTCAACCCTTGGGAAATCATTGCTGTACCAAGCAACGAAAAGTTGCTGGATATTGCTTTTACTCAAGATTCTCAACATGGTTTTTTAGTAGGAAGCAACGCCACGCTTTTAGAAACCAAAGACGGTGGTAAAAATTGGCAACCTTTGTCTTTGGCACTGGATGATTCTCGGTATCGTTTTGATTCCGTAAGTTTTTCTGGGGAAGAAGGCTGGATTGTCGGCGAACCCTCTCTTTTACTACATACCACCGATGAAGGCCGTTCTTGGTCACGGATTCCCTTGAGCGAAAAGTTACCAGGTAATCCCATAACTGTTCACGCCCTGGGGTCTGACTCAGCGGAAATGGCTACTGATGTAGGCGCAATTTACAAAACCATCGATGGTGGTAAAAATTGGAAAGCTCAAGTAGAAGCAGCCGTCGGCGTAGTTCGCAATATGCAACGTTCTGCTGATGGCAAATATGTCGCTGTTTCCGCCAAGGGTAGCTTTTACTCAACTTGGGAACCAGGACAAAATGCGTGGGTTCCCCATAACCGTAATAGTTCTCGGCGGGTAGAAAACATGGGTTTCAATAACAATGGCCAACTGTGGTTATTAGCACGGGGTGGTCAAATTCAATTTAGCGAACCCAATAACGCCGAAGAATGGCAAGAAGCTGTATATCCAGAGTTATCCACAAGTTGGGGTTTACTGGATTTGGCATATCGCACACCGGAAGAACTATGGATAGGCGGCGGTAGCGGTAATTTGCTGCGGAGTACTGATGGTGGCAAAACCTGGGAGAAAGACCGGGACGTGGAGCAGGTAGCCGCTAATCTATATAAGATAGTGTTTCTCAAGCCAGATCAAGGATTTATTATTGGCGATCGCGGTGTATTGCTGAAATATAACGCCAATGCCGAAAAAGCTACTCTCCAAAAAGCCGCTTAGACCTAGCGAAAGTTTAGGTGTTCACGCTGATTTATGAGAAGTGCGTTGCAACTTGTAACTCTTTCTAAACTTTGTAGGATAATAAACTCAATAACAGTCTTTGTGAAGGTAGGGATCTAAATGTCAGGTACCACTGGAGAGCGTCCGTTTTCGGACATTATTACCAGCATTCGTTATTGGGTAATTCACAGCATCACCATCCCAGCATTATTTATTGCAGGCTGGCTATTTGTTAGCACTGGGCTGGCTTATGATGTATTTGGCACACCTCGCCCTAACGAATATTACACACAAACACGGCAAGAAGTGCCAATTGTGAAGAATCGTTATGAAGCCAAACAGCAAGTTGAAAAATTTATCGGAAAGTAGTTTGAGATCATGACTAGCGGAAATAACATCAATCAACCAGTTACCTATCCAATTTTTACAGTTAGATGGCTGGCAGTTCATACTTTAGGTGTGCCAACCGTGTTTTTCTTAGGCGCGATCGCCGCAATGCAATTTATTCAACGCTAGGAGCAAATCATGGAAAGAACGCCCAATACTAATAATCAGCCGGTTGAACTCAACCGTACTTCTTTATACCTGGGATTGCTACTGATCTTTGTTCTCGGTATTCTCTTTTCCAGTTACTTCTTTAACTAACTGGAACTGTTTTTGTGAAACTTTGTTTATCTAAAATCTGAGTTGATTTTTATTAAGGGAGGAGGAAAAACTGTGTCTTCTGGAACTGGAAGAATTCCCCTGTGGGTTGTAGCTACAATCGCAGGTTTAGGTGTCATTACGGTTGTAGGTATCTTCTTCTACGGAGCCTACGCTGGAATCGGTTCTTCGCTATAAAAGCGGTTTGAACCTAATAATATATATTGACTGAATTTTCTAGCACTTGTTTAGAAAACAGTACAAAAAAACCGTCTGACTCTAGGAGTCAGACGGTTTTATAATCATTAATTGACTTCACAATCTGGTGAATTGGAAGTTAGTAATAAATAATTGGTAAAAATTGCAGTAGCCAATTACTGATTACTAAATACCTAATTAAGCAATGTCATCGCGTTCAATGTATACCAAAAGAAACGAGAATGTTGCAATTGGTAAAACCCAACCAATGATGGGAACAAAGATAGGAGACAAGTACGATGCAGAATAAGCCAAAATGTGAGGCAAAAATTCAGTAGACATGGTAAAGTTTCCTGTTAAATCACACTACAATTCAAGATGAGCTTACTGCAAATTCAGACAAATTTTTGAAATTCTCAAGATTTTTAACACAGTTATGTGAAGCAGGTGTTCACAAACCCAGCAATTCATCTAACTGATAATTTGGCAAGTCTGGTGGAATTACAGTCCGCACCGTCGTGGCTTTGTGACTTTCCTGCTGAGTAGAGGTATGGAAGGCGATCGCCTCTAAGCGAATCTCCACGCAGCCGAAGGGAATATTGATTTGAGTCATTACCTCTACACCACCCAAGGCTTTAGGTAGCAAATCTTTTAATAAATGAGGGCCATCTAACAACCCACGAGTTTGGCAATCCTCAATCCATAATTTCACCACCACCTGCGGAGGAACTTCTGGTAGTTCTACACGCACACGTACAGACTGGCCAGCAATCAGTTCACCTTCTGGTATATGCAGTTGAGGAGTAGGTAAAGCCTCAACCATTTCCCCATCCACAGGTAATGAGTTTGATACAGCCGAGATAGATTGCTGTTGTTTTTGCGCTCTAGCAAAGTCCTCTTCGGGTTCACTATCAGTATCATCAACAACAATCTCTTGCCCCAGCCAAGCCCTCGGTATTTTAATTTTTTGAGTCAGCGGTAGCTGGGTTAATGGCGATGAATCGGTAGACAATTTTTGCTGAATGTTTTCTGTTTCAACTTCTGCTGAGATATTGAACTCTTCAGATTCTTCAGTAATTGTACTAATTTCAGTGTCATTTTGAGGTTCAGAGATACTTGAATGGCTCTGTTCTTCAATATTGTCTTCTAATTCACCATCAAGATTTTCTAAATCCGTATCTAGATTTGATGACAATTGAACATCAACACTTGGTATGAATAAGTCAGGCTCTATTGCTTCTTCAGAGGCAATTTCCGGCTCTACAACTTCAATTTGATGATTTTGCTCTGGCACAAGAGGAAGTTCAGGCACAACGTATCCTTGGCTCTGCATCCACCTCCTAATTAACGGAGATGAGTAAGGATTCACCTCTGCTATCAATTCCGAGGTTAAAGGAGCAGCTGGTTCTAAAATTGAGTCATCACTAAATTCTAAACTTGGTGTGACAGGCATTTCTAATATAGACACAGCAAATAACTCGGAATTGGTCTCAACTGATGTTTCAATTGCAGAATCATCTACATCTAGGTTCTCATCCGCTGTAATCGCTGGCTCAACTAACAGAGAATATTCAACTACTGGAGGTTCAGACACATCTGGTAGAGAATCTTCAACGATCACAGCTTCAGACACATCTTGTAAAGAATCTTCAGCTATTAAAGGTTCAGATACATTTGCTAAAGAATCTTCAATGATCGCAGGTTCAGATACATCTAGTAAATTATTTGTCTCTTCTGTTGTCTCAACCGGAACACTTTTGAGGCGTTTGAGATAAGGGAAGATATTACCCAACATCCATCCAGGACGAGTTCTAATTGATAGCTGTTCCAAGTTAATGGGTGCTAAGGGGATTGTAGTTTGGGCGGGTAAAGAATGATCTTGCGGCTCAATTTCCTCCTTCCCTTCCGCAGTCACCTCGGTGAGATCATCATTAATGGCGATCGCACTAGTTTGATTTTCTGGGAACTTTGGCAATTGCGGTAGTTGTGGCGATCGCAAATCTCCTGATTTTTTGAGAGATAAAAGATTAATTTGGGCTGGTAATGGCTGGTTCGGCGATGGCAGAATAGTTTGAGGTTGTATTAAAGAAGTTTTGACTAAGTTAAAAAGTTCTAAACCCAGACTCAGTGATGTTTCTGGCTCTTGACTCGTTAGAGAAACTGCTACAGCGCTAGAGTTATCTAAAAAGTTTTGCTGATTAAATTTAGCCACTGCTGTCATCGCCAGTAATTCTGTTACATCCGCAGTAATTGTAAAAGAGCGACTAGCTAAAAGTATGACATCATCAAAATCACTAATTGCGCCATATAAACTGAGTTCCCCCAAAAGCAGCTTAGATTCGCAATCAATCGGAATATTAATGGCAGAGTTAATCGTAAAAGGCAGTAAATTATCTGCTAAAGGTTGCCGTACCTGAGCTAAAATTCCCGAACTCAAAGGTGAGCGTAGCTCAATTTTAACCTCCAGTGTATGAAAAGTAGTTGAGTACTGTGGCTCATCTTTCAGATTTGGCTGTGTTTGTAACTCTACATAAGCATTAATACTCAGTCCTTCTCCCCAACGAGCAATATAGTTTTCTTGCTCTAAAGTCAGCCTGAGTGGTGGTACTGGTTGTATCGTTTCCACTTCTTCAAGCTGTTCATCCTCTAATAATGAGGTAGGTAAAGCTTGATCTATTAAACTTTGTAATATTTGCTCTGCCGTTTCGCCTTTCAACCATACCGGATTAACAGGCTGATCGATCATTCCATCTTCATATTTTTCAACTGTCTGTTGAAAAATCACCAAACTACTATCAGGGATTTCTTCTGTGGAGACTGATAGAGTGCGATCATCAGAAAATACCGCTTCTTCGACAGGCAATTCACTAATAAACGATTTGTTATCAGTAATTTCCTCTGTGGTCACTGATAAAGTGCGATCGCTTGTAGGTAAAGTTTCTTCACTAATAACCGAGTCAGTAGAAAGAATTTCCTCTGTGGCGGTTTGAATGCGATCGCTTGTAGATAAAGCTTCTTCACTAATAACCGAGTCAGTAGAAAGAATTTCCTCTGTGGCGGTTTGAATGCGATCGCTTGCAGGTAAAGCTTCTTCACTAATAACCGAGTCACTAGCAGGAATTTCTTCTGGGACTGATAAAGTGCGATCGCTTGTAGATAAAGCTTCTTCACTAATAACCGCATCACTAGCTGGGATTTCTTCTGTGGCGCTGGGAATGCGATCGCTTGCAGGTAAAGCTTCTTCACTAATAACCGCATCACTAGCTGGGATTTCTTCTGTGGCGCTGGGAATGCGATCGCTTGTAGATAAAGCTTCTTCACTGACAACCGCATCACTAGCTGGGATTTCTTCTGTTGTTGTGAGGACAGTATCATCACTGGCTATTGATGCAATTTCGGCAGAAAGTTCGTTAGTAACTAAATTGCTCTGTTTATGAGACTCTGAACCTAGGGAAATCGGCTGTTTACCAGCACTACTGTCTGGCTCATAAAAATTTTGTGTATGTGGCAATGGAATCATGAAAAATTCAGGAGAATTTGACTCTAAATTGCCACCACCTGTTAATTTGTCGATTTCGCCATCTGCCAAAGTAGACAAGACTTGCAGATAGACACTCTGTTGCCATGATTTACCAAAAATATCTGACATCAAATCGCCAGAACAGCGTAATTCCCATATTCCCGGCTTGAGGAGCGTAAAAGGAATTACCGCCATTAAACCTTCCGAGGTAGTGCGCCGCGATTGCTTTTGAATTCGCCGTTTAGGGGGAACTTCTTGAGTTGAAGAGTGAGTTACCCGCACTTCCACATCCGTATTGGGAAGGTCAGAACGAGCTAAAACTCTATACCGACCTTCTAAAATTTGTATATTTGGCGATTCCAAGGTGTGCCAAGAGCGATCGCCCTGTTTCTGGATGAGAAATTGCCAGTGTTCCATTTTGAGTGATGCCCAGACCGAAGAGCAGCTGAGTAATATTTTGCATTACTTTGCTTGCAAGTTTACCTCAGCAATTTATAATTGCATCACTTATTATCATGTTTTGAGTCAAACACTGACATTTTTTTATCAAAATCCATAACCAACCGCATCTACCAAAACGGATACAACACTGATTGTGAGACAGAAACTGATATTTTTTCAGAAAATTAAACAGGGTCAAGACAAATATTACCCAATCATCAGTTACTCGATTGGATAGATTGGCTTCACCCAGCAAACTAAAAAGTATTAATGTAATTGAGCCACCTACTGAAATTTCAGTACTCAAACTCCATAAAGGCTCTGGTAGTAAGCCAAAATTTGCTGCACCCGTTGTCGGCTTGCAAGACGAGAGTTAGGAGACCAAGATATCCACAAACCATTAATTTGGCTTTGATTGTAATCAAATTGTGGAGATGACTGGGGAATTAAACCCGCTTCCACTCCTTCCACTTGGCGTAGATGAGCAGCTATCTCTCGATAGACAGCTAGAGGTAAACCAGCAAATTCAAATTTTTCTTGAGTATCCATCCTTAAGATGCTCCGACAGCAATAAGATTTTGAGTTGGTATGATTGATGAAATCAATTTACCAGCAGTGGCAGATGTCACTGATGGCGTTGAGTTAGCAGGAGCTTCACCTACCATTCTGGCAACTTCAATACCGTATTGTTCCAGAATCACGATCGGATTTGAACCCTGATTCATTTCAATCCGTTTAATCAACAGACCATTTGCTAATCTCTGTCCCGCTTGGACATAGCGGCTGGAAGGCTCATTGGGAATTTGAATAATAGCTTGGGGTTCTCTACCAATCAAAACTACGCCAGTCACCACCACTGCTTTTGCTAAATCAGGTTGGGGTGCAGGTGGTAATACAGATCCAAAAGGGTTACTGGGAACAACTTGCGGCAAAACCCTGGGCAAGATAGATGTAGAAGCTTGTGCCAATTGAATTTTAGGTTTTTTCGTCATGGCAGCAGCACTGCTGATTGGCACTTTGGGATTTTTAGCAATAGTTATTGGTAAGCGAGGTAATCGAGGAATTTGCTTGGCGTTAGGATTTTGTCCCACTTCAGAACCAATCGGGCTAACAATTTGTGCAAATGGATCAGGCCGCCCTTTAGACACTAAATCTATCCGGGTTTTGCCATTAGTAGGCTGAATTAAGGTAGGAGTGAGATAAACAACGTTAGTTGCCTTTTTCGTAGACACCACAGGATTATTAAAAGATTGAGCCTGAGTCGCTGGCGCTGCTGCTGGTGGCGCTGCTGCTGGTGGCGCTGCTGCTGGTGGCGCTGCTGGAGCCGCCGGAGTACTGGCTTGTGGAGTGTTTTCTGAGGCGCATCCAGCGATCGCCAAAGTTAAAATAGTTGCAATTGCAATTTTAGAATTTATGGCCATTAGCCGTTCTCAAAAGCTATAGGAAAAATTTGCTTGGGAAAATCTACACAGCCTGTTTTTATTTCAGACAAAGTATTTTCCTTTTATAACCTAAACTATTAAATTTTAAGGGTTTTTCTTAGCATAATTAAACCAGTAAAAATACGGTTTTATTTTGCTTAAATTTAATCATCTGTTGTACACATCAGATGTTTTAATAAATCCAACCCTTTTTTAACTCTCCGAGAAACCGTAACTACACTAATGCCCAAATGTTCAGCTACCTGTTTTTGTGTCAAATCTTGCAAAAACACACATTCTAAAACTTCACGAGTACACTTTTCTAGCTGAAACAAGGCTTGTTGTAACCGCAGTTGGTCTTCTTGAGCTAATTGAAAGCTACGGTAGTGAGGATCGGGAACTAATTCTCCTAAACTGGTAGCTCCTTCTTCTGAGTCTTGAATTGGCACATCTAGGCTCAGAGGAGCGCGATTAATCCATGCTAATTTGATTTCTTGCCACTCACTAAGAGTAATATCCAAGGCTGCTGCTAATTCAGAGTCTGTAGGTTGGCGGTTATATTTTTCTCGTAAAGAACGAGAAACTCCAATGGCTTGCTGTTGTAGTGCCAAATAGCGCCTAGGAATTCTGACTGTCACACCTTTATCCCGCAGGTAATGTTGAATTTCACCACGAATATAGGGAATAGCAAAGGAACTGAAAGCGTGTCCTTTAGAAATCTCAAATCTTTCAATAGCTCGAATTAAACCTAAACAACCAACTTGGAGCAAATCATCATAGCTTTCACGACATTGGTTAATCCAGTAGTGAGCTTCTTTTCTTACCAGTCCAAAATTGAGTTTTACCAATTGATTGCGGACGTTTTCTGAGCGAGATTCCTTATATTCTCGCAACAACTGCCAAATTTCATGCTTTAGTTCATTGGTTGCTGTGGTAGGCATAGCACCGCGTTTATTTAGCAAATAAACAGTTAATTAGGCACTTTTAAACAAGCTAAGATTACAAAATTTCACAGCACATAGCCTGCTATATTAACCAGAGGTTTCCTCTGTCATACTGCATTGCTATCACTATGAAAATTTTAATAATCGAGCAATATTTAAATAAACGAAATTGTTTTTTATTTATTGTGATTTGGTATTAGCTGTAGCTGATTTAAACTACATATAAACAAAATATGAAATAATTTACTTAATTTAAAACCGAGATTGTACTTAATTTATTTAATCAAATATGAAGTGTATCTCTTATGATTTTGCTGCATGAATAAAAATTTTATTATCAGTGAAGATACTGTATTCAGAGCAAATAATTAATATGATTTTAAAAATTGTTCAGTAACTAAGCGTAAACACAGATTATGTACAATTGAAGAATTTATAGTAATTAATTAAACAGAGGAAAAGTTTACTTTTTTGCTAAAACAATAAAAAAAGGGCTGATCGCCCTTTTATAGTGAAATATGTTGCCATTTAGGTCAATTTAGTTCAAAATTCACCTATCCATTCCCTAAAGACTGATATGAAATTTTGTGATCAAGCCTAATGGCTCAAAATTGTGATACTTAAATGCCAGAATGTGCTGAGTTTAAGAACGAGTTGGTTCAACTCTGGCGTAAAACAAACCGCGAATCTTCACTTCCTTGGGTTCACCGGCTCCCAAGTCAGTATCAGATGGCTGTTCACTTTCAAATGTGCCAGCAATTTCACCACTAGAGTTATCTATTTTGGCTACTTGCAGAGAAATTTTGCCTTTCAGAATTTCAGCACGCTTGACATTAGCACGGGTGAGTTCTTCATCATCTGCTTGAGCAGGAAGAGCAACAGCGTTGTCATAACCACTAACGATACCACGACCTTTGGGATCTAGGAAGGCAGCACCACGATAAGAAGGCACTTTAAATTCACCTTCAAAGTCAGTAGAAGTATTGATACTGGTTAAACCAGATTGTGTTTGAGCAACTAAGTCTTTAATGGTGAAGAGGAAAGGTACTCGCTCACCACCAGGAAGTTGAACTGTTATGGCTTGGAAGTCCAAACCATCTTCTTCAACAAAAGTCAAGCTACCGTCTGAGTTAAACTTTAGTGGCCCTTGCACTTGGTCAATGGTGGAAGTGTATCTAGTTAACAGTTTTCCAGCTACAAATTCGGCTGTTTGCCGTTTATTAGCTGGTTCTTCTTTGACAAAGAAATTAGTTGGTTCTAAGCAGAGTTCTTTGATGCTGTATGACTGGCTACCATCAATGGGAATGGAGCCACGGCTTGTTTCTGCCAATTGAGGGCATTTGTTAGCCAAGCCAGTCCCACGAATTTGTTCGTAGGTTAGTACATCTCTACTACTAGACTCTGGAGCATCACTACAAGCAGTTAATAGCCCCAGACATAAAGCCAAGAATGCAACAATTAAAGCGCGATACCTCATGGTCAACCTCAATGTCAAAAATTAATATCTAAGTTGTAAAACTGCACGAAGTTTTGATCTCTGACGAAAAGCTGTATTCACTGACAGCCAGCTTTTCCCAAAGGCTAGGCTTGCTGTCGTTGATGCTTTTAACGTCAGGCTTCACACCTTGTAAATACCGTAGGCATTTGCAGGGTTTTGGAAGCCTTTCTGTATTATGTATGTATTGCCACTACATACAGCCCATTGCTTTATAGGGAAATCAGCCAGATCATACGATTTTTTTTAACTCAAAATCAAAGCACTCTAGTTTAAAGTAGGAAGTCTTTGATCCTATCTAGCTTCCTAGGAGGCTGTAATCAAAGCCACCACTCTCTTTTGCGAGAGATTGCTATTGCTTTTGATTTGTACTGAGTTCACAAAATTATTTGTGAGACTAATCTGGCAAAAAGGAGATTTTGAACTAGGCTGACTAAGTTCCTCTGAGACAGTGAAAACGAATAGTAGTAGCAAATACTTCAAAATCAGCCATGAGCAACTCCCAGAAGCTTACAGAAGCTTGATATTTGTGAATGTAAGGATTATGTATTAACCACTGGCGATCGCGCCTGAAAGCTCACAATCTTCGGTAAATTTGAGTAGACCTAATTTTGACAGAGAGAGTTGCATGAGCAACAAAAGTTTTGAATCGACAGATTTTTCTGAGGAATTGGAAAAAATTGCCTCAGCAGTGAATGATGTAGCGAGGGATTGCCAAGGAGATCCACTCGCTCTTTTAAACTTGCTACGGCAGTTGGAGTATTTACATCGAGCAATTCGGGATGGTGTTTTTCAGGAGAGTCTGCCCGATAATCGCCAGCAACTTTACTCACTACTGAAAGATATTGAGTCTGAGGGTGGCTGGCCTTACATTGAGAGGATGAGAATCAAAGCTTTTCTTGGAAATTTGCTACCAGAGGTGACGAAAGAAAACAGTGATTAAAAAATTTGCAAAGCGATCGCGCTTGGTTTGATCAATTCAAATCTTTACTGCCCGTGACTAATGCCATCACACAAAAAGCGATCGCGTTCTTCAACATTGTGGTTGTGACTGAGGTAATTGTCTGCCCAGTTACAACCACGCAGCAGCAAGTCTTCCAAATGCAAATTCCACAAAATGATTGTGTTGTCATCACTTGCCGATGCTAATGTATGACCATCAGGGCTAAAACTCACACTCAAGACTGGGGCGCGATGTCCATTGAGAGTTTTAATTAACTTGCCATCACGGCTCCACAGTTTGACTGTGCTGTCCCAACTAGCTGCCGCCAGTAATTCACCATTGGGGTTGAAAGTCACAGAATTAACACTATCGCTGTAGCCTTTTAACAACGTTTTTAACAACGTACCATCGCGCCGCCATAGTCTCACGGTGTTATCCCAACTAGCAGAAGCGATTAATTGGTCAGTTGGGCTGAAGCTAACACCCAATACCCAACTGTCATGGGGTGAAAACGTTTTGATCAAAGTACCATCCCGTCGCCAAAGTTTGACTGTTTGATCATCACTAGCAGAGGCAAGCAGCTGGCTATCAGGACTAAAATTAACGCTGTTCACCCAACCTTGGTGTCCTACCAAGGTTGTGAGTAATTGACCGTCACGACTCCACAGTTTAATTGTTTTGTCTTTACTGGCTGATGCTAATAACTGGCCATCAGGACTAAAACTGACACTCATCACACTATCAGTATGTCCTTGTAAGGTCTTGAGTAAAGTGCCATCCCGCCGCCAAATTTTGACTGTTTTGTCATAACTGCCTGATGCCAGAAGTTCACCGAAGGGGTCAAAACTCACACTCGGAACTTTATCTGTATGCCCTACTAAAGTTTTGTAAAGTCGGGTGGTAGCTTCGCCATGAATTGTTTCTCTTTGCCAGAGTTTCACGGTGCGATCGCGGCTACCAGAAGCCAACATCTGCCCATCAGGACTCCACGCCACACTCAAAACTCTATCTTGATGCCCCCGCAGAACGGGTAATATTGGTGCATCCAAACTCCAGATTTTGACGCTTTTGTCATAACTTCCTGATGCCAATATTTTGTTATCTGGGCTAAAAGCCACACTGGCCACCGCATCACTATGACCTTTAAAGGTTTTGAGTAATGTGCCAGTGCTACTCCAGAGGTTGACTGTATTGTCATCACTTCCTGACGCTAACCTTTGTCCATCGATGCTGAAACTCAAGCTCCAAATTGTGCTGGTATGCTGCTCTAAATTTTTATAAGCTTGAAAGTCAAAATTATTGTCACTATTTGGCTGTAGCTGCCACAATTTGATAATTTTATCTCTACCTGCTGATGCAATCATTTGCCCATCAGGACTAAAAGTCACAACAGTTACACCCTGCTGATGTCCAGAAAGTGTTTTGACTAAAGTGCCATCCCGCCGCCAGATTTTTACTGTGCGATCATCACTAGCTGAAGCAATCAATTGACCATCAGGGCTAAAGCTGACCCAATTCACCCACCCTTGATGTCCTTTAAGAACTTTGACTAAAGTACCATCCTTACGCCAAAGTTTGACTGTGGCATCTTTATTGCCTGTCGCCAGCAATTCTCCATCGGGACTATAACTTACGCAATAAACCCAGCCTCGATCTACTATAGTTTTGGCTGGTTGTAAATCAAATTCGCCCGTAATTGGGTTTCTCTGCCAGATTTGTACAGTTTTATCGAGGCTGGAAGATGCGAGACTTTGACCATCGGGGCTAAAACTCACGCTGGTGACTGACTCAGTATGACCTTTCAGGGTTTGTAGCAAAGTTCCATCAGATCGCCAAAGTTTCACGGTTTGATCGCGGCTACCTGAAGCCAATAATTTGCCATCGGGACTAAAAGCGACACCCCAAACAATATCAGTGTGTCCTTCCAAACGATTTAACTCCGACACTCCATAGACTGCCTGTTGTAAAGCAGTGACTACACGCATTCGAGTTTCTGGTAGTACTTCGTCTGCCTGCTTCAATTTTCTCCAGGCGCGTAAACCTTCTAAAAGGGCATCAAACTCTTTGTTAGAAGCAAATAAAGCTTCACTTGTTGCGGCGATCGCACTAATTTTTAAATTAGTTTCACTACGTTCGGCGCGAATTGTTTGGCGAATTGCGGCTCTTTTTTGCAAATCGGCTTGCCACCATAAGGCTGCAATAGTTCCGCCCATAATTGCCAATACCACACCTGCTATACGTGCTTCGCGCAACCGCCGTTGCAAAATTAAATTAAGATGTTCTTGAGAAAGCTTTTGGGCGACTTCTGCACGTTTTTTTTCAGATTTGACTTTTTCGAGTTCAGCAACTATGCCATAACTATTTTTCTGGCGAATTGGCTCTACCAAATAATCATGGACTAATTGATAGCGATCGCCTAATTCTTCACGCAAGCGCAATATTAAACCTGAACCGACTAAAATTTCGAGAATTAGCTCCCAGTCTGATTGTGTGCCAGATGTTGTATGGATATTCTTTCCTAAAGCAATGGCTAAATCAGATTTAGTCTTGAGGGGACGAAAGCCTTTTTCATCAGTGAGTTCAAATAGTAATTGCCAACTTAAATCTTCATTTTCTTCGCCACAATCTTTGATCACTTCCTCAAGCCAGCGCTCGACCAGCTTTGCTGAACTACCACAATTTTTATATTGTTCGAGTGTAGTAATATTTTCTGCTTGTAACTGCACTCCAACTATTTGTAATTCGATTGGATTTACTTCTCCTGATTCTCCAGCTAAATCCTGGACTAGCTGATGAATTAATTCATCACTCATTTCATAGTGGGAGCGTTTTGTAAAACTGTAAATAATTCCTCTCGTATCTTCTATAGAAAATTTACCTAAAAAATAACGAATATCTTTATCGAGAATATTTTTATTAATTACACCTAAATCATATAAATAATCATTATTTTCTTTACTAAAACGTTCAAATTCCAATAAATAATGTAAATAATCTTCTCTTAAGGCAAGAATTATTTTTACATAAGGAATATTAAGACAAGCAATAAAAAATTTATAAAATTCTAATCTTTGGCTGGAGTTACTGGTAAAGAAAAATTCTTCAAACTGGTCAAATACAATAACTATTATATGATTATATTCAGTTGCTAAACGTAGCTTTTCTATAAGGATAGTAGGTGTAAATTCTACAGCAATTGGTAATTCTGATTGTGCTAAAGTTTGGTTGATACTACGTCCCAAAGCTGTTACCCAATCTGTATATCCTGATAAAACAATTGGTAAAGGAATTCTTTCACCAATAACTCTTCCCTTTAAAGCAGGTACTAAACCTGCCTTAATAGTTGAACTTTTACCAACTCCTGATTGTCCATGTATGATCGTTAATTTATGATCAGCGCGGGTAATTCTTTCAATTAAACGGTTAACATCTTGCAACCGTCCAGAAGCCGCTATTTCTTGAGCAATATCTTCTGGAATAAATGAAATTTTTTGGGTTTCTAAAACAGGGTTAATTCTGTAACGTTTTGGCTGTAATTGACTGGCTCCAATAAATACACGAAAGCCATATTGGTGTTCTATTTGAACTTTTTCTTGCTTGAGATTGAATGCTTCTGCATAATCATGGCGCTCAAATAAGTACAGCGATCGCAATTCTTCTAATATTTCTAAATATAGCGATGGTTCATACTGTAGTTCACAAACCACCCTGGCCCATTCTAAATTACTAATTGCTTCTTCCCATTGCCCTAGATGTTTCTGAGTCCGAGCCAGCAATAAAAGATACCAGCTTTCTTGTTGTCGAGAAACTTCTGTTGCTAATTCGGCAATAGAAAGTGCGGTATTTGCTAACTCATGAGCCAACACCCAATTATTACGTGATGCTGCTACATCTGCTAAAAAACCATAATCTTGTGCTACTTTAGCAGTATTACCATACATTTCATGTAGATGTAAAGACTTTTGTGCTAATACTTCTAGCTCGTCTAAATATTTTAAACGTTGCAGCATTTCACAAACAGGCAAAATAAATTTTGCTACTAAATCTTGCCTTTGTAATTGTTCTAATAAATCTAAACATCTCTGAAACCATGAAAGGGCATGTTGACAATAGTGACTATTAGTGATTTGATGTAAGTCAGCCATTCGGCGATAACATAAACCTACATGAAATAAGACTATTGCCTGTCGAATGCGATACGCATAAATATGTTCATTTTTTTCCTCAGAAACTTCTATTTTTTGAACTATTTCATTCTCTCGTTTAGCCTCTCTCTGCCATAAACTTAAGCTTCTTTGATAATGAGCTAATGCACTATTAATTTGGTCATTTGCATATTTATCTCGTCCTAAAACAAATTCTAAACTAGCTTCTAACCCTGGCTCTAGTTGAACACTATACAGACGTAATAAATCATTACGAGCAGACTCAATTTCGTGACGATGTTGAGATTTAGGTGCTAAATTAAGAGCAGCATTAGATAAAAATTTTTCTGCACCTGCTTCTAAAAATTTAGCAAACAGTGATTCTGTCTCTTGACGTATTAAGGCAATTAAATCTTCTTTTGACAATTCAAACTTGATAGTAGTTGCCGCCCAACTTTTGAAATCGGGTGCTAGTTTTGTCAGCATTGTTGCCACTTCATCTTGTAGCCACAACACCACAGGAAAAGGAAAGGTTGCTGTATAGATATCTCTCGCTTGATTAAGACTAGTTAATAAGTCTTCCAGCGCCAGAATTGACTCTAAACCAAAGACCATCACCGCTGATGGTGGAGAATCTGTAATTACGGCAGGATGATCTAGACTTAGTTTTGTAATGATTGTTGTATGTAAAGCTTTAGTCGCTGGTTGGAGATAGATTTCCTGTAAGTTTATATCTTTTGTCAGAGAGCGAATATTTTCTAACATTTGCTCTCTTAATTGCTGATAGTTACATCGCACAAGAATAAGAGCAAATTGATCCTTAGAAAGCTTGATTGAGCGCACTAACCTTTGCAGAGAATTATTATTATGATTAACACTATCTACTGTGAATGGGGATTTGGTCATATCTCAAAACCGGAATACAGCCTCAACAGAAAAAATTGCTCATTATAAATTAGTCATTAGTCAAATGAAGATGGACTAATGACTGATGCTAAGAACTATTAACTCACTCAGTACGATTATATTTTTTGCTGCCAAGCAATAACTTTTTCTGTCTCTGCTAATGCTGGACTAATCCCAAACCAACGACCAACAGGATCACGGTATTCAAATAAATACATACTTCGCAGCAAGCTTTGATACTCAGATTCTCCTTTTACGCTCTGCTGTTGTACAACCTCAAATAATAGTTCCCACTGGTATTCATCAATAGCTAATAGCAAGTCATCTCGGTAGTCTTTAATTACTGCTTCTAAACAGTCCCCAGAAAAAGGAGGGTCTTGTCGTTGCAGACAGCTATAGAGCAATCCTAATAAGTTACGGATGTGGCCGCCACTCACACGACATAAACGGTCGAGGGTTTCATGATGCTCAAATAATTCTGTGATTAACGACAGCCTTTCGTTATAGGAAACTTCTGGAAATGCTCTGGCTAAAACTAACTGGCGCAGTAGTAACATCCCTGGTTCGTAGTCACTACTATCTCTTTGTCTAACTCTTACCATTGGTAATACTTTAGGCGCAATACCTCCACCCAAGCGATTTTTGAGTGTTTCATACTCATTAGAAAAAATTAACGCTAGAGGAATAGTGTAGACTACGTGGCATTTGAGGCGGCGTAATTGTTCACCTCTGTCGATGAATAGATATTCTGGTTGTGTCCGCCCAGATGCTAAAGGACGCATATCTACTCGATCTAAATTATCAACGATAACAACCAAACCTTTTTGACCTCTGAGTTTAAGTTGTTCAATAGCTTTTTCTAGAACCTCTTCGTTAATTGCTTGCAAAATACTATTAGTACGTGGTTCTAAATATTGCCTGAGTTGATTTCTTACCTGGGCGCTATCTTTGGTTTTGGCTGTAATTTTCGCAATTCCCAAGGACAACTCTGCTTGTCCAGAAAGTTCTATGGGGCTTTGCAAAAAATCTCCAATTTCTTTGAAGAGATTGATAAAGTAATGTGGTTGAACTTGGATCTTAATTGCTTCTAAACTAGCGCTGACTTGACGAGCTACACTCAGCAAAATATCGCTGACATCGATATCCGCCATATCTAAGTCTTGACTAGATTCAAAGTAAACTACATGAAATCCTACAGCTTCTAGTTCTGCTTTGAGGCGTTGTAATTCTGTAGACTTACCACAGCCAATATGACCTGTAAATAACTGACAGGTAGGTTCATCGGGAGAAATACGGCTGATTGTACGTTGTAATTCTTCGACAATCTTGCAGCCACGTACATTGGCGAAATCTATATAATACTGCCGATCAAGCCGATCGCTCATGTTGAGGGCGTAGCTGGGGTTACACGCTTTATAAAAGCGTGACAAATACTCTGTATTAATCATTGAGATGTAGATGCAGTTGTAGATACTGTGTTGTTTGTCTATTTATATACAAAATATCTCTAGCAAGTTATGGCGATTCTCTGAACTCACCTTTGTATTTTGAATTTTGGATGAGCCTCACTAGGTAAGCTTTTGCTACCAGTGATTATTAAACAATACTAGAGATACAATTGTCCCTGATACGTTCAGTATATCTGTCTTTTAGCCTTATTTTGTTTAGCTTTTGACAATCTTTAAGCTTTTACTTGACTGAATACAAACTTATATGCAGTTGTTAATGTCGTCAAGAGAATTAGCAGAGAGCAAAATTTCGATATGTATTTATTTAATTAGTAATTTAAGTATTTACTCTGAGATTAATTTATAATCAATCTCAGATACAAATGCTGGTAAAATTTTTACTTCTTAGATTAAGACAGAATCAATATTTGCCGTTCTCAATCATTCATAAGAACCGAGAAGCATAGTTATAACAAATACTCTTCTTATCTACACGATGTTTACAAATCAAATAGGATTGCTATAATGTCAAACTCAAGATTATGTTTTGTCATTTGAGTGAATGTGGATCACAAGATTGCTTTTGCCGCGGAACATCTGTATCTACAAAATTAGCTATATTTTTTGCATAACTGCATATTTACTGTAGAGTATTTATACATTACGCTCACATAGAGTAATATTTTGTCAATATTCGTAAGCGATCGCAGTAACTGAAGTTCACCAGAATTCACTTAATGGCTACTTAACACTGCAAAATAAAATAGGTAAAGTGTCTCATAGCTAAATTTTGCTGTTGTTGTTGTAAGGTGGTACTAAAAATCCGAGGAAATTCTACACTGAACCAACTTTATCAGCCGAGCCAAAAATTTAGATTGTAATTAACAAGAGGTGAGAATGGCAGGTATTGTATCCGTTTCTCAGACAGATTTAGCCCAACGCCGCAAAAAATTACGTCGGCATAGACAAATGAAAATTATTCAAGCTATTTGGCGAACTCTGGCCATTAGCGGTTTAGCGGGAGGGTTGCTTTGGGTAGCACTTCAACCTGTATGGGTACTAAATGATCCCAACCAAATTGTGATCAAGTCAGGGAATCAAATCCTTCCAGAGAAGGCAATTAAGTCAATGCTAAAGCTATCTTATCCTCAATCTTTATGGAAAGTTGAACCTGGGGCGATCGCTGATTCTTTGAAAAAACAACCGACAATTGCTCAAGCAATTGTTAATCGGCGCTTGTTTCCGCCTGGGTTAATTATCGAAATTAAAGAACGTGTACCTGTCGCAATAGCCCAAAGACTTACAGAAGCCAATACTTCAGCTAAAAATAAACAGTCTTCTGCTGGTTTGCTAGATGCCAATGGTGTTTGGATACCGTTAGAAAAATATACGTTGGTGAATCCGAAGTTAAAATTACCAAGTCTGAAAGTTATTGGCACACCAGAACAATATCAGGAATATTGGAGTCAACTGTATCCCTCACTAAGTCAAAGTTCTGTGAAAATAATGGAAGTTAATTTTCAAGATTTAACGAATTTAATCCTGAAAACCGAAATCGGCAATGTACATTTTGGTACTCCCAGTTCACTATTAGCAGAACAAATCAAGGTACTGACACAACTGCGAAATTTACCTGCCAAAATTAATCCCAATCAAATAGAGTATATTGATCTCAAAAATCCTGACTCTCCCATAGTACATATGATCCAAAAAAGTCCAAAAATTGACTCTCAAATTCGCTAACAAACACTCTATATTAATTTCTAGGTATCAAATATTATCAGTAATAAATAAATTTGATGCTAACAGATAAATATAAGTCTATTGATAATTTTCACTTTTTTTGACAACACACTCAAAAAATTAGCGTGAACTTTTAATGAGAGATAACAGGAGGCTTAATTATCAAGTCTCCTTTATGGCTATAAATCCAAACTCTCCTTTGTCTCTAAAATCTAGTGATGCTGTATGTAGAAGATTAATTTAAGTTTTTAGGTTGCAATTATCGCCAATGGTTAAATCTATCAACTATATTATTAAAGCAGATAAGACGCGACACCTTGCGTCTTTAGCAGTTATGTTATTTGCTCAAATATATAAGCTTAGTGTGCTTTGTAAGCTTATGGAGTTTAGATTTTACAAAGGAAAGCTAGTCAATACTAAATATGATAGAAGTAAAAGTCGCCCTAATTTTGAGTATTATTTAATATTAAGAAATAATAAAATTTACTCACTAAACTCCAGAAAAGCGAAAGTTAGTACACAAAAAACCATCACAGGTAGTTGTAAAATTAATGACCAACTTAAATCATTAACAAAAATCATAGGAGGGCATTCAGTATGCCAAATTTATACTATGCCAAATCGGCAACATAGTAGTAAAGCTATTAATAGCTTATTGAAGTTAGACAGATCAACTTTAGGTAAATGTAGGTATACTTCTCTAGAATTAGCTATGCGATCGCCAGCTTTAATAGCTGCTGCCATAGCAAACTTTTGGATTGACAATCTTGTTAAGGTTGTCAGTCATGTTCACAATCAAGAGCAGTACCTATAGATTTTGGCAGTGTCAAACTATAGTTGATTCTGAGGTGAAAACACCCGGAAAAGTCGTTTATCTACCTTTCACAAATCCAATGACGCTTGATAATAACCAAGGGCTTACCTATAAAAACTCCCAATCTGTGGGACAATCAGGATTTTCACTGGCAGTTAACTCAAATAATCCCTTTAATCATTCTGGGCTGAACTTCGCTCAAGGCCAAGACAGTAAAAAAATATCAGTAGAAAATAGCCGCATTGGCGAGATTGTTCCAGGTAGAGTTGCCAACATCAAAGTAATTGGTGTTGGTGGTGGTGGTGGTAATGCCGTGAACCGCATGATCGAATCTGATGTGAGTGGCGTGGAGTTTTGGTCAATTAACACTGATGCTCAAGCTTTAACTTTAGCTGGAGCGCCAAGTCGGCTGCAAATTGGACAAAAGTTAACCCGTGGTTTAGGTGCAGGCGGTAATCCGGCGATTGGTCAAAAGGCGGCTGAAGAATCCCGCGATGAAATTGCCACAGCTTTAGAGGGTGCTGATTTAGTATTCATCACTGCGGGGATGGGTGGCGGAACTGGAACAGGTGCTGCGCCAATAGTTGCAGAAGTAGCTAAAGAAATGGGCGCTCTGACAGTTGGTGTAGTAACACGTCCCTTTGTGTTTGAGGGTCGCCGCCGCACTAGCCAAGCAGAACAAGGTATTGAAGGACTGAAAAGTCGGGTAGATACACTGATTATCATCCCCAACAACAAATTATTAGAAGTGATTCCCGAACAGACACCTGTACAGGAAGCTTTTCGTTATGCAGATGATGTGCTGCGTCAAGGGGTTCAAGGCATTTCTGATATCATCACCATCCCTGGTTTAGTCAACGTTGACTTTGCAGATGTGCGAGCTGTGATGGCAGATGCAGGATCAGCACTGATGGGGATCGGGATTAGCTCAGGAAAATCACGCGCCAGAGAAGCGGCGATCGCAGCTATTTCTTCCCCTTTACTAGAATCTTCAATTGAAGGAGCTAGAGGAGTAGTCTTTAACATTACTGGTGGTAGCGACTTAACCTTGCATGAAGTGAACGCAGCCGCAGAAACAATTTATGAGGTAGTTGATCCCAACGCCAATATTATTTTTGGAGCAGTAATTGATGACAGACTACAAGGTGAAGTCAGAATTACCGTGATTGCAACTGGTTTCACAGGTGAAGGCCCAACAGCACCACCACAAAATGCCAGCAATCCTCGTGTAGCACCTGCACAAAAAAAACCAGCCTCCCAATCACCAACAGCTAATCCATCTACACCAGTAGCGGAACCTAAAGAAAAATCAGGTTTAGACATTCCTGAATTTCTGCAAAGACGGCGTACTCCACCAGGCAAATAATTAATTGTGAATTTGAGATGTTAAATGAAATTTGCAGTTTCAGTTCAGACTGAGCGCTGTATAAAATTTGCTAATTCCTGAGTTTCACGAGGTACAGAAGAAAAAATTCTGTTGCCATTTTTGAATTTGCCAATTAGTGAACAACTCCTCCAAACTACTTACAGACTAAATTTATTTGGGCAAGAGTCTGCTGACTTTTATGTCCTAATTTTGTATTTAGAAAAAATGTTGAGCGGAGTCACGATTGATTTCTGTGTAATTAGCACCTGTCTCAAAAGCAAGAAGCCTTACCTGACAGGTGCGATCGCTCAAATTATGCCCTTGATTCTAGAGTTACTTGACAGTCAATCACCAAGGCTGACCGTGAAATATTCCAAATAATCGCAATTATTTTATTTTTTAGCTTGTAGACTCTGTTCCAACCATTGAATTACCTGATGACCTAAACGAGTACCACTGAGTCTATCGATTTCCCGAATTCCTGTAGGGCTGGTAACGTTGACTTCTGTTAGGTAGCCACCAATCACATCAATACCTACAAAAATTAAGCCATCTTGACGTAATTTATCAGCTAGTCGAGTACAAATTTCATGTTCTCTGGGGGTAATTTCAGTTTCCGCAACCGTACCACCAGCAGCCATATTGTTGCGAAAATCACTGCAACTAGAAAGACGATTTAAAGCACCCATTGGCTCACCATAAAGTAAGATGATGCGTTTATCTCCCTCTTTAGCCTCTGGTAGATAGGTTTGCACCATCACGGGTAATTTCCCTTGATAGGTGCTGAGTTCTACTATGGAGTTAAAGTTGCGATCGCCTGCTTGTAAAAATAAAATCCCTTCCCCAGCTTTGTTACCCAGTGGTTTGAGAACCGTCGCGCCTTTGGCTTCAACAAATTGTCGGATAAACTGCTTATCAGCACTGACAATCGTTTCGGGAATGACTTCACTAAATTGGAGGGCATACATTTTTTCGTTTGCCCTCCTGATACCATCGGGATTGTTAATCACCAAAGTTTTGTTTTGGTCAACATAATCGAGAATGTAGGTAGCAAATAGGTAAGAATCATTAACTGGTGGATCTGTCCGCATAAATACGGCATCCATTGTTTCCAGATTCATTAAGGAACGTTGGCTTAACTTATACCAAGGATTCGCCGCTACCCAACGTCCCGCTACTAACTGTATTGGTACTAGTTCTACCTGTTGCAGAATAGCCCAAGCCTTACCTTCTACCATACTCAGCCAGTTTGCCTGAGTTATCCAGATTTCATGTCCTAAAGTTTGTGCTGCTTCCATCAAAGCAACGCTGGTATCATGACACGGGTCAAGCTGATGGATGGGATCAATAATAAAAGCCAGTTTCACGCTGTTTGCCTCAATCGCCAGAAAATCTAAGTTCTTCAATTTAGATTAACGCCTGATGATTTAACTAACTCACAAACATTAGCAGCAGACAGTAGCGTAATTTTAATACTTGCTTGTTTTATAAATTACCTTTAACTAGCTAGTAGCTCATCCAGCTTACCTTGACGGTCTAGGGCGTGAATATCATCACAACCACCAATATGGTGATCATTTATAAAAATTTGTGGTACAGAACGTTTACCATTAGCTCTTTGAGCCATTTTATCCCGTGCGTCTTCGTCACCATCAATACTGTATTCTGTAAATTCAACACCCTTACTAGTTAGCAAATTTTTGGCACGGATGCAAAATGGGCAAGTCCTCCAAGTGTAAATTTCTACGTTAGCAGCCATAATGTCCTCTATTTGGTTTTATACTTCTCAATTCTAAAACTTCGTCATCTGTGTCGCCAAAAATCAATCTATATAAGTTTAGGATGTTTGCATCTAAAAAATTTGGGGGCTTGTACCATCCCGAAATTATTGGTCAAAAAAATGGGTTGAGAAGTGGAAATCAACTTCTCAACCCATAGAGAGATAAAACTGTTTCTGGATGAAGATGCAATTTATCGGTTGTTGTATACAACGTCTCTACAGAATTTATGGAGTGCAACTTCTTATAGAGTTGGTATAAGCTTACAAATCATTTTTTTGTTGATTTTCTTCAGCCTGATAGTACTGAGACCGAATAAGCCCAAAGCAGCTAGTGTGCTAGGTTCAGGTACTTTTTTAGGTTGAGGCTGAGAAGTAGTCGGTTGATAGTAAGTTGTGGGAGATGGTGCGGGTGCTGGTGCTGGTGCTGGCGCGGGTGCTGGTGCTGGTGCTGGCGCTGGTGCTGGCGCTGGCGCGGGTGCTGGCGCGGGTGCTGGCGCGGGTGCTGGCGCGGGTGCTGGTGCGGGTGCTGGCGCTGGTGTTATTGCTACTGATTTATTTACAAAAGCTTCACTTCCGCCATCACCAAAGGCTTGAACGTGGAATCCAACACGCAAGGCACTGTTTTTTAGGCTTTTAATGATGTCATCAAATGTGATATCGCATTCTAAATTAAACAGTACACTAACAAATTCGCCAGGATTCACACCCATCTGTGATACTGGTTGATTAGCCACAACTGAAAAATCTGAGTTAAACCGACCTCCAGGAGCATTATTGCTTCCTGGTAGAGTGCCTATTTTGTTGGGTTTTACGAAGTCTACACCGCTACCGCTATCAGTGATTGATGCGATATTTTGTAACAGGCTTGTAGTTTCGTCAAAATAAATTTGGGTGATGGAAGAGGCTTGTTGCCCAAAGTTGTTGAACGTAAATAAAACCTGATCCGATTTACTGCCCTTAGAAACATCTAAAAATAGTTGACTTTCACCTGTTGCGGCATTAACGGCACTATTACCCGTGATATTTTGAAATCCAAAGCGTACTGTAGATGAGGGTGCTGGTGCTGGGGCTGGTAATGGTGTCGGTGCTGGTGCTGGTGATGATTTTGCACTTGCTTGAGGCATTTGCCCAACCATAACTACAGGTAATAATGACAAGCCACAAGTTATATAACCTATTACTTTGTGTGAATTCATTTGAACCACTTCTTTAAAACTCCTTTTTGCTTGTAAAAAGCCTCATGAAACCGCATTGCAGCATAAAATATCCCTTCAAAATAGAGCTTTTAAGTTATGACAAACTAGTTCTATAAATTGCTTGTTAACAGCTAATCTTTTCGCAATTTATTATTTACGACTTTGCTATATCAGTTAGTTTGTATAACCAAAAATTCTATTGTCTAGGAGGGAGTTCAATCTGGGATGCACTTGATAGCAATCTCTGAAACTTTTTTCTCAGTGATTAATAAATATAATTTGCCACAATAAATTATCAGTAGTCTATAGTTTGGCAGTATTTTTATAAGAACTTTAATCTCAGAGGAAAAAAGAATATTTTTTATGTATTTATCTAGATAGTCTGTATTTGTACTTAGAAAATTTATTTAAGTATTTTCATGGACTAGATATTTAATTTTCAAATCTTTCTTTATAAAAAGCAATAAGTGAGGCGAGCGCCTCACTTAAAGATAATTTAATAAAATACACAGTTACCTTAAGATGCTTCTCGGCGTACCCAACCATTGATCGTAAAGCGGCTATCTGCAAAGGCTTTAGAGGGACACTTTACCTGGAGAACCTCGTGCATATATCGGCTGAGGAAAAAGACAATACTGTTATTACGCGGTTCGACAGTTTTAAAAGATTCTGCTTTGATATAAAAGTTATTTTCAACCTTACTGTCGTATATTAATAACTCTCCTCCTGAAAACCGCTTGGGTTCTCGATTGAAGTAATAAACATAAGTTAGTTCTCTTGTAGCAGTGTCTGGACTACCATTATCATTATGAATTTTGTAAAAATTTCCATCATTATGTGATGTCAGTTGGCTTTCAATTTGAGCTATCGGAAATGGGGACATTCCTAATTTACTAATGACATCAGGCATAATATTCTGGATTTTGTTGACTATTAGTTCAGAAAACTCAGGGAATGAGTACAGAACCATTGAGCGACGATAATTATGATCATTGGTAGAAGTACTAGTTGAGACAAAATTTGATTTGTTAGCTAGTACGTACTTTATGAGTCGCTCATGCTCATTAGGTGAGAGAAAATTATCTATTTGTACATAACTAGAATGCAAAATATCATTGGCTACAGGTTGGGTATTTTCAGTTTGCTGTATCCAAAGAGGTGGTTCAGTTACTAAACCAACAAGATTTTCACTGGCAAAAGATAAGGCGGAATGTCCTTCATTGATGGGAATTTGAAATAAACAGTGACTTGCAGATTCTTGTTTATAAGCACGAGCCACGATAGTTGTTAACAGGCTATGTAGTACAGGGTTATCTGGATTCAAATAAACTGTGTACTGATGTCCTCCAGCTAACAGAAGTTGAACTTTGACTTTCTTATTTTCTATTTGTTGAGAATCGGTTGACATAAATTATTAGTGGTTAGAATAGCGATCGCCCGAAAGTGGGCAAAAATTAAAGTAGAAAAGTCATGTTAGGTTTCCTCAAATCTGGGCAAAAACTCGACTTACTTTCTTAATCACAGAACAATAAAAATATCTAGTACAACTTTGTAAAAATTAGCAGACTGTCGAAAATGCTGAAAAAGCTGGGGATATCTGGATTCTTTACTTTGTACTTTTTATACTGATAGCTATTGGTTCTAGCATATTTTCGATCATCCTGTCATTCAGGAAATACCACAGTAATTCAAGATAAAACAATGAAAGCCGTAATTATAAGAACTACGGCATTGTGCATCAAATATTCAAAATTTATTTTCGGTATTTACTTAGGTTCAACAGCGTATGCAATCAACTGGCTAAGACGTAAACGCAAGGTTTCTAAGCCTAAACGTTCACTGGCCGAAATGAACACAGCTAAAGGAAATTCTTCCCGTGCTATGGCTAACGTTTCACTATCTACTTGATCAATTTTGTTAAAGGCCACCAATGCTGGGCCAGGAGTCACAGGCATGGCGGCGAGAATTTCTCGCACTGAGCGAATGTGACTTAACCAAGCAGGATGAGACAAATCCACTAAATGCAATAAAGCATCAGCTTCTGTGACTTCTTCCAAGGTTGCACGGAAAGCATCCATTAAAGATGCGGGTAATTCGTGAATAAACCCCACAGTATCTGTAATCAGAATTTCTTGGGGTTCATTAGTGTCAGCGTGGGGAATGACCAAGCGACGTGTAGTCGGGTCAAGAGTAGCAAATAGCTGGTCAGCAGTGTAGACTTCAGCGTTAGTCAGGGCATTGAGTGAGGTCGATTTACCAGCGTTGGTATAACCAACCAAAGCCACTGAAGGAACTTCTTGATGTTGCCGTCGTTGCCGTAACCGCGAACGATGGGCTTGCAACTGGTCGACTTCTTGTTGCAGTCGAGAAATCCGCCGCTGAATAGCCCGGCGTTCTGTTTCTAGTTTGGTTTCACCAGGGCCACGAGTACCGATACCGCCACCCAAACGTGACATTGCCCGACCTCTACCAGTCAGTCGCGGCAGCATATATCCTAGCTGTGCCAGTTCTACTTGCAATTTACCTGCACGGGACTGGGCGCGTTGGGCAAAGATATCTAGAATGACTTCTGTGCGGTCAACTACCCGGACACCAATTTGCGCTTCTAAGTTGCGGACTTGGGATGGTGACAGGTCACGGTCAAAGACAACAAGATTACATCCTAGGGTTTGGGCAGTTAAGGCGACTTCTTGCACCTTACCTTCACCAATGACTGTCTGGGGATGAATGCGCGATCGCTTTTGTTGTACTGTGTGGAGTACATCACCGCCAGCAGTATCTACCAATCGCCCTAATTCCGCTATGGTGTCGTGGAATTGTTGTGGAGTCAATTGATCTGTCATCACTGCCACAATTAGCACGCGGTCATGATCAGCATCTACTTCCTGGGCGACAAATTCTCGGCGGAATTCTTCTTCTAGCCCTTCCACTAAGTCAATGAAGTCCTGTTCTGCCAGCATATCCAAGCTCATCGGAGGGGAAATGCTAGAGTAAATTGCTGAGTTTTGTGTACCGAGTGCTGAGTTTTGGGCTGCTACTAGTTGTTTAGTATCAGATACTAAATGAGCTAAATAAGCTTCTTTGACATAACCTGTAGCGCCACCACCACGTCGGGTAAATCCTGTGCCAGTAATATTCAACATAACCAACGCGTCTAAGCGTTGCATTGCCATAGCTGTCAGCGCCACCTCATTTGGTGGTTCTGATTTGAGATGGGTGGCAATACAACGTATACCGCTGAGACGTTCTGCACCATAACGGGGCAGTTCTAGCGGTGGGATTTGTGTCTGACGCGGTGTGCCTACCCCAACACGAATCACTTGTCCGCGACGGTTGAGATAGGCACACACTGGTTGATTGATTTCTGTGCTAATGGCAGCCAGACGCTGGGAAAATTCAGGCGTTGTGATGCGATCGCCTGGTATACGCTGGTGGTACAGCCGCTGTAGTTGTTTCAGCTGGCTGGACTTTAAACCTTGCAAATTTCCGAAGATAGTTTCTATAGGCGTTTATGACCAGTTAACTGGCCCCCCGAATCCTTCTATTGTCTATTTTACAACAGTGCTAAAGTTGCACGCTCTGTTTTTTGGGGGGTGCGATATGCAGTCAGCTTTCAGGTTCTATTTCGCCAATGACTCACGGCTTTTTGCAATTCTCCCGACAGCCAACTATCAAATTGCGGATACACAGGTAAACGTGGCATTAATTCCCACCCCACAGGTTGTAAAACTTCTCTCAATTCTTGTGCCTGAATGTGAGGATAATCGGGATTTACTTCGTCTTTTGGCCCTATTCCCCCTAAATCTCTCGCACCTGCTTCAATACAAGCAAGTAACCATTGCTCATCTTTAACTAAATTTGGCGGAATTTGAATTGTAATTTCTGGCGGTAAAATTTGACGGGCTTTGGTAATCACTGCTGGTAACTGATGGGGGTCAAAACCTCGTGCGCCAAAGGTTTGCTGATTTCCTGGACTGTGAGGTTGCAAAATCACTTCTTGAATGTGATGGTAGCGTTGATGAATCTTAGATATGGCTTCTAAGGTTATCCAGCAATCATCCGCAGTTTCGCCAATTCCCAAAAGTAACCCCGTAGTAAAGGGAATTTGTAACTCTCCCGCCCATTGTAATTGATGCAGCCTCAATTCTGGGACTTTACTGGGTGCGTGTTGGTGGACTGTCTTTAATAATGCTGGCGTTAACTGCTCCAACATCAAACCCATTGACACATTTACATTTTTTAACTTTTGCATTTCTGCAAAACTCAGCGGCCCTGCATTTGTGTGGGGTAAAAAACCCATCGCCAAGGCTAATTTACACAAATCATAAATCCGCTGAAACCACCCCGGACGCTGTGGCGAATTGGGGTGTACTTCACCACTGAGGATAAGAATTTCACAGACTTTCTCATTTTGTAGTCGTTTTAAAATATCTTCTGCTGCTGGTAACGTCAGCCAGGTACTTTGACCAGGATCAGTGCGAAAGTTGCAATAGGTGCAACGATTAAAGCACTCGTAGGTTGGAACGATTGTATAGGCAGGGCTATAGGTAACGGCGGAAGAATGGAAAACTGCCATAAGATAAAAGGCTTTGTAGAATTGTAAACAATCAAAACTTCAGAAAAATAATTTGCTCTGTCTCACGAACCCTTTACATAGACTACGTATCAGAGCTTTTTCCAGGCTCAATGAGAAAATAGTTTCTGAAACCCCTTTACAAAAAGCAATAGATACCTTTAAGATATGTAACAACAGGTAAAAACACCTGCAACATTCATAACAGACGCAATCATAAAGACATGACCGCAACCTTACAACAGCGCAAAAGCGCCAACGTATGGGAACAGTTCTGCGAGTGGATCACCAGCACCAACAACCGCCTATACATCGGCTGGTTCGGCGTGCTAATGATCCCAACCTTGCTGGCTGCAACCACCTGCTTCGTAATCGCCTTCATCGCCGCACCCCCAGTAGACATCGATGGTATCCGTGAACCCGTTGCTGGTTCCTTACTATACGGAAACAACATCATCTCTGGTGCAGTAGTACCTTCCTCCAACGCAATTGGCTTGCACTTCTACCCAATTTGGGAAGCAGCATCCTTAGACGAGTGGTTGTACAACGGCGGCCCTTACCAATTGGTAATATTCCACTTCCTAATCGGCGTATTCTGCTACTTAGGACGTGAATGGGAACTATCCTACCGCTTAGGAATGCGTCCTTGGATCTGCCTAGCATTCTCCGCCCCCGTAGCAGCAGCAACAGCAGTATTCTTGATCTACCCAATCGGACAAGGTTCCTTCTCTGATGGTATGCCCTTGGGTATCTCTGGAACCTTCAACTTCATGATCGTGTTCCAAGCAGAACACAACATCTTGATGCACCCCTTCCACATGTTAGGAGTAGCTGGTGTATTCGGTGGTAGCTTGTTCTCTGCAATGCACGGAAGCTTGGTAACTTCCTCCTTAGTTCGTGAAACAACCGAAAACGAATCGCAAAACTACGGTTACAAATTCGGACAAGAAGAAGAAACCTACAACATCGTTGCAGCCCACGGTTACTTCGGTCGCTTGATTTTCCAATACGCGTCCTTCAACAACAGCCGTTCCTTGCACTTCTTCCTAGCTGCATGGCCTGTAATCGGCATCTGGTTCACCGCATTGGGCGTAAGCACAATGGCGTTCAACTTGAACGGTTTCAACTTCAACCAATCAGTGATTGACTCTCAAGGTCGCGTTATCAACACCTGGGCTGATATCATCAACCGCGCTAACTTGGGTATGGAAGTAATGCACGAGCGCAATGCTCACAACTTCCCCTTAGATTTGGCTGCTGGTGATGTTGCTCCTGTTGCTATCTCCGCTCCTGCTATCAACGGTTAATCTTTAGTCTGAGTAGAAAAGTGATAAAAAACGCCCTCCATTGGAGGGCGTTTTTTATTAGAGTTACTGGTTTTATACTCAGCAGCTAAACGCCCAGTTACTGCTCTAAGCGCAGCCATGCCCGCAGGGCTTGACAGCACTTTGCTATATATCAAGTCCGACTAAAAACTTGTCATTACGAGCGAAGCTTAGACAACAGACTGTGATCATGTATCAGAAGCTTTGCATCTAGAACATCTGATAATCTCTGCGGTTGTGAAAGGGGAGAGTGGGCGACAGATTTGGTGAGCAGAGGGAAGCAAGAAGCCATCAATGATTATTGACTGACTATTGACCCTTTTACAGAAACTTCTTTCAGGATGGTCATTGGGCCTGTGTTTTTGATAAGTTGCATTTCTTGCTCATTCCGCACCAGTAAAGCACCAGCAAATCCTAACGAGTTGACAGAAATGGAGTGGAAATGTTCTTGCGATCGCGGTACGATGAACATCCATTTTCTAGTTACAAGCAGATTGTAAGCACCATATGGTTGATGACTATCAACTGCTTCTATCCCAACAGCACTTAATAAATTTTGATATACCTTCAAGATAGACTCAGCATAAGTTAACGGAGATTGAACCCAATTGGGATCTAAATTTGCAAAAGCGTTGACAAAAGGTAATTGCGTTATGCTTCCTACACCATCTTCAAATTCTGCTGATGTTAGTAGTGGTTCAATAGGTGTCTGCACTCCTGAAGTAACCAGTGGTAAAGGTACTATTTGTAAGTGCTTGTGCCGCTGACTAGCGCCTGCGGTTTTACCACTGTTGTAAAAAGCTAAACCATCAAAGTTGGCTAAACATGCTAATAAAGCAGCAAAATCTTCTGGTGTAAGTAGGCTTTCTTGTTCTTCAAATGCACGGGTGATGATTAGTAAGTGATAGTCAACAACATTGAATTTATTCAAGATACAGACATGAGTATGGGAAATATCCGCCACAAATAAATCCTTTTCGTAGGGAAGGAAAGGGTTGAATTCCTTACCATCAAAAGTTTGTTTGTCTTGCTGTTTCTTCGCTGCATCTTTGCGAACAAGGTTAGATAAAATCCGGACTAAAAAGTTAACGCCGTCTTGCTCAACAAATTCAAACTTTGTAGGGATAGACAGCAATGCACCGCATTTTAAAGCATATTCAGTACATTCTTTGACACTTGTCCATAAAGTGCCAGGGTTGAGTAATATTTCTCCCTGTGGCATTGATGAGTTAATTATTTATTTAACATTCATCAGTCTAAATCAGATTCAATACCAAGCTATGGGTAAGTAGGTCGATGTTAAAAATTGTCGTTATGACAAGGCAGAAGGCAGAAGGGAAGAGAGTTTTAGATAACTTTACTTTTCGTTACATAGTTCGGTTTATTTGCACAGTTCTGACTTGAAAATACTTTGCGCTGAAATTAAGCAGAAAAAATGACTGTACAGACTGTGTTTAACAATCCGAACTCAAGTAAAGACAGGTTATTTCAATCAGGCAAGCGTTGGCGACGCAGTTTCTAGCTGAGTCAGTGAAACTTCATATCCTAGTTTTTGCAAACGTTTAACTAAACGTTTTTTTGTCGCCTCTGGCTTTTGTTTATCGAAATAATCACCTCCTAAATCTTGATAAGTCTCCTGACGCAAAATTAAGTAGTAGGCGATTTTTAAAATCGAATGTGCAACAGCGATTATCGCTCTTTTCTTACCGCGTCTGGCGGCAATACGACGATACTGAGCCGCAAGATAACCTTTGGTTCTGGTGGCGGCATGAGCCGCTTGCACAAGTCCAACCCTGAGATTGTTATTACCTTTGCGAATCTTTGAGGAAAGTCGTTCCAAGATATTAAATACTGGCCGCCAATACTCTCCCGTGCTTTCCATCGCTACGTGAGTACATTCCCTTGCCATCAACCAATCTGACAAATGTAGTAAATCGCTCGCTGGTCATTGTTCCAAATGTTTGAATTTCTTTGTGACAACCACCACTCGATTTGGGTGTGATTGCACAAGCCACTACTGTCTTTTTATGGACATCCAGACCTGCACAACGGGAATATACTATTTCCATAACTACCTCACCTGATCTTGGCGACAAGGCACAGTGTCCTGTTGATACCCATGAGTCATAATCTGACTTACGTGCTTTCCTCTTTAACAGGCGCAACAGTTACCGGTTCTTGCGGGTATCTGGTTCTGGCTACTTAACAGGCTTTTACGCACCAAGAACGAACGAACTCTGTAGAACACCATGCTCCTTTTATTATCCCTTTTTCATGCGTTCTGCTGTACGCAGTTCATGACGGCTACTTACTTTTAAAATAGTACTTATATTTAATTAGGACTTACGCACAAGTTACGGAATAACGAACCACAGAGACGCAGAGGACACAGAGGAATGAGAGTTTGAGAGGTTTTTTGCGTAAGTCCTATTAATTTAGGGAAAACAATATATGTGTAAGTGGGTATTAATTAGTAAATATTGGTTTGATTGAGAGTTTGCTGAAAAAAGCCTACCTGAAAAATATTTCAGAATTCAAACCTGATTGCTGAAAAAGCGTAGGTACGGTAAACACTATCATTCATCTCTGATGAGTAGTTGGAGAAGTTAATCAATGGTTAAAAAATAGTCGAGAATTTACGAAGTACGGTAAACTACCATACAAGGCTGAAAAACTACCCATTACAATAAAATATAACAAGTAAATTGAGGAGCCACCAGGATGCAAACTTCATTTGATTCTGATAAGCGCAAACTGTTATCATCTCTGTGTCATGGGGCAATTTTCTTTAGTACAACGTTGTTTTCAATTGGTGTACCTATTATCATTAATATTATTTCGGATGACCCTGTTGTTAAAAGTAGCGCTAAAGAATCAATTAATTTCCACTTCAATGTTTGGTTTTGGGCAACCATAATTGGATTACCAATTGCAGTTTTATCTTGGCTCACTTTTGGTATTGGAGGGATTTTGTTCTTTCCTCTTGTGGCCTTTGGCTTTTTATTGCACTGGGGGCTGACAATTGTGGCACTGCTGCACTGTTTTAACAATCCTGATGAACCGTTCCGTTATCCGTTTATTTTCCGAGTGTTCTAATTTTTATGGGTGTAGATAAAGTTGGTTTGAGAAAAGGGATGATTCACTCATCCCTTTTTTATTAGCTCATCTGCGCTGGGATTTTTTGTGTTTGCAAGTAACGGTAAAGGCGGTTTACCGTGTTGAGATGGGCATAAGCTGCGGCTACGACAATATCAGTGTCGGATGCTTGTCCAGAAAATATGCGATCTTGATATCTCAAGCGGATTGTGACTGTTCCCAACGCATCAATTCCCCCTGTAACAGACTGCACAGAGAACTCTATTAATTGATTGGGAATCTGTACTAAGCGGTTTATCGCCTGATAAACTGCATCTACTGGCCCTGTGCCGACGCTGGCATCTGTGAGGATTTTGCCATCGGGAGTGACAACTGTAATGGTTGCGGTTGGACAAGTACAGTCACCACAAATTACTTGAACGTGTTCGAGTTGAAAGCCACTTTCTACTTGATTTTGGGTTTCATCACGGACGATCGCTTCTAAATCCCAATCAGATATCTCTTTTTTCTTGTCTGCAACTTCTTTAAAGCGGTTAAAGGCTTTGTTCAAGTCGGCTTCACTCAGTTCAAATCCCAATTCTTTCAATCTTGTACGGAAAGCATTTCGTCCAGAGTGTTTGCCTAAAACTATGCGATTTTCTGGCAACCCAATGGATGCTGCTTCCATAATTTCGTAGGTTTGGCGATGCTTGATAATGCCATCTTGATGAATGCCTGATTCATGGGCGAAAGCATTTGCACCAACGATCGCCTTATTCGGCTGAATCAACATTCCAGTTAATTGGGAAACTAAGGCAGAAGTTTTGTAAATCTCCTGGGTTTTGATGTTGGTGAGGGGTGCATCGGAATCTACAGCACGTCCAAAGTAAGGATTGAAGTAATGTTTCCGCACTTGCAAGGCCATAACAATTTCTTCTAATGCGGCATTTCCGGCACGTTCACCAATGCCGTTAATTGTGCATTCTACTTGCCGCACGCCATTTTCAATTGCCGCTAAGGCGTTGGCGGTGGCTAAACCCAAATCATTTTGAGTGTGAATGGAAAGAATTACGCTGTCAATATTCGGCACATTTTTCCGAATTCCCTGAATGAGAATTCCCATTTCTTTGGGTGTGCAGTAACCGACGGTATCAGGAATATTAATTGTCGTGGCACCTGCGGCGATCGCAGTTTCTAATACCTGATATAAAAACTCTGGTTCTGTGCGACTAGCATCCATTGGCGAGAATTCAACATCATCGACAAAGGATTTGGCATAAGCGACCATTTCTTGGGCGATCGCCAACACTTCACTACGGGACTTTTTCAACTGATATTGCAGATGAATATCAGATGTGGAAATCATGGTGTGAATGCGCGGATGGGCAGCAGGTTGTAAGGCTTCGGCGGCGGCTTGAATATCTTTGCGGGTGGCTCTGGCTAAACTGCAAATAATTGGCCCGTCTGGTGTTCCGACTTGTTCAGCGATGGTTTTGACGGCTTGAAAATCTCCCGGACTAGAGACGGCAAAACCCGCTTCAATGACATCTACACCCAGGAGTGCCAGTTGATGAGCGATCGCTAATTTCTCTTCTGCATTTAGGGTTGCACCTGGGGATTGTTCGCCATCCCGCAAGGTGGTATCGAAGATGATAACTCGGTCTGTTGCTTGAGATGCAATGCTCATAACTGTCTCCCGTTTGCTTAAGGGAATTATTTGTAACTTTGAATATTGTATACAATCTTTTTAGAATTGTATACAATATTCAATATGAACCTAAATGATTTAGCAGCTAATATGCTGAAACAACAACGCAGCACCCCCGATTTAATTGCCGATGCCTTGCGGGAAGCAATTCTGCGCGGTATTTTTCAAGAAGGACAATCTCTTAGACAAGATGAAATTGCTACACAATTTGGTGTGAGTCGCATTCCTGTGCGGGAAGCCTTACGTCAATTAGAAGCAGAAGGTTTAGTAACACTGCATTTAAATCGTGGGGCGATGGTATCGGTACTCACAGCCAATGAAGCGCAAGAAATTTGTGAGATTCGCAGTGCTTTAGAAGTGAAAGCCATACAGTTAGCCATACCAAAATTAAGCACAGCAGATTTAGAAAAAGCCGCAATAATTCTCGAAACAACCGATCAAACCACCGATGCAGGTTTGTTAGCGCAACTTAATTGGGAATTTCACGCTACACTTTACGCCAGCGCAGAACGTCCGCGACTATTGGCAATAGTAAAAAACTTACATATAAATTGCGATCGCTATGTGCGTGTGCAGATGGCACAAATGGATTATCAAGAACATTCTCAAAAAGAACACTATCAACTTTTAGATGCGTGCAAACAGCGAGATGCAAAAACTGCTGTGCGGTTACTAAAACGCCACATCGATACCGCAGGGGAACAGTTAGTTAGTTACTTGCAGCAAAAATCTTGAAAGTGATAGTGCTACTTAAAAAGTCATGCAATATTCCCGCAATGATGCCGTAAAAAATAATCAAAATTAATTACTTATTTAGCTAATTACCAAAACTAGAAATAGCAAGTCTAGTTCTCAGTAATTTCTCTTGATAATTCGCCACAATACAAAATTACTCACTCTACGGTTGATATTATCCCGCTTCTGCCAATTTCAGATGGGGACACTTGGCGAGAAATGTTGATGCTTTGTTATGAGCATCTGGGTTATAAATATGTGCGGGTGTTGGTCGAATAATGCCAGCAAACAAATCATCTAATCCGTAAGGTGTAAAAAATTCCCATTCTCCTTGAGAATTTAACCTGACACCGACAGCCGTTGCGGTGTGTAACCAATCTTGGACACCATCTTCTGTACTAGTATAAGGACGCTTGCCAGAACGCCACCAAGCAAAACTGGCTTGATTTTTGACATCAAACTTATAGTTGGGAAATTTTTCTGTGAGGCTGATTTGTGCAGATAGTTCCTGGGAACGACTACCAGTTTCATCAAAAAAGGCAATATCAAAGTCATTAATGACTAAAGCACAGTCTTCGCCAAATAATGCCCGCCAAACGCTGTTACGGACTGCACCCCCAGCTAACCACCAGTTAGGGAGGTTAGTTTGAGCGATCGCAGGTAATACAGTCCCAATAGGTGTGTCAGTTAAAATTATCTGTAAATGAGTATTCGGATTCATCGAGAATTATCAGCTAGAATGTGAAGATATTATGAGTTATCTCTGACACAAAGAAAACTCGCATCTAAATTTTTTGATAATTTTCATAATTACCGAACTGAAGCTGCTGTTATTTGCGGAAACATTGCAATTAATTCAGTAGTTTACTGGATGAAATCAAAATTCTATGTTAGCAATTCACCGTAAATTTCCTGATTACAACTGTGCTAGGCATCAGTGTAGGCTTAAGTTGCCGAATGTTGCTAATTGGCGGGTTAGTTCAATAAAAAAGCAAATCGTTTATTCTTTTTGTGTAAAAAATAAAGTCCCGATTGTGCTAGACTTGACAAAATTACTGACAAATTAGAGTTCTTTAACAAAAACGTGCCAATGCTCCACATCAACCTCAATAAAATTGCGGGTAATCACGTAGAGCAAAGCTCTCTTACTGATAATTACAATCAGTATCATAGGCGATCGCTCGTTGATGAAAAAGTTCTAAAGTTGAGCCTCATATCTAAGCATAATAACAGATTAACTCAACAGTGGTTATCTGCCATCAGGAAGCCAAGCCGAGGCGATCGCTGTGTAAAAATTAGCCATGATTTCAGCAAACAGCATCTACCATCCTCATTGACAACTGTTGCACAATTACACTAGCTTTCTATTTCAGTACACATCTGGAGTTATACAGGTGCAATGAATAAAGTATTAATCACAAATTTTTTAACTGTCTAGCATTTATCAATGCAGAAAAAGCACATTTAATGCTACAAATTTTATGATTAGTAACTTTTGGAGGAGATAAAAGTTGTGATTGAAGCAATTAATTGTGAATTTGTTCAAATTAGAGAAAATAATTGTCGGGAAAAACAAAATATTGAGAAGAGTATAAAAAGTTTGGTATTTTACCCGATATTAAGAGTTGGTTAACTTGTTCTTAATAATTAATAAGAACATGAATATATATCATACTGTTAGTGCATAATTTCTATTATATGAACCATTATTTGTGATAAATTAACATGGTTTTCAGTAAGCAACAACTAAACTTATTTAATAAATAACTCAGGAAATTTACAAATGTCTAGACAGGGTGATCGAGCAGACAACATTCGCAAACTTGTAAATAATAGCGCTGTGAAAAAATTACCTAATATTCAGGCTACCTTAGAATTTTGGCGCATTACCTTCCTGGAATCAGTGCCATTTTTACTGGCTTGCACCGTATTTTTGAGCATTATCAGCTTAAAAAGCCCAATCCTACTTTTTTGTTTATTAATTGGCAGTTTAATTGTTATATCGATACAACAAATTGGACAACAAGTCAATTTACCGCAACACTGGCGCATAGCCCTACAAATATTGGCACCAGTCGTGATTTTAAGTTTATTTTGGTTAGATTACTTCGCCGCCCCAGCACAAGCACAATTTTTTGGGAAAGCCGAAAAGTTTTTCAAAACTAATTTAGTACAAGGCTCAACTACTAATAGTGCTGGGACAGAAACAGCAGTTAGTTTAATATTTAACGTCTTGCGAGGCATTTACTTGCTTTATATTGCAGTTTCGTTGATTGGGGTAATTAACGCAGTGCGAAAAGACGAAGATTGGCAAAGTATTGCCAGAACCCCCTTATTAGTTGTTTTAGCTGTCACAATTGCCGATGTCATGACAGGCTTCGTAATTGGTAATTAATTAATTCTATGTCTGAAGAACGGGAGCAAGATTTTCGTCCAGTCAATCAAATTTTAGGCGCACAACCGTCATTAGGGCCAATTCCTGCCGATCAAATTTTTCCTTGGTTAGTAATTGCCCTAACTGCATACTTTATTGTCAATGGCGTTTTTGGCGGCTTATTCGCCGATGAATTTCAAAAATGGTTGTGGACATTCTTAATAGCAGGTTGGGGAATAGCAACTTGGTGGATATTATCTGGTGGTAGGAGTTGGCGTTTTTTAAGTAAATTTATCGGAGTTCCCACTTGGACTAGAGGCTTTGCTCGTTATCAAAGCTTGCTGGAAATTAATCATGAAGCAAAAAATCGGAAAAAAAAGCATCGGTACCCCAGGAAACGAAAGTAGATTAACGCCATTTGAAGATGCTTTACACCTAGCAACAATGCTACGCATTGGAGTAGATGGACGTGATCTTGGCGCTTATATTTTGGCGAAAGGAACTCAAAGAGATAGATTTTGCTTTGTCTTTGGCTTTGAATGTAAAGGCATCCATACCACTTTAAGATCTGAACAAATAAATACTATTTTTAATAATATTGAATCTGGACTAAAAGATATCCCCGAAGGCGAAAGAATGACCTTACATATAGGGTCTTTTAGTTCAGATAAACACCGACAACAAGAACTAGCAGATTTAATCAAACGCTCTCCATCAAATGATATTAAATATTTAGTTATGGCAGAACGAGCCAGAATTAGAGAACTGACTGCTTCTGGTATTCGTAAGCCAAAATTTCTGCGGATATATGTAACTTATACTGTAGAACCAAATTCTAGCAACGCCGATGATTGGATTGAAAAACTATTGGCTAGAGCAGAATCTTGGTGGCTAAAATTTAAAGGTGAACTCGAAGAAATAGAAAATCAACGTATTGAAACTGTTATTACCGACGCTTATAAACAAGGCTTTTGCCGTTGGGAACAAATATTATCTAACAAAATGGGTTTAGATATTAAACCTTTAAATGCAGAGGAACTTTGGGAAGAAGTCTGGTTAAGATTTAACGATACACCACCCATAGAAATTCCTCAATTACTCACATTAGATGACACTGGATTACACGAACAAGTTAATTCTGACTTAGCTAGTAGCAAACTGCTAATTGAGAATATCCACAGTACAACCTTGCTAATGGAATCTAGTGTACCTTGTGCCGATCGCCGCTGGGTAAACATCAACAACCATTACATCGGCGCGATGGCTTTTCTGGAAAAACCAGGTGGTTGGCCAAATAAATTTTCGCAACTACGGTACTTATGGGAACTCCTAGCGAGAGAAACTGTAGTTGATACAGAGATTTTTTGCCAGTTAACAGCCGCCAATCCTGCCATTGTTAAAACAACTTTGCAAAGAGTACTGAAACAGTCAAATGTGTCAGCACTTACAGCACAAGAAAAGAGTAAAACAATTGATGTCAATGCCCAATTAAAGTTAAAAAAATCGATCGCAGCTCAAGAACAATTGTATGAAGGAGCCGTACCGATTCATGCCGGAATTGCCATTTTTGTGCATCGCCCCACCCAGGCAAAATTAGATGAAGCCATCAGATATATTGAAAACTGTTTTCAACGTCCAGCCCAGGTAATTCGAGAGACAGAATATGCTTGGAAAGTTTGGCTACAATCTTTACCGATAGTGTGGGAAGGATTGTTAGTTAAACCCTTTAACCGCCGACAGTTGTATTTAACCAGTGAAGTGCCAGGATTAATGCCTTTAGTGATGACCAAAGCCGGAGATAAATATGGCTTTGAATTAGTAGCAGAAGAAGGCGGCACACCCATACATTTAGATATGTTTAACCAACACAAAAACTTAGCGCTGTTTGCGACTACCCGTGCAGGGAAATCTGTGTTGGTATCAGGAATTTTAACCCAAGCTTTAGCCCATAATATTCCCGTTGTCGCCTTAGATTTCCCTAAACCAGATGGGTCATCTACATTTACCGACTACACCGAGTTTATGGAAGGAAATGGGGCATACTTTGATATTTCTAAACAATCGAATAACTTATTTGAACAACCAGATTTGCGATCGCTCTCTCCCGAAGAACAACGCGATCGCCTCCTAGATTATGTCGCCTTTCTCGAATCAGCCTTAATGACAATGGTCTTAGGCTCATCTACCGAAAATCAACTCCTCTCTCAAACCGTGCGTTCCCTCCTCAACCTCGCATTGGGAGCCTTCTTTGCTGATGAAGGTATTCAAGAACGATATCGCCTCGCCATCAACGGCGGATTTGGTAGCCCAGAATGGCAAAAAACCCCAACTTTAAACGATTTTCTCTATTTTTGCTCCCCAGAACATTTGCGTCTCGATTCTGTCAGTGGCCGAGTTGAAGATGCACTGAGTCAAATTCAACTCCGCTTGCGGTTTTGGCTATCTAGTCGTGTAGGACAAGCGATTTCTTCACCATCCAGTTTTCCCACCGATGCTCAACTGCTGGTTTTTGCCCTCCGCAACCTAGCAGATAACGAAGATGCAGCCGTCCTCTCCTTAAGTGCATATTCTGCCGCCTTGCGCCGCGCCTTAAGCAGTCCAGCTTCTATTTTCTTTATTGATGAAGCGCCAATTTTGTTTGAATTTGACCAAATTGCCGACTTAGTAGGCAGAATTTGTGCCAACGGAGCCAAAGCGGGGATTCGTGTCATCTTATCAGCCCAAGACCCCGATACCATCGCTAAATCCAAAGCCGCATCAAAAATTCTGCAAAACTTGTCAACCAGATTAATCGGTCGTATCCAACCAGTTGCAGTTGATAGCTTCGTCAGTATTTTGAAATATCCCCGCGATATTATTGCCCGTAATGCCTCCGAAAGCTTTTTCCCACGCAAAGAAGGAGTTTACAGCCAATGGTTATTAGATGATAACGGCATTTATACATTTTGCCGCTACTATCCAGGTTACGAACAATTAGCAGTAGTTGCTAACAACCCCAATGAGCAAACTGCCCGGAGAAAAGTAATGCAACAACATAGTGATAAATATGAGGCAATTTCTATTTTTGCTCGTCAGTTATTAGCTTCTTTGCGGAGTGGATAAATTCAATTCCTCACACAATTTCAGGTAAAAATTATGCGGAAAACAACTATATTCACATTAGTCTTTTCTAGCTTATTAATTCTGCCAGCAATGGCACAACTAGGGAGAGTCTGGACTGATTTTCAATATTATTCTGTCGATTTACAAAACTATCTCAGAAGCAATGTTAATGAAACTTTTAGACCACTAGATATTAGAACTCAAGGTGCGCTGAGTAATTACAGTGGAGAACTAAATCTACCTGATCCAGTTTCCGCCGGGAGACAAGTTCGCAACGATATTATTATTAACTCCATCTCAGGAAGATATGAAAATAATTCCGCAGTCAATGGCGCAGGAGTGAGTAATGAAGTGAATCGGATAGTCACGCGTGGGGCTGTAGTTGGGGTTTTGGGTAGAGAGGGACAAGTACGCCTCAAAACCAAATTAGAAGATACCGAAAGAAGTATCGAAAGCATTGCTCAGACTATTGAAGATGCTGATAGTTTTCTGGATGATTTGAAAGATCAGGTATGTAAAATAACCGGTTCAGCAGGTGCTACAAATGTTGCAAATCAAAGTTTATGTCAATCGACCATCCAACAAGATACAACCGTTAAAATCCTCCAAGAACAATCAAAAATTGTCGCCGAAAATTTGGCTCAAACTATCCAAACAAATCAGTCAGTACAATACTCAAATTTAAATTTAGCGAATATTTCTCAGCAAGTTGAAGAAACAAACCGCGCTCGCAGAGTTGATTCAGCCGCCGAAGCCGCCAGACTTTTACGGACTACTGCTCAAATAGATTTATTTGGGCGTGAACCATGATCATTAATCATAAAAAAATGTAAATTAAAATGCAGCTTTATTTTTTACAAGCTTTTCCAGGCATTACTGATACCCTGGAAAATGGGGCAACAACAGCTAGAAGTATCGCTGAAAGTTGGGACAAACAATGGGTAGATTTATTACAAAATAACACCAGTAATAACTTATATGGAGCTATCACTAATTTAGGTGTATTCTTTGCTGTTGGTACGCTGTTATTTTTTATGGTGCAATGGCTAAAGGATGTGATTTACAGCGAATATTCTCGCCCCATATCTGGCTTGATTTGGCCTTTTGTGGTCGTAGTTTTGTTAAGTAACCCTGGCGGTGGAAGCGCGCTTTCTAACCTAACTTTAGGGGTGAGAAATTTTATCAATGTTGTAAATCAGCAAGTAGTTACCACAGCAGATACAGAACAAACCTATCAACAAGCTATCAATATGAGTGTAGCGGAAGAAGTTGCAGGTTCTTTACTACGCCCTTGTCAAGCGCTTACTGGTCAACAACAAACTGAATGTTTAAACAAAGCCACTGAGCAAATTGATGACCTCTGGCAAGAATATAGAAATCGATATGGTAATAGAACTTGGATAGATAGGCTAGAAAATCAAGTTAATCAAATTAAATTTAGTACGGGAATTGTCACTGATGCTGCATTTAATGCACTATTAGGAAATACGGGACAAACAACTATTAAAAACTTTTTAATTTCACTACAATACGCCTTTCAAAATTTACTAGAAGCTACGATGTTGTTAATAGCTGCTTTAGGACCTATAGCCGTAGGCGCTTCATTATTACCTGGGGCGGGAAAGCCGATTTTTGCCTGGATGACAGGGTTTTTAGCTGCGGGAATTGCTAAGATTTCGTTTAATATTGTTGCAGCATTGACAGCAGGAGTAATTATTAATGGGCCAGGACAAGATATCAATGCCAGCCCTGATTTAATGTGGTTTATTATATTTTTAGGAATTTTAGCACCTTTGTTATCGTTGTTCTTAGCTGCGGCTGGAGGGTTTGCAGTTTTTAGCGCTATTAGTAATACTGAAACCTTGGTGAGGAATCGAATCTAAATTCTGACTCCTGACTTCTGAATTCTTAGCAGGTGATCGTATGGTCAATTTACTCAAAAAAAGACAGCAAAAACAAACAGGAAGTGTATTGACAATTTTTGCGATCGCTACTTTCAGTTTGCAAATATTAGTGTTAACTTTATTTATTATTCAAGGCTTAAATATCCGCCAACTGAGTCTGAGAAAGCCACCTAATTTTGTGCAGATGATTGATGGTAAGTCACCTACCGCAACTGATGACTTAGAAAGAGACACGGAAACGATTAGCCGATTTGTCAGTAAAACCATGACCAGCATGTTTAACTGGTCGGGAAACTTACCCCCCCAAACTATTGAAGAAGTCGCTAAACCTAAACCAGACCTGGGAATACAGGTGCGGACTGTCAAAGGTGGTAATAGAAACGTCACTACTAGCACATGGATGGCTAGTTTTGCCATTTCTGAAGATTTTCGTCAAGGTTTATTAAGTGCGATCGCCGAACTAACACCTCCAGAAGTTTTTGCTAACAACGCCAGCCAAAGCATCACAGCCCAATTAGTCATCAAACGCCTCTATCCGCCTCAAAAAATCGCTCCTGGTAAATGGCGCGTGGGGATGGTAGCTGACTTAGTGCAAACCAAACGTTCTGATAATCGTCGAAGAGTCACAGCATTTAATAAAGATTTATTAGTTCGTGCAGTTGATTATTTTCCCTATCCTCTTAATGAAAATAGTACAGACCTACAAAAAGCCATATATAGCACGCGGACAGACAAATTAGAAATTTATGAAATTCGTAATTTATGTTTAATAGATGAATACAATAACCCAGAAGATAAAACCAATCAATGTCTCAATAATAAACCAATCAGTAGTTTTCTTAGGTAACTTTTATATAAATAGTATTTATGCAAATACTCAAAACAGAAAATAAAAAGAGCAATATTTTACCTTTATTTGCCGTTGTCACATTCGGCTTAAATGTATTTTCCTTACTGCTATTAATGTTTCATGGGTCGATGTTACAAGCGCTGAAACAACAATTAACACCACAAAGTTTAGTGCAACTCATAGATGGTCAAGCCATCACAGTAGATCCTAAACCAAGCATAGAAAGATATCCAGAAACAATTCGGCGCTTTGTCGGGGAGACCATCAGCCTTATGCTCACTTGGTCAGAACAACAACCACCGCAAACAGCTTGGGATATTAGTTCTCAGATGATATCTAATAACATTAAACAAAAATTACTTTTAGAACTGACAAATTTAAAATCAGGCTCACAATTTCAAACGATTAATAAAGGAAGTGAATATGTATTAGTGATTGATAGTATTTCCCAGCCTACAAAAATCACAGACGGAGCTTGGAAATTAGATATGTATGCTCATCAATTAAGTTTTACTAATTATGACAAATTAGGACAATCAAATCCTTTTAATAAACAAATTTTAGTCCGAGTTGTCGATGAAGCAGGAACATCATTACCCGACAAACCTCTATCTTGGCACTTAGCTGCTTACCGCCTTGGCGAAGCGAGATTAGAAATTTACAATATATGTGACATAAAAGACAAAAATTGTTCTTAAACATTATCACCAAAGCTATATACCATGACTTCTTATTCCATTTCTTCAGAACTCTCTTCTCAAAGTCTTGTAAATCGCCCTCACTCTGATTCACAAAAACAAACAGAATCGGCAGATTGGGAATCAAAAATAGCCAGATTAGTAGGTTTTGAAGACGAATCAAAAACTGTGAATGTCGAAGCCACAGAAGAATCTGACATTCCAGAGGCTTTGACTTCTGAACCTGAAGAAGTTAAAACCACCCAACCTCTATCTGCAAATCCTTTTGCCAAATTAACTTTAGTCGGCTCCGCCACCTTAGTAGTAGTTCTGTTAGCTGGCGGTTTTTTATCTCAACTCATGAGTGGTAGCAGTCAAAAGTCAAACAGTAATGTTGTTTCTGTTCCCACTCCATCCACAACCACCACGGCTCCTCGCCAGCAAGATTTACAACAAGAAATTGAAGATTTAAAAACAAAATTAGCACTCGCAGAACAAGCAGATGAAGTTGCAGCTTCTCAACAAAATCTCAGAAATCCAGTCAGATTAGTTTCGTCAGTAGATCCCAGACCTAACCGCACAACCACAGTTAGAAATGTCCGCCCAGCAGTGCAAACACCAGCCCAGGTAGTGTATATTCCTCGTCCAATTAATCCAGCTATAGAAAGACCTGCTGTTGTATCAGCTATCCCCGAAAGTCGCACAGAACCACAATTTTCACCACCACCACAACCAGTAGTTAACACTCCACCTGCTCCACCAGATCCGCTGCAAGAATGGTCAAAGTTAGCTAAACTAGGCAGCTATGGTCAGGTTTCAACAACTGGAACCTCTGGGGTGAATATCAGTCAAGTTCCCCCAGCCAACAACAACGATACTGTGACCTCACCAGAGATCACACAACCCCAAACTCAACCACAACCTCAGACAAATCCTGGACTCAGCCCAGGACAAACCCAAGGCCCGAAAACCGTAGCTGTGGGTACTAGTACCAGGGCTGTGGTAGCTACAGCTATTTTTGGGGAAACCACCAGAACAAGAGGTAACGACAAAGACGACGAAGATAAAAACGTATTTGTTATTCAATTAAAACAACCGTTAAAGTCTATAGATGGTGAAGTTGCGATTCCAGCAAAAACTGAGTTATTAGCTGAAATTAAATCTCTTTCTGATCAAGGCTTATTACAATTAAATGTCACAAAAATTGTCTCGCAAAAAGATGGTGTGATCACAGAAACAACCTTGCCTAGAAATGCCATTATTATTCGCGGTGTCAAGGGTAGACCCTTAATAGCAAATAAATTTCCTAATGCCGGTGGGGCTATTGCCAGTATGGATTTAGGGTTATTTGTATTGGGTGGTATTGGTAAAGCCGCAGAGTTATTTAACCGTACCGAAGCTCAAGTTGTCACAACAACTGCTACAGGTACGATTATTAGCAATACTAATCCTAGGACTAACATCTTAGCTGGGGTTTTAGAAGGTGGTTTTAACTCTGTAGTTCCCCAGATTTCTCAACGCAATCAACAAGCAATTGCCCAATTAACCCAACAAACTAACGTGTGGTTTATAGCTGCGGGGAAAGAAGTTGAAGTGTATGTTAATCAACAGTTACAGTTTTAATTTGTAATCTTGACTTAGTTTAGCGATCGCAGTCATGAAAAATGCCAATTCCCCTAATTTCTTCTCTCTGGCCTCCTTAATTGTTTCATCTGGAATTATTTTATTGGCTGGTCGTGCCATAGCCCAGAATGTAGTGTTGCGTTCTATGCTTTCCTGTCAAGCACAAGGTTTAAGTGGTGTAGTCCCAACTATTACAGTTTCTTATGTGCAAGGTACAAATTTAAGCTTTCTACCAGCTGGCGAAACAATTAAAAAAGTTTGGTTAAATGACCCATCACAAGTAACCATAGATTTTGATGGGCCAGTCTGTACCCAATTTGGACAGAATCAGAATTTCAATTCTGGAGATTGTAAAAACTCTGCTGCAAATGTCATTCAAATGCGGCGCATTCCTAAACTAAAAATTCCCGGACTGCCAAACACAGATAAAACACTTTTAACAGTGATTACAGAAGGGCAAGGTAAAAGTAAGCTATATACTTTTCGAGTACTTTATACAGATTCTGATCCTGGATATCATACCTTAGCAATTTATGGTGATGAATCTTCCACAGATGGGAAATCTCCTTGTCTTAAACATCCTCAGTAAAAACTGTAAAAACCGAACAATGCAAAGGTAAGAGCGCAAGGATTCAAGCTCTTACCCTGATCAAAATCTATAACTAAAACACAAGATTATTCATTAATTCTTCGGCTCTGAGGGAGCCGCAGCAGGCGCAGACTCAGATTGTGGTCGAGAACGGCGTAAAGCATTCCGCAACTTACTACTACTATCAGAATTTGCCGCAGAATCTGGACGACGGCGACGACGGACTCTAGGAGCATTATTTTCACCACTGGATGTGGTTGCTTGACTTGGACTTGGCTGTGACGTATTGCTGTTTGTCCGTTGACGCAACTGACGACGCAGGGGAGTATTGGCTGACGTAGAGGTAGATTCTCTTCTTTGTCTTGCTTCTGGGGGAACATCAACAATCGTTCCAGATGTTAAACGCCGTCTGCGTCTAGGAGTTTCACTAGTTGCACTTTGATTAGCTGTTGCGGTTGGTTGATTTCTTTGTTCCACTTCTCTGGCTTGTCTTTGCCGCTTGCGTTCTTGAGCTTCTCGATATCGTCGTGAGCCTCGGATAGCATAATTAGTTTCAATTGATACTCCTTGTCTACCAGCCTCACTCGGCTTCAATTTCCATTCACGGGCTTGTCTGAGATGTGCTTCATCTAGCTCTCGGTTGCCACTTGAACGGGTTAATTTGACATTAGTGACATTACCATTAGCATCTGTATCAACTGCCACACCCACATTACCTTCAATGCCTCTTTGTCTAGCTTGTTCCGGATATTTATTATCGCACTGACGGCAGGCGGCACGACCATTACCGCTACTACGATTGGCTGGTGCTGCAATTTTTGGTTGCCTTGGAGCTACTGGTACTGGATTAGCATTACCAGTACCAGTGCCAGTACCTGTACCACTGCCGTTACCAATTCCAGTACCTGTACTACTGCCACTGCCACTGCCACTGCCTGTACCATTACCAATGCCATTACCTGTACCAATGCCACTACCAACACCTACACCATTACCACTCCCAGTTAAAATTCCTGTGCCGCCACTCGATCCTGAACTGCCACCGTTATTAGTGCTGGTTGATTCAGATGTAGTACCAGAACCACCACCATTGCCTGGAGATGTCTGGTTAGTTCTGACAGTAGTAGAAGGTTTACCTGATTGGACAGTTTGTCTGGGTTGCTGTTTAACAGGCTGAGTTTGAGGCTTTTCAACAAATTTCTGGACTGGAGCGATCGCTATTGACTGTTGTTGAGGAATAACAGGTGACTTTTCGGGAATCTGAGTTTCAGTCCGAGACACAACTTGATCAGGCGGTTCCTGTTTTTCTTCTATCGGAGCTTTTTCTATTTCTGGAGCCGGAGTATCAACGATCGCTATTTCAATGGGTTTATTATCTTCATCTACAGGTACTCTTGCCAAAAAGTTGCCTATACCAGATCCTAGTAGGGCAATATGCAACGCTAGAGAACCCACCAAACTGTAACCTAGAAAAAACCTCAGAGCCTGAGCTTCTTTAGAACGTTGCTCAACAGCAATGCTGGAAAAGCTCATAGTTATTGCCACCTATTATCACTAAACTCTGTAATCTTATAATGACCTTTTACAAATATCAAGCCAAAAATTCTGACCGAGGTGCCTTTTTACAGCTAGAGGACTCTTTTTAATTGTTATTTTTGGGAAAATTCAGCTTTTGCAAGATATGGCTTCTGTTAAGAACAATATACTTTTAGAAAATAAATACCAATTAAGCTGAGAAGTATTTGATAAAAACTGTCACTAATTAAACGAGATGTGACAATTAGCAGACAATCAAAAATCAAATCAGCTTAATTTTGGGAAATAAACCTGCTCTAGAGCCGTAAGAGCAGACAAAGGGAATTTGTATCAGGAATTCCGTGAAATAGGATTCAATATTATCCGCCGTTCTGCATAACTCGTTGATAATTCTTCACTTGCAAATCAATACCAGTTATTGCAGTTCCGACTACAACAGCATAAGCACCTAAATTTAAAGCATGACGTGCCATTTGTGGTGAAGAAATACCTCCTTCACAAATTACCGGAATTTTTAACTCCTCTAGCATTTGCGTCAGCAGTTCCCAACAAGGCGGAGAATCATTATTAGTTTTGGGAGTATACCCATAAAGAGTTGTTGCCACAATATCTGCACCAGCGGCGGCAGCGGCTTTTGCTGCATCGATTGTATCCACATCAGCAATAACTGGTTTGCCTAATTCCTGATGAATGCGGGTAATTATCTCTACTAATGTCTCACCACCAGGACGATGCCTTGTCGTCGCATCGATCGCAATTATATCGGCTCCAGCTTGAGCAACAGCAGCAGCATGATCAAACTGAGGTGTAATATATACATCATACTTAGGGATTATTTGCTTCCATAAACCAATAATCGGAACTTTCACGCCCTCTCTGACAGCATTGATATGAATTGGTGTATCGATGCGGACACCAACAGCCCCATTATTAACAGCAGCCTGTGCCATTGCAGCGATAATTTTCGGTTCATGCAGAGGTGAATCAACAGGCGCTTGGCAAGATACAATTAGTCCTTGTTTTAGGGTTGTAATTGAGTTTTCATTTGTCATTGGTAATAGTCAATACTTGTTCTTTCTATCTTTGAACCCTCGTGTCTCAGCACGGGTTGAAAGCCTCGCTACCGTTCTAAGCGCAGCCATGCCCGCAGGGCTTTGCAGCACTAATAAATTAGGACTCGGCACTTAGCACTTTTGCTGACTGAGTAGGTATCCAAACAGTAAAAATAGAGCCGATACCCACTGTGGATTCTACTTCAATTCGACCACGATGTAGTTCTACAAGTTGTTTAGTTAAAGCTAAACCAAGTCCAGTACCTTCATAACGGCGACGATAGGGTGTATCAAGCTGCTGAAATTTCTCAAACATCAATGGTAATTGCTCTTCTGCAATACCAATTCCTGTATCTTCAACTTGAAAAACAGCAGTATGATCTTCTACCCAAATTCTCAAATTCACACTGCCACCTTCAGGTGTAAATTTAATGGCATTAGTTAACAAGTTCCAGAGAATTTGTGCTAAGCGTTCAGCATCAGCACTAAAGCGATCGCGCCTTGGATCAATTTGTAAATCAAGTATAAGATTAACTTGTTCGTTAGTGGCCTTATCTCTTAAGACTGCAATAGCATTTTCTGCCATCTGTGCCAAAGAAAATTCATTAATATTTAAAGCTGTTTTGCCAGCCTCAATTTGTGATAAATCAAGGATGTCATTAATCATTTCTAATAAATGTTCGCCACTGTCGTGGATAGTTTGCAGATAATCTCGCTGTCGTTGGCTCAACTCACCGATAGGCCAGCGCAACAATGTAGAAGACATCCCGATAACATAAGTTAACGGCGTAAGCAATTCATGGCTAATGGTGGCGAGAAATTCATTGCGTAAACGACTAGCGGCCTCAGCTGCTAATAAAGCATCTCGTAAAGCCATTGTGCGTTCTAGCACCCGTTGTTCGAGAGTTTGTTTTTCTTGAGTGAGCGATCGCATTAACTCCGATTGATGAATGGCGATTGCTAATTGTTCTGCAATGGAAGTCAATAAATTTTGTTCATTTTCATTCCACTGACGGGGTGAATCACACTGATGAGCAATTAACAACCCCCAGAGTTTTTCCTCAAATATGATTGGTGCTACCAACTTGGCTCGGACATGGTTAGCGCGGAGAAAATTTAACAAACACTCTTCTAAGGCATAAGTTTTTTCCACATCCTCAACCACTAAGGTAAAACCTTGGCGATACTTATCCCAACAAGCAGAATTGCGTGTAAAGCAATTTGTTTCTGAGTAATGTAACACCGAAGAAATAGCATCCGTCGCCTTTGCTTCATAAACTATACAACCCCCATACTTGTACCAGTCTTGTATAGGAGGTTGAGAATGATTTTGCTGATTGAGCGTTAAGTTTTGGGTATTGACCCTTGACCCCTCAAATTTATATATTACTAACCTGTCTAATTTCAAAAAATCACGTACTTGGGCGATCGCTGTTGCCATAATGACTGGCAAATCTAAACTTTTGCGGATCTGAGTTGTAACTTGATTCAACAGTCGCTCTTGGGAGATTTGTTTTTGCAAAGCAATTTCGATTGCTTGACAAAAACGTTCACCCTGATTTGTACTCAGAGCTTCAGTAACTGCCGCATTCTTTTGTGGAAGCAGATATTCTAATAACAACAGCGTAAATTGAGTTTGGAGCGTAGCATCATTAGGACACAGAATTTGACTGTAGTATTCCAGATGTTGATGAGTATCAGAATCAATTGCAAACAAACCCTTCAATTTGTGAACAAAGGAGGCGATCGCCTCTGAATTAAATGTCAATCTGGTGCTGAGGAGCCACTGCGTTGGGCGGGTTTCCCGACTTGTAGACGCGCTCTGCGCGGCTTCTCGCAGAGTAGCAAGTGGCGTTGCTGAGTGAGGAGTTATAAATTCTTCCCCTGCTTCCCGATGATTTCCTTGCTCCAAAGTTCCTAACAACAGCGCACTAAACTGCTCAGAAACCACTAATGTAAATCTTTGACCTTGCCATTCTTCAGATATGACAATTCTTGCCAGCACAGCTTCTGTCAGCACTAGCACCGAATTTTCCACAGATTGAGCCATTTGCTGTAACAATTCCCCAAGCTGATTAAATACAACTAAAGGCAAATTTTGAGAAAAGCTCAAATCAGGTGAACTAAGCATTTTCAAAGGTCGGGTGAGAGGGGATAAAGAGCCAGTGTATGAGAGAGATTACCTTTCTTTTAGCAGCTGGCTGTGCTAGGTTGAAAAGTTTTTGAATCGGGTTATAACCAACAGTTTAAGACGGTAAGGCGGGATTATGCACCGGATAAATGCCAAATCAGTCGGATGGAATCAGTCAGAAGGTTTAATTTTTGTAGAACAAACTCCAGCGCCGTTTGTGTTTATTACGGCTGCGGATACTGATATTCAAACTTTGGCAGCAGCAGTTACCAAATTACCAACAAATTTTCCTGCATTGAGAGTGGCTAACTTATTGCAGTTACAACAACAAATCAGTATTGATACATATAGCGAGCAAATTTTAGAACTTGCTGAGGTAATTGTTTTACGTCTTTTAGGCGGACGTGCATACTGGGCTTATGGTTTAGAAGTGGTGCAGGAAATTGTACAACGTAACGGTACCACCTTAATTGTAATGCCAGGAGATGACGCGCTTGACCCGGAATTAGTCTCACAATCTACTGTTTCTGTAGATATTGTGAACCAAGTCTGGCAATACTTCAGCGAAGGTGGTGTTAATAATTTTGTTAATGCGTTGAAATTTATTGCCGATACTTGCTTAGAGACATCCTTTAATTCCCTACCACCACAAATTGTCCCCCGTGTTGGGTTGTATGAATGGGGAGACAAGGAGGAGGAAAATTCCCAAATCTCGAAAGTAGGCATTTTGTTCTACCGCGCTCACTATTTATCGGGAAATACTAAGGTGATCGATGCTTTATGCACAGCCTTAGTTCAAAAAAACTTGCAACCAATCCCAATTTTTGTTTCTTCATTACGTGACCCCAGTGTCCAAGATGAATTAAAAGAATTTTTCCAACCCAAAGATGCAGAACAAATCGCCATCCTGTTAAATACCACCAGTTTTTCCCTAGCGCGTTTAGATACAGAAGCACCAGAAACAGAACTGTGGCAAAACTTAGATGTGCCAGTGTTACAAGTAATATTGAGTGGTGGTTCCGTTGAACAGTGGGAGTCGCTGTCTCAAGGGTTATCTCCTCGTGATATCGCCATGAATGTCGCTTTACCAGAGGTAGATGGCAGAATTATCAGCCGTGCGGTGTCCTTCAAAGCTTTGCAAACCCGCAATTCTGACCTTGAGACAGATGTAGTCGTTTATGAACCAGTGAGCGATCGCATTGAATTTGTCGCCCAACTCGCTGCTAATTGGGTACGCCTCAGAACTAAACCACCCCAAGCACGCCGTATTGCCCTAATTTTGGCGAATTATCCCAACCGAGACGGTCGCCTCGCCAACGGTGTCGGGTTAGATACACCAGCCAGTTGTGTAGAAATCCTCAAAGCCTTACAAATTGCTGGTTATGAACTAGATAACTTACCAACCGATAGTCACGAATTAATTCAACGCCTGACAGATGGTGTCACCAATGACCCAGAAGCTAGAGAGTTGCGTCCAATACATCAGAGTCTTTCTAGTGAAGCATATCAGGAATATTTTGCCTCATTACCAGAAACAATCAAGCAAGGTATTAATCAACGTTGGGGAGTCGGGAGTCAAGCAGCATTCCCCATTCCCGGAATTCAACTCGGCAATATTTTCATCGGTATCCAGCCAGCGCGGGGTTATGACCTTGACCCTAGCTTGAATTATCACGCCCCTGATTTAGAACCAACCCATGCTTATTTAGCTTTTTATTACTGGGTCAGAGAATGCTTTGCGGCTGATGCTATTGTCCACGTCGGCAAACATGGGAACCTAGAATGGCTACCAGGGAAAAGCTTGGCTTTATCCAGCGATTGTTACCCCGAAGTTGCTTTTGGTGCCATGCCCCATTTATACCCCTTTATCGTCAACGATCCGGGGGAAGGTTCCCAAGCCAAACGCCGCGCCCAAGCCGTGATTATCGACCACCTCACACCTCCAATGACCCGTGCAGAACTGTATGGGGCTTTGCAACAATTAGAAAACTTAATTGATGAATTTTACGAAGCTGAAAGTTTAGATCCTTCCAGATTACCAGCCATCCGCGATCGCATCCGTGAACTCGTCATCAAAGAAAACCTGCACCTAGATTTAGGACTAGAAAACAAAGAAGCCATCTTTAACTTTGAATTATCAATCTTAAACTCATTAGATGGCTATCTATGCGAACTCAAAGAAGCCCAAATCCGCGACGGCTTGCATATATTTGGGCAATGTCCCCAAGGTAGACAACTACGTGACTTAATAGTTGCGATCGCCCGCATCCCCAACCGCCATTCTATAGGCATCACCCGCGCCCTAGCCCAAACCTGGGGATTAGACATCGACCCCCTCACCGACGAATTTAGTGCCTTATTTACTCTCCCAAACTCTCACTCCGCGCCTCCGCGCCTCTGCGTGCAAATAAAATCCTGTCGCACCATCGGCGATGTCGTCGAACTCCTAGAAGAACAAGCCGCCGAACTAGTAGAACAACTCCCCACACTTCCCCCCTCACCTCTCTCCACTACCCTAAACTGGATTAACTCAAAACTCCTCCCCGCCCTCCAACAAACCCCCGCCGAAATCACCAACTTACTCCACGGACTTGATGGCGGATACGTCCCCAGTGGCGCTTCCGGCGCACCCACACGTGGGAGGCCAGAAGTTCTGCCCACAGGCAAAAACTTTTACTCAGTAGATATCCGTGCCTTACCCACGGAAACAGCTTGGGATGTCGGTAGAAAGGCAGCCGAGAACTTAATTGAATCTTACACCCAAGAACATGGTGAGTATCCCAAAACACTAGGATTATCTTTGTGGGGTACGGCAACCATGCGGACTGGTGGTGATGACATCGCCGAAGCTTTGGCATTGTTGGGTGTGCGCCCTGTGTGGGATGGTGCAGCGCGACGAGTCGTCGATTTTGAAATTTTACCGTTATCGATTTTGGGTCGTCCCCGTGTGGATGTCACCTTAAGAATTTCTGGATTTTTCCGCGATGCTTTCCCCAACTTAATTGATTTATTTGAACAAGCAGTCATAGCGATCGCCGCCTTGGATGAATCGCCAGAAGAAAATCCCTTGGCGGTGCAAGTTCAGCAAGATACAAAGTATTGGGTAACACAAGGTTTAAGCGAACAAGAGGCAACAGTGCGATCGCAATATCGCATTTTTGGCTCCCAGCCAGGTGCTTACGGTGCAGGAATTCAAGGTTTAATTGAATCGCAAAATTGGACTGATGATCAAGATTTAGCCCGCGCTTATATCAATTGGAGTTGTTATGCCTACACCAGCACTACTTCTACCCAAGAAAAGGGCAAACTCACCGGAATTGCTGCACCAGAAGCATTTGAGCAGCGTTTACAGCAAATGCAAATTGTCCTGCACAACCAAGATAACCGCGAACACGACTTGCTGGATTCTGATGATTATTATCAGTTTCAAGGTGGTTTAACAGTCGCCGCCCGTTCTCTCCAAGGTAAAAATCCGCAAATTTATTTTGGTGATAATTCAATTCCGGCTAATCCCCGCATTCGTCAACTCAAAGAAGAAATTGCGCGGGTGTATCGTTCTCGCGTGGTTAATCCTAAGTGGATTGCCGGAGTTATGCGCCACGGTTATAAAGGTGCCTTTGAAATGTCAGCAACCGTTGATTTTTTATTTGCCTACGATGCCACAACTAAATGCGTAGAAGACTATATGTATCAAGGTATAGCAGAGTCTTATTTATTTGATACAACCATTTCAGCATTTATTCAGTACAATAATCCTCATGCGTTGCGTGATATTGCTGAACGATTACTTGAAGCACACAAGCGCGGTTTATGGGAAGATGTGGATATACTGACACTAGAAAATTTAAGAAATTTAGTACATCAAGCCGAAGCAGCCATCGAAGAAAAATACATCCCAGATAAATATTAATGGTGTAGGAATGAACTATGGACAATCTTGCATATTTGCACCTAGCATTTGCCTATGAAGACTGTGAATCCAGTGACTTGGTGTTGCTGAGTGATTTGTTAGACAAAGCCTCAGCACCAGACTGGAGGAAACTTTCTGGTAAAGCTTGGAAGTATATGTTACCTCTGGCGCTTACCTTGTCTATTCTCAGTAGTGTCAATAGTGTCTTGGCTCTAGAAAGAGGAGATCAAGGGCCTTCTGTCAGAAATCTGCAACAAAAGCTGCAACAAGCAGGCTTTTATCAAGCACAAATCACCCAAGTTTATGACTTTCCCACCGAAGAAGCTGTTAGACGCTTCCAAAAAGCGGCGGGTTTACCAATTGATGGGGTGATGGGAGCCAGCACCCTGCAAAAATTAGATAACTGGCGTAAATCATCAGCAAGTAGCCAAGCAAAAAAACCAACAGTTGTGCGGACATCTCAAACAACTACAGTGGCGACTGCTAGTACACCCGCCAAAACAACTAGAGTTGCGGCTACTAGTACATCAACCAGAACAACTGCAACCCAAGCTACCAAGCGCAGCAGTTCTCAATACCTCATGAAAGGTGATGAAGGGGAAGAAGTCAGGATTTTGCAAGAACGCTTACGGGTAGCAGGTTATTACTACGGGAATTCTACAGGGATCTTTGGCCCAATTACAGAAGAATCTGTGAAGCGTTTCCAAGATGCTTATAAGTTAGACGTTGATGGGATTGTTGGCCCGGCAACTCTCAGCAAACTGCCAGGAAGAGGTGTAGGTTATGGTGAAGATACTCCGCCAAAACGAGCAGCTGATCGAGATAATCTTCGTATGGGCGATCGCGGTGAAGCTGTCAGAGTTGTGCAAGAACAATTAATTAAAGCTGGATATTTACAGGGGGAACCAAATGGTTACTTTGGTTCTTATACCTCAGATGCGGTACGTCGCTTCCAAGCCGATAATTACTTGGCCGCCAGTGGAATTGCTGGCCCCACCACCAGAGCTAGGCTATATAGCAAGGTGAACAATGCGCCGAAGAGTGACTTTAGTGTTTTAGAAATTCAACGACGACTGCGAGACAAGGGCTTTTATAAAGGTAAGCTCAACGGTGTCATGGCCGATGATACAAAAAAAGCAATTAAGCAAGCTCAGGAATTTTACGGTGTCAGTCTCAGTGATATTAGAAGCGGACGCTTTTAACATCCGCTTATATTTATCAATGTGAATCACCAATCCGTTGCTTCCCTCCGATAACTCTGCCAATTTTAGATTTTTTTGGTCTATCACCCATTGAGTCTTAGATTGGCTAATTAATCAATCCAAAATCCAAAATTTAAAATCCAAAATTCCTTGGTTATCCTGCCCCAGTGCTACAGCGGCATTAATGCCCGTTGGCATTTGGGGCATACTGCATGAATTGTCATTTGACAGTCGAGCAGATGAAATCCTTCTTTTTGAGCAGTTTTTGCACCAATTTTTAAAATTGAATCGTTTTTAAACTCAATGGTGCTGTTGCACCGCACACAGATTAAATGATGGTGATGATGGGGGTAAGGCTGGTTAATTTCGTAATGTTTGTGGCCTTCCCCTAGTTCTAATTCCCGTAAAATTCCCATCCGTGCCATCAGCTTCAAAGTCCGATAGATAGTTGAGAGGCTGATGCCTTCACCATCGGTTTCCAAGCGATGATACAGATCCTCCGCACTGAGGTGTTCACCTTGCGGAAGTTCTTGAAAAATGTGTAGAATTACTTCGCGCTGGGGCGTTAAACGCCAGCCTCTTTCATTTAATTCTGCTTTGAGTGAAGTAGTTGTGTAGACTGTCATACTAATTTTTCTCAACAAAGCCTATTAGTTGAGAATATAACAAATGTTGTGAGCAATTTGCAACAACTAAAGCTTATTGACAATATTTATTAAATGCTCAAACATTGTGAACCAAACTCTTAAGGCAATTTTAGATTAGCGATCGCCATCCTCAAAATACCTTGAGAAGTAGGGAAATAAAATGTCAGTTTCTCTAGCTGCAAAAGATTATTTATAAGCTTGAGAAAAATTCTAGCCGGAGAGAACAAAGCAATTTTCTTCAGAAAAATAAGTCCAAAGTCAACAATCTATAGTTAGAATTTTGTTTGCTATTTACCATTGACCCTTGACTATTAACTGATTGACTATTAACTAACTCAGAGACTCTAAATAGTCACGGATCAAGTTACGGCGCTTGGGTTGGCGGAGTTTTTGCAAAGCTTTCGATTCAATTTGGCGTACCCGTTCCCGTGATAAATCAAGGGCGCGGCCAATTTCGGCTAAAGAATAAGGATGACCATCAGCTAAACCAAACCGCATCAAAATTACATCTCGTTCGCGGGTAGTTAAATCAGCTAATAAATTTTGCAAGTCTCTTTGTAAAGATTCTCGCATTAACATTTCTTCTGGAGTCACGCTATCGGTTTCCAGCAATTCTCCTAACTCTGTATCTTTGTCTTTACCCACTTTGGTTTCTAAAGAAACAGAACGAGGAACTCGGAGTAACACTTCTCTGACTTGAGATGGGGTCATTTCTAATTCAATTGCCAAGTCTTCTAAGGTAGGAGTCCGACCTTTTTCTTGAGCAATTTTACGTTGCGCTTTTTTAATTTTGTTTAATTTTTCTGTAATATGAACCGGGAGGCGAATAGTGCGACTAGAAGTAGCGATCGCTCTTGTAATCCCTTGGCGAATCCACCAGTAAGCATAAGTACTAAAGCGATAGCCTTTAGTTGGATCAAATTTTTCTACGGCTCTTTCTAAACCAAGAGTCCCTTCTTGAACTAAATCCAATAATTCCAAACCACGATTTTGGTATTTCTTCGCAACAGAAACCACAAGACGCAGGTTCGCCTTGATCATGTGTTCTTTAGATTGCAGTCCTTGAGACTGAATTTGCTCCAATTCTTCTACTGTAATCTTGGCAATTTCAGCCCAACGGCGTTTGCCTTCTGACAAAGTTGGCTTGAGATCAGACAACTGTACGCCAGCAGTAGCAGCCCATCTTTCTAAAGATGGACGGTGGCCGAGTTCAGATGCTAAACGTTCTTGAACTTCAATTAATCGTAGATAGGGCGAAACTACGGCATCACCTTGCTTGGCGGCATTAGCAAGTACTGTCCGCATCCGTAGGTAACGCTGAACTTTTTGAGCTTCTGAAACTTCTTCATCACGCCCCAACAACCGGACTCGTCCAATTTCCTGGAGGTATAGACGTACCAGGTCTGTGCTGCGGCGGTTATTATTTGCGCCAAAACTAGCAGGGTCAACAGAAACGATCTCCAAATCTTGGAGATCTTCGACCGACAAATCCCCGTCGTCAACAGTGATATCTGGGTCTAAAACCTGGCGGGACTTTTGGGAATTGTAGGCGGCATCCGGGTAAAAAGATGTTGCTGGCATATCGTCTCAATGGCTCCAGGTAACAATAGATTACGGTGAGTCAGCGCTGTAGAAGGGTTTCCCCAATCTAGGCGACTGCGTTCCCCGAATGGGTTCTAGAAATAGAACCCGAAGGGTCAGCTAATCAAAATCAACTGTTGCTATTGTTCCCGTGATTCAAGATGAAATAACACGGTAGAGGATTCCAATACAATTTTTTTTCAAAAACTGCACTAGTGTTTCCAACATTAAATGCCGAAATCCTTCAGCAGCTGAACATTTGATTGAACCAATAGCTATTCAAATCTACAGATAGGCTTTAATTTCTGAGCTACCTAGTCAGTATTTCAACTTAATAAGTGATAAATGTTACTTTGCTAACTGGTATAAACATCTTTCAGTAAAGTTATGTTTAACATCTGGTTAGTCATATCTACATGGCTTTAAAACTAATTTCCTGACGATTTACTATTTTCTGTCTCAGGATTTCTTGGGAATCAGTGGAGGTAAAAAGAAAAGCCAATGAAGTATGAAATTTCATACTGCCTTGCGGATTTTTACTTTTAACTTTCTCAGTGATACTCTGGCTTGATGTCGCGTAGCATCAGTTCATCAAGTGCTTGTTGAGGGGTAACTTCACCCTGAAGTAACCGATAAACTTGTTCAGTGATGGGCATATAGATATTTTGTTTCTGGGCTAATTGCATCAAAACTTGGCAAGTATTGACTCCCTCAGCTGTACCTGGCAAATTAGCCAGAATATTTGTCAGGCTTTGACCACAAGCCATTTGATAGCCGACTTGGTAGTTACGACTTAAAGGACTATTGCAAGTAGCTAACAAATCTCCCAGACCTGACAAACCATAAAAAGTTTCCGTCTTCGCACCTAAAAAATTACCGATGCGAACCATCTCTGTAAGTCCACGGGTAACTAAAGCTGCTTTGGCGTTGGTTCCCAATTGTAAGCCATCACATACACCAGCTGCGATCGCTATCACATTCTTCAGTGTTCCTCCTAATTCCACACCTAGAGGATCGGGATTGGTATAAACGCGGAAACGCGGTGCAGAAAATATTAACTGCACTCTTTCCGCCGCAGTGATGTTATTGCTGGCCACGACAGTAGCAGCTGGTAATGATTGTTGAATTTCTGCTGATAAATTTGGGCCAGATAATACAACTACTGCATGATGAGGAAATGCAGCTTGCCAAATTTGAGTCGGCGTAGCGCTGCTTTGTGGATCTAACCCTTTGGTGGCTGTGACAAAAATTGTCTCTGGTGAAAGGAGGTAAGATTGTACTTGCGAAGCTACAATTCTTACCCCTTTCATAGAAATAGCAGATAGCACTATGTGAGCATCTTGGATAACGGCTTCAAGTGTTTTTGTTCCTTGACGCGACCACAGTCTAACACTATGACCATTGGCCGCTGCTAGATTTGCTAAAGCTGTACCCCAAGCGCCTGCACCCAAAATTGCAATAGTAATTTCTTGCACCACTTTCAACAGTTATTCAGTTATCAGTTATCAAGTCTACTCCGTGTTCACTGTTTACTGATAACTGTTCACTGATTTATCAGCACTGGTCTGGGATAACGTTGCATTAATTTCCTGACTTGTTCAGCATGATATGAACTTCTGGTTAAGGGAGAAGACACTACTTGTAAAAATCCTAGTTCTTCACCAAATGCTTGCCAAGCAGCAAATTGTTCTGGGGTAATAAACGCATCGACTTGCAAATGTTTTTGACTGGGCTGGAGATATTGCCCAATTGTCAAAATGTCACAATCGACGGCGCGTAAGTCTTGCATGACTTGGCGGATTTCGCTATCGGTTTCGCCCAAGCCCACCATGATGCCAGATTTAGTATATACCCAAGGTGCAATTTGCCGCGATCGCTGCAATAATTCAAGAGTGCGATCGTACTTTCCTTGGGGACGTACCCGACGATAAAGGCGAGGAACTGTTTCTGTATTATGGTTGAGTACCTCTGGACTAGCTTGTAGAATTATCTCCAAAGCATTCCAGTTACCACATAAGTCAGGAATTAATACCTCAATTGTGGTGTGAGGTGAGACACTACGCACCGCTGTAATGCACTCCACAAACTGGGAAGCGCCGCCATCTGGTAAATCATCTCGGTTGACAGAAGTAATTACGACATGATTCAGCCTCATACGGCGAACTGCTTCTGCTAATCTAGCTGGTTCTGTAGGGTCTAAAGGTTTCGGCTTTTTCTCAAAATCAATATCACAGTAAGGACAAGCACGGGTACAAGCTGGCCCCATAATCAAAAAAGTGGCAGTACCTGCATTGAAGCACTCACCAATATTCGGACAGGACGCTTCCTCACAAACCGTATTGAGTGCTAAATCCCGCAAAATTTCTTTAACGTTACCGACGCGCTCCCATTGAGGCGCTTTTACTCGCAACCAGTCTGGCTTTTGGTTAACAGTCACAATCCACTCTTACCACTAAAAGTTATACAAATCTAATCGTAGCAAGCAATCTATATATATAGTTGTCATTGGTCATTTTGTTCTCCTGCCCCATACAGTTCAATATCAGCTTGTTTTTTAGTTTCTCTGTCTACTCGCTTTTTCAATACATTTGTGATATTATAGGGAAAGTATTTGCTATTTTTAGCGGGATGTAGCGCAGCTTGGTAGCGCACTTCGTTCGGGACGAAGGGGCCGCTGGTTCGAATCCAGTCATCCCGATATAAGTTTTGAGCTTCAGCAATTATTCTGAGTGTCCTGAAGAACTTATCTTTGGCTTCGGGAACTTTTTGCTTATTACTTTGTCCACAAAGGTCAATTACATTCTTAGCAAGCCAATTTAAATTATGAATAGTTCTCAAGTCAAGGTGAGATATCCTTCAAAAGATATATTGACTTCAGGGAAATAATTTTGAAATATTATTTTTGTCATTGATAGATAGGAAAACAAGTATACTTTTTATCGTTGCATACTTGTAGTTATTTTTTGCCTTTTTTTCCAGTCAAAAATGTGACTTCGTTGCATCTCAATACTTGTATCCTAAGCAATTAAAAACATCAGAAACTTTTTAGTCATGGAAATTACTTAACTGGTAGTTGATGTATTTATTACTTTAATATGCCGTTGAACATTTCTAATTGAGTAGACGAATTAACTACAGAGAGTAAAGCTATATGACTATATTATATTACTTCACAATTGCTTTATAAAGTTAGCTAGTTTGAAAATAAAGGATGAAGATATAACTTTTACGTCACAGTAATTTCCACAATAATGATATAAAGTTACTTTAGTATAAACAATTAAAATTCAGTGAATACACCACAATAATGCTGACAAAATTAAGTTCATCTGAAAACCTTAGTGTAGTAGCCTCAAGAGAACAAATTTGTTCAGAATTACAAGGAGAAGTGGTTATCCTTGATATTAAATCTGGTGCTTACTATGGACTGAATCAAGTAGGGGCTAGTATATGGAATTTCATTCAGTCACCCAAGACTATCCAAGAAATTCAAGATGCCATCTTAGCAGAATATGAAGTAGCAGCAGAGGTATGTAAACTTGATATTTCGGCTTTGCTAGAAGACTTAGCAGCGAAAGGATTGATCGAAATTAAGAATGAAGTATCTGCTTAAAATACTGCAACTAACCAACAGCGATCGCCAATTTTTATTAGGTACGTTCGTTTTACTAGGATTAGTACGGCTGGGAATGCGGTTACTATCATTTAATTATTTAAGAAAACTTATAAATCAACACAGTAAGCCAAACCCCAGAGTAGAAACAGTTTCTTTGAACAAAATTGTTTGGGCAATCAATATTAGCACGCGTTACACACCGGGTGGAGCTAAATGTCTAGCGAGGGCTTTAACGTGTCAAGTGTTAATGACTCGCTATGGTTATTCACCCGAATTACGTATCGGAGTGGTTAAAGGTGAAGCTGGAAACTTAGAAGCTCATGCTTGGATTGAAACTCAAGGACAAGTAGTCATCGGCTATCTTCCTGATCTCTCACGCTTTACTCCATTGCCGTCTTTTGCAGGGATATAAATCATGAGTGGTATAGTTGGCATTTACAATCTAGATAGTCAGCCAGTAGAGAAGAAAAAGCTGGCCTTAATGGTAGATGCGATCGCTCATCGTGGGTCTGATGGTGCAGATATCTGGTGTTCTGGCGCAGTTGGCTTGGGTCATCGGATGCTGTGGAGTACGCCAGAATCGCTGCTAGAGAAATTACCTTTAGTTGATAGTACTGGTGAGTTAGTTATTACAGCAGATATCCGCATAGATAACCGAGAAGAACTAATATCTGCATTATCCATTGATAATTGCCCACAAGAAAAAATCACAGATAGCCAGTTAGTACTGGCGGCTTACGAAAAATGGGGTGAACAATGCCCAAAAAAATTATTGGGTGACTTTGCATTTGTAATTTGGGATCAGCGGAAGCAGACATTGTTCTGTGCCAGAGATCATTTTGGCATCAAACCCTTGTATTATTACTATCAACCTGGAGAAAAGCTTTACTTTGCTTCGGAGATGAAGGCGCTTTTGTGTTTACCAGGAGTGCCGAAAGTGGTAAATGAAATTGCGATCGCCAATCATTTACACCCATTTACAGAAGATAAATCTATCACTGCCTATAAAAATATCTATAGATTGCCTCCGGCTCACACAATGACAGTGAGTTACACGAGTGGATTAATATCTCACGCCTACTGGTCTTTAGAAGTGGGTGAAGAGTTAAGACTAAACTCAGATGCAGAATATGCAGCAGCTTTCCGAGAGGTGTTTACCGAGGCAGTGCGTTGTCGTTTACGCAGTGCATTTCCTGTTAGCTGTCACTTGAGTGGTGGCTTAGATTCCTCTTCCATTGCTTGTGTAGCCAGAGATATCTTATTACAAGAAAAAAACGCACAACTGCACACTTTCTCAAATATTTTTGCAGATGTTCCTGAATGTGATGAACGCCAATACATTAACCCTGTATTAAATCAGGGTGGATTTATCCCCCATTATGTCCACGCCGATCAATCAGGCCCCTTATCGGAATGGCAGGACTACTATAAATATATGGAAGAACCCTTTATTGGGCCTAGTCATTTTCTGGTATGGGGATTAAATCGGGCTGCTCAACAAGCAGGTATTCGCATTTCCTTAGATGGTTTTGATGGTGATACAACAGTATCGCACGGCGTGACTTATTTCGCCGAGTTAGCACGTCAAGGAAAATGGCAGACGTTTATCCAAGAAGCTCAGGCCATATCTCAACACTTTAATACCTCAGTTGCCGCAATTTTCTACGAATATGCCATTACCTATTTACAGGAGTTAGTCAAGCAGAGAAAAATGCTAACTTTTGTGCAAACTGCGCTGCAAATTAGTCAGCATTTTCAAGTTTCGCGGCGGAAATTGTTCGTCACTTACGGAATTAAACCCTTAGTTCCTCAATATATCTTGAAGATTTGGCGATCACTCCGTGGTCACAAACAAAATCAACCCCAAGTTACTTCTTTAATCAACCCGCAATTCGCCAAAACAGTCGGGATAAATCCTCTAACACAATCTCAGGATCAAGACCAAAGTCGCGCCGTAACAGTGAGAGAAGAACAGTGTCGTACCTTAAACTCCACCTTGTTCACCACAGTATTGGAATTAGGCGACCTATGTTCTGCGGCATTTTCTCTAGAGTCACGTCATCCCTTTATGGATAAACGTTTGATTGAATTTTGCCTCTCTCTACCACCAGAACAAAAACTCAATCAAGGATGGTCTCGCTTCATCATGCGGAAAGGTTTAGATGGTATTCTTCCCCAAGAAGTGCAGTGGCGTGGCGGCAAAACAGATATGAGTCCCAACTTTCAGCGTGGGTTATTGCATTTTGATCGACTGCTCGTAGATCAAGTAATTACTAACGATGGCAGTAATCTTCAAGAATTTGTGGATCTAAACACACTCCGCAGATACTACGACAATCTTATATCTACAACAGAGGATGCAAATGATGATTCGACAATTCCAGTTTGGAAAGCTTTAACACTCTCTCTTTGGCTAAATCATAACCAAAAAAACCATAAGTCGGACTAGGGGTAGTGCGTTTTTAGCCTGCTCCTACCTAGACTGAATTGGTGAATATCTTAAAGCCAATATCTAGTCCAGTACAAAGATCAACAAAAACAACAGGAGACTTAACAATGAAAAAAGCTTACGAAGCTCCTCAACTCACAAACTACGGTAGTGTTCAAAACATTACCAATGCTTTTGGTAGCGCAGGTGGAAGAGATACCTTCCTAATTGGAAGTAATCCTACTCCTGTTCCTGGTTCAACTATTGGACTCAGTGGTTCCCAAAATGGGGTACTCATTCCCAACTAGGACAAATAACGGTGAAACAATACCATTTTGGTAATTTGTTCCATACGCTCTTTGGCTAAATCATCACCAAAAAAACCATAAGTCTGACTAGGGGCAGTGCATTTTTAGCCTGCTCCTACCTAGACTAGATTGGGGATAGTTCCCAAGCCAATATTTATAGCAAAGTGCTGAGTATAATCCATTAGCTATCAGGCTTTGAGTAATCAATATTGACCTAACCTAAATGACTACGGCTAGATATTCCCGCAAAAGATAAACAAAGCAAGCAAGAGACAGAAAATATGAAAAAAGCTTATGAAGCTCCTCAAATAACAAACTACGGTCGTGTTCAAGATGTTACTAATGCTTTTGGTGATGATGGTTCGGCGGATACTTTCCAAGTCGGGAATAATCCTACTCAGTTTCCTGGCGAAATTCTAGGGCTGAGTGGTTCTGCTGCTAATGGAATAATCATTCCCGTAGGTAGCAATCGAGGAAGATGAATACTTAACACTTGCTCTTGGGCTGAATTATATCCCCATTAAAACCATAAGTCGGACTAGGGGCAGTGCAGCTTCAGCCTGCTCCTACCTAGACTGAATTGGTGAATGTCTCAAAGCCAATATCTAGTTTAGTAAAAAATAAACAAAACCCACAGGAGACTCAAACAATGAAAAAAGCTTACGAAGCTCCCAAATTAACAAACTACGGTAGTGTTCAAAACGTTACACATGCGTTTGGTAGACCAGGAGAAACGGATACTTTCCAAATCGGTGACAATCCTACTCAGTTTCCTGGCGAAGTACTAGGGCTAGAAGGTTCCGTTAATGGGGTACTTAATCCCGTACCCCGCGTACCCCGATAATAGTTCTAAACAAGTTATGAGTGTAATAGTAACAACTACTTTTACCATTACACCCAAATATACTCCAGAGCTAAGATAAGCTTCAGTAGTCCTAGAAAATAGAGCTTTTTAGGACTACTGGAAAACTTAAATCAGATGATTGGAAACATCAGGAAATAGTATTCCTGATGGCTTCCTTTATTACAGATTGCCAAAACTTTGTCAACATAACAGCATTAGTAAAATTGAGTTTTGCATCAACAAAAATAGTTATTCAGTAGTCATTCAGCAATATTTTAGATGTACGTTTACACTGCATATAACTTAGGTATTCACTCTGAATTTCCCTTACCTGAACTCATCCCCAGTGATAAACCAGCAGATGTAGTTATCCGCTTGGGTAAGCTAAATGAACCACAACAAAAGCGTAGTGATGGTGGCAACCACCTCTTAGCTACAATTGCCGAATTCGGTATGGTGTTGGTGAAAGACGGTAAAGAAATTGTTATTGATCCCAACCCTGGTGTTGATGAAGCATTAATTCGGACTTTTCTGCTAGGTGTAATTATTTGCGTATTGCTCAGACAGAGGGGCTTGCTTGTACTTCATGCTAGTAGTGTAGTCATCAATGATCGTGCTGTAGCCTTTATGGCCGACTCAGGTTTTGGCAAGTCAACGTTAGCCGAATGTTTTCACGCTCATGGCTACAGTATTTTGACAGATGATGTTTTGGCAATTCAAGTTGGTGAAAAACAACCGCTAGTAATTCCTGGGTTTCCGCAAATTAAGCTATGGCCAGATGCGGTGGCTTCTTTTGGCCATGTACCAGAAAGCTTACCTTTACTAAATTCCCAAACGGTGAAGCGCGTTCATCGATTGCAAGACGGCTTCTTTCAACAATCTGTACCTCTGCAAAAAATTTATGTTTTAGCTTGGGGAACTCACTCAGAAATAGTTCCTTTAGAAGCAAAACAAAGCTTTGGAGAATTAGTCCGACATTCTAGAGAAATGCAAGCCTTGACTGCACCAGAATTTCTCAAAGAACATTTTAGGCAATGTATGAGTGTAGTTCAACAAGTGCCGATTTATAGTTTACGACGGCAACATTCGTTAGCGGCACTACCTGAGTTGGTGAAGTTAGTAGAAAATGAACTTGTTCAGGAAAACTTATCTGCCGTTACAATTTAAAGTCTAAGAAATTAGAGTTGACATTTGCACATTCTTTACTGCGATCGCCATTTTAAATATGCAACTAGGCAAAAAAATTCGAGATAAGCTGCAAAATACTCTACGACTTTTGCCGGCATTGCGTTTAGTATGGCAAAGTAGCCCTGGTTGGACGATCGCTCGTGTAGTCTTACTGACTATTCAAGGTATTTTACCAGTAGTCTCAATTTATCTCTCGAAACTCATTATTGATGCCGTAGCTGCTAACGTGAGCCTAGCAGACAAGGCATTAGCATTTCGTAACGTCTTAATTTTAATCGTTATAGCTGGTGGAGTGACTTTATTAACTACTCTGGCTAACTCCTTAACAGAACTAGTCACCACTGCCCATTCTCAACGGGTAACGGACTATATGCAGGGAATTATTAACGCTAAATCTATTGAAGCTGACCTAGAGTACTACGAAAATTCTTTATACTACGATACCTTACAAAGAGCGCAACAAGAAGCACCTTATCGACCACCGCAAATTCTCAATCGTCTAGCACAGATTGGGCAAAATAGTATTTCCCTAGTAGCAATGATTGGGTTGTTACTAACACTCCATTGGGGAATTTTGGGTGTTTTATTTGTGGCTGCGTTACCTGCAATGTTAGTGCGTGTCAAATATAGCCGCATTATGTATGATTGGCAGCGCAAATGGACACCGATGCAACGTCAAGGTTTTTATTTGGCTTGGATGCTGACATCAGACCAATTTGCGAAAGAAATTCGCTTATTTGATTTAGGTCACTACTTTAGTAATTGGTATCTCCGCATCCGCAGACAAATCTATAAAGAAAGTCTGAAAATTTTTACCCGCCGCTTTATTGCTAACTTTGCAGCCGAAGCGATCGCTGGAATTCTTATATTTGCTATTTATGCTTTAATTATCTATCAAGCTATCAACGGAGTTCTCCGTTTGGGTGATTTGGTGCTTTATTATCAAGCACTACAACGAGGACAGAATGATATTAAAAGTTTATTAGCCAACATTTCGGCGCTTTACGAAGATAATTTATTTTTAGGTAATCTCTACGAGTTTCTTGACCTTAAACCCAGATTAGTTGATTCGGTAAATCCCAAACCAATACCGCGACCAATACAGACAGGGATTGTGTTTCATGATGTGAGTTTTCAATATTCCACTACAACCCGTCAAGCACTACATAATATTAACTTAAACATTAAACCGGGAGAAGTAGTAGCATTAGTTGGTGAAAATGGTTCGGGGAAAACGACTTTAATTAAATTGCTATGTCGCTTGTATGATCCAACAGCTGGTAGCATCACTATTGATGGTGTTGATATCAGAGACTATAAAATTGCCGAATTACGCCGTGACATCAGCGTGATTTTTCAAGACTACGCTAAATACAACTTTACTGCCCAAGAAAATATTTGGTTAGCTAATATTGAATTGCCTGCTAATCGAGAAAGTATTATGACGGCGGCGCGTCGTTCTGGTGCGGATGATATGATTACTAAATTACCCAAAGGGTATGACACCATTTTGGGTAAATTATTTGATCAAGGAGAAGAATTAAGTATTGGTCAGTGGCAAAAAATAGCCTTGGCGCGGGCATTTTTAAGAGATTCTCAGTTGATAGTTTTAGATGAACCGACTAGTGCAATGGATCCGAAAGCGGAATATGAAGTGTTTGAAAAATTCCGCCAATTGATCCAAAATCAAGCAGCAATCTTAATTAGCCATCGCTTATCTACAGTTAAGATGGCCGATCGCATTTATGTTATGGAAAACGGCACAATTGTTGAAAGTGGGACTCATAATGAACTAATCCAGTTGGGTAGTCGTTATGCCTATTTATATGAAACCCAAGCCAAGCAATATCGTTAGTGATAGTACCGAGTTATAATTAACACTTCAGATTTTTTCTACTAGCTTTCCATCAAAATCAACCGTATGGGGTCTAAACGCACATACCAAGGGAAAGGTTGGTCTTTGATCTGCACCCATTTCTCTTTGAAAACCTCCGCTTGCAAATGATAGTCTTGGAGATTATTGGGAGCAGTATGTAATTTAAAAAATAATGTCATGCGATGAGGCGTTTCACTGGTTCGCACTAGCCAACACGGAAAGGTATTAACTTGAGTTGAATCAGGGGAAAAGATCAGTTGATGAGCGCGAATACCAACGTGAGATAGTTCGTCAGGAATTGGTTGAACAACATCGAGGTGACAACCCCAATCCAGTGCTTGTATTTTTTGGGTTCCTTGAATGACAGCGCGAGAAAAATTCTTACAACCAGTTAATTGAGCCACACTCACACTAGCAGGATGCTCGAAAACATCATATTTAGAACCGTGATGTATGGCTTGACCATGTTCTAACACCAATAAATTTGGACAAACTCGGTAAGCTTCATCCATGTTATGGGTGACAAATAAAGCCACACCTTGATAATCTGCTAAAGTTGCTGTCATCTGCTGTTCTAATTGACTACGCAGATGAGTATCGAGGGCGGAAAAAGGTTCATCTAAAAGTAAGGCTTCTGGTTGACTGGCTAAGGCTCTAGCTAATGCTACCCGTTGCTGTTGACCACCGGAAAGTTGATGGGGATAGCGATCGCCTAATCCTGATAATTGCATTGCTATGAGTTGTTCTTCGATTTGTACCCGCACACTTGACGCAGATAATCCTTGCGGTAAACCAAAGGCGATGTTTTCCGCCACTGTCATATTTGGGAACAGCGCATAATTTTGGACTAAAAAACCAATGTGGCGATCGCGGCTAGGTAAATTAATTCCTTTCTCGGAATCAAATAAAACTCTCCCATTCAAAACTATTCGCCCTCTAGTTGGCGTTTCAATTCCCGTAATGCACCGCAGAATCATACTTTTACCTGCACCGGAACCACCCAATAATCCTAGTGGTTGCTCGTTGGTACTAAAGGAAACTTGCAAATGAAAACTGGGTAATTTTTTTTCAATGTCTACAAACAGTCTGACTTCAGAAGTTGGTGTAGATAAAACAGCAGATTCCGCCACTCGTCTTTCTTGTCTTCTTATCCCAACATCTTTGCGTCGCCCTTTACCTCTGGTTTCTTGCCAAAAATTGACCGCAAAAATCCCCGATAAAGAAATTACCATAATAGCGATCGCCCAGAACCAAGCTTCATCCATTGCGCCTGCTTCCACAGCAAAATAAATCGCCATTGGAATCGTCTGGGTTTGTCCGGGAATATTCCCCGCCAGCATTAACGTTGCACCGAATTCACCCAATGCACGGGCAAAAGCCAAAGTCGTTGCTGCTAAAATTCCCGGTAAAGCTAAAGGTAAACTAATTCGCCAAAAGATTGTTGATTCACTCGCGCCCAGAGTTCTCGCCACCCGCAGCAAATTACGATCAATTTGTGCAAAAGCTCCCAGTGCAGTTTTATACATGAGTGGGAAGGAAACCACCGTCGCGGCGATCGCTGCACCATACCAAGTAAAAACAATCGTCAAATCAAAAGGCTCCATAAGTTTTCCCACAGGCCCATTCTTGCCAAAAAATAACAGCAACAAAAAGCCGACAACAGTCGGGGGTAAAATCAGCGGTGCAACAAAGATGCTCTCAATCAAAGATTTGGCTTTGCCACGATAACTGAGCATCCAGTAAGCCGCAGCTATCCCGACGAAAAAAGTAATAAATGTGGCTAATAATGAAGTTTTCAGTGATATCCAAAGCGGTGATAAATCCTGTGGCATAATTTCTATAATCAAAGATGTTCCAATGTCCAAATAGTTAATAGTTAATGATTGTTTTTTACTCTTTCCAAGTAGCTAAAATAAAAATCATCTGCGTTTATCTGCGATTACTTATTCTTTCTTTTACTTCACTCCAGCTTTTACTTCACTCCAGCGCAATTCGATAACTCTGCTTGCTTATTAACGCTTTAAAATATCCAGGACTTACGCAAAAATAACGTAACTCCGTCATCGTAGGCGTTAGCCTTCCCGTAGGGTACGATAGGGAAGTAATCTCCCCTGACGCTGAGATTGCTTCCCTACACTTCGTTCCAGTCGCAATGACATTATTGGCGTTGCGTAAGTCCTAATATCAACTCCCAGCCAACACAGGACTAGTAGTTGTAGCTGATTTGGTTGTATCAATAACCAACAACTAAAAACTAAAATGCGCTTAGGACTCATTAGCAGTCTTTCAATTCATTTGTTCTTTACCAACCTAACACGAGAAAAGTTGGTAAAGAACACTAAATTATTGAAATACACAAAAATCTGGAATTTGTGTAACGAAGAATTCCAAATCTTAACCTATTAGCCTGAATGATTACATCTGTTAAGATCCCCGGCTTATTAAAGAAGCCGGGGATCTAGCAGATCAAAGCTCGACTATTCCTAGGCTGTCAATCAATTTTGGATTAATTCCGCCCTGAAGGTGTGGGGCTTGTACCGAAAATTCCCCATCCAAAATCTCAAATTTTTCGGTCAATAAAAAGCCCCCGGTTTTTGCCAGGGGTATCTATCTCTATCAGCATCAACCTATTCCTACAACAATGAGAATCGCATTTGTTGGAATTTATTGCATCCGCACTCATGCGTTTTTTGCATAATCTTGATTTGATTATTGCAAAAAAGTGTCTAAGATGAAAGCGATCGCAGCAAATTTCCCAAAAAAAAGGCTTAACCACAGGTTAAGCCGAAAAATGTCCTAGTGCTTAAGCAGACATCCGTGATTAATGTAAACGTACTAGCTTGACAGTTCATCTTCCTAAAGGAAGTCATTTATACTTTGGCGAAAAAACTTGAGAAAAATGACACATCGCGTTAAGCTTCCTTAGCGTAACTGCACGCTGTGACATCAGGCGATGACAAATCAACACTCTCCAGAAATTCCTGAATACACTTGGAATCGTCCCATCGGCTTAGGCTGGGACAAACCTTATACAGTCCGCTATGCCAGTAATATTGATGATGGCCCTTGGCATGGTATGCCTTTGGGTGGTTTTGGTGCAGGTTGCATTGGGCGTTCTTCTAGGGGGGATTTTAACCTATGGCACATCGATGGCGGTGAGCATATCTTCCAAAATGTGCCTGCTTGTCAATTCAGTGTGTTTGAGTCTTATGGTACATCTTCTCAAGCCTACGCTTTATCTACTCAATCACTAGAAGATGGGAGTCTCAATGCTTGGCAATGGTATCCAGCGAGTAGTGAGTCAACTTCCACAGGGACTTATCATGCTTTATACCCGCGCAGTTGGTTTGTATATGAAAATGTGTTTCAATCACAGCTAACTTGTGAGCAGTTTTCGCCAATTTGGGCAAATAATTATCAAGAAACGAGTTATCCTGTGGCGGTGTTTTTGTGGAAGGCGCATAACCCCAGCAATGCACCGATTACCCTCAGCATTATGCTGACTTGGGAAAATATGGTGGGCTGGTTTACTAATGCGTTGAAGTCGCCAGAAGTCAAGATCCGCGATGATGGTAGCCCAGTTTATGAATATCAACCGCGCTGGGGTGAAAGTCAGGGGAATTACAATCAAGTAGTGGAAAATTCCGAATATTTTGGTTGTTTTTTAGGCAGGGTGGGAATTACTGCACCTGTACAAGAAGGTGACGGGAGTTGGTGTATTGCAACGGTAAAACATCCCCAAGTCGAAATTTTTCACCACAGTAAATGGCATCCTGAAGGTACGGGTGATGAGGTATGGCAAAGCTTTGCGGCTGATGGTTCTTTACCTAATTATCTAGATACTAATCCAGTAGGAGAAAATCAACGCCTAGGAAGTGCGATCGCAGTTCGCTTTAATGTCCAACCAGGGGAAACTTTAGAAATTCCCTTTGTGTTGGCTTGGGATTGTCCAGTCACAGAATTTGCTGCGGGGGTGAATTATTACCGTAGATATACAGATTTTTTTGGTAAAGATGGTAATCAAGCCTGGGAAATTGCGACTACTGCTTTAGGAAATTATCAAACATGGCGATCGCAAATTCAAAGTTGGCAAGCCCCAATTCTCAACCGCGAAGACTTGCCAGCCTGGTTCAAAATGGCGTTATTTAACGAATTATACGACTTAACTAGCGGTGGTACTCTCTGGAGTGCAGCATCAGAAATCGATCCTATCGGCCAATTTGCGGTGTTGGAATGTTTAGATTACCGCTGGTATGAAAGTTTAGATGTGCGGTTATATGGTTCCTTTGGCTTGCTGCTACTATTTCCCGAATTAGAAAAGTCGGTGATGCGGGCGTTTGCACGGGGAATTCCCCAAAGCGATGACCATCAACGGATTATTGGCTACTACTATACCATTGGTGCAGATACGACAACTGCCGCCCGTAAAGTTGCTGGTGCCACACCCCACGATTTAGGCGCACCCAATGAACACGTTTGGGAGAAGACGAATTACACCTGTTATCAAGACTGTAATTTGTGGAAGGATTTAAGCTGCGATTTCGTTTTGCAAGTTTACCGCGATTATTTGCTGACTGGTGCTGATGATGTCGAGTTTTTAGCAGATTGTTGGGATGCAGTTGTGCAGACTCTCGACTACCTGAAAACTTTTGACAAAGATGGTGATGGAATTCCTGAAAATTCAGGCGCACCAGACCAAACTTTTGATGATTGGCGGTTACTGGGGGTGAGTGCTTATTGTGGCGGGTTGTGGTTGGCTGCTTTGGAGGCGGCGATCGCTATTAGTGATATTTTAATAACGAACCATAAAGTAGTAGAGAGCGCAGAGAAACAAAAGTCTATCTATGAGGTATGGTTAGCGCAATCTCGTCCTATCTATCAGGAAAAGTTGTGGAACGGGCAATATTATCGGTTAGATAGTGAGAGTGGTTCTGCTGTGGTGATGGCAGATCAATTATGTGGGCAATTTTATGCCCGATTACTAGAGCTACCAGATATTGTACCGAGCGATCGCGCTTTATCTGCCCTGAAGACTGTTTATGATGCTTGCTTTTTGAAATTCCAAAACGGTGAATTTGGTGCGGCGAATGGTGTGCTTCCCGATGGTTCACCAGAAAACCCCAAGGCTACCCATCCTTTAGAAGTTTGGACAGGGATCAATTTTGGATTAGCGGCGTTTCTTGTGCAGATGGGAATGCAGGATGAAGCTTTGCGGTTGACACAAGCTGTAGTCGAGCAAGTTTATAACAACGGCTTGCAATTCCGCACACCCGAAGCCATTACCGCCACCGGGACTTTCCGCGCCAGTACTTACCTCCGGGCGATGGCGATTTGGGGTATTTATTTAGTAATGAGTAAATAGACATCTGGTGAAGATCAATGTAGAGATGTTATGTATAACGTCTCTACTCAACTGCTGCGATCGCCTTCTTAACTTCATCCTTCAACCTTTGAACTCGGAACTTCGTCTTCAGAACTCGAAACGTTAAGCTTTTTACTCGGAACTTCACCTTCAGAACTCGAAACGCCAAGCTTTTTACTTGGAACTTTGTCTTCAGAACTCGAAACGCCGAGCTTGTTACTCCAACGTCCGAGTTCAGAAGTGCAACTGTCAAGATATTTTCTACAACGTTGCTGATTGAGACTTGACTTTACGCGATTTACGGACAAATCTTTGTCCCATTTCCTCAAGTACTGTCTCTAAACCCCCGCCTTGACCACTGGCTTTAGCGTAGTTATATACTTGTAACGCGGCTGCATAGGCTTCACTACCAACAGCAAGAGAGGTATCATCAACCAATTCTTGCAACTGAGTTAAGGACAGCAATAAAGGATACAAAGCTTCAAACAATTGCACATCCTTTCGCATTTCATCCAAATCAAAAGAACGTGGTAAAAACTCTGGGTTCTGTGTTGCTACCTCTAATGCTTTACTGACAAAGGCGCGGCTTTTATCTCCCATCTTGGGTAAAGCTTTGCGCTCTTCGTTACTCAAATCAATTAAAAATGGTAGTTGTTCTTTGATGGTAGCAATGGCTTGTAACAAAGCATCTCTATCTGTTTGGCTGAGAGTTGCACTAATTGGGCTTCTGGACATAGGAACTATTCTCCCGTATGTGGCTTTAATTTATAGTTCCCAGATATAGCCATATATAAAAAAGACACGAAATTTCGTGTCTTTACAGCAAATCTTCTCGACTGAATTGTTTAAGTTTCCAAGACTTCTCGCAATAAAGAAGCCAATTTATCGGCACTATCAGGAACTGCGATCGCTTTGGCATTTTCCCCCATTTTGGTTAACTCAGCGGGATTTTGCAATAACTGTAAAACTTGAGTTTGCAATATTTCTGCTGTTAACTCTGACTGTTTATCGGTAATTGCTGCGCCAGCTTTGGTAAATACATCTGCGTTGTAAGATTGATGATCTTCCGCTGCAAAAGGGTAAGGGATCAAAATTGCGGGTGTACCACATACGGCTAATTCTGTTAAGCTGCCAGCACCAGAACGACTAATTGCTAAAGTTGCACGTCGCAACAGCGCCGCCATATTGTCATAAAAGGGTAACTCTATATATTGCGGATGTTTAAAAATCCCTGCATCGGGATCGCGATCGCCTGTTAAATGCACAATATAAGCACCAGTATCTAACCAAGCACTCGCAGCTTGACGGACAAATTTATTCACAGCCACTGCGCCTTGACTACCGCCAAACACTACAATTAACGGCGCATTATCGGGGATAGTTAAATCTAGCGCTGGAATTTCTGCCGCTAAAAATTGCGATCGCACTGGTGTACCCACACAGACATTTTTGGCTTTGGGTAAATACTTGGTTGCTGCGTCAAATCCCAGCGCCATTGCATTGCACCAAGGGCCAAAAAAGCGGGTCACTTTTCCTGGTAAAGCGTTAGATTCGTGAAAAACTACAGGTAAACCTAAAGAACGCGCCGCAATCACCGCAGGCCCCGCAATATAACCGCCTGTCGTAAATACGCCCTGAAATTTGCCCTGTTTGAGAATTCGTCGAACTTCTATAATCGAACCAATGAGTTTAGCCAAAATCTTTAGAGATGCGAGTCCGAAACCTTGCTGGAACCCTTCAACTGGAATAGTATTCAAGGGGTACTGTTTGGGAACAAGTTGCGTTTCTAGTCGATTCGGCACACCCAACCATTCAATTTCATAGTCTGGCAGTTTTTCTGCCAGTGCGATCGCTGGAAACAAATGTCCACCAGTCCCACTAGCAGCTATGAGTAATTTTATCGGTGCGTTTGTCATCAAACCTCTACCGTTTAGCGCCTAGCTTCATTAAGATAAAACAATTTCCCTACGTTCATGAATAAAATCAGTAAACTGTTACCAATGACTAACATTATTGCTGTATTCCTCAAACGCCAACCCAGGTTTTCTACTCAAAATTGGCTGTTATTATCGCTGCTGACACTGAGTTTAACTAGCAGTTTACACAATGTGCAAGCTGCAACTCCCCCAAAGCCACCCGCAGAACTAAACAATTTACTAACGCAAATTGATACAGCTGCTAGTAAAGGCAACGCCAAAGCGGTACTCCAATTCTATAGTCCTAATTTTACCAATGGAGATGGGTTAAATCGGACAAACTTAGAAAAAGCCCTGCTGACTCTCTGGAAACAATATCCCCAGTTACGCTACACAACCAAGGTGCAATCTTGGAAATCTGAAGGTAATGCCATTATTGCCGAAACAGTAACTAACATTTCTAGCCCACCATCGACTAACGCTAATAACTTAGCCCTGAATGCTACAGTTACATCCCGCCAACGAATTGCAGGTGGAAAAATTATCAGTCAAGACATCTTAGGGGAACGTACCCTGATTACCTCTGGGAATCAACCACCCCAAATTGATTTCAAATTACCCCAGCAAGTGAAAGTCGGACAGCAGTATAGTGTTGATGTGATTGTTAAAGAACCTTTAGGTGATGATTTTCTCCTAGGAACAGCGGTAGAAGAACCCGTTACAGTTGAAAAATATCTCAATCCCTCAACCTTAGATTTGCAATTACTCACATCGGGGGGAATATTTAAAGTCGGACGCGCACCCGCAACTGCTGGTAGCCACTGGATTTCGGCAGTAATTGTTCGGGGTGAAGGGATCACAATGGTGACTCAGCGTTTGCGAGTAATGAAATAAAGGATGAAATTTCATCCTCTATTCTTTGTCTTGGTCAATAGTTCAGAATTATTGGACAATAAACTCTTGACCATAGACTCTTGATTAACAATGATTTCCCTAAAAAATAAAATTGTGTTAATTACTGGTGCAAGCAGTGGAATTGGTACTGCTTGTGCCAAGGTTTTTGCTGGTGCTGGTGCAAGATTGATTTTAGCGGCGCGACGACTGGAACGGTTGCAAGAGTTAGCCAATACTCTTCATCAAGAGTTTGGCACAGCAACTCATTTATTACAGCTAGATGTGCGCGATCGCCCTGCGGTAGAATCTACTATTACTAATCTGCCTGCCGATTGGTCGAATATAGATATTCTCATCAACAATGCTGGTTTGAGTCGCGGTTTAGATAAGCTGCACGAAGGCGACTTTCAAGACTGGGAAGAAATGATAGATACCAATATTAAAGGTTTGCTGTACCTCAGCCGTTATATTGTTCCAGGGATGGTAAAACGCAGTCGTGGTCATATCGTCAACCTTGGTTCCATCGCCGGACATCAAACTTACCCAGGGGGAAATGTCTACTGTGCAACCAAAGCGGCGGTCAAGGCAATTTCCGAAGGTTTAAAACAAGACTTGTTGGGTACTCCCGTACGTGTAACTTCCGTTGATCCTGGGATGGTGGAAACAGAATTTAGTGAAGTGCGGTTTCATGGTGATGGGGAACGCGCCAAGCGGGTGTATCAAGGCGTAAATCCCTTAACTCCTGATGATATCGCTGATGTAATCTTTTTCTGCACCACGCGATCGCCCCATGTCAATATTAATGAAGTCATACTCATGCCCGTAGATCAAGCTAGTGCTACTCTCGTTCATCGGCATAATTAAAGTAATTTTCACAAAATAGTCTGGGTAAATATTCACCAAGTTATGCTATGTAGATTTCTTGACTCACAAATTTAGTCAAACCCATTGGTAGTTTGATTAGTGCTGGTTTGGTGAGTGTTTCTAATTTTATTTTACCATTAGCTTGATCTATATGTATACTACGGTTAATACGTCGAAAAATCGTACTATAGATCATGGTGTCTTTACACTCAAGCTTGTCTCACGCACCGACAAAGAACGCCAAGCCGCATTTTACTAGACGCTCATTCCTCCCAGACCAGCAAAATGTTCTTTGGCAAATTGAAAAAGGCTTCGTACGTACTTTTACTTATTTAGAAGATGGTACAACAGTTGCTCTAGGATTATGGGGGCCTGGAGATATCATCGGTAAAGTCTTGTCAAAAATAGAACCTTATCAGATGGAGTGCTTAACCAAAGTAGAAGTCAAAAGCTTGCTCATAGAAGATTGGTATCAAGCGCAAGAGACGCTAATAGCACATATCCAACAAGCTGAAGAATTGATGGTAATTCGTAGTTATAAAAAAGTTGATATGATGCTGATTAAACTATTAGCATGGTTATCAAAAAAATTTGGTTCACAAGTTGAACAAGGACGTTTAATAGATATGCGGTTAACTCACGAAGACCTCGCAGAAATGCTTGGTTCTACTCGCGTCACCATCACTCGAATTTTAGGGCAATTTGAGGAAGAAGGTTTAATTGACCGTCTATCTCTCCATCGCATCGTCGTGCGAGAAGAAGACATTTGGTATTATGAAATTTAAATTCAGCAACTGTAAAAACTTTATTAGCCAGTAATTCTGGGGGATAAAAGCTAAAAAATCTCATTTTAAGCAAAATCAGGTTTAAGTAAAGTACCAGTAATTACTTTATTTTCTAGTCTTTCTCTATACTTCATTTAAGAATCATGATTCAAGGCTAGAACTAGAGAGATTTTTATACCTTGCTAGATTTATTCCCCCAATCATTATTTTGCACTCATATAAATATATAGACATATAAAAAACGAAATTATTCTAAATTCGAGAGAAACTATTCGTGTAAGATATAAAATCATCAGTTAAAGAGCTTGCGCTTATTTATGCACATTTTTTGTGCGTAAAGGTGTTTCTTTGACAGCACTCAAAAATTAACAAATTGAGGTAAGTATGATACTGATAAAACGTTATGTGGTAAGCATCTTCTCCGTTGCAGCTTTAGGATTGGCTTCCTTACCTGCTCATGCTGAAACTAACCAAACAAGTACTCAGACTGTCGAGCAAAACGCTGCTATTGTAGGCAATGACAGCCAAATTTATCAACGAGCAGATCAAATTAATATCCAAAACAGTCGTCAGCGCATTAGAGGTCGGCGTTCTGGCGGACGTGTCAATCAAGACAATGGTCAATACACAGGTCAATCTGCTGGCGCTGTAGGTGATGGCGGTAGAATTGGCCAACGCTCTAGGCTAATTAACATACAAAGAAACTCTATTCGTCGTGATCAACGTCGGAGATAGTCTGAGGACTAAGCGATTATTTATAAAGTAAAAATCAAATTCCAATAGCACCGCCTAAAAACACCGTGCGTTAGATGCTTTGATAATTTTTCTCACAGAAAAATTCAGATTGCAAATATGCAGCTAACACAACCGACCTAATATTTACTTTATAAATAGTCTCTGAAACTCCCAATCTTATTGAAGATTGGGAGTTATAAGCTAATGATTGAGTGTTACTTTGCTTTTGTTACAGCAATATAGCAAAGTACTGAGAATAAACCCATTAAAATCAAGCTTTTGAGCAATCAGCACTGTCTTAACAGAAGTGCCTACAGCCACAAGTAACAGACTGGCTTTAGCAAGCACAACACCAAGTTTAAAATTGTTGGGCTTTTTGAATTAATTCAGCATCAAAAAGCTTGTTTGCTCCATCTATGGAGAAATTTCATCATGATAGCGAAAAAGTCTTTACCATTAGTAGTTCTCTTAGCGCTCATGGTTTTGCCAAGTGCAGCCAGTGCATCCAGAGTTGAGATCCGTACTGATGACAGTACAACAATCGTTGATTCCGATAACGGGGTCAAAATCATTTCTGAAGAAGACAGGGATCAATCAACAGATAGTTATTACACTCAATCTGAGTCTTCTGCCCGTCGTCGCCTACGAAGATATTATCGGCAAGCACCCTGTCGTCGTTACACTTCCAGCTACACTAAGCATCAAAATAATTACTCAGGTAGAAGCGTTACTCAAAGCACGACTTCTACAACTGTGTGTCGATAGTAAGTAATTACCAGATGTTGATTTTGACTAGGAGATAAGCATGAAATCCAAACTTTTGTTCATTGGATGGTTATCGAGCAGTGCCTTACTCTCGATATCACCTGCTGTGACTGAGCCTGTAGCTGCACAGTGTGTAATGACGGATGTTTCCGTGCAAGTAGCGGTACGTGGCTCTAGACAGCCTTCCCGACAGAGCAACAATGTAGATCTGCAAAATCAAGGTCGATGCTCAGGAAACGCAATTACACAAGTTGGTACCCAAGTTTATACAGGTAGTGGACGAGCAAACCAACAACGCACCAGCAGACAGCGTATTAATGGTGGTAGAGGTAACGGTACAGGGATAAATGGGCCGACTATTAAGGTTCCTGTTGGGGTGAAAGTGGATGTTTACAACCCAGCCTATGACCCATCTTTAACTAGACCTCGTAATTTCCGCCGCTGAAATCTATCCGTTTATTTAGGTGCAGGCTTGAACCCGTTAAACAATTTGGGATGTGAGATTTTGGCTTAATTAAAGATAAATCTGGTGGCTCAATAAATTACAAATTGGTAATTCAAAGGGTACAAGCCCCACCAAATTTTAGATATTGGTGGTTATTTAATAAGTTGATTTAAGGTATGGTGAAAATGAGGAAGAAAAAATTTATTTTTAGTCTTTTAACAGCAGTTGCAACTTTTGGGTTGGTTGCTTCTCCTACATTAGCCGAGGTTAACAGTAATCAAGGAGCAAACCAAACAGCGGCGATTAATGGGGATAACAATACAATTATCCAAATAATTAATCAAACTAATCGTCAACAAAATAGTCGAGGGCGGATAAATCGTCGTCAGTCACCTGATCAGCGACGTGGTAATTTTAACCGAAATCAAGGTTATGGACGGCGGGAAAATTCACGCCGTGACCGGGGAAATAATTATGGACGTTACAAAAAGTATCGTCATAATAATTGGGATAGATAGTTGATTTAGTCCGGATTATTTCTCTCGAAACCACAATGCTAGTCCACCTCCCCGGCCACGGGCAGCGATAAAATCTTCTGTAATTAAAAAGAAAGCAAAGAATGGCAATTTAGCTATGGGTTCGTTGTCAAAATCTTTTGTTTGTGATTTATTGCCGCCTAGAGGCTGGTTGTAAATAACACGACCAAAAAGACTAATTTGAATGTGGATAAAATCAAAGGCTAATAGGTTTTTTTTACTTAAATATTTGGCTGGGCCTGTGAGTTTCAAAAACACAGACCCCAGTTTCACCTGATTGCTAATTTCTGCTTTGGCTGATGTTGCTTCACCAAAAGAAAGATAAGTTGGCGTAAGTTTAGTCCAATAAAAGCCTTTACCCAAAATTATGCCGCCGCGCTGTCTCACTTTACGTGTTCCAGTGGCAAAGCACAGCCGCCAGGTGCCGACAAGAGAATCGAAATTATAGCTAATGCGTTGCTGTTTGGCGGTTTTTTCGGCTAGTAACAGAGCATCAACTATGATTTTAGCTGATGGGCGATCGCTATTTTTGCCAGCTTGGGTTAACGTGGCGACAAACTCAGATCCAGTCATAGCAAGTTAACTATTGTGAAGATGACCCTGGTTTTAGTCTATCCCGCCAATTTGGTGATGATGCTGAACCCGAACCAGAAGAACCCGAACTATTACTAGTTGAAGGTGAAGACCGCCGAGACCTTGGAGGTGTGGGGGATTCTGACTCAACTTGTCTAGATTTTCGGCGAGAACGGGATGGTTCTGTGGCTGAGGCACTGGAATCATTTTCTACAGTGCGAAAGCGCCGCCTTCTTCTGGGTGCCTCAGTATTATTTTCTTGCTGCTGGTAACTACGTCTGCGTCTTCTTCTAGATGAGCCGCTATCATCAGCATCACTGGAATTGACCTCATCATTACTCGAACTCGAACTGTTGAGGACTTTCTTCGGTTTGATTGGTTGGGCTTTAAGTGTACCTTTGCGACCATCTAACTTTGGTCTTGCCGGGAATTTTTCGACAGCCATTCCCTCTATGGCTTTTGCCATAAATTCACGCCAAGTGTAGGCTGCACTACCGCTACTACCATAAGTGGCGCGGTTGTCATCGTTACCTAACCAAACTCCCGCCACTGCTTGGGGGACGTAGCCAATAAACCACAAATCCCTGGCTTCATCAGAGGTTCCTGTTTTGCCAGCTACAGGTCGATTATCTAACTGAGCAGCTGCACCAGTCCCTTCCACAACAACGTTACGCAGCATCCAAGTCATAATTGCGGCACTATCAGCATCCAGCGCTCGCTGTGATTTAAAATCGGCTGACCAGATCACTTGGCCTTGGCGGTTAAGGATGCGACGAATACCATGCGGCTCTACGTGTAATCCTTGAGTGGCAAAACTGCCGTAGGCGCTGGTTAATTCTAAAAGGTTGACTTCGTTGGAGCCAAGGGCGAGAGAATAATTAGGTTTTAGTTCCGACTTAATCCCCATATCGTGGGCTAGTTTAATCGTTGGCGCAAATCCCACATCTAGCAATACTTTCAACGCAACTATATTCACAGAGCGAGTGAGCGCATCTCGCATATTCATCAAGCCCCGGAATTTTTCGCTATAGTTTTTTGGTTCGTAGCCATCGACAATCAAGGGAGCATCTAAATAAGTATCGTAAGGGCTTTTGCCGGTTGCGATCGCGGTGGCGTAGACAAATCCTTTAAAAGTTGAGCCGGGCTGACGTTTGGCTTGGGTGACGCGATTAAATTGGTTTTTACCAAAATCTTTGCCTCCCACCATTGCTTTAATTTCCCCACTACGGGGGTCTATAGCCACCAAGGCGGCTTGCTTAAAGTTTTCCCAACGTCCTTGATTACGTAATACTTTTGTCACTGCGGCTTCGGCAGCTTTTTGCCAATTCGAGTCTAAGCTGGTTTCTACTGTTAAACCACCAACGGCCAGTACATCAGCGGAAACATACTTGGGTAATTCTTGCTGGACGTAACTGGTAAAGTAGGGTGACTCAACTTGTAGCCGTTTAGGCAAGCTACTTTTGACAATTAATGCTTCTTGAGCCGCGGCTTGACTTTCGGCAGCGGTAATAATTTTATCTTCCCGCATCCGTTGTAATACTAAATTGCGCCGTTGTTTAGCGGCTGCGGGATTTTGTTCAGGAGAATACAAACTTGGGGCAGGAGCTAACCCAGCAATTGTGGCTGCTTCGGCTAAGGTAAGTTGGTCTACTGGCTTACTGAAATAAACCCAAGCTGCATCGCCAACACCATAAGCGCCTGAGCCTAAATACACCAAATTTAAATAACGCTCTAAAATTTGGTCTTTTGTAAATTCTGCTTCTATTTTCTGAGCAAGGCGGACTTCTTTGAGTTTGCGCCAGATGGTTTTTTCCTGTTTTAAGAACAGAATTCTGGCTAATTGTTGAGTGATGGTACTACCACCTTCGACCACATTTCGCGATCGCAAGTTATTTAAACCTGCTCTAGCAATACCTTGAAGATCAACACCATTATGTTCAGTAAATCTTCGATCCTCTGAGGCAATAAAAGCTTTTTTTAATTTATCGGGGATTTGTTGTATTTTAAGTTGTTCTCTGGTGGCTTCTCCTTGTTGCTGGAGGATATTACCATCAGCTGCTTTAATTGTTAATGTTTGCTCACGGACAAAAGCTTGTAGTTCTGATTTATCAGGCAAAGTTTTATCTATTGAAGTAATGACGTATTTCGCAGCAACTACGCCACTACCTACAGTTAGCATTGCCCAAAACCAGAAACGACGATAAAACGGCTTTTCCCTACTGGTAAATATGGTAACTATTCCCGATGAAACATTACCCATCTGTCCAAATAGTTGCCTCACCTTTCCCACCTTGGTTGGGGGTAAGCTCTCGGCAGTGGATTCCTCATTTTTATATTGATTACCAGGCGACAATCGCGGTTCCTCCTTGTCAGAGTCACTCAAACTTTGTTGGTTGTTGCTTGAACCAGGAGGTGAGATTCCCCACGTTAGTTCCTTGCTCCAATTAATCGCAGATTAACCGCCTAAAAGACTTTTGAGGGGTTAATTAACTACGTTCGTGTTAGTATATTATCCTATAAATAATTAACTGAATTCATTGCTACATAAAATATTATTCTCATAATTAGTACGTGAATTTTGTCAAGATTCAGGCGGTAATTTTATTTAATTCTTCAAAGAAAAATTGTTAAAACTATCCGGTCTCAATGGGGAGCAAAATATAATCAATCATCCTCATGATAGTGGGCAAGAATCTCTTAGTGATAAACGGTATGTGCGGATAGCTGTAGCACTTGGTAGTAATCTCGGTGATTCTCAAAAAATTTTAGCAGCAGCGATCGCCCAGTTAAGCTTTATACCGACAATGCAATTAGAAGCAACATCCAGTTGGTATAGAACCAAAGCAGTTGGGCCACCGCAGCCAGATTACATTAACGGCTGCGTCATCATGCAAGTAGACATGACACCACAGGTATTGCTAGAAACCTTATTAGCCACAGAACAGCAATTTGGACGAGTGCGCCAAGAAAGGTGGGGGCCGCGATCGCTTGATTTAGACTTGTTGTTGTACGATCAAGCAATTCTCGACACACCAAACCTGCAAATCCCCCACCCCCGGATGCGCGAGCGAGCATTTGTTTTAGTTCCCCTAGCCGAAATTGCCCCAGATTGGATCGAGCCAATTTCCGGATACACGATCAAACAGTTGGTAAAAGATGTAGACTGTTCTGATGTACATTTACTGACGAGCAATTCAAGTCACTACCAATAAACACACAAAATCCTGATCCCACAAACGACAAACAGTGTTTGTTCGTTGATTTTGAAAAGATAAAACTATAACTATGCCATTAGGTAGAGAATTACCGCAGTTATTAAAACAACGTCTGTTTCATAAAGGACGTAAATTTGATTTTGAAGTCAATCGCTTGCGTTTACCCAACAAATCGGAAGGCGAATGGGAATGTATTCGTCACCCAGGTGGGGCTTTAGCTGTGCCTGTGACCAATGAAGGAAAACTGGTACTCGTGCGTCAGTATCGCTTCGCAGTTCAAGGCAGAATCTTAGAATTTCCCGCGGGTACTTTAGAACGCAATGAAGATCCGCAAGCAACAGTCAAGCGGGAAATTGAGGAAGAAACAGGCTACAGCGCCCAAAAATGGCGCAAACTAGGAGAATTTTTCCTTGCGCCTGGCTATTCTGATGAAATTATTTATGCTTTTCTCGCCCAAGACTTAGAAAAGCTAGAAACACCACCCAAACAAGACGAAGACGAAGACATTGAAACGGTTCTTATGACACCAGAGGAACTGGAAGCCGCAATTTTACAAGGCGAACCAGTAGATGCTAAATCAATCGCCAGCTTTTTCTTAGCACGTCCTTTTTTGTAGTTGTTTTTGGACTTACGCAAAAAAACGAAAATTAAGGCTTGAGAGAAAAGTGTAGGGGTAGAATCAAGTCAAAAGTCAAAAATTCTCTGACTTTTGACTTTTCCGTAAGGGCGTTAATTGCTCCTAAATCTATCGAAATTTTATCCTCCTCACCATGTTCAATCATTAATGGGAATGGCTCATGAGTAATTACCCGTCCTTCTTTTTCTAAGCCTTGTTTGACAGCGTTATGAAATTTGTCTCTAGCAGACATTCTATTTTTTATCCCGATTTATCCAAATCCCTCGCATTCCCGCAGCTTTCGCGCCTTGATAATCTTCGATAATGCTGTCACCAATATGCCATGCAGCTTCTGGCAAACAATCGTGTTTTTCTAATGCAACGGCAAAAATTTGGGTATCAGGTTTAGCCGCACGGGCTTGAGTAGAAATTGTCACCGAAGTGAAGTAATCACTAATACCTAAACTTTGTAAAACTGAATAAATTCGAGAATCAAAGTTAGAGATAATTCCTAATTCAATACCCAAATGCCGCCAGTTCACCAGCGAAGGTAAAACATCAGCATAGATAAACCAAGGTTCAGCCGTACCAAAGTGAATGTAAAGTTCGCTAAAAAAAGCCGAAAAGTCAGAAAAATGCTGGAGAAAGCCAGCCGCCTCAAAGGTATTGAGGGCAATTATCCGCCACCAATCAAATTCGCGTTGAGGTATATCTGCTGGTTCGGCATCTAAGAATATCGGCGGTGGTGCAGCTTTAAAACTTTGGATGAAAGCTTGATTTAATCTGGCGGCAGAAACCTCTACACCAAATTCTTTGGCTATCTGACTATATACTTCGCCCACACTGCCTTTTACGCCGAATATCGTGCCGACTGCATCCAGAAAAATAACTTTCGGTCGTTCCATCAAACTGTTTGTAATTAATGTATTTTGAACGTGATACTAGTGTGAACCAGGTAAGGCACAGATGGATTGATAGAACCCAAACACTCAAAACAACTCCCCATCCAAAATAGTATGAGATTTAGATTGACTGAGAAATTGTCTCTATAATAGGACGGACGAGCCAATTAAAACCAACTTTGAGTTGATGTTCTAAAGTTGGCATCCGATACAAATAGGCTAAACGACGCGCAACATATCCTAGAGAACCGTCGAGTTTGACTCCTAAACCAGTCAGAGTGGCATTGTCTACACCGAGTGCCATCATTTCCCCTAGTTTTTGATAGCGGAAGGGTAACAATGGGCGATCGCTCAAAGAAGCCCAGATATTCCACGCCGTATAATCAGCTTGTTGAAATGCTGCTTGGGCTGTGGCGGGAATTTGTTGATCTTCCGCATCACGACAGTCGGCTAAATCTCCCAAGGCAAAAATTTCTGGGTGGTCAAGAACTTGTAGGGTAGATGTGGTAGTGATTTGATGGCGCTGGTTTTGCTTGAAAGGTAAGTTTCTCACTACAGGCACTACTTGTGTACCTACAGTCCAAAGGACTAAATCTACAGGAATTGTATCAATCTGATTTTTGTATTCTAGGGAAATGGTATCTGCACCAATTGATTCAACTTTGGTTTCTAAATCAATAAATACACCCCGTGCATCTAAAGCTTTTTTGGCAGTTTCACGGTTAAACTCTGGTGAGGTGCGTAAAATTTGATCACTGATTTCAATTAACCGCAAACGTCCTTTTTCGCCTAGCCTGTCGGCTAATTTACAAGCGAGTTCCACGCCACTGTAACCAGCACCAACGATCGCTATCCGCATTTTATCAGCATCGGATTCTTGCAAAATTTGCAGTCGTTGTTCCAGACGGTAAGCATCATTGATGGTGCGGAAAGGGAGGGCGTAGGAAGTTGCACCAGGAACCATATCTAGTGGTGTTTCTCCACCTAAAGCCAGCACTAAGCGATCGTAGGCAATTTCTGGCCCATCTTGTAATTGTACTCGTTGTTGGTCGGTATCAATACCTGATACTAATGCTTGGTAAAAGCGTACACCTGTGCCTTGGAGGAGTTCGGCGAAGGGAGGGGCAATTTCCCAAGTTTGCAGTTCACCTGTAAGCAATTCGTAGAGTAAAGGGGAAAATAGAAAGCGATCGCTTTGATCTACCAGTACAATTTCGGGTTTTTGCTGAGATTCCCAAGGTAACTGGCTTAAGCGCAACGCAGTGTAGAGACCACCAAAGCCTCCACCAAGGATTAAAATTCTGTGAGTTTGTTTAGTCATCATTTGTATAGGACGGTCAATCCCAGCAGGGCATCTACCTCTCAGTGTAATGATTTATTTCCCTCTATTGACTCAAAATATGATAATTTTTTCCAAATATTTAAAAGCAAAAGGCGCTTTGTAATTAATGCAAACCGCCTTTTGCTCAAGTAAAATTCCAATTTAATTGATCTAACTAAGCTGGAATGAATCACACTCTAACAGAAAGTTTTGCTAACTTAAACATTCTGCTGTCAGCCTGATTTTTATAATTTAATTCCCACCAGAAGTTACTGCTTTATTGTGTACGGCTGTATCTTCAGACTTTCTGTGCCATTCACCATTTTGGCCTTGTTCGTATTCGTTTCTTACACTATTCCAAGCAACATTAGTCGCACCTTCTTCACTTAAACCATCGCTTTGGGAAGCATTAAAAGCAGCAAAGAAAATTTGTTGGGCGTGTTGAGGCAGTTTTTGTTGAATATCTTGGGGTAATTCTTCTATTTTGTTATAAGGCATAAATTAACTCCAGTTACCTTGACCTGGGTACATGCTAGAAAATTTATGAATAAAACTTCCTCTTACTTTCAGTAGAAATAGATGATCAATATAAATAAGTCAACAGAAATATTTATTTTACATAAAAAAGCGATCGCTCTAAATTATGCAAGCGATCGCCATATATATCAACTACGCTCTATCATAAAATTTAAGGCGAGAATAAAGCGGAAAGCTGCTATCCTACAGCATTGGTGCTGTCATATTATTGAGATTAACAGTTGCGGATAAAGTATAAACCAACACAAATTAACTTAAATATTGCCAGCAAATAAGTAGCTGTTACAATTACTCTACAGCGGAGCTTTCTTTATCTGCAAAATATTTATATTTTCTTGGTAAATGAAGCAAATACAAATAATCAATAGAATGTCAAGCAAAAATATTACAAGCTTACATAATCACGCCATTTATCTAGCATCTTTGCGCTCACACCGGGAATACGTTCTAAATCTTGTAGGGATGTAAATTTTTGTTGTTGACGCGCAATAATTATCCTCTGTGCTAACTTCTTACCCACACCTGGAAGAATGACTAATTCTTCCAGAGTAGCTGTATTGAGATTAACTTTTTGAGTGAGTTGATTTTGACTCGATGTTGGTGCAACTATCTGAGGACATTTTTTCGTCTCTGCTGGAATTTTTGCCTGCATTTCTGATGGTAAACCAATTTGAGCTTTGGCATAAAGACGGTCAAATTCCCGCACATAATGAGCCGCAATGGTAGGATTTTCAATGACTATCAATGTTTCATCATTACCACTGTTAGCTGCATCTGACCAATTGTGCGAACCTGTTATAACTATTTGGTTATCAATTACAGCAAACTTATGATGTAATAAATCCCCTTTGGCTAACACAGGTACACCAACACTAGTAATGGGATTCGACCAAGGTTTATTATCAATTTCATACTTGCATTTATTACTCAACGCAACTCCCATCATATCCAAAGCTTCGCTATAGAAACGATAGGAAAATTGAGCATCAATCAAAGCGCGAATACCTACACTTTGCTGATGACGTTGTTCTAAAATATTGGCAAGTTGCTGTTCGGAAAATACAAATAATGCCAAATCAATAGATTTAGTAGCAGAATTTAAATGTTCACCAATTAAACCATTACTAGTTTTACTCCAAGGTTGAGTGGGAGAAGCTGGAGAAAACTGGACTGTAATTTTACTTGCACCCAAAGTAATTTGTTTGGGAGAACGCAGTGGTTTTTTCAAACCGAATAGGCTATCTGGCTTACCTCCAGCGCCATCACCCCACATAATATTAAATTCTTGAGTAAACACAGATGCTAATTCTGGACTATCAATTTTCAGTAAATTATTAGCATTACCTAAACTGGTGCGACTGGTAAAATCGCCTGAAGTATCACTGAGGGTAAAATTAGCTGAAGTCACAATTACAATGCGATTATCCACAATCACAAATTTGTGGTGCATCAAACTACTCCCTGCGGAACCATCAGCTTGATCATCTATCCAGGGAATTTTGGCATTTTGGACAATTACTAATGCGTCTCTTTGATTAATTTCTTCTGCGCTGAGTTTGTTATCTTTATTTAAATCAATAAATTGATAGAATTCATTGTATTTTTCTCGCTCTCTTGGTGCTAGTTTTTTGATTTCATCTGATGTAAAACTACTCCAAGGACGACTATAATTATTTTCTAAAATTAATCTAACTTTCACCCCAGCTTTTTGTCGGGCTACTAATGCTTGGGCAACCTTGGGTAAGCGTAATTCTTGCACAGCTACATCTACTGTAGATTTCGCCTGAGAAATAGCATCAACAATGATTTTTTCTAAGTCATCTCCTAGTCGAGTTTGCTGACGGTAAGATTCCTGATATTCTGAAGATTCAGAATGATTTAAATAGACTTGAACTAATGGATCTTGAGGTAAAGGCGATAAACTCTGATGAGATGATTTAGGTTGTTGACAAGCAGTAGTAACAAATATTAAGGTAAATAGCCAAAAATAACTGGGTTGGCGAAAAATTGGCACGGTAATCTGCTAAAAGTGGATTGGTAGTGAACATAGTTATTGTTCCCAAAATACAGTACACCTATTTAAAGAGGTAAACAGCTTGCTTGGCAATTAAAAAATCCGCCTATTGATGCACATTAATTCACATTTTCTCAAGATTCTATGATGAAAATAGTGAGTAGTCCCATGTCTGTGTTTTTTCGCTTAAGTGTTGTGATATGCAAATATATTTAGATTACAGTGCTACTACTCCAACTCGCCCAGAAGCGATCGCAGCAATGCAAGCAGTCTTCACACAACAGTGGGGTAATCCTTCTAGTTTGCATGAGTGGGGACAACGGGCGGCCATAGTTGTCGAACAAGCTAGAGTTCAAGTTGCAGACTTAATTAACGCTACTCATCCCGAATCAATTGTTTTTACCGCTGGTGGTACAGAAGCAGATAATTTGGCAATTATTGGTGTCGCTAGGTTATATCCTGTACCACAACACATCATTATTTCTAGTGTGGAACATTCCGCGATTTCGGAAACGGCGCGGATGCTAGAAATGTGGGGTTGGGAAGTCACAACTTTGGGAGTGGATAACCAAGGAAGAATTAACCCCCTAGATTTAAAAGCTGCATTGCGACACAACACCGTATTGGTATCGATAATTTACGGACAAAGTGAAGTCGGGACAGTTCAGCCAATTAGCGAATTAGGCAATATTGCGCGATCGCATGGTGCAATCTTTCACACTGATGCAGTGCAAGTTGCAGGACGTTTACCCATTGATGTGCAGACATTACCAGTTGATTTACTCAGCATTTCCAGCCACAAAATCTACGGGCCACAGGGTGCCGGGGCATTGTATATTCGTCCTAGTGTAAAAATTATGCCTCTGTTAACTGGTGGTGGACAAGAAATGGGGATGCGTTCGGGAACGCAAGCTGTCCCGATGATTGCTGGGTTTGGTGTCGCTGCTGAATTAGCCGCCAAAGAACTAGCCACAGAAACACCGAGATTAATTGATTTACGCGATCGCTTGTTTGCTTTGTTAGCAGATATCCCCGGTTTAATTCCCACAGGCGATCGCATCCATCGCTTACCCCATCATGCAAGTTTCTGTCTCGAATACGCCGACGGTGAAAAACTCAGCGGTAAAACCTTGGTGCGACAATTAAATTTAGCAGGTATTGGCATTAGTGCTGGTGCTGCTTGTCATAGCGGTAAACTCAGCCCAAGCCCAATATTATTAGCAATGGGTTATTCTCAAAAAGCCGCCTTGGGGGGAATTCGCATGACATTAGGACGAGATACCACGGAAGCCGATATTGATTGGACAGCGATGGTATTGCAGCAAATTTTACAACGAATCACCGCAGATTTTACCTTAGCCACACGTTGAGATTAACTAAGCTTCCGGTTCAACACCGAGCGATCGCAATTGAGCAATTAAGCGTTCATTTCTTTGACGTTCTTGTTCAGCCCGTTGTGCTTCTTGTTCGGCGCGTTGGGCTTCTTTTGCGGCTCGTTCGTCACCAGTCAACAATAAATTACCTTGCAAATCCCACCAACGTAACCAAGGTAATGCCATATTTTGGTATTCTCCCTGCCAGATCCCTAACTCCACACCTAAAGGATGTATGGGATAATGCCCACGCTCATTTGCTAGTAACAGTTGATACTGTCCTTCAATTAAGTGATAAACTTCCACACTAGCTTTACTTACTTCATAAATGCCGTAAAAAGCTGGATGAATTACTTGTTCATAAATCCAAAATTTGCCTTTCAAGGGAGTTTTATCTCGCTCCTCACTCCCATCGCCAGAGACAAATTCCAATGCAATTAACGGGGAAATATACTCGCGCCACAACACGTAAGAACGTCGTGTTTGTCCATCCAGGGAAGGCGGTACATTTCCTACATAAAACCAATCTGGTGCTTCTGCGCCTTTCTCTGGAGGATCAGTTAAGCGCCAGTAAATACCTAAATCTTGACCAATACAATAATGACCATCAGGATGTAATTTTTTGAGTACGGGTGTAATCGAGTCAGTCAATAAAATACTTTGGGGATGTTCTTGCCAATTTTTCACGAAAGTCCCGTCTGATTCTGGTAGCTGCGTATGGTCTGGAAAAGGAGTAAGTTCTTCAGTAGGTCGATTAATTGCAGAGGTCATAAAACACCTTTGCAGAGGTAAGGGTTGTTGTTTATTTTAGCAATGAACGGCGAAACACATAGCTTGCACTCAGCACCAAGCGACTGAAGTCGCGGCTACACAGACAAAACCCGCACTTCGACCCTTCTCCTGTCGGAGACGCTAACGCGAACGACAAGCTCAGGGCATCGCAAGCTCAGTGACCACCTGCGCGGGTTCAAAATTCTTAATCTTACGTTACTCCGCGTAGGTGGAGTTGGTTTTTATAGCCGCGAATTCCATTCGTCGGGGCTAGGTGCTGCTACGCTAAACTGATAGCAATGAGATATTTGTAGTCATGTCTGTTGCCCAAGATTTAGAAACCCCAGAAGATGTTATATTTCCCCCAGGGGATTTATATAGTGACGAACCGCCTTTGGAAAGTGACTTACATCGGCTACAAATGACGCTGTTGATTCAGTGTCTAGAATTGTGGTGGAGCAACCGCAATGATTTTTATGTTTCTGGAAATATCACCATTTACTACAGTCCGCGCCAACGCAAGTCAGAATATTTTCGCGGCCATGATTTTTTTGTAGTATTGGAGACAGAACGCCAACCTCGTAAAAGCTGGGTTGTTTGGCAAGAAGACGGTAAATATCCCAACGTGATTATTGAACTGCTCTCAGATTCTACCGCAGCAACAGATAGAGGTTTAAAAAAAGAAATTTATCAAAACACCTTTCGCACGCCGGAATACTTTTGGTTTGATCCCAATAATTTAGAATTTGCTGGGTTTGTTTTGGTAGCTGGTAAGTATCAACCATTAGAACCAAACGCTCAAGGTTGGTTATGGAGTCAGCAACTAGAGTTGTATCTAGGAATTTATCAAAATAAATTACGCTTTTTTACGGCTGAAGGTGAATTAGCCCCTACACCAGAAGAAGTCGCATATCAACAAAAACAACGGGCGGAACAAGAAAAACAACGTGGCGATCGCTTGGCGGCAAAACTGCAAGAATTAGGTATTGACCCAGATTCTATTTAGTGGATTTACTTCTGGTTTAATTTTACAAATCTACTGCCTGATTATGGTTGCTAGTTTAGCAATGAAAGTGGAGAAGAGGCGATCGCAATATTTCTATCAAGTTCTATACTTCACTGTAGGAAGATGGCGACCAACATAGCCAATAATGACTTGTCCTGGTTTTACTGCAAAGAAATGAATTCGCCAGTTGCAGAATCTCAATTTTATGTGGCGATCAAATAGACGTTCTTTACCATCAATACAAAGAAAAGTTCTTTCTCTGCCATATTTATTCAAAGTTCCTTCACTTTCTCCAGATTCGTCAACAGGATAATCATCAAGATTAAAATACCCTTTTTTCCATTCATTAGAGCATTTTTCAAGCTCCAATAGTGTTTTGACAACAGGTTGTAATTCCAATTGTCCAACACGGATATTTCTTAACTGTTTACTGACAGCATCACAGAATTCAAGGTTAGGAAATAATTCTCCTTTTCGTTCCCAAAGATCGTCACCATCGATAACTCCAGTCCGAATGCGGTTTTGTATCCACTCAGTATGCTCCTGTACATGATTGCTACGACTAACATGAAGAATTTCTAAAATATCATTGATTAACTCTTCATTTTCATTAAGTCGCCTCGCTTCGAGTTCTAAACGGCTAAAGTTCCAGCATTCCTTAGATATAAAGCTAATTGCTACTGTGTCAAGCAAATGAGCTACAGCAAGTCCAATTGCTAGTTCTCCCTGATGCCAAAATTCAGACAAGCCAGCATTATTTTCAATATCTTGAATATCTAAATTTGCAATATTAGTTGAGAAAGGATTTCCTGTTGCTAGAGTTCTAATAAAACCTCGTTCAACTTGATCTACTTCCCTATCATTAAGCCAACGACGTAAAGGATAGTCAGGTGCAAGTATAGTTGTATGAAAGTCATCTTTAGTGCGAAGATATACTTTCACACCCTGAGCTTTGACTGCCTTTACAGTGTTAATAAAGTTGGACATCCACTGTCGCGCTGTTTCCTTATCAGAGGTAGGTTTTTGCACAGAGAGTTCATTTAATACTAGGTTAATCTCCACACTCTACTCTCCCGCAGGTTCTAACAAAACATCCAAACTTTTTTCCCACTCATCAAAGAATCCATCAGGCCATCGATCAATTCTGCCATTCCGATCAATGCGTGGTGAAACTACTTTTGTCAAAGCTTGTCCTTGTTTTTCTTGTTGCTGAAAGTAATGCAACTGGACATAATGCGGCGGAATGATGCCACCATGAACCGCAAGACGAATCCCGTTTAAAACATGATCGCTATGAGTTTCTATCACTACCTGAATATCACAACTAGCTGCTAGTGCTAATAATTCTCCCATTTTGGCTTGTCCTCTAGGATGAAGATGAGCCTCTGGGTTTTCAACTAGGATTAGTGTACCAGGAGGAGATGAAAGTATAGCTACAATAATTGATAAAGTGTAGGTAATTCCAAAACCAACGTTGGTTGCACGATAAAGATTACTATCTCCATAAAAATATTTGATAGTCACTAAACCCATCGCTGAGTTAGCTTCTATTTTGATACGTATACCAGGACTTACCTCTCTCATCCATGCTTCCACTTGATCTATTAGATTCATTGATTTTGCTTGTGGATAGCTGAGATTAGAGATGGAAATTGGTTCATCTCCATAAATGTAAAGGAAATGGGCTGTATATTCTCCTTGAGTACCAATTTGTCTAAGTCTTCTGACTTGATAATCAGACATTTCATTAAATGAACGTGGGCCTATTCGTTCTGCTTGAAGATAGTGAAAATATTTGCTAAAAATATATGATTTACGGATTTCAGATTCATTTGGTTCTGAAATGACATTTAAAAAATCTTCTTTTTTCTTATCTGAGTTGTAATTAAAATCCCATATACCTTCATACTTTTCCCAGATAATCTCAAAGCTTATATGGTTATCCTTCGCACCCTCATAAAAGGCATCTTGTGCTGTACCAATACTTGCTAATTCTCCATTTAGTGCCAAGCCAGTTTTTGGCAATAAATCCTGTTGATAAGATTGGCGTAGTAGTGCTAATGATTGAAGCACAGTGGATTTTCCAGTGCTGTTAAGTCCAGAAATTAGTGTTAAAGGTCTAAATTCAAGCAACTGGTCTTCAAATTTTTTGAAGTTAATTATACGAAGAGAGCGAATCATGAAAGCACTTCCTGAATTATTTTTTCTATAGTACTAAATCGATATTCTATCTTGTTGTCAGCTTGAGAAATAGAAGAAAAAAAATCTTTATCATTATCTACGTAAAAAATAAAATTATCAATCATTTTTTGTTTACGTTCTTTCAAGACTTTAATCTCTTCATTATTCAATTGACTAAAATTTACTGACCAAGCTTCAAATAAAGATTTATTTACTGGAAATTTTCTGGTAGTTTTATTAGACAGTTTTCGGAAAGCATTTTTACCGAAAATTTCAAATGATGCTATCATCGCTTTTTTAAAACTGTTCTCAATTTTATTTAATTCCGCTTCCGAAAGATTATTTACTTTAGATAAAGCCTTACTTAAAAAAGCATCCCTAGAATCTTTTTGATAATCCTTGTAAGAAGTTAGTCTAAAAGCCAAGAAACCAGTAATAAATTCTCGATCATCCATACGTTTTTTCTTGGATTCACTAAGATTCATAACTTGTATGAACTCGTCAGAAGCGGCAAGTTTACGTAAGAACTTGTTTGCTTGACCAGGGTTAAGAGCATGACGTATTTCTTGATTTGAAAGATGTACACCTCCTGTATTAATTCGTTTAAAAATATTATATTTTACTTCTATAGGAGTACCTTTTTCAATCAAATAAACTGTAGGTTGAGTTTCAAGGATACGTCGTTGGTATCTTGGTTCCAATTCATCATAAGTTTTATCTTTAAGATTTGTTAGGTATTCTAGTCCACTTAGCTTCAACCTTTTCTCACTAACAAATTGCTTTAAAGCAGATAAGCGTTGTAATCCATCTACAACTAACCATTTATCTTCATTAGTTGCATCTATATAGAATGCTGGTAGAGGAATGCGAATCAGGATAGATTCAATTAATCGGCTTTTAACATCATCCTTCCAGATATTGGACTGACGCTGAAAATCAGGTGCTAAATCCAGAGCTTCCTGATCGATTCGTCTCAGTAATTGTTCAATTGTTGGTTCTCTAGTCACAATATTAATTTTTTCAGGATCGTAATCAAAAGTATTCTTTTCATATTGCTCTTCCTCATTATTTTCTTCATCTAAAGTTTCTTCATCAGCTAATTCGGCATTGTAATTATTCAAATTTACCACGGCGCTTACTCCTTATTATTAACACCCATTCATTCAGTTATTGTTGATGTTTAGTGCTAGTACATCACCAAATAGGCTGTTTAACTGGCGTACTTCAATCTTACTATCTCCACAAATCATAAAGGCGCAAAAATTCGCGCCTCTATGTACATAGTCTATTACTTGTTTACTTTCCCCAGCCAAATCCCAAATTGGCGCGATCGCCTTCGGTAACATCAGAGCGATCACACCTTAAAGCTAAAAACCTACACTTCTAGTTCAACACCGAGCGATCGCAATTGAGCAGTCAGGCAGTCGGCTTTTTCCTCACCAGTCAACAAAGCGAGGAAAAGAACGATCGCACTCTTCGGTAAACTAAGAAATGCGATCGCCTCACCTAGCCTACTTCGCTACAACCAAATTAACAGGCTTCACTCCCGCCAAATTCAAAATCTGGGGAATCAAATCTTCCCGCTTGACGGCCATAATATGGACACCATGACACAATTGCTTTGCTATTTGCACTTGTTCTGCGGCAATTTTGACACCTTCTTCTAGTGGGTCTTTGGCTTTGGCTAATCTATCAATAATATGTTCAGGTATATTTACACCTGGAACACACCTATTAATAAATTGAGCATTTTTCGCTGATTTCAACAGAAAAATTCCGGCAAGAATTGGTTTTTTATGGACTGATGCTATTTTGTCCATGAACTTTTCTAGCCTTTCAAAATCAGTAATTAATTGACTTTGAAAAAATTGCGCTCCGGCTACAATTTTGCGTTCAAAGCGACTTTGCAAACCTGACCAACTCGCACATTGAGGGTCTACAGCTGCACCGACAAATAAATCTGTTGCGCCATCGGTCAAGGGTTTATCGTTGCAATCAACACCTTGATTCATTTTTTGAATTAGTTGCAATAATCTTACAGCTTCTAAATCAAAAACGGCTTTAGCATCAGGATGATCGCCTGCTTTTACTGGGTCGCCTGTTAAAGCTAAGATATTCCGAATACCCAAAGCATGAGCGCCCATGAGGTCGGCTTGTAAGGCGATACGGTTGCGATCGCGGCAAGCCATCTGACAAACTGGCTCAATGCCGTTTTGTAATAAAATCGCTGAAGCCACCAGCGACGACATCCGCAACACAGCACGGCTACCATCGGTAATATTGACAGCATGAACTCTCCCCTTAAGAGTCGCCGCCATTTCAATTGTATGAGCCGGATTTCCCCCTTTTGGGGGTGCTACCTCAGCCGTTACTAGAAATTCACCCGCTTGGGCAGCTTTCTGAAATAAACTCACAGTAGGGCTATGGGTGTGATACATACACATTAAATAGTCTGGGATTCTTCCAGGGTATAACGAATCACACCTCAAAGCGTCTACAAAGGCAAGGAGTAGCCCAAAGCCAATTTTACTTGCGTTAAAGTTTGATTAGCGATCGCTTGTGCTTTTTCCCGACCATCACGCAACACAGACTCCAGATAACCTTTGTCATTCATGATTGCCTGATATTTTTCTTGGATTGGTTTTAAGGCATTAATTGTTGTTTCTGTCAATAACGGCTTGAATTTTCCCCAACCCATATCTTGGCATTCTGCTGCAACTGTTTCTTTGCTCTGACCAGACAGCAGCATATATAAGGTTAACAAGTTATGACACTCTGGACGTTCGGGATCATCAAAAGTTAAACCCCTTACAGGATCAGTTTTGCACCGCTTAATTTTATTAGCAATTTGATCTGGAGGATCTAACACATTGATCCGACTTAACTCTGATGGGTCAGACTTCGACATTTTGCGCGTCCCATCTGTCAAGCTCATCACCCTTGCACCTTCCTTGCGAATCAAGGGATCTGGTAACTTCAATACTGGTTGATCCTTGGCAAATTGGTGATTGAACCTGTTGACAATATCCCTTGTCAATTCAATATGTTGCTTTTGGTCTTCACCCACAGGTACTTTATCAGCTTGATAAAGCAAAATATCCGCAGCCATCAGTACAGGATAGATTAACAAACCTGTACTCACGTTTTCTCCTTGTTTAACAGCCTTTTCCTTAAACTGAATCATGTCTTGCAACCAGTTCAAGGGAGTGATGCAGTTAAGCAACCAAGCAAGTTCACTGTGTGCGGAAACGTGGGACTGGACAAAGATACTGGAGTAGTTTAAATCAATCCCACAGGCCAGGTAAAGTGCGGCGATGGTGTAAGTATCTGCCGCCAAAGACGCTGGATTATGCGGTACAGTAATCGCGTGTAAATCTACTACACAAAAGAAATTATCATACTGGTCTTGGATTTCTACCCAGTTGCGAATTGCGCCTAAGTAGTTACCCAAATGCAAATTACCAGTTGGTTGAACTCCTGACAGCACACGCTGCTTACCCATAAATTCACTCTAGTTCTTGCTAAATGTTCATGCACGTATTCATCCTTATGATGCCGTGTCACACGGCATTATAGACTTTTTATGAGTCAAAGGTGGCAGGATGCGACAACTTGAGTTTTTAAATTTAGGGTGTGTTACCGCCATCAAGGTATGAGAATGAGCCATGAGAGTTTGGATAAAATTAACCGCAGATAAACGCAGATGGAATTTCGGTTACTGCACTACTTTAGCCTTGCCATGCCGATAGATATTGGTACGTTATAGATAATCCTTAATTTTTAATTAAGTAGAAACTCCAAATTCAGATAGATATTCCATAAAGAACACAAGGCTGTAACCCTCTATAATGCTGCTTTATATCAACAAAAAATATTTACACTCCCCTACTTTTTAACTTTACAGACAGTAGGTAATACTTAAATAGTTCTAGACCACTTTCAGTATTTTGATATGCGACAATTATTTCAGTATCTACGTACCTGGGTTATCGTCTGCCTGCTGTGTTTGGTCTTAGGCTGGACACTACCTGCACAAGCAGCTACCGATATTGATGCCAAACTCGAAAAGCAAGTTTTAGAAGTTATCCGTAACAATCCCCAATTCGTGATCGATGCTCTGCAAGAGTATCAACTGACAAAGCAAGAGAAATTACAAAAAGTACAACAGGCTTTTTTAGATGATTTAAAAACTAAACCTGAAAATATCATTGGAGATTCACCAACAACTGGCGCTGTTAAATCCAAAACTGTGCTAGTAGAATTCTCAGATTTTCAATGTCCCTACTGTGCTGAAGTACATAAAACTCTCAAGTCAGTAGTAGACAAGCACAAAGATAATCTGACATTGGTTTATAAGAATTTTCCTTTGACTGGAGTCCATGCAGAAGCATTACCAGCAGCACAAGCAGCTTGGGCGGCGAAACAACAGGGTAAGTTCTGGGAATACCATGATGCTTTGTTTGAAAATCAAAAGCAACTAGGTGAAACTTTGTATGTAGATCTAGCTAAAAAACTGAATTTAAATTTAGTGAAGTTTGAGAGCGATCGCAAGTTGGCAAAAACAGCAGTTGAAAAAGACCTCAAACTAGCTAATGAATTGGGTATTGCTGGTACACCTTTCTTAGTGATTAATACAGATAATTACACTGGTGCAGTACAAGCATCAGAAATTGAAGGTAGATTAGCTAAAGCCAGCTAATCTACTCACTAAATACAGCATAACCAGGAGTCAGAATACAAATAGGCTTTTGACTCTACTACAAACTAGGTTAGTGGTTAGCCATTAAGCGCTAACCACTAACCATAAAGTAATCTCGTCCAAACATCCGTCAGTCATCCAGAATTCCGAATAGAATTCTGACTAATGAATACTTTTTTGTTAATCTTCCAATGATTTGGCTTGTACTTCCACCGCAGTCACATCAATTGTGCCTTCTGGTGCAAAGCGTTGGAAGTGACCTTTCTGAACTGATAGCTGTTCTCCACAGTTAGGACATTGTAATTGGCTATTATTTAAACCAGTAAATTCGTAGGCGCAGACTGGACACTTGTCAACCACTAAGTTGCGTTGCAGCCACCAGCGAAACCCAAAGAACGCAACTACAGGTGCTAGTGACAGCAGTGCAAAAAGAATAAATACAGACTTCACTAACCAACCCAAACCCAATGAACCTAGCAACCAGATAACTGCTAATAAAGTGAGCAAAGGGCGGAGATTTACCAGATTCAATTGAGAATTGTTAAAGCTCATTTTTTAATTACTGTCTTGCTCTCTTTCTAGGATAGCGAGTTTAGAGTTAGTAAACTCACATCTTGCACCAAGCCTCAGCGAATGGAATTCGTGGCTATACAAACTAAGTCCGCCTGTGCGGACTAACACAAAATCAACGTTTTGAACCAGCGCAGGCAGGTTTTACTCGTGTAGCTGCGACTTCAGTCACCTGGTGCAACTAAATTTAATAGCTGCTGTCGGAAGGCTTCTATACCGAAATGAGCGATCGCTTGTTCTCGCAACCACTTTCCATCACAGCGTTGGTCGTGCTTGTGCAGAATTTCTATGCAGGCTGCGGCGACAGCATCAGCATCGCGGTGTGGAACTCGCCAGCCTAGCTTACCATCTTGTAAGGGGTCAGCGGAACCGTCAGCATCACCAGATAAAACTGGGATACCACAAACCATTGCTTCTAAATAAACAATGCCAAAACCTTCTTGAGAAGGCATGATGTAAGCATCTGCTAAACGGTAATGAGCTATTAAATCTTCTGTAGGGACAAAACCAGCAAATACAACGCGATCGCTTACCCCCAAATCTTTCGCCAATTGGGCTAATCTTGGTTGATCATCACCACGACCAATGACCAAATATTTGACTTCAGAGAAAGCTTGAGCAATTTTCGGTAGCGCCCGAATGGTGACATCAACACCTTTGTAAATATCTCCCGACCACAGACGGGCTACTGTCATTAAAACCTTAGCATCTGTTAAACCATACTTTTCTACTAATTCAGGTAATTTTGCCCCTGGAGTGAATTTATCTCCATCAATTGCACAAGGTAACATTTTTACTGTTTTGGGGTCAATTCCATTCGCCGCACAAGCGCGATCTCGACTGTAACGGCTGATTGTCCAAATTTCTCTGGCTGCGGCTAGGGCGCGGCGTTCTTGATTTTTCAAGGGTTCCCAAACTTCTTTACCGTAGGTGAGGACTGTGTAGGGAATACCCAACGGTTGGCAAAGAGTTTGGATTAATGCTGCAAGTTTAATATGACCACAAAATACACGTTGGGGGCGTTTTTGTAAGAGAAACTTTAACAAAGCCCCGGACAGAGCAATTCTGCCTATTTGCGGGGATTGATTTTTAAAATAATGAAACTTTAAACTATCAGACTCAAAAGGATTTGAGCAGTCAGGGCTATCTCGCAGAACAAATACATCTGTCTTGTACTCTGCGTTCAATTCCCCATAAGCCTGAAAAATATCTTTCACATAAGATTGAATTCCACCTTCGCCAGCAAAAATTTCGATAAAAACGAAGACATGGTGAGGAGTTTTGTTAACTTTTTTACTAGCTTTCGGGTTTTCTCCCATTACATCAGTCAGCATTTACGTTTTTATTTATATTAGTTTTACTCTTGCACAGCCTGAGTAATCTCTATGCTGCTGCCAAATCTTAGCAAAAGCACCATCTCAATCGTATGCTGACTTTACTCAACTGAAGTATTTTTTTTATACACAAATTATATAGTTAACAATAAATTCCCTTGTTTTTTCTTATGGGAATTTATTGGCGATTGTACTCGACAATTAATAGACAATTTCTTTCATCTGGGCTACGTTCATAAACCACTTGGTCAGTTAACCGCCTCAACAAAAACCATCCATAACCTCCTTCTTGGGGAGTACCTGGTTTTGGCTCGGCGATCGCATCAGGATTAAAAGGTTGGCCATGATCCCAAATTCTCAGTTCTATTCTATCAACCCACAGACTAGCTTCAATGTCTATCGTTGTTTCCGGTGGTAAAGCCTCGTGAGCGTGGCGAACTGCGTTAGTAAAGCCCTCTGCTAATGCTAAATTGAGTCGATAGAGTTGGTTTTCTGACCAACCCCGTTGAAATAAATATTGCAGACAAAATTGTTCAAACCATTGTTGAACTTTATTTAAGAGCGGAAGCTCGCTCCTGACACTCAGATGGTCTCGCTCCACCATTCTCAGCATTGACCGTGACTTGAGTATTCAATAAAAAATGTTTTTACAAGTTGAATTATGGAGATTTTGAATTTTGGCATAGCTGCTATGGTAGGGAACAGAGTTAAAAGTCTTTTGGTGTCTGAGTTTTATTATCTGTTGATGTCCTAACCATTTTGCCCATTTTTGATGAGCCAAAACTAAAAACCTCAGATGCTACCTGGATTACTAAAATTGACGCTTGTTGACTGTTTCATCAGCATATTTTAGGGAGTATGAGTGGTTTTAACTACCACCCATACCCTTTTACATGCTATTGAAACATACAAGCGTCAAAGCAAATTTTGGTAACTAATCTAATTTAGAAAAGTCCCAAGGTCAAGGATTTGTCTAAAGGTAAAGCAGCACCGATACCCAACCACAAAGTTACGAGAGTTCCAAACAGAAATACTGTAGTTGCAACTGGACGACGGAAGGGGTTTTGGAACTTATTCACGTTCTCAATAAAGGGAACCAGAATTAGCCCCAAAGGTACGGAAGCCATTGCTAAAACTCCCAACAATTTGTTAGGAAGCGATCGCAAAATTTGGAATACAGGGTACAAGTACCACTCTGGGAGAATTTCCAGTGGTGTAGCAAAAGGATCTGCTGGTTCACCTGTCATTGCTGGATCTAGTACCGCTAGAGCCACAATACAAGCGAAAGATCCCATGATGACAACTGGGAATATATACAGTAAGTCATTAGGCCAAGCGGGTTCACCATAATAGTTGTGACCCATACCCTTGGCAAGTTTAGCTCTTAACGTAGGATCGCTCAGATCGGGTTTTTTCTGCGTTGCCATTTTTTAATGCGTTCTCCTGCTGAATTTCAGTTAAAGCATTGATGTTAGCCGTTTGCTATCTTAAACAAGGTAGTAGCTTTTGCTTCTCAGTAAAAGTGTCTGTGATTTTTTACGGATTTACCATCTTAAGATTGTTCATCAGTTTAAAACAAACAACTTTGTCTGGAAACAGCTATTGCCTGTTCACATTTTGGCTGAACAAACAATGAGATTACAAAGGCCCAGAAATACCTTGCTTGCGAATCATCAAGAAGTGGAACAGCATGAAGACTGCAATTAACCAAGGCAAAACAAAAGTGTGGGCGCTGTAGTAACGAGTTAGGGTTCCTTGACCAACACTAGAACCACCGCGCAACAAGTCAGAAATCAATGTCCCAACTACGGGAATTGCTTCTGGTACACCACTCACGATTTTCACAGCCCAGTAGCCTACCTGATCCCAAGGTAAAGAGTAGCCTGTCACACCAAAGGAAACGGTGATGACAGCCATGATTACACCGCTGACCCAGGTCAATTCACGGGGCTTTTTAAAACCACCAGTCAAGTAAACTCGGAAGACGTGCAGAATCATCATCAACACCATCATGCTGGCAGACCAGCGGTGAATGGAGCGAATCAGCCAACCGAAGTTTACTTCGTTCATGATGTACTGCACAGAAGTGTAAGCTTCAGCAACTGTTGGCCTGTAGTAGAACGTCATGGCAAATCCAGTAGCAAACTGGATTAGGAAGCAAACCAGGGTAATACCACCTAGACAGTAAAAGATGTTGACGTGGGGAGGGACATACTTGCTGGTGACATCTTCAGCGAGCGCCTGAATTTCCAAGCGCTCCTCAAACCAGTCGTAAACGTTGGCCATACAATCTCAAGTTCCTAAAAAATCGGTTGCGGTTGATAAATCTCCCAATTGGCAATTTTGGGATTTTCACAAAAAGGTTGTTTGTTTGGTTTTTTGCTGTCAGAGTGATCAGCGTTTTCAGCAACTTAACACTCTGTAAATATGAAATATATGGCGTTCTCTTTGCAACCAAACACTTGAAATGCCAGTTCCAAAGTAGATCTTATCGTTTGTAGAGTGCCTTGTGTACTCATAGATTGCTTAACAATTTGATGAGAGCAATGCACTACTTCTATAAAAAAAGTAACATAGTCGAGAGATAGATTTCATCAACAACAAGAGAACTGGGCAGTTCGATACAATTTGGGTTCAGGTGGAATTGAAAATGGGGTTCATGCAAAAGTACGTTGTTCGGGTAAGTTTGTCGTTATTTTTGGCGTTTTATTTAGCAGTTGGGGCATTTATCCCCGCTGCTACAGCTTTGACAAATGAGCAAAAGCTTGTTTCAGAAGTTTGGCGCATTGTCAATCGCTCTTATCTAGATGAAACATTTAATCATCAAAACTGGGCTTCAGTCAGACAAAAAGCCCTAGAAAAGCCGCTGACTAGCACAGAAGCAGCTTACACGGCGATTCAGTCCATGCTCAAAAGTCTAGATGATCCTTTTACCCGCTTTTTAGATCCAGAACAGTACCGCAGCTTGCAGGTCAATACTTCTGGAGAATTAACTGGAGTTGGTTTGCAAATTGCCCTCAATCCGCAGACAGGACAACTAGAAGTAGTCTCGCCAATAGAAGGTTCACCAGCAGATAAAGCAGGGATTAAACCGCGCGATCGCATTCTCAAAATTGAAGGATTTTCCACAGAAAACTTGACTTTGGATGAGGCAGCGGCCAGAATGCGTGGCCCCATTGGCAGTTTAGTCACGCTGTTGATTGAACGCGAAGGAGAGGCATCCAGAGAAGTTAGTATCATGCGCGATCGCATTGAACTCAACCCAGTTATTGCCCAATTGCGGACTTCTCCTCAAGGTACATCCATTGGTTATCTTCGCCTGACTCAATTTAATGCCAACGCTTCTACGGAATTAGCACACGCTATTGATGGTCTAGAAAAAAAAGGTGCTGCTGCCTATATTTTAGATTTGCGCAACAATCCAGGGGGGCTTTTACAAGCTGGGATTGAAATTGCGCGGCTGTGGCTAGATTCGGGCATCATTGTCTACACAGTTAATCGCCAAGGCATTCAGGGCAGTTTTGAAGCCTTCGGCCCTTCACTGACAAAAGATCCATTAGTCATTTTGGTCAATCAAGGAACTGCTAGTGCTAGTGAAATTCTCGCTGGCGCACTGCAAGACAACGGCCGGGCTAAATTAGTAGGCGAAACTACTTTTGGTAAAGGCTTAATTCAATCTTTATTTGAATTATCCGATGGGTCTGGTTTGGCAGTTACCATTGCCAAATATGAAACTCCTCAGCATCGAGATATTAACAAATTAGGAATTAAACCAGATAAGGTAGTGACTCAACAGCCCATTACCCGTGAACAAATTACTACAGAAGCCGATTTGCAATATCAAGCCGCTGTTGAATTACTGGCGAAAAATTCTGTAGTCTTAGGGAGTAGGAAGTAGGCAGTGGGGAGTGGGGAGTAGGGAATAGAGATAGTATTTTTTACTCAGCACTCAGCACTTACAAAATCGGTTGTAACTGTAACAAAGTTGGAAAATCTAATACAGCCAGCCGCTTATATGCTTGGTCAATAACCCGCTGACCTCTAAGAAAACCTGTATTCGCGCCGGGACAAATATACTCAAGGGTTTCGGGAGTAAAGCGGTCTAGTAAAGATTGCACATTTTTAATTTGTCTGGGCCAATGAAAGGTTTTAGCTGTACGTAATGGGACTGGCTCACCGTGCTGATTGGGAAGTAAATGGCGACCAGAAAATAAAACCCCGCCGAATTCGCTGTAATAAAGGCAAGATGAGCCAGGAGAATGGCCTGGTGTCCAAATTATTTGGATTGTAGAAGTGAGAGTAATTTCTTGAGAAAAGTTATTAACGGTTAAGCCTGGTAATAAATAGGCTTCTTGTTCTTGAATTAAAATCTCACAACCCAAAGTTTGCTGAAATTCTGCGGTTTTGCCAATAGCACCACGGTGAGTGATAAATAACCACTTGACACCCCCATGCGATCGCAAAAAATCCAGATTCATTTGATCTAACGCTGGGCAATCGATGAGGATATTCCCTTCATTTCTTACAATGAAATAGGAGGTTCCTCCCAATGTGTCCCGATTTGGTGGAAAAGCAAAAATGCTATCTAGCACAGGCCTCGGTGCTTTAGCTGTATGACTGGGCTGCTGGGGTAAGGAACACATGGGAAAAACTCAATATAAATGAGGAGTGGTAAAAATTTAGTAACAGAGTTGAAATGCCTATACCATTTGGCATTCTAGATTGTAAAACAGTTGTTGTCTAAACTTTTGAGCAATTCATCTGTGGCAATCATTGGGCAAATTGGTACTAAACAATTCACCCTAAATAGTTAACTATTGTTAAAAATTAGGGTTTTAGATTCTGCTTTGTGGTGCTGACACTACTAGTACAGGTCGGCGTAAATAAACAGACCATCTGGAATTGCTAAAAGGCTTTTGGTATCAATATTCTTTCTTTTGACTTTTGACTTTTGCCTTTTTGTACTAGTGGGATATTTTTCCAAATTATTAAAGAAAACATGACTTTTTGGTTTCTCCTCCTACTGGGACTAGCTACTTATCTGATGGTGCAACGCAGTGCTATTGGCATTACACGCACACCTGTTTGGTTGTTATGGCTAGTGTTAATGACACCAGCATTACTATTAACTGGATGGACAGTGAGATATGGCATCAAACAACCTCCGCCACCGTCACTGATTATTGGGTCGTCTATTGTTTGCCTTTTGTTATACTGGCTGTTATTTCAATGGGGGCGAACAGCGCCAACAAATAAACAAACTGAACCCCAATCACCTAAATTAGAGTCGGCTGTCCATCCTACCGCAGAACAAGTGCCAGTGCGTCCCATTGAACCTACAGAAGAAAGCCAGCTGCGAAATTGTTTTCCCTGGTCTGTATACTATATTCAAAATCTTGAGTATCGACCCCAAGCTATTATCTGTCGAGGGCAGTTAAGAACTGCGCCCCAGCAAGCTTACCAGCGAATTAAGGCCAACATCGAGTCCCAATTTGGCGATCGCTTTTTAGTTATCTTTCAAGAAGGACTGAATGGCAAACCTTTCTTTGTCTTAGTACCTAACACACAGGCGGCCTCAGCAGTCAATAAAGACAAACCAGAAAAGTTAACTAGACCAGGAATAGCACTTCTATTACTCATTACAACTCTTTTGACTACCACCTTTGTAGGAGCGAGAATTGCTGGTGTTGACCTCACAAACTTGAAGGCTGCCCCAAATGTTTTCTTAGAAGGATTACCATATTCCTTGGGGTTAATCACAATTTTAGGCATTCATGAACTTGGTCATTATTTGACAGCTAAGTTCTACAAAATTCGCTCAACTCTGCCATATTTTATCCCCATGCCTTTTTTCTTGGGGACTTTCGGTGCATTTATTCAAATGCGTAGTCCAATTCCTAACCGGAAAGCTTTATTTGATATCAGTATTGCTGGGCCAATTGCGGGATTTATTGCAACATTACCGATTTTAATCTGGGGTTTAGCCCATTCTGAAATAGTTCTTTTAACAGACAAAACAGGAATTCTCAATCCAGATGCACTGAATCCGAAATATTCAATTTTATTAGCGTTACTTTCCAAGTTAGCTTTGGGTAGTCAGTTAACGGCTAAATCTGCTATTGATTTGCATCCCTTAGCTGTGGCTGGTTTTTTAGGATTAATTGTCACAGCCTTAAATTTAATGCCTGTGGGACAACTAGATGGTGGTCACATTGTTCATGCGATGTTTGGTCAACGCACAGCGATAGTCATTGGTCAAATAGCTCGCTTGTTACTGTTATTACTTTCTTTGGTGCAGTCAGAATTTTTTGTCTGGGCGATAATTTTATTATTTATGCCGTTAATCGATGAACCAGCCTTAAATGATGTCAGCGAATTGGATAATGGACGTGACATTGTAGGATTAATGGCTATGGCTTTATTAATTATCATTATTTTGCCATTACCACAGGCGATCGCTAACTTACTCCAAATTTAAAAATCGTTCCAAACTATACCTGTGATCAACAATTTCCCATTGATCAAAAGCGATCGCTTACAACCATCCCAGCTAAGAGCGATCGCTATTTAGAATAAGAAAGTGATCACAGCTATGTTCTCCTCATAGTAGAAAAGCGATTGCTGTATCAAGCATAATTAAGCCCTAAGACACCTTACCCGTAGACAATCAACCACAGAAACAGAAAGCTAAAGCATAAATAAATTTTCACTAGATTTTGTAGCTACCGTGTCACAATACTGCTGACGTGGTGTTTTTTGTTTTTAGCCTCATTTCCCAAACAAAACACTGGTCTTAAGGAATTACTAACGGAGTTATGTCCCCTTGCGATGCTAGAGTGAAAGATGACATTGCTTAATCTTTTGTCATCTACGACCTCATCTGAAATATAGCTTCAATCATTAGGCTCAGCATGGTCACCACCGCAGAAAAAACAAACATTGGCTACATTACCCAAATTATTGGTCCGGTTGTAGACGTTAAATTCCCTGGCGGTAAATTACCGCGAATCTACAACGCTTTGACCATCAAAGGCTCTAACGAAGCTGGACAGGAAATCAACCTCACCGTTGAAGTACAGCAATTGCTGGGCGACAACCAAGTGCGAACTGTGGCGATGAGTTCCACCGATGGTCTAGTACGCGGTTTGGAAGTTGTCGATACAGGCGCTGCCATCAGTGTACCAGTGGGTAAAGCTACCCTAGGTCGAATTTTCAACGTCCTTGGCGAACCTGTTGACAACAGAGGGCCAGTAAATGCGGAGGCAACCTTACCTATCCACCGCGACGCTCCTAAACTAACTGACCTGGAAACCAAACCTTCCGTTTTTGAGACAGGGATTAAGGTTGTTGACCTGCTAACTCCCTATCGACGTGGCGGTAAGATTGGTTTGTTCGGCGGTGCAGGTGTCGGCAAGACCGTGATCATGATGGAGTTGATTAACAACATCGCTACCCAGCACGGCGGCGTATCCGTATTTGCGGGTGTAGGTGAACGTACCCGTGAAGGGAATGACCTCTACAACGAAATGATTGAATCTGGGGTGATCAACAACGAAAACCTCAACGAATCAAAAATCGCGCTGGTTTACGGTCAAATGAACGAACCACCCGGAGCGAGAATGCGGGTTGGTTTGTCTGGTTTGACAATGGCTGAGTACTTCCGTGATGTGAACAAGCAGGACGTATTGCTGTTTATTGACAACATCTTCCGCTTTGTACAAGCAGGTTCAGAAGTATCAGCGTTGTTAGGTCGGATGCCCTCTGCGGTAGGATATCAGCCTACACTGGGTACTGACGTAGGTGCATTACAAGAACGGATTACTTCGACAACAGAAGGTTCTATTACCTCTATTCAAGCGGTATACGTACCTGCGGACGACTTAACCGACCCCGCACCTGCAACCACCTTCGCTCACTTGGACGGTACAACCGTACTGTCTCGTGGTTTGGCATCTAAAGGTATCTATCCAGCGGTTGATCCTTTAGGTTCTACTTCGACAATGTTGCAGCCCAACATTGTCGGTGATGAACACTACAATACTGCTCGTGCTGTCCAAGCAACCTTACAACGCTACAAAGAACTCCAAGACATCATCGCCATTCTCGGTTTGGATGAATTGTCTGAAGACGACCGTCTGATTGTAGCCCGCGCCCGAAAAGTTGAGCGCTTCTTGTCTCAGCCCTTCTTCGTAGCAGAAGTATTTACCGGTTCTCCTGGTAAATACGTAAAATTGGAAGATACCATCAACGGCTTCCAGAAGATTTTGTCTGGTGAATTAGATGATCTGCCAGAACAAGCCTTCTACTTAGTAGGCGATATCAACGAAGCGATCGCCAAAGCTGCAAAGCTGAAAGGCTAAATATTCAGTGAACAGTCATCAGTGAACAGTTATCACCATCAAAACGATCACTGTTCACTGATTACTTCCTTACTGGTAACTGATAACTGATAACTGAAACATGACATTAACCGTTCGTGTAATTTCCCCAGACAAAACAGTTTGGGATGCTGAAGCTGAAGAGGTAATTTTACCCAGTACAACTGGTCAGCTAGGTATCCTCAGTGGACACGCACCTCTGTTGACAGCTTTAGATACAGGTGTAATGCGCGTCCGTCCCAGCAAAAATGCTAACTGGCAAGCGATCGCTCTCTTGGGTGGTTTCGCAGAAGTTGAAGCTGGTGAAGTGACAATCTTAGTTAATGGTGCTGAACGTGGCGACACCATTAACGTAGAAGCAGCACGCACAGCATACAACGAAGCCCAAACTCGCCTCGCTCAAGTACCAGCAGGCGATCGCCAAGCTCAAATCCAAGCAACACAAGCCTTCAAACGCGCCCGCGCTCGTTTTCAAGCTGCTGGCGGTTTGATATAAACATTGTTCATAATCTGCAATTTTGTAGGGTAGGCTATCTGCTTGCTCTACAAATTTTTTTTAGGAAGTGTTGTTATAAACATCCCATTATTAGAGCAAACGTGGTGTAAATAATGCAGACTGATAACATATCACAACAAAGATTAATCGGTAAAATCCCTGAAGGGGTGACAAAGCGGCTGAAGCCAAGAAAATAGAGGAGCGTGACCGTTTTGGGGTAAAAAAAGATAGGTCAGGTATTCTCAACAAGACCTATCAAATGATAATGTTACCTAAATTCTACCAAAACTGCTTTCAAAATGTACTGACACCCGCACAGTACAAGATGCTAGAAATCTTACTAATGCTATTGCAATTTCATAAAACTGTGACAATTGAGAAACTAGCAACAGTATTTCCACAACCGATAAAATTTGAAAGTCGGAGGCGGAGTATACAAAGATTTTTACTACTACCTCAGTTGTCGATTCCATATCTGTGGTTTCCCCTGCTCAAACGATGGGTGAAAAATAGTCTGAAAAGAGGAGAGAAACGGCTAATATTTGCGATTGATAGAACACAATGGCGTTCACAAAATGTATTTGTAATTAGTTTAATAGAACAAAAAAGAGCAATACCTGTGTACTGGCTATTGTTACCTAAAAAAGGATGTAGCAATTTGGGAGAGCAGAAAAAATTAATTCGTCCACTATTGCAGTTATTTAAGGGATATCAAATGCTGGTACTGGGAGATAGAGAATTCCACAGTATAAAACTAGCAAATTGGTTACATAGCAAGGGCATTGACTTTGTATTGCGTCAGAAACAAGGTACTTATATTCGGCAAGAAAACCAATCACACCAACGCTTACAATCTTTGGGATTAACTCCTGGCATCTCGTTTTTTTTGTACAGGGATTCAAGCAACTAAACAGAAAGGGTTTGCCAATTTTAATCTCGCCGGATATTACAAGCGCAAATATCGTGGAGTTGTTGAGCCTGCTGGCTGGTTTTTATTAACTAACCTTGATAGTCTCAAAGATGCCATTAAAGCATTTAAGTTGCGGAGTGGTATCGAAGCCATGTTTAAAGATTGTAAAACTGGGGGGTATAATCTCGAATCTACTTATGCTGATGGTCAACGTTTGATAGCACTGATTTTATTAATTGCTATTGCCTATACTTGTGCTATTTTAGTTGGTCGTAATTCTCGCTCCTCTGGACTACAAAAATATGTTGGTCGTCTGAAGGAGTTACAACGATTGCACCGCCGACATAGTGCTTTTTGGATTGGTTTGTATGGTCAGTTATGGGTAGGGGCAATGGAATTTTGGGCTGATTTAGCTCATGAATTGATGCGCCTCAAGCCCAGTAAACTGCCATATTTTCAACAAGGTCTACGGGCTATGACTCTTATCCAGTCTGCTTTATAACTTTTTTGTCACCCCTTCAGGTAAAATCCATCAGTTAGTTCCAGAGCAAGTGGTATTAGTTGAAAGATTCATTGATTCTTTATCCCAGAGCAATGAGGAATATAATTTGACTTTAGCTGCAACAAAGCTTTCTGAAGCAGTTCTGCAAAAAATTTGGGACAACCCCGACGACGCAGAATATGACAAATTATAAATTCGGGGATGTTATCTTAGTACCCTTTCCCTTCACCGACCAAACAACTACTAAAAAACGTCCATCTGTTGTTGTCAGTTCTACCGATTATCAACGTCAGCGTTCTGATTTAATATTAATAGCTGTCACGCACAAATACCCACTAAAGCCATCAATTCAATGAACTGTAAAACTATGATAATTTGAAAAATTATTAGAACTCTGCGTTGAAATAATCACCTTTGTGAAAACAGACAGCATCTTTTACCGTCTCTTTCAAGAATTTCCCAACATCTTCTTTGAATTAATTGGTAATTCTCCCGAAATCGCCAGTGAATATCAATTTTCATCAGTCGAAATCAAGCAAACAGCATTTCGTATTGATGGTGTATTTATTCCCCAAAGTCAAGAACAGCCAATTTATTTTGTCGAGGTTCAGTTTCAAGAGGATTTGGGAATATACTCACGTCTATTTACAGAAATTAATTTATATTTGCGACAAAATAAACCTGAAAACGATTGGTTCGCTTTCGTTATTTATCCAAGTCGAAATATTGACACCGCATCAACCATCCATTACCGCGAATCCTTTACTTCTGGAAGAATTACCATCATTTACCTAGATGAGCTAGGGGAAGTTGCATCCTTACCCATTGGTATTGCTACGATTAAATTAATCATAGAAAATCAAAATAGGGCAATAGAGTCAGCCAGGGAGTTGATTAGCAGAACTAATCAGGAAGTTGAGACAGAACAACAACAGCAACAATTATTACAAATAATTGAAACGATATTAGTTTATAAGTTTCCTATTATGAAGATTGAGGAGATACAGGAAATGTTTGGATTAAGCGAGTTAAAGCAAACACGATTCTATCAACAAGCCTTCGAGGAAGGAGAGCAGAAAGGAAGACAGGAAGGAAAGTTACTTGCTGTACCACCAATGTTAGCTGCTGGGTTGACGATCGCGCAGATAGCGGAGGCTTTGGAGTTAAGTGTGGATGATGTGAGAAAAGCTGCACAAAAGCCTGAGTAAACAAGGGGATATGAGCGATCGCTTTCTTCAGTCCGGTAATCGCATATCTCAAAACCAAAAGGCGATAACTTCGTTAAGCTGCGCTAACGCACTCGTGGGTTGTGTGATTCCTTTATTGCTCATACCCAAATTGCTAGAATGCAGATACTTTTTATCATCCGCGATCGCTATGACTCGTCAAGAAATCGAAGCGCAACTTCTCGGCTTATCGCTTGCTGACAAAGCAGATATTATCCAAAGTCTGACCAAAAACCTTAGCACCAGTGGAAGGGGAATTACTAAAACTCCTGGTGTGTGTGGTGGTGAAGCTTGTATTGCGGGAACTCGAATTGCTATTTGGCTTTTAGTGGAAGCACAGCAACTTGGTATTAATGAAGCTCAATTATTGCAGGACTATCCTCACATTACCGCAGCAGATTTAGTCAATGCTTGGGCTTATGCTGATGCTTATCCCGAAGAAATTACTGCCGCAATTCGTGCTAATAATGAGGCAGCCTAATCGATGGCACGTTTGTATACAGATGAACAATTTCCCCGGATAGTCAGCGAACTGCTGCGGACAATGGGACATGATGTTTTAACTGTACAGGAAGCTGGTAACGATAATTTAGGTATTTCCGATGAGGAAGTATTAGCTTTTGCAATTAGAGATAATCGTGCAGTCATAACCCTCAATCGTCAAGATTTTGTCCGCTTGCATCGTGCTAATTCTGAGCATTTTGGTATTATTGTTTGTACAAACGATACTGACAGAAATCGAATGGCAATTCGTATTAATGAAGCTTTGGTATCTGAGGAATCTTTGGCAGGTAAGTTGATTCGGGTTGTACGTCCGGTAATTTAGACTATAACTATAAGTCGCCATCTCCAAAAATCAAAAGGCGATCGCTTCCTTAAGCCTGCAATCGCAATCCACAAACCCAAAAGGCGATAACTTCGTTAAGCTGCGCTAACGCACTCAGCAAATTGTTTTGATGTGTGGATAGTTGAGAATTTTTTGATCGCAGGTCATAAGTTCTATATTGCGGTGGTAGGCGATCGCAACAATAATACGATCGGCTGGGTCTTTGTGGAAGTCGCCGGGTAATTGGGTACTGGTAATTGCATCAAGTGGATCGAGTGGTTCTATGGTAATTCCAGGTCGGCTTTTGGCAAGTGCAAACCATTCATTAACGGGAAGTGGGAGTGGTAGTTTCCCATTACTATACTTAACTGCGATTTCCCAAACAGAAATAGCAGAAACAATAAGGGCATTTTGATTTTCGCCTACGGTTAATAGGTTACGACCACGCTCAGAAAGCTGATCTGGGGAATGGAGCCACCACAGCCAAATGTGGGTGTCTAATAAAATCATTGTCCCAAAGCATCCCATAATTCAGGCATGGGTTCGTCAAAATCTGGAGGAATTGTCAAGGGGATTTTGCGTAGGGGATGCTGAGGACTGCGATCGCGAGTTAAATTAATTTCATCAGGGGTTGGGTTTGGCTGTGATGATGGTAATGTCAGACTTTGAGCTAAAAGCTGAAGAATGCGTATTCTTTCGGCTAAGTCGAGGCTGAGGAGTTGTTGCTCTAGTTCTTGATTGCCCATAAATTTGCGCCTAATGACTGTGTTACTTATTTTAGCGGAACTCTCCAATCCGTCTGATGACAGGTAGTGCGTAGGCGTAAGGCTTGTCGTCAGACATCGCACTCTCTTCAACCCTAATAAAGGCGATCTCACTTCCCCAACATCACAAAGGCGATCGCCCTTCATCCCCTCAACAATAAATGCGATCGCACAATTCCCAAAACCTAATAAATGCGATCGCACTTCTCAACATCACTCAGGCGTAGAGTGACTATTTATTATTAGGACAAATTTCTTTTCGCATTTCAGGACGAGTAGCAAGGTAATCATCCAACCACTTACAACCTCGCTCTAACATTTCTTCTAAGTCATCAACTACAAATAAACGTATCATCCCATCATTACACGCAGCAGCAAGCTTCTTGCCATCAGGACTAAAACTCATCCAGTTAACATAATTACGAGGTCTGTTTTCTTCAACAATATTATAAGGATAGAAATTCTCTTTTGCTTTTAATTTGCTATTATTTTGACCTAATTTAAATTCGCCAACTTGCTGTCCCTTTAAGTTCCATAATTTGATTGTGCTATCAATTCCTGATGTTGCAAATATTTTGCCATTAGGACTAAAACGCACTGTTTTAACTGCACCCTGATATGGTTTAAATTCAGCGAGTTTCTCTCCAGATAGCTTCCATAACCAAACTGTACGGTAGTCTTTGTCTCCTTCATCAATGATGGTAGTAGCAATTACTATACCATCAGAATTAATACTAATATCCATAGCTCTTTGTTTTTTAGGTATTTTGAATTCACTTACCTTTTCTCCTGATAAGTTCCATAACTGTACTATCTCATATTCATAGATATTCAAGCTAGTTTTGTCTGGGTCTGCACCAAGACTATTACCAAGAACGACTACTTGTTTACCATTAGCACTAAAACGCATATTCACTATTGTAAAGTTGTCGTCAATCTTAAATTCCTTAACAATCTTTCCTGATAAATCTCTTAACTGTATTGTATGATCTATTCCTGGAGTCAACAGTAGTTTGCTATCAGGGCTAAAACTTATAGACTCACGATAAAGTGCATTAACATGATATTCAAATTCTTCTGTAAATTGCGTTAGTCTTTGTTTTGTCCAATCCCAGAAACTCAATTTTTCATGATGTATTCCATGTTGCACTGTTGCAATGAATTTACCATCAGGACTAAAATTTGCATCATTGGCGTAATTATCAGGCGGTTTAATTTCGTGAATTTTTCGTCCATCTAAATTCCATATCCTCATCAGTCCATCTTCAGTTGTTGCAATGAATTCACCATCAGGACTAAAGGTGACACTATCTACAATTTTGTCATTATGCCGAAAATCTATAATTCTATCTGTAAGTAAGTCAAATTCGTTTGTTTTCCTTGTTCCTGATAAATCAAATAACCTTACCATGTTATCATTTCCGGCTGTGGCAAGTTGCTTACCATTGGGACTAAAAGTTGTACTAGAAACAATATCTGGACTAACTTTTAATTCACTTAATTGTTGCCCAGATAAATTCCAGAAGCGAACTTTACCATCACCTCCTCCAGTGACAATTTGTTGACCATCAGGGCTAAATTTTACACTAAATATACTGTGAATTCCTCCTTTTAATTTTTTAATTTCCTCTCCAGATAAATTCCATAATCGTGCTGTGTTATCGCTACTAGCAGTTAAAACTAAATCACTATTTTGGCTAAATGTAACATCATTTACTCTACTTTCATGCCCTTTAAACTCAGCAAGTTGTTGTCCAGAAAGGTTCCACAAGCGTGCTGTCTTATCATTACTGGCAGTTGCAATTAATTGACCATTTGGACTGAAAAGCACACTATTAATAATATCCGTATGACCTTTGAATTCAGCTATTTTTTCTCCTGATAAGTTCCATAAAAATGCTTTACTCTCTTTTGACGGTATAAAAGATTGTTCTTTTTCAGATGCAGTAACAAGTAGCGTTCCATCAGGACTAAAACTTACGCTATTTGCAATACCCAAATCTGTTTGAAACTCTTTAAATTTCACAAGCTTTTGCCCAGATATGTTTAGTAACACTATTGAGCCATCACCTTGTGCTGCTGCAATTTGCTTACTATCAGGACTAAAACTCACACTATAAAAATTACAATTACCCCGACTTATTGAGCCGATACTACCAGAACAGTTAGATTTTATTATTACTTTTCCATCATCAATTTCAGTTTCAGTAGATTTATTACCATAAAATTCATCTATTTTTTCCCATTTACTATTCCATAAGGCTACTGTTTCTCCTGCTGTTGCAAAATACTGACCATTGCGACTAAATGTTAGTTGTCGAGGTGAAAAATCAGGTGCCCAACTTTGAAACTGGTTACGTTCTTTAATATTAACTAAGATGCTTCGTAAAGCTAACATGGGATTTAGAGCAGGATACTGTTCTAAAGGGCGACCATCGCTGACTTGCTCTTGTAGTTGTCGAGCAATTTTCATAGCTCTTAGCAATGCTCCTAATGGATCATTTTCAAATTGCTGTTGTACAAGCGCACCGTTTAATTCTAAATCTGCTGCTATTTCTGTATCTCGCGCAATCTTAAACCATGTCCCTGCTATCATTGCCATGATAATTAATCCGAATAGACCAGCTAACAATACTCGTTTTGTTCTTTTCTGAGCTTTTGTTAGGCGTTTATTCGCTAGTTGTTCTTCTATTAGCGTATTTTCAATATTTTTTTGTGCTTCCAGCAAACGCTGGTTGGCTTTCCTCTCTTCCCCTAAAGCTTTCTTAGCATTTCTTTGTGCTTTTAATAAACGCTGATTAGTTTTCCTCTCTTCCTGCAAAGCTTTATTTCGTTTGGTTTCTGCCTCCACAACCTTCTGATTTAACTCAGCTTCAACACTCGCAGATAAAAACCGATAATCAGCATCACTCAAACTTTTTCCATTAGCCCAGACACGAGCTTGTTCTAAATCTTCCGAATGTACTAAATAAGAATTATCCTGACATTGACTTTTTAACCAAGCGTTAAAATTATCAGCACAAGGACGCAATTTATTTAACTCTGTCTCAACCCAGCTTAAATTAAAAACATCCCGATAAACGAGATTATAAACCTTTAGCTTTTCCTGTTGCTCCACTACCAATCCAGTCAAACGCAACCTCATTTTTTCTGGACTACCATCAACAGCAATCTCTCCTTCTTGCAAAATTTGCTCATACAAACCCAACAAACTACCAGCAAATTGCTCGTCAGTTAAAATTCTTTTCCTTATAGTTCTTAAATGCTCTGGTTCATCCAAGGATTCCCAGTTATCAATAATTTGCTTTCTGACAACTGTCCCCACCCAATCTAAAGCATTTGGCTCTGGAGTGTAACATTCTGAATATACAGATAATTCTTGTAATAATAAATTACAAAGTTTTTGCGTTAAAAAAGGTTGTCCACCAGTCCAAATTAAAACCCCTTTCATCACTGCTTGAATATTGCTAACTTTTCCGCTTAATCCTTCAGCTAAGGGTGCGATTTCTTCTTCCTTAAAACCATTAAGTTGAACTGCTCGACCAATATTAAACGGCGTTCGTTTTTTATCATAAATCAAATCGTTGGGAGTCGCCACACCCAGCAAAGCAAAGCTCAAACGATTAAAATCTGGATTTAAAGCACGCTTTTCATAACAACTTCTAAGCAGACCAAAAAAATCATTGGAGTGACGAAATTTTAAATTTAAACTTAAAATACTATCGATTTCATCAATAAAAATAATAATTTTCCCCTTGACATTTGGCAGCACTAGTTCTTCCAAAAACGAACCAAATCGCTGCACGGGAGGTAATTGAATACGTTTATCCCACCAAATAAATAATTCTTCGGGTGGAGATAAAACTTGTAGTTGATTCACCAAGATGTAAGCAATACCCGTATACCATTGTTCAAGGTTGCTTTCCTGACTACCTTCATCAATACCTATTTCGGTTAAATCAATCTTGGCACAAGCAAAACCCTCTGTTCGCAATCGTTTCATTGTCCGATTCAGCAAACTGGTTTTACCCATTTGTCGGGAGTTAAAGACAAAACAAAACTCCCCCGCTTTCAACCACTGATAAAATTCTGTGTCGGCTTTCCTAAATACGTAACTGGGGGCATTTTCTGGTAAACCACCACCAACCTTGTACTCATAATCTCCGGTCATAATTTATCCACAAAAATAAAAAAGATATTGAAGACTAGATCCCCTAGAACCCCGACTTCTTCAAGAAGTCGGGGTTCTAGGGGATCTAGTGAGCTTTTATTAAACAGCCATACCACCTGAGTTAAGCCAAGAGAATATCGAGTATCGATTGACTTATCATCGACTTGTTATTTACTTTACAACAAAAAGCCTTTTCCTTTAAGCTAAATTACGTAGCTCTTTTCACCATCTGCCATGCCTCGTTCAACACGCTCAGTAGTAATACGTGATGAAGAATGTCAACAAAAGGTTTTAGACCGTTTCCACGGGCAATACGGTAGTCAAACAGAGTTAGCTGAGTACATATATGATAAGTACAAAGAATCAATAGGGCAAAGTACGGTCAGTAAGTTTTTCAATATGCAACCTGTTGACCGTAAAAAATTTATCCAGATTTGTGCAGCTTTGGGTATAGAAGATTGGCGCAGCGTTGGTATCCCCTACAGAAAGCCAGCAGATAAAACAGAAAATGGCGATTCTGAGGAATTAGAGGAATCAGAGGAATTAGAGGAGTCAGAGAAACAAGAGGAAATTCCCACCTTACGAACCCCAGTACATATCAGCACTCTAGAATATCCAGACGGAGAACAACTAGCCCTAAATTCCAATTTTTACGTCCAGCGTCCCCCTGTAGAACAGCAATGTTTTGAAGAAATTAGCAAACCTGCTGCACTGATTTGTATTAAAGCTCCCCAAAAAATGGGGAAATCGTCCCTCCTAGTACAGATTATTCAACAAGCAAAAAATCAAGGTGATGCGACGGTAGTTATCAACTTTGAGCTAGGGGAAAAAGAATTTTTCAGCGACTTGAGTAAATTTTTACGCTGGGTGTGCGATCGCATCATCCTAGAATTGACTAAAGACAATCTCGAATTAGCCACCGAACTGTTTGAAAAATTAGACGAGCATTGGAAATTGGCTCCACGTATTGGTAGTAAAATAGCTGCCAAATATTACTTAGAGCGATATCTACTCCCCACAATCAATCAACCCCTAACCTTAGCACTGGAAGAAGTCGATAGATTATTTGAATATCCAGGAATTTATAAAGACTTTTTTGGATTATTGCGTCTTCTCCATCAAGAAGGAAGACAACAAGAAATCTGGAAAAAACTTCGCTTAGTCATAGTACATTCCACGGAAGCCTATGTACCAATGGATATCAACCAATCCCCCTTTAACGTAGGTTTACCCATCAAGCTACCAGAGTTTGACCCCGAACAAATGCTAGATTTAGCCCAGCGTCACCAACTAGAATGGAGTGATACAGAAGTCCAGCAATTGAGAGACATGATTGGCGGACATCCTTATTTAGTGCGTCTGGCTTTGTATAAAATAGCTCGTAGTGAGATAACCTTATCTCGGTTTCTGGAAACAGCATCCACCCCATCAGGAATTTTCAGCAATCATTTGCGTCACCTTAGCTTAATTTTGACAGAGCAACAGGAATTAGGCGCAGCGATGAAAGAGATTATAAATACTAACAAACCAGGAAAATTCAGCGATGCAGTCAGGTATAAATTAATAGCCCTGGGTTTAGTAAATCTGTTAAATGACGAAGTGATAATACGTTGCAAGCTATATTATCAATATTTTCAGAATTTTTATAAAAATAAATAGATACTAAATAAAAGTCGATATCGCGCGATTTTCTTTGGGTATAACTCAATACGGTGTAAGTAGATTAAGGTTGTCGAGTTCAACAGACAATTCAATGTTACACCAAGCATTCAGCAACAAACAAATCAAAAACCTCACAGCAACCGCAATCTTCGCATTTATCTCCCTTTTTACAAGCGTAGTTCGTGCAGAAGACGATCGCCCATATATTTATCAAGTCCGAGAACAATTAAGAGGAGCAGCGATCGCAACTGATTTGGATGGTTACACTTTAACTCACAAACCTACCATCGATACCCTCCGTGAAGGTCGCTCCCACTATATAAACGTAAATCTGCGTGCAGACACGTCCTATGGAATTGTGGGAGTGTGTGACAGAGATTGTCGAGATTTAGACATTTCTCTTTACGATGACCGAGGAAACTTGATTGCTTCAGATTTACAAGATGATGACATTCCCATGATTAGCCTGAATCCTGATCGAAGCGGTAGATATCAAATCCAAGTTGATATGGCTAATTGTAATGCCAATACTTGTTACTACGGCATAGGTGTATTTGGTCAATAAAACCACATGGAAGGCGATCGCTTAGAAGCCGTCAAAAATAGTCTGCGGATTCCAGCACAAATCCTAGTGCCTATATCGGACTCATCTCATTTAGCGATCGCCTAACCTTTTTCCTTGGGAGCCTGTTTAACAATTTCTAGTCCAGGTGCGAGAGTTTGAGGCTAGGTATTCAAAAATTCAAAGTTCAACTTCAGATTAAATTTAGTATAAAATCTTCAAGTTCAATTTGAATTCAGGACTTTGCACAAAAAATTACACCAAGTTTAAGAAAATCAGACCTCTCCCAGTGAAGTGTTAAATTAGATGATTAGTTGCCCAGTAGGGCGCATAATATGAAAACTTTTCCATCTTGCTTTGGTAAGAGTCAACAAAATAAATTAGTTCGTTTTGGATTGTCGGCATTAGCAGCCTTAACCATCACAGGCGGCATAAATTCAACAAATGCAGCCGTCATAGAAACACAGAATTCAATAGAAATCGCCTCAACAAAAGTACAACTAAGTCAAACACAATCTGTCACCAACCAGCCTGCATATCAAGCAATGCAGATAGCTCCACTGGTTCCCATCGTTGTACTTGGTGGGATTGTGATATTTGTGCCACTGTTTTTTGGTGGATTAGTGGTAATTGGTGAACGTGAAGTTGGCATATTGGTGAAAAAATTTGCCCTTTCTGGACGCGGATTACCACCCGGACGATTAATAGCTCTCAACGGTGAAGCAGGTTTGCAAGCTGATACTCTTGCACCTGGTTGGCACTGGGGTTATTGGCCTTGGCAATATTCAGTGCGTAAAGAATCAGTAATTGTGGTTCCCCAAGGTGAAATTGCCCTGATTGTTGCAGCAGATGGCGAATCCAACCCACCAGAAAGGATTTTGGGTAAAATTGTCGATTGCGACAATTTCCAAGATGCGCGAAAGTTCTTGACCAACGGCGGTGAAAAAGGCCGTCAAATGGGTTTTCTCACCGCTGGGACTTACCGAATTAACACGGCGCTGTTTCGGGTAATTATGGCGGCCAATGCCAAAAACAACGATATGCAGGCCGAACAGTTGCGGGTGTACAGCCTAGCATCTGATAAAGTTGGCATTGTCACCACTCTAGATGGTTTACCAATTCCAGGTGGTGAACTGGCTGGGCCAATCATCCCAGCCCACAACAACTTCCAAAATGGGCAGAAATTTCTTGATGCTGGTGGACGGAGAGGTTTGCAAGAGCAAATTCTACTATCTGGTTCATGGAATTTGAATCCTTGGTTTGTGCAGGTTGAACCAGTACCAATGACCGAAATCCCTATTGGTTACGTGGGTGTGGTGATTTCGTTTGTTGGTCAATCTCAAGAAGATGTCAGCGGTGCAGCCTTCACACACGGTAACTTAGTTAATTCTGGACATAAGGGTGTATGGATAGAACCGTTATATCCAGGGAAGCATCCCATCAACTCGCGGATTATGAAAATTGAGTTGGTTCCCACAACCAACATAGTGTTGAACTGGTCAAGTCGGACGGAACGCCACAGCTATGATGCTCATCTAGCGTCCTTAACAGTGCGATCGCGCGATGGTTTTGCCTTTGATTTAGAAGTGGCGCAAATTATTCATGTGGGTGCTTTGGATGCACCGAAGGTAATTTCCCGTGTGGGTTCAATGCAAAATTTAGTTGACCATGTATTAGAACCGACAATTGGTAACTATTTCCGCAACTCAGCCCAAGACTACACTGTACTTGACTTTCTCACCGCCCGGAGCAATCGCCAAGCGGAAGCGGCTGAATATATTCGAGCCGCATTACGCGCTTATGATGTGCAAGCAATTGATACCTTAATTGGGGATATTCAACCACCAGCATCTTTGATGCAAACCCAAACCGACCGGAAAATTGCCGAAGAACAACGCAAAACCTACGAAGTGCAGCAGGTAGCCCAAACCCAACGCCAGCTACTTGTACGGGAAACAGCATTGGCTGATATCCAACAAGAAATGGTGAAATCGGAAAAAAGCGTCCAAATTGCTGAACTCAAAGCCCAAGCGCAGATTCAACACGCCACTGGGGAAGCAGAAGGGATAAAATTACGCGCCATAGCCGAAGCCGAAGGGATTCGCGCCACAGGTAACGCCAAAGCCGAAACTTACCGCGCTGGTGTAGAAGCCTTGGGTTCTCAAGGTTATACAGCTATGCAACTGATGCAAATTATCGGCGATCGCAACGTCCGTCTGATACCCGAAGTTTTGGTAAGTGGGAACGGTAATAACAATGGCTTGGTAGATGGTTTACTCTCAATGATTTTATGGAATCAAACTGGTAAGCAAGGTGAAGGAACAGCAACACCGTTGCATCCACATCCAATAGTTGTAAATAACCCAGTAGTTTCCCCAAATAATCACTCGCCCATAGTTGCGGAGTTCCCAACAGATAAGTAGATATCAGTATTGGGGCGAACGGCCGTACCCTGTGGGAAGGCGAAGCCTACGCCCCTGTTGAGACTTTTTCCAACATTTGAATTGCTATATTTGAACACACTTCTACAGAAAAAACGTAAATTTACCTTAGCCTCTCAGTCATAATCTCAGCTATACTCAGATTTTTTATAAATACTTGTGGGAGTTAGTATCATGCTACGTGGTAAAAGTAGTGCTATAAAACTAGATTTTTTGATGACTTTAAAAGGAGCAGTTACTTTAGCACTTGATCCAGGCCGGGCAGATGCTACACCAGATATTGAAGATGGCATGATCAAACTTAAAGCCACTCAATTAGCCATTGATTATGTGAAAACTTTACCGGAAGTTGTGGAAATTGTCCAAGAGCGATATTTAGCTCCCCCGCCAGATTTGACAGCCTTAGCCCAACTCCCTTCAGAATCTCTGGGGCGGTGCTTTGCTGAGTATATACAGAAAACTGGCTTTGACCCCAATTACTACCGCTCATTGCCAATCACTGATGACACCAGCTATGTGCTGACTCGCTTACGTCAAACTCACGATATCTGGCATTTAGTTACAGGATTAGGCAGTAGTGTTAATGGTGAACTAGGCTTGCAAGCGTTTTGCCTAGCTCAAATACGCATTCCTCTACCCATATTACTCATTGCTGGTGGGTTACTCCGCACCTTATTTACCGCCCCAGACGAGTTAGGGAATCTCTTAGAAAACATTGCGATCGGCTACCGGATGGGAGCTAAAGCGAAACCCTTGTTAGCGCAGAAGTGGGAAGATAATTGGGACAAGCCTTTAAGTACGTGGCGAAAGGAACTAGATATTATTGTTGTTGATCAATATATTCCTTAAAGGCTCAAAAATTACATCGCCTAACTTCTGGTTTTTACATCATAAATTATTCTTCCAGAATACAGTCTGCCTTTAACAAAATGAAGTTTTCTGTTTCTAAAACTGAACAGTGTTTTGTTAATGTTGCTAATGCTGGAATCTTATTCTGAGACAAATTATTGACGGCTTCATTAAACCCTGGTTGAAAACTTTTCAGCCAGGGTTTAATGATGAGATAATCAACTTGAAAGGATGTACTCTCTATCAGCCAGAAATCAACTCCGTATTTTTGAATTAGTTGTTTTGCTGGTGTTAAATCTTGGCTATATTGAGCATGTAGCAAATCAATGATTCGTTGGCGAATCTGGGAATAGTAACCTAAATGAAAAGGCAAGGCATATTCTCTACCTACTAAAATAGGTCTTTGGGCAAAAGTCGGGATGTTATCTGCTTCGTCGGAAAGTGTCGCTACTAGGGTATCTTTCGGTTGCTGTTGCAAAAATTTGTACAATGCTGATGCGGTAGATTGTCGATAATCAGTGGTGGGAAAACGCCCAGAAAAGTTAGGATATAGCAATAGAAAAGTGATTAAACTAACTGCTAATGTGATTTGCCAAAGTCTGCGTTTTTGCTGATAAGCCTGGAATAACCAATCCAATATTACAGTTAAGGTAATACCTGCAGCGATCGCCATGACTATTCTAAAAGTATGTACTGTGTAGCGAGTAGGGAAAAATAACTTCAATAGCAAGGCATGAGCCGCAAAAAACAATGTCAACGATACGATAATAATTTGTGGCAATATTTTGACTTGAACGGTCAATTTTTCCAGTTTTCCGCGCACTAGTGGGAAAAACAAACCCATCCAAATTAGAGGAGGCATTAACGGTGGTAATATGCCACTATGTTGACCAATGAGCCAAAATCTGGCGAGATTACTGTCAAAAAAAGGATGTCTCCCTTCTGTCCATAGTTCCGGCATGATCCAAGCTTGAGTACCTGTGACAACTGGTGCAAACTTAGATGAAGCGAAAAGATAGGGTAACATTACGAGAAATGCTAATCCCAAGATAGTAAATAGCCAAAAATAATTATCAGGTAATCGAATTAATAAAATGCCTATACAGATAAATACTAGAGGAGGATAAAATAATCCTGCCAATATAATTATCAGGCAATTGATTCGCCAATCACCTCTAATTAGATAGTATAAAAAAGCCAACATTAATGGATAGATAAAAGACCTGGGTGTGGCAGAAACCAAGTCAGATTGAAACCAAAGACTTTGGTTTAATAATAAGGTAGTAATAAATGCCGAGCCTGGTACGGTAAAAATTTCTAGGCTGAGACGAAAACAGTAAATAGTAGTAATCAAGCCCAAAAAAACCGGGAGAATTTTGCTGCACAAAAGTGGATTAATGCCGAAATTCGCCATCAGTTTATATAAAGTGGCATATCCCCAAGGCGTAATTGATTGGAAATAATCTGCAATTAAATCATGTTGGAATAATTCTGGATCAATAAATTGCTGCATCCAAAATACATATTCTCTGGCATCATCTTGAGCAACATATTCAGTTTTGAAGGCTCTTTGTAGTCCCAAGATGCTATAAAATAAGGAAAATCCTAAACTCAGTATTAAGTGTAGCGATATCCATCCCCAAGGGCGTTGTTTCTTAGGCTGAGTAATTGAGTCTGTAAAAAACTTAGATAGGAACATGAAAAAGCTTGCTGATATTTTAATTTCAATTAACAGCCTATTTTTGATTTTACCGATTAAACATTCTTTTTCATAATTTGCCAAGATTGTTGTGCGATCGCCCAATCTTCTTGAGTATGTATCACTAACACCCGCACTGTAGAATCTGGTGTGGCAATATCTTGATCAACAGGTTGATTTTGATTTTTGTCTGGGTCAATTTTTAAGCCCAAAAATCCAAAGGCTTCACAAACAGCTTGGCGAATTCCATCTGATTTTTCGCCTATACCTGCGGTAAATAACAGTACATCTAATCCGCCCAGACTAGCCAGCATAGCACCAATTCCAGAGCGTAAACGATGGACATACATATCCCAAGCGAGTTGGGCGCGGTCGTTACCTTGGGCCATCGCTTCAATTACTTTGGGTAAATCGCTAGATACGCCCGAAATTCCCCGTAAGCCAGATGCTTTATTTAAAACATAATCTAAGCTTTCTACTGAGTAATTAGACTGACGCAGTAGGTAAATTAAAATTCCTGGGTCGATGGAACCGCAACGACTCCCCATCATTAAGCCATCTAAGGGTGTGAAACCCATTGTTGTATCAATACTGCGACCATCTTTAATTGCTGCTAATGAACAACCATTACCCAAGTGACAACTAATGATTCGTAACGATGCTAAATCTTGTCCGAGAACTTGCGCCGCCCGTCCAGCACAATATTGATGACTGATACCGTGAAATCCATAGCGACGAATACCTTGTTCTACCCATTGATATGGGCCGGGATAAATCGCCGCTGCATCCGGGAGGGTGGAATGAAACCCAGTATCAAATACTGCTACTTGAGGGACTTCACTTAAACTTTTTTCGATTGCTTCAATGCCTTCTAAGGCTGCTGGGTTGTGGGCTGGGGCAAGATTCGAGAGACGAGCGATCGCCTTTTTAACGTCTTCTGTAATCACCACACTATGGCGGTAATCTTGCCCACCATGAACCACACGATGTCCAACTACATCAATTTCTGACAGTTGTCCAATGACTTTAGTTGCACCACGGCTGAGGGTATAAAGCATATAAGCAACGTGTGCTTGGCGTGAATCCCCATATATGGATTCATGCAGAGTTGCGCCGGAAGCTGTTTTTACCTCAATTTCTGCCACACCTCGGTCTTGAGTCCAGTTAACTTTGCCTTCCCAAAGTGGTTTGGGTGCTTCTTGGGGTAAAGCATCATCGGCTATTTCATACAAACAGCTTTTTTGGCTGCTAGAACCAGCATTTAGTACTAGGATTTTCATAACTTATACCTGAAGTGCTAAATAAAAACACTAGTTCGACTTTCATGGTTGGCTTATGAAATAAGTCTTACTGAGGTTAATGCGATCGCCTTGAGAATTCTTCAACCTGCTGAAAGTGGCGGCGAACTAGAAAATTGTGCCATTTTGAGCTACGGATAAATCAAATTTAGTGGTTATACTGCGGAATAATCGAAATTTAATGGCAAAAGCAAAGTTTTATAAGAAATGCAATAGACTTTCATCTAATGTTAATTGATATGTTTTTTGCTTTATTCTAAGCATCGTTTTACAAAAAAATAAATCTATATGCCTAGACGAGCGCCCCTATATTTTTTTTTAGGAGTATTAACAAGTTCTAGCTGTTTTATCTTCAGTGTAGCAGCCCAAGTCCCATCTAATTCGCAGCAGTCTTCAACTCGGAGTGAAGCTCAAGCTGCTAGTTGGTTTGAAGCCCATCGTTCCCGGCCAGGGGCTTTACGAGCATTTGTCCAGCGAATGCCAAAGGGAGGAGATATTCACAGTCATCTCAGCGGGGCTGTGTACGCAGAAGATTATCTAGAGTGGGGTGCAACCGATGGGTATTGTGTGAATCCACAAGCGGGGACTTTAGTTGAACCCAAGGCTTGTAATCAGGACAGTAGTTATTTTCCCGCCTCAGAATTGTTCAACAGAACATCTGTTTATGATTCCCTGATCAATCGTTGGTCTACCCGTAACCTCCAATTTGCTGGAAAATCTGGACACGACCAATTTTTTGAGGCTTTTGCTGGATTTGGGACAATATCAGACTCTATGAGCCGTCGGGATGATATGGTTGCGTCAGTAGCAAATCGGGCAGCTTCTCAGCATATTAACTATCTTGAGTTAATGCTGACTGTTCAGGGCAGTGAGGTTCGACAGTTAGGGCGTGAAGTGGGTTGGAATCAAGACTTCTCAGAGATGCACCGTCAATTGCTCAAGCGAGGATTAACCGAGCTAGTGACACTCGGCAATCAGCAATTAACACAGTTGGAGGGTGAAGTTGCGAAAACACTCGGTTGCGGCACTCCAAAGCCACAGCCTGGATGTACAGTCACGGTGCGCTATTTGCAGCAAACTACTAGAACAAAATCACCGGTGGAAGTATTTGCTCAGTTAGCTTATGCTTTTGCACTAGCTTCATCCTCCAAGCAGGTAGTTGGGATCAATCTCGTCGCCCCAGAGGATAACCCGATCGCACTCCGTGACTACACCTTGCAAATGCAGATGCTACAATTTCTCAAACGTCAATATCCCAATGTTAAGGTTTCACTTCATGCCGGAGAGTTAACCTTGGGGTTAGTTCCAACTGAGCATTTACGTTTTCATATTCGCCAAGCTGTAGAAATAGCACAAGCATCTCGCATTGGACATGGTGTAGATATTCTGTTTGAAGAGCGTCCTTTTGAGTTGATGAAGCAAATGCAGCAACGCGGCGTGTTGGTTGAAATTTGCCTGACTAGCAATGAGGTGATTTTGAATGTCCAGGGAAATCAGCATCCTTTTATGGAGTATTGGAAAGCTGGAGTACCAATGACCCTTGCTTCCGATGATGAAGGTATTTCCCGCATCGATTTGAGTCATGAGTATCTGTTAGCAGCAACAAGATATGGGCTGGCATATAAAGACCTCAAGCGACTGGCTCGCAATAGCTTAGAATATAGTTTCGCTCTTGGAAATAGTCTTTGGAAGTCGCCTGAATTTAAGGCAATGGTTCCAGCTTGTGCCAGCGATACCCCTGGTAATACATCTGTTTCTTCAGGATGCAGTGCTTTTTTGCAAAAGAGCGATCGCGCACGGGTTCAATGGCAACTAGAGTCAGAATTTACTCGGTTTGAGTCTTTGCAAAACTGGCTTTGATGCAATACAGTTCAGCAATTCTGGTGTAGGTTGGGTGGAGGAACGGAACCCAACAGAGTATGCGTGAATGTTGGGTTACGCTATCGCTACACCCAACCTACTATTCTCTTAACTAATTCCACGTATTGTAAGCATTTCCCAAAAAGAGCGATATCGTTTAGCACCAGGAATATGATCACTAAACAACCAAGCCTCCCATTCATTATTGTGAGTCACTTGAGGGTTCAGCAAAATAACTTCACCATCTAAAGCATCACTAATCTGTAGAGCCGTTTGTAAGTATTCCAAACGTATCTCTTGCTCTAAGCCTTTTGCGTATCTCAGGTATTGTTCATCAGAGATGGGTGGTAAACCTCCAGGTTCCATCCAGATGTTAATCCAATCTTGATTCTCAACATAAAACCAATCAATTTCTTCAATTTTCCGTAATCCTAAAAACCCTGGATACTCAGGCCAACCATTTGTAACCTTTAAGAATTCTCTGTAAGAGAACGGTAATTTTGTTCCCAAATGAGCTTCAACAGCAATAATTTTTTCTTCTGCTACTCCTGAAAAACCTAACCATTGTGATTCAATTGCTTCAGGAGAAAAATCCACCATTATCCAATATACTTCTCCATTTTCATAGTTTTCAATTGCTTTTTTACTCTCCTTTTTAAGGAAAGAAAACCAATTTAAATTACTCATGTTTAATTTTTATTAAGCTACCTTGGAGACTGACAAAACCTTGCAGGTTCTGTTCTAGTATCTGCTGAACCATACGGAAAAAGCCGATAAAATTTGATTTTCCCGCCCCATTAGCCCCAATTAAAATATTCACCCTGGAGAGTTCAACGTCACACTCAGCGATAGACTTGAAGCCTTTTAAAACTATTCTCGACAGTTGTTTTTCACTTTGCGCCTCCGTCATGAACAGTCTCCCGGTCAACAGGCTTTTTCTACACAGGTTTCATTTTATCGAGTTTCTGCAAAAATGCTTTAATCCCACATTCCGCCTTCTCCTTTGTTAATTGGAAATGCAGAATGTGGGATTTGATTATGAAATCTAAATTCTAGTAGTTCGTCTCATTAGTTGTGAGAAGAAGCACTAGTACAACGCGGCGGAAATCAAGATGCCATTTCAAGTTAGTGAAAAGCTTGTGACATAAGCTTTTTGACTTTTGACTTTTGACTTCCGCGTAGCGTTACTAGTGGCTGGCGACTACTTCTAAACTAGATAGTCTGTCTGCCAATAATTTTTCCAGGTCTTCTAAAGCTTTGGTAAATCCTTTGATACCTTCATCTAACTTATCGTAAGCCATGCGGTCTTCGGTGTGCATTTTGTCGAAGGTGGCTTTGTCGATGGAGATTTTGGCAATTTCCATACTGGCTGCTTTGGAAGGATCAAGTTTGCGGGGTAGTTCGCCAATGGTGGCTTGCAATTCACCCAACAAAGAAGGAGAAATGGTGAGCAAGTCGCAACCTGCCAACTCGGTGATTTCACCAACGTTGCGGAAGCTTGCGCCCATAACTTCGGTTTTATGACCGAACTTCTTATAGTAGTTATAGATTGTGGTGACAGATACTACGCCTGGATCTTCAGAAGAGGGGTAGCTGTCGCGTCCGGTTGATTTCTTGTACCAGTCAAGAATCCGACCGACAAAGGGAGAAATTAGGGTGATACCTGCTTCAGCACAAGCGATCGCTTGATGTAACCCGAACAATAAAGTTAAGTTACAGTGAATACCTTCTTTTTCCAGAATTTCCGCTGCTTTAATTCCTTCCCAAGTGCTGGCAATTTTAATCAGAATGCGTTCGGGGCCAATGCCTGCGGCTTTATACTGAGCAATGATTTCTCTACCTTTGGCGATCGTTGCTTCGGTATCATAAGACAAGCGGGCATCTACTTCTGTAGAAACGCGTCCAGGAATGATTTGCAAAATTTTCAAACCAAAAGATACAGCCAAACGTTCAAAAGCTAGAGAAACAATTTGGGCTTGACTAGCACCTGCACCAGCATCTTTTTTCGCTTGCAATAAAGTCTGATCAACAATATCCTGATACTCTGGCATTTGTGCCGCAGCTGTAATCAAGGAAGGATTGGTGGTAGCGTCTCTGGGGGTGAATTTTTCAATGGCTTTAATATCGCCAGTATCCGCAACAACTACAGTAACTTCCCGCAATTGTTCTAGTAAATTTTTAGACATAAGAAACTCCTTGAAGATTATCTGTGTAGGATTTACCTAACTTAGTGCTGAGTGCTGAGGTTCTCTCCGTTGAAGCAAGTGGCATTGCTGAGTCTTGAGTAAAGTAGAAAAAACTCAAACCTATGAAACTGGATAACTGTGGGAGGTTGTTTAACTCAGCACTCTTCATCTAATTCCCCTATGTATTTACACTTTCGACGGTTGCTAAAATTCTGATTTTGGCAATCTTTCTTAATTATTGCCTTGTTTGCTGACTAAAGCCTCAGCCTTATTCTAGACGCGTCAGGCTAGAATCGGCTGTCCAATAGAATGCACTTTGATTAAACTAGTTGTGCCTGATTTACCAATTGGAACGCCGGAAGTAATCACCACTTTATCGCCTTCATTCACCAAACCCGTGTCTGCCACTGTGTTGAGGACATTGACAAACATTTCCTCAGCGTTGTGAACTGGGGGAATGAATATAGGTTCTACTCCCCAAGAAAGCGCTAGTTGATGATAGGAATTTTCATCAGGGGTGAGGGCAATAATCGGCGCGGAAGGACGGTATTTTGATACTAATTTGGCTGTACTGCCAGATGTAGTATTGCAAAGAATTGCCTTTGCGCCTGTTTCATAGGCGATGCGACATACTGCTTCTGCCACCGATTCGGTCACGCTGAGACTGCCTGCTTCATGACACCAGGAATGCTTACCACCTTCTTCCAAAGCCTGTTCTGTCCTTACAGCGATGTTGTGCATAATTTGCACCGCCGCTACAGGATACTGCCCAACAGCTGTTTCTCCAGATAACATGACGGCATCAGTACCATCCAAAATGGAGTTAGCAACGTCAGTAGCTTCAGCGCGGGTGGGGTCTGGTGAACTAATCATCGACTCCAGCATTTGGGTAGCGGTAATCACTGGTTTGCCTGCCTGATTACAACGACGAATAATATCCTTTTGAATCAGGGGGACTTCGTGAATTGGCACTTCCACCCCTAAATCGCCACGAGCAATCATGATGCCGTCAGCGACTTGTAAGATGGAGTCAAAACGCTCAACTGCCTCTGGTCTTTCGATTTTGGCAATCAAACGGATAGAAGCCCCAGCTGCTTCGATCATCCGCTGAGCTGGTTCTAAATCTTGGGGCGATCGCACAAAGGAAACCGCCGCAAAATCTACACCTATCTGAATGCCAAAGCGTAGATCCATCAAGTCTTTTTCGGTGATCGAACTCACTGGTAATGGTGTTTCTGGCAAATTAACTCCCTTGTGGGTGGAAATTAACCCGCCAATTTTCACCAAAGCCCGAATTTTATCGGCATCGCGATCGGTGACAATTAATTTGACGCGTCCATCATTAATTAAAATCGGTTCCCCAGGTCTAACCATTGCGAACAAAGTGGGCAAGGGTAAAGGCAGTTCGTCGATACTATTGCCTTTTTCTTGCAAGACAAATGTGACTTCTTCACCAGCTTCGACATTTAGTCCTTCTGGTGGTAAAGTTCCCAAGCGAATCTTAGGTCCACAAAGGTCTTGCATAATTGCCACTGGCTTTTGGCGATCGGCACTAATTTGCCGGAGATACTTAGCCGTTTGTCCGTGAAATTCATGAGCGCCGTGTGAAAAGTTTAACCTCGCTACATTCATTCCAGCTTCCACAAGGGCTTGTAGTCTTTCTGGTGCAGAACTAGCAGGGCCAACAGTGCAAATAATTTTGGTTCGACGCATAGGGGTTGGGTTCGGGTATATATTGCGATATATAGCAGGAGGCAGGAGGCAGGAGGTGAAGCAGTGCGGTCTTGGGGGTTTCCCCCATGAGCAACTGCTGAACCCGAAGGGCAGGAGGTAGGAGGTAAAAGTATTGGCACTTTCACAATGTCCTACTGACTACAGCTATAAATGCCCTAAGCAGCCGACTGCATCTATATCACTTGTGCTTCATATCACTCCTTTTGTATGTAAAAACACTTTTTTATGCAGTTTGAAGTGTGAAGTATGAAATTTATACTTCAGACTTTACACTTCAAACTTTTTAAACTGCTACAGCCAACAGTTGTTCTTTTTGTGCCATAGACAACAACTGGTCTACTACCCGATTCGAGTAGCCCCATTCGTTGTCATACCAAGAAACAACTTTGAAGAAGTTGGAGTTTAGCTCAATTCCCGCACCTGCATCGAAAATACTGGAACGAGTATCACCCTGGAAATCTGTAGATACTACTTCTTCGTCTGTGTAGCCCAAAATACCTGCTAGTTGACCTGCCGCAGCTTGCTGCATCGCTGCACAGATTTCTTTGTAACTGGTAGCTTTTGCCGTCTTGAAAGTGAGGTCAACTACCGAAACATCAGGGGTTGGAACGCGTAATGCCATCCCTGTTAACTTACCTTTTAACTCTGGTAATACTAAAGCCACAGCTTTAGCTGCACCCGTGGATGAGGGAATAATATTTTGGGCTGCGCCTCGACCACCCCGCCAGTCTTTTTTACTGGGGCCGTCTACGGTGGGTTGAGTTGCGGTCATCGCGTGAACTGTAGTCATCAACCCTTCGGTTAAACCGAAGTTATCATTGATGACCTTGGCAATGGGAGCCAGACAATTTGTAGTGCAGCTGGCATTGGAAACGATCAGATGCTTGCTGGGGTCGAATAAGTCATGATTTACACCCATCAGCAAAGTTGGAACTCTGTCTGGATCTTTTGTTGGGGCAGAGATAATAACGCGCTTTGCACCTGCTGTCAGGTGTTTGCTGGCACTTTCGTAATCAGTGAAGAGTCCTGTAGATTCTACTACATAGTCTACGCCTAATGTACCCCAAGGTAATTCGGCAGGATTTCTCACGGAGACGCAAGGAATAAAATGCCCATCAATGACGATGCCATCTTCCTTGGCTTCCACCTTGCCTTTAAATTTACCGTGAGTGGAATCGTATTTCAACAGATAAGCCAGGTTATCTGGTGGTACTAAGTCGTTAATGCCGACAAACTCAATGTTAGGGTTATAAATGCCAGCACGCAGCACTAGCCGACCAATACGACCAAATCCATTAATACCAACTTTCAACTTCGTCAAAGTTCAACCTCCTAATTTGAGAACAACCCAGGTCTGTTCTTCGTTTCAACGCTGCATTTAGCTGGGTTAATTTTGGTCTGACTGAGTTGATCGTGACAGTCTTAGAAATCTAAACTGATTTTGCTAGACATCTTTTAAGGTTTTGGGAAAGTATGAAGTGTGAAGTATGAAGTATGAAATTTCAGACTTCAGCCTTCATACTTCAGAATTTAATAAGGCCACTTCCAGTTGCGAACTTCGGGGAGGTCTTCGCCGTGCTGGGAAATGTAATGCTTGTGTTCGATCAGCTTATCTTGTAGGTTTTGTTTGACGTAAGCTGCTTTTGAGCCTAGTTTTGGTACGCGATCGATTACGTCCATAACTAAATGATAGCGATCGAGGTCGTTGAGAACCACCATATCAAAAGGAGTTGTGGTAGTTCCTTCTTCTTTGTAACCACGCACATGGAGGTTTTGGTGATTGGTGTGGCGATAGGTTAACCGATGGATTAACCAAGGATAGCCATGAAAAGCAAAGATAACTGGTTTATCGGTTGTGAAAATTGTATCGAAGTCTTTGGGAGTCAAACCGTGAGGATGCTCACTTTTTGGCTGTAATGTCATCAAATCAACGACGTTCACAACCCTGACCTTTAAGTCGGGGAAGTACTGACGCAGCATATCCACCGCAGCCAAGGTTTCTAAGGTGGGAACATCGCCTGCACAGGCCATGACGACATCTGGTTCACTTCCTTGGTCGTTACTCGCCCATTCCCAAATACCAATGCCTTTGGTGCAGTGTTTAACTGCTGCGTCTATATCAAGATATTGCAGCGCTGGTTGTTTGCCAGCAATGATGACGTTGACGTAGTTACGGCTTCTTAAGCAGTGGTCGGTGACGGAAAGTAAGGTGTTGGCATCGGGGGGAAGATAGACGCGAATTACTTCTGATTTTTTATTAATCACATGGTCGATAAAACCCGGGTCTTGGTGCGAGAAGCCGTTATGGTCTTGCCGCCAAACGTGAGAGGTGAGTAAATAATTTAGGGATGCGATCGGTCTACGCCAGGAAATATGACGGGTGGTTTTCAACCATTTGGCGTGCTGGTTGAACATGGAGTCAATGATGTGGATAAATGCTTCGTAGCAGGAGAAGAATCCATGACGACCTGTGAGAAGATAGCCTTCTAACCAACCTTGACAATTGGTTTCGCTAAGAATTTCCATTACCCGACCGTTGGGCGATAGGTGTTCGTCTTCGGGCAGAATTTGCGAAACCCAAGTTCTATCTGTGACTTCAAACAAAGCATCTAAGCGATTGGATGCTGTTTCATCAGGGCCAAAGACACGGAAGTTTCGGCTTTCCATGTTGAGTTTCATCACATCTCGCAGAAATTGCCCCATGACTCTGGTGGCTTCCGCTTCAACTTTGCCGGGTTGGGTGACATTTACGGCATAGTCTGAGAATTTAGGCATCTTCAGGTCACGCAACAAGATACCGCCGTTGGCGTGGGGATTGTCGCCCATCCGCCGCATTCCTGTAGGGGATAATTCGGCGAGTTCGGGAATGAGTTTGCCGTTAGCGTCGAAGAGTTCTTCGGGTTTGTAACTCTTCATCCAGTCTTCGAGTAATTTTAAATGTTCTGGTTGTTGAGCGATCGCTCCAAAAGGAACTTGATGCGATCGCCAAAAATTTTCGGTTTTCTTTCCATCTACTTCTTTTGGACCTGTCCAGCCTTTGGGGGTTCGCAAGACAATCATCGGCCAGCGTGGACGTTCTTGAAAACCATGTACACGGGCTTCTCTTTGGATATTTTGAATTTCCGTAATAACTGTATCTAATGTAGCTGCCATCTGCTGGTGAATTTCCGCAGGTTCTGAACCTTCGACAAAGTAAGGTTTATAACCATAGCCAACAAATAAGCTTTCTACTTCTTCATGGCTTAACCGTGATAACAATGTAGGGTTAGCAATTTTATACCCGTTGAGGTGCAAAATCGGCAAAACTGCCCCATCATTTACCGGGTTGAGAAACTTATTAGAATGCCAGCTTGCGGCTAAAGCCCCAGTTTCCGCTTCACCATCACCGACAACAGCCGCCACAATCAAGTCGGGATTGTCAAAAGCTGCACCGTAAGCGTGAACTAAGGCATAACCCAACTCACCGCCTTCATGAATTGAACCAGGAGTTTCCGGGGCGACGTGACTAGGAATCCCACCGGGGAAGGAGAACTGTTTGAATAGCTGCTGCATTCCCTCAGCATCTGGGGAAATGTTGGGGTAGTATTCGCTGTAAGTTCCTTCTAGATAAGTGTTAGCAACTAAACCAGGGCCACCATGACCAGGCCCGGCAATATAAATCATATCCGTATCATATTTTTTGATGATGCGGTTGAGGTGAACATAGATAAAATTCAGCCCTGGCGTAGTTCCCCAATGTCCCAACAGTCGGGGTTTAACGTGTTCTATTTTCAGGGGTTCTCTCAGCAGTGGATTGTCGAGTAAATATATTTGCCCTACTGACAAATAGTTCGCCGCCCGCCAGTAGGCGTTAATTTTCTGCAATTCTTCGTCTGTTAAAGGCTTGATTGGTGGAGAGATTGCTAAAGTCATATCAAATTTCCGTATACAACAGGATTTTGCCTTTGTTCACTAAGTTAGTTTAGTTGTCTAAGCAATAACGGCCATCCTACTCATGACAAATCATTCCCCGCGCCAATCTAGGAAAAAATTGTGCTTTGTTATTGCGATCGCTGGTATGAAAATTTTAATAATGATGAATAATTCCTGACTGTCTCCTGCTTGAGAGAGTAGCAGATATAACCAAGATGACTCGCTAGTTTTAAGCTTTTTTTAAACCGGATTATTTATTGCAAAAAAGAAAATTACCTGTATCAATTTATTGAGAAATATTACTTTTGATAGGTTTTTCCTAAAGTGTTGGGTAGTAAAGGCTTGAGTAATTAGCCTAGCAGGTTGCTACATTTATACTAATGTCCTTTCACCAATAGGTTGATGATATAAAATCATTAGCTGATTAGCATTTAAGGTTTCTATTGCATAAGCCTGTCCTGTTAAGTTGCTAAATTCTACTTCAAAAACTCCAGGTTCATATTGATCTACAATCGTTCCTACTTGACCGCGATACAATTTTAATTCCAGTAAGTCTTCTGTTAGAGCAACAACATCAAATAATTTCATTGGCATTACCTCACTGCTTAGAGTACATAACAGGTAACTAGGCGAGGAAAGTTTTCGTCATTTCGCACTATCCAAACGCTCTGAATGATTGCTTGTTTACCGAACGACTCAGGGGAAAATCAATAATATATTTTTGACCGTATAGATTGCTTTCACCAGGAATGGCATCATAGTCAACTACTGCTTGTAAAAGGATGGTTTGTAGTTCTTCTGCATCGTTTAAATCTAAGTCTAGGGCAGATTTGAAGACACGAGCTTTGTGCTTTCCTTCTGGATGTTCTAAGTTGAGACAATAAGCTGCGATTTTTTCTGTTTCAACGATAGCGCGTTCTGGGTTAGGTAGTTTCATAACACGTTATTTTTCTAACCCAACAACTGCACCTGTGAACCTTGTTGAGTTTTATTCACCTCAATTCTGGCTTGAAAGGCTTCTTTGAGGTGGGGCATGTGAGTTACTGTGAGAATACAGGCAAAATCAGCAGCGATCGCATTTATGGCCGCAATCAGGCGATCGCATCCTTCGGCATCTTGTGTCCCAAAGCCTTCATCTATAATTAACAATTGCAACGCCGCACCCGCCCGTTGAGCTAATAATTTCGCCATTGCCAAACGGATGGCAAAGTTAATTCTAAATGCTTCCCCACCGGAATATGTTTCATAAGCCCGTGTTCCCTTAGCATCGGCAATTAAAATGTCTAAGGTATCGATCAGCTTGGCATTCTTTTTGCTTGATTTACTACTTTTACCTGCTCTTTGAGTAACAAATTGTACGTGCAGTTGATTGGCACTCAATCGTGATAGAAGTTGATTTGTCTCGGCTTCTAATTGCGGCAGTACATTTTCAATCATCAATGCTTGGATACCATTTTTACCAAACGCCAATGCTAATTCATGGTAAACACGGTACTGTTTTTTGCAAGCTTGCAACTGCTGTTGTTGTTCTTCGTACTGCGCTTGTAAGGTTTCTAATTGATGGGCGAGTTGTTCTAAACGCCCTAATTTGGCGATTTGTTCATCAAGTTGTCGCCTGCGGATAACTAACTGCTGTTCTAAAGCTTGAATTTGCTCAATTGGGTTGGCTGACTGGGCTAGTTGTTGGACAATTTCATCAATTTGGGTGGCGAGTTTTTGTCGCTCGTTTAAGCGAGTAGTTTTCGCCGCTTCTAGTTCTTGTAATCTCCCTTGTAGTTGGGGATATTGCTGCTGGGCTGATAACAATTGTTGATAGCGTAATTGCCAAGCTTGGCCTTGGCGGACGGCTTGACGTAAATTATTATGTTGCTCGGAACTATAAGCAATTTCCGCAATTTGACGTTCAAGGGCGGCAATTTGTTTGGCGGAGTCAGAATCAGTTTGTTCTTGCTGAATTCTAGTTTGTAATTGGGTGATAGTTGCCTGTAATTCTGGTTTGCGGGCGGCTAGTTGGGTTTGACGTTTGAGCGCATCTTTAATTTGCCCTTGCTTGATTTCTGCCCAGCGCCATCTTTCAACTTCACTCCGCGCTAAGGCATGGTCTTGCTCATTGTAATTTAATTGTCGCAGATATTCTTCTACTTGCCGCAGTTCTTGTTGTTTATCGTGGGCGTAATCACCAACTTGGAGCGATCGCTCTAAATGTTGTCTTTCTTGTGTGAGTTGTTGTAACTGTTCTTCAGCATCGCTTGTTGATTCTAGTTGGGCGGCTAATTGTCCGCGCTGTTCTCGCAAAGAATCATAAGGAGAAAGATTTTGGGATACTTCTCGATATTTCTGCCTGAGTACTTGAATTTCTCGATCTGTACAAGCCATCTGTTCCCGAAATACCCACAATTGTTCCTCAGTGTCTTTGTATTCAGCTTTGGTTTTATCTGCAACTCGATTCCAGTGATGTTCATCTAAAGGACGTTCGCACAAAGGACAAATCGCATCGGGATTACGCAACATTTGCAGTTTTTGGTCTAATTCACCCAATAACCTTTCATATTCCCGTTGCTGTGCTTGTAGTCGTTCAATAAAGTGTCTTCTTTCCTGGCCTTTTTCTTGGATGCGTTGCAAATAAACTTTATCTTTCTCCATTTGTTCAATCTGCATTGCTACAGCCATCACTGCTTGTTGCAGTTCGGGGTAACGTTGTGAAGAACGTTGCAGTTTATTTTCTGTGGCTTGGATTTGTTCTAATCTGGCGACTAAACTAGCTTGAATTCTATCTAGGTGACTTTGCAAACTTTGGCGCTGTTGTAATAAAGGCGAAACTTGCATTTGTAATTCATCCAACTGTGCAACCCGACGACGGGCGGCGCTGAGTTGTCCTAAAGCCACTTCGACTTCGCCTGATTTACTCAGAGTTTGCTGAATTTCTTGTTCTTGCTGGGCTAAGGCTTCAAGTTGCGCTTGTACTTGTTGCAGTTGTCTTTCAATCTCATGAATTTGCCCAGTTAGTTGCTGCTGTTTTTGTTGACGCAAACTAGTGGCGCGGGTGTGTTGCTCAAATTTAGCCGCAAAAGCTTCTTCTTGAGATTGCAGGTTTTGGTAATGGGCGTAACCGTTTTTAATTTCCGCTTCCTGATTTAAGATAGCCGTCAAATCTGCCAGCTGGGTTTTAACGGATGATTGTTCTTGGTGGAGGCGATCGCAATCTTGGGTTAAATTCTGATATTGTTGCCTGACAAAGCTGAGTTGTTGTTCCCAATTTTGCCGCTGGTGCTGGACAACTTGTAAACTTTGTAATTGAATATTCTCAAAAGCTTGTACTTGTTGCAGTTGATTCAGTTCTGCTTCTAATTCTGCCCTTTGAGTTTCTGTCAACTCCCGCTGTTGCAGTTGTGTTTTAATCGATTCCAAAGAACGTTCTAATTCTTCTGCTCTAGCTTTGAATTGTCGAGAAGATTCTTTAGCTCGTTCTTCCAAATCATCATACTGGGTTAGTTTTAACAACTCTGATAAAATTTCCTTGCGTTCTGTCGGGCGCTTCAGCATGAATTCATCAGCACGACCTTGACGCAAATAAGCAGAATTAATAAAAGTATCGTAATCCAGCTTGATATGTTCTAAAATCAAATCCTGGGTTGCCCTTACTCCTTTACCCGTGAGAGGACGAAACCCAGAAGGTGTTTCAATTTGAAATTCTAAAACACTAGTTGCACCGCGAATTCTTGTGCGAATTACTCGATATTTTTGCTGGTTAGTGTGAAAAGTGAAATCAACGCGGACTTCTTTCGCCCCAGCATGGATGACATCATCTTCAGTTGAAGCACGACTTTCACCCCAAATTGCCCATGTAATCGCTTCGAGTAGAGACGATTTACCTGCGCCATTAGAGCCACAAATACAAGCCGTATGCAAACCACGAAAATCTAAAGTAGCATCACGGTAACTAAGGAAGTTTTTGAGGATAAGTTGTACTGGAATCATTGAGGCAATAGCGCCACATCTAGGTTTTGCTGAACGAGCAGTACAGATGCACTCTAGATAGTTTAGCTAGGTAGATATCAGTATTCTAGTCCTAAAGTCAGTAATTTTACGAAAATTAACAATATTATGAGCAAGTTTTCCCACCAGGCAAATTATTTTGCCTATATTGGGAGAAAAAAGAAACTGTGGACAGTTATTTCTAGGTTCTACTTGTTACATCTACGGCTTATAGCGTTTCTTGATTAAGATGCAATTTATCAGTTGTTGTAGAGAAGTTGTATACAACTTCTCTACATGATTTATGGGGTGCAGCTTCAGATGTTTTATATACAAATGTTGATTTGAGGCATAAAACCCAATGTCAGCGCACACTTTGTTGGGTTTCGCTGTTGCTCCACCCAATCTACTTTAGTGACTTTCTCTGTGCCTTCAGAAAAAAGCTTAGCTTAACCTTTCGAGTTTCGCAGTAATAATTGACAACCGCATAAAAATGGGTTTTGACTTTCGATGCGTTCGTCCTGAAGTACCTCAATCGGCAACTGACTGTTGTAAATTAATTTATCGTAATCCATCAACGCATTCCACTTAATTTTGCCAGTGGGAAAGCCTAATTCTAAAGCTGCATCAAATATTAACTCTTGCCACTTCTGAACTTCTGGATCTTGTGATTTAGAGTAATCGATAATAGCTATATATGCACCATGTTTAGTAACACGTAAAATTTCACTCAAAGCACGGACAGGATCAGCAACGACACAAAGAGTAAATCCTGATGCTGCTGCATCAAAAGTATTATCAGGAAAATCCAAATTTAGCAAATCAGCTACTTTGAAAGTGATATCTGCGGATATATGTTTTTTACGGGCTTCATCCATCATTTTCTCAGATAAATCTACACCTACAACACTCACTCCTTTAGGATAAGAGGGAAGATTAAGTCCTGTCCCTACAGCAGCATCAAGTACAGTTTGTCCAGGTTGAAGTTGTAAAGAATCAATCAGTGGTTGACGATCAATATGCCAGTAACGTAGCATAATCTGCTCATAATCTACTGCACCGTAATCGTAGGAATCAATTATTTTTGCGACTTGCATATACTCCCTGATAAATGTATGAGTAGGTACTTTGATTTAACTGCTTTTTCAAGCATTTAGCAATGAGACAACGATTATTATTTTACATTTTATGGCTAGTGTAAATACATAGGTTTTTAGACAAATAATTCATGAGTTAGTAACCAAAATCATGAATTAAAGTCTGGATTCTGACTCCTATTTTGATAAAACAAAATTCTGATGGAACAAAGGGTGTAAATTCACGTCAATTAGGTGTATGTAACTCTTGATTTAGCGAAGCATTTCAGCAGTGTAATATTTTGTGGAACAATAGCAGATACTCCGCGTCATCCAATCAGCCTGAGTACGGTATATGCCTAGAAATAGTTCTCTAGCCAGTCAGAAACAATCTCAGTAATGCCTCGTCATCACACAAGTCACACACATCAAAGTAAATTTTGTTATGACACACCTTTATCGCATCAAATCTGGCGCAGCAGCATTCATGGCAATAGCACTAACTACAGGTGCGATCGCTCCTATAATTACTGTAGCTCCTGCCCAAGCACAATATAATCTTGGTCAATCACGCTCAACTACAATTCCTGCTAATGTAACTTTGCCTGTGACTTACGAAAAAGAAAAAGTCGTTGTCACCCCAGGGGAAAGTATGTCTCTGAAGCTAAGAATAGCTAACGACATTATCGACAGGAATAGAAATGTCTTAATTCCCGCCAAAACTGAAGTTATAGGTAGACTAGAGCCTGTTGATTTATATGGCAGAAATTCCCCCAATAACAGCAATGCTGACAATAGCAAGGGTGTAAGGTTTGTAGCTTCAGAATTAATCTTCCCTTCTGGCCGCAGACTACCAATTAACGCTAATTCTCGGACAATCACCGAAACTGAAAAAATTAGCAAAGGCGCTGATACTGGTCAAATTTTAACAGATGCAGCTATTGGTGCTGGTGCGGCCACTGTAATTTCATTGCTGACTGGTAACAGAAGAATAGAAGTATTGGAACCTGTGATTGGTGGTGCTGCGGGTGCTGCTGCCAGTGTACTGTTGCGGAAAAAACAAGCTGATGTCTTTGTTCTCAGACCCGAAGAAGATTTAGACATCACACTGACAAGCAATTTAGTAATATCCCGAAACACTACTAATTATTAACTGAAGTTTCCGTCGTGAACTTAATCAGCTTAATCAGCGATTGCCTCTTTCAATATAGTGTGCGATCGCTTCATTTTTATAGAGACAAAATTTAATATTAATGCAACTATTTTCTCTCCATATCGTCTTAATTGAATATTCAAGGTATATGCTGAATATTTGCTGCTTGTTAAAGTATCAAATCCGCTTCATTCATTCTTTAAAGCAAATTTAGTGTATATACGGTGTCTATTTCTAGTAAAAAAAATCAAGATTAAGAATATCAGGCATCTAGAGAAACTTGCATCTTCCTTCCTACTGTGACAGACAAGATTCACAGACAGGACTTAATAAGTTATCTTTCCATCTCCTGTATAAGTGCAGACGTAGAAACAGCTAACTGTAATCAGTTGGTTGGAAATCACTCATGATTGCTAATTTCCATATATCTTCAATAATTTCACAAAAATGCTGAAAAATTTATCTCTTGCTTTACTGGGAACAACTGTTATTGTAGCGAGTGCCAACCCAGCTAGTGCCGTAACTATGGTAGTAAGTGGTGGGATGTTCTCTAGCTACTCTGATGCTAAAACTGTCACCTTTGATGATGGGACAGCAAATGATCCAAATGGATTTGCTACTTACTCTAATGTCACTACTAACATTGTTCAGGGTAGTGTAAGTGGTCAATATGCTTCACCCTATGGAGATACTACTAAGTTTCTCACAATTGCTCCATCAGGTAGTGGTGTTGCAGGAGATAGTGGTTTTGTCAATATTAATTTCAAAGAAGCTGTTGATTACTTCGGTTTTTATGCAGGCTCATTAGATAGTTACAACTATATTGATATCTACAGTGGCAATCAGTTGTTAAAGACTTTTAGTGGCTCAGATGTACCAGGTGCAGTAGCTGATGGTAGCTGGACTAGCGGTCAATCTAATATGTTTGTCAATCTTGTAGGTGATGCAGGTGAAAAATTTGATCGCGTTGTAATGCGTTCAAATGGTATTGCTTTTGAAACAGATAACCACGCTTATAGACTAGCACAGAGTGTTCCAGAACCCAGTGCAATGTTAGGTGTATTGGCAATAGGCGCTTTCGGAACTACTTCACTTTTAAAGCGTCAACAAAAGAAAGTAGCAGTGAAAGCATAAATTTCTTTTCAAGTTTAATTTGATAACTGCTATGTGTAAAAACTTGCATAGCAGTTTTTTAATGGGAAAGATGATAGACATAAGGGGATTTATCTACAATAAATGACTGAAATTACCTTGATAAATTTAATCACACCCATCAGAGCTTACCTTCTTTTTATCAAGTGACTGCAACTATTTTCTCGCCATAGCGTCTGATTAAATCTTCAGACAGGTGTGCATATTATTTTAGGAATAATAGATAAATAGTCATGTGAAATAAGTAATAGGGAATAGTTGAGGAGCTATTCCCTATTACTTATTTTTTTAAATATATGTCCTTAGTATTAAAACAAGTTTATTTACTCAATAAAGCGGAAATTATGGAAACTTTATTGTTGAATTTTTGTCTGAGTAATTAACAGGAAATAAATAAATGTCGGGAGTAAAATTAATGTCTAATTTAAATGCTTGGCAATCTAAAACTGCTGCACTTATGGCTTTGAGTATCACTGTGGGTGCTGTAACCCCCTTTATGGCAGCTACACCCTCTTTTGCTCAAACTACTTTTACTGATGTTTCATCTAACTACTGGGCTGCACAGTTTATTCAAGAATTATCACAGCGGGGTGTAATTGCCGGGTTTCCTGATGGCAGTTTCCGCCCAGAAGAAGCGGTAACACGCGCTCAATTTGCAGCGATGGTTAACAAAGCTTTCCAAAAAGCACAGCAACGTCAAGCAATCAACTTTGTAGACGTACCCAGCAATTACTGGGCATCTAGTGCTATTCAGCAAGCTTATACCATAGGTTTCCTCTCAGGATATCCTGGAAACCGCTTTGAGCCTAACCAAGCTATTCCTCGTCAACAGGTTTTAGTATCCCTGTCCAATGGTTTGGAATATAGCGCTAATAGCAATGTTGAAAGCACTCTGCAATACTTCAACGATGCCTCTGGTATTGCTAGTTATGCCCGTAGTCCGATCGCAGCGGCAACTGAAAAGCAAATTGTGGTGAACTATCCTAATGTTAAGTTCCTCAATCCCACTGCAACTGCAACACGCGCACAGGTAGCAGCTTTTATTTACCAAGCGTTAGTTAGTTCTAATCAAGCTTCGGCAATTAATTCACCTTATATAGTGGCTACTCAAACTACTACACCAACACCTGTATCGATCACAATTCCGCAAGGGACTGTTATCCCCGTAAAGTATGATCAAGCTGAAAAAATTCTGGTGACTAAGGATGAAACTGCACCTTTAACCCTGACTGTTGAGCAAAATGTTGTTACTCAAGATGGTACTGTAGTGATTCCCGCTGGTAGTCAAGTTGTTGGTCAACTCAAACCTGCAAAAGGTGGTTCGCAATTCGTGGCGCAAAAACTAGTTTTAACTTCAGGTCAAGAGTATCAAATCGCTGCAACCTCTGATGTGATTACCAAAACAGAAACTGTAAATAAAGGCACTAGTACTAGAGCAATTATTACCAATACTGTATTAGGCGCTGGAGCGGCGGCGGCGGTGTCTGCGGTTACAGGCGATCGCGCGATCGCTACAGAAGAAGTTCTCGGTGGTGCGGCCATTGGTGGCTTAATTGGTTTATTCTTTGGTCGTAATAGTGTTGACTTAATCGCTATTAATCCAGACACCGATTTACAAATGACAGTCAATCAAAATTTGTTGGTGTCAGTGAGATAGGATGGCGAAAGAGGCTAAGAGCTAGTCAAAGTATGAAGGCTTAAATTTCACACTTCATACTTCATTTAACTAATTGGCAACCAAATAATAAACGTAGTTCCCGGTGTATCGGGGGATGCGATCGCAGAATTAATTGCTGGGCTAAAAACGTCTATTTCACCCTGCATTTGCTCGATTAATTGTTTAGCGATGGCCAGTCCCAATCCTGTACCGGGAATTTCTGTTTGTGCTTGTACACCCCGGTAATGTCTTTCGCCCAAATGTGCTATGTCTTCTTGGGGAATTCCTGGCCCAGTATCACTAATAGCAATCCCGATACAATTACCTCTTTCTTGCCCTACCTGGATGAAAATCTTGCCACCTTTGGGTGTGTATTTCAAAGCATTATCAATGATATTGCTTAATACTTCTTGTAAGGCTTTAATATTGGCACGCACCAAAGGTAAGTTTTTGGGAATTTCAGTTTTTAATTTGAGATGGCGTTCTTGAGCGATCGCTTTTGCTGATAGTAATAATGGTGCTAATAAATCAGCTAAATAGCAATCAGTTACTTTTTCTCCTGTGCCTGGTAATAATAAAATTGGTTTGGGTTCTGTTTGGACAGTAGCTTCCACAAATACTTCATTTTCGGGCAATGCCAGTGGTGCTACATCTAATTCTGTCCAGTCAATAACCTGCTCAAATTGTTGCAATAATTCTTGTAGGCGATCGCTTTCTCTAACAATATTCGCTCCTACGTCTCGGTTAGGGTCGCCTGGGCGCAGTCTTTTAAAGAGTAATTTGCCAAAAGTCCGCAATGCGGTCAAGGGATTGCGAAATTGGTGTAATAAATTATCTAATAAATCTCGCTGCTGTTCTTGCAGAACTTGTTGTTGATGTAACTGTTGTTGCAACCATGCTCGACGCTGATCTAAAACACAAGCGATCGCCAAAGTCTGAACTATCTTTTTAATAGTGCTTTGTTCTTGTTGATTCCAAGCCCGGTCTTCTCTACAAGTCACCAGTAATCCCATCATGACACCCTCATGAACCAGGGGTAGAACAATTTGGTGTCCACTCAGCAAATACTCTTCTTGAAAATCTGCCTGTCCAGTATCTGTAGTTTCGACCTCTGGTGCTGAAGCTATAGGTTCTGTAGCTGCTGTCAATAACCGTTTTTGTTGTTTGGGTAGGAGCAAAATATTACTAATTTGTAATTGTTTGCGTGCTTTTACCTCAGTATTCTCTTCTCCTGGTGGTAATCCTGCTGTTTCTGGATAAACTACCACAGGAATCAGCTTCGCCTCAGTTGTTGGAGCTTCTACCAATTCTTGTGTTAAATAAACCACACTTAAAGAGGCTCCCAACCCTTGGGCTAACAATGCTATTTGTTCTCGGCATAAAGCGACAAAATCTGAACTAGCAGACATTAACATTTTTCATTTCTTGCTCAGGATCAAATACTTTGAAAGAATTTTCAAGAATCAGCTTGATTCTAACTCTGTTTTCATCAAGCTTCACTAAAGCTGTTTAAATAATGGTACAGATAAAGAAATCCTGTACTTTACTAGTTTTGTGATTTATTTGCCTTCAAAAAAATTATTTTTGTTGTATTAAAAGTTTATAAACTATTGATTTTTTGAACTAGAACTTTTATAATTACGACGGATTTTGTAGCTATAACTACAATCTAATAGCTTGAAAGAGGAGGAAAATAGGTTGGCAAGGAGACGGAAAAGAAAGAGTCGTCGTCGCCAGGAAGGACGGCGGATTTTAGAGCATGTGCCTCAATATAGCATCGAAAGCGGCGAAGAAAAACCTGTGACAGCAGCCAGGAAATTCATTCAAGCTGAAGGGATCTTGCCACCGGCTCTACTGCTCGTAAAGCGAAATGAACATACAACAGACCGATATTTCTGGGCAGAAAAGGGTCTATTTGGCGCTCAATACGTAGAAGAGAACCATTTCTTGTTTCCCAGCTTACGAACATTAGAAGCTCCGGCTGGTTCAGAACCTGTAGCATTAGCTGCTCGCTGAACTTTACGTGGTTATCTTAAGTGTTGAATGTGTTCTGAATATTCATTTAACTGGCAAAGTTGATCAGTTTATGCAAAATTTTCAATTTTTTTTAAATTTGGGTCTGACTTGCCAGTAGAGGGTAAAGGGTAGTCCAGGCGGTTGGACAAACAACTTTCATAAAGCCGTATTGGTTTGTGTGAGTTGAATTATCAACGTAATATTCATCAGGGAGTTAGAAAGAGTGATACAGAGCGTTCAAAAGTGAAAGTAGCATTGCGCCTTCCTTTTGTAGGCTAGGTTACAAGATACCTTTTCTCTACAGCAATTCGTTATGGAGAAAATTTACATCACAACAATCCTCTTTCCTACTCCCTATTGTTTATTTCCTCTTGCTCATCAGTAGAAGAAATGTGAAAAAACTCAAGTTTAATCACTCACCTTTAAGTTGAGTGCTTTCTGTAACTCAATCAGTTCATCTCGATGGGCAGTTACAGTAATATTGCCTAGAGAGTTTGGTTCATCTTGATTAGCTTTTTGCAGATGAAGCAATACTTTCTCAGTTCTTCCTGCTTTTTTCCAATAGAACACACCACTCAACGGTGATAACAGCACTATTCCTAGAAAAAAACTGCTGATGCTAGGAAACAGCAGTGATAGAACAAAGGATAAACAAATCAAACCTACTGTTGCCAGTAGCGTCAAAAAAATTGCTAAAAATAGGCTGGGTTGGACAAAACCCTCAAAAATAACTTGATTTTTATCTCGGTCTACCGCTGCCACTCGGTAAGACCGCGAAAGGAAATAATCCTGTAATTGAGGCATTAATACAGCTTCGTCTTGCTCAGAAACCAGTTGTGCAGTTTTTGTGCGGTCTTTGGTTGCAGCACGAATAAAGAAAAATAGCCCAACTGATAACAATAAGGTGAGCAGCAACGTAGATGGCAGAATAGCAGTATCCATAACTGATTGTTACTGTGTGAATGGAGGAGATTTATTCATTATTAATTATTAGTTAATTTGTCCTCCCGTTGATGTACTCTTGCCAAAGACGCGTTAAATCCTGCGCTTGAACTTGCCATTCTGGAGAAACTTGGTACATTCGTCTAGGTCTTCCCCGTCCTTCGAGCTTCTTCCAATATCCATTAATAGCCCTTTCGTCTTCTAGAAACTTAATCGCACTATACAGTACGGTATCTGAAAGCCGATAAGTTGGATATTCAGTTTCTAAACGTTGAATTAACTCGGTTCCGTAGGATTCACCTTGCCGTAAAACAGACAGTATGTAACAAATAGCTAGTTCCTGACAGAGGTAAGTTGGCGGAGGATTTTCAAAGAATTGATATATATCCTCAAGTTTCATGGTTGGTGAATGGCTAAAAAAATGCCTTAGGGTGGGATTTATAATCCTTGTGTTCAGTATGTAATATTACTAGCGTAATAAAAAATACATATACACTGAGTCCGGATGTTCAAAGCGTCAACGTAAAAATGCAAAACAAATATGCCCCACGCAGATAAAGTCATGGGATACAAGCGAAACTCTAAGGAGCGTAAGACTTACCCTCCTATTTAAGCTCTAGGCAGTGTGGTGAGGAGCAATAAAGACAGAGGCGTAGCCACTGTATCGGTGTCAAATGATGCCGAGCCGATTAGAACTGCATAAGCATAAAATGCCATCGAAGAAATTTTACAAGTAAAATGCCATTTTGTCTGTAAAGCTTATTAAACACTTTGTTTCTCAGTTCTACTTGAGATACTCATAGGTCATCTGGTAAGTGTGATAGTAAATCTAGCAAATGCCTAGCTCATTGGTGATTAGTATGTCACAAAATTCCGATGCTCCGTCATCTTCTGCTACTCTTCGGGCGATCGCCCAAACATTCCGTCTCACAGGTTGGATTAGCTTTTGGATTCAGTTAGTACTAGGTGTAGTTTCCAGCATAATCGTCCTGCTATTTGCGATTTTTTCTCAAAGAGCAGGTAGCCCTAGTAATAATCCAGGAACTGGCTTTGGAGTCTTTTTAGCGGTTTGTGGACTAATTATTTTGGGTGCGGGTATCTATTTGGCTTTCCGTTACACCAGAATTGGTAGACAACTACAATCTTCCAACCCTAGCAACCGCCCGCGTAAAAGCGAAACCTTACAGGTATTACGTTTAGGTCTGTGGATAAATTTAATTGGTACATTAGTCACACTTTTAGGGGCGCAGGCGATCGTTGGTACACTAGTGGCCAGGTCTATATCTCCGCAAGCTATCACTTCGCAATTGTTTGATCCGACTCGGATTATTAGCGGACTCGATATGCTTGTAGTTCAGGCAAACACTAATACTGTTTCAGCCCACTTTGCAGGATTGGTTGGGTCACTTTGGCTAATGAATCGTATCAACCGCCAATAATCTTCTAGGCTAATTTCATCTTTTCCTGACGGTAAGCAAAAGTTGATCTTTAACTTTTCCGAAACTCACTTACACAGGCTTGTAAGAAACAAATATAGTTGTTAAAAAACTTTCTACTAATAAGTAGTGTTAAAGCTTACCAAAGGTGAAATTTATCTTTTGAGGATCTCATATTATGGCAGATTCATCTAACACCAGCAGAAATCAACCAAGACAAAATTTTGATCAAAATACTTGGAGATTTGGTGTACAAGTGGTCTTTAGTGCTGCTATGTTAGGGTTATGTATTGTGCAGTTGGTTTCTAAACCAAGTAACGATCAGAATACGGCACTTTACTGGGGTGGGGTAACTAGCGTATTAGCATATTGGTTGCCTTCTCCAGGACAAAATAGAGAAGACAAAGAGCAAATGACAATTAACACCAGAACATTTACCTCTACTGACAGTTATGGACAAGGCAGGAATGATAATATCTTGGCTCAAAGTAATTCCACAACAGTGACAACAGACTCTCAAAACTGATGATTGTGCTAGAAACAAGAGTTCAGAATTCAGAATCAATTAGTTATTAGGAGATTTAGTGGTTATTTTATAAAGTAAAAATAGAATTAACGTAGTAGGGTATATTAAGATATATCTGTAAAATAGCCTCCTTTTCTGAATTATATTGAAGAAAATCGTAAGAATTCAGGAGTCAGAATTTGGGGAAATTAATCAAATTCTTCTCAATTGATAAATTAGAGGCTATTTATAAAGTAAATCTAAAAGCGAAAAGAAAAGAGTTATGACAACGATAAGATACATTAAACGTAGTGTATTTACATAGTTAGGTATGGCGCGAAAGTCTTACCCCACAGACTTAACAGATATGGAGTGGGAAATCCTAGCCCCCTTGATTCCACCAGCGAAAGAAGGAGGACACCCGCGCACAACTGATATGCGGGAGGTATGCAACGCTATCTACTATCACCTGAAGACAGGATGCCAATGGAATATGCTTCCGGGAGACTTCCCGCCCAGCTCAACTGTATACAACTACTACCGCAAATGGCAGCGCAAAGGGGTATGGGAAAAATTAAACCATTCATTACGCGGTCAGGTTCGCTTAAAATTAGGTAAATCAACACAACCCAGCGCCCTCGCCGCAGACAGTCAGTCAGTTAAAACTGACCAAAAAAGGGGGATGTGTACGGTTTTGATGGCGGTAAAAAGGTAAAAGGGCGAAAGCGACAGACTTTGGTTGATAGCCTGGGATTATTGTTGAAAGTGGTTGTAAGTGAAGCAAATGCCCCAGAGCGAGTGCTTGCTGCCTATGCTTTGATGGAATTGTTAGAGGAGCGTCCTGAATTACTTGAGAAAGTTGAAGTTTTATGGGTTGATTCCGGTTATGACGGTGATAAGTTTGCTCTTTGTGTTTGGTTGATGATCCAAGCTCATGTTGAAGTCATACGGCGTACCGAGTCAGAATTTCAGGTTTTACCGAAACGTTGGGTAGTCGAAAGAACATTTGGGTGGTTTAACCAATATCATCGTCTCAGCAAAGATTATGAGCGCCTACCCGAAATGAGTGAAGCTGCTATATATGCTGTTATGACTCGGATTATGTTGCGTCGTCTTGTCGTCTAAAGATTTACTTTATAAATAGTCTCTTAGTTAAGCTGAACTGCTTTTAAATTCTGACTCCTGAGTGCTGAATTCTTACAGAAAATCTTCATCTTCAGAATTGCTATCCCAACTAGAAGTATGATTAGAACGGTAAGCTTAGGTTTTGGTGCGGCGATTTTCCTGCCTAATGGCTTCCCGTTCTCGTAATGTTAGCTGTTGCTTGTCGGTAATGGGCAATCGTTCTACTGTACGTTTAGATGATTTTTGACGAGTAAATGTCTTCCAAGCAGTTTTCATCCCAACAACTAGGCTACGAGTACCGACTTGAAGATTTTGGGCTTGTTTTTTTGCACCATCAATGCCTTGGTCAACTTGTTTAACAACTTGACCAGCACTTTTGACACCTTCACTAACATCATTGGTTAAGTCAGTGATTTCGATACCAGTGGTGCGGATGGAAGTTAAAGTAGGTGGTAGCTCCCGCGAAAGGGTGTCAAAAAACTTTTCCGCACTGCGGGCTGCGCGTGCTACTTCTTGTAAAGCGGGTATAGCCGCCACTAAAACAGCAGTTAGACTGGCGGCGACTAAGAGTAGGGATAGTCCCAACCAAAATAGGGGGTCAATCACGGTTATGCTATCTACGAGCGTTCCAAAGGCTGAGGAAGCGAATCTGAGTCTTCTTCAGTTGTTTGCTGATGCAAGACTTGACTTTCGCGCTGACTAGCATCTATGCCAGCGGCGATCGCTTCTTTTAGTCTATCTAAAGTTTCATCCCAGTTACGTAATGCGTTAGCAGACAGACGATCTGCCTGAATTTGTACACTTGTTGATAAATCTTCCGCTAATTCTGGGATGGCATCAGCAGATTTTTTCAAAAGTTTACGCGTTTCGCGCCCTGTGCGCGGAGCAATTAGCAAACCGGTTAAAGCACCGATAGTCGCTCCTAGCATCATACCGCCAATAAAGACTCCAGAACGGTTATTAGACATTTGAATTGTTTCTCTCCTTACACCCATTTTAGGTGGGTTGTTTCCCCTTGGTATAACCAGAATGATTTTATCGAGTTAATTTATCGTGACAATTTATCAACTAGAAATGTTGCTATTGTTCATTCCAGTTTTGGTGAGTGTTTTTCTGAACCAGAAAAAATTGGATTGACGAACATAGCGTTTTCCTAATCGCTGCCCTAACAATAGCAGATTAACAATTTGACGAACTTGCTGGATTTTGAATTGTAGAGATTGGTTGTTTAGGCGGAGGTTATGGAGATTTTGCTGACTAATATCAAGATTTTGGGGGGTTTGAGATAGCAGAGTCTGGCTACATTTTTCATAGAAAGTCAACCTATCGGTGATGAATGCTATTCGTCGCTTCAGTCGCCAAATTTGCCAAGCTATGTAGAACAGCAGCAGGGAAATGAGGATGTTAATAATGACAACTACTGTAACCATTGTTTGATTTATGTGAGTTAGATCATTTGCGATCGCCTGACACTAAACTTGGGAAAGATGCGATCTCTGATAATAAAATTAATCTGATTGGCAAAATTAGCGATGGAAACTCTCACCCTCAACATACCACCCGCAGTAGGTTTGACAGACGAGCAGTTTTATCAACTGTGTATAGCCAATGATGAATGGTGCATAGAACTTACTGCTGAAGGAGAATTAATCATTATGCCCCCAACTGGCGGCGAAAGTGGCATCCAAAATTCTGAACTCACAACCGAATTGACTTTATGGAATCGTCAAGCCAAGTTAGGAAAAGTTTTTGATTCCTCCACGGAATTTCGCTTACCAAATGGTGCTTATCGTTCGCCGGATGCTGCGTGGGTGAAGCAAGAACGCTGGGATGCACTAACACCAGACCAACGGCGACGCTTTCCACTAATCTGCCCTGATTTTGTGATTGAATTACGCTCTCAAACTGATTCTCTCAAAAAACTGCGGGCTAAAATGCAGGAGTATCGAGATAATGGTGCAAGTTTGGGTTGGTTAATTGACCCTATTACACCTTTAGTAGAAATTTATCGTCCTGGTGTTGAGGTGGAAATGATCAATTTTACCTTTGAACAACCACCTACATTGTCGGGTGAAGATGTATTGCCCGGATTCATCTTATCTTTAACTACAATACTTAATCCTTGAGATGCGAGAACATATTCGATTCTCTATAACAAGGAGGAATTGAATATGTTCTCAGTTAACTTTGAAAGCAAAAACTAGAATCGGAATGTAGTCCGAAGGATACCAGTGTAGATTGTATCGTTATTGGTGTTATGTTCGGGGTTAAATATTACGAGTAATCCGGGTGTAATTGAGATATTATCATTGATTTGGTAGCGATACAATGCTTCTAAACGATAGGAGGTATCAGAGTCTTCCCGACGAGCGCTAGTAGCGGTACGCACATTTTCGCCAAAGTCATTGTCTGTGACTTTTGGTGGTTGACCAAATATTATACCACCTAAGTTACCTTTTTTACCCAAGTCAGGGAAAGCAAAAGTCACTGCCCAATTCCAGATATCTGCTTGATCACCGCGATTGACGTTAGGTGAAAATGTAGTTTCGGCGATCGCACTAGTATACCCAAGCCAACCAGACAAGACAAATTTAGGATTTAAACGATAGCTGGCTTGAAAACTATAGTGATTGGCAGAAGTGGCGATTCCACGGGGACTTGCAGCCGTACTTCCAGCGCCAGCACCAAAGGGCTGGTCAGCAAAGGAACCACCATACAGCCCAGAAACCGCTACATCATTATTAGCACCACTAAAGTAGGAGTGGGCGTAGGTCAATCCCAAAGAAAGGTCTTTGTTCGGCTGGAATGCCAATTGTGCTAAAGCGCCATAACTACCATCAAATAAACCTCTTCCCGCAGTGGGATTATCACCTCGTCTGGCAAGATAACCGCCAGATAAAGTAATTGCATCGCTGAGTTTGTAGTTCACACTAACTCCTGAACCAAAACCAGCACCTGAACCAGTGTTACTAGCGCGGTAGATGGGGGAAAAACGACTAGCGCGGGAAATTGCACCTAAAGGAATTGATGCTAATAAGGGGTTGAAGTTGTTGAAGTTGTCGTAAAATTCCCCTCCAATTGCGTCAACAATCACATTGAGTTTGTCACCTACAGGGAAGCGATAAAATAATTTACCAAGTATAAACTCGTTATTGGTGCTGCCATCCCAAGAGAGACGGGTCATATTTGTACCTGAAACTGCATTATTAACGGCGGTGTTATTCGCTTCTAAACGCGTTAATAGTTGGTCTTTCCCAGTGAAGCTAGTAACAAAGTTGAGCCGGATGCGATCGCTAAATACGATATTATTTGTCAAACGGGTGCCACCTGTGGCTCCTGCTCTAAATCGGTCAGAGTCTATGGCTCTATCTTCACCAAACACACCCCCCACACTAAAAATTACTTCTCCATTGAATTTGGTGGTGGTGGAAAATTGCTGATTTTCTAAGATAGCAGTGCGATTTTCTAAGGTATCAACTCTTCCTCTCACTTCTGTCAGAGTCTCAGCAAAATCTGTTTGCAGTTTTTGTAAAGTTGCTAAGTCTTCTTTGGTTACTAAGTCTGCTGTACTAGTTGCAATCAATTCATTGACTCGATTCAAACAAGCATTCAAACCTGCGGCAAATTCATAACGAGTGAGGGCGCGATTGCCGCGATAGGTGCTATTTGGGTAGCCTGCAATACAACCATAACGCTCGACTAATGATTGCAATGCTTGGAATGCCCAATCTGTAGGTTGCACATCTGTAAGTTGCGATACAGATGTTACCTGGCCTTGAATTTCGTTCTGCGGTTCTGGCTCGAAATCTGCAATATTTGTCTCAGAAATAACATTGCTTGGTATGGTCGGATTGGCAGATGCGGTTGTTGCTGCGATCGCATTCAACCCGATAAATATTGATGCTATCCCTAATGAATTACGCAGAATATCAGACATTTATTTAAATTTCCAGTAATATTACTAAGGTTTTTAGTATAAATCACTGTAAGTCTAAATACTATAGTTTATGGTATTAGATTATACAATAACTCTGATTATTTTTACTTGGATAAAAATAGTTTAAAAGCCTATAAGCATTTTTTTGTAAGCTTTTTAGTATATCAAGACAAATAAATTCAGCCAATAATCATAGTATTACAAAAAAGCATTACTTTGATGTATTTTTGACAAAATACACTTTTTTACGTATCAAAACATAGCGAAATTTCTTGTCTCTGCTGTATTTCTGTAGTGGTATTCTCAGTAATGAGTGCTACATCTCTAATTTGCTAAATCAGGAGATATGAAAGATGTCCGTTAGCAATTCACCAACCCAACTCAAACGCGAGTTAGGGGTTTTTGGTGCAACCCTGATGGGATTGGGTTCGATTGTCGGAACGGGTGTATTTGTCAGTATTGGGATTGCAGCGGGGATAGCTGGGCCGGCGGTAATTCTGGCGGTGGTAATTGGGGCGATTGTGGCAACTTTTAATGGTTTGAATAGCGCCCAGTTAGCTGCTAATCATGCTGTTAGTGGCGGTACTTATGAATATGGTTATAAATATCTGACTCCGGCTTTTGGCTTTACCGCAGGTTGGATGTTTTTGGTAGCGAAGACTGCTTCTGCTGCTACCGCAGCTTTAGGCTTTGCTGGATATTTTCTGAATATTTTGGGGTGGAATAGCAGTTGGGTTGTACCTGTGGCTGTATTAGCCGTGATAGTTATGACTTTAATTGTATTAAGCGGGATTCGGCGGTCTAATTTGGCTAATACAGTGATTGTTTCAGTCACCTTACTGTCTTTAAGTTTATTTATCCTGGTTTGTCTACCTCGTGCAGCAACAGAGGGTATGACAAAGACACCTTTTTTTACTAGTTCTCCAGGGGCGATACTTCACGCCAGCGCGTTGATGTTTGTGGCTTACACTGGTTATGGTCGCATTGCGACAATGGGCGAAGAAGCGCGATCGCCCAGAGTTACAATTCCCAAAGCGATGATTATTTGTTTGCTGCTGACAATGCTGTTATATATAGTTGTCGCAACTGTTGGTATTGGGGCTGTAGGGGCAGATTTTTTAAGTGATGCTACAGGACAAAGCAAAGCAGCACCTTTAGAAGTTATCGCCCGCAGTGTCGCAGGTTCAGGTGCAGCTTTGGTGTTAGCTATAGGTGCAATGACAGCAATGTTGGGGGTGCTGTTGAACTTGATTTTAGGCTTATCTCGCGTGTTATTGGCAATGGGTCGCCGTTCTGATGCGCCGAGATTTTTAGCCAGACTCAACCGCGAACAGAATTCCCCATATTGGGCTGTAGTGGTGGTGGGAATTGCGATCGCACTTTTAGTGTTTTTAGGTAATGTTAAAACTACTTGGTCGTTTAGTGCTTTTAGCGTTTTAATTTATTACGCAATTACTAACTTAGCTTCTCTCAAACTGAGTGTATCCGAAAGACTATATCCTGTATGGATAGGTTGGTTAGGCTTGTTATCTTGCTTATTTCTAGCTTTTTGGGTAGAGTCTGCTATCTGGCAAGTTGGTTTAGGATTGATTGTAGCGGGGTTGATTTGGCATAAAGTTCGACGGGCTACATCATCGGTAGTGTAAAAAGCCCAAAGGTTAAGATACTAAACCAGCTTGAAAAATCTGGCTTGGGGTGAGATTCAAGTCAGGGAAAATTTGAGAGATGATGCGCTCATCATCTCGGAACTATTGTCTCCTCACTCAATCGTTCCGGTTGGGCAAACCACCACAACCAGCACTGAGTATCTATCAAGAGTTTCACGCTTCACTACCCTCGAATGCGGCTAATATCTCCTCTGGCAAAGGAGCGTTAAAGTCTTCTGGCACAATAAAACGCTCTTTATCCAAACCTAAACTAGTTTGCCGATTGGATGAGGTACGAAGCGGAACCAGCTTGGCCACGGGAACGCCTCGGTTGGAAATAATGATTTCTTCTCCAAGTTCCACACGCGATAACCGATTGTATCTTGGCAAAAAAACTAACTAGGCACAGAAAATTGGTTAGTTTTTCATGACTTTAAAAGTTAAATTTGTTTTGTTAAGTCTTACTCAAGATAGTTGTTAATTCCAGAACAGTGTGGATTATCCGCAAATTCACACAAAAATCCAAAACCGCTTATCATGGTTGAGATTATCATTCAGATGAGACAAGAGGTTTTGATAATATGGTGGCTGATGTAATAACAGATACAGTTCCCGTTACGGTTTTGACTGGCTATTTAGGCGCAGGTAAAACAACTCTACTCAATCACATTCTCACTTACGAACACGGTAAAAAAGTTGCTGTGATTGTGAATGAATTTGGGGAAGTAGGCATTGATAATCAATTGGTTATTGATGCCGATGAGGAAATATTTGAGATGAATAATGGCTGCATCTGTTGTACAGTCCGCGGCGACTTAATTCGCATCATCGGTAATTTGATGAAGCGACGTGATAAGTTTGACCATTTAGTAATTGAAACTACTGGTTTGGCCGATCCTGCACCAGTGATTCAGACATTTTTTGTCGATGAAGATATGCAAAATCAACTGTCGCTAGATGCAGTGGTGACGGTAGTTGATGCCAAGCATATTTGGCATCACTGGGAAGCAGATGAAGCTCAAGAACAAATTGCTTTTGCCGACGTTATTTTACTTAATAAAACTGATTTAGTCGCACCAGAAGAACTAGAAGAATTAGAAAAGCGGATTCGGGGAATGAATGCGATCGCTAAAATTTATCGCACCCGCAACTCAGAATTATCAATGGATGCGTTATTAGGTGTGCAAGCCTTTGATTTGAATCGCGCTTTAGAAATTGACCCAAATTTTTTAGGCGAAGATGCTCACGTACATGATGAAAGCGTTTATTCTGTGGCTTTAGTCGCCCAAGGAGCGCTGGATGGGGAAAAATTACACGCTTGGATGAGTGAATTATTGCGTACTCAAGGCACCGATATTTTTCGGATGAAAGGGATTTTAAATATTGCTGGGGAAGACAATCGCTTTGTTTTTCAAGGGGTACACATGATATTCGATGGTAGACCAGATAGACCTTGGAAACCAAGCGAAACGCGGAAAAACGAATTAGTTTTCATCGGGCGGAATTTAGATGAAGCCAAACTCAAGCAAGATTTTTTGGCTTGTCTGGCGTAAAAAGTGCAGAGTCACCGAAGTTTGCTCAACGCGGGGAACCCGCGCACGCAACTTCTCGCTGAGTGGGGAGTACTTAAATACTTTCTCTGCTTCTCTGCACTCTGCACCCACACCCTTGTTTTAATGTTTATCTGACAAGATTGGTTCTGTTGCAACATTACCTAAACGGATGCTGGCTAACAAATTTTGCCATTGTGTTTTCAGGGCTGGATCTTGAGGATGTTCTTGTCTGAGTTTGGCTAGTGTTGTGATTGCTTCGTGCCAAATACCATTTTGGGCATAGATGGCAAACTGTTGTAAAGGTGTAGCTGTTTGTAGTTCTTGGGTAATTTCTCGACTGAGTTTAACTCGTTGGATTACTCCTTCAACGTAAATAGGAGGTGAGTCTTCTTGTGTCTCGCAAGCAAAAGTCAAAAACCAACGGTATTGTTGATTAACAGCTAACCCAGGAGCATTAGCAGGTAGAGAAATACTCATGATTCCTGGATGATTTGGCAAAGCTATAGGTTGCTTATACAAGTCCTTTGATTGTTGATCTTGCAGCACAAACATAGCCGGAAGATTTGCTGTTTGGGAATACGGCACGTAGAACCAAAATGTTGGATGTGCTGATGTCGTTAATGACCAAACATTAGTAACTGAAGGCGGTTCTTTAGTAAAGGGTACTAAAGCCGTTAAATCTTGTTGAACTTGGGGACAAGAACCGCGTTTTGCACCACCTAACACCCTACCCCCAGGTGGTGGATCTGCGGGTGGTTTAGGTGGATTAAAATTCACTGTTTGGGATACAGTCTTCATATTGTGACTGGCTATTGGCATTGCTAGTGCCAGGGTTTGACTAGTTAAAAAACCTAAATAGCCTAGAGTTAATCCGAATAATAGTCTCATCAGTTGTAAACTCCAGTTGTGTGTGGCTGAAACAGTTGATTTTATCTGCTTAAACTGATGTTTCTGACAATTAATTATTTATGGTTCAATTTTTGCCAAAAGTCTGATGTGCAGTTTTGGATAGAAATTGCACTTGCTGTCCCTATTAGTAAGAAAGCTGAGGGGACAAAAGGCACCCATATACCGCAGATTAATAGACTAAGACACAGTAAATAAAGTATGCCAGAAGTAATTCCCAATGCTAATGCCAACAAGGGTAGCCGCCGCCATCGCCAAACTAACAATCCTCCCACCACAGACCAACCCCAAATCCACAATATTTCCCACCCAAACGGCCAAACTGTCAGCAAAGGTCGTTTATTCAAAACGGCACTAATAATCTGGCTGATCATTTGTGCTTGTACCATGACTCCTGGCATTTGCAATGCTAATCTGCTACCGAATGGTGTCGCCCAATAGTCAGGAAAATCACCTCTAGCTGTCACCCCAATCAAAATAATCCGGTCTTTGATGGCATTGGGGTTCATCGGACTAGATAAAATTTGGGTGAGTGTGACTGTTTCTGCAATCTTCTGAGAAGCGCGGTAGTTGAGTAAGGTTTGCCCACTATTGGCATCAATACCTTGATAACCGCCACTGCGAGATGATAGTCGAGGAAAAACAGTCTTACCTAACTGTAAATTCCCTTGGGGGGTAAATTTTGGTGTAATTCCCAAGGGTAAAAGATAGCGAAAGGCTAATTGTGTACTAAAAGCATAGTCAGCAGAACATAAAGATGCTGTTTCTGGGGTGAAGAACATCAGATGACGACGCACAACTCCATCAGTATCGTGAAGAAAGTCGCTGAATCCTTGCCGTTCTTTGGGAATTTCTGGTGGTGGTTCAATGCCTTTGGTCATGACTGTTGAATCACTACCTTTACACACACCTATCAAATTATCAGTTTTTTGCAGCCTTTTAGCCAAGTCTGGCAGTTCGGCAGAAAAATCACGATAAATATCTAAACCGATCGCTCGTGGTTTGTATTCTTGTAATTTTATCAGTAAGGCATTGAGTGATTTATCAGACAGAGAAGTTCCTTTCAAAACTTCACCGTTACGGCGTTGGTGAACTAAATCAGCATCGTCAATTGTCACAATTAATAGTCGCTGATCAGGGCCTTCGTCTGGACGCGATCGCATCATTTGATCAAATGCTTGGAGTTCTGCACCTTGGAGAACTCCCAAAAACCGCAGTCCCAAAATTACCCCAGTCATCACCAAACTCGAAAATAAACCTAATTTCCATTTCAATTTGGGATGTGTCGGTAAAATCTCAGCGACTGGGGTAAGGGGAGGCGTGAGTTCTTGCCAAGTCAGGGGTATCTGGGCCAGATTTTGACAAATTACTGGTAGCCATGTTGCACAGGGAAATTTATCTTCTAAGCCTTGTAAGCGTTCCCGTGCTTGACGGACTGCTTGATATAAAGTTTCTCCCTCAGCATAACTAGTTAAAAAATATTTTAAAAATTCTTGGGCTACCTGGTCGGGCACAGGTTCGCGCATAATTACCATTTGGGGAATCTGGAGATCGGCTAATTCTCGTGCGAGTCCCAAACCATCACAGGAGTTAAAAATTGCCAGATGCAAACCGCGTTCAATGGCTTGCTTGAGGGCATATCTTAACTCGCTCATACTGAGGCTATCAGTTTTGTTTAAATAAATCCGCCCAGTGATATCATTTTCCTGACTGGAACTGTGTCCAGCAAAAAATAAAATATCCCAATTTTCTCCCCAGAGATGATCGGTTAATGGTTGACGTTGTGGTTCTACTAAAAAGGTGATATCAGCATTCTGGCATTGTTGCAAAATGGCTAAATCAGCTTGAGTGTCAATTCCTTGACTATCACCAACAATGGCTAAAATTTTGACTTTTGATTTGTGGGTAAGGGGCTGAAGGATGTGTTCATAGGTATGTGAGGCGATCGCAATTTCTGCTTTGGGATAGCGATCGAGTAATTCCCACAGATGCCAGGGTAATCTCTGCAATTGACTATTATCTGTTTGTAAAATTACTCTTACTTCATCTGTTGGTAGTAGTTTCTCTAACCATTTTTCTCTTAAAGGGCGAAACTCTTCGGTGCGTAACCAAGTATTAAAACGTGCCTGTAAAACGTGTGCTAAATCTTGACAACTTTGGGTGATGGAAACATTTGTGACTTGAATTTTCTCCGCATCTAAGCGATGAGTATTACCGATTTGACGATAACTTGATTGCCAGCGGGTGTAGTAAAGCGGCATTTCTGGGCATGGTGGTAATCTACCAGTGATTTCTGTTGTTGGGCGATCGCTTTCTTCACCAATCTGAAGTGTAACAGCAAACCCTTGGTTGAAACTAGCATCTCCGAATTTCAAAACCACTAACTTAGCCATGACCGACAAAAAATTTTAGATTTGAGATTGTGAATCTTGGATGGACTTTATAGATCACACCAGAGTCAGACATCAAGGCTTTTGATTCTTGTCTTTTGCCTGTTTGGTGGGTGAAGTCGAACCACTACCTCCTACTTTTTCAAATCATAAAGTGTTCTTGAATACTCATATCATTTAAAGATATTGCCACACTAAATTTTTCTTGGATTTCACCCCGAAATTGCAATTGAATGTAATTATCTGCACTTCTGGCTTGGGCTTCCAAAAAGATTTCGCCTGACTCATCCAATACCGTGAGTTTGACTCCTTCTGGTAAATATACTTGATTCCTTGTTGGGTGCAATTGCAAACGAATACTAGTTTTCATCTCTGGTTCTGGGCTTATTTCCACAATTAGCATCAAGGGTTGATTAGCTATTTGGATACCCAAATCAATCAGTTTTGCCCGTTTGGTGGGTGCTGGGTGCTGATGAATTGATGATTCTTCCGTAGTTATACTACCACGAAAAGCATAATTAGGTCTAGATTCTAACAATTCTCGTAAGGATTCCACTGTTTGCCAGGCCGCATCCACTTGACCGACTAACCATTGACTTAAATTTACTAGGGTTTGGACTGGAGAGGTTTTCAACTGTGCAATACGGTCAATTAATTTTTCTAGAGGTTGTAGTTGATGCAGAGGTAGAAATTCATTATTTACACTCTGAATAAAACCTAATAAATTTGCTTCTTGCAGTGATTCATCTATTTGCACTACGACATAACCTATGCGGTCTTCCCAAGTTTCCGGGGGAATGGAACATACTTGTTCGGCCAATTTCATCGGGCGACACTCCAGACGACCAATTGAGGCTATTTCTAGGTCGGCTACGTTAGAACATAACTGCATTATCGGGTTCCAACTATCGCCAACACTGAGGTTGGTGGGAATTTCCATCATTTGTAAATAGTCATTTACCACCCATATAGCTAATGTATTCAATCGCACTTGTTCTGCTTTGGTGGGGTGAGGTTGTTGATTGGCGAATTGTTGGGCAATTCTAAAAGCTGCTTGAGTAATGGGCAATTTGATACCTAAATCATCTACTCTATGGGTGGTTTGAAGCATAATTTCTTACCTAGTGTTCAGGACGGTGTTGTAGTATCTATCGCCCACATTCAATAAATTTATGCCACAAAATCACAAAACAAAAGAAATTTCTGTACGTTTTTGTGCTTTCAGAGATTTGGACTATTGAAACGCAGAAGATACGCGGAGTTTTTATGAAACGGTTGCTTTTCATTACAGAAAGATTTACCCCAGATTTGGGGGGGTTGGCGCGGAGTGCGACACGGCTAGTAACTACACTTTGTCAGTTGGGTGTAGAAGTTGATGTGGTGACATGGAGTCGTTATCTACAACCAGGGGAAGTTTTACCACCGGAAACTGTAAATGCAAAGTCGCGTGTTTATCGTATCGGGCTATACCGTCACTGGAATATGACTATGCCCCATACTTTAAATGTACTGGAATGGTTGCATTCTTGTTATCAGTATGATGCAGTGTGGGGACATTATTTGTTTCCTAGCGGTTTTTTGGCTACTTGGTTCGCGGGAATGCAAGGAATAGCCAGCACTGTCAGCGCCCGTGGTAATGATATTGATAAGGAAATGTTTCCCCCCGGAGATTTTTCCCGCCTGCAATGGACACTACAACACACTCAAGTAATTACGGCGGTGAGTGCTGAGATGGCTGGCAAAATTAGGTTATTGAGTGGTAGAGATGATGTATTGGTAGTGAAAAACGCGGTAGACACAGAAATTTTTACCCCTGTAATAGGTGAAATTAGCCGGGAATCTTTAGGAATTGCGCCAGAGGAAGTAGTACTAGGGTTTTGTGGAGAATTACGGGAAAAGAAAGGACAGCAGTTCTTGTTGAATGCTTTGACAACAGTAAGAAATCAGCGTTCTGCTTGTTTATTGATTATCGGTGAAGTGCGGGTTAATCAGGAATCTGTGTTGCAATTTTATGCTACGCAGCAACCAGAAAATGCCCAACGGATTATTATTACGGGACATTTACCTGATACCCAAGCCGTTGCAGCACATTTAAATCTGTGTGGTGTGTATCTCCAGCCTTCACTGTGGGAAGGAATGCCAAATGCACTATTAGAAGCAATGGCTTGTGGTTGTTGCTGTATTGCTAGTGATGCGGGGGGTATTCCTGAAGTGATTATACATGGTGAGAGTGGTTTTATCCTGCCGCGATCGCAACTGCATAAGTTAGGTGAAGCTGTCTTAGAATGTTTGGCAATGCCCAGCACAATGAAATCTCAACTTACTCAAGCTGCACGCGATCGCATTCTCACAGAATATTCTATCGCTCAAGAACAGCAGCGACTTCAAACTGTGATTGAACTTTTGATGCCTAATTCTGTATAAGCTGCAATTAAAGCTTCACCTGCACGCTTCCAAGTGTAATGTTTTTCTATTCTATTTCTAGCATTTGCAGCTAGTTGAGTTGCTAATTCTGGTTCACTTTGCAACCGCAACACTGCATCTTTAATAGCTTTGGCTGAACTTGGTTTAACTAACAAAAAATGTACGCCATCTTCGCCTAGTTCTCTGACTACTGATAAATCACTAGCAATTACAGGTGTTCCTGTCGCCATCCCTTCTAAAATTTTTAGGGGACAGCAACCTTGAACTAAGTTGCGATCGTTGGGTGTTAAAGGTGCCAAAATTACATCAGCAGTGTGAATATATTTAACTAATTCTTGCTGTGATATTGGTTCTAATATCTTGAGTTTATCTCCAATTCCTAATTTGACAGCCAGTTGTTTGATAATTTTGATTTGGTCATTTCTGGCTTGTCCAATTATAGTTAAATTAGCTGGAATATCCCGATTGAGTAAAGCTAACGCTTCAATTGCTAAATTTACACCTTGCCACGGTGAAAGTGTACCAAAGTATATAAGTTGTAGGAAATTATTGTTAGATTTTCCTATGCTTTCATAGTAGGTAAATACATCTAAATCTACGCCATTAGGAATCACACGAATTTTATTAACTGGTACACCACGATTTTGTAAATATTGAGAAGTCACACTGCTAGGTGTGATAATTAAATCTGCGGCTGCTAAACAAATTTGCTCTTGAGTATATAACTTATGTAAAAGCTCTCGATCATCAACAACATTTGGATAACGATATTTTAACTCTATAGAAGGTAAACCATTAACTTCAAAAATTAACTGATTGCAATATTTTTGTTTGTGTTGGGCAATCATAAATCCTTCATAAATTGAACGAATATGTATTACTTCAAATTGCTTATTTTGTAACCATACACTTAACAAATGACGAAAATACAAAATTCGCTGAATCAAATTATCGCCGCAAGCTGATAACGTTGTTTGTATCACTTGCGGATAAATTTCTTGTTCATTTATACATTCTAATGTTGGAGAAACCGTTACTAACTGAATGCCATCAAAGGCTGCTGCCAATGCTCTAGAAAAAGCTGTAATATGAATTGCGGCTCCCTTTGGTGCTGGCACAGTATCAAAGGAGATATATGCTATTTTTGATTGATTCATAAATATATAGATAGCAGGTGGGCATTTTTAGTCCAACTCTCAACTAGCCTAGAATATAGTAATCAATACCCACCTGACAAACACTGAATACATCAGATATAATTGCTATATTTTGATGATTGATTATACTCACAGTAAATTCCAAATTGGATTTTATTAAAATATATTTCAAAATATTGAAATTATTTTATATTTTATGATTTTTAACAAAATTTAATTAAAGTTGGATGGGGTGATAATAATATGCCTGTTGATTTAAAACAATTCCGAAAAAAATTGACTTATACAGCGCAAGCCTCAGTTACTCAAATAATAGCTGACTTGCAAGAGATTGCAGAAATTGATCGTCTAGCAGAACTAAAACAAAAAGAATATGGCAAAAAGGCATTATATTATTTTTTAGGAATAGTTATTGCAATTGGGTTGATAATTATTGCCTCTATCACCGTGAATAATACCCAATTATTGGGAGGTCTGGCTCTTTTATTGATTGTAGCAATTTTTGGGTTGGCGATCGCTTTTATTATGGCATTGGTAACTAGGGCAAAATTTGGCAGAATTAATGTCATAAATTATCGCTATCAAGCAGCACAAAGAATTTTGCCAATGCTGTCTAGAGATATGGATGCAAAAACTGATGTTCAGTTAAATTTGTCTTTTCAACCAATTCATAAAAATGAATATAAAACAACTACAACACCACATCCTCATAAAGCTGGATGGAAGATAGATAATTACCAACATGAATGGATTAGGATTGAAGGATTATTTTTAGATAAAACTCGCTTTGAATTATCTGCAACGTCTCTATCTAAAAAACAGTACGGATGGAAGCGTGGAAGTAGTGGAAAAAATAAATACAAATCAAAAATTAAGTCTGTAGGATTAGATATTCACTTAACTCTTATCTATTCTCAGCGTCGCTATGGAGCGATAAAAATTCTGCAATCTGAAGTTGATGGTGCATTAAAATTACCAAAATTATCTAATCTACGAAACTTAAGATTAACAGATAAATCTATGCAGCTTGCTGTGAGAATTGCGCCTAATGTAGCTGATAATCAAGAAGAAATTTATCAAACAGTTACAGCAATGTTTTTAAGTCTTTATCAAGTATTAAATTTAGCTAAATCCTTGTCTAAGTAGGTAGATAAAATTTTTAAGTCTGCCATTGAAGAATTAACAGACCTTTACTAACAGGTCAATTTCGCTGAAACTGATGCAGAAAGTTAAAATAAACAAATGAAGAATACAGCTTTAAAAATTTCTATCTTAGTTTTATTGATGACTACTCTTTTAGGATGTAGCAGCACAAATAAAGCTAGTGTACCAAATCCAGTGGTTACTCCTTCTGCTGTTGCTGAAAATACAACTAATATAGCAACTCGCAGTGAGAAAATTAAGTTTAAAACGGAGGGAGGTACAGATTTATTTTCTCTCAAACAGCAAGCAGATGGAGCAAAATTAGTTGATGGTAAAGAACAAGAATTAATCAGGATCAAAGCTGATAAATCAGGTAAAGTTAAATTCAAAAATTCTGCTGAGAAAACTTTAGGTTATGTAGTGACAGAAAAAGGTTACTGGAAGTTGGAAAATGCAGCACAAAATCAAGATTTATATATTCTGAGAAAGCAAAATAACGATGCTTACAATTTAGAAGATACTGGTAAAAAGGTAGTTTATCAGATTAAGTCTGGTGATAATGAGTTGAAAATCTTAAAACCTAATAACCAGCTAGTTTATCAAGTAAAAGTTAAAGAAGGTAAAACTACTTTAAAAAATTCATCAGGAAAAACAGTTTTCTATACAAAATCAAGTATTGCACCTATTGCATTTGCTTGCTTTGGTTTTGATGTTCTCAACCGCGAACAGCAGGCAGCTTTGGCTTATGCTGTAAATTTAACAGGAGGACAATAGACTTTGAAAATACAGTTAACTTGGAGAGATCCAAATACAGGCAATCGCACAGAACAATTCTTAGAAACACCAGTAGCTATTGGCAGACAATTTTCTACAATGCCACAACAAAGTGTTTCCGTAATTGTCATTGCAGATGACTTAATAGCAGATTACCATGCTTTCATTGATTGGCAAAATCAAGAGTTAATAATTATTAATCAAAGTATAAATAACACTCTCAAAATTAATGGTGTGCAGTTAACTAATGGTATTTTGCAAAATGGCGATCGCATTCAAATTGGCAATTGTGAAATAGTCGTCAGCTGTGTCAGTCCCACCTGGGAATGCGATCGCATGATAGGCTTTTTATTTAAACGCCGTTGTGGACGCAATGACAACACAAACTGCCCTGACTGTAATGCGTTTTATGATGATGATTATGCTTATTATCCCGAATATGGTAGTTATCGTTATTGGGGTAGTAGTTATTATCATGACCGCGATAACTATTCCTACAACCCCGAAACAGGTAATGTAGACTTTACCGAAGCTGATGCCATAAGTTTAGAAAACGAAAGAGATAGTGATTTTGAAACTAATATGGGAGCAAGTTAAGCAGATACAGAACCATGAAGCAGAAAGTTAAGAATTGTTTAGAACATCCCCCATCACGATAACGGCTGGGATAATTTCATACTTCATACTTCACACTTTAAACTTGACTAACACTTGGTTAATTTATGCCCTTGGGGGTGGTTGGGGACATCTAAATCGTGCTTTGTCCTTGGGGAGAATTGCAGCCAAAGAAAGAAAAGTTAGAATTATTACTAACAGTCCCTACGCATTACAAATCAATAACGAAGGTTGCACAGTCCATTGGATTCCTGATAAAGCTGGTGTTTCCGCAACTTGTCAGCAAGTACGCGAAATTATCCTCAAAACTCGCTACGATCGCTTAATTATTGATACTTTTCCGAGAGGTTTGGGTGGTGAATTGGCAGATATCTTACCCCAGTTGCAACCCATACCCCGGATTTTAATTCATCGAGATATTAACCCAGAATATGTAACTGCCAAAAATTTGCAGTATTTTGTCGCCGAGCATTACGATACAGTCATTGTTCCCGGTGATGGAGAAGACTTACCTTTAGCTAACTTACCGAATGTACGGCACACAGCACCTTGGTTGATTCGTAACGCTGGGGAATTACCGGATAAAATTAGTGTGCGATCGCATATCCTGAAAGTTGACCCAGATATCAAAACCATTCTTGTTTGTGCAGCCGGGAAAGCATCAGAGTTGTCTTTGTTTACTCAACTCACCTTGCACTTACAGCAAAATTTCCCAGAGTGTGCAGTGAGAATTTTAGCGGCAAATTGTCCCGCAGATATTCCCGACGCTTTATGGATAAGTCATCATCCAGGAATGGAATGTCTAGCTGCTGCTGATGTTGTCGTTGGGGGTGGAGGATACAACACAGTTTACGAATGTGCTGCTTTAGGTGTACCGTTGGTAGCGTTTGCTTTTGAGCGCTTATACGATCGCCAAGCAAAACGCGCCAAAAAAGCTTACACCGTCAACAATATAGAAGAAGCGATAATTACCGTCAGAAAACTTCTAGATCACAATTTGTCTGTACCAAGTTATATTAACGGTGCAACAAACGCAGTGCATCTCATTTGAGTTATAAGTATAAATTCTCTAGGCATTCGCAAATAAATGGTGAAACACAATGCTAAATCCCAACCTTAGCAGACTACAATTATTGGCGAGTTTCAAATTCTGAATTCTTCTTTAAGAGTTTATACCGGAAATTTTAAGCATTACCTGTACTAAATCGTGAATCTAACTCGACTGATTCCCATTTTTGATAATTCCGTTACTAGCTGGGCTGTAGAGGCGCGACTACTCCGCTGGTTAACCTTGATTTGGCTATTTTTTGGGTTAATTGTGCTGTACTCCGCATCTTACCCAGTTGCCGACGCGCGTCACGGTGACGGATTATATTACTTCAAACGTCAGATTATCTGGGTGTTAGTTTCCCTAGTTATCTTTAACTTTATTGTGAATCTGCCGTTACGCAAAATTTTGCGGGTATCCCATTGGTTTTTAGGAGTATTTTTACTGTTAATTTTCGTTACCCTCGTTCCAGGGTTGGGTAAAAAAGCTTTTGATGCAGCACGTTGGATAGCCATCGGCCCCATTCCCATTCAACCTTCCGAATTAATTAAACCCTTTTTAGTGCTACAAAGCGCCAGACTCTTTGGACAATGGGAACAAATACCTTGGCGAGTTCGCTTGACTTGGATAGGGATTTTTTGTTTGGTACTCTTAGGAATTCTTGCCCAGCCTAACTTAAGTACAACTGCACTTTGCGGGATGACGATTTGGCTAATTGCTTTAGCTGCTGGATTACCTTATAAATACTTAGGTGGAACAGCGATCGGCGGAGTATTATTAGCTTTACTCAGTATTAGCATCAAAGAATATCAGCGCAAACGGGTGATGTCCTTTCTCAATCCTTGGGCAGATGCGACAGGCGACGGCTACCAATTAGTTCAAAGTTTATTAGCTGTCGGTTCTGGACAAACTTGGGGCGCTGGCTATGGCTTTTCTCAGCAAAAACAGTTTTTCTTACCCATTCAAGATACCGACTTTATTTTCGCCGTCTTCGCTGAAGAGTTTGGTTTTGTGGGCGGTGTCGCCCTCCTGCTGATGTTAGCAGTGTTTACCACTTTAGGATTAATTGTGGCACTGAAAGCTAAAAACCCAACTAATCGATTAGTGGCGATCGGTGTGACAATTGTCATGATTGGACAATCTTTATTACATATTGCTGTTGCTACAGGCGCTTTGCCAACGACAGGCTTACCTTTACCAATGTTTAGTTACGGTGGTAATTCCATGATTGCCAGTTTAGTTGCTGCTGCATTGCTAATTCGGGTAGCCAGGGAAAGTAACGAAGCGGAAGTAGTACCTTTACGCAGAAATCCGTCGCGGCGAAAGTTACATAACAGGTGAGGTGAACTGACCAAAATTCGCCATCATTATATTATTCATTCAATATCTCAGAGTGAGTGCGATCGCACTCACTTATTGACAATGCCCCAGTCAGTATCGCTTTCAGCAGACATCCAACGCAAGCGATCGCCATATAAAAATGTGGGTATCTTTGCTACATCAGGAAAGTTGATAGGAAGCTCAATCAATGCTTTTGGACATTTGAGATTAATCAAGCCTGTTGCTATATCTTGGTGTTTTGCTGATTGTCTTTGGGACGTTATTTTAGGTTAAAAAATTCCTATTAAGGGATAAAACGTGCTAAGTATATTTGTCTGGGCTAGGCAAAAGGATAACAGATTCCTTAGTTGCCACAATAGCCAATATGTATACTCCTAATTTTAGGCGAAGTAGACAGTCATAATTTCGCCTAATCGCTCACAAACTATGCTCAATATCAGTCAACTTGAATCTTCCCTGTGGGAAGCCGCAGACCAACTCCGCGCTAACTCAAAACTCAATGCCAATGAATACAGTATGCCCGTACTGGGGCTAATTTTTCTTCGCCATGCGACAAATCGCTTCAATGCTGTACAAGTGGAGATTGAAAAGGGTTTATCCTCGCGGGGTGGAAAAAAACGCCCAATTACCAAAGATGACTTTAAAGGCAAGTCAGCGATTTTCTTACCAGAAGAGGCTCAATACGATCGCATCTTGAATTTGGCAGAAAATGCAGATATTGGCAAGGCGATCAATGCAGCGATGAAAGCTATTGAAGATGAAACTCAGATGTTGCAGGGGGTGTTACCGAAGGAGTACACCAGTTTTGAGCAGGATTTACTGTATAACTTGGTGCGAATTTTTGACCGGGAGGAGTTACGGAAAGCCACGGGTGATGTGTTTGGGCGAATTTATGAGTATTTTCTGAATAAGTTTGCTATGAGTGGCGCACAGGAAGGAGGCGAATTTTTTACACCGCCTTCTTTGGTACGCACCATTGTAAATATGATTGAACCTGACCGGGGAAATGTCTTAGACCCTGCTTGCGGTAGTGCGGGTATGTTTGTGCAGACGGGACATTTTGTGGAAAATCGCGGTGAGGATGCAGCTGCAAAGATTACCTTTTACGGACAGGAAAAATCGGATACTAACACCCGTTTGGCGCGAATGAATTTAGCGGTTCACGGGTTAGAAGGGATAATTCGCCAGGGTAATACTTTTTATGATCGCTGGGAAGAGTTGCTGGGTCAATGTGATTTTGTCATGTCTAACCCACCGTTTAATGTCGATGGTGTGAGTCCAGAGAAGGTGAAGACTGACCCCCGGCTGTTTACTGAAAAAAAGATACCGGGAATTGCTGCTAAAACTAAAGCGGTAAGCAATGCAAATTACCTCTGGATACAGTATTTTTACAGTTATTTAAATGAGCGAGGTAGAGCCGGGTTTGTAATGGCGAGTTCGGCATCGGATGCGGGACATGGGGAAAAGGAGATTCGAGAGGAGTTAATCGCCACTCAAGCGGTGGATATGATTATCTCGATTGGGACGAACTTTTTTTACACAAAATCGCTACCTTGTACTTTGTGGTTTTTTGACAAGGGAAAACCAGCACAACGCCAAGACAAAGTATTGATGATTGATGCGCGGAATGTTTACCGAGTAGTGACGCGCAAAATCCGCGATTTTAGTGAAGAACAACTCCAGAATATCACGGCGATCGCTTGGTTGTATCGCGGTCAGCAGGAACGTTATTTAGGGTTGGTGGGGGAATATTTAAATAAGACGCACCAAGAAGCGACGACTATTGAAGGTGCGTTGATACAGCTAGAGTCACCGTTAGTTAAGTTGACGCAGATGTTGCAGACTTTTAGTGATACTCTTGGGGCTTCGCTTCCTTTATTGAAGGATTTACCGGAAGTTGAGGGATTAGTCGCTGAAGATATCGCTAATCAAAATATAGAGACTTTCCGCGCTACTTTGTCTGAGTTGGAAGCGGGGATTCTAGAATTTACTGCGGTAAGAGTTGGTTTAATTAGTGAGTTACAAGTGCATCTTGCATGGTTTGCAACTCAAGCTGAGTCACTTTCTAGTAATGAAGCGCAAAAAGAATGTGCAGCAAGGTTTGCAGAATTTATTCCCCAATTGAAAACTCTGCAAAAGCACATCAACGAAGTGCATAAAGTCGGTACTCGCGCTGTGGAACTGGCGGAGAAAAAATTAGAAGCGCGGAAACAGGATGTTTGGGATGGGAAGGAAGTTAAAAAACAACGTGATGCACTGGATATAGTGCGAGATGAAGCTATTTTTGCTATTAAGTCTACGCTGTATGTGAAAGCACAAGTTACTTGGTTACAATCTCGCTTTCCCGAAGCGGTGTTTGTGGATGTATCAGGGTTGTGTAAAGTGGTAACGCGGGATGAAATAACCCAGCAGGATAGTAGTTTAACACCTGGGCGTTATGTGGGTGTGACGGCTTTGGATGGGGAAGATAAGGAAGATTTTGAGGAGAGAATGCGGGAAATTCATTTAGAGTTGGCGAGTTTGAATGAGGAAGCGGTGGAGTTAGCGGCGAGTATTGCGGCGAATTTTGAGGAGTTAATGTTATGAGTAATGAGCTTCCACTGGGAGGAAGTAGGCTAGTTCCAGAAGGATGGACTCTCTACTCAATTGATGAAATTAAGGCTGATGAAAAATATTCTTGCGTAGCGGGGCCTTTTGGTTCTAGTATTAGCAGCAAGTATTTTACAGAGACTGGTGTACCTATTATTAGGGGAAATAACCTTAAAAATAACTTGACAAAGTTTGTAGCTCAAGATTTTGCTTTTGTATCAGAAGAGAGGGCAAAAAAGTATTTACCTCAACACGTAAAAGCTGGCGACCTTGTATTTACTTGTTGGGGAACTATTGGTCAAGTTGGTTTGATTCCACAAGATGGCCCTTACCCAGAATATATTATCTCTAATAAACAACTAAAGTTACGAGTCAACCCGGATTTAGCTAATAACTTGTTTGTTTTCTATTACCTTTCCTCAAAAGAAGGAGTTGAACATATACGCAGTAGAGCAATTGGTTCTGCTGTTCCTGGGATTAATTTAGGCATTCTTAAGTCAATAAAAATTGCTTTACCTTCCCTTTCAACACAACAAAGTATTACTGAAATCCTCTCAAGTTACGATCGCCTCATCGACAACAACAACCGCCGAATAGCACTGCTGGAAGAGTCCATCCACCTGCTTTACAAAGAATGGTTTGTGCGATCGCGCTTCCCTGGCTACGAGTCAGTGAAGCTAGTTGATGGCATTCCAGAGGGGTGGAGTTATCAACCTCTTGAAGAAGTTTGCGAACTGATAATGGGGCAAAGTCCACCATCTGAATTTTATAATACCTCTGAGCAAGGACTTCCTTTCCATCAAGGTGTTTCAAACTTTGGTAATCGCTTTGTTACTCATGAAATATATTGCACTCAACTAAATAGAATAGCGGAGGCTGGAGATATTCTTTGTAGTGTGCGTGCGCCGGTTGGTCGTTTAAATATTACTCTTGATAAAATCATCATTGGACGAGGTTTATCTGCTATACGAAATCGTTATGGATATCAATCATTCCAGTATTATCAGTTGAAAACTCACTTTTTCCAAGAAGATATTATTGGAAGTGGAGCCATTTTTGCGTCGGTAACAAAAAAGCAACTTTCAGAACAGTTAATGCTGGTTCCGTCTGGAGAAATAGTTAATAAATTTGAAAATATTTCTAAATGGATAGACAAACAGATTACAAATCTTTATCTTCAAACTCAAAGACTTAAGCAAGCCCGCGATTTACTGCTTCCTCGCCTGATGAACGGAAGCATCGCCGTGTAGAAAACAAATAGCGATCATATCCTACTTGACAAAATACTCTTATAATGAACCTTACTTTTAATCCAGAAAATTACGCACTTTTACTAGCTAAGTATCAATCAAAAGTAATTACAAATGACGCAGAAAACGAACAAGCAATAATTATAGCCCAAGAACTCGCACACCGAACAAACCGAACATCTGAAGAATCGGCTTTATATGACTTATTGATTGCTTTAATAGAAAAATATGAAAATGAAACATACCCAATGGGTGAGACAACCCCATTATCGATGCTTCTGCATTTAATCGAAGCTCGAAATTTCAAACCAACTGATTTAATTGGTGTAATTGGTTCGAGTATTGTTGTATCTGAAATTATCAACGGTAAGCAACAGATTAGTAAAGCACAAGCGAAAGCATTGGGTGAATTTTTCCAAATTGATGCTGAGTTGTTTATAGATTGATTACTTATAAACCTGTAACGGAGGAAATAGTCGAATGGATAAACTAAAAAAATATCAACAAATAATTCAGCAACTTCTGCAAGAATATGCTGCAATTTCTAATCAAGAACCAGAAATTGAAACCCAACTAATTTTCGACACAGAACATCACCACTATCAACTTGTAAATGTCGGCTGGAAAAATGACCGTCGTATTTATGGTTGTTTCATACATCTAGACATCAAAGATGGTAAAGTTTGGCTGCAACACAATGGAACCGAAAATGAAGTCGGAGAAGATTTAGCAAATTTAGGTATCCCCAAACAGGATATTGTCATCGGCTTTCATTCCCCATTTAAACGCCAATTTACAGATTATGCTGTAGGTTAAATATTAATGCTTAACTAATCAGGTAAAAATTCTTGATTCAAACATTCATTCACAGTTAAAAAAGACTCCACAGGGAAAGTATCAAGAGTTAATCCAGTTTCTAAAGCCGCTAACTGACGCGCATCCTGATAACATTCCATAAAGCTTTCAGCAAAGTATTTTTTTAAACTTGGGCTATCTTGCAAATTTTTATTTAGTCTGCGTCGATGTTCAAAGATAGTAGAAAGCCAACTATTAGTACGTTTTTCTGGCTGATATTTGTATTTTAATAGGTGCATTAATAAAATCACCAAATTGCTTTCTAAAGCTCTTCTTTCACTTCTCCCCATGCTTTCAATTTCTTCAACCAGATTTTCTAAATCAACCTCAGAAAATCTCCCTTCTTTTAATTGTTGAGCCGTTGTCTCTATCCACAGATAAAAATCTTGCTCGTAAAGATGAGAGTTTGTAACAATCGTTGGTTGAGGTGCTGTCATCTGATTTTTAAACCTCCAAAAATCCAACCAGTAAACTTAATTTAACCCCACTCTTGCTATGCTCATTACATATCTAAATAGATTCTTTTGGGCGTATCCCAAGTGAAACTTGAGACTTCGTAAATAGCAGGATAAGTATATAATAACAAAATTTCACCTTACCAAAAGCTTACCTTGACTTCTGCCTGCGGAAATCGCCCCACTGTTACCCGAATTTCTCACCAGAACAGTAGGTTGGGTTGACGTAAGGAAACCCAATACCAAGATATCGGTTAAGCTTTCAAGATCCATGCTTGGTTGCGCTACGCTTAACCTAACCTACATCTGTAAAATACCGATATCAGTTGAAATAATTCTTTAATCGTAGAGTTTGTATATTTAAACCAACCATTTTATAATATTTAAAAATTCAATATTAATTAGTTATACATTGTGAGTTTTGATAACGTATGTAAACTTTTAGCAGAAAAACATCCAGGAGATTTTATCAGATGGTTAATCGCTGAAGAATCTACAGATGTTAAAGTATTAAAAACCGAATTAAGTTTAGAGCCAATTCGTGCAGATTCCGTTACATTTTTACAAACGGCTAACAAGATACTGCATATTGAATTTCAGACTTTAACACAGTCTAATCCTGCGGTTTCTTTCCGAATGTTAGATTATTCTGTGAGATTAAAGCGTCAATACAAGTGTCCAGTTGTCCAGGTAGTAATATTTTTGCAAGAGACGGATGATGAAATTGCTTTTACTGAACAATATCTGGATGACACAACTATACATCGCTATCGTGTAGTGCGGATGTGGGAGCAGGATTCAGACTTATTCCTCAATAATTTAAATTTATTGCCTCTAGCTACTCTGAGTCGCACAGATTCTCCCCCAGCTTTATTATCTCAGGTTGCCGAAAAAGTGGCTAAAATTTTAGATAGAGAGACAAAACAGAATATTGCCGGGTATACGGAAATTTTAGCTGGTTTGCGGTTTGACAAAACTTTGATTCGTCAAATGTTAAGTGAGGATATTATGCAAGAGTCGGTTATTTATCAGGATATTTTACAGAAGGGACAAGAACAGGGAAAAAAACAAGAAGCTTTTTCTTTGTCTATGTCTCTGTTGGAAGAACGTTTTGGTGAGATTGATGATTCAATTTTTCAAAAAGTTCAAGCTTTGAAAATTGGACAATTAGAGGCTTTATGTCGCGCACTTTTCAGAATATCTGAGGTGAATAATTTAGTTGCTTGGTTGGATGAACAAGAAAGTATTTGAAGTTAAGTTTTTTTTCAACCTGTTAAATATCCCAACTATTGATATTCACAAGCCTTAAAAATCATGTTAGATGAAACTATTATTGAGCAACGCTTGGTAAATCTTGAACGTACAGTTACCGAACTCAAACGTCTGCTAATAGCATCTCCCACCCCTAGCAATTGGTTAGAAAAAGTGACTGGTTCTATTTCTGATGAACAAACTTTCCTGGAAGTTTTGGAATATGGAAAATCGTTACGTTACGCAGACAAACCCGCAGACGAAATGAGTGAATAAGTGTGAAGTACCTTTTTGATACCGACCACATTAGTTTTATACAACGCCGTTCCAGTCAAGAATACGCAAATATAGCTGCTAAAATTGCTAAACACTCACCCGGAGATTTTGCATTTTCTATTGTTAGCCTCCACGAGCAGGTACTTGGTGCAAATGCTTTTATAAATCGCACCCAAACATCGGCTGATACAATTCGGGGGTATGCCATATTACTAGAGATTTTGCAAGGCTTTTCCGTTGCTCCAGTTTTAGCATTTGACGCAGCATCCGCCACAATTTTTGACACACTAAGAGCAAAACGGGTTCGTATCGCTACAATGGATTTACGAATTGCATCAATAGCCCTTTCTCGGAATTTGGTATTATTGACTCGAAACAGTCGTGATTTTAGCCAAGTACCAGACTTGGTTATAGAAGATTGGACAGTATAAATAAATTTCCAATTGTCAGTTTTGGCTAAGTGATACTTGCTACTTACCCAAATAAAGCCATCAATATAATAGCTACCTGTATTACCTATCACCCCCATGAGTGCCGAATATTCCGAAGACCGCCTAGTGCAACAAACTACCGCTAATTTCTTTGAAGAAACCCTGAAATGGCACTCAGTTTACGCATACAAAAAAGAAACATTCGGCACTAATGGTACACTAGGACGCGAAGATAAACGAGAAGTTGTCCTCACACGCTATCTTCGCCAAGCATTAGAGAAATTTAATCCTGGTCATCCACAGCAAGTATACGACGATGCGACCCTTGCATTCACCACATCCAATATTTCAGAGCAATTAATCACCATCAACCAGAAAAAATACCAACTTATCCGTGAAGGTATCCTAGAGAAACCCTACAAAAACCCACACGGTGAAACTATCAATCCCCGCCTGAAAGTGATTGACTTTCAAAACCCCGAAAATAATCATTTCCTGGTTGTGCGGGAGTTGTCTATTAAAGGTTCTCTCTATTCCAAACGACCTGATATCATCGGCTTTGTTAATGGAATTCCTTTACTATTTATTGAACTTAAAGCCACCCACCGCAACGTCAGAGTGGCTTACGAAGACAACTACACCGATTACAAAGATACTATACCCGAAATTTTCCATCACAACGCCATAGTCATGTTGAGTAATGGAATAGAGGGGAAAGTAGGTAGCATCACCAGTCGTTACAGCCACTTCCAAGAATGGAAACGTCTAGAAGAAGAAGAAAAAGGCAAAGTTGACTACCAAACAATGTTAATGGGGATGTGCCGTAAAGACAATTTCCTCGACATCATCGAAAACTTCATCCTCTTTGATGACAGTAGCGGTAAAACTATCAAAATACTGACTCGTAATCACCAGTTTCTTGGTGTTAACCGCGCATTTACCGCCGTTCAACAACGGGAAGTCCGAGAAGGTAAACTTGGCGTTTTTTGGCATACTCAAGGTAGCGGGAAATCTTACTCAATGGCATTTCTGACTCGCAAAGCCCACCGCCAATTACCAGGTAATTTTACCTTTGTCATCGTCACAGACCGCCAAGAATTAGATAATCAAATCGTGCAAACCTTTGCTGGTGTTGGTGCTATCAAAGAAAATAACACCCAAGCCGCCAGTGGTGAACAATTAGCTGAATTACTCAAAGACAACCATCGCTACGTTTTCACGCTGATTCACAAATTCAACAAACCTGGTGAGATTTACTCCCACCGTCCCGATATTATCGTCATCTCCGACGAAGCGCACCGCACCCAATACGGTAAACTTGCGGAAAATATGCGTTCTAGTTTACCCAACGCATCTTTCATCGGCTTTACTGGTACGCCCTTAATGGAGTCGGAAGAAGACCAACTTACCCGTCGAGTTTTCGGCGGCTACGTTTCCACCTACGACTTCCAACGCGCTGTAGAAGATGGTGCAACAGTTCCCCTCTACTACGACAACCGAGGCGAAGAATTATATTATGACGACAAAGGCACTCAACGCCAGGTTGCAGCTGACAAAGAACTAAATCAACGCCTCGCCACCGCCATCAAACAATTTGACCTCGATGCAGAACAAGAAGAAGCCGTCCGTCGCCGCTTGGGGGGAGAATATCTCATCCTCACCGCCGAAAAACGTTTAGACCGAATCGCCCAAGACTTAGTAGCTCACTATACCCAACGTTGGCAAACCGGAAAAGCGATGCTTGTTTGTCTAGATAAAATTACGGCTGTGCGAATGCACGGACTTATCGATAAATACTGGAAACAAGCAATACAAGCACAGAAACAATTAGTCAAACAAGCTGGTGATGAACAAGAGGAAGTAGAACATCAGCAATATTTGCAATGGTTGGAGTCAACAGAATATTTAGTTGTGATTAGCGAAGCCCAAAATGAAGTTAAAACTTTCAAAGATTGGGATTTAGATATAGTTCCCCATCGCCAAATTATCAAAAGTCGCAATCTAGAAGAAGAATTTAAGAACGAAAAACACCCTTTCCGCCTTGCTATTGTCTGCGCTATGTGGTTAACAGGCTTTGATGTCCCCAGCCTTGCCACATTATATATAGATAAACCTTTACAAGGACATACTCTCATGCAAGCGATCGCTCGCGCAAATCGCGTCTACGAAGGGAAAAATAACGGCTTGTTAATTGATTACAACGGTATTTTAACAAGTCTGCGTGCCGCCCTTGCCAGATACTCCCGTGCAGAAGCAGAAAGCACAGACGAGAGTATAACACCTTACAACGACCTGAACCAATTACAAGAAGATTATGCGATCGCGCTTCAAAATTGTATTGACCACATCGCCAACCTGGGGTTTGACCTGCAAGAATTGCTTGAAACAGAAGGATTTGATAAAATTGCTGCCTTATTCAGTGCAGTTAATGCAGTTTGTACAAACGATGAATCTCGCGCCCGCTTTGAAGTATTAGCCAGGGAAGTCTTCAAAAAGAAACAGGCGCTAATTACTGAACCGAAATTAACAGCACCCTACCAAGGTAGACATAACACCATTGAGCAAATTTACAAATACTTACACGAACAACACAAAATATCTCTAGATATCAACGCTGTTCTCCGTTCCTTACAAGGTATCGTTAGCGAGTTCATCAACGTTGATAGTTCCCGTCTTCCAGGTGCAGAGTCAAACAAAACTTACAATATCAGCAAAATTGACTTTGAATTATTAAAAGCAGAATTTGCCAATTCCCCAACTAAAAATACCTCAGTCCAAACCCTCAAAGAAGCCGTCGAACGCCAACTCCAGCGAATGGTACAACGAAACCCATCTCGCATTGACTACTACACGCGCTATCAACAAGTTATCCAAAACTATAACCGCGAAACTGACCGAGTAGCCATTGAGCAAACTTTTGAGGAACTGCTGCAACTTGTCAAAGACCTCTCAGAAGAAGACACCCGCGCTGTCCGCGAAGGTTTAAGCGAAGAACACCTTGCCGTTTTTGACTTGCTTTGCTCATCTAAAGATAATTTGGATACCAGAATTAGAAACCGCGTCAAACAAGTTGCTCAGTCTTTAATTGAAGCCGTGAAATCACAATTACAGCAACTAGAAAACTGGCGAGATAAGGAATCTACAAGAGCCACAATTAAGAGTTTTATTTATAATTACTTGTATAGCGAAGACACAGGTTTACCTGTAGATGCCTACGATGATAGCGATGTAGATAACCTGAGTAATATAGTATTTCTCCATATTTATCAGCAGTATAAAAGTGCTAATAAGCATCCTTATGCAGCGTAATATTACTTGATATTACTCTTTAATTTTTCATCAATTAATCAAGAAACACTAGTGGGTCACGACGACAATTAAACGGTAACAATGACATTCATCTATCACCGATGACAAATAATGCGTCACTGTACAATTATTATCTCGGAAACTTCGGATTTATACCACTTTTTTGTGAGTGCGGATGAAAGGACTTGAACCTTCACTCCTCTCGGAACTAGAACCTAAATCTAGCGCGTCTGCCAATTCCGCCACATCCGCATTTAGTCAACTACTCTAGTATAGCATAAATTTTTGGGAATAGAAATTGATTCTTTTACTTTTCTATTCCCAATTAAACATCGAAAATTGCTAAGAAGCACACTATGTGGCTATATTCATTTCAGACTTCCACCTTTTTATACTAAATAACCCCAACACGCGGTAGGCGATGCTTAAACCCGCAAAGAATTTCCCAAGAAATAGTATTTAATTGTTCTGCCCAATCATCAGCAGTGATTTGTTCTTTTCCTTGGTCGCCGAGTAAAGTCACAATTTCCCCTTCTTGAATATCAGGAATATTACTGATATCGATCATCAACTGATCCATTGTAATTGCGCCAATTTGAGGTATTCGCTGACCGCGTAACAATACCTGCATCTTATTAGAAAGGTTGCGCGGTATACCATCAGCGTAGCCGATAGCTACAACCGCAAGGCGCATTTCTCTATCAGCTACAAATTGATGGCCATAGCTAACACCAGTACCAGCGGCGATAGTTTTGACTTGAGTGATGCGTGCTTTTACCTGTAACACAGGTTTTAAGTGAATTTTTTGTTTTAAATGAGATGCAGGAGCAAGACCGTAAACGCCTAAACCCACTCTTACCATGTCGTAGTGCAGTTGGGAATCTGCGAGAGTGGCGGCTGTGTTTGCTAAGTGCAAGCTAGGAATTTTAATGCCGATTTTTTGAATTTGGGCGATCGCACTTTTAAATCTTCTATGCTGTTCTTCCATAATCGCTGGATCAGGACTATCAGCAGTGGCTAAGTGAGAGTAAACACTCTTGATAGTCAAATGCGGTAAGCGTTCTACTAACTGTACAAACTCGGCTGCGTCTTGCCAATTAGTTCCTAACCGAGACATTCCCGTATCTAATTTAATATGTACAGATACGGGGGAGCCGTAGTTAATTGCTTCTAAAATGTTGGAAAAAATTAAAGCTTGTTTGGGACTGCACAATGTTGGCTGGAGATTCCAATGGGCGATCGCATGAATTTGCTCTGGTGTTTGGGTTGCGCCTAAAATCAATATCGGCGCTTGTATTCCTGCTTCCCGTAATTGAATCCCCTCTGGAACAGTGGCGACTCCTAACCAACTCGCTCCCGATTGTAATGCCGTTTGCGCGACTGTGACTGCTCCGTGTCCATAAGCATCAGCTTTGACTACCGCCATCAACTGAGTACGTGGTGATAACAACTGCTTTATTTGCTGTACATTGTGCGACAACGCATCTAAATCAATTTCTACCCAAGCACGCTGGGAAAACCACGCATAAGTGTCGCATTGTTGATGAGATGCAACACTAGTCACTTGATCACGACTTAGCATATTTCTGTTCTCCTATCACACCACCACTAAACTTTCACAATTATGTATTCATTTTTAGATATTCATACTCATTCAAACTACTTCCGTGTTGATTGAAAACTTTTTCTGAAAAGGAATTGAGTATCTCAAAAGACTTTTAACTACAGTTAATAAAAATTTACAAGTATTTCTTTTTACTTCAAATTTAGCGCCAAATCAAGGTATATCTGGCTCTATCTCATTGCAATTGTGCAGTTAGAACTAATTATTGATATCTTTAGTCAAAGATTTATTCTTAAATACAACAGTTATTCAATTATTCCGGAAGTATAATTTATTCTCATCTCCCAAGGAGAAGAGAATCGTGTTAATATATGTAAAACTAATACCTTGAGCTTTAATCAATGGGTAAGGTTTTAGTCTTAAACGCCTCTTACGAACCGCTCAATATTACGAGCTGGCGACGGGCTGCGGTTTTGTTAATCAAAGGCAAGGCAGAACGAGTTGAACACAATGGCAGGTTACTTTACGCGGGTTTTCCGTTGCCAACGGTGATTCGCCTACGCCATTATGTGCGTGTTCCCTATAAAGAGATGCCTCTGACTCGTCGAAACCTTCTGCACCGAGACGGACATACTTGTCAATATTGTGGCTATACAGGGGACGAATTGACCTTAGATCATGTCATACCGCGATCGCGTGGTGGCGGCGATAGCTGGGAAAACATCGTTACGGCTTGCGTCCGGTGCAATGTGAAAAAAGGCAATCGCACACCTCAAGAAGCCCACATGCTCCTACGTCATTTACCTCGTCAACCTTACAGTAGCCTCTATTTTGAGGTTAGTAAGCATCTTAAAAGTGGACTGCATCAAGAGTGGCAAAAATATGTGATAGGTCTTTGACACTAAAAACTCCATCCTAACTCAGGATAGCCACAACAACCGATTATCGGTGTGATGGTTTTGACTGAGTGGGAGCAACTATAGGTTAGGTGCTAACATACTACTACCACTGGTGTTGCATTCTAATAAGGAATTGCAGTTGCTTTTGGCAATAGCCTAACGGTATCTGTTAGAGTAGTGTGTTGGCATCTGCCTAAATAATTCAACAGTTTCTTATTATATATCTATAAACTTAAAAAATCTAGACTTGCTCAAAAAATTCTCTCTAACTCAGAGAATGGTCTAGCGAGGATAAAAATTAAAGTTTGACCATAAACCCGAAACATTGATTTTCTGTCGCTATATGTAATTGGGTAGAAGTTGAGAAAATTTTGCCTAGTTATCTTGACAAAAAATACACCAAGATACGTATCCCCAGGTTTCTATATTTTTGCGAAGATCAAGATGTGTGGCTAAATCAGTAAAACCCTGGTTGTAACTTTCTCAATTAATAAGGCCTCACACTTAACAAAGATGTTTTCTATGCAACTAAATTCTTCCTTGAAGCAGTCAGAGAGTTTTTCATTGACCACAGAGCCGAGTCCAGACGATGCTGAGGTAGACCAAGAAGTCGTTGAACTACCACTGAATCGGCCATCCTTGCCAGCCTCTACAAGCGATGGGTTGAGTGTTTATCTCGGTCAACGTAACAATTCCTTAACTTTTCAAAAAGCCGAGGAACTGCAAAAGACCTTATTAGCTCATAGACATGAGCGCCAGCTAATCATTTTGCAAGATTTTCCTGACCCTGATGCGCTCTCCTGTGCTTGGGCTTACCAGCTAATTGCTCAACAATACGACATTAAATGTGAAATTGTTTATGCTGGGACTTTGAGCCATCAAGAGAATATCGCCTTAGTCAAGCTGACAAATTTACCAGCCCAGCGTTGGACACCACAAAATGTCAAATCCAAAGATTTGTCTTGTTATCAAGGCTTTGTATTAATTGACAATCAAGGAACCACCAGTCAGTTATTAAATCCAGTACAACAGGCCGGAATGCCCTTAGTAGCAGTGATTGATCATCACAGCTTACAGACAGAACTCAAATCAGAGTATGTCGATGTCCGCCCGTACGTACGAGCAACGGCAACAATTTTTACTCAATATCTGCAATCTGGGTTATTAGCTTTAGACAGCAGCATTAGCCAACACGTTAAATGTGCCACAGCCTTGATGCACGGTTTGCGATCGGATACAAATCGACTAATGCAAGCCCAAGAAGAAGATTTTATGGCGGCTGCGTATCTGAGTCGATTTTATGATGCTCAATTATTAAACGCCATTCTCCAGGCAAACCGTTCCAAACGGGTAATGGATGTGATTGAGCGATCGCTAAAAAATCGTATAGTACAGAATAACTTTTCCATCGCTGGTGTTGGTTATCTGCGCTACGACGACCGCGATGCTATTCCCCAAGCAGCTGATTTCCTCGTCACCGAAGAAAACGTCCACACCGCCGTAGTGTACGGCATTGTTCACGACGAAGACGACGAACTCGAAGTAGTTATCGGTTCTCTAAGAACCACCAAACTCACCCTCGACCCCGATGAATTCATCAAAGAAGCCTTTGGTCAAGACAGCACCGGACGCTTTTTTGGTGGTGGTAGAACCAGTGCTGGCGGGTTTGAAATCCCAATGGGTTTCCTCTCTGGCAGTAACGAAAATTCCCCCTACGCGAAGATGAAATGGGAAGTTTTTGACGCTCAAATTAAGCAGAAATTACTGAGGTTAGTTAATCCAAAAGATAACCCGATTCAGTCAGAGTAAATCTGGCGATTGAAGGCAAAGGATAAAGAGTACAAGTTTAACTGAATTTAAATTGGCAGCCAGAAATTTCTTTCTTGGCTGTTTATTTACTTTCAGTATTTAAATTTTGGAAATATGGCGGATTGCTTACCTGATGCTATGAATTTGATTTACTGCACTGATTATCAAATATGATGCTTTTTCTATTTCTTCTCTAGTAGTAAATTTTCCTATACCAATTCTTAAAGCTCCCTCAACTATATTCTCTGAAAGATTCATTGCTTGTAAAACGTGAGATGGTGCAACAACACCTGATGAACAAGCTGCACCACTAGAAATAGCTAAGTGATGACGAACTCTAGCAATGATGGCGCTATTGGGAATACCAGTAATAGAAATATGTAAGTTACCTGATAAACGGTTATTTAAGTCTCCGTTCACAACTAAGTCAGGAATTGCAATTTGGAGTTGGTTTTGTAGCTGATCTCGTAAAAGTGCGATCGCCTTTTCATCCCTTTCCATCTCCAACCCCCTTAATCTGCAAGCTTCCCCCAAGCCAGCGATTCCGGGGACGTTGAGCGTACCTGATCTGAGTCCCTGTTCATGTCCACCACCGTAAATCATCGGTGGAAGATGATAATTTCTTTTGACTACCAACGCACCAACGCCTTTCGGTGCATAGAGTTTATGTCCAGAAATTGCGAGATAGGTAATCCCCCAGTCTTGGAAATTGAGGGGAATTTTCCCGACGGCTTGGGATGCGTCGCATAAAAAAGGGATATTGTAAGAAGAGGCGATCGCGCCGATTTTTTCTATGGGGTAAATTGTCCCTACTTCATTATTAGCCGCCATCACGCAGAGTAAAGCCGCACCATCAGCACAGACTTTTTCCAGATGTTCTAAATCAATCTGCGCTTGTTGATTGACTTTCAACCAAATAATTTCCGCCAGTCCTTTTTTAACTAAGGCTTTGCAGGTATCTAAAACAGCTTTGTGTTCCACTGGAGAAATAATGATTTTGGCGGGGGTATTTTGTTGAGAAATGTTTCCTTGAATTGCTAAGTTAATGCTTTCTGTTGCACCAGATGTAAAAATAATTTCTTTGGGGGAAGCGTTGATTAATTCTGCTATTTGTTGACGTGCTTGTTTAACTGCTTTTGCTGCTTCGTCTCCATAACCATGATCTACACTATTAGCATTACCAAAGGCGGTAGTCATATAATACATGACTTTCTCGGCTACTCTAGGGTCAACGGGAGTAGTTGAGTGGTAATCGAGGTAGATTATTTTAGTCATTTTTTTAACGCAGAGTAACGCGAAGGAAACGCAAAGGAACGCCGAGAATTATTATGGAAACTCTCTATGCGTCTGAAGCGTGAAATTTAATCACTTTTACTGAAGAGTTAAATATTCTAAAATTAATAGTCTTAAATAATCTAACATTCTTAGGTATGATTTAATATTTCCGTATTCATGAGAGTTCTGCAAATACAATTGGGAAATACTCGGAATATCAAACACTCGTTTTTGTTTTAATTGTTCAATTGCTTGTTGTGGATTTTCTATATATCCTCTAGCTTTAATTTGGCTGGCATAGCCGCGAATGTCTGTAGTTAATAGCTCAATTTCTTCTAATAATGTAAATTCCGTTTCTGAGACAGGTAGTTGATGAGAGATCGCCTGTATTTCTGACTTACTATTTTGGTAGTCAATCGTTAACTGAGCTAACAGTTGAATGATATAATTTTTTGTTAGTTCAGGATTTTGATTAATCATACCAACTCTCAGCGAAGATATACTTAATCAACCCTTTGCGTCTTTGCGCCTCTGCGTGAGATTTAATCTTACTCATTCTCTAAAAACCTCCTAGCAACCCTCCCCCAATCAATGCGGGTATCTTGAGCATTTTCTTTAAATTTACCATCTGGCTGTTCATCCTCATATCTAGCCCATGCCATGAGGAGTAATTTTAAACCATCTAAAGAGTTAATTAACCGGGAACGTAAAGTATCTATATCGGCTTTATCTACATCTTCTTCTAAGATTTCTACTAAGTTTTGATAAGCAGGATGACTGGTATTTAAAGTAACAATAATTGCTCCGCCTCTGGGTTTAACAGAGAAAAAAGCAGGAGTATCAAGAGGTGCTTCGACAAAGGTATACTTTAAGCCATCATCTACTGTTGTCGCTGCTAATAATTCGGCTTTAGTTTCTGTAACTCCTTCTTCTTTGAGAGTTTCTTTTATAACTTGTTTGCGTTCTTCTTTGGATAATTTTTCCTCTGCATCACTTTTACCTTTGTAACCCTGTGATTGACGTTCTTGAGTTACGGTAGTTGCTACTTTTTCTGGTTTATAAGGGTCATGGCGTTTTTCAGTGGTGCTACGAGTGCCTTTAGTTTGTGCTTTGATTAAACCACGGATAATACTCAACTGGTTGTTTATTTTATCAACAATATCTAAGAGAGGTCTTTTCGGGTCTTCATCTTCTTTTAGTTCGTCCTTTAACTGTGTGAATGTCTTACCGTCTTCTGATAAAGATTGACTATCTATTCGTAAAAGTTCACTTAAATTACGAGCAGATTGTTTATTATTAGTGACTCCAAAAATATCATCAAGGGAAGGAGGAAATTCTACTTCTACACCCCACCAGCGTTCTGTCGGATCATAACCATTGACTACTCCCGTATCTAGTTCTAGTTCTCTACCTGCACGAACAATAGAAACTCCTATATTTTTCTTAGCGTGCTGTCCATGAGGTGTACTTCCTGCATTATTCACTCCTTCTATTAAACGCGCTTCTTCTTTAGCATAAGAAAAGCGCACTTTAACTTCATGTTCTTGTTCATTAAAGTTAATAGTAAAAGTAGCTTCATAAGATGTATCACCCTGCCAAGGTTGGAACATTGCCTGATTATCAAATGGTGCAGGACAAGAGGTTTTTTCTATTAGATAACCTGGGTCATTGGGTAGAGCGTATTTTTCTACAATTAGGCTATATATAGCATCTAAATCAAACGCCACCATACGAATTTTGACTGCACCGCTATTGATAAATTGGCGATACATTCTACCAATCACAAATTCTGAATTATCAATAATTCCTTTGCCAGTTTGCCACATACAACGGTCGATTTTTGACCATACTACTAATGTGCCACTATCGCCAAATTTTTGACCGATGTTTCGCCAAATCATCGGAATTGGTTGCATTGTGGGTTCTGGTACTTCCGTCAACCGTTGATTTTTAATTTCATCTAAGTCGAGGTAACTATGCAGTGCATTTTCAATGCCATTTTGCCATGACCAGACATCAACTCTTTGACATTGGGAAATGGAGGAAGACGGTAAACCCATCCCAAAACGTCCAATTCCGGTATGTTTATCTTGATCTAAATATGTACCATTACCAAATTGCAGGGCGAGACGTAAAACATTCGCATCCATCCCACAACCATTATCTAACACGGCGATTTGTTCAATGCGCGATCGCCTTTTCCCTTCCACCGATTGTTTCCGTTCGCCACACAGCAGTTCTACTTGCGATGCACCAGCTTGAATGGCATTATCCATTAATTCGGCTAAGGCGTAGGCGGCGTTTTTATAACCGTTGTCGCGCATGGCTTGGACGGCTAAGTGAGTGGGAACAATATCATGGGCGTTATTCATGGGTTTTCCTCCAAACGTCTTCCCAATTGTGGAAGGCTGATGCAACTGAACCAAAACCAGGAAGTTGGCTATCGACAACGGTGACAATTTCGGCCGTAGCATTACCCCCAGCTTTGATTCCTCTGATGGCGCGTCCTACCATTTGGCTGTAGAGAACAAGGGATTTGGTAGGACGGGCGATAACAGCAGCACTGGTTTTAGGTGCGTCGAAACCAGTGGTTAATACGCCGTAGTTACATAAAATCTTGGTTTGGGTTTGTTGGTCTTTAAAGCTGTGAATCAGCCGTTCTCGTTCGGATTTGGGGGTTTCCCCTGTGACAGCATCAGCATGGAAGCCGCGTAAACGCAAGATGGAAGCGATGAGTTTGGCGTGTTCCACGGAGGTATTAAAAACAATAATGCGTTGATGATGTGGGGCGAGGGCTTCTAGTTCTAGGATGATGCGGAGGTTGCGTTGTTCGTCTGCGGCTAACCGATTGAGGATATAGGGGGGAATATCTAAGTCTGTATGAATGCGCTTGAGGTCTTGAGGTGTGAGTTCAATGCCGGTTTCGTAAAATAAAGAGCGATAGTTAACTTGTGCTAGGTATTGTTGAGCTACGAGATAATCAATGGGGTTGTCATAACCCTCGATTTCTAAGGTAACTTTTTGGTGGGCGAAGAATTTAGCTAGTTGTGCATCGGTGTTAATATCAGCCCAAGTGCGTCCAGGTGTGGCGGTTAGTCCTAGTAAGGCGGTTTTTTCGTAGGGGACGACGAGGGAATCTAAGACGAGTTTATAGGTTTCGGCTACTGCTTGATGGGCTTCGTCGATAATTACTAATGAAGAACGCACACCCAGTTGATTAATAAAGCGGATACTCTTTTTAGCGGCGTTGTAGACTTTCGCTAATCCTGCTACTACTAAGCCATCTTGCGCTTGTGCTAAGTCTATCTCATGGTTGCCCCAAAAGCGGTAAGTTGAAAGGGTGCGATTCCCTAAACTGTCCCAGGCTTTTTGAAATTCAGTAACTGCTTGTTCGCAAAGTTCTTCACTATAGGCTAACCAGATTACTAATGTGGGTTCATTGTTTCTGAGATGGTCTGCAATAATATTCATTGCAGTACGGGTTTTACCTGCACCAGTGGGAAGATGAAGAAGCACACGGCGAGGTTCTTGACTCAGATAGTTTTTTACTTTCTTGGCTGCTTTTCGTTGGTGTGCAAATAAAGGATACTTTGGAGTATTTTCAATTATTGTAGGAGTTTCAATTGTACTTTCGTTTCTTGGTTTAAGTGGTATTTCAAAAAAGTTAAACAAATATTTTTTACTTTCTAAATTTCCACTGATTTTAAGTTTTTTTAATGCTTGATAAGGGTCTTTATTTTCAGGTGCTTCTAGTACAACCGCGATAATTTTCGCTTGTTCTGGCGTAATTAAATCAAAAATTAAATCTCGTTTTTCTTTTGATAATAGTAATTCTTCTGGGGTATGAAGGGTTAACAGAATTTCTCTGAGTTTACTAGGGTGAACTAAATTAGGTTCTAGGAGTTTGAGCAGATGAAAAGTTGCACTACCTAATAATTGCTGTAGTATTTCTTCATCTGCTTTTGATAGTAAATCGTTGAAGTTCAAATTTCACCTCTATTTATTCCATGTCAGATTCATCAATTTCTGATGCAGGAATAACTGAACAAGCTATTTTCATTTTTTGTTGATCTAATGATTTTCCGTTAACATTTTTAAGAAAAATATTGTATTCTGTAAAAGCTTTGTCAAAAATTATATTTTTTTCGTTTTCGCTAAGGTTTCCTTCAAGTTTTGAATTTTCTTTACAATAATCAGTTGTATATAAGTTGTAAAGTGCAGGAAATATTTGCTCTCTACATTTTTCTATCTCTTCATTAAGAGTATTGGCTAAAAATTCATTAGTTGGATGCCAAATTTCTAAAATTAGATACTTGTATTTTGTCCACTGATCTGGCTGCATCTCTCCACGATATACAACGTTGCGAAAAGTATGATTAGTTTGTGTTATTTTCCAATCTGAAATATTGCCAATAATTTCACCTTTAAATAGGCTAACTAATTTTTTAAGCTGGCTGGAACTATTAGGAATAAAAAAATTGTTTAACTGTTGAATATATTCTCCAAGGCACTGTTTAATATCTATATATTCTTCTCCTAACTTAATAGTTATCTTTTCTATTTCGCCCCAAAAGCCACAAATTAATCCACTTTGAAAAGCTACTGTTGTGAGAACATTGTCGTAGAGTTCATTAAACCATTGTATGACTCCATAACTTATTTTTCCTTCAGAATCTCTGATGGCTGATTTATCTGATATTGATTTAATACATAGGTTTGCTCGTTCATATCGGAAATCTTCTATAGCATCGTTAAGTCGTTTTGCTGTTGCATCAAGCCTTTGAGTAATAGCTTGAATTTCTGGAATATTACTCAATTCTCCTTCTTGAATTTTATTTTTTAAATTTTCTCTGTGAGCATCAAAAACTCGACTAATACCTTGTCCTTCAAATAAAATAGGTTTTAATTGACGGTCTTGGTAACTTTCAATTTTTTGTTCAAGGTCTAAAACCGCTTTATTATGATTTTCATAAAGGAGGAAACCTTCAAATATAGATAATATGAAATTACCGTACTTTTCATCAAATTGTTCACGTAATTTTTCTGCTACGGAAATTGTGAAATTATCACGTTTCGTTGAATTAGCTATTTCAGATCCAAGCAAATTAGCACCGTTCAGACGATATTTCTGCATACAAAGATTTAAATCCTTTCGTTTTGCAAAATTACCCGATCTGGGTTTTGCTCCCTTAACCTCACCACCATTATTTAAAAGCAAGTGTTCTATAATATAGTAGAGATGACTAACACCTGTAATAGCAATAGGACTTTCGATTTTTAACTTATCTTTATCTGACTGATCAAGTTCAATATTTGAGATACGTAAAGAAGAAGAAGAACGTTGATCTTTCTGCTTAACTGTAGATAAATAAGAACGAAGAAAACAAGCAATTATATCATTGTCATCAAGTAAAATATTTCTTGTTCTTGATACTTTTCTGGCTTCTCTATTTAATGTGAGAAATACTGTTCTGGCAGCCTTTCTTAAATCAAATTTGCCAGAATACTGCTCATCTAATGAAGGAAATGTACATAATATAATCGGTAAATTTATTTCTTTTAAGTTAAATTTTTGAATATACTTAGGTGTCCATTCTGAATAGTATTCTTTAAAGGGCGCACGTTTTTCATCTGACCATTGATCCTTGAGATTTCTATATAACGCAAGTAAAGCCATTGCTCTATGTTGTCCATCGACTATGACTAACCGCGTCTTATGAGTATTTAATTTAAAACGTACTAAGTCATGTTTAAGTTTTTGCCCTTCGGAAATAGGTTGTTCAAATTGAAAAACTTCTTGACCTATAGAACCTGAACGTAATATAAACTGTCCTGCTTCTTCTGTTTCAGGTTTTTCATCAGTAGTTACTTTCGGATACAGCTTTGCTGGTCTATTTTCTCCTTCTTGGATAGGAAGGACAACAACAACAATAGGAGGAAATAATTTTACTAAATCGACTGATTTTTCATCAAGTAAATAGGGAATAAGTTCAGAAGAAACTCTGGCATCATCAATATCTCTTTGCATGATTTCATCAAAATCAAGCTGATTTATATCAAAAATTTCTCTTACAGGAGCAAGATGACTAAGCAAAGCTTCATTTGCGCTACTAGAAAAATCAAGTCCAACATGAGTCAGAAAATACGTAACTTCAATAGAGTTTTGACCTTCTCTACCTGTTCCTACCCTAAACGATCCTATTGAGCCTTCAATGGTCAAATTTAATGCAGATTCTCTACGAATTTTTAGTGACATTTTTTTTAATTTCTTCCTAGTAATGGATAATGAATTCTATTGAGAATATTTTCAAGGTCTATATATCTTTTTCCATTATCTTTGATAATATTAATTACAACAAACAATTGGGCAGGCAAAATATTTCTGCGACATACTTCCATTGCAAAGCTTTGGTCTATATTTTCTTTGTCTTTAATTTTTGTATTTTCTTTGAATATTTCTTCTCGGTATTTTTCTATCAATCTTTTATGCTGATTTAATCTTTTACCTAGTTTATCAGACATTCCTATATATATAGGACTAGCAAAATTAGGTGCAGATGACTGAACAACATTTTTCACCGTTTTCAGTCTTTCTGGTTCTTCAAGAATTCTTGAGACTAAAGAGTCTGAAATAATGGGCTTATGCTCAAGATAACCTTTATAAGTTGGTTTTAAAGAACCTTCGAGAAATGCTTGATATGGTTCTTCTTGAAAATATTGAAAAATATTTTTTTCAAGAAAATTTTCAATTATCTTTGCAGCATATTCTCGCTCATTATTTTGCTTAAATTTGTTAATTTTTTCTATAGCAAGTTCTAAATCATAATCTGTAATTTCAGGTGAATAGTACCAAGCATAAATCCCTGGTTCTTGTGGTATGCCAGATATTTCAGTCCAACGATAAATAGTCATCACACTTTTAATCAATCATTCACAAATGGCAAGCTAAACAAGGTAACTCATCGTCTTCTTGATCTAAAATGTCTTCTAATGCTTCAAATAAAGGACGATTAGGAGCAGCCTTTTTCTCTTTAGCCATTAACTTTTCATGTTGAGCAATAATTTCATCTTTGCGTGCTAGAAGCTGCAATAAACTTTCCCCATCAGTCCAAGTATAGGTACGACCATCAGCATGATTAGATTCATACTCAACAGCCTTTTGAAATAAATCAGGATGTTCCTGCGCCAACATTACCCATTCATACTTGCGTTGGAAGAAACAGAAGAAACACCCAGAACGACTGCGCCAGCGATAATAGTCAGGGAGTCCAATTCCACTTTCTTCTAAAAGCCGAATAATATCAGCCCTAACTAAACCCTTTTCCTTAAAAGGAAACACAGGTTTAATATTAGGTTTAGTGGAGATATAACCATCACGGTTTTCATCAGCACGGATACCAACATAACTAATAGCCTCATCATCCCCCACAAAATCCTCCAACGGCTTAATTTTCATCTTCACCGTACACCACCGCATTTGGGGAGAAGGTAACAAACCATCATGAATTGCTAACCAATGGTCAAAACCGCGCTTATCACTGAGATAATGAATTTTAATCCCCAGACGGGCTTTAATGCGGTCAAGATAATCGTAAGTTTCCGGTAATTCCTTATGGGTATCACAAAAAAAATATTCCATCTCTGGAATTTCCTTATGCAGTAACACCGCTAAAGCCGTGCTATCCTTACCCCCAGAAAGCCCCAAAATATGCCTAACTTTTTTCTCTGCCATGCTGACTTTTTCGTGCTGTTTGACCAGTATATTAGTATTACTAATATCTTAGCAATTATGCAGATATAGTCTGTAGCATTTTTTCGTTAATTTTAACAAATCATAGTATATTTACTGCTTTAATCACGTTTTTATAACCTAACAAGTTGTGCTTTTATACATCAACCCGATTCAGTCTAAGCTAAAAATCTGAAATTGGCTAGAACGAAACATTATTTAATCTTTTAACTTACGCTTCATTTCTAAATATTGCTGGAATTTAGGATCAGATATGCACTGATCAATAAACTTCTCCAGTTCATCCTTCATTGTACTGTCAATTTATTGACAGTATTCCTTAGAGGATGTTTTAAAAGTCTTCTTGTTGGTAGCAAAACATTTTAGATCCCCCTAAATCCCCCTTAAAAAGGGGGACTTTGAAGTATTTCCCCCCTTTTTAAGGGGGGTTAGGGGGGATCAAGAAGTGCTAATAATCACAACCGACCACTTTTCAAACAACCTCTTAAACACATCTTTCTTTCCCTGTGGGAGATAGAAACCAAGATACTCTTGTCCCTGACGCTTCTCTGTCAAAAATAACTCTTGCGTATCGTCAAGATTCATCATAAATCGTTAAGTTTCAACAGAGAACAAGCCAAACAAGAGGGGAGGTAAGACTTAATCCTGCGTTTACTAAATCGCCGTATTGGGGTAATTGATGAATCATTAATTGAGCGAATTAAAAGATTATCAATTGAACAATTAGAAAATTTAGGAGAAGCGTTACTAGATTTTTCTAAGCTTCAAGAGTAGAAAGGGTTTCTAGTAGAGATATTTTTCTAATAGGAGAAATGATAGCGAAGGGAACACCATTTTGAATTATAGTGAGGGGTTAACCTGTTTTTTGGGCTTGGTTAATTAGGTTTTGGACATTTTCAGGAAGTTCTGCAAGAGTAATTTGTTCCATAATGGTTTTTGAAATTTAAGAACGCGATCGCACCAACTCTGATAATTTAAATAAAACACAGGCTCATTAGGTTCTCTTTTGTGATCATAATGCTTGTTTTAACCGAAGTTTTTCCCCTTGATACTTTCATCAGTGCGCTTTTCGCCAATCTGCGTCACCGTCTCTGGTAAATCAGAACTTAAAATCCTTTCACTTAACTTGGCCAAAATAGCTTGTCGTAACTGCTGATCATCAGGTAATTTCGCTAAAATGTCGTCAACCAACTTCTCAACCTGCGATGCTCTCCCATGATCTACCCATACCATGCGGTTGATTTCTTGACCATCGGGACGAGTCATGGTGATGCGTCGGGCTTCAAAACCTTCCCCTTTGGCGGCGACTTCTTTTTGTAAGGCTTCGAGATTTATAAACCGTCGCACTAAATCTGCTAACTTCATTTCAAAGGCAGTTGCATCATCATCAGTCCATGATTCCGCAGGTTTATCTGCGACAATCATCACCAAAGCTTCTAACCATTGAGCATCAGTTTTAGTCTCATCCGATGCAGCCCGAATAAAGCGTTTGAGTAAAGGTTCAATACATTTTCCCGCTAAATAATTCGCCCTAACTCGCAAATCTTCCCGCAATTTTGTTTCTGGACTTCTCACCCCAAAAGCTTCATAAATCAATTTTTGACAATCACTCAATAATTGATCATAAGCTGTATGAATATCTCTCAAAGCATGAACTAACTTAGTTCGTAAAGTTCTCGCTGTCACCCCATCATCTCCAGCTTCCGTTCCAATTGCAGGTAAATTACAAGCTGCGGGTAAAGCTTTAAATAATAATTCGTCGGGTTCGACAGTGGTTTGTAATGCTTTTAAAATTGCGCTTGGTTCTGCTACAAGTCTTTGAGTTTGTTTCGTATATTTAGGCAGTTTCTTAACAAATTGATAAAGCGGAGTCACCACTGTTAACAACGTAGCGTTACGCACCTTACCTAAATTTTTAAACTGCGGATTGCGTAAAATTGCCTCTAATTCTTTGAATACTTCCGCCCTTAATCCGACAACTGCAAAATACTTCACAGCAAACCGTTCAGGATATTTGACTAATAATTCAAAATGTTCTGTTCCCAACACGGGAATAAATGTCCCGTCTTGATACAGTCCCAAATCATCAGCGTGATATAAAAGCACAGCCGCTAAAATCACGGGAATAGAACCCTGTTTTACACCAAATGGAGGCGCGGCTAAATGTTGATAGAGTAAATTAAAGGTTTGGCTGGTTTCTGTGGCTGCTAAACAAAAATTTTCAACGGCTTCCCACAGAGAGTTTAACCCGGAATTGTCTAATGGTGGGTAAAAATCCCAGTCTCCATCTTCTTGACGGTGTATCCCTGTTTCCTCTAACAGAGAATAATACATACTCACTTCCGGGCCATATCCTTCTAAGCTTAATCTTTCCTCATGCTGATGTTCTAACATCGCTTGAATCAATTCCCGTCTAGCCTTCGCCCCTTGGGAGGTTAAATCACGGCGGTTAATTAATTCATTCCACAAAATGGGACTGTGATGATAAGTGCGATCGCAAATCTCAGACAGCTTACTATTAAAGTCAGTAATGTTGTTGAGTGTTTCGACTTGTCCCTGAATCCAACAACGCTGATTCACCCCAATACTAAAGGAGTGATTGAGGGTTTCGTTTAAAAATTCTTCAGCTTCTTGTAGGCGATAATTTACTTCTTTTCTTGCAACCCCATCAGTTTGTAACTCTTTAGCAGTTTTTTTGATATTACTTAAAGCTACAAATTCCAGGGTACGAATTCGCAATATATCTAAGTTAGCTGCACTCAAAATCACTAACGGCTTACCATCGCTAGTTGTTTCAGGAACAACACTCGGAACCTCATCATCTACCCAATATCCGACAAAACCATCTGCATCGACACTACTACAACTTAACTGATGCAAATCTTGAGAATTATCTAAATAATGGCGTTCAAAATAACGCAAAGTCCCCGTTTTATAACTGTGACGTTGAGCGACTAAAGGCTTGAGAGGACAGTGTATAGATAATAGTTTAACTAAAGGCGATCGCTCTTGTTCTATATATGTACTTAACTCACTGTCAACATTAAAATCAGAACCTTGCCAAATCCGCAATTCATCTAGTTGACGACGATGAGTAATCAGGTTTTGCTTTAGCAATTTATCAATAATTTCTTGCCAATAATTAATTTCTTCTGGTGACGGGCGATCGCACATTGCCAAAGATACTAAATTTCTAGTCGCCCGCAGTGAACCTGTCACCGTAATCAAGTTCAAAATCCCGATAGTTTTGAGTACTCTAAGACTATCTTCTTCTAATCGTTTAGCATCATTAATTAAATCTTGAACTTCCACCCATCGTTGCAAATTAGGACGAGAAGCTAAACCCATTCCCACAGATTCAATAAAATAGTCGTAAATTTGGTATAGTTTAAGACAAGGTAATTTATGATTTTTAACCGTTGCCTCTTCTAAAAAATTACGAAACGATAAAGGTTCATGACTCGTTAAAAATGTAAATAAAGAACGGTCATTTTGAGCATATTTTTGGCAAAGGTTTGGTAACACAAAAGCTGATAAAGGATGTAGCGGATAAACTTTTGTGATAACTTCCTGAGTTACTTCTTCATCTACTATTATGGGTGCTAAATACTTACTCCAATCCTCAGAGTAAGCATTAGTAGCACCTTTGATATTGTCTGCTGCTGACGAGTCAATTGCTGCACCAATCAAACTCATCATTTGTCCAGCCGACTCAGTAAAAGCAATATCCTCAAATCGCCCTTGAATCTTTGCCCATTCGTTGCGTTGAACAGTTGCTAATCGTTGACCATATTCTGCGAAAGCTTGATGTAAAATCCCTAAAATATAAATCGGATGTTTACTATCTTTGGGTAGTTCGGCTAATTGTTGTAAGAGATATAAATCTTCATTTCCTTGAGCATGACTAGCATACTCTAAATTCTTTCCTAGTTCATCAATAACCAGGAATATTCCTGTTTGAGACTCCTTAGCTAATTCCAAAACTAAATTAGGAATTTCTCTACTATCAACCTTTCCGCCATCATTAATTTCTGCTTCTAAATCAACTAACTGACGCACAACGTTAATTTTGTTTCTTTGGCAAGGAGTCCAAAAATTATCAACACCAGTTAATAAGCCCCTAATAATAGTATGGCTAATTGGCTCTCTTTGCCCCGTAGCCACAGCCCTAATTAATCCTTTCGGAGTAATTTTGTCTTGAATTAATTGATAAATATCACTATCTTTATCTAATTTATCTTCAGCTATCGATGAAGCCTTCATGTGCATTTTGTTTGTAGAACCAGCACATAAGGAAATTAAATAATTAGCGAAAGCCGATTTTCCAGTACCATAAACACTAGTTAAAGTCCAAGCTCTTTCGCCTTCATCTGAATTAAAATTATTTAGAATACGTTTTAAAGAATCAATTGCTCTTTTCGTAAGCACATAACCCTCTAAAGCTTCCACACTATCCAAATCTCTTTCTAAGTTAATAGAACGAGAATAGCGACGTTGAAGACTGAAATAATGCGATAGCTTCTTGTTAGTCATAATCTTACTCATCTTTAATAATAATTAAATAGTAGTTATCAACCATATCAGGAGATACAGCAATCATAAATTCATAGATAAAAATTGCTTTTAATTCTGTTCCCTGTCACATACTATAATATTTATCTAAAATTTCTACAGCTAATACCTCTGGATTTTCTGGTAAAGATAACTGAATTAATCCGGCGGTATTTTCAAAAAGTATCCCATTAAATTCTTTAGCAACTGTCTCAATAGCTGTACATAAAATGCTTTCAGTAAGTTTAAATACTGTCCCTGGACTACCTTCATCATAAAGTAACCGACGAATAGTAATTGTATTGCTATCTTTATTTGCCCAACTAGCATATTCTAAACAAGTAGCAACTATAACTGATGCAGGTAAATTTGCTTTTGCACCAATTTTAAACTGATAATTTTTACCAAAATGACGGATTAAACCAAGTTCAGTGAAAGGACAATCAATAGAATCTTCAATGGGCGCATTATCTTTAAGAAAATCCTGGGCTGCATACATTCTTAAAATACAATTTACATCTTTGATAAAAGAAGAATCAGCAATTTTTTTGTCAAAACTTCTGATATAATCTTGTAATCCAGCTAAAATATCTTCTTTTGTAAAATCTGGATCTCGAAAAACGTTAAAGATATAATACCAAGCTGCCGCTTCACAAGTTGGCTTTAACAAATTCCAATGTAATAACCATAATGATGCTGGATTTTCTAAATAAGAGTCCCATCCATTATTTCCTAAAAGTTTTTCCCCAAATGTTGTCGGTAAATTATTTTTATCTAGAACTTTGAATGCACTACACCAATAACGAATAGCACGTACCATATTTTTACCAACACCCAAGCGCACAGGAGCATCATCCTGTAAGAAAACACCTGAATTTTTCTTAGCTGCATCAAATCCTTTTTTTAACCAGCCAAAACGAGGGTGAAAAGTTTCATGGTTAGCAAAGATTGGATTTACAGGAGTTTCTGGAGATTTTAAGTTTAGTTTAGTTTGGATCATAATATTTAAATTAATAACTTTAAAAGTTTACAACTTATCATAATTAAAATATTTAAAGCTGCTAATTTTGTGAGGTATTTTTGAAAATCTCAATCTAGTCTATCTTGCCTAGATCGGTAAACACTTTTTGTCACAATTGTGTAGTCCGTATAAAACTGTAGAATCCGCTATCCTTTATAGTATTTTTATAGTACAAAAATACTATAAAGTCCAACCCAACTAATTACTAAACAGTGAGTATCGAGTATAATTGCTTGCTGCCTATGGGAGTTTAACCCTAAGACGCGCAGTTTTAAACGCGATCGCAATAATCCATTATCCTATGAGAACCTAAGCATCAAACAATTAAAGACAAACAACTACGAATGCCAAAGGGTGAATGATCCACAAATATCAACATTAATGATGGGATATTAATGATGCGATCGCCAGAATCCACCTAAAAAGCACAGCTTGGACTGGTAGCATTCGAGAATAATTAGGATATGTTAAATAACATCAGGCGTAAATCCTAACTCAGCACTCAGGGCTATTATTGTGGAACTGTATCTGATTCGACATGGCATCGCGCAAGAGAGAGAAGTGGGTATTAAAGATGAAGAACGCGAACTCACCAAAGAAGGAAGGCAAAAAACCGAAAAAGTAGCCCAGCGTCTCCTCAAGTTAGACTTGCAATTTGATTTGATTGTCACCAGCCCTTTAGCCCGCGCCCGCCAAACAGCAGAAATTCTCATCGCTACCGGACTCAGTTCGCAGTTAGAAGAATCTACTCATCTTGCAACTGGCGGTCATCTTTCCAGTTGGTTGGTTTACTGGTTAGAACCCAAAAATTATTCTCAAAATACCCGCCTGGCCTTGGTAGGCCATGAGCCTGATTTGAGTAGTTGGGCAGAAATTCTCCTTTGGGGAGAAATCAAAGGCTGTTTAGTCCTGAAAAAAGCAGGTATGATCGGAGTAAAACTACCAGAAGCAGGCTCTGTTGTGGGTCGTAGTCAAATGTTCTGGTTGACACCCCCCAAATACTTGCTATAGCAGTTTTTCAATTCTTCTCGAAGAATTGTTGTGAGAACGACTACTGTTATGGCAAAAATAATTTCTGGTAAGTTAGCGTGATCGAATATTTCACAAAGTAAATGGTGTTGCCATGATGGTGTGTGAATACAAGCCTGGTTTAGAAGGCATTCCCGCAGCTCAATCGAGTATCAGCTACGTAGATGGGCAGAAGGGAATACTAGAATATCGTGGCATCCGGATTGAGGAATTAGCAGAAAAAAGTACCTTTCTCGAAACTGCTTATCTCCTCATCTGGGGTGAATTGCCAAGTAAAGAAGAACTACAAGCATTTGAGGAAGAAGTTCGCCTCCACAGGCGGATTAAATACCGCATTCGGGACATGATGAAATGCTTCCCAGAAAGCGGTCATCCAATGGATGCTCTGCAAGCCTCGGCGGCGGCTTTAGGCCTGTTTTATTCTCTGCGAGATTTACATAACCCCGCCTACATTCGGGATTCAGTTGTGCGCTTGATAGCAACTATCCCCACAATGGTGGCTGCATTCCAGTTGATGCGTAAGGGTAATGACCCCGTAAAGCCCCGTGATGACCTAGATTATTCCGCCAATTTTCTCTACATGCTCAACGAGAAAGAACCGGATGCTTTGGCGGCAAAAATCTTTGATATCTGCTTGATTTTACACGTTGAGCATACAATGAATGCTTCGACTTTTAGTGCTAGGGTAACAGCCTCAACCTTAACTGACCCTTATGCTGTAGTTGCTAGTGCTGTAGGAACCTTGGGCGGCCCATTGCACGGTGGAGCCAACGAAGAAGTAATTCAGATGTTGGAAGAAATCGGCTCGGTAGAAAACGTCCGTTCCTATGTTGAAGAGCGCCTGCAAAATAAACAAAAATTGATGGGCTTTGGGCATCGCGTCTACAAAGTTAAAGACCCACGCGCCATCATTTTACAAGACCTGGCAGAGCAACTATTTGACAAATTTGGCGGGGATAAATACTACGAAATTGCCCAAGAAATGGAACGGGTAGTTGAGGAGAAACTTGGTCACAAAGGGATTTATCCTAATGTTGACTTTTACTCTGGCTTGGTGTACAGAAAGATGGGTATTCCCACAGACTTGTTTACACCAATATTTGCGATCGCCCGTGTGGCTGGATGGTTAGCTCACTGGAAAGAACAACTAGCAGAAAACCGGATTTTCCGTCCCACCCAAGTCTACAACGGTAAACACGAAGCTCCTTATATCCCCCTTGAAGAACGTTAGCTGGCAGGGGAACCGTTAAAATAGCACCTACCTGCAACTAAAAATATCAGCATCAACCCCCAATTTAGGGAATCAGAAATCCTATAAGCAGCAAATAACCGTTGCCAGCATGGAAGCGGCAGCTTTTTGATGCCTGCTTACGCCAGGGACTAGAAGGCAAAAGTTAAAAGATTTTGATCTTTTGCCTTTTAACTTTTAACTTTTGATTTTTTCAATCCTACCCATAAGTAGAAGTTCTTGTATAGCTACAAGGACTAAAAACCATGCAACGATATACTAGGCATGGGAATATGGCAACAAATCTTCAATCAGGATTCATCTCAGAAAGGCTGAAGGCTAAAGGCTGAAGGTTGAAGCATGAAATTACCCTACGGGAAGTCACCCAAAGGGTGTCTACATACTTCATACTTCATACTTCATAATTCATACTTCACACTTCAACTGACTTAAAGAGCGGAAACATGAACTCAGGAATTGACATTCAAGGAACGTTTATTAAATCCGTGATGGATTTAGGACTACCAGCAGGCACGGCCAAAGCACTTTGGATGCCACTGCCAATGATCCTGATGCTGATTGGGGCAACAGTAGGTGTATTGGTGTGTGTGTGGCTGGAACGGAAGATTTCAGCAGCAGCGCAACAGCGGATCGGCCCTGAATTTATTGGGGCTTTTGGCTTACTGGCCCCGGTCGCAGATGGTTTAAAGCTGGTGTTTAAAGAGGATATTGTACCAGGTAAAGCTGACCCTTGGTTGTTTACCCTTGGCCCAATCATTGTTGTATTGCCAGTATTTCTGTCTTATTTGATTGTGCCTTTTGGACAAAATCTTGTCATTACAGACGTGAGTATGGGAGTTTTCTTGTGGATTGCCTTGTCTAGCATTCAGCCAATTGGGTTGTTAATGGCTGGCTACGCATCCAATAACAAATACTCCCTTTTAGGAGGGTTGCGGGCAGCAGCGCAATCTATTAGTTATGAAATTCCGCTGGCGCTGAGTGTACTGGCGATCGCTATGATGTCTAACAGCCTCAGCACAATTGATATCGTTAATCAGCAATCTGGTTACGGCATTCTTGGTTGGAATATCTGGCGACAACCAGTTGGCTTTCTCATCTTTTGGATTGCAGCTTTAGCCGAATGCGAACGCTTACCCTTCGACTTACCCGAAGCGGAAGAAGAACTAGTAGCAGGTTATCAAACTGAGTACTCAGGCATGAAATTTGCTTTGTTCTATCTCAGTTCTTACGTTAACTTAGTGCTTTCTGCCTTATTGGTATCAGTTTTATATTTAGGCGGTTGGGATTTTCCTATTCCCCTGAATACCATCGCTAGTTTGCTGGGAATCAGTGAAACTAACCCCGTATTACAAGTAGTCACAGCGGGTTTGGGGATTACAATGACCGTAATCAAAGCCTACTTACTAGTATTTATCGCCATCTTGTTGCGCTGGACAGTACCACGGGTACGCATTGACCAACTCTTAGATTTAGGATGGAAGTTTTTGTTACCAGTGGGTTTGGTTAATCTCTTATTAACCGCCGCCCTGAAATTAGCTTTTCCCGTCGCCTTCGGTGGATAGTCAAATTTTAGATTTTAGATTTTAGACTTAATCCAAAATCTAAAATCCAAAATCGAAAATCCAAAATTGAAAAGAGAGAGTGAAACACAATGCTAAAGTTCCTGAAGCAAGTTGTTGATTACGGCAAAGAAGCAATACAAGCCGGTCGCTACATCGGTGAAGGGCTATCTGTTACCTTCGACCACATGCGGCGGCGACCAGTCACCGTACAGTATCCTTACGAAAAACTGATTCCTGGGGAACGGTTTCGCGGTAGGATTCACTATGAATTTGATAAATGTATCGCCTGCGAAGTGTGTGTCCGTGTATGTCCCATTAACTTACCTGTAGTCGATTGGGAATTTGACAAAGGTAGCAAAAAGAAAAAGCTCAAACACTACAGTATCGACTTTGGGGTTTGTATCTTCTGTGGTAACTGTGTGGAATACTGTCCCACCAACTGTCTATCCATGACAGAAGAATACGAACTTTCCACCTACGATCGCCATGACCTAAACTATGACAGTGTGGCTCTAGGTCGTCTACCTTACAAAGTCACCAATGATCCAATGGTGACACCGCTACGCGAACTAGTTTATCTACCCAAGGGCGTACTAGACCCCCACGATTTACCAGCAGATGCACCTCGTGCTGGCGCACGTCCTGAAGACCTTGTAGAAAAATAAATGTCATAAGTCATTTGTTTTTTGCTAATGACCAATGACCATATCAATTTTAGATTTTAAATTTTGGATTTTGGATTTTGGATTATTTTCTGTTCAAGCCGCCAGTTCAGTTATTGGCAAGTGCTTACTGTAGGGAAATTACTCTATAAGGGTTCAACAGAATAAATCTAAAATCATCAATCTAAAATCGCAAATCTAAAATCCAAAATTGTTTGACCGAGGACAAAAAAAGTGAATCTAGCGGAAGGTGTACAGATTGTTTCATTTGGCATATTAGCTGTAATGCTGATTGGCGCAGCACTGAGCGTAGTGCTGTCTTCCAGCATTGTTTATTCTGCTTTTATGCTGGGAGGCGTATTTATCAGCATGGCGGGAATGTATTTGCTACTGAATGCTGACTTTGTAGCCGCAGCCCAAGTGCTGATTTATGTTGGGGCGGTTAACGTGTTGATTTTGTTCGCCATTATGTTGGTCAACAAGCGCCAAGATTTTGCCCCATTTCCTAGTGCTGGAGTGCGAAAAGTACTCACAGGTGTAGTAAGTATTGGGCTGTTTGGACTGTTGAGTGCAATGGTTTTGGCAACACCTTGGGCATACTCAACTACTCCTGTGGCTGGCGAAAGTTCAATAATTTTGATTGGTGAGCATTTCTTCACCGACTTTCTATTACCTTTTGAACTAGCTTCTATTTTGTTGCTGATGGCAATGGTAGGAGCAATTATTTTGGCACGTCGTGAGTATCTGCCAGATCAAGTGACACCTTCAACTATTCTGACTTTGCCAGAACGCCCCAGAGAATTGGTGTCAGCAGGTCGAGAAACCCAAGACTAGAAAGTAAAAAGTAAAAAGTAAAAAGTAAAAAGATAATCTCCCTAAATGAATTTAGGGGCTAGACTGCGGCAACGCTGTGCAAACAAACTATTTTCTTTTGCTTTCTTTTTACTTTTGCCTTTTACCTTGTTCAGCATATTTCACAAGGAATATTAGGATTCATGCAACTTCAGTACTTTTTATTACTAGCTGCCGCTTTGTTTTGTATCGGCATTTATGGTTTAATTACCAGTCGTAATGCTGTGCGGGTGCTGATGTCAATTGAGTTACTGCTAAATGCTGTTAATTTGAATTTAATGGCATTTTCCAACTTTCTTGACTCAACATTAATTAAAGGCCAAGTGTTTACCGTATTTGTCATTACTGTGGCTGCTGCTGAAGCGGCGGTAGGTTTGGCGATCGTTTTGGCCATTTATCGCAACCGCGATACCGTCGATATGGAGCAGTTTAATCTCCTGAAGTGGTAATTTTGCGTGCAACTCAAGCAGGTAATCATTGCTTATAAGGCGCGAGATTCTCAAAGTAAACGCTGGGCAGAAATTTGTGCCAAGCAACTAGAAAATCGCGATTGCCATGTATTAATGGGGCCAAGTGGGCCAAAAGATAACCCTTACCCGGTGTTTTTGGCATCATCTGGTCAACCAATTGATATGGCTTTGGTACTCGGTGGTGATGGTACTGTTTTAACTAGTGCCAGACATTTAGCCCCAGCTGGTATCCCCATTCTCGGTGTGAATGTGGGCGGTCATCTGGGCTTTTTAACCGAGTCTGTAGATGAATTTCAAGATACGGAAAAAGTTTGGGATCGGCTGTTTGAGGATCGCTATGCTATCCAACGGCGAATGATGCTACAAGCCGCAGTGTATGAAGGTCATCGCACAAATTTAGAACCAGTAACCGAACGCTACCTTTCATTAAATGAATTTTGTGTTAAACCCGCTTCTGCCGATCGCATGATCACCTCTATTCTAGAAATGGAAATCGATGGTGAAGTTGTCGATCAATATGTGGGAGACGGGTTGATTATTTCTACTCCTACAGGTTCTACTGGTTACACAGTTTCGGCAAGTGGCCCCATCATGCACGATGGTATGGAAGCCGTCACTATTACTCCCATTTGTCCTATGAGCCTTTCTAGCCGTCCTTTGGTGTTACCGCCTGGCGTTGTGGTTAGTGTTTGGCCTTTGGGTGATTACGATTTGAGTACCAAATTGTGGATGGATGGTGTACTATCTACTTCAATTTGGCCGGGACATCGCGTTGATGTGCGAATGGCTGACTGTCGAGCTAAATTTATTGTTTTACGCGAAAACAATTCCTATTATCAAACACTGCGCGAGAAGTTACTCTGGGCAGGTACAAGGGTTCGCTACAGTAACAATCATCGTAATTGATTGACACTCCCAAGTAGTCTGGGTGTAACTCTCGGAGTTTGATCACAGGTAATTTCATCGAGTTAGTGATTTTTTAAACTTATAGCCCCTGAATAAATTCGGGGGTTTTTTGTGCTTATTGGTTGTGAAGTCTGCGGAGGCAGACTTTGTTCGTGTAGCCACGACTTCTAGTCGTTGGGTGGAGGAACGGAACCCAACATCATCAAGACTAAGGTTTAACACAAGCAACGTGATTAGAATCAAAGTTGAACGCATTTGCTTTAGCAACTTGACTAACCAGTGTAACTTCTCCTTTATTATTGAACACCCAACCAGTAGCAGGGACAATAGCAATAGCATTAGAAGATTTTTGCGGTGTATTCACACGACTTGTTGAACCATTTTGTGGTTTTGCTGCCACAGTTAAGCGTGTATCAGACCACACTGCATCACCATTTAGAACGTCGTCAGGACTTGTAGGTAAACCACCACGGCCAGTCACAGTAAATTGACTACCTGTTTTATCACCAAAAGCAGTACAGCCAGAATCAACCAAACTAGCTGTGTTGACTATATCTCCTGGTAAGTTGGTTAAACCCTGAGTTGGGTCAACATTAGGTGTATTGATAATAATTTCGCCATTAATACCTGTTGTGGAACTAGCAGTAATATCACTGCTATTAATACTGTCATTCAAGCGAGGTTCAATACCAAAAATACCTTGCGTGTTAATTTGGACTTGACCGCCTGTACCTGAGAAAGCATTAGCTGTAATGTTACTGTTTTCATTTGGCAAAGCAATGACAAAACCTGCATTGATATTGATATTACCTCCATTACCACCAGCTTGAGCAGTGCCAGCAGTCGTAGAGATTTGACTACCACGACGTAGTAGTAGGGCATTTCCAGCGTTCACCGAAATATCACCACCATTCACAGACCTAGATTCAGCAATGAATCTGCCACCATTATCTAATAGTACAAAAGGTGAGTTAACTTCAATATCCCCTGCACTGCCTAAACCATCAGACCGGACAAACAGGCCACTAGCAGCATCAACATTGGCAACATTGCCGCTAAATTGAGCTACTCGGTCATTGAAGCTTGCATCATTACCATTTACAATAACCTTTTCAGTAGCATTGACTGTGATTTTACCTGCATTTCCTCTACCTAAGGTTGTAGTGATGAGTTGTCCACCATTTAGTACTTCCAAGGAGTTAGCGTTAACTGTAATATTGCCGCCATTACCTTCGTTAACAGTTCGTGCATCTAACACAGCACTATCAGACAAGCGGAATAAATTAGTATTAACGACAATATCACCACCTTTACCTGTACTAGTAGATGTAAATAATCCACTAGAAAATCTTTTATTGGCATCGGTTCCAGAAATATTGACAGCCTCAGAAGCAGAGATGTAGATGTTACCTGCATCCCCTCGTCCCAAAGTAGAGGCAAATAGTTGAGTGCCATTGGAAATAGAGAATGAGCCTGTAGTAATGCTGATATCTCCACCATCGCCTACAGCAGTATCTAATGCTGAACTGGATATATTGGAGCGATCAAACAAAACAAATCCATGAGCATTTATCATCAAATTACCAGCATTGCCTTGTCCCAATGTACTGGATGATAATATGGCATTATTAGTAAGTGACAGAGATTCTGTAATAATGCCAATGTCTCCTCCTTGACCTACAGATTCTGTATTTACAGCACTTAATATAAAGCCGCCATCTAAGGAAATACCTTCACGGGCATTAATAATTATATTGCCAGCATTTCCCTGACCAAGGGTAATAGACGAAATTATCGCGTTGTTAGTAATATCTAAGGAGTTTGTAGCGATATTAATTTTGCCACTATTACCCTGACCAAGAGTAGTGGTGAAAAGAGCAGCACTATTGCTAAGTGACAGCGAATTTGTAGTAATTTTAATATCTCCGCCTTGACCTCTAGCTAATTCCTGTACCGAACTAGCTATTCGAGATTGACTATCTAAAAAAATACTTTCACGAGCATCGATAATGACATTACCAGCATTCCCTGTCCCAAATGTGGCAGCACTAATTGAGGCAGTATTGGTTAGTAAAAGCGAGCCTGTACTAATACGAACATCTCCACTATTACCAGCCAATATAGTTGTACTTTCTATACTAGACTGACTATCTAAGAAAATATCTTTACGTGCATTAATTGTTATATTACCAGCGTTACCATTACCATCTTCAAAAAAAGCACCAATTCCAGCATTATTGTTCAATGAAAGTGAGCCTGTAGAGATGCTGATATCTCCGCCTTGACCTACTGCTCCTGCTTCTATCCCACTGGCTATACGTGCATTATCTAAAGAAATATTCTCATTTACATTAATCATCAAATTGCCAGCATTGCCTCTTCCACTAGAAAAAGTGATAACTCCAGAGTTATTGGATAGTGAAAGTGAACTTGTAGTGATACTGATATCTCCTCCATTGCCTGCTGCTCTTACGTCTACTGTATTACCGATAACAGATGTATTATCTAAGGAAATACTCTGATTCGCCTTAATAATTAAGTTCCCAGCATTACCTTGTCCAAAGGTTCTATTCGTAATTACTGCATTATTGGTAAGGTGAAGATTATCTGTAATAATATTGATGTTACCTGCATTACCTGTAGCAAAAAGATCAGTATAATTTATAATCATTGACTGATCACTGACTCGAATTACACCTGTGGCATTGAGGGTTACATCTCCAGCTTGGCTGTTAACATCTCCTAATCCTGGTGCAATACCAGCAGCGAGATTACTCTGTTCCAAAATGTCTATATTTTTGGCATTGATAGCGATACTACCACCATTACCAGCAGAGACATCTAAGCTACTTCCATTGGTAAGCAACACATCTGCTCGTAAGGAATCTTGAGGAAAATCTAAGCTGAGAATGTTATTTTTTGTTGTTAATTCTATTGTTCCTGATTCTGCTGCTGTTGCTCCTAGCTCAATTCTGCCGCCTTCTATGCCATTAACTAACAGTCTGCTATTAAATAAGCCGATATCTCCTCCCAGCAATAGCAAGCTTTGACCTTGATACACATTTAAAGTGCTACCAATGGCAAATATTGATTGTGGTCTTTGTACGGATAAAAACCCACTGGGGTCGCCGACAATTGTTAATAAACTACTCGTACCGCCGGGATTTGTTGCACTAAATTGACTGCCATTAGACCACACTAAAGCATCAGCTGTGGTAGCAACAAACGAACCTCTGGTGCTACCACCCACATCTAAACGAGCATTAGGTCCAAAAATAATTCCACTGGGATTGACGAAAAACAAATTTACGCTGGCGCTTTGCGTAAAAATTAAACCATTAATGAATGAAGGGGAACCGCCTGTGACACGAGAAAAAATATTTCTGATATCAGAACCACTTTGAAAATTTGCAATTTCTCTAGAATCAAGGCTAAAACTGCCAAAGCTGTGGAATAAATTACTACCTACTGTTTGCCCCACTAACTGCGGAATTATATATATTGGGCCGTTTAAGGTTTGTGCAGGGCTGAGAGTACCATCTATGGTGATGTTTTGCGCTAGGACATTGTTTGCAGAGGTTGTAATTATGGCGCTACTCAAAGCTAGAATCAACTTGAGTTTTGATAAGTAATAACTTTGAGTTATTTTGATAGTTTTCTCTCTCATACCCTGAATAAATTCTTAATTGTCGAGAGGTTCAGATACCCGACTTCTTTGAGAAGTCGGGTATCTTTTTGTTCAGTAAACAGTTAATTGCTGGATTTTTTACGTGTTTTCCGCATTTAATTGGCAATTAATCATAAAATTTTGATGTTTTAACAGTAGTATTCAGGATAAGATGAGAAATGTATTTTACACAATATAGTTAACTAAAATTTTTAAGTGCGCTCAACTCACGCGATCGCATAAAAGAAGCATCACGTTAGCCAGTATCATGGTCAAAAAGAGATTTTCTGTTTCTCGCCCGTAATTACAACTCTCTTAATTCCTGTAAAATCGCCTCAACAGTTATTTTAAGTTGGGGTAAATTTTGTTCAATCACTCCCCACACGCGGTTTAAGTTGACTTTTAAATAATCGTGAATCAGTACATCTCTAAAACCAGCTACTTGCTGCCAAGGTATATCGGGATAAGCTGCTTTAATTTCGGGAGATAATCGTTTTGTAGCTTCCCCAATAATTTCAAAATTTCTAATTACGGCATCTTGAATTATTTTGGTTTGCAAAAATGCCTCTTTGCCATCATCGGTGTAAGATTCAATGCGTTCAATACATTCTAAAATATTGCTCAAGTAAAGCTTGTCGTCTCTCATAACACCACAGCTTCCCGCAACACTTTATCTTTAATCAACTCATGCAGAGTTTCAGTTTCAGTTACATCTACTTTACGTCCTAGTAATTTTTCCAAGGACTGCATCAAAGCAATTTGATCTAATAAAGTTCGTTGCGGTTCAAGTTCTACCAAAAAATCTACATCACTATCTGCTTTAGCCTCCCCCCTAGCAACTGAACCAAACACCCGTACATTATATGCTCCATACTTAGCGGCAATTTGCAAAATTTCTTCTCGGTAAGCTTTCAGAATTTCATCAATGCCCATCGCCTAAATCCAAATGATTGTAATAACTTACTTTTGAAATTAGTATGACAAATAAACGCTTTTATCACATTGGTTTTGGGCAAGAGGATTTAGGCGCATCGCCTCCCACGATTGCTTTATTATCGGGCGATCGCGATCGCGCTCATTTCATTGCCCACAATTATTTACAAGATGTGCGTTTGTTGTCGCAAAATCGCGGTCTTGATAGTTATCTCGGATACTTACCCAATAATCGCCCTATTCTATCTGCAACTAGTGGGATGGGTGCGCCTTCTTTAAGTATTGTGGTGAATGAGTTGGTACAAGTTGGTATCCGGCAAATTATTCGCATCGGGACTTGTGGTTCTATTCAACCGCATATACCAGTCGGTAGTATTGTAATTAGTAGTGCCGCTTTGTGTCGTCAAGGTGCAGCTACTGACATTGCACCTATGGAATATCCGGCGGCGGCTGATCCGTTTTTGACGGTGGCTTTAGTCCAGGCTGCACAAGCATTAGAGTTTGAGCATTATTTAGGTATTACCGCTTCTGTTGATACTTTTTATGAAGGGCAGGAACGCACTGATTCGGCAAATCCAGATTTAATGCGATCGCTCCGTGGTATTACGGAAGAATATCGGCGGTTGAATATTTTGAACTATGAAATGGAATGCGGCACACTGTTCAAAATGGCAGGAGTGTATCAATTTGCGGCAGCGGCTGTTTGCGGTGTAGTAGCGCAACGTACTGTTGATGAGAAGGTAGTTTTAGAACAAAAAGAGGTTGCTGTGAAAAATGCGATCGCCACCGCTATTCATACAGTAATGAATTATTTTCCCTCACTGTAAATCTGACCGAATTTTATATTTTAAATTCAAAATTTAAAAAAGTGACAGGTTCCCCCAAATTTATTCGGGTAATAAGTCTAAAATCCAAAATTGATTGACAGGTTCCCCTGAGTTTAGGTATGGGGTCAATCTAAAATCCAAAATTGATTGACCTCAGTAGTTTCATTGAGTCTTTACTTAATCTTTAAATTAGCGTTTCCTGAATCTAGATAATATAGGTTTATGAGGTGCAAATTTCGTGTTTTACAGATGAATAAATCCTGAAAAACAACTTATTTGTCGAAAAAATATTAAGGAATAAATGAAATCAAGGAAATAATTAAATTAATATTAAATTTTTTATGAAAAATAAATTTCTCATGTTTATAAAAAATCGGAGAACGGCATCCAATGAACTGTGTGTGGCAGCGGGGAATTACTTATATTAACTTAGCGTTGATTGCAGTAATGCCAACGCTGATATTTTCAGCATTCGCACACCGAGTAATAGCGGAAGATCCGAGCGCGTGTTTTATGGTGACTTCTTCCGGGATGACTATAGAGTTAACAAAGCTTTGCAACGAGGCAAATAGAGCTAAGACCACTTCCGAAGGCAGAGTTTTTCGCGTACCAATTAAACGCCACTTTGGGAGAACTCCAGTAATTGATGTCACCTTTAATAACCAAAAAACCTTTGAGATGGTTGTCGATACAGGTGCAAATGGAACTTTGATTACTCAAGCAATGGCGAATTCATTGCAAATCAAGCCTACGGGTACGCTCAATGCTCAAACGGCCGATGGTAATCAAGTACAATTTCCTACAGGCAAAATAAAGTCTATGGCTGCGGGTGGCATTGTCGCCAATAATGTAGAAGTAGCGATCGCATCTAAAGCCGATATTGGCTTACTGGGTCACGATTTCTTCGGCAATTATGACATTAAAATTTTACAAACAGCAGTGGAATTTCATACGCGTTAAATCAGGAAAGGGGGCGGGGAGCAGGACGCAGGGGGAAGAAAGAGTTTTGAGTGCTGAATGAAAGAAGAATTTTCTCCTACCTCCTACCTCCTGCCTTCCGCCTCTTACCTTCTGCCTCCTGCCTCCTGCCTTCTGCCTCTTACCTTCCACTATTTAACAAGTTGAGTAATTAAATTGACTAACTCAGTTGGCTCAATGGGCTTGGATGAATGCAGTTGAAAACCAGCAAATAGAGCTTGTTGCTTGTTTAATTCTCCCGCATAAGCTGTAAGGGCGATCGCCGGAATTTGCCCGCCTTTTTCTGGAGGTAGACTTCTAATTTGCCGCATGAGCATATAACCATCAACATCAGGCATTCCAATATCAAAGACGAGGACATCTGGTTGTAATTGGGTAAAAGCCGAGAGTGCTTCCGCCGCAGATGGAACGGCGATGACTTCTGCACCACATTCTTTGAGCATGAAAGCCACCACTTCCCGCGAGTCTACTTCATCATCTACAACTAAGATGCGAATACCTGTTAACTCTTGGTAAATATCAGACTGTTCAGGACTTTGAGATAGTTGAGTCTGATTTTTAATTAACGGTATTCTCACATTAAAGATAGCGCCTTGTCCTTCCCCTGGACTGGCTGCCCAAACTGCGCCGCCATGTAACTCTACCAAATGTTTGACAATTGCCAGCCCCAATCCTAAACCACCAAATCTTCTGGTAGTTTGACTATCGGCTTGGCGGAAATAATCAAATACAAAAGGTAAAAACTCTGAGCTAATTCCTTGGCCTGTATCGATAACTTGAATTTGCGCTTGTCTGCCAACTTGCTCTAAGCGGACTTCTACACGACCACCAGAAGAGGTAAACTTCACAGCATTAGACAGCAAATTCCAAACTACCTGTTGCAAACGCACAGGATCTCCCAAAACAGTACCAACATTTGCCGATAAGGTAGTTTGAATTTCAATCGCTTTAGCTTGGGCTGCTAACTGTACAGTTTCCAACGCCGCCGAAATTACCGACTGCAAATTTACAGAGGCAATATTGAGGCTGAGTTTACCCCGGAGAATTTGGGAGATATCTAATAAGTCTTCTATCAGTTGTGCTTGTAACTTAGCATTGCGCTCAATAGTTGCCAAAGCTTCCGATATCTTGGATTCGCTTAATTTGTGGGTGACGAGTAACTTAGACCAACCCAAAATCGGATTCAGTGGCGATCGCAATTCATGGGATAAAATAGCGAGAAATTCATCTTTGACTCGGTTCGCCGCTTCGGCTGTTTGGCGTGCTGTTTGTTCTCGTTGCAAAAGTTGTTCTCGCTCTTGTTCTGCTTGCTTACGTTCTGTTAAATCAACTACAAAGGTAAAACCATCAGTTTGAGAACCTTCTCGAAAAGCACAGCCGATGAGAATAGGAACACGATAACCTGCTTTGTGAATGTAACACTTTTCTACAGGAGTTGAAATCCCAAACTGCTTCAGTTCTTCAATAATTCGTAAATCTTGCTCATTGTATTCAGACTCAGAGATATCTGTCCAATGCAAACCTCCTGTTTTCATGTCTGCGCGTGTGTAACCTACTAGCTGTAAATAAGCATCATTAGCTGCTGTGATATTGCCATCACTATTCCAAAAACAAATCCCAATTACATTTGATTCAAATATCCATCTGAATCTGGCTTCACTTTCCTGGAGAGCTTTTTCGGCATATTTGCGCTCAGTAATGTCCTCAATGATACCATCAATGATTGTTGTATCGCCATTAGTCGTAAAAGTTTGGCTAATTCGTACCCAAATTTCCCTACCATCAGGGCGATGCAAAAGTAATTCACGCTCCCGCACGCCTGCATCTATCCGCAGTTGTTGCCACAGTTGGGCATCATCTTCTGTGGAAAAATAAGACCTCCAAGTTTGATTGAAGGAAATTTCCGTTAAAGAATCTAGACCCAACAGTTGTAAAAATGCCGCGTTAGCATCTAGAACAATACCATCAGCAGTAATCCGGTAAACTCCAACGTTTAGTTGATTGAGTAAAGTTTGAAAGCGCGTTTCTAAGCCTGTCATTTGGTGTCGCGTTACGGCTTGCTTGAGTGCCAAACGCACCGCCACAGGTAAACGCATATAGTTACTTGGAGACTTAATTACATAGTCATCCAACCCTGATTTCATCGCCTCTACAGCAATTTCTTGTGAGCCATTGTTAGTAAACATCACTATAGGTATTTCGGGATAGCGGCTTTTAATATTGCGAAGTACTTCTATGCCGTTACTCCAGCGCAATTCGTAGTCAGTAATTACTAAGTCAAATTCTCCCACTGACAATGCTTGCTCAAACTCTTGCGGACGAGCAATTTGCTGGATTTTCAAGTCAACAAATTCTCGCTCTAAGGCATTAATTGCCAGCAAGCGATCGTGGGGATTATCATCAATTAGGAGAATGCGTAACATCGGACTTATAATTAGTTGATTTAAGAAGTACCCAGTTCTGGTTTTTGGTGAAAAACTAGCCAATGTTGGTTAATAATCGTGAAGATTTCGACTAAATTACCGAAATCCACAGATTTAACCATATAAATATTTGCACTTGAATCATACAGATAATTCACATCTGTATACTCAGGCGAAGCAGTCAAAACGACAACTAGCAGACGCTAAATTCCTGGTTTTTGCCTTAACTACAGCAAACCTCAGCGCTAGATTGGCGCGGCAGTTTTAAATCAAGCATAATTAAGGCAGGTAACGGATAAAAGATGCGATCTCGGCTAGTAATACCAGATTTGCAAAACGCCCTTTGCACAAACAAAATATCATGGGGATTGTCTTCTACTAGTAAGATTGTTTCCCCGATAAATCAAGTATTCATTGAGATGTTTTCGCTTTTGACAAATTAAACCAAAAGTCATCTATCTGTATTAATTCAAACTTGACTATTAGTTGATTCCTCATATATTCCACTCCTGAACCTCATCAACTGCTGTGTGTGTTGATAGAACGTTTAAAAACTACCTATTATCATCCTGAGCAATTTTTGAGTTTTTGTCTTCTACCGCAGGAGTTATCGAAGCTACATCAAAAAAATCCTCTACTTAGATAGTCATTAACTATCTATGGTGTGTTGGCGGTCAAACAATTTTGGATTTTAAATTGACTCCACAGGTAGTTGTCAGCTTTCGGTAAAGCAATCCAGAAGCGGCTAAGTAGAACGGTGCAAATAAACAGAAGTATATAACGAAAAGTAAAGTTATCTAAAACTCTCTTCCCTCCTGCCCTTCGGGTTCAGCAGTTGCTCATGGGGGAAACCCCCAAGACCGCACTGCTTCAGCTCCTGCCTTGTCATAACGACAATTTTTAACATCGACCTACTTACCTGTAAAATGATTTCACCAATCACACTAATGGCTGGGGAGAGCGATCGCAATTGTTAGCCGACGACGGAAAATAGACTTAGCAATTTGCCGCGGCATAACACTATGCTAATTTTCAAACAAAGCTATTAATATAGTGTCGGAGTAGGTGCGATCGCTAACTAAAAGTTTTACTCCCCTACTCTCAATTTTCCAAATAAGCATCCAAACTAGGAACATCAACCCAACTACTTGTTTTATGGGATTGATGCGATAAATCCATCAACAATTGCGAATAAACACCTTCACGCAAGGATGGAACTATTGACTGCTTCTGGTCAATTCCTTGCAGCCATTGGTCTATTACCCTGATAAATGCAGAAATGCGGCCATCGGTGAAGTTTTGGGTAAACATTAACTGCTGGGGAATTTCAATTTCTGCTAAGGGTTGTCCTACTTGAGAACCCCAAACGCGAAAACCGTGGATGTAGTCTTTTTGATTTTCGCTACCTAATACTAAAGTACCGCGATCGCCATACACTTCAACCCAATGGGTTCTCGGTGCATGAACCACCGCACTAATATTCAGTTGACAAGGTGTTCCATCAGCTAATTCCAGGGATAGCAAACAGTTATCATCCGTCTCCACTGGCTTTAATGCACCAGTACTAAGGTCAATTCGGTTGGGGATGGCTGTACTTAAATAAGCGCTTAACCGACGGACTGATCCAAATAACCAATAAATATAATCAAAGGCGTGGGAACCCAACGAACCTAATACACCACCGCCTTTTTCTTGAGAAGAATACCAATTCCAAGGGCGAGAAGTATCAGCGCGGGAAGAACCAAACCAATCAATTTTAATTAAGCGTTTGTTACCGACATAACCTGATGCTAATAATTCTGCAAATAATTGCCATCCAGGGACAAAGCGAAATTCAAAATCTACAACCGCTGTTACCTTATTTGCTATTGCTAAATTATATAACACCTTCGCTTCGGCTGCATTTAAAGCTGTGGGTTTTTCTAAAAATAAATGTTTGCCTGCTTCTAGCACAGTTTTTGCCATTTCATAGTGCAGAAATGGTGGTGTTGAGATACTAACTGCTTGTACTTCTGGGAGTTTAATAATATCCGTAATCTTGTTATAAGCGTGAGGAATATTATTAGCATTAGCAATGATTTGAGCTTGATTAATATCCCGATGATAAACAGCAACTACCTCAGTTTTGGGGTGGGCATTAAACCCAGGAATATGAACTTTTTGACCAAATCCAGTACCGACTACAGCCACACCAACTACATTCTGATTCATGGTTGATTCTGCACCCTTAAATTAAATGTAACAATAGATATATCATCTACTTTAGTAATATTGAATAAGTATCACAATATAATACGATAGTGACATTCAGTTAGATAAAAAAATCGGCGATCGCTCCGGCATAAATACCGATTTTCTTGGTTGGTTTTGCTGTCACTTTGCTGTTCTGCGTAATTATCTTATAACCTCTGAAGATTCTACTACCTCAACTGTCAATCAATTTTGGATTTACGATTTTGGATGTTGGATTGACTCCACCCTAAAGTGTGGAGCTTGATAGCGCAGCGTTAGCGAGTCATCGAGCGTCGGATTTTAGATTGGCGTTAGGGAAGCGTACGCTGGGGTTTGTACCGAAAATTCCCCATCCAAAATCTCAAATTTTTCAGTCAATGGATTGATGTTATCCGAAAAAGGCTTTTTTTGAGCGATCGCTGGATCTGCTGTCGGTAGTCAGTCGGGATGGCTACTTTCAGCAGATCAACCCGGAATTTACCCAAACTCTCAGCTACTCAAAAGCAGAATTTTTAGCCAGTCTTTTTTAGACTTCGTGCATCCAGATAACCACTCCACCAGGTTAGCAGAAATGGCGAAGCTAAAGGCAGACCTATAGCTTTTACCTTTATAAAAAGTAAATTTTATGCTTTTTTATATAAAAATCAGAAGATTTTTTAAAACTCCAGGACAATAAATATCAATATAGTTAGACTATTATCTAGTAATAATATCATTACTGAAAACCAGTAATTAAATACTAAGAAAATTCTAGGTTGAAATATTGCGGGTAAACTAATGTATGTACCTAAAAAACTAAGATTTACGCCTTCGCAAATAGTAGCTGTCACAGTACTATTAACATTACTCTTATTTATTCCTCAAATTTGGCTTAATTGGCAAGCATATTATAATTTTAATCATCTGACTAAAAATGAATTTAGATTACAGAAATTGAGTGATGAAATTATTTATCTCGATGAAGTATTAACCATGTCAGCCCGGATGAATGCTGCTACAGGTAACTTGATGTGGGAAAAACGCTATCGTCAATTTGAAGAAAAACTTGATAATGCTATTCAAGCATCGATTAAACTAGCACCTCAAGCATATAACAGTCAGGATGCTAAAAAAATTGATGTTGCTAATCAGCAGCTAGTTAAAATGGAATATCAATCTTTTGATTTAGTCAAAAAGAATAAACAACAAGCAGCGCAACAACTATTATCTAGCCACGAATATGATACGCAAAAACAGATTTATGCTGATGGTGTGATCAAAAGAAAAGAGAATATATCACTTGCATTACAACAAAAAGTTGCGAAATATCGCCAAAAAATATTTTTGGCAATCTTAGCTTCCATTATAAGTTTATTATTGCTGATTCCTGCATGGCTTTTGGTACTGAATTTATTGCGAGAATACTTAAGAGCGAAAAAAAATGCTCAAGTTGCTTTAGAAGAAATTAATTGGATTTTAGAAACAAAAGTTGCAGCAAGAACAGAAACATTAAATCAGCAAAATATTCAATTAGAACAGACATTACAAGAACTAAAAAACACACAGGTACAACTGATTCAAACTGAAAAAATGTCTTCACTTGGTCAGCTAGTAGCTGGTGTTGCTCATGAAATTAATAATCCAGTTAATTTTATTTATGGCAATTTAATGTATGCGAAGGAATATACTCAGAAATTAATAGACTTAATCAAATTATATCAACAAGAATATTCTCATAATAACTCAAAAATAACTACTGTAATTAAGGAAATAGATTTAGAATTCATTCTTGAGGATCTGCCTAAAATCGTATCTTCAATGACACTTGGTGCTGATCGTATCCGTGAGATTGTAATTATCTTGCGTAACTTTTCACGTCTTGATGAAGCTGACATGAAACCTGTTGATATTCATGAAGGCATTGACAGTACTTTGCTAATTTTGCAACATCAGCTAAAAGGTAAGCAGGAACAGAAAGAAATCAAAATTATTAAAGACTATTGTAGTAATTCACCTCTGGTTGAATGTTATGCAGGCGGATTAAATCAGGTATTTATGAATATTATTGGTAATGCTATTGATGCTTTACACGAGAAAGAAGTAGAAGATATAAAACAAGCAAAGGAACGAAATACTAGTTGCATTATAATTCAGACTCAAGTAAGAAATGCAGAATCTTTAATAATTAGCATTAAAGATAACGGTTCAGGTATCAGTGAGGAATATAAAAATAGATTATTTGACCCATTTTTTACTACTAAACCTATAGGCAAAGGTACAGGTTTAGGTTTATCTATTAGTTATCAAATTATAGTAGATAAGCATCACGGCAAAATCAACTGTATTTCATCTCCAGGAGAAGGGACAGAATTTGTGATTGAAATTCCGATAAGACAGATAAAATAAGTAGTTAATCAATTTTAGATTTTGGATTTGAGATTAACTGCGTAAGTCCTATCAACTAACTTTCAGCGCAAAATTCGCATTGTCAAAGGATAACGATAATGTTCTCCATGATAAGCTTTAATGGCAGCAAAAGTGATGAAGAAAGATTGTAATAGAAGTAAACCAAAAATTAAAAATGTCCAGACCAAAAGCAAACCATCTAAAACTGATTTAACTTCGTTAACTGCACCATTGGTTGTGATGGCAATACCACAGCTACCCAGTACGAGTAACAAAGAAAAAATAATCACAATTAAAGTATACAAAGTTAATGAGATTTGAAAGTTTAAAGATTCTCTACCTTGAAAGTCAATCCAAGGATATTTAGATTTTTTCAGATGCCAAATTACTAAAGGTAATAAAATATTCAACGGTAAATACAAAGGAATACCCAGAAAGACTAATCCAAATAACAATAGCCATGCGACTAAAGCCGAAATATGACATAACATCGCCCATGTACGCATTTGTTTTTGGACTTGTTTTCTCATGGCTTGTTAATTAAGGATGTGGATGAATGAAATTGATATCTACCACACTACCTTTAAACTAGCAGGACAAAAGTTTAAAATTTGAGTATTTCTCGCTCATAATTTTCGGGTAAAGGTTCTACTTCCCAGACGATACCTTCGCCTGGTTCTAAGGCGACTTCTACA